>CAVSQP010000015.1:0-427325 GCA_963730125.1 Vulcanimicrobiota bacterium | reverse complement strand
GGCATCGATCGGATGAATCCGGTCGGCTCCGGTTGGTCGGGTGCCCGCCGGTGCCGAATACATGATCAGCGGGGCGGGGTTGCTGCCGGCGCCCAATAGGAGGGCAGCCAAAAGCACCGCTGGGGCTTGTCTAAACGACACGGGAGGTTGCCATTACAATGCGGGTCGCGGGGACCCTGCCGGACCGAGGGAACGGGCGCGTCGCTGCCGATGCGCGCCTGCTCGCGGTCGCTACGGCAGTGCCTCCGTACGTCCTAGGGCAGAGCGACGTTACACGGCGGATCGAACTAGCGCTCGGCCCCCGTTCGCGCGAAATCGTGCGGCTGCTTCCCATGTTCGGCAACACCGGAATCGAGCGGCGTTATTCGTGCGTGCCGATCGAATGGTACGAGGGGCTGCACGAATGGCCGGAACGTAACCAAGTCTATCTCGATTCGGCGATCGACCTGCTCGAGTCGGCGACGCTGCGCGTTTTGGAACGCGCCGGCCGGCGTCCGGACGAAATCGACGCAATCGTCGTTGTCTCCACCACCGGAATCGCGACGCCGAGTTTGGACGCGCTTTTGATGGAGCGGATGAACCTTCGCCGAACGCTGCGCCGGCTGCCGATCTTCGGCCTGGGATGCGCCGGCGGCGCGATCGGTCTCTCGCGCGCGGCGACGATGGCGGCATCGATGCCCGGCTCGCTGGTGCTCTTTCTGGTCGTAGAGCTCTGCGCGCTCTGCTTCCGGCGCGACGACTTCACCAAGAGCAACATCGTCGCCACCGCGCTCTTCGGCGATGGAGCCGCGGCAGCGCTGATATCTTCGGAAGGGGAGGGCCCGCGCGTCATCGGCGGTGGCGAATACACGTGGCCCGATTCGCTCGACGTCATGGGCTGGGAGGTAACGCCCGAAGGGTTCAAAGCGATCTTCTCACGCGATATCCCCGAGCTTGTGACGACGAAGCTTCACGAGGTCGCCGTCGATTTTTTGCGCGAACGCGACCTGCAGCTGCACGACATCGACGCATTCCTCTGTCATCCCGGCGGGGCTAAGGTCCTCGATGCGCTCGAGGTAGCCTATGGCCTGGAGCCGGATCGCCTCTCGGCATCGCGCGAAGTGCTGCGCGACTTCGGTAACATGTCGGCGGCGACGGTCATGTTCGTGCTGGAGCGCGACTTTGCCACGCCGTGGCGCCGCGCGCTGGTCAGCGCGCTCGGGCCTGGTTTCACCGCGGGCTTCACCCTGCTCGAGAGGGATTGAGCACGACGAGCGTTTTGTGGATCGTTCTCATTCTGGTCGCACTGCAGCGGGCCGTCGAGTCGTTTTACGCCGAGCGCAATACGCGCCGTTTGCTCGCGTCGGGCGGCGTTGAAGCCGGCGCGTCGCAATATCCCTTCTTCCTCGCGCTGCACGCCGGCTGGCTCGTCGCTATGGCGGTCTTCATTCCGGCGTCCCGCGCGCCCAACTGGTGGCTGCTCGGCCTCTACGTCCTGCTGCAGCCGCTGCGATTATGGATCATCGCGTCGCTGGGTCCGTATTGGACGACCCGCATCATCAACGTCCCCAACGCGCCGCTCGTCCGCCGCGGCCCCTACCGCTTCGTCCGCCATCCAAATTACATCTTGGTCTGCGCGGAGATCGCGCTGCTTCCGCTCGCCTTCGGCGCCATCGAAATCGCGATCGTCTTCTCTTTTTTAAACGCCGCGCTCCTATCGTGGCGCATCCGCGTCGAAGAACGCACGCTAAGCTCGCGCCCTCCCTGTCTCCTGAATCGCTTGTCATCCTGAGCGAAGCGCTACGAAGTAGCGCGCAGTCGAAGGACTGGCGAGTGGAGTCGTCCTGAGCGAGCGCAGCGAGCCGAAGAACGACTCTTATGTTTAAAGCGCTTAAATTGTTCGAGTCACCCTTCGACTCGCTGCGCTCGCTCAGGGTGACTCACTAGCCCGTCCTTCGACTCCGCGCCGCTTGCGGCGCGGTTTATCCTGAGCGAGCGCAGCGAGTCGAAGGGCTCAGGATGACAAGCTAGATCACGTAGACAATGCTAAGCCTTCTTCGTCCGTCTTTACCGGCGTGCGGCGGGCGACGCCGTCTTCGGCGGCAGCGGCGGCGACCGCTTTTGCAACCGCATCGACGACGCGCGGATCGAAGACGCTCGGGACTACGTACTCCGCGCTGCGCTCGCGCTCGCTCACGATTTCGGCGATCGCGTAGGCAGCGGCGATCTTCATGCCCTCGGTGATGCGCCGCGCGCGAACGTCGAGCGCGCCGCGGAAGATTCCCGGGAACGAGAGCAGGTTGTTCACCTGGTTGGGAAAATCGGAGCGCCCCGTTGCGATGACCGCGGCGTAGGGCGCGGCGACATCGGGCATGATTTCCGGCGTGGGGTTGGCCATCGCGAAAACGATCGGATCGCGCGCCATGCGCGCGATATGCTCGGGCTGGAGAATTCCCGGAGCGGAAACGCCGATGAAAACGTCGACGCCTTCGAGCACTTCGTGAAGCGAACCGCGGCGGTTGTCGCGGTTGCAGTTCTCCGCCAGCCAGCGCCAGTGCGGATTCTCGTAACGGTCGGTGCGGTTGAGGGCGCCGGCGCGATCGACCGGAATGACGTCGCGAACCCCGGCTCCGAGCAGCATCTTGATCGTCGCCGTCCCGGCCGCGCCGCTTCCCGCAACGACGACCTGCAATTCTTCGAGCGGCTTGCCGACGACGCGGGCCGCGTTAATTAGCGCGGCTAAGATCACCACCGCAGTCCCGTGCTGATCGTCGTGCATCACCGGAATGTCGAGCGCCTCGATCAGCCGGTCCTCGATTTCGAAGCACCGCGGGGCGCTGATGTCTTCCAGGTTGATTCCGCCGAAGACCGGCGCGATGCGCACCACCGTCTCGACTATTTCGTCGACGTCCTTCGTATCGAGGCAGATCGGAAAGGCATCGATGCCGCCGAACTGCTTGAAGAGCATCGCCTTGCCTTCCATTACCGGAAGCGCCCCCAGCGGACCGATATCGCCCAACCCTAGGACCGCCGTTCCGTCGGTAACGACGGCCACGGTGTTTCGTTTAACGGTTAGTTGGAAGGCCTTGCTCGGATCGGCGGCGATCGCCATCGAGACGCGGGCCACGCCCGGCGTGTAGACGGTCGAAAGATCTTGGCGGTTTTTGATCGTGATCTTGGAATCGACGCGAATCTTCCCGCCGACGTGCGCGAGAAACGTCGAATCGGAAGAGAAAACTATGCGCGTTCCGTCAATGGCTTCGATGGCGTTGCGCACGTCTTGCGCCATCGCGTCGGACGGCACGCCGATCGTCACGTCGCGAACGATCCGCCCCTTGCCGACGCTGTGCATGTCTACGGCGAAGATCGCGCCGCCGGCATCGCCGACGGCGTTGGCCAACGTGCCGAACGCGCCTGGTTCGTTAGGCATGTCGATGCGCAAGATCATCGTCAAACTGATGGCCGGTTGCGAGTTTGGCATCGTCAGCCTCCTAGGTCCCCTAGTTCCCGCTTACCGTCATTTGAGCCACGCGAAACGACGGTGAGACGACCGCCGCATCGAAGCGTAGATCGTTTGCAACGGCGTCAACGCCTGCCAGCATTTCTGCGTACTGACCCGCAACGGTAAATTCATCGATCGGATAGGCCAGTTCGCCGCCCTCGATGAAAAAACCGCGCGCGCCGCGGCTGTAGGTGCCTGAGGCGTGCTCGGTTGCAAAGCCTATCGTGTCGACGACCAGCACGCCGAGCGGCGTCGCGGCAATCAATGCCTCGAGCGTCGCATCGCCGGGCTCGAGATAAAAGTTCGACGGGCCGATGCCGCCCCCGGTCGAGTTCCCCGTCGTCGCGGCGCCCAGCTTGCGCGCGTAATACGAATCGTAGAGAAACGTGCGCAGGACGCCGCGCTCGAAGACGGGAGTACGCCGCGTCGCCACGCCCTCACCGTCGAACGGCGAGCTGCCCAGACCTGCCGGCAGCCGTCCATCATCGATCACCGTAACCAAATCGCTGCCGATTCGACTGCCGACCCGTCCGGTGAGCCAGGAATTTCCGGTCGCGACGTTGGCGCCGGATATCGCTGCGAAGAGGTCGTCGAGGATCGAAGCGGCGACGTCGCGTTCGAAGATTACCGGCACGCGCATCGTCGAAGGCTTTCGCGCGCCGAAGAGATCGACGGCCCGACGCACGGCAATCGTTGCGACCGTTTCGACGCTTTCGAGGTCGCGCAGGTGACGCGCCGCCGTGCCGTAGTGCGCGATGCGCTTGACGCCGCCGTCGAGCGCCACGGGCCCGGTCGTCGTGCCGGCTCGCGTCCATCCGTAGCCGGCGGCGAAGCCGCTCGAGTTGGCGATCGCGGTAACGCCGACCGAATCGGTATAGTGCGACCCGCTGGAGTTGGTAACGCGCGAATCCGCTTCGCGAATCAGCCGTTCGAGCGCGAGCGCATCCTCGATCTTCGGCTCGCCTTGGCGCTCGGTCACGGCCGGATCCACTAAATCGAGGTGCGCGTCATCGCCGGCGACCTCATCGGGAAGACCGGCACACTCGTCGGGCGCGACGACGTCGGCATGCGCCACGGTGCGGGCGACCGCCTCGCGCAGTCCTTCCGGCGTGAAATCGGTGGTAGAGAGCGTCGCCTTGCGCCCATCGCGAAAGACGCGCATGAAGAGACTCTTACCGGTGGAGCCTTCGAGTCGCGCGATAGCACGCTCGCGCGCTTCGACGTGAAAGCGCCGGGCGATTGAAACCGACGCCTCGGCGCCTTGCGCGCCGGCCGCACCGGCCAACTCGACGGCTTCACGCGCCAGATCGATTGCCGCGGCTTCATTCATGCTGCGTGCCGCCCACGGTAATCGAGGAAATCTTTACCGTCGGCATGCCGACGCCGACGGGCACGTACTGTCCGCCCTTTCCGCACGTGTAGTGGCGGCGCGCCAAACGGCTATCGTTGCCGACTGCAACGACCTTCATCATGATCTCGGGTCCGTTCCCCACAATCGTTGCGTTGCGCACGGGAGCGGTGATCTTGCCGTTCTCGACGAGGTAGCCTTCGCCGACCATGAATACGAAGTCGCCTTTGCTGATCTCGACTTGACCGCCGGCGAACGACTTTGCGTAGATGCCGCGTTGCGTCGAGGCGACGATCTCGTCGACGGTCGAGCCGCCGTCCGGCATATACGTGTTGCACATGCGCGGCTGCGGCGCGAAGCGGAATGACTGCCGCCTGCCGCTGCCGGTCGAAGATACGCCCATCAAGCGCGCGTTGAGCCGGTCTTGCATGTAACCGCGCAAGACGCCCTTCTCCACCAGAACCTTGTGCTGCCCCGGAACGCCTTCGTCGTCGACGTTGACGCTGCCGCGCTCTTGGTAGAGGTTGCCGTCGTCGAAGATCGTGACCAGTTCGCCGGCGACGCGCTCGCCGACGCGTCCGCTATAGAGCGACGTGCCCTGACGGTTGAAATCGCTCTCGAGCCCGTGGCCGACCGCTTCGTGCAAGAGCACGCCGCCGCCGCCCGCACCGACGATCATCTCCATCTCTCCCGCAGGAGCGGGCTTCGCTCCCAGATTGACGGTTGCGATCCGCGCCGCATCGGCGGCCAGTGCTTCGGGCGTCTGCCGTTCGAAATAGGCGAGCGACGTACGCCCGCCATCGCCGGCGTAGCCCGAGCCGCGCTCCTTCTTATCGCTCGCCACAACTTGAATTCCGAGGGTGACGAGCGGACGGCGGTCGGCAACGAGACGGCCTTCGCTGGTGGCGATCCAAACTTCTTGCACTTCGTCGGTCAGATGCCCGTTGACGGCAACGACGTGCGGATCGTAACGGCGCGCTGCGACGTCGGCGCGTTCGAGCAGCGCAACGTAGCGCGACGCGTCGCTGCGATCCACCGGCTCGCCGTCGTAAAAGGAGTCGACGCTCTCGCCACGCAGCGGCGCGACACGGACTTCACCGGCCGGCGCGGCGCGCGCGATCAGCGACGCCGCCTCGGCGGCTTCCAACAGGGCGGCCAGGCTCAAGTCGTCGGAGTACGCATAACCGGCCGACTCACCCGAGACGACTCGAATGCCGACGCCGAGCGTTACGCCGTAGGTGGCGTCGTGGATGCGTCCGTCTTGCAGGCGGTAGGCCAGCGTCTTACGCCGCTCGCAAAAGACGTCGGCGAACTCGCCGCCGTGCTGCAAAGCGCGTCCGATAAGCCGCGAAAGCGTCGCTTCGTCTAACATGCCTTAGAAAGTCGAGAGCCGGTCGACGGCGCGCACGATCGCGGCATCGGGATCGGCGGGCGATCCGTCGATCAGGAAGGCGAAGGTAACGCGGCCGTGATGACGCGTCGTCACGTATCCGGCCAGCGCCGAAACGTCGGAGAGATGCCCGCTCTTGGCACGCACGCGCCCCAGCGCGGTGGTGAAATCGTAATCTTCCAGAGTGCCCTCGCGTCCGCCCCGCGGCAGCAGCAGATAGAGTGAGGATTGGCACGATGCGAGCAGCCGCGCGAGCGTGATCGCGGCGACGCGATTCTCGGCCGACAAGCCGCTGCCGTCAACGAGGTGCAGACCCGGACTGGGAATGCCGCGCTGCGCTAAGAAGGTGCGCTCGGCGGCGACGCCGCCCACGTCGTTGGGCATGCCGCTCACTTCTTCACCGACCGTTCGCAGCAGTTGCTCGGCATAATGGTTATCGGAAACGAATAGCATATGCGCTTCGAGGGCTGCCAGAGGCGCGGAGCGATGATCCCACAAAACGACCGACTCCAGCGGCGCGGCTCCCACGCTGGGCGCTGCAGTCGAGGCAATTCCTCGCGCAGCAAGCATATGCTGCGTAGCGGTGGCGACATAGTGCGCCACGTCCTGCATCGGCGTCCAAACCGCCTGCTCGGCGCCGCCCACGAGAACGTGCGATTCTACCGTATCCCCGTCCACCGATACGGCGCTGGTCGGTGCCGCATAATCCTGGCCGTCATCGTCGCGACCCCAATGCGGGTTGCGCTCGGGTCCGCTCAGGGCGGTCGCGTCCACGACGACGCCGCCCCCGATTCGCCGCAAGCCGGAGTGCACCAGCATCGCGACGCCGTTTCGCAAATCGGAAGACCATAACGACGGATCGCCCGATCCGACGAGCCAGAGGTTGCCGTCGAGAACGCCGTTATCGCCGATGCCCTGGCGCGCCGCGAACATCGTGTGGAACCGGTACGTCGAGCCTAACGCCCACAGCGACGTCGCCGCGACGACGAGTTTTTGCGCCGACGCCGGCGCAACCGCGTTCTGCGCGCCGCGGCCATAGATCGGCGCACCATTGGACGTGACCACAGCCAGGCTCCACGAGCGCGCTCCGGTGATGGCCGGCGCGAACGCGCCGTCGAGGGCCTGGCGCACTTGGGAAAGCTCGCCGCCGGTCCATAGCGGCGCGAGCGGCGGGACCGGAGCGGTTACGACGGCTGGTTCGAAGTTCGCCGGCGCGTGCGAAAGCGACGCCGCGACCGTGGCCTGCGGCGCACGACGGTGCTCGCGCGCCAGCGCCCAAATGCCTCCAACCAGAAGCGCAAGAATCAGCGCAGCGGTAAGGACGCGCCCTTTATGGATGCGCCAGCGCCGCTTCGATCTTGTCCTGTAACCTGCGCTGTTCTTCCCGTAGCTCGTCGATGTCGTTTCTTAGACTCCTTACTTGTGCCGGAACTTTTCCGCCTTTGCGAATGTGCGCTGCCGCCTCGGCAGCGTGCCGGCGCAACCGGCCGTCGAACGCTTCGCCGGCAAGACGGTCGAGCGCCGGAAGAAAATGCTCGTCGCCGAGCGACTCGGCTGCGGAAACTGCTTCGAGCGAAACCATAAACTCCTCGTCGTCGAAGCGCTGGCCGATTTCGTCTACCGCGCGCACTCGCACCGACTCAACGAGAGCCCCGATGCGCCCTAGCGCCGCGACTGCGGCGCGACGCTGCCCCTCGCCGCGCTGCGGCAAGCACGCTTCGAGGATCGCATCGATTGCCGCGGGATCGCCCGACTCGCCCAAACCGCGCACCGCGCCGCTCTCGACGATCGAGTTCCAGGTCTCGAGCTTGGTCGCAGCACGCAATATCTCCAGAGCGCGCGGGTCGCGCGTTTTGCCCAGCGCCGTCAGGGCTGCGCCGCGCACGAAGTACGAGCGGTGCTTCTGCGCGACGGCGATCAGCGCGCCGGCCGTCTGGGCGTCGCGGAAGTTGCCTAGCGCCTCGGCGGCCGCGCGCACCACCTTGGGATGCTTGTGAGCCAGCGCACCGATCAGAAGGTCGCGAGCCCACGGCGCGCGCGTTGCGCCGGCGGCGGCGGCGGCTTCAGCGAGGACTCCCCAAAACTCGTCGCGTTCGAACGCCGCAGCAATTGCGCGACGGGCGGCCTGGCTTCCATCTGCGGCCAGCTCGCGGGCGGCGCGGATGCGCGCCACGATGTCGGGATCTCGCTCGAGGACGGCGGCGGAAAAATCTACGCCGAGACGATAGCGGACGTCGGCGAGCACATACGATCCCGGATCGAAGCGTACCACCGCGGGCTCGACGTCGAGCGCTACGGCGATGCTTTCGTGGGCACGTTCGACGTGCGCTCGAATCCGGCGTTCCTCGCCGGTTCCCGGCACAAACGCCACGTCAACGTCGAACTCGAACGGAGGGTTGGCCGCGTCGATCGCCTGTTTTTGATCGATGTTGAGCGTTGCGAACTTACGCTGCGCGTCCCACGCGACGGAAATCTCCAGCTGCGGATAGCCCGCGCCGAAAACCCATTGGTCGAAGAAGCGGCGCGTGTTGCGGCCCGTAGCCTCTTCGATGGCGCGAATCAGATCGATCGTCTCGACGCTGCCCTGCGCGTTGCGCCGCACGTACTCCCCGATCGAGCGCCAAAACCTGGCGTCACCGAGCTCGCCGCGGAGCATGTGCAGCACCGCGCCGCCTTTTTGATAGAGGTGGCGGTCGAAGATATCGATGGGATCGCGAAAAGTATTGCAGACGATGGGGCGGCGGTAGCGTTCGGTCTCCTCTTTGAAATACTGCGTGCGGCACTCGAAGATGTCGTACAAATACTCGTCGTGGCCGAGATCGGCTTCACGCCAGACCGCTTCCATGTAAGTAGCAAATCCTTCGTTGAGCCAGGCGTGCGCCCAATCGCGGCACGTAAGCAGATCGCCGAACCATTGGTGCGCGAGCTCGTGCGAAACGAGCGGATCGCTGGAGAAATCGAGATGCGCCGTTTCGTCGTGCAGCGTGCGATCGGTTTGCGTCGTCGCCGACGTGTTCTCCATGCCGCCGAAGATGAAGTCCGTGACGGCGATCTGCGAGTACCGGGCGTACGGGTACGCTCTGCCCAGGCGTTGCTCGAACGTTTCGACCATTTGCGGCGTCTTGTCGAACGAACGATGGCCTTGGTCCTCACGGCCGGGTAGAACGTAGTACGAAACCGGAACGCCGTTTCGCCCGGCTCGGCCCTGCTCCACCTCGACGAAGGGTCCGGCTACCATCGTCATCAGGTAAGTACTGTGCGGGATTTCCTGGCGATAGCGAAAGATCGTGCTGTCGCCCTCCTCTCTCCGTTCGACGAGCTCCCCGTTGCCGAGCGCGAAGGTTCCCTTGGGAACGACGATCGTCGTCGTGGTGCGCTGCTTCTCGTAGGGGTAGTCCAAGCAAGGAAACCAATAACGAGCGTATTGATCCTGGCTCTGCGTCCAGGCGTGCGCGATTTTCTCCGGACGCGCCGCTGTCGGTTTGACGAAAAAGAGACCGTGGCGCGGTTTGACGACGCGATACGCGATCGAATAGACCGAGACCTCACCGGCGGCGATCGGCGGATCGAAATTAATTTCCAGCTTACCTTCGAGCCGGCGAAACTTTAACGGCTTGCGACGCGGCTTCGGTGGTATGCAGCTCGACGCGCGAGACTTGCAAGTCCACCGCATCGAGCGTCAGCTGCGGCACGGCCTCGTCGAGGGCGCGCACGGTCATCGTACAGACGCCGTCGAGCGACTCGTTTTCGATGTCTGGGACTAAGTAGAGGTCGATCTCCTCGACGTTGACGAGCCTGTCGGGTCCGTATTGCGGGCGCGTGCCGGGCAGCGCAAAAGGCAGATGTTCGTTGGTAACGTCGTGCATCGTGTCTGGCCGACGTTACGATTTCGGCTCAGTCGAGTCCTACCGCGCTTTCTCTTGTGCCGATTGCAGGCCGCCGGTGACTTCAATCACCGCGCCCGTGATGAAGTCGCGCTCAGGCGCCACTAAGAATCGCACGGCATCGGCGACGTCCTCGTAACTTCCCGGGCGGCCGCGCGGATTATTGGCTTGACGTTCTCGCGCCTGGGCCCGGTCGATGGCCTTGTCTTGAATGTCGCCCGGCGAGACGACGTTTATCGTAATTCCGTGGGGCGCTTCCTCGAGCGCCAGCGAGCGCGCGAAGGCCACCAATCCGCTCTTGGCCGACTGGTAGAGCGAGAGGCTCTTAAAGGGACGCGTCTCGCTCGATCCGGGCATCCCGAAGAATACGATGCGGCCGAACCGGGCTTCGCGCATTCCCGGGAGCGTCGCCTTTGCCCCCAGAATCGCGCTTCGCAGATTGCCGTCGATCGCTGCGCGGTAATCGTCGATCGTCGTCTCGGAAAAGCGCTTCACCGGCAGCGGGCCGACGGCGTGAACGAGCGTATCGAACGGGCCGTAACGCTCGATTGCATCGCGCAGCGCCGCCTCGATGGTCGCAACCTCGTCCAAGAAATCCACGCGGACGGCACCGCCCGACGCGCCGGCGGCTTCGATCGCCGCTAGCGTTTGGTCGGGCGGAGTATTTCGGTAGGTGATCGCGATGGTGGCAAAGCCGTCGCGCGCGAGCAGTGGTGCGATTCCCGCGGCCAAACCGCGCGCCGCGCCGGTTACCAGCGCGCGCCGCCGGCCATTATCCGGGGACGCGCTTGAATCCCCACGAGAGGTCGAAGGTGACGCCATCAAACGTCGTACCGGTGACGCGCACGCTGTGATCGCCGAAGGCCAACGGCCACGGCGGGCTCACGAAGAACCCGCGGCCGCTCTGAGTCAGCCCTGAGTTGACGTTGCGGCCATCGATTCGGATGCGAAGCGTTTCGAAGCGTACGCGATGGTCGAAACCAAAATGAATCGCCGGCATCATGCCGTAGACCGTTCCGGTCGGTGAGACCGAAACGAGCTGGACGCGATACGGCGGCTGTCCGCCGCCCCCCGACCCGCCGCCCCCGGCAATCGTTACCGTGCTCGTTGAGTCGTTCCAGTTCACCGAGGCCCCGAGCGCCTGTGAAATAAAACGCAGAGGAACGAACGTAGTAGCGATAACGATGAACGGCGCGACGTCGATCGTCTGAGGCTGACCGTCGACCGTAGCCTGCGTCGAGCCGATGGTGAGCGATATGGTGCGGCCGCGTCCTGTCGCATTGATTTGACCGTTCGAATAGACGACGCTGGCGCCGAGCTGCTCGAAGACGCCGCGCAACGGCACGAATACGCGACCCGCGCGCACGATCGGCTGCTGCGCGAAGTTCATCGTCTGTCCGTTTACGATGACGGTCACCGCGGATTGCGCCGGTGCAGCGAGCGGTGCGGCACAAAGAGCGGTTGCAAATGCAATAGTAAAGAGCGTTTTCATACAGGCTCTCTACCCATGCTTGCTCGCTCTCAAACGACGCCGCGGGCGACCTCTGCGGGGTGCGTGAGCTCGGCGGCAACCATCCGCCGATCGGCGCGCCGTTCGAAGAATCCGATCCACGTTTCGTAGACCATCGGCACGAGGAAGAGCGTGAGAATCAGCGAGCTGAGCAGGCCGCCGATGATGACCGTTCCCACAGCTTGCCGCCACTCGCCGCCTTCGGCAAAGCCCAGCGAGAGCGGCAGCATGCCGAAGATCATCGCGCACGTCGTCATGATGATCGGACGGAATCGCGTGCTCGACGCCTGCAGCACCGCGTCGCGAACGCGCAGTCCGCGACGGCAGAGCGTGTTGGAATAGTCGACGAGCAGAATCCCGTTCTTTGCCACCAAGCCGAAGAGCATGATGATGCCGATCATCGAGATGATGTTGAGCGATTGTCCTCCGGTCGGCTCGATGCGATGCATCAGCGAAAGCGCGACCAGCGCACCGATGATGGCCAGCGGCACGCAGAGCATGACGATCAGCGGTTCGAGGAACGAGCCGTACAGAATGACCATCAACATGTAGATGAGCATGAACGAGGTCAGCAGGGCGACGCCCATGTTGGCCATCGTCTCGTTCATGAACTGCGTATCGCCCTGCGCCGTGAGGTGGACGCCTTCGGGGAGAAAACCCGGCTTCTTGAGCTCGCGCTCGAGCGGACCGGTCACCGAACCCAGCGAGTAACCCGGCAACGTACCGCCGTAAACGTCGACGACGCGTTGACGGTCGAGGCGCTTGATCTGCAGCGGCGCCTTCGTCCACTCCAGGTTCGCGACGTCGGCGAGCGGCACGAGCGTTCCGTCCTCGGCGCGCACGCGGATGTGCGTGAGCTGATCCACGGTCTTACGCTCGGCGCCCGGGAACTGCACGCGCACGTCTACCAGGCCGTTTTCGGCGCGCACGCGCGTCGCGACCGCGCCGTCGATGGCGAGACGCGCCGCGTTGGCGGCGGTTGACGGCGAGATTCCGAGCACCTCGGCCTTCTGCGCGTCGATGTTGACGTTGAGCCGTGGCGCGGCGGCCTCGTTGCTCGTCTGCACGTTGACGCTCCCGGTGGTGTTTCGCAAGAAAGCCGCAACCTTTTCGGCGGCCGGCGCGATGGCGTCTTCCGGACCCGAGAGCGAGTAGAAAATCGATGCTCCCGAGCCGCCGCCGCTGTCGCCGGAGACTTGGAAGTCGCCGCCCGGCACCAAATAGCCGAGCTTGCGAATCTGGTCGATGATCTTGTACGTGTCGTGGCGACGCTCGGGCAGCGTCTGCGCGTCGAGACGCGCATAGTTGTCGCCGATCGCGTTGCTCCAGCCTTGCGGCTTGCGTCCGACCGTCGAACTGACCGACTTGATTCCGTCGACCTTCATGATGCCGTTCTCGAGGTTGGTGACGTACTTCGAGGTCGTCTGCAGCGGCGTTCCGGGCGGATAGGTGACCGTCATCGAGATCTCACCGGTCTGCACTTGCGGCACGAAATCGAAGTCAATGGGGCCGAGGATTGGGAAGAGTATCGCCAGCGCGATCGGAAGCCCGAAAGTAGCCAACGTCAGCCGGCCGCCGCGGCCGGTCTGGTAGAACCACCGCCCAAGGACGCGCGGCATGTTTTTGATCGCTTCGCCCGAGCGGCGCAACAACGTCGCGCTGCGCGAGCGTCCGTTCGTTGCCGACCACTGATAATTGATCCCCGACTCGGGAACCTTGCGCCGCAACATCCAGCCGACTCCGTGCCAGACGACGGCGAGGACGAGGAACACGACGTTGACCGCGATCGTCGTCGTGCCGGCACCCATGGCGAGCGTCAGCGAGTTGATGACGAGCACGACGCATACCCAGACGACAAAGAGTCCGTGCTCGAGCGCGTACGGAAGCGCGCGCGTCCGGTACCATGTTAGAATCCGCTCGTAACGCAAGACCAAGAAGTTGAGCAGCATCAGAGCGCCGATCATAATCGGCAGAATATAGCGCAGCTCGCCCATCGGCCACGGGATGAAGTACGCGAGAACCGCGGCGCCGATCAGGATCAGCGAGGCTTTGAGAGATCCGAGCGTGTTCCATCCAGGCCGGTTGGCCCTTCGAGCGCTTCAACACGCTCCACCTGGCCGCCAACAGCGGCGTGAGCGTGAACGAGACGAGCAGCGAGAAGAGCGTCGAGATGACGATGACCGCACCGAACTCGCGCAGGTACGCGCCGACGATTCCCGGCAGGAACGCGATCGGCAGGAAGACGACGACGTCGACCATCGTGATCGCGACGGCGGCGCTGCCGATCTCGCTGCGGCCGTTGATCGCCGCGTCGATCGGCTCCTCGCCGAGATCGCGGTGCCGGGTGATGTTTTCGAGCACCACGATGGAGTCGTCGACCAAGATACCGATGATCAGCGAGAGCCCCATCAGCGACATCGTATCGAGATGGAACGCGAAAATCTTCATGAGAACGAATGTCGCAAGAATCGACGACGGGATCGCGATCATGATGACGATGGCGTTACGCCACGCGTGCAGGAAGAGCAGCATCACGAGCATCGTCAGCACGATGCCCTCGATCAGCGATTGCCAGACTCCGTTGAGCGACTTTTGCGTGTAATCGGCCGGGGCGTCGATCTCGGTCAGTGAAACCTCGGGGAACTGCTCCTCGATCTTCTTGATCTGCTCGCGCGCGACTTTCGTCGAGGTGATCTCGTCGGCGGCGATGTTGCGGCCCAGCTCGACGTAGATGCGCGGCTCACCGTTGAAGTGCGAGATCGACGTCGGCTCGACGTGGCTGTCGAAAGCATAGGCGACGTCGCCGATCTTCATGTTCTTGTTGGAGCTGCCGGGAACCATGAGCGGAATGCCCAGCAGATCTTGCGCGGTGTTGATCTCGGCGTGAACCGAAACGCTCGTTTCCTGCGTGCGCTGGCGGAGGATGCCGCCGGGCAGGTTCGCATTGTTGGCCGCGACCGCGGCAAATACGTCGCCCAGCGTCGCGTTCGCGCCGACCAAGCGTTCGGGGATTGGCTCGACGTGGAACTCGCGATCGGCCGCGCCGCGAACGTCGACGGTCTGGACGTTGGGAATGCCTTTGAGCAGCGGCTCGAGTTTGTTATTAGTGAAGTCGGCGAGCTGCGTCTGAGTCATCGACTTCGAGCTCACCGCCAGATCGAGCAACGGTTGAGAGGCGCCGTTTTTCTCGACGCTGGGCGGATTGAGGTCTGCCGGGAGGTAGACGCGTGCCGTGTCGACCCCGCTCTGCACGTTGATCGCGGCGATGTCGAGATTCGTGCCGAGCTTAAACTGGACGACGATGATCCCGACGCCTTCCTGAGCGGAGGCGCTCATCTGGTCGAGGCCGTCGATGCCGTCGAGCTGATCTTCGATCGGCTTGACGACGAGCCGCTCCATCTCCTGAGGCGAGGCCCCTGGATAGCCCGCATACACCACCACGATCGGGAAGTCGGTGTTGGGGGGATTGGCACTGCGGCCGATCCGGTAGAACGAAATCGTGCCGAAAATTGCCAGCGCGATGAACACCATGGCGGTGATCACCGGCCGGCTAATCGAAAAGCGGGTCAACCACATGATAGAGTTTCCATTGCTGCTCTGGTTTACGCCGGGGGACAGGACTCTGTTTCAGGGCCGGTTTCAAAAGTTCCTCAAAGCGCCCGCCCGGTTGCCGGAACCCTGCCTGCCTCCAAGGCTCAATAAGCAGCCAAGCGAGCGTATTCCTTGGCCGATCGGCCGGCTCCAGGCACGCCCAGCCGAGAGAAGTAGGTCACATTCTGCGGCCGCTTTCCGTCCATAAGTGACGCGGCACGCACCGCGAACACGCCGCTATCGAAGGAAAGACCGAATGAAGATTAAGGTGACGACCGTGTACGTTGACGACCAGGAAAAGGCACTGCGCTTTTATACCGACGTTCTGGGCTTCGCCAAGAAGGCGGACTTTAGTAACGGCCCATTCCGCTGGCTGACGGTCACTTCGCCTGAAGATCCGGATGGAACGGAACTGCAGCTCGCCCTCAACGATGACCCGGCGGCCAAAGCCTACCAGCAGGCGAGATTCGCGCAAGGTCAGCCGGCCATCATGTTCTTCACCGACGACATCAACGGCGACTACGAGCGTGTCAAGGCCGGCGGTGCCGAGTTCACCATGCCGCCTACCGACGGTGACCGGTTCGACAATCGCCATGCTCAACGACACCTGCGGCAATCTGATACAGATCACGCAACTGGCGCGCTGGTAACGGCCGGTCACGCTTCGGCAGGCTCATGTCTGACAAGCTCATGCTTCGGCAGGCTCAGCTTGACATGTCGTTGGTGCGCAAGACTGGACTCGAACCAGCACGAGATTGCTCCCGCTAGCCCCTCAAGCTAGTGCGTCTACCAATTCCGCCACTTGCGCACGGGGCAACTTTCCGACAGGGCGGGTTCGGGGAACGCCGGGGTGCGCCCTTCCCGCACGACGTTGCCGACGGCTCCATTTTAGCCGCGCTTAGCGCATGTTGGGGTCGAGGGCGTCGCGCAGGCCGTCGCCGATGTAGTTGATCGCCAAAACGACGATCAAAATGCAGAGGCCGGGGAAGACCGCCGCCCACCAGGCGCTTTGGAGATTGCTCTGCGCGTTGGCCAGCATATTGCCCCAAGAAGCCGTGGGCGGCTGGATACCGAGCCCTAAAAACGACAGCGTCGATTCGAGAATGATGACGTTGGCGACGTCGAGCGTCGCCTGAACGACGATCGGTGCGACCGCGTTGGGAAGCAGATGGCGGAAGATGATCCGCCCGTCGTTGTTGCCGATGGCGCGCGCCGCCTCGGCGAACTCGCGCTCGCGCAGACTTAAGAATGAGGCGCGCACTAAACGCGCGACCGGCGGCCACGAAAGTGCGCCGATGATCACCACGATCACCCCGAAGCTGAGCGCCGCTTTCGACGAGCTTGCCGCAACGATGGCCGTCAGCACGAGCAACAGCGGAAGCAACGGAATCGATAGAAAGACATCGGTGACGCGCATCAGCGCGTAATCGAGCCAGCCGCCGTAGTAGCCGGCGATCGCGCCCAGCGTCGCGCCGATGAGCACCTCCATGATCACGGCGAAGAGACCCACCGTCAACGAGATGCGCGCTCCGAAGAGCAATCGCGAGAGCAGATCGCGGCCGACCTCGTCGGTTCCCAACGTGTGTCCGCCACAGAGCGTGCCGTCTTGGAAGCACGGCGGCAGCGGCATTCCCTGCCAGTGCACGTTATCGATCGCATTGGGATCGAACGGCGACAACTGCTTGGCCAGCACGGCGGCCAGAACCATTAGGGTAAGGACGATGATTCCGGCCACCGCGAGCTTGTGCCGGCGCAGACGCGTCCAGAACGTAACCTTCGAGAATTGCAGATCCTCTTCGATGACGGTGTTGCCGGGCAGCGGCAGCGACGGTGCAGTCATCTCAGTGCCTCAATCGTACTTCACGCGCGGATCGAGCCACGCGTAAACCACGTCGGCGAAGAGGTTGGAAAAGACCACCAAAAACGCAACCAGCAGCAGATAACCCATCAGCAGCGCGAGATCGCTTTGATTGAGCGCGTTGATGAAGAGCCGTCCCATTCCGGGCCAGGCGAAGATCGTTTCGGTGATGATCGCGCCGGCCAGCAGGCTGGGAAGCGAGAGCGCTACCACCGTCACCACCGGAATCAGCGCGTTCTTCAAGCCGTGCTTGTAGAGAATCGTTCGAAAGTTCAGACCTTTTGCCGCGGCCGTTCGCATGTAATCGGTTCCGAGCACCTCGAGCAGCGACGAGCGCATGAAACGGCTGAAGAGCGCGATGTTGAGCAGCGACAGCACGGCCGCCGGCAATATGAGATGCGCCAGGCGATCGCCTAAGTCAAACGTATCGCTGCTCGAGATTCCGGCCGACGGAAGCTGGATTTGGTAGCCGCCCGGCAACGGAATCCCGTGAACGGCGAACGCCAGCTGCATCATCAGCGCGAACCAGAACACCGGCATGGACTGCCCGAAGAACGCACCGGTGGTAATCACGTAGTCGAGGACCGAGTAGCGGTAGACCGCCGAGATGATTCCCGCGGTCACGCCGATGCCGATCGCGATGAACAGCGAGGCACCCATCAGCTCGACCGTCGCCCCAAAACGCTCGATCAGCGCCTGAAAGACCGGCTCGGAGTTGCTGGTCGAGTAGCCCATGTCGCCGGTCAAGATGTGTCCGAGCCACTTCAGATACTGAATGGGGACCGGCTGGTCCATGCCCAGGTTATGCCTGAGGCGGGCGATGTCGGCCGCGGTGATGTGCGGATTCTGCAGATACGGCGCAAGCGGACCGCCCGGCATGTTGTACAGGATGGCGTACAAGATGACCGAGATGGCAAGAAGCAGCGGAATCGATTGAAGCGTCCGGCGCACTACATAAGTGAACAATTGTGCGCGCCGTTATTGGACGGAAAGGCTCGGGGCCCTTGAGGCGAGGGCTTCGAGGCCGAGGATCTTACGCGCTTGCTCCGGCGTCGCCACCTTCCGGCCGGCCTCGGCGGCGATGCGCGCCGCCCGCTCGACGAGCTCCTCGTTGCGAGCGAGCCGGCCGCGGCTGTAGTGGAGATTGTCTTCCAATCCGACGCGGACGTGGCCGCCCATGGCGATGGCGGCCATCGTCATCGGCAGCTGCGCCTTCCCGATTCCCGCGACCGACCAGGTGCATCCCTCGGGAAGATTGTCGACCAGATCGCACAGATTAGAAACCGTCGCCTCCAGGCCGCCGGGAACGCCGAGCACCAGATCGCAATGTTGCGGCAGCGTCAACAACCGCTCGCGGGCGAGCCGCCGCGCGTTGGCGATGTGGCCCTTATCGAAGATCTCGAGCTCCGGGCGGACGCCGAACTCGTTCATCTTCTTGAGAATTCCGCGCATGATCGGAAAGCTGTTTTCGAAGATATCGTCGCCGAAATTTACGCTCCCGCAAGTCA
Source organism: Vulcanimicrobiota bacterium (assembly GCA_963730125.1). Classification (GTDB taxonomy): domain Bacteria; phylum Vulcanimicrobiota; class Vulcanimicrobiia; order Vulcanimicrobiales; family Vulcanimicrobiaceae; genus Cybelea. Next base: position 408,755 of record CAVSQP010000015.1, on the reverse strand, counting down.
GCGTCGCCATTTCTGGGCGCAACTCGAGAACGCCGGCCCGTTCCTCAGGCGTCATACCGATCGCGCCGCCGGTCGAAAACTGCACGATTAAATCGCTCTGCTCCCGCACCGCCTCGTAGGCCTGACGAAATCGGTCGACGTCGTGCGTGTTACTTCCGTCGTCGTTGCGGCAGTGAATGTGAATGATCGAACCGCCCGCCTCTCGGACTGCGCGCGCCGTTTCGCCCAAGAGCTGCGGCGTATAGGGGAGATACGGCGTCTGGTCGGGCCGGACTTCGGCTCCGACCGGCGCGCAGGTAATAATCAGCGGATCCATCGTGCCTTCACTTCAAGAACGCCGCACGAGCCGCCTCGACGTACTCCGGCTCGACGCCGAGCAAGGCAGCCAGCGCGATTGCGTCGGCGCGGGCCGCCCCGTCGCCGGTGACTTCCGAGAGCCGATAATCCATCGAGCCGGCCAGCGCCGCGAGCGCCGATTCGACTTCCGGCGCCGGGCCGGCGGGAATTTCTCGCAGCCCGCGCACGGCAAAATGGCGCGCGCCGGCAGCCTCGGCAACGCCTTCCAAGTGCGTCGCCGCAAGCCCGCAGGCGCCGCGAGCGCGCAAGCGTTCCAAAAGTGCAACAACCAGCGCTTTGCCTTCTCTGGGGTTAGTCGTGCGGGCGAATTCGTCGGCCAACACCAGCAGCCTAACTCCTCCGCTCGTCAGAAGTTCCTTGAGCGCCAACACCTCGCGGGCGAAAGACGACAGCAGCCCTCCCATCCGCTCTTCGCGACCGATGCCGAGCCACGCGACGCGATCGAAGAGTCCGAGCCGAGCACGCGCCGCGGGGACGGGCAGGCCGAAAGCGGCGCAGACCGCGACGAAACCGCAGGTGCGCAGCGCCACGCTTTTGCCTCCCATGTTCGGACCGGTCAAAACTGCAGCGTCGTGCAGCTCGATCTCCAGCGGCACGAATGGTCGACCGGCAGCCGCCAGCTCCGCCTCGAGCGGCAAGAAGCGCGCCCCTTCGAAGGCCAACGCGGGCTCGTCAACGACCGTCGCGGGCAGGCAGCCGAAGCGCCGTGTGAAGTGCGCCGCGGCAAAGAGTACGTCGAGCTCGCCGAGCGCCGCAGCGGCCGCCTCCAAGCCGCGCGCCTCGTTGCGAACGAGAGCGGAGATGCGCGCGCGCACGCTCTCCTCGGCCGCGGCAAGCGCCGTGGCCGCATCGTCGCGGCGGCGCAGCGCGTCGAGGGCGGCATCGCCGTATTCCAGCGTACAAAGAAAATAGGTCGCTGCTTCACGCATGACGCGAACGCCTTGCGGCAAAGGGCCGGAATGCTCGGCGCGCATCACGATGAACTCCTCGCCGAGTTCGGCGCGTCCGAGTTCGCGCGCGGCGCGTTCGCTCTCGCGCCCGCGGGCCGAATCGAGCTCCGCTTGCGCTTGCATCAGCCCGCGTCGCGCCGCCGCTAACGAGTCGTCGAAGGCGTCGGCGAGGTAAAACTCGGTCTCGCGATCCTGCCCGGCGTCGAGCATCTCGCGCAGACGGCGCACCGCCGTATTTTCCAACGGAGCGTCGTCTGCGAGCAATTCGTCGATTTGCGCGATTGCCACGCCGAAACGCCGCAACTCCAAGAAGCTCGGATCGTCGAGCGCGCCGCCGATGGCGGCGCGAGCGATCGCCGGCGTTGCATCGGGAACGTCGCGCAGAACTCCGCGAACCGCATCGATCCGCTCCGCGGGAACGCGCTGCGAAACGCCGGCGATTCTTTGAGCGCGCGCTTGTGCCTTCGGCTCTTCGCCGGCGGCGAAAGGCCGCAAGCCCTCGAAGATGCGTTCGCCGTACGGCGAAACCGGCGCGACCGCACGCTCGCAACCACTCAAACTCGAGAGCGAGCGCGGCAGAGTCGTCGAGAAGCTCGAGCGCCTTCATGCTGCGGCGCTTCCCCGGTAGACGTCGTAGGTCGCCAGACCCGTCGCCGCTGCAACGGCACTGCGAAAGCTCTGTGGCTCGAAGCTTCGCTCGGGTCCGATCGAAGCGATCGTCGCCGCGATTACGTGCAGCGGGCGACGGCAACGGATGCGTAGCCGCGCGAGCGCTTCGCGAGCCGCTTTGCCGCTCAGCGCGATCTGCGTCGGATCGCGCACGACGATCTGCCGCGACTCGCCCGCAGCGAGAAACCTGGCGACCTGCGCAGCGGTTAGCGCACCTTCGACTTCGAGCGCCGGGGCGCCGGCATCGAATCGCGGTACTGCCAGACGCGCCGTAAGTCCCGCGACCTCGTCAACGGCTTCATCCTGAGTTTGCGCGCCGGCCGCGCCGCAGGCTACGACGATGGCTCCGTCCGAGCCGGCGACCGCTGCGATACGGTCGACCGCTCCGTCGACGATGACCAAGTCGCTGGACGTGGCGAGCTGCGCGAGGACTTCGCGCAATCCGGCAGCCGTCGGCGGACCGACGAGATCGTAGAAACCAGGGAGCTCCGTCCGAGCGTAGAGCAGTGCGCCGGCGGCCGTGCGCAGCTGCGACACCTTCAAGATGCGGCAGGCCGGCGAGGGCGGCAGTGCGCTGCGCGCGGTCGCGAAAGTCGTCTGCGGCTGCAGCCAAAGGCGCGGCTTTGGAACGTCGGTGCCCAGCGCATCTTCGCTATCGCGCCCAATCGAAGCGAGCGCGGCACGCAAACCGCTGGCACAAGCGGCCTCGTAAATCGCGCGCAGCGTCGTCGTCTTCCCGGCGTTACGGCCGATACCGACGACGAAGATCGTGCTCGCGCCGGTCCCTTGCGCCAGTAAAAGCAGCTCCGCGCCGGCACTCTTTACGAACGAGCCGTTATCCGACATGCGTGGCCTTGAGCACCGCAAACAAGACGCCGGTCAGCGCCAGTAATAGGCCGCCGATAAATGCGGCCCGTTGCTCGGCGACCTTCCCGAGCCAACGCCCCAGCGTGAGTCCCAAGCTCGTCGCGGTGATCGAAACGACGAAGATCACCGCCAGCGAAATTCCCAGCGGCACGCCGATGTAGAGAATCGAGAAGCCCACGCCGAGCGAATCGAGACTGATCGCCATCGAGGCAATCAGCAATCCGAATCCGCTCGAGAGATCGAGGCGGCTGCTGCCGCCGAGCTGCGTAAAGCTCTCGCGCATCATGTAGATGCCGACGGCAACGAGCGCTCCGAAGCCCATATATCCGGCGTAGTCGCCGATAAGCCGGCCGGCCGCCGCTCCAAGACCGGCGCCGATGAGGTTCATGATGATTTCGGCCGACGCGAAAGCGATGCCGATCCGAATCATGCGGCGGCGTGGCGCGCCGCGAACCCCCACGCCGACGGCCACCGCGAACACGTCTAGCGCCAGCGCGACCGCCACGACAAGGATCTTGACGAACGACGCGCCCATGGGCACGCTTTGCGCGATGTGTTGGTGAAGCTTCCTGCATGAGGCATCCGTCGCCGGGCCCCATTTTTTTGATCGCGACGCTGGCGCTGCTCGCCGCAGTCGTCGCGCCGGTGCTCGCTGTGATTGCGGCTCTGCCGCCCGCGCAGGCGTTGGAAACCTTTGCCACCGCGGGTGGCGATGCGCTCCGGGTCTCTGCCCTTGCCTCCGCCGGCGCCACGCTCGTCGCAACGCTGCTCGGTGTTCCGGCGGGCTACTACCTGTCGCGCTGCTCGGCGCGGGTGCGCGCGGCGGCGCTTTTCTTGCTCGCGCTGCCGCTCGCGTTTCCTCCCGTCGCCTCGGGATTGATGCTCATTTACCTCTTGGGCAGCAACGCGCCGTTGGGCGGGTGGCTCGCATCGGTGGGGCTCAGCGTCCCCGATTCGCTGCTAGGCGTCGGCGTGGCCGAGTTCTTCGTTTCGGGATCGTTTGTGGCCATCGCCGCGGCTGCCGCGTTCGCCAGCCTCGATCCGATTTACGCCGATGCCGCCAGGACGCTGGGCGCGGGCGAATGGCGCATCTTTTGGCGCGTCGCGCTGCCGGCCGCCGCGGGAGGCATCGGCGCGGGCATCGCGTTCACCTGGCTGCGAGCCATCGGCGAGTACGGCGCGACCAGCATCGTTGCCTATCATCCCACCTCGCTGCCCGTGGCGCTTTACGTCGCACTTTCGGCGTCGGGCGTTAGGGAAGCGCTCGCTCTATGCTACGGATTCATCGTGCTGGCTGCCGTCGTGCTCGCCGTCGCCTGGGTACTCCGGCGAGGCGTCGTGCACTAGATTCCCGAAAGGCGGCGCGTGCTCCAGAAGAATTTTTACTTTCTCGCGCGGCGTTTCGTAGCGGGGGAGAGCATCGATTCTGCCGTCGCAGCGGTGCGCGCGCTCAACGCTGCGGGCATGTCGGCGACGCTCGACTTTCTGGGTGAGGACGTTTTCGAGCGCGACGCAGCGGTGCGCACGCGCGACGTCTATCTCGAAATGCTCGACGCCATCCGTGCGAGCGGCATCGACTCCAACGTTTCGGTCAAGCTTACCGCGATCGGACTGCTGATCGACGAGGATTTTGCCACCGACAATCTTCGCTCCATCGTCGAGCGCGCGGCGAGTAACCCCGACCCGTTCGCGCGGATCGATATGGAAGGCTCTGCCGTAACCGAAGCAACGCTGCGCGTCTTCGAACGCGTCTTCGCCGGCGCCAAGAACGTCGGGCCGGTCTTGCAGGCCTACTTAAAACGCACGGCCGGCGACGTCGACCGGGCGATCGCCTTGGGCGCGCGCGTGCGTCTCTGCAAGGGCGCCTACAACGAACCGCGCGAGATCGCGTATACAGATATGCCCGAGATCCGCCGGAACTATTTGGAGTTGGCGCATCGGCTGCTGGAGCACGGCGTCTACCCGGGCATCGCCACGCACGACCGGCGGCTGATCGCGGCGATCAAACAGTTCGTCGCCGAACGCGGAATCGCCAACGATCGCTTTGAGTTTCAAATGCTTTACGGATGCCGGCCGAGCGTTCAGCGCGAGATCGTCAAACAAGGCTACCGCTTACGCATTTACGTGCCCTTCGGAACGCACTGGGCCGGTTATTTTTACCGTCGCGTCTTGGAACGGCGCGAGAACGCGCTCTTCGCGCTCTCGTCGATTTTCTCGCGCTGATGGCGCGGTAGTGCGCGCAGTCGTGCAGCGCGTCGCACGCGCCGCCGTTAGCGTGGATAAGCGAGTCGTCGGAGCCATCGACGCCGGCCTGGCGGTGCTGGTGAGCGTCGGCGTGGACGACGACGAGAACGACGCGCACGCGATGTCGGAAAAGATCGCCGGCTTGCGCATCTTCAACGACGACGACGGCAAGATGAATCGCTCGGTCGAGGATATTCGCGGCGCGATCTTGCTCGTGTCCCAGTTCACGCTGCACGGCGACGCGCGACGCGGCCGGCGCCCTTCCTTTGTCGCCGCCGCGAGAGAGCCGGCCGCGCGCACGCTCTACGAAATGGTCGGCAGCGACTTGGAAAGACGCGGGATTCAGGTCGCCTACGGCGAGTTCGGCGCCTCGATGGAGGTAGAAATCCTCAATAGCGGCCCGGTAACGATTCTGCTCGATACCAAGCGCGTTTTTTAAGGCTTTTCGACCTCGTTAAGCAAGCGAGCGTCAAGCTGGTTTAATGACTTCTCACCCCAACTCAACCTTCCCAACCAAACTTTCTTGCCCCCTTGTGCGTTCTAGTAAGTGAAAACTCTGCCGCCTTGATTGGCGGTGCAAGGAACAATAAGTGAAAGATAAAATGCCAGGGAACGAACAGAATACGCGCAGCGGCGGTATGTCCGTCCGAGAAGCCGGCCAAAAAGGCGGCGAGACGGTCAAGAATAAGTACGGCGCGCAGTTCTACGAAGAGATCGGTCGTAAGGGCGGCCTAGCAACAAAGCACGCCCACGGTCACGAATTCTACGAGCAGATCGGTAAGAAGGGCGGAAAGAAAGGCGGCGAAGCCACGCGTGACCGCTATGGACCGAACTTCTACGAGCGCATCGGACAAAAAGGTGGCCAGAAAGTCAAACAGCTCATCGAAGAGGGCAAGCGCGCCGCAGCAGAAAAGCGCGCGAGCTAAGTCTGCGAGGCTTGGGCTTCGCCTAGGCCTCTGGGTTCTTCTATTCGTCTCGTTCGGCGTCGGAAGTGCGGCAGCATACCCCACACCGCCTACGCCGATACCGAAACCGACACCGACGTTAACGCCTTCCCCCGCCGACGTCTTGCCGTTTGACTCGACGCTAGTCTTCGTGTTAGACGACCCGATTTCGTCAAAGGCGTCGAAGACCGGACAGCTCGTTCGCGTGCACCTCAAGGATCCGCTTGTCGTCGGCGGTCACGTCGTCGCGCAGGCCGGCACGCCCGCACAAGTTCGAATCGTCGATACGTCGTCTGCCGACATCGCCGACACGTACGGTTTTGTCGATATCTTCTTCGAGCCGCTCTTACTCCCCGACGGGCGCAGCCTTCCGCTGCGCGCGCCGATATCGCGTTTGGAGCCGCATCGCTCCTCCGGTCACGAATCGACCGTCGCCGCCGAGGATACGGTCGGCGATATCTTCGTGCCGTACTACTCCCTCTATCAGATTTTCCGTCAGGGCAAGAACTTCGTCCTCAATCCCGGGTCGGAGATTCCGGCGCGCACCGAAGCGACGCTCTCGGTACGACCCAACGGAAGCATCGCGATCGTCACGCCGCGTCCGCTCTCGGCGGCCGGCGACGTCCCCAACCCCTCGTTTCCGGTGATGCCGATGGCCACGCCCATCGGTGGCGATCTCTCAGCGCCGCACGGCGGAAACTCACGGCCGCTGGCGCCGGCGACAACGCCGTCGCCCTCGCCTTCACCCTCACCGTCAGCCACGGCCTCGACGAAGCCTTAACCGCGATGCTTTCGGCCGCGCCGCCCCGAAGTGGTGCGCAGAAAGTGAGGTTGACTCGTGTTAATCCGCATTATTTGTGCGCTCGCACTCGTTTGTTTTTCAGGTAGCGCTGCAATCGCAGCCGCTCCGGCGCCCAAAGCGACGCTCTCGCCGCAGCCGCAGGGCACTGAGGTCGCCTTCGTCCAGAGCATTCAAAAAGATTTGACCGCGCGGTTCCCGACGGCGGCCGACGCCGAAAAGGCGGGATACTTCCGTTTCGGCAACGAGGACGAAGACGGCGCGATCAGCTACGCTAACCTCCAGTGGCAGAGCGGCGATCCGCAGCATCCCAGCCAGCTCTGGTACGACGTTCACGGAAACTTGCTGGGCGCCGATTTTTCGGTGCTCCAAAGCAGCTCGGCGCAGCCGCCGGCGATCTGGGGCGTCAACTACCACCGCTGGGTATCGTTCCGCGAGCACCTTCACTACATTCTCAACGGGCCTAACGGTAAGGAGATCTACGGCGCAACCAAAGCCAAGAAGTTCGCCGATGCCGGCGGCAACGTCGACAACCCGCAGCCCGAAACGCTCGTCAAAATGGGCATCGCGAAAAACGTAGCCGAAGTAAAGCGCGTATTTCTCTTTCCCTCGCTGTGGGATTTGATCGTATGGATCAAACCCAACCCCAGCGGCGCCTTCGCCGATAAGAACCCGCTCGTCACGCCCAGCGCCGACGCCGCCAAAGACTCCATGTAGCATTGTCATCCTGAGCGGGGCGCGAAGCGCCGTAGTCGAAGGAACGGCTGCGTTGTGTCACCCTGAGCGAGTCGAAGGATGACACGCTACTTTCTAACTCGAAAAAAGATACGGGCCACCCTTCGACTCGCTGCGCTCGCTCAGGGTTGCCCACGCTCGGGTCCTTCGACTACGGCGCTGCGCGCCTTCGCTCAGGATGACATGGCGAGTCCTCGCTCGGATGACAAGTTATTTTTTTGGTACGCAGTAATTTTCGGCGGCGGTGTAAGCGATGTCGACGGCCTTGCCTTCCGATTGGGCGATAACGTCGCGCTGACCGTTGAATCGTAAATAGCTTTTGATCGTGCGCGCTTCTGCGGGTGCCGCCATCTCGCGCGGGTCGAAGCCGCCCAGCCTCGGATTCGCTCGATAGATCGGGTAGTCGAGCATCGAGCGGTAGAGATTCTGCAGATCGATCGAGAGCTGGCGTTGCTTGTCGTACGCCGTCTGCAGCTCTTGCGCCGCCGAGTGGATGTCGGCTGCCGCCGTCGTGTCGGTGGTTAGTTTCGATGCCTCGCGCAAGAGGTTGATCTGTTGCTGGATTTGCGCCAGCGAAGTGGTGAGTTCGGTCTCCTGCTTGCCGAGCGCGTCGCGGGCATGCACGAAACGCTCGACGTAGTCGGGGTAATCGAAGGAAGTGTCGGCGTTGTCGAGCTGAACGCCAACGCGATCGAGCGTGCGATCGTTGGCCAGCATCGGCACGAGCGCACCGTTGAAATGATCGGCCAGCGAGTTGCAATACGGCGACGAGATCACCGTAATGATCGTCTTTGGGACGGCAGACGCGCTGGGCGAGGGTGACGGTGCGGGGAGGGTTACCGCAACGATCGCGGCGATGAGAATCGGATTGGACATAGTATTGGACGACCGAGACTATTCGTTCGTCCAATAATCCTTGAGGGCCTTGCCTCTCGAGGGATGGCGGAGCTTGCGCAGCGCCTTTGCCTCGATCTGGCGAATGCGCTCGCGCGTCACCCCGAACTCTTGACCGACCTCTTCGAGCGTTCGCTGGTGGCCGTCTTCCAGACCAAAGCGTAAGACCAGCACCTTGCGCTCCCGCTCGGTCAAGTTCTGCAGTACGTCCTGCATCTTCTCTTTGAGAAGCATCACCGAGGCGGCTTCGGCCGGAGCGACCGCTTCCTGATCCTCGATGAAGTCGCCCAAGTGCGAGTCTTCTTCTTCGCCGATGGGCGTTTCCAACGATATCGGCTCCTGCGAGATTTTCATGACCTCGCGTACCTTTTCCGGCGTCAATCCCATCGCCGTAGCAATTTCTTCGACGGCCGGTTCGCGCCCGAGCTCCTGCAGAAGCTGGCGCGAGACTTTGATGAGACGGTTGATCGTCTCGACCATGTGCACCGGTATGCGAATCGTTCGTGCCTGATCGGCGAGCGCGCGGGTGATGGCTTGACGGATCCACCACGTAGCGTACGTCGAAAACTTGTAGCCTTTACGATAGTCGAACTTTTCGACCGCTCGGATGAGGCCGAGATTGCCTTCCTGGATCAAGTCCAAGAAGAGCATGCCGCGCCCAACGTATTTCTTGGCGATCGATACGACGAGTCGAAGGTTGGCCTCGGTTAACTGCCGCTTGGCCTCCTCGCCGCCGTCGACGATCTTCCAATCCGCCGAACCATCCCGGCTCTGCTCGAGTTCTCCGGCTTCGATGCGCATTGCCAGCGACTTCTCTTGCTCCATTGATAGCAGCGGAACTCGCCCGATCTCCTTGAGATACATCCGGACCGGATCGTCAAGCGAGAGGCCGTCGGCGATTGTCTGCTCGACCTCTTCTCCGCGCTCGGCTTCGGGCTTCTCGTCCTTCTGTTCGTCGACGATCTCGATGCCTGCGGTGGTAATTTCTTCGAAGAATTCCTCGAGCTGCTCGGGGCTGATCTCCTCGAGAACGTCGAAGGCGCTGTTGATTTCCTCGTACGTCAGCGATCCATGGCTCTTACCGCGCGCGATGAGCCGCTTTTTTAGCTCTTCGAGCGTGACCGGCGGCCCCGGTTCGGCGACGGGCGCCGAGCCTTTCTTACGTGCCATTGCTTTTTTCTTTCACCTCCCTTCGTTAATCGTCCTTACCGTTTCAATTTTGCGACGAGCGCTTCGAACTCGCCGCGCAGCTCCTCGGAGACCGCCTCGCCGGCAGCGAGCCGCACGTCGATCTGGTCTGAGAGTTCGCGATACCGGCGGCGCTCGTCTTCCAATTGCAGTCGATCCACTACCCGCTCCAAATGCGCTCGTCGTTCCTGAGAGTCGCCGTACCGTACCGCCGAACTATGACCGCGCCATCCTAGTTCGGCGAGCAGGTCCAGTGCCCGCTGATCCTCCGCGAAAAGTCCGAAGACGTCCGCGGTAGTAAGAAGCGCACCGGCCGCCTCGACGATCCTCTCGTAGATTCGCCGGTAGACCTCATTACGAAAGCGCGACGATTCAATGCGGCTTCCATATTCGGTACCGAGCGAGGGCTCTTCGAGAAGAATCCCCACGACCTCGCGTTCGAACGAAAGTGGTTCAACCGAGGTTGCGGTGTGTCGGGTTTCCGCGAGCGGCGCCCGCGAGCGCGGCGCAAAGTTTGCGCTGTCACCGAGGAACCGGCTATTCCGAAGGTCGTCCGCGCTCACCTGCAACCGCCCCGCGATGTAAACGCGCCAGCGGTCCCATTCCTCTCGCGGCGCCAAACGCCGGATTAGCGCTTCCGCCTTCGACGCCACCCGCGCGGGTGAGTCGAAGCCGGCGCGCAGCTGGTCAATCTCTGCGTCGATCTTAAAAGCGATGGCTGACTTGGCTGATTCGAGAAGGCTGCGAAACGCCTGGGGCCCACGAGTCCGGACGTAGGAGTCCGGATCTTCGCCCGGCGGCAACAGGACGATGCGCACCGAGGAACCCGCGTGTTCGATCATCTTAGACGCCACGTCGACGGCTTTGGTTGCAGCCGCGCTCCCAGCGGCGTCGCCGTCGAAGCAAAGGAACACGTACTCGGCGTACTTGCGAAGTTCGGCCGCCTGCTCCTCGGTAAACGACGTTCCAAGCGAGGCCACGGCGTTTTCGAAGCCGGCCTGATGCAGCGCGATGCAATCGAGATAGCCTTCGACCACGATGATCGTCCGGTCGTTCTGCGCCGCGCGCCGGGCAAGATTGAGCGCGTAGAGGTGGTGGCCTTTGGTATAGGCCGGCGTCGTCGACGTGTTGAGATACTTCGGCTCGGCGTCGCCGATCGCTCGACCGCCGAAGGCGATCACCTCGCCCGTAGTCGAGTACGTCGGAACCATCAGCCGGTTGCGATAAAAATCGTAATAGCCGCGCTGACCGCTCTTCACTAGTCCGGCGCCGGCCGCCAGCGCCAGATCGACGCCGTTGCGCGACAGCTCGTTGACCAAGCCGCCCCACGTATCGGGCGCGTAGCCCAAAGCGAAACGCTCGATGGTCGCCGGCAAGAGTCCGCGCGCCTCACAGTACGCGCGCGCCGCCGCGCCCGATTCGGTCGCGAGCATTCGCGCGAAGTAGCCTGCCGCGATCCGGTTTGCCTCGTAGATGGCCTCGCGCTCGCTGCGTGCGCGCGCGGCGCGCGGCGTTTCGGGCTCGAGTTCGATTCCGGCTTTCGCGGCGAGCGATCGCACGACGTCCCCGAACGGTGCGTTCTCGATGCGCTGCACGAAGGTAATTGCGTCGCCGCCGGCGCCGCAACCGAAGCACTTGAAGAAGCCGCGGTCCGGATGGACGTGCAGCGACGGCGTCTTCTCGGCATGAAACGGGCAGAGCCCGACGAGGTCGTTGCCCCGTTTGCGCAATGCGACGTACTGTCCGATCAGGCTCGCGATGTCGATGCGAGCGCGGATTTCGCGCAGTGCGTCCTGGTCGTATTTCACCGGCAACAGCCTTCCTCAGGAGGGCTTCGTCGCGCCTTCAACGGAAGCCGCCAGAGTCGTGAAGCGCATCTTCGATCCGGTTCACCACTTCATCGAGTTGTCGCCTGCCGAGGCGCGCCTGCTCGACGTGCCCGCGATGCAGCGGCTGCGCCGTCTGCGCCAGCTCGGGTTGGCCTATCTCGCATTTCCGTCGGCCGAGCACTCGCGGTTCACGCACGCGCTGGGTGCTCTGGCGTTGGGAACGCGCGCTTTCGACGAGCTCGCGCGCCGGAGCGGCGCGAGCTTCGGCGACGCGGCCGAGACGGCGTACCAGCGGCGCCTTCTGCGCGCTGCTCTGCTGCTGCACGACGTCGGACACGGGCCGTTCAGCCATTCGTGCGAGAAGGTGCTGGGCGTCAAACACGAAGCCCGCACCGCCGAACTGCTCGCTACGCCCGAGCTCGCCAACGCGGTCGCGGCGCTCGACGTCGACGCCGGCGACGTGCTCGGCTTGATCGTCGGAAACCCTCAAAGCGACTATCCGGCGCTGCGCGAGTTGGTGAGCGGGCCTAATCTCGACGCCGATCGCATGGATTACTTGCTGCGCGACGCCTACTTCACGGGCGTTGCGACCGGGCGCTACGACGTCGACCAACTGATCGCGTCGCTCCGCCTAGTCGAACGCGACGGACGCTTAGCCGTCGGCATCGACCGTCGCGGCGTGGTCGCGCTGGAGTCGTTCGTTATGGCGCGGTATATGATGTTTGCATCGGTCTACTTTCACCATACGACACGCATGTTCGAGCGCATTCTCCACGAGGCGCTCGCCGAGCTTTGGACCGATCCACGCGCGCTCGATCCCGTCCAGGAGTTTCTGCGGTGGGACGACTTCAAAGTGCTAGACTCTCTGGCCGGCGCGCCGGGTTCGGCGGCGCACGCGTTGCGAAACCGCGTTCGGAGCTACGCCCTCGCCGCCGAGTTCAACGCCGAACGCGATTTGCGCGCCTTCGAGCTCTGCGATGCGCTTCTCCGCGACCGCTTCGGGGAGAGCAACGTGTGGGCCGATTCGCAGTCGCAGCTGCTGCATCGCCTGCCGTTCGGTTTGGGTGAGGAGCAGACCGTCTGGGTGGAAGGCCCGGGCGGCGTCGTGGACGCGCGCGAGGCCTCCGATCTCATCTCGAAGCTCAGCGGAAAGGCTTACTGGCGAAAGCTCTTCGTACGCCGCGACGGGGTCGATGTAGCCGAAGCGCGCCGGATCTGCGCGCAAGCTATCTCGTCAGGTTAGCGTACCTAGCGCCGACTGCGCGGCCGCGAGCCGCGCGATCGGAACGCGATAAGGGGAACACGAGACATAGTCGAGCCCCAACGCGTCGCAGAACGCCACGCTGCTCGGCTCGCCGCCGTGCTCGCCGCAGATTCCGATCTTGAGGTCGGCGCGCGCGCCGCGTCCCAGCGCTACCGCCTGGCGCATCAACTCGCCGACGCCTTGCCGGTCGAGCACTTGAAACGGATCCTCTTTTAGAATTCGCTTCTCGAGATAGACCGGGATGAACGATCCCTCGGCGTCGTCGCGACTGTAGCCGTAGGTCGTTTGCGTGAGATCGTTGGTCCCAAACGAAAAGAACTGCGCGTACTCGGCCAGCTCGTCGGCGACGATGCACGCGCGCGGCAGCTCGATCATCGTTCCGATTCGATAGGCCAGCGTCGTGCCGTTCTCCGCCAGCACTTGATCCGCGACGTGCTTGACGGCGTAGGCCGTGACCTTCATTTCCTCTTTGGTTCCAACGCCGGGAATCATTACTTCCGGCCGGGCGTCGACGCCGCGCCGGCACAGCTGGCAGGCTGCCTCGAAGATCGCCCGCACCTGCATCTCGTAGATTTCGGGGAAGACGATGCCAAGGCGGCAGACCCGCAGGCCCAGCATCGGGTTCTGCTCGTGAAGCTGACGGACTCGCCGCAGCAGCGCTTCCTTAGTGCGATACTCGGGCGACTGCTCACCGCGTGTAAGACGCAACTCGGTCGTTTCGACCAAGAGCTCTTCGAGCGACGGCAAGAACTCGTGCAGCGGGGGATCGAGCAGCCGGATCGTAACCGGCAGACCCTCCATGGCCGACAGAATTCCGACAAAATCGTCGCGTTGAAACGGCAAAAGCCGCGTCAGCGCCTTGGCGCGTTCGCTGGGCTGCGTTGCCAGAATCATCGCGTGCACGATCGGCAGACGCTCGGGCTGCATGAACATATGCTCGGTGCGGCAGAGACCGATGCCTTGCGCGCCGAGCTGTCGCGCCTTGGCCGCATCCTCGGGCGTGTCGGCGTTGGCCCATACCTGCATGCGGCGCAGCTCGTCGGCCCAGGAGAGAAACGTTGCCAGCCATTGCGGAAGCTCGGACGGCGGCGGAATCAGCGCCAGCGCGCCAATAGCGACGTTTCCCGTCGTGCCGTCGATGGTGATCCAATCGCCTTCCTGCACCTGCCGTCCGTCGAGACTTGCCGTCTTTGGCGGCGCGATCGATTTGAAGCGCGTCGCATCCCGCCACGCACGGCTTGCCCATCCCGCGCGCAACGACGGCCGCGTGCGACGTCGCACCACCCTTGGCGGTGAGCACGCCCTCGGCGGCAATCATTCCGTGGACGTCGTCGGGTGTCGTCTCGTTACGGACGAGGATCGTCTTTAGGCCGTTCTCTTTCCACGTCACGGCATCGTCGGCCGAGAAGACCACCTGGCCGGCGGCCGCGCCGGGTGACGCGTTGAGTCCCTTGCAGACTACCTCGACCGTTTCGTTGGGATCGATGCGCGCGTGGAAGAGCTGATCGAGCGTCCCAGCCGGCACCATGGCGACGGCGCGGCGTTTATCGATGAGGCCTTCGTTGACGAGATCGAGTGCAATCCTGACTGCAGCTTCCGCGGTACGTTTGGCGTTGCGCGTCTGCAGCATAAAAAGCTTACCGCGCTCGACGGTAAACTCGAGATCTTGCACGTCGCGATAGTGCCGCTCGAGGCGGCCGGCGATCTCTTGAAACTGCGCGTACACTTGCGGCTGATGCTGGGCCAGGTCGGCGATCTTCTCCGGCGTACGGATCCCCGCGACCACGTCTTCACCCTGCGCGTTGGTTAGATACTCGCCGAACAGCGCGCGTTCGCCGGTGTTGGGGTTGCGCGTGAAGGCGACGCCGGTTCCGGAATCCTCGCCCATGTTTCCGAAGACCATCTCCATCACGTTGACGGCGGTTCCCCAATCGTCGGGAATCTTGTTGAAACGACGGTAATCTATGGCACGCTTGGAATGCCACGAATCAAAGACGGCCTCGATCGCGCCGTTGAGCTGTTCGCGTACGTCCTGAGGAAACTCGCGCTTGAGCCGCTCGCGAACGATCGCTTTGAATCGATCGACCAGATTCTTCCACGTCGCCGCATCGATGTCGGCATCGGTCGCGACGTGCAGCTTCTTCTTCGCCTCGTCGATGGGCTCTTCAAAGTGGTCCTTTGAGATGCCCAGAACGACGTTGGAGTACATCGCGATGAAGCGGCGATACGCATCCCAGGCGAAGCGGTCGTTTGACGTGAGCTTGGCGAGCGCGTCGACGGTGCGATCGTTGAGCCCCAGATTTAAGATCGTGTCCATCATTCCGGGCATCGAGACGCGCGCGCCGCTGCGCACCGAGACCAGCAGCGGATTTTCGACCGAACCGAAACCTTTGCCGGTACGTTTTTCGAGCTCGCTCATCGCCGCGTCGACTTGCTCTTGCAGGCCGTCGGGGAAGACGCGCCCGGCATCGTAAAACTTTAGGCAAGCCTCGGTGGTGATGGTAAATCCGGAAGGTACGGGCAGACCGGCGTCGGTCATCTCGGCTAATCCGGCACCCTTGCCGCCGAGCAGCTCCTTGAGCGCGTTGGGACGGCCGGGGTCGCGAAGCGCCTCGCCTTCCTCAAAGAAGTAGACGTACTTCATTTAGAAGCGTTCTCGCACGTAGGCGGCCAGACCCTCGGCCGCGACGCGCTCTTGGTGCATCGAATCGCGCGAACGGACCGTAACCGTGCCGTCGTCGAGCGTTTCGTAGTCGACCGTCACGCAAAACGGCGTTCCGATCTCGTCTTGCCGGCGGTAAAGCTGGCCGATATTGCCCTCGTCGTACTGCGTCCGGAAGATCGGGCGCAGCGCCGCCTCGATGCTCACCGCGCGTTCTACCAACTCGGGCTTGTTGCGCGCCAGCGAAAAAACGGCCACCTGTACGGGCGCGATCTCCGGATGGAAGCGCAGGACCGTGCGCTCCGTCTCCTTGCCGTTAGGGTCGACGCTGCGCTCGCGTTCGAAAGCGTCGATCATGAAGGTGAGTGTCGTCCGGTCCATGCCGGCCGAGCTCTCGATCAAAAGCGGCGTGTAATGCGTTTTGCTCGCCTCGTCAAAGAATCGCAGGTCTTTCCCGGAGAGCTTCATGTGCGCGTCGAGGTCGTACGTTCCGCGGTGCGCGATCGACTCGAGCTCGCCCCAACCCCACGGGAACAGATACTCGACGTCAATGCCCGCCTTGGCGTAATGCGGGCGCTCGGCATCCGTCAGTTCGTAGAAGCGCAGCCGCTCCGAGGCGATGCCGTAGCTCGCGTACCAGGCCTTGCGCCGATCGACCCACTCGCGAAAGGCGTCCATGTCTTTGCCGTCGTCGGGAACGAAATACTCGAGCTCGGCCTGTTCGAACTCCCGCGAGCGGTAGGTAAAGTTGCCCGGCGTGATCTCGTTACGAAACGACTTTCCGATCTGCGCCACGCCGAACGGCGGACGCTTGCGCGCGCTCTGATAGATGTTCTTGAAGTTGACGAAGATGCCCTGAGCCGTCTCCGGGCGCAGGTAGGCGGCCGCCGACGTGTCTTCCATCGGCCCGATCGAGGTGCGCATCATCAGGTTGAAGTTGCGCGGCTCGGTGAAGGAATCGCGGCTGCCGCAATCGGGGCACTGCGTGCGGTTGGCGAGATGGTCGGCGCGAAAGCGATGTTTGCAAACCTTGCAGTCCACCATGACGTCGTGAAACGCGTCGACGTGTCCCGATGCTTTCCAAACCTGCGGATGCATCACGATGGACGAATCAAACGCCACGACGTCGTTGCGCAGCTCGACGGTATCGCGCCACCAGGCGTCTTTCACGTTACGCTTGAGAACCGCACCCAGAGGCCCATAGTCCCAGAAGCCGTTGATGCCGCCGTAGATCTCGCTCGACTGGAAGATAAAGCCGCGGCGCTTGGCCAGCGCGGTAATTTCCTCCATCGTGACTCGTTGAGCCGAAGCCGCCGTCTCCATTTCGGCGCTAGATTATCGGTCTGGCCTGGAAACCCCGCCCTTATCGCCGTTCCTTCAAGAAGGCGGCCGCGGTACGTTTGGGCGCTCGCGTCAGCCACGCCTCGACGATGACGTCCTTCAGTTCCTTCGCGGCGATCTTATCGAGACGGATCAGCACCGCAGCATAGCCGTCGAAGTGCGGCGTGGTGAAGTAGACCCGCGGATTGCTGCCGATGAGCGCCTCTTTCATCTCGAGATCGGCGGTCGAGATCGCCAAGATCGGTCCGGTCGGGGCCGCATCGCCGAGCGCTTCGAGATCGCCCTTACGGAGCGGCCGCTCCCAGGTGAAGAGCTTCTTGTTGACGCGCCACTCGCGCTTTCCGCTCGACGAAATCTCTTCGGTAGCTTCCGGCAACGCCATCGCGTATCGCCTCACGTCGTTCCAAGTCGCCATTAGGTACTCGATCTCTCTCCCCAATCGATCGGTTCGCTAAAAATGTACGGTCACGCGATCAATCCTCGGGTGTTTCGAGCATGCGGCGCTCTCCCGCCGGGTAGTTGCCGTGCGGATGCGCGTCGATCCAGCGTTGCGCTCGCGCCGCGAGCCACTCGAAGTTTTCGAAGATATAGGGGCGATTTCGGCGCCCCTGCGCGACCACGTCGCGCAAGAGTCCCCAGTACAGACTCACGTTATACCAGTCGGTCTGGAGATAGACGTTCTCGTCGATCAGACCGCTGCGTACAAAGGATCCGACGTGGTTGTACATGTCGCAAAAGAACAGCTCGGGGTGTTCGCGGCGGTCGATCGGGATCTCCAGCAGTCCGTCTCGAAAAGCTGGATCCCGCATCCGGACGGCGAGGTCGTGGCGCACGTAGTTCACCAGTTCGCGCACGCCGGGATCTTGTAGCATGGCAAAGATGCTCTGGAGCCCAGCCACCTGATTGGCGCGACGAATGTGCCGCAGTTGAACCAGCGCCGTGAGGGCGGTCGCCGCGATCACGATGAACGTACCGACCGACGCCAGCGTGTTCCACAGCTCGAGGGGCATTCGTGCCGCTTCTGTGCATGGAGCGAGATTCATTTCGGTTGCGCCAGTTCCGCGCTCAGCGCCAAGACATCGCCGCGGGCGAGTCGGTCCAATCTCTGCAGACAACACGTTCATGCGCGCGCTGCCGCATCATTCTCGACCTCCCGGTCGCAAACTCTACCGCGAATATTCCCTGGGGCGTCACCGAGAGCGACAAAAAACAGTAACTGTTTAGCAGTAGTGTTTATTAGCAGTAATGTTTAACTGAAGCGCCTTGTCCGCAGTACGCCGCCGCGTGATGGATACGGCGCTGGGGCGCTTCGATGGTGTCGACTGACGGTCTGATACACCGTCGGCTCCGGGTTCGATTCCCGGGCGCTCCAGCCGCGAACGTGAACGAATCCGTTGCGAAGTCGTCTTAGGTGTGGTAGTCGTCGGCCGAGGTATCAAGCCGCAGACACATCGAAACGCGCGAGGCGCCGCAGTAATGCGGCGCCTCGTTTCTTCTGACACGTTAGTTCAATCGGGCAATCGAATGACTCCTCGCCGGTGGATCGGTCTGACTAACCGCGGGATGGACGGCGGCTGGGGCGCTTCGATGGTGTCGACTACTGGCGTGATACACCAAGTAGCTCCGGGTTCGATTCCCGGGCGCTCCAGCCGCACAGCGAATGCTGTTGCGAAGTCGTTGATCGTGTGCTATTGTTGGCTACGTATCACGCCAGCAGACACATCGAAACGCGCAAGGCGCCGCAGCAATGCGGCGTCTTGCTTTTGTTGATAACGCTCAGTTCACGTGCGCCTTAGGCTGCGTTTCTGCTCGCAGTTGCCCGCAGGCGGCGGCGATGTCGCGGCCCATGTTTTGCCGAACCGTAACGGGAACGCCCGCGGCGTCGAGGATCGCCGCAAACTCCCAGATGCGACGTTCCGAGGTCGCGGCGTACGGCGCGTCGGGCGTGCTGTTGTACGGTATGAGATTGACGTGGTAGAGATGGCCACGCATCAGCTCGGCGAGCGCGTGGGCGCTCGCGGCGTCGTCGTTGACGCCCTCGAGCATGACGTACTCGAAGAAAACTTTGCGGTTCGTCTTCTCGACGTACCGCTCGCAGGCGGCCATGAGCTCCGGAATAGGAAAACGGCGGTTCACCGGCATCATCTTCGAGCGCAGCTCGTCCGTCGGAGCGTGCAGCGAGATCGCCAGATTCACCTGGAGATGCTCGTCGGCGAACCGGTCGATCTTGTCGACCAGCCCGACCGTCGAGATCGTGATATGGCGCTGCCCGAGCCCAAAGCCGTGCGGATCGTTGAGCAGCGCCACCGCCTCCATCACGGAATCGTAGTTATGAAACGGCTCGCCCATTCCCATAAAGACGATATTGGTAATGCGCTTGTCGCGCGCGGCCAGCTCTCGTGCAAAGAACCACGCTTGATCGAAAATCTCGCCGGCGCTTAGGTTGCGGTTGAATCCGGCTTGGCCGGTGGAACAGAACGCACACGCAAAGGCGCAGCCTGCCTGCGAAGAGATGCAGAGCGTGGTGCGCGCGCCGCGATGCTCCATCAACACGGCTTCGACCTCTTTGCCGTCGGAGAGCTTAAAGAGGCCTTTGGTGGTTTGGCCGTCGCGAGAGCGCTGAATCGTCACCGGTTCGATCGCCGAAAACGTGACGCCGCGCTCGCGCAGCGCCGCGCGTAACTCCTTGGGGAGGGTGGTCACGTCGTCGGGGCCGCCGAGCAGCTCCTTCGCGGCGGCTCGATAAAGTTGGCGCAGACGATACGGTCGCAAGTCGTACTCCCGCGCGAAATCGTCGGCGTCGGCAAAACCGGCGCGCGCCACGACGTCTCGCAGCCATACTTGTTCGGCGGTCATCGGCTTTCGAAGAGCCCGGCTTGCTGGACTTCGACCGGCTTCACCAGCTCGACGGGCGGCTCGTCGAGCTTAGCGCGCACGGCTTTGAGGTCGTTCCAAACCAGACGCTTGACGCCGTCGATCTGGCCGCCGGTCTGTCGCAAAACGTAGGCCGGGTGGAACGTCACCATCAGCGGGATGTCGAGGGGCCCGACGTACCATTGTCCGCGCATCCGCGTAATCTGAAAATCGCGTCCCAAGAACGACTTCGCCGCGGGCGCCCCCAGCGCGAGAATCACCGACGGCGCGATAATGGCGATTTGCTCGTCGAGGAACGGGCGGCAGTTCTCCATCTCTTGCGGCTCGGGTGCGCGGTTGCGCAGACCGTTGGGGCCGGGCAGCGTCGGGCGGCACTTGACCGTATTACAAATATAAACTTCCTCACGCAGCAGTCCGATTGCCCCGAGCATGCGGTCGAGCAGCTGACCGGCGCGCCCGACGAAGGGGCGTCCGAGCTCGTCTTCGGTTTCGCCCGGGCCTTCGCCGACGACCATCAATCGCGCGCATGGATCGCCTTCGCCGTAAACGTTGTGACGGCGCTCGTATCCGATCGGGCAACGCCGGCATGCATTGGCGGCGATCGCCGCTTGCGCCAGCAGGCCCTCGCGTTCGGAGCGAATCGAGTCGTTCACGGCGCGCTCTCGTCCGCGGTTACCGCGACCGCCTGGCCGAAGGCGACGACCTCGCACGAGCCGTCGTCTCCCTCGGACACGAAGAACTGCAGACCGATCACGGCGTTGGCGCCCAGCGCGTCGGCGCGGCGGCGTAACGCTTGGAGCGCGTCGCTCCGCAGCTGTTCGGCATCGCTGAGAAACTCCGCGCTGGCTAGCCCGATCAGCATGCCCAGGCTGCGAAAGGTAGACCGCAGCCGGTTACGGGGTCGCGACGCCGTGCCCGAAACATAGCCAAAACTTCGCAGGGTGCGATAGCCGTCGAGACGATCGAAGGTGACGATGTTGTCGTTGGAGATCACGGCAAGCAGGCGACGCGGAATTGCCGTTGCGAAGGAGCGGGCATGGGCAGGGTTTCACCGTCGGTGCTCATCATCCGCCTCGACGGAATCGGGGACGCGCTCGCTCTGACGCCGTTGCTGGCTGCGCTGCGACACCACGCAATACCGGTGGACGTGCTGCTCCAACAGGCCAACGCCGGCATCTTTTCCTCGCGAGCGATGCGCGAGGCGATCGTCGGCGACGTGCTTTTACGCTGCAGCTCGCGTTCCAATATCGCCGCCATCTCGCGGCTCGGCGCGCAACTCTCAACAAGAGGATACTCGCACGTTTTGGTTGCGACCGAAGACCCCGCCGGCTATCGCCTGGCCGGTGCGATCGACGCCGCGGTGCGCATCGGCTTCGCCGATTCGCTCGGCAAGCCGCTCAAGAGTCTGTGGTCTCGCCGCTTTCTCACCTCGACGATCTATCGCAGCGCGGGGCTCGATCGTCGCGCGCCGCACGAGTGTCAAGTGCTCTTTGCCCTTGGGCGGCCCCTGATCCCCGACGAGCATCCGACGCGCGATAGCTCGGAGCTGCGGCCATTGGTTCTCGAGCGCGAACCGCCGCCCGACGAGCGCGTCGCCGTACAGATCACCGACAAGTGGGAACGGCTCGGCATAAGCATAGAGCAGGTCGTGACCATGTTGCGCCGGATCGCGGCGGCGGGTTTGCCGCGTTTAGTCTCGGCCGCACGCGAAAAAGAATACGGCGATCGCATCGCCCAAGCGACGGCGATACCCGTCGAGTACTTCGACGATCTCGAATCGTGGAAAGAATCACTAGGCGCGGCAACGGCGGTCGTTACGCCCGATTGCGGAGCGCTGCACGTTGCGGGGATGATCGGCACGCCGGTCGTCGCAGTTTTTCCACCTGCGCGCGGCTACCGGCTGCACGTCGCGCGATGGGCGCCGTGGGCTGCGCCCCATCGCATCGTCCGTGCCGATGAGGGCTGGCCGGTTCGCGCCGAGTCCGCGCTCGCCGAACTGCTGGCGTAGAGTTCGATGCCGCCCTGCCGCCCCGCCGCCACATAGCGCCCTTCTCGTACCAGGCGCCGCACGGTCGCGCCGTACTCCTGCAGCCGCGCCGAGTCCGGAAAGTCGCGATCGATAAGAATGAAACAGGCATCGGTTTCTCGTTCGGCGGCTTCCGGCAGCAGCGTGGCTAACGGATCGCTCAACGCGAGATGCGTGTAGGCCTCTTCTTGCGTCGCCAGCGTCGCATCGCGGGGCAGCGACGTCAAAAACGCGTCGAGCGCGACGTCGCGTGGTGCGACCGCGCGCAAATTTATTCCGGGATGCAGCGGATCGGCCACGGCGAGCTCGAGCACGCAGAGAGCGGCGCAGATGGCCAGCATCGTTCGCGCCCGACGCTGCGGCAAGCCGCGCAAGCCGAAGGCAAATGCGACGAGCACGTAGCCGAGCCACGCGCCGGTATAGTGCGTCCCCAGGGTGTAGGTCGTCGGCATTCGCGAGAACAGGACTTCCGCGAACGGCGCAGCCGCCAGCCATATCATCGGCGAGCGCAGCGGCAATAAGAGCAGCGGAACGAAGACGAGCAGCAGAAAGCCGAGACGCGCCAATACGCCTTGCGCCAGCCCCGCAAGGTCGGCGGTATTCCAGGCATAAAAGCGTTGCGGCTGCCACCCGGGACTGGCCAGGCTCTGCGCTTGCGGCTGAATTACGCCAAAGAATGCGACCAGCACCAAAACGCTGCAGAGCGCGATGGCCAACGCAACCCGTCCGCGCAGCGTTCCGCGAAAGCGCCAGGCTCCCAGCGCGCCGGCAATAGTCAGGAAGAACGCTTGATCCTCTTTTACCGCCAGCACGAGCAGCGCCAGTACCAAAGTCCAGGCAAGCCGCCCGGCGTCGAACGCGTAGAGCATCCACGCCACCGCCGCCGGCGCGAAGCCGTTTTCGTGCACGTCTCCAAAGACGAGTCCGGCGAGCGGCGGGTAGAGCCATACCACCACCGCCGCCAGACGCGCCGTCGTGACGTCGCCGCCGCCGCGTAATGCCAGCGCGTAGATCGGCGGCGCCAGCAGCGCCCCGGCGACGGCCTGAAGTGCGACCAGGGTAAGCGGCGAGCGCACTACGTCGAGCGCTAGACTGCCCCCATAGAGTATCGGTGAAAAGTGGAAGGCCCAGTGGCTTCCCTCGATCGGATTACAGAAGCAGCCGAATGCAGCGGCGGCCGTCTGCGTGAAGATTCCGAAGTCCACGAGATTGCGATGGACGGAATATTTGAGCGCGCCCAACCCCGTGAAGAGCGCCGCGTACAGCAGGCATCCGATCCAAAGAAAGGGATCGCGCTTCAAGATTATTGCAGCGCGCGCCGTTGCTGGAGGTAGGGCCAAATGAACGTGTCGATTCCGCCGCCGAGCACCTCGTCAACGTTGCCGCTTTCCACCGCGGTGCGATGATCCTTCACCAGTTGATACGGCTGGAGCACGTAGGAACGAATCTGCGATCCCCACTCGTTGGCCTGGCGCTCGCCGCGAAGATCGGAGAGTTTTTTGTCGCGCTCTTCGGAGGCGCGGGCGACGAGTTTGGCGCGAAGAATGCCCATTGCGACCTCGCGATTTTGCGCTTGCGAGCGCTCTTGCTGCGAGGCGACGATGATTCCGGTAGGTACGTGAATCACGCGCACCGCCGATTCGGTCTTGTTAACGTACTGACCGCCCGCACCGCCGGACTTGAAGGTCTCGACGCGCAGGTCATCGGGCTTGATCTCGACTCCAGGGTTGTCGCCTTCGGCAACCTCGGGAATCACGTCGACGGCGGCAAACGACGTATGCCTGCGATGCGCCGCGTCAAACGGCGACAGACGAACGAGACGATGTACTCCGCGCTCGCCCTCCAGCATGCCGTACGCGTTGCGTCCGCGCACGAAAAAGGTTACCGATTTCAGACCCGCTTCTTCCGCCGGAGACTCCTCGACGATTTGCGTCGGGAATCCCTTGGATTCGGCCCAGCGCAGATACATGCGCGTCAGCATCGCGGCCCAGTCGGCGGCGTCGACGCCTCCCGCTCCGGCAAAGATGCTGACGATGGCATCGTGCGAGTCAAACTCGCCGCTGAAGCTGGCCGCCATCTCGAGAGCATCGATCGCCTCCGTCGCCGTGGCGATGCTTCGATCCGCCTCGCTCTCGGCGGCCGGATCGCCGTCGAAGAGGGTCAGGAGTTCGCGGGCATCGTGAAGGCCGCCGGCGATCGAATCCAGCGACCCGGCTTGCTCGCGAAGCTCCGCCAGCTCTTTCATGACGCGCTGAGCGGAATCCGAGTCGTTCCAGAAGTCCTGCGAGCGCGAGCGCTCGTCCAGCTCGGCTATGCGGCGGCGCGTTGCCGCGTCGTCAAAGACGCTCCTTGAGCGTCTCCAGACGCTCGTCGAGCCGCGCAATGGTGGTCAACTGGGTGTCGCTCATCTCGCTCTCCGTTTTTCGGCAGCGGCATGCTCCCCTTGTCGCCGGCGGCCGCCGTCGTGAACGACGTACACCTGTAATGACGGAGGTTTTCATGTACGTTCAACCACTCGACGGTTCGCTCGGCGCAAATTCCCTCGCATCCGCGGGCGGCGGTGCCGACGGCGAGAGTGCATTGCTCACCGGCGCGCCGGCGGCCGCCGCCGGAGATAACATCTCGCGTTTTCTGCCCCCTTGGCTGCGAGATAGCGCCGCCGACGCCCCCGGCGCCGGTTTTTTCGGCGGCTCGGGATCGCTCCAAGGGCCCTTCGGCCCGCTCATGGGGATGCTGCAACAACTGATGCAGATGCTGCAGTCGCTCATGGGCAGCGGCTGCAACACGCCCTACGGCTCCAGTCAGTGCCCGCCCGATGGAAACGAACGGTATTTTCGCAACGCCACAGCCTCGAGCGACGGCGATCCTCACCTTTCGTTCGACGGCGAACACTGGGACAACATGAAGTCGCATCCCAACTTGCTGCACTCCGACTCGTTTGCCGGAGGCTATCGCGTCTCGACTCAAGTTACTCCGGCCAACGGCAAGGGCGCCACCTGGAATCAGTCGGCATCGGTCACGCTCAACGGCGGCGCGACGACGGTGAGTCTGAATAACAAAGGAGACGCGGAGATCACCAGCTACGGTCACACTCTCTCGATTGCCCGCGGACAGACGCTGCAGCTCGGTAACGGCGAGTCGGTTACGTGCGAGCAGAACGGATCGCTGTGCATCACTGCCCAGAACGGCTCGGGCGGCCGCATTACGACGACGCTGAGCGCGCAGGGAAAGGGAGTCGACGTAGACGTAACCGCGCACGACGTCGATCTCGGCGGCGCACTGGTCAATGGCTACGAACATCACTTGCACGAACGAGAGCCGATCGAAGGACCGATTCCGATTCCCGAACCAGTCCGACATGGGCGGATTTCCGGCGGCCCGATTTCCGGCGGCCCGATCGAACTCGAGCCGGACGCGTAAGCGCCCGGCTTGCCCTCAATCCAAGCGAGCGACCGAATCACAGGAGATTCGCAGGGAAGCCATGCCGGGGGCGACAAAGGTAGCGCTTTCACCCCCCGCTAGGCACTCTCTAGCTACTCCTTATCGAGAGGTTGATTGCGTTATGTATAGGTACTCGCGGCTCGCCGCCGTTTTAGGCTGTGCGGCGACGCTCGCAATGGTAGGCTGCTCAAACAACGGCAGCGGCGTTACGCCGACCGTGGGTGGGGCAAATTTCGACTCCGGATGGGTCCAAAAGGACGGAGTCATGTTCCACACTCCCCACTACATGGCTACCGTTCACAATGTTAAGAACCAGGCCAAACCGATGATCACGCTCAACTACGGCGGCGGTCCGGTTCTCGTCGCTCCCAAGGTGTACGTCATCTTCTGGGGTTACAAGACGTACGGCGACTCCTACAAAGTTAAACCGCTTCTCAAGAGCTACGGCAAGCACATCGGCGGCAGCGCCTACAACAACATTTACACCCAGTACTACATGACGTCGGGCGCTTCGACCGTCTACATCACCAACCCGAGGAAGCAGCTCGGCGGCATTTGGGAAGACGACACGAACGCCGTACCGGCGCATCCGAGCGACTCGCAAGTCGCGGCTGAAGCGGTTGCCGGCGTCGCTCACTTCGGTTACGATCCCAACGGCTCGTACGTCGTCGCGACCCCGACCGGCCACAGCTCGTCGGGCTTTGGTACGTCCTATTGTGCCTACCACGGCGCCGTGAGCTCGGGCGGCCACCTCGTTTCGTACACCAACCTGCCGTACATGCCGGATGCCGGCGGAAACTGCGGCGCCAACTTCATCACCCCGCCAAACGATGAGAGCGGAGCCGATGAAGGCGTGACCATCGTCGAAGGCCACGAGTACGGCGAGTCCGTCACCGATCCCAACCCGCCGAGCGGCTGGTACAACAACTCGTACGGCGAGATCGGCGACATCTGCGCGTGGCAGAACGTTCAGAACGATCCCTACGGAAAGAAGTCCTACTCGGCGCAGCCGATGTTCAGCAACGCGAGCCAGTCTTGCGTTCACTCCTATCCGTAACGATCAACCTCTTGCGGCTCCAACAATAGGTTGAAGCCCAAAAGAGAAAGGGCCGCTCGATTATCGAGCGGCCCTCGTTTTTTCCACCGTTATCGCCGGCGGCCGTAGCAATGTTTGATAGATGACGCAATAGCGCTCGGTCAAGCGGATCAGCGTATCGAGCTTTTCGTCGGGCGCGTCGGTGTCGAGATCGAAGGTTAAGCGTATTGCGTTGAATCCAACCGGCGCGTCCTTGTCGACGCCGAGCGTGCCGCGGAAATCGAGATCGCCCTCGGCGCGTACGGTTCCACCGCGCACTTCAATCGCCAGCGCGGTGGCGACCGCGTTGAGCGTAACGCCGGCGCACGCGACGAGCGCCTCGAGCAGCATGTCACCCGAGCAGGCGCTCGAGCCGTCGCCGCCCGCAGCGGGATGCAGACCGGCGGCGACGAGCGCTTTGCCGGTTTGCACGCTGCAGGTAATACCCTCGGCTAGCGCGCCTTGTGCCGAAAGTGTCACGTGGGCCGCCGCCGGCGAATCCTTATAGCGAGCTTTGATCGGCGCTTGCAGCGCGCGAAGTTCGTCAGCCTTCATCAAGCAAGCGTTCAACGGAGCACCGCGCGCCTCCTTAGAGTTGCATAAGGTAGGATTAACATTCCGGCAAATGTGGGAACATAGCGGCTCATGCAAGATAGAGAAACCGTCGTAGTCGCGGGTAACTCAGCCGGCCCGATCGCGTGGGTCATCGGGATTGTCATCGTGGTGGCGGCCACGCTCTTCGTTCTGTTCTACTGGCACCCGTGGAACACGACGTCCACAACGACGACGATCGTTCAGCCCGGGGCGCAAACGCAAAAGAGCAGTTCAACTACTTCGAACGGCTCGACGTCGAACGGTTCGACGTCGAACAGCCCGCCCTAGCGACCGGCGCGACGTGCCGGAGGCTCCGGGGAGGCGGCATATAACGTAGCCTCCCTAGTGGCCATTCGCGCCGGTCTCCTGGCTTTGCTCGTCGTCTTCGCGCTCCCATCGTGCGCCGGGGCGATGCGCTTCGGATCAAACGTAACGCCGGTCACGGCCGGCTCCGACGCTGAAGGCAGCCTGCGCCGCATCGAACACGTGGTCATCGTCATCCACGAGAATCGCAGCTTCGATAATCTTTTTGCAAGGTTTCCCGGCGCGGACGGCGCGACGAGCGGAAAGATGTCGAACGGACGAACGATCAAGCTCAAGAAGGTCGACTTCCTCTACCCCCACGACTTAGGTCATTCATATCAAGCCTTCCTTAAAGATTATAACCACGGCAAAATGAACGGCTTCGACCTCGAGGGTGGGGGCGAAGGCCAGGGACCGGCAGGCAAACATCCGTACCAGTACGTCAATCCGGCGCAGATAAAGCCGTACTGGGATATCGCCAACCAATACGCGCTCGCCGATCATCTCTTTCAAACGCAAGGCAGTGGAAGCTTTACCGCACACCAAGATTTGATTGCCGGCGCCACGGTTATCAACCAGACTGAAAGTCTGGTTGATTTTCCGTCGGCAAAGCCCTGGGGATGCGATGCCCCGCAAGGCACGAGGACTTCGATCCTTACGACGTCGCTACATTTCCATTACCTGGGCGGACCCGCTCCGTGCCTGCATTACGCAACGCTGCGCGATCTTCTCGATAAGAAGGGCGTCACGTGGAAGTATTACTCGCAGCCGGTCAAAGGCTCGATGGGTTCGTATTGGAATGCCTTCGATGCAATTCGAGCGGTGCGCTACGGTTCCGAATGGAAAACCAACGTGACCTCCGACAACCAGCAGATCTTCGACGACATCGCCGGCGGGACGCTACCGGCCGTTTCGTGGTACGTTCCTGGGCTCGCTGACTCGGATCATCCGGGTATGCACGCCTACACCGGCCCATCTGCCGTTGCCGATCTCGTCGATACCATCGGCAAGAGCTCGTACTGGAAATCGACGGCGATCGTCGTCGTCTGGGACGATTGGGGCGGCTTTTACGACCACGAGCCGCCGCCGTTTCGCGACGATGCCGGCGGCTTGGGCTTCCGCGTCCCGATGCTGGTAATCTCCCCGTACACGCCCCGAGGCTTGATCTCGCACACACAATACGAGTTCGGAAGCATCCTCAAGTTCATCGAAAACAACTGGAACCTGGGGCGTCTAGGTACCACAGACGTACGCGCGAACAGCATCGGGGACTGCTTCGACTTCGGTCAGAGGCCGCGTAAGTTCGTGCCCATTACCTCGGGCTATCCCCACTCGTACTTTATCCGCCGCCCTCCCTCATACCAACCGATAGATACCGAATAAGGGCGGGAGTTAGTGTGTCGCGATACGCCCGATCGCCGAGGGTCCCATCGTCGCGCTGAACCACATCGCGCCGGCTCACCGGCCGAGCAGGAACCGAGCGTCCGGTCGTCGGAGCCGCGAGTGACGACAATTTTCGTTTTAAATAGGGAGAGAGATTCAATGCGTTTTATCACCATGTCGCTCGTGCTCGTCGCGGCCTTTGCGATGGCCGCGTGCTCGGGCAAGTCGAACGACAGCAGCCAAACCAGCACCTCGGCCAGCACCGAGCCGGGCGCGAGCGGCGCTTCGGAACCGACTAGTTCGGCGATGCCCGCCGCGACCACCGCGGCCAACGGCGACATTCCGAGCTATCCCGGCGCAACGACTCAGGCCTCGGGCAGCAGCAACATGACTGCGTCCGGCGGATCGTCTTCCGGAAGCGTCATGACGACCGACGATTCGTTCGATAAGGTCTACACTTGGTACCAACAGCACATGCCCGCCGGATCGGAGAAGGCGCACACGACGGCCCCCGTTGAGAGTGCCGTCTTTACCATCGGCGATGCCGGTCAAGATCAAACGTCGGTCACCATCACCACGCAGGGCGGCAAGACGATGATCACCGTCGCGCACGTCAAGAAGTAAACCGAGAGAACAAACTAGAGGGCGTCTACGTCAAAGTAGGCGCCCTCTTCCATCGTCGGTACCGCACGCCGCACGAGGTCACCATCATCGCGGATCCGTTGGATCGTATCGCCGTCGTCGAGCGCAGCGATCTTCGCGCGAGCCGCGGGGCTAAAAAACACGGGATGGCCGGGCACGCCGGTTTGCGGGTGCACCGGATAGATGACGTCGGCGCCTTCGAGCGATCGGCAGAGCGTCCGTATCATCGCCGCGGTCACCAGCGGCTTGTCGCCGAGGAGCAGCATCAGCCACGCCTCTTTGGGTAGCCGCGCGTCGGCGAGCTTCAACGAGTTGCTCATGCCGCGCTCGGGCTGCGCGTTGCGAAGCACGACTATCCCCGTCGTCTCAGCTAATGCTTCGGCAACGCTCGGTCCGGCAACGACTAGTGGACGCCACTCCGTCGCCGCCTCGATCGCATAATCGATCATGCGCCGGCCGCGAAAATCGGCCAGCAGTTTTTGAATGCCGGCCCGCCGCGAAGCTCCCGCCGCTAAGATGACCGCGCAGATCTGCATCTCCGCTTACTTGACGCGATTGCGAAGCATGGTGTCCGTTTCGGCTGCCAACACGCCGCCGAGCAGCAGGTTGTTGCGATAGAACGGAGCGCCCGCGAAAATCTTGGCCGCGCGCACCGATATCTGATCGATCATCGCCTCGACGACCAGCGTCGACGAACCGTAGACGACGCGCGGAATCGCGCACCAGACGATCGCGCTCGCGCACATCGAACAGGGTTCGGCCGTCGTGTAGATCGTCGTTCGCGACCAGTTACGGTTGCCGTGACGCGCGACGTAGTCGTTGATGGCCACGATCTCGCCGTGCAGAATTGGATTGCCGCTCGATGCGTTGGAGCCGCGCGCGAGAATTTCGCCCGATCCCGAGTCGACGATCACCGCGCCGAACGGCCATTTGGGATTGCGTTTCGCTTCGCGAATGGCTTCGCGCATGTAACGCTCGTGGCGCGCTATCTGCCCGGCCGAAGGCGCCGCTTGCGCGATCGCCGGCGCGGCGCTGAAGGCGGCGCAACTCGTCAAGAATCGGGCCCGGCTGGGATGTCGCGACGTCATAGCACAACGGCTCCTTTCCACGGACGATGGGCGCGAGCACCGAGGGTATCGCGTGCCTCGCGCACAACCTCTTAGCCCCCGGACTGCGCAGGGCTTCTCTAGGAGGTTGGACATGAGCGCGCACCATCGCTGGTTATTTGCTTTCAGTGCCGCAACTGCAATCCTGGCTGGTTGCACCGGAGGGCAGCCGCCGCTTACGGCGCCCGGATCGACCGCGGCGAGCAGTTACTTCCGCGCCGGTCCAGCCTCGAGCACCGAAAAGGTCCTGTACAACTTCACGGGCGGCAACGACGGCGGAAATGCCGCGACGGGCCTCGTCTTCGACCACCAAGGAAATCTCTACGGCTCGACCGTGATCGGCGGTCTCTACACCTGCGGCACCGTCTTCAAGCTCGCGCCGGCGAGCAGCGGACCCTGGCTCGAATCCGTCCTTTATAACTTCGACTGCAACGCAACCGGAAAGAGCCCGCACGGCGGCGTGACCTTCGATCGCAGCGGCAATCTCGAAGGCACGACGGTCGCCGGCGGCACCGGCGGCTACTGCACCGGTGACGGATGCGGCGTCGTCTACCAAATCGCGGGGTCCTCGGAAACCGTGCGCTACAACTTTACCGGGGCCGGTGACGGTTTCGGTCCGGGCGGCGCCGTAGTCTTCGACCGCCGCGGCGACGCGTTCGGCACAACTCCCGACGGCGGCGCCTTCTACCAAGGCGTTATTTACGAGATCTCGCGCGCCGGTAAGCAGCGCGTGCTTCACGCATTTACCGGCGGTAAGGACGGCGGCGTCGGTTCGCTCGGATCGTTGCTGCTCGACAAGTCGGGAAAGATTTACGGCGTCACGGAACTGGGCGGAGCGCAGAGTTCGGGCACGGTCTACGAGCTTTCGCAAGCCGGCAAGAATAACTGGCATCTGCGGACGCTCTATGCTTTCAAAGGTACGCCCGACGCGGCGTTCCCCTATGGCGGTCTCATCGCCGACAAATCCGGCAACCTCTATGGCACGACGTATTATGGCGGCGCACACGGAGTGGGATCGGTATTCGAGCTGGTTCGCAAGAAGAACGGCAAGTACCGCGAGCGCGTACTCTATAGCTTCCAGGGCGGCAGCGACGGCAGCTACACCACCAGCACGCTGATTTTCGGCGCGTCGGGCGATTTGTACGGCACGACGTCGAGCGGCGGCGGAAGCTGCGATTGCGGCACCATTTTCAAAGTCGATCCAACTTCTGGCGCCGAGCAGGTACTGCACAATTTCGGCAGCGGCACCGACGGCGCATATCCCTACTACGGTCTGACGGCCGACCAGAGCGGCAACTTCTACGGCACGACCGTCGCCGGCGGAAACTTCGGACAGGGCGTCGTTTTCGAATTCACGCCGTAGCGAACTTCGAACTCTCAGTAATTATATGAGTGGAGGATCCGTGAACAACTTCGTAAGAACCGCCTTCGCCGCCGTCTTCCTGGCGCTCTCGGCGACGGCGATCGTCAAAGCGGCACCATCGCCGACTCCCAGCCCGGTTCCGACTGCGGCGCCGCCGCAAACGGCGTCCGAGACGCAGTTCGTGAGTTCCGTAACCTCGGATCTGCAGAGCCGCTTCGCGACGACGGCTGCGGCCGCAGCCGCCGGCTACTTCCAATACACCGACGAAGATCAGACCGGCGCGATCAGTTGGGTCAACACCAGCAGCTGGGCCGGCGATCCGCAGCATCCCAGTCAGCTCTGGTACGATGTGACGGGGCATCTGATCGGCGCCGATTTCTCGGTGCTTCAGAGCACGTCGAAAGATCGTCCCAGCGTTTGGGGCGTCTCGCCTTCACGCTTCATCGACTTCTCGCCGGGGCACGTGCACTTCGGCATCAAGACGGCGTCGGGAATTCAGTTCGGCGGCGTCGGCCAAAAGACGATGGGCATGGTAAAGGGTTCGGTAGATAACCCGACCGCGGCCGATATCGTCGCCGTCAGCAAGCTTCCACGTTGGAAAGTCTTAGGGATCCCGGCGCCGCAAAGCGCATCCGACGTTGCCTTCGTCTTTCCGTTTCCCGCCGTCTGGGATCTGCAGGTCTGGCTGGTTCCCAATCCGCTCGGTGCTTTCGCAGAGCACAATCCGAACATCACGCCCAGCCCTAAAGCGAAAGACCAAGACTAAGCGATGGAGACCCGCGGCTGGGTCGCGTTCGGTGCGGGCGTCTTTTTGGTGATCTTCGCCGCCGCGATCTGGATCTGGGTCGATCGTCTACTCTTGGCAAATGGTCCAGCCGACCCGGCGACGGCGCAGTTCGCCGGAAAACTCAACGTCGCGTTCGGCATGATCGTCATCAGCGGAATCCTTGGAACGATCAACGGCTGGATCATGGCCCATTCGGGCCAGCGTAACCGCGTGTTGATCGTCGCCATGGTCTTGATCTTTGTCAGCGCGGTCTTTATAGCATACAACGCCTCGCCGCACGGCTGAGGCTGTCGAAGGAAGGAACAAACGGTGAAGCAACTCGGTAAAAGCATTGCGGTCGCGGCACTGGCGCTAACCTGGATGGCCGGCTCAGCCGGTCCAGCCGTGGCACAAACCGCGAGCGACATGGTCAAGCAGATCGACGCCGACTGTCAAGCGATACAGAATGCCACGATGGCGCTGCACCCGACACACCTGGCGCTGGTCGGCGGCACGTGGCGCGTCTTTTCCGAAGGCGACTATGCCGTGGTCGAGCAAACGCATAAATCGATCGCTTTCGCCGACGTCTTTAAACAAGGTAACAATCCCGCGTGGGTAAGCGGGCATTCGTTCAATACGAACGGCGATCAGCGCGCCGTACAACTCTGTTACCGCCAGGCCGACGGCACGCTAGAGCGCGCCAAGCAGGCCGCAACGGCGCCCGGCCTCGACGCCGCATCGGCGGAGATCGCCTACTTCGGCAGCGACGGATCGGTCATTCAAAAGACGTCGCTCTTTGAAGTCAACGATCCGGCGCTCGCCAAGAAGGTCACCGATCTTCCCTTCTATAGCATGCTGCCGTAAACAGTGAGGTTGGCGATAGCGGCGATCTTTGCCCTAACGAGTTTCGGATTTTCCGCAAGCACGGGAATGGCGGCGACGCAAACGACGGCGCTGCCCGACTGCCAAGGAAAGCTGCTCGTCAAACCCGCGAGCATCACCCTGGCCTGCGGAGACGGAAACTTCTACGTCGAGAGCCTGAAGTGGACGGGCTGGGGTGAATCGTTCGCCGCCGCAACCGGGACGGGTAAGGCCAACGACTGTCAGCCAAACTGCGCCGCGGGACACTTTCACAGCTATCCGATGCTTTTGATCGTCACCGGCTCGCAGAACTGCGGCGGGCGCCCGGCATACGCGCGCGTCGTCTATGCCTTCATCGGCCGCTCGCCCTATCCTCAGAGTGCCAAGGTCGAGGACTCCACCCAAACGTTCCCATGCTCAAGGTAGCTGCCGCCGCTTTGGCCTTCGCGCTTTGTTGGTTCGGCGCGTTGCCGGCGAACGCGCAATCGCAGAGCGCCACGATCGAGGGTCTGGTCCGGCAATCGATGGCCACAAACCATCTGCGGTCGTTGATCGTTCAGGTACGCTCGAACGGATCGGACGTATATACCGCCGCCTTCGGCGAATCGATGACGGGCGTTCCGGCAACGCCGCAGATGCACTTTCGCAACGGCGCCATGGCCTTCACCTATATGTCGACGCTGCTCTTGGAGCTGGTCGACCAAAAGAAGGTGACGCTCGACACGAAGCTGTCGCAGTTTCGGCCCGATTTGCCGCACGCCGACCGCATCACGCTCAAGAATCTCGCCAACATGACGTCGGGTTACGCGGATTACGTCTATCAAAACGAACTGCTGCAGGGCGTAGTGCAGAATCCGTTCCGTCAATGGACGCCCGAAGAGCTCATCAAAATCGGCGTCGGAAAACCGATGATGTTCGAGCCCGGGACCAACTGGGGCTACTCGCACACCAACTACGTCATCTTGGGCGGCGTTCTGGAGAAGATCGCCGGGATGCCGCTCAACGACGCGATGCAAAAGTACGTCTTTGGGCCGATGGGCCTAACGCAGACCAACGGTTCCAAGACGCCGGAAGTTCCCGAGCCCGCCCTCCATACGTACTCCTCGGAACAGCGCGAGTATCTCGGCATTAAACCCAGCCTGCCGTTCTGTCCCGAGTCGACGTATTGGAATCCGTCGTGGACGACGTACGACGGTGCGCTGCAGACGACCGACGTCACCGACATGAGCAAGACGATGGAAGCGGTCGGAACCGGTAAAGTGCTCTCGCCCTCATCTTCGGCCGCCCAGATCGGATCGGAGCTCGTCGGTTTCGGGCACGCCGTCGCCGGATGCGCGGCGTGCCGTCAGCTCAACGAAGCCCTCCACTACGGG
The DNA here is from genome assembly GCA_963730125.1 of Vulcanimicrobiota bacterium. Classification (GTDB taxonomy): domain Bacteria; phylum Vulcanimicrobiota; class Vulcanimicrobiia; order Vulcanimicrobiales; family Vulcanimicrobiaceae; genus Cybelea. The sequence goes on along the minus strand of CAVSQP010000015.1, from coordinate 374,205 downwards.
CTCGGCGTCGTGCTTCTCGGCCCGTGGATCACGCAAACGAAATCGTTCGCCGGATCGTCGGCAACCGTCGGATACCTGCCCGCGCAGAAGCTGACGATTACGGTTGAAGTCACTTACTTGCCCGAGGCGTTCGACGCAGAGGGAAACTATCGGGATGGCAGCGTTACGACGTTCAAGGCGCTGGCCGGCACCCTGGCGCCCGGGACGTTAAAAGAAGTGCCCTAAAGCAAGTCTTACGTTCGCGGCAGCGTGACGATCCAGAACATGCTTATCACCAAGAGCATGGTCGCGATGCCGACGATGATGACGCGCGGCCCGGCGTCGCCGAATCGCTGACTCAGTGCAGTAAGAAAGAGCACCGTTGCCAGAAAGACGGTGACGCGGACGTAATCGTCGCCGGTCTCGCGCGTCTCGACGCCCTTCTTGAAGTAGTCGGTGGCGACGTTCTCGTATCGTAACGACGCCGAAGCGTTGGCGTTCTTGTATTGCGGCATGAAGATCGGCCCCGGCGGTGCCCTTTTATCGTGCAAGGGGTCGAAGTGCAACCAAGCCTTGAATGCAACGTCGTACTCGGGGCGGAAGCGCCGCTCGTAGAATGCGGCAAGCGGTCCGTGACCGGCGATCTTGGCCGCGATCCAGCCGTTGAAGGTAACGATGTCGTACAACCGGTCTTGGCCCGCAAGCGTCGACTTCTCTTGGGAGAGCACGGTGTAGCGTTCGTAGAGCGCGTAATGTTTGGTCGAGATGCCCTCCCAACGCGAGGCTTGATAGCCGCTCCACGCGGTCGCAACCGCCACGATCGCCAGCACGATCGCTTCTGCCATCCCAAGCCATGCATCGCGGCGGCCGCCGTGAGCGGCTCCATGATGGGCAAGATCGTGGGCCACCTCCACGTTGTACGATTCAGGCATCTTTGAGACTCGCCACTCTTAACGTGCGGCAAAGGCAAAACCTGGGAGCGGCCGCTACCGTGCCGAAGATACCTAGGATGAGAGGCACCGAACTCACCGTCGTCGAGTTTCTGACGCGCTTTGGCCTAGCCGCGCTGTTGGGGATCGCCATCGGCTTCGAGCGGCAGTGGCGTCAAAAGCGCGCCGGATTGCACACCGAGGCCCTCATAGCCATCGGTGCGTCGCTCTTTGCGATGCTCGATCTCATCCTACCGGGTGACAACACCCGAATCGTAGCCGGTATCGTCACGGGCGTCGGTTTCCTAGGCGGCGGCGTCATCTTTCGCACCGAGTCCAACGTCACCGGAATCAATACGGCGGCAACGATTTGGGGAACCGCGGCCATCGGCGCTTTCGCCGGATTGGGCCTTTGGTGGGAAGCGTCGATCGCGGCGGGCGGGGTCGTCGTGATGAATCTTATCCTCGAGCGCTTGGAAGAACTCGTTGATAAGCGTAAGGGACAGCGCGGCGAGGTGATTTATAAGCTCTCCGTGCGCTACAAGGCGGAGACTCAGCAGGCCGTCGGCCAGGAGATTTTCGCCGCGATCAGCGGCTCGCCGCTCAGCCTTCAATCGCTGACGCGACATAATGCCGAAGACGATTTTACCGAGCTTCGCGCCGAGATCTATTCACCGAAGCCCGACGACGAGAGGATCGAAGCATTGTCGACGCACCTTCTCGCGATGACGGGCGTCGTTCGCGCCGAATGGCGCAGCGCCAGCCCCTAAGGCACAAAAGAGAGGAACTCTTCATGGAAACGGTATCGTCAAACGGAGCGTCGGCTATTACGCCGCCCGATCAAACGGCGGCAGGTAAGTCCGCTCGCGAGCGCGTGCCGCGCGCTGCGCACGGCGAGGTCAAGCTTTCGTCGAAGCGCGATCCGCTCGGCATTCTCCGAAAGTCAGACGACGGCCGTCTACCCGAACTCGTGCCTATCCGCTACGGCCGCATGCTGCAATCGCCATTCGCATTCTTCCGGGGTGCCGCGGCGATCATGGCGGCCGACCTCGCCGACACGCCGTCGAGCGGTATCGTCGTCGAGGCATGCGGCGATTGCCATCTCAAGAACTTCGGCGGTTTCGCAACCCCGGAACGCAACATCATTTTTGACATCAACGACTTCGATGAGACGCTTCCCGCGCCGTGGGAGTGGGACGTCAAACGCCTCGCCACCTCCTTCGTCCTTGCGGCGCGCGAGAACGGGCTCTCCGACGGCGTTGCCGGCGAGATTTCCGTCGCCTGCGTCCGCGCCTATCGCAAGGCAATTCGCGAATTCTCGCAGCTCGATCCGTTGACGGTCTGGTATGCGAAGTATACGGTCGAAGATTTTCTCAAGCCGCTCTCCTCGACCGAACGAAACCAGGTCACCAAACGCGTGGCAAAAGCCCGTGCGACGCGCGGATCAGACATCGATTATCCAAAGCTAACGGAAATCGTGCACGGTGAAGTCCGCATCCACGACGCTCCACCGCTGATCTTCCATCCCGAAGTGGCGCGCTCGTCCGAGTTCGCCTCGACCGTAGAGCAAGTTTTGAAAGAGTACCGCGACTCTCTCCCCGACGATCGCCGGGTTCTACTCGACCGTTACCACTTCGTCGACGCGGCGATAAAAGTCGTCGGCATCGGCAGCGTCGGCACCCGCTGCTGGATCGCACTGCTGATGTCGCATAACAACGATCCACTCTTTTTGCAGTTCAAACAAGCTAACGCATCCGTACTTGAAGCCTATGCGGGTAAGAGCGCATACGCGCACAACGGACAACGCGTCGTCATGGGACAGCGACTAATGCAGGCGGCGTCCGATATCTTCCTTGGATGGACCACGGGGCCCAGCGGAGACTTTTACGTCCGGCAACTGCGCGACGCTAAGATCGGCGCCAACATCGAAGCCTTCGATGAAAATCTTTTCGAGGGGTACGCCAAAGCCTGCGGCTGGAATCTGGCCAGGGCGCACGCGAAATCCGGCAACTCGTGGTCTCTCGCCGGCTATCTCGGCAAGAGCGCCGAGTTCGATGAGGCGATCGGCGACTTCGCCAAGGCGTACGCCGACCAAACGGTGCGCGACCACAACGCGCTGAAGGCGGCGGTTAAATCGGGTGAAGTCGAGGCCTATACCGAGTAGGCTTGCGGCGCCGTTAGCGGGCGTCCCACGTCTCCGGATCGACCGGTAGCCAGAGCATGTTGAGGTTATATCCGGTGACGCGCCGGCTTAGGCCGATCAGGCGGTCTTCGTAGTAGAGCGGGATTACCGGAACGTCGTCGTGCACGAGCATTTGTATTGCGTTGAAATCCCGCGCGCGCTGGGCTTCGCTGGGCGTGCGCGATTGATCTTCAAATAGCGCCTCGAATCGCGGCGAGCAGTAGAAAGCATGGTTTGAGTCTCCCTTGACGGCTTGCACGCAGCGCAGGTTCAAGGACTCCTCGGGATCGCCGCCGCCCACCCAGGTCTCGCCGGTGATCGACGCCTTGCCGTTGCGCAACAGACCCTCCGGACTAAACCAAATCCGCGTCGGGTTTGCTTTGATCGAAAACTGCATTCCGATCGCTGCCAGCTGCGTCTGGACGATGGTGGCAATGCGTACGTTGATCGGATCCTCGGAGTTTACCCCGATGAGGCCGCCGAGTACGGCTCCGTCTTTATATCGAACGCCCCGTCGCAGTCGCCAACCAGCGGCGTCGAGCAGTCGGGCCGCCGCGATCGGGTCGTGTACGTAGGGTGGAATCGAAACGCTCTTCCAGCGCACGATCGGCGGCGGCAAGAACGAGCTCGCTGCGGGGAATTCATGCCTCCACGCGTCGGCCAGTTGGCCGTAATCTAGGGCGCTTGCAATTGCTTGCCGTACGCGGCGATCGCGTGTCGGCGCAAGCTGCGTCTGCAGGTAGAGCAGCCGGGTCGCGTTCTCGGGAATGCGTCGCACCCGCAGGCCCGGCGTGCTTTCCGCCTGACCGACGTTTTCCGGGGTCAGCGTCCCGACGTCGGACGCGCCGGACCGCAGCGAAACGAAGTTCGAGTTGAGATTCGGCACGATTTGAAAGACGATGCGCTCGAGCTTCGGCCGCGGTCTGTAGTACGGGTTGGGCTGGAGGATGATGCGATCGCCGCGGAGCCATTGCGTAACGCGAAACGGTCCACTGCAAAACGGTGCGTTCTCCCATGCCGTGCCGACGACTTTCGTATCCTTAAACGCGTGCTTGGGTAGAATACCGTAGACGTAGTCGGCCTGTGCGAAGAGCGTGCTGACGGCGGCATTCCACGGCCCTCGCAACCGGATGACCACCGTATGCGCGTCGGGCGTCTGCAGCGACGCGATGCGGCGGTACGGCTCGACCGACGTCGCTCGATTGCGTGGATCGAAGATTGCGCGGTAGGTAAAGGCAACGTCGGCCGACGTCACGGCGACCCCGTCGGCAAAGCGCGCGTCCGGGCGCAGGTGATAGGTGATGCGAGTTCCGTCCGCCGACACGTCGCCGTTGCGCCGCGTCGGAACGCGGGCGGCAAGAATCGGAACGTTGCGATTATCCGCCGAAAGACCGATCAGCGTCTGACAGAAGAGCGCATCGAGCGCAAGAATCTCCTGGTCGATAGCGACCAGGGGAACTAGCGACGCCGGGTCGCCGGCGTAGGCGATCCTCAGAACGTGCGGCGGACCGGTCCGCGTCGCCCCGCCCCTCGTGCACGCGACGGAAGCCGCGGCCAATAGAAGGGCCGCGGCCGTCGCCCGCGCGCGTTGCGGGTACCCATGTAGTTAATCGAGCCAAGTCGCTCATCCGTTCTTCCAATGTACTCGAACCGCCTAGCGCGGCTTCGCGCCAAGGTGAGGCCGCCCACGAGACCGTACGATACTTTCACATGCAGTTGCCCGCGCGACCATTCTCGTCAATCGTCCTTGCGGCGGTTCTGTTTTATGCGAGTGTACCGTTGCCCGCGCTCGCGCAAACGCCCGAGGCGTCGCCGGCTCCGAGCGCAAGCGCAGTGCCCGCCGGCGAGGATACGCATAGCGATACCGGCGGCTTCGATCCGAGCAGTTTGACGCCGGCACAGCAAGAAGCCCTGCGCCTCGCCATCATCAAGACCTCACAGAATCCGGTCGGTAACATTACGGTCCTTCCGTTCCAGAACAACTTCAACTACGGTTATGGCCCGTACACGCGGCTGCAGTACAACCTGAACGTGCAGCCCGTCGTGCCGATCATGCTGAGCAAGCAGATGACCCTGATTGCGCGCACGATCATTCCGGTGCTCAATCAACCGTCGCCTGAATCCCCGGTCGTCTGCGCGTCGCCCGGCGGCTGCCCCTCGACCTTCGGCTTGAGCGACGTCCAAGAACAACTCTTCTTTGCGCCGAAGACAAAGCCGGGGCAGTTGATTTGGGGGCTCGGGCCGATCGCTCAGTTCCCCACCGCAACTCCGAACACGCTGGGCTCGGGAAAATGGTCGGTTGGACCCGACGCCGTCGCGCTCGTCATGCCCGGACACTGGGTGCTCGGCGCCCTGGTGACGCAGCTATGGTCGGTTGCCGGTCTGTCGAATCGTCCGAACGTCAACAGCTTTCTGGTTCAACCGTTCGTCAACTACAACCTCAAAGGCGGTTGGGCAATCAGCTCCGCGCCGATCGTGACGTCAAACGCAAATCTGCCCGGGACGAAGTGGACGGTTCCGCTCGGCGGCGGCGTCGCAAAAACGTTCAAAGACGGCGATCAGTTGATGCAGATAACGATGCTGTACTACACCAATGTGGTGCACCCGCTAGCCGCACCTCAGACAAATCTCCGCATCGTCTGGAGTCTGTTATGGCCGGTTAAGCGCGGCATCGATATCCAGCAGCTTCTTCAGGAGGCAAAGTGACCCCGCTAATGGCAACGCGTATCCAAAAGTAAAATCGAACGCCTCGACGCCGGGCTCGAGGAACTCGATTTCGAAGCGCCGCTCGACGATCGGCTTCGGTTGGCGAATCAGTTGGTACGTCCGTTGGCGCAGCACCGTACCATAGCCCTCCGCGTCGACGTCGTCTCCGTGAGCCGAGCCTGGCGGTCGCCCATCGAGTAGAACCCGAAAACGTATCGACGCTTCCGGCCTCGGCGGCCCCATGATGAGGTTGAGATCGCGACCTTGAAAACGGTACGCTATTCGTCCGTCGGCTTTGTTTAGAACGACGGCTTCTTTCCCCACCGTCCAATCGCCGGAAAGCCCCCATTCGTTGAGCTTCAGCGAAGCGGGCACCGTAAAAGCGTGCGGCTTGTCGGTCGCGGCGCCGGCGGATGCAAAGCCGTTGGTTCGCTCGTAGCCGAGAAAATTTTCCGGCGATCGCAGGTCGTCCCAGTCCGCGGCAACTTCCAAACCACGCGGATTAACCTGCACGAGGGAATTACCGGCGTCGCGATGTCCCGCTTCGGTAAGCAGCTCCTGAATGACACGTTCGGATTCGTCGTAGGCGCCTTCGCCGAAGTGGTGGTGACGAATGCGCCCCTGCGCATCGACAAAATACTCTGCCGGCCAATACTGGTTGTGGAAAGCATTCCAGATCTGGTAGTTGCTGTCGACGGCGACCGGATAGTCGATGCGCATCTCTTTGAGCGCCCAACGCAACGTTGCCGAGATTTCTCTCAAACCCGAACTCAGGCGTGTGCACGCCGATCACGACCAGTCCCTTATCCTTATACTTCTCTGCCCAGGCTCGAACGTACGGAAGCGTCCGAGTCCAGTTGACGCAGGTATAGGTCCAAAAATCAACGAGCACGACCTTGCCGCGAAGTTGGGAAGGCGTTAGGGGTTTGGAGTTCAGCCATTCGACCGCGCCGTCCAGCGACGCCATGTGCCCTTCAACCGGTAACGTAGTCATGTTTCCATCCTCGGCCGGCGCGGCGATAGGGTTCGCCGATCCCATCGCGAGCGCAAATACAATTAGAAACAAGCGTCTCATCGCGTGGCGCCATCGTAGCATCGCGGCCCTTCGCTCGTCCATTTGCCGGCTGCCGGGCACGCTTGAAACCGGGGTACCCGGTCGCGGGTTTTAACCTTTGCACACCATGAACTTCAGTAACGGTACTCAGCACGGCTTCGATCTCATGCCGGCGCTTTTCGTCGTCCTCTTTGCCTTCGTCGCTGTGGCGATGGTCGAATTTCTAGCCAACTGGCCCGCCGCCGAGCGCGGCTTGCTTATCTTCGAAAAGACCTGCCCGATTTACGCGAAATGATTATCGCTTCCATTCAGTTTACATTTGCTCCCGAAGATGCCGACCGGGTTGAATCAATTTTCCGGGAGCTGCGCGACGCGTCGGTCAAAGAGCCGGGCGTCATTGAATTCCAGGTGGGGCGAAGCCGCGAAAAGCCCAACGTTTTTGCTTTGTGGGAGGTCTACCGCGACCAAGAGGCCGTCGAAGCCCACCGCTCCAGCGAACACTTTCAGCGCCTCGTGGTAAACGGCGTCCGGCCCTTGGCGACGGCACGGATCGCCGAGACGGTAATCCCGATCTAGCAGGGCGTGGCGACAACACCGCATCCAACCGGTGTCGTAACCTTTGCCTTTACCGACATCGAAGGCAGTACGGCACGATGGGAGCGTTACCGTCCCGCGATGCAGGCGGCGGTGCGCCGCCACGATGCGATCGCGCGCGCCGCCATTAGCCGAACACGGCGGCCATGTTTTCAAAACCATCGGTGACGCGTTCTGTTGCGCCTTCTCGCGTCCGGAAGATGCCGTCGCCGCGATGCTCGCAATGCAGCGGCACCTCGCGGCGGAGGATTTCTCCGCGGTCGATGGCCTCCGCGTTCGGGCCGCCATTCACAGCGGTACGGCCGACGCGCGCGACGGCGACTATTTCGGCCCGGCGGTCAATAAAGTGGCGCGTTTGCTGGCCATCGGTCACGGCAGCCAGGTTCTACTGACGCACGAAACGGCCGACGCTTGTTGACGGCGCACTCCCAGTAGATGCGTCGGTGAGCGAGCTGGGCGCGTATCACCTCAAAGATTTTACCGAGCCGCAGCGCGTGTACCAGCTCATCGCGCTTGGGCTTGCCGCCCAGTTTCCACCGTTGCGCTCGCTGGGAACGCTGCCCAGCGATCTGTCGATCGTCGACACGACGCAGTTCCGTCCCGTCCCCAGCTTCGGCGGCCGCGACGAGGAACTCGCAGCCGTGCATGCGGCGTTGCAGCGCGACGGCGGGATTGCCGTCGCGCACGGGTTGGGCGGGATCGGCAAATCCTCCATCGCACGCGAGTACGGCTGGCGCAACCGCGACGACTACTCGGTGGTGTGGTGGCTCAACGCGCAGACCGAGAACGGCGTCATCGAAGGATTGCTCCGCCTGGGTGCAATGTTCGTGCAAGGCCTCGATCAGCTGGCCGACGTGCGCGCCGCCGCGCAGCGCGTCGTCAACTCGGTGCTGGCCGGCTTTGACAAGCCGGTGCTGCTGGTTTTCGACAACCTGGAAAACGAGCAGCTAATGCGGACGTGGCTTCCGCGCACGGCTCGCGCGCTTGCAACGTCACGCGATGCCGCCTGGAGCGCCGACGTCGCGATCGTCCCGTTACGAACGTGGTCGCTCGAAACCGCGACCGAGTATCTCCTCGAGTGCGAGCGGGCGCAGCCGACCTGAGCCGCAAGCAGACGCGCGGGCCATCGCGGAATCGCTTGGCGCGCTGCCGCTGGCGTTGGCACATGCCGCTGCCGCGCTGCGCGGTATGCGGATGATCACTCCGCAACGCTACTTGGAACGCATCAGCGAGCACCTTCGCAACGCTCCGCGCGGCGCCGAGTATCCGCGCTCGGTCGCTGCGACGTTCAGCGAGTCGATCCTACAAGCCGAACAGCAAGCACCCGGTGCGGCGGCGCTGCTCTGTTTCGCTTCTCACTTTGCCCCCGACGCTATTCCCGACGAGCTCTTCCGTCGGCCGGCCGATCGCTGCCCGGAAGATTTACTGCCGCTGGTTCCGGGAAGCGACGCGCTCGATCTACGTTCGGCGCTCTCCGACGACATGCGTTTGGATCTGGCGCTGGCCGCACTCGACCGCCTTGCGCTTTTAGAGTTCGCCGAGGATACTCGAAGCTATAGCATGCACCGGCTGGTACAGCTTGCTGCGCGCGGCGTTGTTCGCAGCCCTGCCGGCATGGGGTGAGTATGCCGTGCAGGTTGCGCTCGCGGCGTTTCCGCCGGCGGAGTTTGCGACGTGGCCGCTCTGCGAACGGCTCCTTCCACATGCACTGGCGGCATTGAACGCGCTGCCGAACGATGCCGATCATCTCCCCGCAGCGGAATTAGCCCGCCGCTGCGCGAGCTATCTCTGGGCGCGCGGCGAGTACGGCGCATCCGAGCAGTTGTGTGCGCGAGTGCTGACCATTGTTGAGAACGCACTCGATCCGGAGGACCCTGAAGTAATGCGGGCACTCAACAACCTCGGGGTGTTGTACATGGAGCTGGGGCGATTTGAAGAAGCGGAGCCGCTTCATAGGCGTGCGCTGGCGATTCGCGAGAAGACACAAGGCCCCGATCACCTCGACGTTGCGACGACTCTCAACAACCTCGCAATAGCATTGATGGAGCTGGAGAAATATGCCGAAGCGGAATCGCTTCATAGGCGCGCTCTGGCGATTCGAGAAAACGCGCTTCACCCGAATGACCCAATCGTTCTCGTGAGCGTAAACAGTCTCGGAGTCTTGCACCGCGCCCAAGGGCGCTACGCTGACGCGGAGCCGCTTCTGTCCCGCGTGCTGGCGACTCGGGAGCAGGCGCTGGGGCCCGATCATCCCGACGTCGCACTGAGCTTGATGCACTTGGCCGACGTGTATGCCGACTCGGGACGCGGCGCCGAGGCGGAGCCGCATTATTTGCGCGCGCTAGACATTTGGGAGCGCGCGTTTGGAGTCTTCGGTACCGAGCACCCCGACGTTGCCGAAGGCCTCAACGGTCTGGCGAAATTGTACCGCGGTCAGGGTCGCCATGCCGAAGCGGAGCCGCTGCTTATTCGCGCGTTGGCTATTCGCCAGAGAACCCTGGGGCCCGATCACCTTTGGACAAAAGCTTCTCGCGAGGCCCTCGACGCTCTTCACTCCGCTTGACCCAATTCTCCCCGTGCGTTTCCGTGCGGTCGTGTCGCTAGGATGGGTTCACTTAGCAAAACGATCGATAAGGAGACGCCACCATGCCTTCAGTTATTTTAGGGCGCCTAACGGCGCTGGTCATGCTTGCGACCCTCGCCGCGTGCAGCGGCCAGACCCCGGCGGCGAGCGGGTTCACGCCGGCTGCCACCCCGGCCAACGCCCATACCGCTAACCTTCGACTCGACACCTCGCCTAATGTGATCCCCGGTGGAACCGGCAAATGCCCGGGCAAGGACATTGCCTGTCTCACGGTCAGCTACAAGACGCCGGCGCATTACACGTTCTGTTTCCTTAAGAACGGCAGCCAATGCGAACTCCCGCCGCTCACGTGGTCGTGGAAGTTCACCATGAATCACGGTGCCTTGTTCCATAAACTCGCCGCGGTCTTTACGCCAAACCCGGGCGATCCGAGCACCGACGAAATCAGCGAGAAAGTGCCGTTGCCGTCGAGCAACGGTGCGGTCAAATACCAGCAAACCAGCTACGGATGTCTGCCGTCGGGCTGTTTCGGCCCCTACAACATCGGAATCATCACGCAGTAATCGCGTCGGCTACCATCCAGGCGGCGCCGGCAATCAGGAAGTTCAAGGCAAACTCAGACCAATTCCCGTGGGCTTCCGGATGAGCGACGAGGCGTGGGATCCACACCAATATGCCAAAGAGTACGATCATCAACGTCATCAGGCGCGTCGCGAGGCGCGCCTGACGGTTGATCAGAATCGCGATCGCGGCAAGTCCGAACGCGACCGTCGTAAGTTTCGCCCAGAACATCTGATTCGGCGGAATCCACGTTGGGACCAGATCGGCGGTTATCTTCAGGTAGAATATCTGAGCCAGCGTAAACGAAACCGCGCACAGTCCCAGTCCGAGGCGCGCGAGGCGACCCGTCGCGGCCGCCCGCGCGGCGCTAGTCTCGGTTGTCGCATACAGACCGATCGCGCCGCACAATAACGAAAACTGCTCGAAGAAGCTCCCGTATTCGGCATAAACTTTCGGTGCGGCGATGATTCCGGGGATGCCGGCCAGCGAGAAAACCCCATAGACAACCGCGAGCACGATGGATGCTAAGCGAGCGGTTCGCGGGAACAGTATCCCGATTCCACCGGCAATAAGGACGACCATCAGACACTGGCCGATGACCGTGCCGAAGGGCAGCTTCCAGATCCTCACCAGACTCTGCCACGTGTCGGCGTCATGCCACATCAGGGCGATGACGCCGAACAGCACTGCCGCTGCGCCAAAGACGATCCGCCCAGCCAGCGCCGCCTTCATAAAAAGCGCAACGCCTGCCCCTGGGCAAATGTGACTCGACCTATCGCCGAAAATACCAGTCTCAGCACGCGCATCGCGCGCATCGTATTCCAGCGGCTGGCTCGACCGGTCTCCGTTTCCAGCGGAAAACCCAACCGGTCGGCGTGGAGATGGTTCATCGGCCATCGCCCGTTCTGATGGCGCCGCGCTTCCACGACGCCAATCGCTTCGGCTGCGCGCTCGTCGGGCTCGAGACCCGCGCTGCGAAGATAATCGAGGCCCCGCAGGACGTCGTAGTGCCACATCGTCGGAAACGTAAAGCGGGTCCACTTACGATCGATAGTTTCGCCGGTCGTCAAGCGTCTGAACAGGCGGCGCTCGAGAAGATATTCGTGCCCTTTGCGGCGCGCGCCGGTAACGGCAGCCGAGGCGCCCCACCGGCGTTCGTATTCAAGTAGCCCTTCCAGCACGCGGATCGTGGAGTTAAACGAGGACCGCGTGCTCGGCGGCGCCTCGCAGTTCCATCCGCCGTCGGCAAGCTGCTCGCCCAAAAGTCGATCTACGATGCGATCGCAACGTTCCCCGAAGTAACTGCCGAACGCCAGAATGGCACCGTTGATGCACGGCTCGGTCTCGCCATCGAAGTAGGGGCGGTTGCCCAGCGTCTTCCAACGCAGATTCGCTTTCACGCGCGAGATCGCGCGCGCCGCCGCGTCGCCGGACGGGTCCACTCCCATTTCTCGCAAGAGCGCGAGGGCGTCCATGGTCATCATCCAGCCGCGATCGTCGGCATTCCACCAACCCTCCGGTGCTTGCCGGTCGAGTAGCGAACGACCCCAGCCCTCATTAGCAACTCGCGATCGCTCAACCGCAACGACATCGTCGGGCTCGTGCGTGAGATCGCGCATGACCTGCCAGCGAATTGCCGGGTCTCCATCCAGAAGCCATCGAGTCACGCTCGCCTCACTCACGGGCGGCTCGCTACGGCGCCCCGAGAACGGCGTCCTCCAGCATCGTCGGCGTCCATTCTTCGTGAATGGCGATCGGCAGCGCCGCCCCGCGACACCGCAAGCAGCAATACAACGGATTAAAACACCATTACGGAATCGGGCCTGGCTGGCCATCGCCGCACAAGAAACTAACTCGGGCAACGGCCGACCGAGCGCGGGGTCCCAAGGGATGTGTTGCGAGAACGGAAAGAGCGGCGGAGCTACTCGGATTGGAGGCGCACAATGTTCCAACTACGATCGCTCCCGGTAAACTTTACTCTCATTATTGCTGGGCTTGCGCTGTCGAGCTGCAGCGGTGGCGGCGGGTCGCTGCCTAGCACCTCGGCACCCTCGATAGAAAGCCCGTCGATCCTACGATCGCTGAATCCGGATGCCGGAAAGACCGCGCTCTATCTCAGCGACTGGTACGGCAAGTCCGTGTTTCGTTATGTACGGAATGCCGATGGAACGCTGCAGTCGCCGGCGGGATCCTCACTCGTGCTGCCATATAATCCCGGTCCGATTGCGATCGGCTTTGGCGGCAACCTTTTTGTAACCGATGAAGACGCGCAGTCGCTGTTCGTCTACGCCAAGGGCGCCACAGGTTACGATCAGCCCAAACGCGAGTTGGCGCTACCATTCGTGCCGAGTTGCGTCGCCATCGACCGCGCCGGTCACGAGTTCGTGGGCGGCTTCACCAACGGTTACGTCGCCGTTTACGCGCCGGGCGCCAAAGGTAACGCGCAGACGCTACAGCGGATCGCGCTGCCCGACCGCCATGTGGATATCAACGGCGTCGCCGTCGACTCGTCCGGTAACCTCTACGTTTCGGACTCCAACGAGATCAGCGAGTTCACGACTCCGGTAACCAATCCGACGCTCTATCGGGCAATCGTCGGAACGGGTGAACAAAATTCTCCGACCGGTTTAGCCGTGAGCAACTCGAACGGCGAGCTGTATGCCGCCAATGCCGGCGACAACAACATCCTCGCCTATTCACCGACGGCCAACGGAACGAGCGCGCCGGACCGCACGATCTCTTCATCCAATCCGGCGCTCAAGAATCCCGTCGGCGTCGCGCTCGGCGGTTCGATGCTCTACTCGACGAGCGGCTCGAGTCTCGATGGACCGCCCTCGATCTTCCTCTTTGACGCACGCAAAGCAAAACAAACGCCGAAACAAGTCGTGACCGGACCGTATTTGGCGCTGCCGATCGGGGTTGCCCTCGGCCCATAGCTGGCCGCTTCGAAATCCGGGCTACTAGGGAGAGCGCCCGGGCAGAGGCGAAATTACGCCTCGCGGCCCGGTACCGCAGAAAGCTAATTATGCCAAAAACGAAGTCTGCATCGGAAAAGATCGACGAGTACATTTCCGAGATCGATGATTGGCGTCGCGACACGTTCTCCGAAATGCGCGAAGTAATTCTCGAAGCCGGCCCGGAGCTGATCGAGGAATGGAAATGGATGGGGACGCCGACTTGGTCTTGCGATGGGATCATCGCCGTTGCCAACGCGCACAAAGGCAAAGTAAAGCTCACCTTCGACCAGGGCGCGCATCTTGCAGATCCCAAGAAGCTGTTTAATGCGGGACTCGAGGGGAACCAGCGGCGCGCCATCGACTTCTTCGAAAAGGACAAGATCAACAAGGGAGCGCTGAGGGCTTTAATCGTAGCCGCCGTCGCTTACAACGCTGCCAGAAAATCTGAACGCGCTTCTAAACCAAGTCGGTCAAAATCAACCAAGAAATGATTTTCCAAGGTCAGCACGACTAAAAAGGGCCACCGAATCGGCGGCCCTTTTTGCGTTACAGCTACCCACTCGCGGGCTTGATCGACGTCGCGGGCAATCTACGGCACCACGTATCAAGGCGGCAAGCACGGGGCGGGAGCGATCTTCGTGTTGAGCCCATGACGCCACCACCTCCTCGCCGCACTGACCAACGGGCGCTCGTGGACGCTCAACGGTTGAAAATTCTTCTATCTTCTATGGCCAATCCCAAATGAGGCCTTCTGCCGCCGCGCCGCTGCATCCGGATAATCCATAAAGAACGAGCGCGCCACTGCCGATCGCAAAGAGCAACAAGGCGCCGGCGACGACATAGAGCGGCGCTCGAGCCGAACGCTTCGTGCTGCGGTATGCGGCTAAGAGCAGCGACAGGGCGGCGGCGGCGAATACCACAAAAAGCGCCGAAAACCTCATCAAGAAGACTGCTTTGTTGTGCGGACAATATCGCGACGACAGATCCTGCGCAACGGCCATCTGTAAGTGATCGATCGCGAGGAGAACGACCGTGTATCCGAGTGTCATGGACTAAAACAAACGGCTCGACGAGCACCAAGAGAACACGAAGAACGCACCGAAGCCGGCGGCGCCCGCGACGAGGAGCAAGAGCGCAGCGCCGACGTAGAGGGAAGCACGAAGCGCGGCGGTCTTGCTGCCCGATCGCCCCCAGGCGACCAATCCGAGAGCCGTGCTGCACGACAGGGTGATAACCGTCCATCCGCTAGGCCCTCGAAAATGCGCCTTGGCCCAGGCACGTCAACGTAGTAAGGCTTATCGCAGAAAGACTGGGCGCACCGAGCCCCATCGTGTACGGCGCCGAAGCGTAACACCCGTAGAAAATAATGAACTCGAGCGCTCCGGTGCAGAGCCCAAGAAACAGAAGCACTGCCGCCTCGAAACGCCTTCCGCCCCGGTATATTATGAATGCCGCGCCCGCGAGCGCTAAAAACAGGCCCCACAGTAGCATGTAGGCGTGGGCGTTCTGCCGCGCGCAGTAGCGGGCTCCTAGACCCCAGATCACGTCCACCGGGTGAGGGTACCACGATGGCCTCGCCGGAGCCAAGCGCTCAGTAAGAAGACCTCGTTTTGAAAGCCGGTTGCGGTGGATAGCAACCGTCGGTAGGCGTGCCAGACTCGTACATGATGCCGTTTGGACCTCCCCGTTCGCCTCTGACGCGAATGCGCTAGAATAAAGCGATGTACGAGTGGGCCGCGTGGGACCCGGTTCTGGGTTGGACGATCCTTCTGCTGGCACTTACAACCGCGATCCATGTGACCGGTATCGTTCTGATTGCCGGTGCCGTCGAGCGCATCATTGCTAAGCTCCCGAAGCTCGACGTTACGCACGTCGGAACGTCAATCATCAGCATCGCGCTAATTGTCATTGTGGCTTTAGGGCTCGCGGTACTTCACGGCGTCGATTGCGCGGTTTGGGCAGTCGCCTACGTTCATCTCGGGGCGCTGGCTAACCCGGCGGATGCGGCGCTGTACTCGGTGGATTCTATGATTACGCGGGGCGCGTCGGGGATCAATTTAGACGCCCAATGGCGCATGATGGGCGCAACCGAAGGAGGCGACGGCGTCCTGCTCTTCGGTATCAGCACCGCGTTCTTGTTCTACGCCATGTTGCGGATCTGGGGAAAGGACGACCAGCGTGCGCCATAGCGCGCCATCCTAAGTCTCGGAGGAAACATCGCTCACCGGCATCGCACTGGGCGCGCGCTAACGTTTAGAGGGTGGATTTACCGCTACGCCACCGAGAAAGTCATCGCTTATGCCGTTGTCGAAGGAATATTTGAAGGTTAACCGAGTCGGAGTGTACGCGTAAACATCGACTCGAAAGTTGCCATAGTCAGCCGCTATGAGTTCGGTCGATCGCTTGTTGAGGTGCGCGAACGTCGTACCACCACGTAGCGCCATTAACGAACCAAGCGCCTCGCCCGCATCACCGCCACCGCTAGCACGGCCACCGACGCCAGTGAAAACACCAGATTAATCGAGACGCCGAACCTGGGGTCAAAACCCAGGGCACGTAGCTCCATCGCCTTATTAGCGTCGATTCCGCGCACTAGCTCAAGTGTCGCCCCCACGACCCCCACGACCTGACTGACCAAGAGCACGAAACTTAGCGCAATCGCCCACATTCTTGATGCAAGAAGCGAGCACGCGATAAGAAGCAACAGTACCGCCGGAATAACGAAGATCCAGTACGCGCCGGAGCCTGGCCGCATAAATGAAAGTACAGCAGCCAGCGTGGCTAACATCGCTCCGAGGAGCCATAAAGCGGCCACTGCGCGGCGAGTTGGCGCGTCGAAAACTCGCAGCAAGAAAGTCTTCACAATCACCATCGGCCTGAATCGATATATGACCTAAGTCGACCCCGGGCGCCTTCACGTTCAACGGTCCCTAGAGCACGGCGCCGCGCTCGGGCGACCCGCTTGAGGCGCTACTATTTTCAGCTTTTGGCCGTACCTACCGAAGAAGAGTTCAGGGAAGTAATAGAGCGCGATCCCGCCGATTAAAGTGACCAGCGCGATCGTGTTCCAGCCCCGCGCGCCGAGCGGCGCAATCCCAAGCCTGTATAGAACCGCAACAGCAGCCATGAGTAGAAAAAAGGGCCCGGTCGCATAGCAGTGTACGCGCCCGCATCGCAGGGCGTTGACGAGGCACCCGACGCCCATCGTAATCAAGGCGAGCGCCCATATTACGGTTCGCCCCGCGTCGCCGACGGCGGCGAATCCGCTCGCGACCAAAACGCCGATCGGAAGCCAGTAAATTATGATCGTAGCGAATCGCTCCGCAAGCAGATCGTTTGAGTCGTCAGCGCCGTCAGCCCGCATGATCGGGCTTAGTTCCATGATCCCGATGGGAAGTCCGCGAGTTCAGCCCCGCCACCCCGCCTCCCAACGCCCACCCGACCGCACCGCAGCAGCACAGCGCCACGCGCTGACGCCTCGCAGCATCGCGCCGATCGGCCTCGCGGGCGCGGTGGGGCAGTGCGCCTGTCTGTGTAGCAACGGCCGCTTATGGGGTCAACGCGAAGACCGTTCCGTCGCCGTACACGCCGCCGAACTCTGTCGTGCCGTAGAGCGTGCCGTTAACGTCGGTCAACCTCGCATAAGGCGAACGGCCATCGGAGCCGCTGCCGCCGAAGCTGTGCAGCACTCGCTCTTTGCCGGTCGTCGTTATGCTAAAGATTGTTCCACCCCCGTGTGCGCCGCCCTCACGAGTCGTACCGTAAAGTGTGCTTTTCACGCCGATCAAGCTTGCTGTTGGCTCTCCGCCATCGGAGCCGCGGAAGCTGTGGAGCACTTTTTCCGTGCCACCCGGCGTGATGCTAAAGACCGTGCCATCGCCATTCGCGCCGCCTGTGCTCGTCGTGCCGTAAAGCGTCCCATTTACCTCTATCAGGCCGGCGACCGGGCCGGCGCCGTCGGTGCCGCCGAAGTCATGCAACAGTTTCAGCGTGCCGCGTAGCGTGACGCTAAAGACCGTTCCAAATCGGTGCTTACCGCCAGACTTTGTCGTGCCGTAGAGCGTTCCGCCTGCGTCGATTAGGCTGCCTAGCGGAGTATTGGCACGGCCTTTTCCGGGACCGAAGCTGTGCAATACGTTCTCCATGCCACCCGGCGTGATGCTGAAGACCGTTCCGCAGCGGATGTTGTACTGGTATGGGGCGCAGTAATTCGCGCCGCCTCCACTCGTCGTGCCATACAACGAGCCTTTCACCTTAATGAGCCCGGCCAAGGGGTATTCGCCATCGCCCGCTGGACCGAAGTTGTGCAGCACTTTCTCCGTGCCGCTTGTCGTGACGCTGAAGACCGTTCCGCAGCTGAAAGGCTGCGAGCGGTAGCCGCACGTATGCGAGCCTCCGTACACCGTTGTGCCGTAGAGCGTGCCGCCCGCGTCGTGGAGGCCGCCGTACGGGATGCTGCCATCGGGGGCTAGGCCAAACCTGTACAGCACTTTCTCCGTACCACTCGGCGTAATGCTGAAGACGGTCCCGCAACCGCTGTAAGGCGAATAGGGATAGTAGGCGCAGGAGTTTGAGCCGCCTCCCGCCGTCGTGCCATAGAGCGTGCCGCCCACATCGATCAGACTTGCGGTGGGATAACTGCCGTCGGGGATCGTGCCAAAGCTGTACACCACTTTGTAGTTCGTGCGAGTGGTGCGAGCCGCGAGCGCCATGGCTTGTGGCATTCCCCCCGGCACACCGATCGGTGGCTGCGATCCGCCGCAGCCCGCGAGCAATGCGGTGACGACGCTGATACTTAGCGCAAAACAGCTTGCCTCATTTACGGTCTTCATATGCTCCGTGCTCCCTAGCGTAAGCGGATAGACGGTCTTGCGAGTTCGCCGAAACCGTGCACTACCCCAGCCGACTGTCTCGCTGGGCCATTCGGACCTTCCGGCGGCGACGCTTGCAATGCTACGCTGAGCTGGGGAAGGAGCTCTGTTCTCATGATGGCTTGGTATCGGCGTTGCGCTTTCAGCGCCAGCCTCATTCTACTTGCCGGATGCGGCGCGAACGTCGCTACCGTGCCGATCGGAGCCGGGAGAGATGCGCCTCGAAGCGCATTTCGAGCTGCGTTAGCCGGGAACACCGCCTTGAAGCAGCATCAATACAGCGTGCTCTACAGCTTCACAGGTTACGCTGACGGAAGCTGGCCGCGAGGAGGGGTCATCGAGGATGCGAGCGGTGCATTTTACGGAACAACCCAACTCGGCGGCTCGTCCCACACCTGCGTCCCCTACAACGAGGCGACATGTGGCACGGTCTTCAAGCTTACGCCATCTCCGTCCGGATACTCAGAGAGCGTCCTCCACAGCTTCACGGGACGCGGTTCCGACGGCGCGGATCCCATGGCCGGTGTTACTTTCGGTCAGGACGGGGCGCTCTATGGCACGACCTCTAGCGCCGATCGCGGTAACGGCTGTGGCACCCTCTTTAAGTTGACGCCGTCGGCATCCGGCTACACGGAGAGCACTATCTATAAATTCCCGAGTCGCACTTGCAGGCGCCACGGCGGTAACCCAGAGGCCAGCGTGGTCTTCGCAAAAGATGGTGCGCTTTACGGTACCACGGCATGGGGCGGTCGCGAGGGCGACGGCGTGGTCTTCAAGTTAAGGCGCTCGGGTTCACGCTACGTGGAACGCATCGTGCATCAATTTACCTGGGACGATGGCGCGGAGCCATATGCCGGTCTGACCTTCGGGAAGGACGGGGCGCTCTACGGCACGACCTCCTTTGGCGGCTCAAATAGACTAGGTACCGTCTTCAAGTTGACGCCGAGGGAAAGATCACGTTATGCGGAGACGGTCCTCGTTAACTTTGACGACTCCAGCGGCGCGTCGCCCTATGGCGGTGTGATCTTCGATAATGCCGGCGCACTCTATGGCACAACCGCTTACGGCGGCACCGGAACGTGCCGCGGAACTCTTAACGGATGCGGCACCGTCTTCAAGCTAACGCCCTCGGGGTCGGGTTACGCCCATAAAATCCTCTACAGCTTCAGGGGATATTCCCATTACGACGGCGCGTCGCCGTACGGGAATCTGATTTTTGATAAGAGTGGCGCGCTGTATGGCATGACCTCGGGCGGAGGAAAGCCTTGGTGCAACTGCGGTACGGTCTTTAAGTTGACGCCGTCGGGGTCTGGCTACGAAGAGAGCATCTTACACAGGTTCGGCGGCGCTCGCCACGGCGACGAACCGCAAGGAGGCACTGGCGACGGTGGAGGCGCGCAAGGCGGCCTGATCTTCGGTAAGGACGGCGCGCTTTACGGCACAGGTCTTGGTGGTGGCACCTACGGCGAGGGAATGGTATTTAGGATTGTTCCCTGAGTTGCAGTAACTATGGCACGTTCGCGCTCGTGTGTCTCTGCGGCTACCCTTCAGGAAAACCGATCAAGAAAAATTTGTTAGGAAGTTGTGCTGGCGCTAAATGATGCGAACGTCACCGCGAGCCTCGCCCCTAATGCCCACCCGACCGCACCGCAGCAGCACAGCGCTCAGCTTGGCTTTGCAGGCACTGCGCTTTGTTGGCACCGCCGCAGCGCCGCATGGCCGCTCAGATCGCATAAGCGGCTACGCTACCTAGGCCATAAGGCCCGGGTAGACCGCCTTTCGCCCTTCCCGACCTGCGATCAACTTCGAGTACAATGGTTAGGATCACGAAGGAGAGGGTTTGCATGGAGTTTGCTTCGAGCCTTAAGCGGTGCGCATTTAGCATTGCCGTCGTCGCGCTTGCGGGCTGCGGAGGATCGCAGTCCCAGAGCGTAACACAGAACGCGATACCGCAAGTTCCAACAGCCGAACACGGACGATCATGGATGCTGCCGGAAGCAAAGAGCGATGAACCTGCTTTACGTCTCTTCTCTTGGTGAGGTGTACGTTTACTCTTATCCGAAGGGTAAATTGGTTGGCGCAGTTTTTCAAGGCGGAAGCATATGTCCGGACAACAACGGTCATGTCTGGGTTACAACCGCGAACACCATTGTCGAGTACGCGCACGGTGGAATGACCCCGATTGCGATCCTCAAGGTTAGAAAGTCTGAAGGGGGCCTTGGGTCTTGTGCCATCGACCCGACCTCCGGTGATCTTGCCGTGGATGGCTCTCAGACCAAGGTATTCGTATTCGCGAATGCCGCGGGGAAACCCAAAATATACAGAGTGAAGTTAGACTCTGCCACGTTTTGCGGTTACGACAATAAGGGGAACCTGTTTGTGAGCGGGTATGGATATAACGGAAGCAAAACGTTTGGCGTGGTGAAACTTCAAAAAGGAACGCGGAAGTTCAGAACAATCTCGTTTGAACCATCCGGCCCGTTCTATGGTTACGAGCCCGAGCCCGTTCAACGGGACGGTCGATACGTTGCAATAGCGAACCCTATAGCGGTCGTTCGGTACGATATGCGCGGGTTCACCGCGGTCGCAAAAGGAACGACCAGCTTTGACGACTTGCACCAACTCGGTAACTTTTGGATTCAAAGCGATAAAATCGTTGTAGTCAACTTGGGCGGTCAGGGCTCAGTCCCACTCATCCAAATCGACCGCTATCCCGCTGGGGGTAACCCAATTCAAACTGTCGACGCCCCGAATGATTCATTCGGCGTCACCGTCAGCCTCGCGCCTCACCGTTAGTCACCAAGCAGTAAGTAATGCACCTCCAACGTCTTAGCCGCTACGCCGCCGCGCTTTGTGTCGCGGCTACCATGCTTGCAGGTTGCGGAGGGTCGCAGCCGCTGATCGGCAACCCCGGAGCGGCGCCGCAGGGCCGTGCGATCACGCAGCAAGCCGCGCAAGGCAAGTCGTGGATGCTGCCGGAGGCGAAGCGCGATGACCTGCTCTACGCTACCGACAATGCTGGATTCGTTCACGTCTTTTCATATCCGGCGGGCAAGGAAGTGGGAACGATTGTCGTCGCCGGCGACCCACTGGGTGCGTGCGTCGACAGGGCCGGCAACGTCTGGGTCGCCCGTTTTCGCATGACATCCGTTGTCGAATACGCACACGGCGGCACGTCTCCAATCGGTGACGTCGGCACGTATCCAAATAATCCATGGGGCTGTGCCGTCGACCCTACGACCGGCAACTTGGCCGTTACAACTACCGAAGGTAGCCATCGACGTCTACGCAAACGCTCAGGGCGACCCGACGGTCTACACCGTCCAAGGCGATGGTTACGGTTTCACGTTCTGCACGTATGACGACTCGGGGAACCTGTACGCCACTGCACCGTATTCCAACATCGCGGAGCTGCCAAAGGGCAGCAGTGAAATGACGAACATGCAGCTGGACTTCTCGATCAACCCGTGGAGCATACAGTGGGATGAACGGGATAAATATCTGGCAGTTGCGGGCTTCAAGCCCAAGGGCCAACCCACTCCCATCTATCATGTCGGCGTTTCGGGAACGACCGGAAGCCTCATCGGCAAAACCTTACTAAAAGGATCGACGAATTTCTATCCACCCCAGTACTGGATCGAAGGCTCCCGGATTCTTGGGCCCGGCGTTGCGGAATCGCTCTACGGAAAAGTCCAAAGTCGCGTCGAGTCCTGGCCTTACCCTGCTGGGGGGCATCGAACGCGGTTCGCGCACGTAGCACGGTACGGTCACCCTGCGCTTTATGGCTTCGTCGTCAGCAGAGCTAAGTAATAGGAGACGGATTGCTTGATGCTTGGGATAAGGGTTTTTATCGTGATCCCGATATGCATGTTCTAGGGGCGATGCATGAGCGGCCTTCGGTTTCACTCACAGCACTCATCACCCCGCCACGCTTCCCAGCCTTCCTTTATCAGGAGGAACACAATAGCGAGTGAGGCCACGCCATCGATCCACCACGCGCGCAAGGTAAGTTGTGCGACAAGACCGATGACGACCACGACAGCTAGATAGCCGCACGTAACGGCTTCAATAGCATCCGCCCGCAACGCGCGACTGCCAAGCTTGTCCGCAGTCCGAAGCTTCGCCCGCGCGAGTGCGTACATCGCCGGGATGGAAATGATGGCTATTACCAGGCCAGGAAGCGAGAACTCCGCGCCAACGCGGTACGAGAGACTCAATCCCGCGCTCAAGATGACGTATATCGCCAGCCCGAAGAGTAGTGCACCGGCGATTTTACTCGCACGAATCTCGATCGATTCGGGAAACGCGACACCCGCCTTCAGTTCAATCGTCAGGCGCCACATCAGCACCCCGGCCGACGCGAGTTCGATGATGCTGTCGAGACCGAACGCCATGAGCGTCAGACTGTGAGCCGCGATCGCGGCAGCGATGGCTACCGAGGCTTCTACGATCATGCATGCAACCGTTAGCCATTCGAGGATAAAGGCGCGGCGTATCAGGATGGGTCGTGGCAACTGACCGGGTACACGCTCCAAGTCGCCTAGCACGTTTTACTCCTCACCCTGCGAACCTCGTCCCTAACGTGCCGGAGACGTGGCCAAGCCCCAGGCCCAGCAATAGGTCGAGCGCCAGACTGCCCTGCATCTCACTCGGGCAGTTCGCGACTGGCAGCCTACAAACTCTTAGATTGACGCCGCGCTAATATAGTTGTAGTATGCAACGGTTGAGCCGTCGAACTACCGGGACTTCGCCCATCGCCTTCGAGCAACAGATCGTGGGCCTGATCCGCGCACTTGGACTGCACCGACCGGATCAGACGCCTTGTGGCGCCCCGATTTCGGTAGGGGAAGCTCAAGCGCTTTTCGAGCTTTCGCACGACCCTGGCATCTCTCAAAACGAGTTAGCAGCGCGATTGCAGCTAGAAAAAAGTACGGTCAGTCGACTGGCTAAGATGCTTGAACACCGTGGCTGGCTCGATCGCTTGAGAGACAAGGGCGATTCTCGGATTCTGAGGCTTCGGCTAACAGCGGCTGGAGCAAAGGCGGTGCAACGTCTCTCCGCTTCGCGGCGGGCTCGTTTCGCTAAAGTCTTTGATGCGATCCCCACGCATCAGCGCGACGCCATTCTGGACTCACTCTCTCTTTTATCCGAGGTACTCAATGAAACGTAGTACGTACACCGCAATCTTGGTCTTGATGCTTGCGTTCGTGCCTTTTGCAGGCCGAGCAGATGATTCGCAGGATATGGTTATGGAACACGGCGCGCAGGTTATGCCGTTCGACCAAAAACAAGCGATGCACATGTTCCTGCCAAGCGCAACTGGGGGCGTGGTTGAAATCGCCGTTCACGACATGGACGCAACACAGATCGCGCTCGTTCGCTCGCACTTGCTCCAAGAGGCCGCAATGTTCGCACGCGCCGACTACTCGGACCCCGCGTACATCCACGGAAAGACGATGCCCGGTTTAGCCCGACTGCAATCTGCCGCTTCTCGCGTGTCGGTTCGCTATTTCGAGACTCCCACCGGAGCGGCGATCATGCTTGCAAGTGCCGATCAAGACTTAGTCGCGGCGATTCATCTGTGGCTGGCGGCACAGCAGCACGACCATTCTTCCAGCCAGATGAACCATTGCGACATGCCGATGTAGCTGCCGTGCAGTCACCTCACATCGTCGACATCGGCGCATTGTCAATACGGGCGCCCGCGCGGGGAGGCGGTACAACGACTATCAAGTTTCGAACGTAAAGACGCGCTTCCAGTCCGCCTTCATGCTGATGACGATCCAACCCCTTGCGTTTGCCTCGTCATAGAGCGCCTGGGTGAACGCACCGAACTTCGTATCGGTTTGCGCGCTATCGGGACCATATGCGTATTCGCGCTTATCATCGTCGTGCAGCACGAGAGCCATCAGACGAGGTCCGCTGCCTGACTGCGTGTACTCCAGCATCTGTTCGTCGCCGGTACTGTTTCCGAAGGCCGCCCGCGGTGGTCGCCCGCGCGACGAGGCGTGGTTCCGGCGCAAAATCGTGCCAAAAGTCGATGCGTTCTCGCTCACCGAGATCGGCAAGGCGACGGGGCTATCGCTCGCGGCCTGCTCGCGCATCCGGGCCGGGTCGCGCGTCCTGCACCCGCGGCACTGGGTAGCCCTGCGAGAACTCGCGGACTCGTAAACGCTCGCTCCGCTGGGACAAGTTCCGGCGGCTCCGAACCTACTCAACCATCAATCGGGTAAGGCTTTCAGGGAGCACAGTTGATGAGTACCTTCGCTTTCAGCCGCTGCGCGTTAAGCAGCTGCGTTGCCGCAGCAATGCTCGCCGGCTGCGGCGGATCGCAGCCGCCGATCGGCGCGCCGGGCGGCGCACCGGGGGTCGTCCCGGCGTCTCGATCCGGGGAACGGTATCGCCAAATCTTCGCTTTCGGAATGCCCTCCGGCCGATGCCCCGACGGCGCATTTCCAGTTGGGCGCCTGCTCGCGCTCGACGGTATGCTCTACGGAACGACCTTTGGAGGCGGAGAAAATGGCGGCGGCACGATCTTCACCGTGACCAAGCAGGGCGTTGAGCACGTTATCTATAGCTTCACCGGCATGAACAAGTACGGCGGCTATGGCGGCGGTCCCGAAGCCGGGGTCGTAGTCGCAAACCGTACGCTTTACGGCACGACCGTTATCGACGGAGACAACGATGCAGGAACCGTGTTCGCCGTAAACGTTTCCGGAACGCACTTCCGCACCTTACACAGCTTCGGTGCAGCCGGCGACGGAAGCGCGCCTCAAGCGAATCTGATCTTCCATGCCGGAACGCTCTACGGCACCACGACCCAAGGTGGCGCATCGAATATTGGAACGGTCTTCAGCGTCGACGCGAGGACCGGTGCGGAACGGCTGCTTCATGCATTCGCCGGCGCGCCCGGAGACGGACGCGAACCTCAGGCCGACCTCATACTCGTCAAAGGAAGACTCTACGGCACCACGACGTACGGCGGCGCCGACGATGACGGAACCGTTTTTTCGATCGACATCAAAACGGGAGTCGAGCGCATCGTTTATAGTTTCAGCGGAATGCCCGATGGACTCGATCCGCAGGCCGGATTGATCGACGTCAACGGGACGTTCTACGGTACGACCGCCGCGGGAGGAGCGTATGATTACGGGACGATCTTCAGTTTGACGCGCAGTGGTACTGAGCGCGTCTTGTATAGCTTCGCCGAGCCTCCTGACGGCCAAAATCCGCGCGCCGACCTGACTGCCGTCAACGGCAAACTCTTCGGGACGACGGCGGAGGGCGGTGCCTTTACCAGCGGCTTCGGCGGTACTCTATTTAGCTTTCGACCCCGCGAACGGTAAGGAAAGTCTCCTGCACAGCTTCGGAAACGGAACCGACGGCGCGTATCCCGAGGCATCCGTGGTAAAACTAGGCCGCAAGTTTTTTGGCACAACCGGAGTCGGCGGTCCCTATTCCAGCGAATGCGTCACGTCAGGAGATCTCGGAGCCGGCACCGCATTTAGCTGGAGACTGTGACGAACAACGGCGGCATCATTGGGATTTTAGCTCGTTAGTCGCTTGTCCGTTCAGCTTCCGGGAGGCAGCATCGTACATGAGAATCTCGGCCCGTTTCGCGCTTACCATCGGCGCGGTTGCGATATTTGCCGGTTGCCGCGGATCGCCGCCGCCGATCGGCGCGCCGGGCGGAAGCCGTTCTTACGGCGCATCAGCACCTTCGCTAACGCGTCGCAGCACGGTCACCAGGGGTCTTTACGCCGTTGCATTCGAACAGCCGGGCGTTTTCGGCTATCATTCAAACAATCGTCGCAATAAGCCGCCGGTTTGCACAGTTCCAGCACAATACACAAACGGCATCGCGGTTGATGCGCGCGGCGATGTCATAGTTCCTGAATTCGGTGGCTCAATCATCGTCTATAAAGGACCACAAATGTGTGGACCGGCGCTGGGTTCAGTCTTCGACCCCGATGGGGAGCCCGGGGATGCAGCGAGTACGAATGCAGCCACCGGTTCGATCATCGTCGCAAACTTTGTTGGGAATGCATCGCCCTCCGGCCCGGGTAGTCTGTCGATCTGCAGTCTTTCAGTTGGGTGCACGATCAATCTCACGAACCCACTTATGGATAGGGTCGCTGGAGTTGCGTTAGCAATGAATGGGGACTGCTGGGCCTCTGCCGAGGACCCCGCAGGCAAGGCTAGGCTCATTTATTTCAAGCGTTGCTCAGGAGCAGGCCAACGAGCGAGTGGGTTTCAAAATGGCGGATATGGGGGACTCGACATTGATAATGCCGGTCGCCTCGTTTCGATCAGTTTTTACAACCAGCTCTATGTCTATAGGGGCTGCGACCCGCGGTGCATCCTTGTCGGCGGCCCATTCCAAATGCAGGGTGCCGTCTTATACGGTCATTTAAATGAAAAGAATACGGAATTCGCCGTGGGCAACGTAAGTAGGCCGAGCGTCGATGTGTACAAGTACACTCCCAAGAATGTGACCTTCAAGTATAGCTTCAACAATGGCTTCGGTCCCAGCGATGATATCGAAGGAGCCGCCTACAACCCGCGCTCGAAGGAGTAGGTCGCATCTGTCCCGGTCAGTCCTTAACGACAGTTCAGGCCCTGCATGGGGTCACGCAGCGAGGAGCAATCAGATGAAGAGCTTGGATTTTGGCCGCTGGGTGCTTAGCAGTTGCGTGTTTGCAGCGTTGCTTGCCGGTTGTGGCGGATCGCAGCCGTCGATCGGCGCGCCGGCCGCAATGCCGCAGAGACGCGCGATCGCACAGCACGCCGCGCGTGGCAAGTCGTGGATGCTGCCGGAGACTAGCGGGGAGAACTTGATCTACGTTTCTAGTGCCGACCTCGTAAGCGCGTACGACTATTCGGGTCAGCTCATTGGTAGCCTAAGTGCAAGGGGAGTGAGGGGGCTGTGCTCCGACTCAGCAGGCGACATTTTTATTCCGATTGGCAACGAGGTCTTGGACTACGCCCACGGCGGAAGCCAGCCGATCGCGACCCTATTTGTGCCGAGCGATTACCAAGCCTTTGGCTGCGCGGTTGACCCTGCCACCGGAAGCCTTGCCGTAACGAGTAACCCGCCGAACGGTCGCGACGCCGGCAACGTTGCCATTTACAAGCACGCTAAAGGTACTCCTAAAGTTTTCAGTGACCCGGATATTTACGAATATGTGTACTGCGGATATGACAACAACGGCAACCTCTTCGTCGATGGCACGACAGGCGGCAAGACCTACTTGAGCGAGCTTCCTAGAGGTGGTAGCGCACTCGCGACTATTACCCTGAATAGGCGCGTCCAAAGAGCCGGCGCAGTGCAGTGGGACGGTCAGTACGTGTCGATGGGCGATAGCTACAATCATCTCATCTATCAGATTGCGGTCTCGGGCACTACTGGCACAGTTGTAGGTACGTCGTATTTTGACGGCTGGAGAAAGGGACATGGCATCGTTCAATCATGGATCTCAAACGGCACAGTCCTGATACCCTACTATCACCACGTTAACGGCATACGAATAGCATTGGGAATTTGGAGTTACCCCGAAGGTGGCAAGGTACTGTCCAACTTCGCGCTCCATTATTGCTGCGTCGGAGGCGTAACAATCAGCCTCGCGCCTCGCCGGTAGACTGTTGGAGCAGAGCAGATGAAGAGCTTTCATTTTGGGCGCTTCGCCCTAACAATGGGTGTGGCTGCGGCATTGCTCGCAGGTTGCGGCGGATCGCAGCCGCCGATCGGCGCGCCGGGCGCGATGCCGCAGAGCCGAGCGATCGCGCAGCAGGCCGCGCGTGGCAAGTCGTGGATGCTGCCGGAAGCTAAGCATGAGGACTTGCTTTACGTCTCGGCTACAAACCAATACTATATGTACCAAACCTACGTCTACGCCTACAAAACACAGAAACTCGTCGGCATCCTGTCGGGCGTTACTGATCCCGCCGGACTTTGTGTTGACGCATCAGGCAACGTCTTTGTGGCAGATGAGCCGAGCGAGATCGTAGAGTATGCCCATGGGGCAATGAATCCAAGTCGAAGCGTTTCAGTCCCTGAATCGCCTTTGGGATGCGCTGTCGATCCAACGTCAGGTGACCTTGCAGTAACCACAGAATATCGAAACATTTACGTGTATAAGAATGGCACTGGTATGCCACAAAGCTATGCGCTGCCCAAAGGTCAGGGTATGTCGGGTTGTGGTTACGACGCACATGGCAATTTCTTTGTCGTCGGGTGGTCTCAAAACAGCTACCGTACTAAGTATTTTTTGTTCGAACTGCCTAAGGGAAGTAGCGCCCTTATAGGCATTCGGCTGCGCATACCTGAGCTGGACTTTTATGACGTTAAGCGGGACGGTAAGAAAATCGCTGTCCTGAGCGCCCCATATATCTATCGCTTCGTCGTTAAGGGCAAACGTGGCAAGCATCGGGGAAGCACGAAGGTCGTCGGTGATTTGTCCTTCTGGCTTGTTCCGAGTCACCGGCAAGTACTGACGGCTGGCGACGGCGGAACAGTATACTACAGCACGTACCCCGGGGGAGTTTTCTTAAGTCAACTACGCGTCGGTGGGAATAACTTCAACCCAGCGGTGAGCTTGGCTCGTCATTAGATTTACTCCGGGAACCTACCCTACACACCCGCCGCCTCACGCCCACGGTTAACGCCCACCCGACCGCACCGCGCCTGCACAGCGGTCGGTGCAGAGCGTGAATTCCTCCGCGACCGGGGTCAAAGGGCTATACCGCTAGGACTTTCGGGCATTTGCCGCACTCCCGGATCGTGTTACCCTCAGTTTCGTACGCGCTGCAAAAAGGGGTTCTCTATGAGAGTGAAATTACGTTTGGTTACATGGGCCGCGGCTTGCGCGAGCATCGTCGCCAGTGCCGGATGTGGAAACGGCGCCCCGCCTGCGCAGCTTTATGCGTCCTCAGCGCAACCAGCTCTGATAACTAGGCACTCAGACGCTGGGCAATCATGGATGAATCCCGTCGCAAAGCGGAAGCCCCTACTCTACGTTTCCTCGTCGGATAACTACGAGGTCTATGTCTACACGTATCCTGAGGCAAAGCTCGTCGGAAAGCTAGCCGGCTTTAACTTTCCAGCCGGATTGTGCTCTGACAGCAAAGGGAACGTCTTCATCACCAATTACAACGGGGCGAACATCATCGAGTATAGACACGGGGGAACCAAACCGGTTGCAACGTTGAGCGATCCTGGCACACATCCCAGTGGCTGTGCTATTGATCCAACGACGGGGAACCTCGCGGTGACGGGCGTCCTCAAGAGCGTCAACGGGCCCTCACAATCCGGCGCGTTTGCGATCTTCAGCAAGGCTACGGGCACACCGAATCTGTATTCCGTACCGTATGCGACGACCGAATTCTGCGGTTACGACAATAAAGGAAATCTCTTTGTCGACGGCATGGGTTGGGGAGAGGAGCCTCGGTTCGCGCTTTCCGAACTCCGAAAGGGCCAGACTTCAGCCGAGACGGTTTCTCTAGACAACTCTCCGGGCGGTCCGGGCGCCGTTCAGTGGCATGGTCAGAGCTTGTCGATCGGAGATACGTACGCCCAAATCTACCGGTACGCTATCAAAGCCGGATCCGGCACCCAGGTGGGATCAGTGGAGGTCAATTCGCGCATGGGGCAGTTTTGGATTCATGGCTCAAGAGTGATTGTGCCGACGTATCTCGGGTACAACCCGCCCGTCCAGTTCTATACCTATCCCGGCGGGGCCGGACCCATCAAAACGATTACCGACCCACAGAGCCCGTACGGAGTGACGGTAAGCGTCCCACCCAAAAATTAAACAGGGTCCTGATTTGCTGCGATACCTATTCGCGTAGGCCGATGCAGCGTCGATCGAGTGAATCACTGAGCTCATCCAGGCGGAGGACCAGCCTCAAAACTCGCGCGAACGGAGCTGGAAGTTTTCCGTGTAACGGGAAACGACTGCGCCGCACAATTTACCCAAGCCTCGCGCCTCACCCCTAACGCCCACCCGACCGCACGCGCCTGCACACCGCCACGCGTTTTGCTGCCTCGCAGCATCGCGCCGATCGGCCTCGCACCACAGCACCTCGCGCTTGAACCACGCTTCATCGCGCAGATCTGAGTGCTCGCTAGTTCAGCGGCGATTACGGCGATGGCTGCCGAAGCTCGATGCATTTTCGCTTACAGCGATCGGCAAGGCGACGGGATTATCGCTCGCGGCTTGCTCGCGATTTCGATCGGGTGCTAAGGTCCCGCACCCGCGGCACTGGGCGGCTTTGCTGCGCTGATCGAGGGCTAGGCCGCAATCGAGGTGCGATGCTAACCTAAGTTTCCGGGGAACCATCACCGCCCGTCGAACGTTGAGTGCTCGGACCAAGCTTGCTCGGAGGCGGGATCATGAATCGAGGCTTTATCGGCGCTCTTTGCTTGAGCGTGACCTTCACGTTGCTCGCGGGCTGCGGCGGAAACATGTCCCAACCGGGTACGCCTGGACCGAGCGCCGCTGGGCAAACGCAATCTGAGCTTGATTCCCACGGGAAGTTCATTCCGCATTGGGCGTATCCGGCACGTGTGGTCCCACAGGGTCTAATCGGCATGCGCGGCCAGGCTCTCAAGACGCGCTTCGCACCCGATGCCAAGAAGCGCGGCGGCATCTACGGTAGCCAGTTCCTAGCGTCCATCATCAACGGCTATCCGCACAAGAACACATCGAACGGCCCGCCGACTTGCAGCGTCAGCGCAAACTACACGAACGGCGTCGCCGTTGACGGCAAGGGCAACTTGATCGTTCCCGACGACGGAACCAGGGTCACCGTCTATGCGGGCCCCGGCATGTGCGGACCCGAGGTCGGATCCATCGAGGACACGTACGGTCAGCCATCTGACGCCTCGAGCGCCAACGCGGTAACCGGTGAGATCGCCGTCGCGAACATCTTCACCACCGAGGGCCCGGGCAGCATCTCGATCTGCTCGCTCTCAGCCGGCTGCACACGGAACCTCACGGACGACTACAACATGTTCGAACTTGCCGGCGTAGCATTGGCCAATAATGGCGATTGCTGGGGCTCGGCGACGAACAGTTTTGGTACGGCAACGCTCATCTACTTCAAGCGCTGTTCCAAATCCGGTGTTGTCGCGACGGGCTGGCTGAACACATACTTCGGCGGTCTCGACATCGACGCGAACGGCAACCTCGTTTCGATCGATGCTTTCACTCCGGCGCTGCGCGTGTACTCGGGTTGCAAACCGGCCTGCACGCTCGTCGGCGGTCCGTTCCCGCTGATCGGCGACTGCATCTTCGGACACGTCAACAAGCAATCCACGGCGTTCGCCTGCGGTGACTCCTCGCTGGGTCAGATCGACGTCTACCACTATACGCCCACCTCGCTCACGTACTGGTACAGCTTCAACAACGGTCTGAGTGTAAGCGATGAGGTTGAAAGTGCTGCATACAATCCGCGTTCGAGGCAATAACCGCTAACCAAAATCCCACGAGGGGGTGCTACGAGCGCTCGCGCTCGCTCGCCCGCGCCGCACTGCTTGCATCAAGGCGCGCGGATCGGCATGCTGGCTAAGCGACGGCCGCGGGGTCCTAACGAGGCCAGGCCGAAACGTTGCTGGGCTGCGTGGCGTTCACGGAGCGAGGAGCAAGGTAGATGAAGAGCTTGGACTTCAGCCGCTTCGCCCTAAACATGGGGGTCGCTGCGGCCTTGCTCGCCGGTTGCGACGGATCGCAGTCGCCGATCGGCGCGCCGGGCGCGATATCGCCAGCCTCGGCGCTCGCCGCACGAAGCGCTAGCTCAAACTACAAGGTCGTATATAGCTTTGGCGCAGCCCCCGATGGGAACTATCCCCACTCGGACTTGATCGGCACCGGCGGCAAATTCTACGGCACGACGTTCGCGGGCGGCCCCTACTATTGCGGTTCAAGTCGTTGCGGGACCGTCTTCAGCATCACCACGGGAGGCACGGAAAAGGTGCTGCACACCTTCGGCAACGGCACCGATGGCTTTTTCCCCTTCGCGGGCCTGACTAGCGTAGGCGGCACGCTCTACGGCACGACGGGCAATGGCGGCGTGTATAACGCGGGCACCGGCGGCACGGTCTTCAGCATCACGACGGGAGGCACGGAAAAGGTGCTGCACAGCTTCGGCAGCGGAACCGATGGCAGTGGTCCCTACGCATCGCTGATCAACGTAAAGGGCACGCTCTACGGCACAACGGGCGCAGGCGGCGCGTACAATGCAGGCACGGTCTTCAGCATCACCACCAGCGGTACGGAAAGAGTGCTCTACAGCTTCGCCGGGGGAACCGACGGCGCTATTCCTAAGGCAGGCCTGATCGACGTAGGCGGCAAGCTCTACGGTACAACGCTCAGTGGCGGCGTGCACAACCATGGCACGGTTTTTACCATCACCACAGGAGGGAAGGAAAAAGTTCTTCACAGGTTCCGCAAGGGACCCGATGGCAATCAGCCCGAGGCGGGTCTAACCGATGTACGCGGCACGCTCTATGGTACAACAGTGGCCGGCGGAACCGAAAACGGTGGCACAGTCTTCAGCATCACGACGAGCGGCACCGAGAAGGTGCTGCACAGCTTCATCGGGGGAACCGATGG
Organism: Vulcanimicrobiota bacterium; assembly: GCA_963730125.1. GTDB lineage: Bacteria > Vulcanimicrobiota > Vulcanimicrobiia > Vulcanimicrobiales > Vulcanimicrobiaceae > Cybelea. Next base: position 341,176 of record CAVSQP010000015.1, on the reverse strand, counting down.
CCATTCCCCTGCGGCGCGGCTGATCAATGTAAAAGGCACGCTGTACGGGACGACGGTCAGCGGCGGTACTGAAAACGATGGCACAGTTTTCAGCATCACGACGGGCGGCATCGAGAACGTGCTGCACAGCTTCGGCGAGGGCACAGACGGCGTCCAGCCCTGGGCTGGCATGACCTACAAGGGCGGAAGCCTCGTAGGTACAACCTACGTTGGTGGCGTTTATGGCGTCGGTACCGTGTTTTCCCTTACGCCATAGCGGAGCCTCGCGCCGCAATCACCGCGCAGCTATTGCCGACCCGCACTTCCGAAGAGGGGCCTCGCTTTTCGCCGAGCCTTCGATCGCAGCGCCCGGCAGAGGCCCCCAGCCGGCCGAGCTGCCAGGCTAAGCTAAGCCGCTGCGATCCAAGCTGCCGCGCTGCTAAGATTCCGCGATCGCAAAGCTGTTAGAACTGCGAGGCCGCTGCGAGGTGTGGCTGGTGCGCTGCGAGTTTTGCGACTCTGCAGCGCGAGGCCGATCGGCGCGATGCTGCGAGGCGCTCATGGGTGGCCGTGTGCAGGCGCGGTGCGGTCGGATGGGCGTTAGCGGTGAGGCGCGAGGCGTTATGGTCAAAATGCAGGCAACAAGGGACCAGGAATACCTAGATGCAGTTCATTGCAGGTTCGCAGCTCATAAGGTACAGAGCAATTACGAACATGTAAACGCCGGCTAGCGTGAAGACCCCGCCCAAAACGCCTAAAAAACCCTTGTTCTGGTCAAGGCATCCCGCCAAACGGCGCTCAGTACGATGCACGTTAGGCCTATCGCCGCAAATATTGCTGCCGCCGCGAATTGCAAATAAGGCATCCGTGATTTCCTACCTTCTATTACCTTGACGGAAGCTCAGGCTCTGGGGCAGCGCGCCGATCGGCGGCTGCGAACCGCCGCAACCGGCAAGCTATGCGGCTAAGAGGCTGGGCTTGCATTACTTGCTCCTTGGTGATTAGCGCGTGAGTCGCTAACGTTTAGAGGGTGGATTTACCGCTACGCCACCGAGAAAGTCATTGCTTATGCCGTTGTCGAAGGAATATTTGAAGGTTAACCGAGTCGGAGTGTACGCGTAGACATCGATTCGAGAGTGGTCGATAGTCAGCCGCTATGAGTTCGGTCGATCGCTTGTTGAGGTGCGCGAACGTCGTACCACCGCGCAGCGCGAGCGGCCCCGCGACCATCGTGCAGGCCGGTTTGCATCCCCGATACACGTAGACCGCGTCGTTGGCAAAGCTCACGGACACGAGGTTACCAGCGGCATCGAAGTCGAGTCCACCTGCGTAGGGATTCGAAAATCCAGTCGTGGATTGTCCTGCACCGGCGCAGTGCTTAAAAAACGTCAGCGTTGCCGTTGCTGATATGTTCGTCGCTGACGCCCAACAGTTGCCTTGTTCGTCCATCGCCACTCCGAAGACCTCATACATGGCGGGGTTCGTGAGGTTGGTGCCGCAGCCGGCCGCCATCGTACAAACCGAGATGCTGCCCGCTGAGTGGCTTTGCCTATTGCCGTCAAAGACATTCGCGACGGCGATCTTCCCACTTATGGCGTCCTTCGTGGCTATGTCAGAATGCTGCCCGTAGGGATCGGTGAACGATCCAACCTGCGGTCCACACATGTTTGGGCCGCTGAATACCAGAATCTCTGAGCCGCTGACACCGACAAGTAAATTGCCTTTTTGATCAACGCCCATCGCCGCGGCGGTTGGAACGCCGGTCACCGTACAGATTGGAGGATTGTTGTGGGGGTTTTTTCTCGTGTACCCGACCACGGTTTCTTCACCGGATGAGTAGTTTGCAGCTAAAACATAAATGCCTGAAAGCGGCGTCGTGGGGGTTCCAACGGCCCGCACTCCTGTACGTAGCCCAGCAGGCATTGACGCCGATGGTTGCGAGCCGCCGCAACCGGCGAGTAACGCTATGGCTACGCTTGTGGTAAGCGCTCCGAGCAGGCTGCGATTCATGAATCCCCCTTCCGATGGTTGCTTGGCTTGTCAAATAGTTCCATGAACGATCGAGGCGCGCCTCCGCGCCTCCGCACGGCTTCGCGAATGCGCCTATATCTACGGAGTCAACGCGAACACGGTTCCGCAACCCGTGTGATGGCGGCATCCGTGACCACCGCCGATATACGTCGTGCCGTACAGAGTGCCGTTTACGTTTATCAAGCTGTCGTACAACAGCGCGCCGTCGGAGCACCCGTTCGCCAGTCTGATCGATGTGAACGGCACGCTGTACGGCACGGCCCAAGGCCCCTTCACTCGATGCCACAAGAGCGGTGGATGCGGAACGGCTTATGCATTGACGCCGTAGCGAGCTGCTTAGATTGAATGTTTCAAACGCTCCGGCAAGCGTTATCGCATCACGCCTTAAATGCCGCACGGATCGCGGACTGTTGCGCGCGTCTGGAGCCACGGCGACGTGCTGGGTGAGTACGAGTACCACCCCGAGACCCGCGCCACTGGGCTCTAGAGACCTGAGAGTTTCACCCGATCTGCTCTTATTGCACCGTACCAGGATAAAGTGAGCAAGAAGGCGCACCGCCACTTCGAGGGTTTGCCCCATGCGCTTAGCCTTAGCTGGCCGCAGTTAGCTTTTTTTGGCAGGGTCCAGCCCTCCGCGCAGCCCGGTAATCGTTGCTGCGGCTTCGATTGCGCGTTTTTGCTCAGGCGATGCGCGCTGGGCGCATCCTCTATCCCAAAGCGCTTCAACGCTTCGGAGAGAGTCGGTTTTGAAGCAATGCGAATGTCATTCCGCAGGCGCCATGCTGTAAGCGTTTGCGCGGCTCTTGCCTTACTAGCCGGCTGTGGCGGGGGATCCCCGTCACTCACCACGCCTGCAGGCTCCTCGTCCGCGATGCTCCCGGGTTCGCATCTAAGCCCTGCTTCGCGCGGGAAACGCAAGGACTTGCTCGCATGCACGAGCGTCCAGACGTCCGACGGTGCGACCTACACGGTCGCGCATCTGGGCGGCGGCAGAAACCTCGACGTCGAGTCGTCGGCGTACGCCAACTGCGAAATTGGAATCTACATCAGCCCGGCTAACCGCCCGTATGTCCTCGACCAGAACATGGTCAACGGCCTGTTCGGAGTCGGCGTCTATCTCGACGGCGCCGGCCTGAGGATCGCGCATACCTTGATTTGTGTCAACGGCGAGATCGGCGGATCGTGCGAATCGGGCAGCAGCAGCAGCCCGGGCACAGGTTTGTACGCGCAGAACACACCCAACCTTAAGATCAATCACACGCGCATCGATGGATATGCGGCCGGTTTTGCGAGCAGTCCATGTCCCAACGAAAACAATTACATGTCCATCAATCGCTCGATCATCACCGACTCGACCTATCCGTGGTCCTTCCAAGGTGGCTACGTCACGACCCTGAAGGACTCGCCGGCACCGCCGGCGGGCGGAAGTTGCGCCGGCAGCGGAATCGGCTTGGGCTTCGGCGCACCCAACGTCTACGTGGCCGACACCTTCAACAACGCGGTCAAGGAGATCCTGGCGGCCAGCGGCTACACGACGGTCAACACGCTCGGCTCGGGATTCCACTATCCGGAAGGTGTCGCGGTCGATGCGAGCGGCAACGTCTTCGTCGGCGACAACGACAACAACGCCGTCAAGGAGATTCTAGCGGCCGGCGGCTACACCACGGTCAACACGCTCGGCTCGGGATTCTACGGTCCGTTTGGTGTCGCGGTCGATGCGAGCGACAACGTCTTCGTAGCCGACCGCGGCAACAGCGCCGTCAAGGAGATTCTGGCGGCCGGCGGCTACACCACGGTCAACACGCTCGGCTCGGGATTCAACTATCCGGATGGCGTCGCGGTCGATGCGAACGACAACGTCTACGTGGCCGACTCAGCGAACAACGCCGTCAAGGAGATTCTGGCGGCCGGCGGCTACACCACGGTCAAGACGCTCGGCTCGGGATTCAACTATCCGGATGGCGTCGCGGTCGATGCGAGCGACAACGTCTACGTGGCCGACGCAGCGAACAACGCCGTCAAGGAGATTCTGGCGGCCGGCGGCTACACCACGGTCAACACGCTCGGCTCGGGATTCTCCTATCCGGAAGGTGTCGCGGTCGATGCGAGCGACAACGTCTATGTGGCCGACTTCTTGAACAGCGCCGTCAAGGAGATCCTGGCGGCCGGCGGCTACACCACGATCAACACGCTCGGCTCGGGATTCAACGAACCAACTAGTGTCGCGGTCTACAACCCCAGCGTACTGGGGCCCGCATTCAGGCGAGATCATCGCAGACCACACGGGAAGCGTTAACTTACAAGCGGATTTCGGCTCGCCTTCGCTCAAGGCGGGGCGAGCCGGTCCACACCAACCCGCGCCTCTGCCCCGCGCACGGCTTCGCGGGAGCGAGGCCGTTTTGCTTAGCGGCTTGATCGGCGCGCCTTTGCTCGCATTGCAGCTGAGAGCGTAGCGCCTCGATCGCGGCGCCCGGCGCAGGGGGGGCCTCGTTTTGCGAGGCGCCAAGCAGTGATGCACGTAGAAGGCCGGTGCATTGTGTGCGCGGCGAAGTCCGAAACCAGCGGCAATTGCCCGTGCGCTGGTTTTAGGCAATTGCCCGTGCGCTGCTTTTAACGGAGCGCCCAACACGGACAGAGGCTTAAGCGGGGGAGCGCAGGCCTAAGCGCCCGAAATGGAGAGAACCGCGCTGAAGTGAGGCGTTGGGCTTGCTCCAGCGCGTTTTAACGTTTCTCGTTTTTGGAGTGAAAGATGAAGCCTTTTCGCGCATTATCAGTCTGTATTATTTTAACGATTGCCGGATGCGCCGGCGCGAACGTAACCCCTGGGTCCTCGGTCGCAAATCCGGCATCGCAATCCGCGACGAGTGGATTGGGAAGTGCAGCGCTGGTGCCGGCGGTCCGCGTCAAGCCCGACAAAGCATCGTACCGAAGAGCGCTCTATGTTGGAGACTGCGTCACTGCTTCCATAAAGATTTTGAGCAACACCTCCTACCACGAGCTCGGCGTGATTACGAACGGGATTACCTGCCCCTTGGCCGAGTCCATGGATCAAAAGGGAAATCTTTATGTCGCCAATAGCGCAGGCACCTTCGAAGGCGACGTTCTCGAGTACGCACCCGGAGGTACGTCGCCGTCGTTCACCTACAGCGCGAATATGGGCCAGCCTTTCGCTGTCACGGTGGACCGACACGGTAACATCTACGAAGCCGGCGACGAATCCGCCAGTTCCCTCACGATCAATGAGTACTTTCAGAAATTCAACACCCCTATAGAGTCATGTCCAGTGCCAGGTAACCAGATTCCGTTTGGTTTGGCAGTAGACACTAGTGGCGATGTGTTTGTGGCCGGGGACCGTGCCCTTTATGAATTTAGCGGCGGCCTCGGAAACTGTAATCCGACGTTGTTAATGTCGCTCGAATACATGGGCCCTCAGGGTATGGTGCTGGACTCAAATAATGATCTTCTCTTAGGTGACGGTGTCTACGGTGGGGCCTACGTCATTGCTCCTCCGTATTCAGCTGTGACGAGTATTATTGGCGAAGGCCAAGGCCAAGCCACGAGTTTATCTCTAAACAAGAAGAATAAGTTGCTCTTCATCGCAAGTGGTTTCACCGAAGTCTTGGTTTACAACTATCAAACGGGAGCACTGGTCAAAACGCTCGACTCGACATACGGCATCTCTCATTCCGCATCCGTTGTCGACGCGCCCAACGCGGTCTATTAGCTAACCCAGCTTCACGTTCTACGTCCTTAAAATAGCGGGGCCCTTAACCGAGGGCCCCGTTCTCTTTTTGGTGCTGATGGGGGCCTTACGTCCAGGATTTTAGCGAGAGCCTTGCAGTTCAGCGCGCGAGGCCCGTTTCGCTTAGCGGCTTACTCGCATTGCAGCTGCGCGCGCCTCGCAGCGCGCAACGCCCGGCGCACGGCCAATCCGAACGCCTGCGCGATGTGTGGAGAACCGACCATGCGGAGAATCGCGACGAGGCGTGGTTCCGGCGCGAGATCGCACCGAAGCTCGATGCCTTCACGCTGAGCGAGATCGGCAAGGTGGCGGGGCTATCGCTCGCGGCTTGCTCGCGCATCCGGGCTGGGGCACGCGTCCCGCATCCTCGCCATTGGGATGCGCTGCTTGCACTGACTGCTACGACAAAAGACGGATAACGCCCGGAGCCTGAGCGCGGGGATCGCGAACGTATTTCGCCGGTGGTCCGTTGATTGGATCGAGGAGCAACGTAAATGAAGAGTTTGGATTTTGGCCGCTTCGCCCTAACGATGGGCGTGACCGCAGTATTGCTGGCCGGATGCGGCGGGTCGCAGATGGGCGTACCGCAGACGGGCGCGGTGCCGCCGGTGCGCGCAGTAGCGCAGAACGCGATCACCCAAAGCCGGGCGCATCGCGCATCGGGGTCGAGCGGTGATTTATTGTATCTCGGAACCGCGCACGGCATTTTAATGCTCACCTATCCGGATGCCACACTCGTGGGAACGCTGCCGAGTTCGACTCGCTATCCGTACGTTTGCGCTGACCCGGGCAATGGAAACGTTTTCGTGGCTGAACGTGGCGTAATCAATGAATATGCCCACGGCGGCACCTCCATTATTGCGACGCTGACGCCGGGACCCTATGACGATCTAGCAGGATGCTCGGTGGATCCTACAACCGGCAATCTAGCAATCGCCGCCTCGGGCAACACCAGCGGTGGCGCAATTTTGATTTATAGTGGTGCTCAAGGAAAAGCTGCGGTTTACGCAGACTCGACATTGCAACACTATGATTACTGCGCCTATGACAACAGGGGAAATCTCTTCGTCGCGGGGTACGGACAGGCCGGTAAGAAGGGCCAGTTTGGGGCGCGTTTCGCCGAGTTGCCCGCTGGTAGCAGCAAGTTCACGGACATTACCATAAACGGCCTTGGATGGGCATCTTTCGCCTCTAAAGTTCAGTGGGATGGCACTTACTTCGCATTACACGAAGGTAGTGCTATTTATCAAGTTCAAGTCTCAGGGTCCACCGGCACGATTGTTGGCACCACTACACTCAACGAGAGTAACGACCTGCAAGATGTTCCCGCCCTTTGGGTTCAAGGGAATACGGTGATAGCCCCGTTCGCCAAGCACCTTGAGCGCAATCCTCACGGGGTAGCGTACTGGCGTTACCCATCAGGAGGGAACCCCACTAAGACGATTCGCAAACTGACAAGAGGCAAGTACGATATTCTTATGGACCTGACCCTAAGTACGGACCACTAAGAGCCCACGATGCAGGCACTCGCTTTACCGTCCTCACCCTAACGCTCGCCCTTCTCGCCGGTTGCGGGGCGGCAACAGGTTGAGATAACAGGCTACGATAGGAGCCGCCTACAACCCGCGCTCGAAGGAGTAGGTCACATCTACCCCGGTCAGTCCTTAACGACGGCTCAGGCCCGGCATGGGGCCACGCCGCGAGGAGCAATCAAATGACGAGCTTGGATTTTGGCCGCTGGGTGCTTAGCAGCTGCGTGGTTGCAGCGCTGCTCGCAGGGTGCGGTGGATCGCAGCCGCCGATCGGCGCGCCGGGCATGATGCCGTATGAGTGACGTCTGGGCGAATGCGCGAGATTTTGCTTCCAACGCCGAGCTTTACGTTCACTGGTTCGATCAAATCACATCTAGTGAGACGTCAGCCATCAATATGCGCGGCCTGCACGAGATACTCGGGGTACTGCAAGCTGCTGCGGCGCGACTCACAGGAGTGGCCCCGGACGACGACGCCGACGATGACTTTGAATACGATGGATTCGCCGCTGCGGGCATTCTAAGAAGAAAGCTCCCCGTAGACGCATACAGCGTTGTGTTCGATCCGTTTGAATATGACCCGCGCGAAGTAAATCCACTGAAACCGGTGATGGCAATGATTTCGGATGACCTAAGCGATATTTACCGCAATCTTATGGAAGGTCTCGTCCTGTTCCAAAACGGCCAAACCCAGAACGCCTTGTGGCACTGGCATTTTACGTACTACGCTCACTGGGGCCGACACCTAAGCCACGTGCAGTCTGCGATCTGGCAGTACCTGTCCGAAGGTAACTGGTCGTGACGAGGGGTCGATCGCAGCCGCCGATCGGCGCGCCGGGCGCACAACAAAGATGATGAGCCTACCCCTTAGCTGCCGTGCCATTTTTGTAGGCGTGAGCATCGCGTTACTGTCGACGGCAAGCACTCATGGTCAGTCCGCGGACGCACTTACTGGAAAGATGCGCTGGTGGCGGCAGGTGACAGGGACTTGGCAATGCAGCATCCACCTACACCCCGTGGCCGGCCAGGACGAGGGGTACGGGCCGGTACGGATTACCGCCACGCCGACGCAAGGCAACACCATGCATCTGCACTCTGACCTCATAAAGCTGCACCTTGATGACTACATTGGGTACTCCGACGCAGCCAAGGTCTGGTGGGATGCTGAGGCGACCAGTAGTGGCGATGCGGTTCTAACAACGTCGACGGACAACGTCATTTACACACAAGTATCAGATTCTACGGGAACAATCGAAAAAGACACCGACGTATACCGCATGACCTACGCGTATCAGAAGGATATATTCGGCCAGCGTCTAGAGTTGCGGCATAAAAACTCATGGATCGCGGTCAGTGAGGTGGTTTGTCATCGTAGACCTTAGCGGCGACGCAGCCGCCGATCGGCTCGCCAGGCGCGATGCCGCAGAACCCGCTTAAGTCAAATCGCTGGCGTGCGTAACTCTATGAGAAGCCGCTGGCCGGTTTGGGTGTTGGTCTTGCTCGGCGTAGTTGCGATACTTCACCCGTATGTTTTAGGCTTCATAGGGCGCATTAATGAGAATATTTTTCGACGTGACCTTCACGTAGGTATGACGCGAGGCGAAGTCCTCGCAAGAGCCCGAGCTTTAGGGTATGTGCGAGATCCACAGGCTTGGGACGAAAGGCAGGATGCAACGGGACCGCTGTACCTCAAGTTTGTTGATTTCAATACAGTGTGCCTTTCCGGTGGCAAAGCGTACGATCTCGACTTCGACAATAACCTACGGCTGACGACGTGGGTTGTTACCGACTGGTCAAATGCGTGTTAGGACCTCGCACCCCGCCCCGCACACCCGCCCGACCGCACCGCAGCCGCACAGCGCCAGCGCTAGCGCCTCGCCGCATCGCGCCGATCGGCCTCGCAGCGCAGCTTTGCACGCCTCGCAGCACGGCAGCCACGCCTCGCAGCGGCCTCGCAGTTCTAACAGCTTTGCGATCGCGGCAGCTTAGCAGCGCGAGCTAGCGCGGCGGCTTGGATCGCGACGGCTAGCGTAGCCTAGCAGCTCGGGCCGGCTGGGTGTCTCGTCTTGAGCTCGCTAACTCCTATCCCGTTATGCTGCAGTGCCGTGGCAGCGTTTAAATTTTTTGCCGCTGCCGCACGGACACAGTTCGTTGCGACCAACTTTCGGTTGATCGCGATGAACCGGTTTGGCGGGTTCCTCTTCGTCTTTGTTCGTATGGAGCTGTTGCACGCGACGGCCGGTGCCGGGTGCCGGGCCGAGGAGCTGTTCTACTTCTTGCTCGGGAACGCGACCGGCGGCAACCGGCTGCGGAATCATCTGACCCGATGGAATTGGTTCAAACTGCGGGCCGCCCGGCGCGTACGGCGAGAGTTCTTGCGGCGGTGGCCCTTGCTCGATGACGACGCGGAACACGCCCTGAATCGCTTCTTCTGCAATATTATTCTTCAGCGACTCGAAGATTTCGAAGGCTTCCTTCTCATACTCCACGCGCGGATCTTTTTGGCCGTAACCGCGCAGACCGATGCCTGTTTTGAGGTGATCCATCACCCACAAGTGATCCACCCACTGCCGGTCGATGATCGGCAGCAGCAAATAGCGCTGCTCGACCACGCGTAGAATGTCCGGCGTTACCTCGCGCTCTTTCGCTTCATACGCTTCTTGCGCTTTGCCGCGCAGCAGCCGGCGAATCTCCTCGCGATCCTTGCCGGCTAAATCCTCGACCTTGACCTCGCGCTTCACCGGGAAGATCAAGTCCAGCGCGTTGAGCATCTCTTCGAGATCCCACTCGCTGGGGTGAGCGTTCTCCGGCGCGTTCTCCTCGACGGTCTCGTCGACTTTGGCTTCGAGCGTCTGCGTCATGAAGGTCCGCGAGTCGAACGTGGCCTCCAAGATCGCGCGACGGTCGCCGTAAATCACCGTGCGCTGCTTGTTCATCACGTCGTCGTACTCGAGAACGTGCTTGCGAATCTCGTAGTTGTGGTTCTCGACTTTGCTCTGCGCCCGCGCAATCGACTTGCTGACCAGCCCCGATTCGATCGGCTGCTCGTCGGTGAAGCCGACTCGCTCCATGATGTTGGTCATGCGATCGCCGCCGAAGAGACGCATTACTTCGTCTTCCAGCGACACGTAGAAGCGCGACGAGCCCGGATCGCCTTGACGGCCGGAACGGCCGCGCAACTGGTTGTCGATCCGCCGCGACTCGTGCCGCTCGGTACCGATGATGTGCAGGCCGCCGTTCTTAGGAACGGTCGCTCCGAGCTTGATATCGGTGCCGCGGCCGGCCATGTTGGTGGCGATCGTCACCTGGGCTTCTTGCCCGGCGTCCTTGATGATCTCGGCCTCTTGCTCGTGATACTTGGCGTTGAGGACGTTGCATTCCACGCCCTTGCGGCGCAGCATCGCTGCCAGCAACTCGCTTTTCTCGATCGAGCGCGTGCCGACCAGCACCGGCCGCCCCTTTTGGTGCTCGCGGATGATCTCGTCGACGACCGCTTCGAACTTGGCGCGCTCGCTCTTATAAACGATGTCGGCGTTGTCCTTACGAACCATCGGCATGTTGGTCGGAACGACGACGACGTCGAGACCGTAAATGTCGCGGAACTCGCGCTCCTCGGTCTTGGCCGTGCCGGTCATGCCGGCGAGGTGATCGTAGAGCCGGAAGAGATTCTGGAAGGTGATCGTGGCCAGCGTCTGATCCTCGCCGCGAACCTTGATGCCTTCCTTGGCTTCGATGGCCTGATGGATGCCGTCCGAGTAACGCCGGCCGTACATCAGGCGCCCGGTGAACTCGTCGACGATGATGATCTCACCGTCCTTGATGATGTACTGCTGGTCTTTGTGAAAGAGATTCCACGCCTTGAGCGCCGCGTTGAGCTGGTGCGTCAGCTCGATGTTGCGCTGGTCGTAAAGGTTGGTGACGCCCAGCATCTTCTCGACGCGCGCAACGCCCGCTTCGGTAATCGGAACGGCGTGCGCCTTCTCGTCGACGGTGAAGTCCTCGCCCTTCTTCAGTCGCGGCAGAATTTGGGCGAACTTTTCGTAAAGCTCGGTCGCCTCTTGCGACGGGCCGCTAATAATCAGCGGCGTGCGCGCCTCGTCGACTAAAATCGAGTCCACTTCGTCGACCAGCGCGAAATAGAGCTCGCGCTGCACCAAATCTTCGACCTGCCAAGCCATGTTGTCGCGCAGGTAGTCAAAGCCGACTTCGTTGTTGGTAACGTAGGTGACGTCGCAGTTATAGGCATCGCGGCGCTCCGCCGGGTCGAGCCCGTGCTGAATGATGCCGATGCTCAAACCGAGGAACTGATAGATCGGTCCCATCCACTCGGCGTCGCGCCGGGCGAGATAATCGTTGACCGTAACCACGTGAACGCCGCGTCCTTCCAGAGCGCGCGCGTAAACCGGCAACGTGGCGACCAGCGTCTTGCCTTCGCCGGTTTTCATCTCGGCGATGCGTCCTTCGTAGAGCACCTGACCGCCCATGATCTGTACGTCGAAGTGACGCATCCCGACGGTGCGTTTGCCGGCTTCGCGTACGACGGCGAAGACTTCGGGCAGCATCGCATCGAGCGACTCGCCCTGCTCGAGACGCTGCTTGAACTCCGGCGTTTTGGCTTGGAGCTCGGCGTCGGAGAGTGCGGAGAACTGCTCTTCGAAAGTGTTTACGGCACGCGCGGTGCGCCGCAGACGCGCGACTTCTCGCTCGTTGCCGTCGACTATGCTCTTGAGGAATGCCATGGTTTACTTTACGGAACGATTCCTAATCCGGTTACAGCCCCCGGCGATGTATAGAAGGTCGGCGCGACGTCGTGGTTACTCGCGCCACCGGCGCCCGCCGGGAAGATATAGATGATACCACTACCCGAGGCGGTCTCGTCGGCGACGTAGGTCGTGCCGGCCGAGTCGACCTTCACGTCGGTCGGCGCGATCAGCTTCGTGTTGCAACCCTGAATCTTACGAATCGGCTGCGTGTAGTGGATGCCTTTGCTGTACGGCGGGAAGACGAGAATGCTGGGACCCGTCGTACTGCTGCAGCTGGCGCCGCGCCGCCCCTGATCGGCGATATAAATGTTGCCGTCCTGATCGAGGCCCACGCCGTACGGCGCGAACACGCCGCTATGCGGGCCGATCACGAACTTCGGAAGGACGTTGATCGGCGTCGGGGTGGGCGAGGGCGAAGGCGTCGGGCTGGGAGTTCCGCTCGGCGTCGGCGTCGGCGAGGGCGTCGAGGTCGGCTTGGGGGTCGGGGTGGGCGTCGGAAGGACGAAGCCCTCTACCGTCGGCCCCTGAATGTTGGTGATATAGAGCCGTCCGGCCGGATCGATGGCCGCCCCGGAGGGGAGATTGAGGTGCGGCTTGGGGCCGGACAGCGCCTGATACGGCTGAATCGTGCCGGCAATAAAGAGCAGCACTTGGCTGGGATACCTGATCGTCGGATCGACGTCCGTGATGATCATCAGGTCGGGCTGCGGACTGGCCGAGCTCGACGGCGTCGGGCTGGGATTCTTCGGCGTAAAAGCGATGCCGCGCGGCCGCCCGCCCAGCGGCGCCGTCGCCAGGGGGATCACGTTGCCCGTCGCCAGCGCCGCATATTGCAGGAGCGCCGCCACCTTGGTGCTGGGGTTGTAGTTAGTCACCCACAGGTTCTTGCGGTGGTCGAAGGCCAGGTACTGAGGGCCGTTGAGCCCGGTGCTGCCGCCGCCGATATTGAAGGATGGACCCCCACCGCTCTTGGAGCCGGAGTAAATGCTCACGGCATTCTGATTGCTGTTGGTGGCATAAAGGGTCTTGGACGGGAAATTGGGTCCGACGTTGATGCCGGAGGTCTGGCCGAGGTAGCTGCACGACACAATCGCGGCGGTCATAATCACCGCAAGGAAAGCGTTCCGCACAAAACCCCTTTCTTTACCGTTAAACACTGCGCAACTGCGGTTCCGCCAGCGGACCGAGTTTCCTGGGCGTGCACGCGATGAGCGAGGAACCACATGGCCGCTGCCAGCACCAGCAGGATCAGCAGCGTCCAGATAAATCTTCGAATCTGCCGCCGGCGGTAGGCCGGCCGGCTTGACTCGGTGTCGATGATCGAACGAGGCACTTCCCCTACACTCCCCGGCGAAGCGGGTGATTCAACTCGTCGGTTTGGACGAGCCGCAACATTTCTCCGACGGTCACGAAGCGGTAGCCGGCCCGCTTGAACCGCTCGACCACTTCCGGCAGGGCCTCGATCGTCGCCAGCTTGCCGCTGTGGAGCAGAACGATTTCCGGAGCGGTGGCATGCTCGAGCAAGTGGCGCTCCAAGCGATCGGCGCTCACCGAGCGCCAGTCGCCGCTGTCGTCGGTCCACAGCACGACCGAATACCCCAGCGATTGTGCGACCTCCAGCGTATGCTCGTTGTAACGGCCGTGCGGCGGTCGCATCAGCGTGCGCACCGCCGGATCCTTAGTGAGCGTCCACAGGACGTCGCGTCCCTCGAGGATCTCGTGACGCACCTGGTCGTCGCTCTCCTCATCGAGATTGGGGTGCGAATAGGTGTGATCGGCGACTTCGTTGCCTTGCGCTTCGATGCGCCGCGCCAGCTCTGGCCACTGCGACGCGTCCTTACCGATTAAGAAGAACGTCGCCGGAACGTTCAGTTCGCGCAGCACGTCGAGCAGCATCGGCGTGAAGACCGGATAGGGTCCGTCGTCAAAGGTCAGGGCGATCAGCTTGGGACGTTCGGAGCGATCGCTTCGCGACAGTTCTTGCCCGACGCGATAGAGCCGCGGACCGAGCGCGCCGGAAAACTCGAGATGAACGTTTGTCTGCTGGGTGACCAATGCCGGCTCGATGGCGCTCGTGCGTACGAGCGCGTGCACGCCGCTAACGACCAGTCCACCCACAACGACGATTGCGAGCAAACTTCTCATATTTGCCGCCACTTCACGCCTATGAGTGGTCCTGCGATACGAGCGTGCTCTTGGCCACGTCGCCGCCGACGATCACCGTCACGTCGCTGCCGGTCTCCGCGGTCGCAGTTGCCGCCGGCGAAGCGGGCGACGGGGTATCCGGCACGACCGTCGCTTCCCGCAGCGGAAGCGGGAGTGCGGCGCGCACCCGCGCACCGGCGAATGTCACCGCCGAATGTTCGTGAATCTCGGTCTCGCTGTAGTCGGAGCGATTTGCATCGGTCACTTGCCCGATGGTAAAGCCGGCGTGCTTGAGCAGATTGGCAACGCGCCGCGCCGGCGCCGGTAACGCCGCTGCCGTTTTCGATGTCGACGCGCAACGTCGAGGGCGGAATCGCGGCCAGGGCGATCGCATCGGGCGAAGCCATCGGCATCGGGGGCGGCATAAGCATCTTCGCGACCAGCGCGTCGCGGCGCGCCGTGTCGGGCACGAGCGAATCGCCGTAGCCCGGCAGATCGACGTCGCCCGTGAACGGCACCTGATCGCTGACGATCGACGCGGGACTGATGCCCTGATAGTGGTTTGCCAGCGAAAGCAGCTCGGAATTGCTGAAGTCGGTCTGCACGTACTTGCGGAAAACCGCCAGCAAGTCGCCGAGATGCAGGAAGGTGTTGACGCGATCGCCTTTGACTTTGTCGGCCAGCGCGCGCAGCGTCTGTTGCTGGCGCATGATGCGGCACGGATCGCTGCACCAATCGTGGCGAAAGCGCATATAGGCCACGGCTTGATCGCCGTCGAGATGATGCATGCCTTCCTTGAGATGGATGTGCAGGTGGCCCCAGGTGTCGTCGTAATCGAGCGACTCGCCGGTGCAGTTGGTCTTAAACTTGAGGCAGTTCGACGACTTGACGTAGAGATTGACGCCGCCCAGTGCGTCGACGAAGGCTCTGGTCGCGTCGATTCTCAGGATGACGTAGCGGTCGAATGCCGGTATGCCCAAGAACTGGGCAATGACGGTGCGCGCCTCTTTGACGCCGCCGTCGGCCTGGGCTTCATTGATCTTGGCCTGCGTGCCGTTGGGCATCGTCGCGATCGTGTCGCGCGGAATGGAAAGCTCGTAGACGCGTTTGTTGGCAAAGTCGAGATTGACCGCCCAAATCACGTCGCTGCGCGAGTTGGTGGAGAACTCTTCGTCCTTGTTGGTATAGTCGTAGTCCAGCCCCTCGACCAGCACCAGGATGTTGCTCTTGCCGAAAACCTGCTGCGGGGATGAAATGAAGATTTGAGTGATGGCCTGCACCGGGTTGCGATGCTCGACCACGGCGTAACCGGCCAGCGCCGAGCCGATGCCCAACAGTACGACGACGACCGCTACGACGATGCGGATCCACTTAAAGAGCCGCTGCTCTTTCTGCGCGTCGTCCTCCGAAAGGTGCTTACTCAAACGGCGCAACGCTCCACGGCCAGGGCGCGCCCGAAGAAATCGAATGGAGCGCAGCCATCAAGCCGCACGTCAACGAACTCGCCCGGCTCGGCCTCGCCGGTGAAGTAGATGCCGCCATCAACGCCCGGCGCTTCACCTTGGGAGCGTCCAAACCATGCTCGCGGCTGACCCAGCGCCTGCCGAATCGGGTCGCGCTCGCGCAAACGGCGCGACTCTTCGACCAGCACGCGCACCGTGCCGCCACAGCGGGCATTGCGCGCGCGATCCGAAGCGACGCGCTGCGCCTCGCGCAACCGTATTAGCCGCTCGCGCCGGCGCCGTGCGCCGATGCGCTCGCCGAGCAGCGCCGCCGGCGTTCCTTCCTCGGCGCTATATTCGAAGAATCCGACGCGATCGAGCCCGGCGCGATCGATCCAGTTCTCGAGATAGTCGACGTGCTCGTCCGTCTCGCCGGGGAATCCGACGATGAATGTCGAGCGCATCGTGATTCCCGGAACGCGCGAACGAAACTCTTCGAGAATCTCCAAATAGCGCTCGCCGTTGCCGGGCCGGCGCATCGCGCGCAGCATCTCCGGATGGGCGTGCTGCAGCGGCATATCCATATACTTGCAGACCTTGGGCAGGCCGGCGATGGCGTCAATTAGCTCGCGATCGACCGTTGCGGGATAAAGGTAGAGCAGACGAATCCACTCCAAGCCGTCGATCTCGTGCATCTGCTGCAGCAGCTCGGCCAATCCGCCGCGGCGATGTCCGCGATCGCGCCCCCACATCGAAGTGTCTTGCGCGATGAGGATCAGCTCTTTGGCGCCGCCGCCGACGAGCGCGCGCGCTTCGGCGCAGACCGATTCGGCACTGCGGCTGCGGAACGGACCGCGCAGCGTCGGAATGATGCAGAACGTGCACGGATGGTCGCAGCCTTCGGCAACTTTAAGGTATGCCGTCGCCCGCGGCGTGGTGACGAGTCGAGGCAGAAAATCGTGCTCGGGCTCGGCTTCGAAGCCCAATCGCACCGGACGCCGCCCGGCCTCAACGTCGGCGAGCAGCTCGACGATGCCGGCATAGGCGCCGGTGCCGACGACGCCGTCAATCTCGGGAATCAGGCTCTGCAGCTGCTCGCCGTAGCGCTGCGCCAAACATCCGGCGACGATCAGTTGCTGGCCGCGCCGCTTGTGCGAGGCGTGTTCGAGAATTACTTGAGTCGATTCGGCCTTGGCCGGATCGATGAACGCACAAGTATTAATGACGATCGGTATCGGCGCGGGAGGCCTCGGCCTCCAAAGCCCAGCCCGCCTCACCCAGCTTGGCCACCATGACTTCAGTATCCACAAGATTCTTAGCGCAGCCTAAGCTGACGAACGTAACGCTGGGCACCCGGCGCTCCTACCGGTAGTTGACGAACTGCAGCGGCAGCTCGAAATCCATCGCTTTGAGCGCGGCGATCACTTTTTGCAGATCGTCTCTATTTTTTCCCGAAACTCTAATCTGCTCGTCCTGAAACTGCGCGTTGACCTTGAGCTTGAGCGACTTGATCCGCTCCATGAGGGCTCTGCTTTGGTCTTTGGAAATGCCGCTGCGCAGCGTCACCACTTGACGAACCGTGCTGCCCGCGGCCGGCTCGACGGCGCCGAACTGTAACGCTTTGACGTCGATGCCGCGCCGGACGGCCTTACCTTGAAGCATGTCGACGACGTTGCGCATCTTGAGCTCGTCGTCGGAAGTCAGCGTGATCTTCTGCTTTCCGTCGTACTCGATCTCCGTCTTACTATGTTTGAAATCGAAACGGTTCTCGATTTCCTTGCGCGTTTGATTCAGCGCGTTATCGAGTTCTTGCCCGTCGACGCGCGACACGACGTCGAACGAAGATTCGCTCGCCAAGTTCTACCGTGCTCCTCTCAAAGGGTGAAGGCGTGCTCGACGACGTCGCCCGCCTTACCGAGCTTGCCGACGTCCTTGCCGTCTACGTAGATTTCTACGCCGCCGGCGTTACCGGTGCGCACCAAGGCGTTCTTACCGTGGAACGTCTTGGAGGTTCCGGCCGGAAAGGTACCCTCCATGCTAACATTTCCGTCAACGGTGACGCGCAGCCACGACGGAGCCGAGATAACCAAGGCGATCGAGTTGCTTCCGCCCATGCCGGCGGCGGGCGATGGGGTCGCGGCGGGCCTGGGGGAGACGCCCGCTCCGGTCGCCGACGGCTCGGGAGATGCCGAAGGCTGGCCGGCGGGCGTAGACTGCGCGACGGTCACCCCTCCGCGGCGCATCGTCAGCTCGTTGTAGACGACGAAAGCAATCAAGAGCACGGCTACCACGGCCGCTATCCAGATGAGCGCCGAACCCCACGGGCCACGGCGGCCGCCATTTGCCGCTCCAGACTCGTCCGTGCTGTCGGCGGCCGGGCTGCCCAGCGTCTGATTGAACGAGCCGACGGCCTCCTCCGGATCGAGCCCGAGGTAACGCGCGTAGGTGCGCAGGAAGCCGCGAACGTAGACCGGCGCGCCGATCGCGCTCCATCTCTCCTCCTCGATTGCCGCCAGGTAGACGGTTCGAATCCTTATTTGCTCGGCCGCGTCTGAAAGAGCCAGACCGCGCGCCTCGCGAGCCTCGCGAAATCGGTCTCCCAGCGCTTGCAACGCTCCCGACATTGACGCTTTGAGTTGGCCCCGTCTTAATGTTATCCTGTTCGCACCGATGCTTGCGGAACGCGTAATTGCAGCGATGAGCGGGGGAGTTGACTCCGCCGTCGCTGCCGCACTTTTGGTCGAACGTGGTTACGACGTCGTCGGAATCACGATGAAGATGTACACGCCGTCGAAGCCGGCGCACGCGAAAAGCTGTTGCGGCATCGACGATTTCGACGACGCGCGCCGCAGCGCGGCAAAACTCGGCATTCCGCACTACGTTCTCGACTTCGAAGAAGTCTTTACGCGCACCGTCGTCGAGCGCTTCGCCGGCGAGTACGCTCGCGGGCGGACGCCCAACCCGTGCGTCTCGTGCAACAACTTCGTCAAGCTCGGAACGCTGGTGCAATACGCGGATCGCTTCAACGCGCGTTACGTCGCGACCGGGCACTACGCTCGGATCGAGCGCGACGCGGGCGGCGTGCATCTCTATCGTAATCCGCACGCGAAAGATCAGGCCTATGCGTTGGCGCAGCTCGCGCCGGAGCAACTCGACCGCCTTCTTCTCCCGCTGGGCGAGCTCGACAAGACGGGAACGCGCGCGGAAGCGCGCCGCCTGGGACTTCCCGTGCACGACAAAGCGGAATCGATGGACGTCTGCTTCGTTGAGGGTGGGGATTACCGGCACGTCTTGGCGCGGCTGCGCCCGGAGATCAACGCCGGCGGCGCCGTGGTGACGAGCGGCGGCGAGCGCATCGGCGAGCATGCGGGCATCGCCAACTACACGATCGGCCAGCGCACGAAGCTTCCCGCGAGCAGCGAGGGCGCGCGCTACGTCACCCGCATCGACGCCGCAACCAACACCATCGTCGTCGGCCGCGAAGACGAGCTGCTGTCCACCGAGCTGGTGGCCGACGAGGTAAACCTCATCCGGCCGGAGCGCTTTGTGGGCGCGACTGCCGGTAAAGGCGATGATTCGCTATCGCTCCGAGCCGGCGCCGGCGTCGGCGTTGGTCGGCGAAGACGGCTTGCTGCGATTGCGCTTCGAGAATCCGGTCCGCGCGGTCTCGCCTGGGCAGCTCGTGGCTTTACTCGATGTAGATGGCGACGAAGTTTTAGGCGCGGCAACGATCAAAATGTCAGGATAAGTCAGCGTCACCAACGAGGCCCCTTACCGAGCGCTGGGCTCAAGGCGGTCTTTGCGATCTAAGTCGAGTGCGAGATTCGACGGCGTGGCTGCGGGGCGGATCGGGGGTGCGGCAAAAAGCCGTATGGTTCAAAGGGAGCTGAAGAAGCTCCAAATGATTTCGCTTGCGTCGATTTGATGCGAAACCTTACCCACGGCCGCTTCCGGGAGATGCAGACTGACCGCGCCGCCCGGCCACGTATGACCTCCTCCCTCGATGGTGTAGAGTCGAACGGCGCCGTTGCACGCCGTCTGAAGCGTGACGCTTGTAGGATCGCCCGAATCCACTTTCGGCAAGGACATCTTGACGCGCTTGCCGTCGCAATGGTCGAGCTTCGCCCACAGGGAAAAGCTCGCTTCGGCGGAGAGCGCAAAGCCCCGCCCGCCGGCCTTCTTGTTGACTATCCCGCCGCGGTACTGCGCGTAGGAATCCAGGGTCCCGTTGAAAGCAGCGACCGGCACGCTGCGAACGGGCGCGCACGTCCGTGAAACTGGAACGGAGACGGTCGCCGCTACCGGCGCGATGCCGGCTAAAAGACCGGCCAACTCGCAAGCCAGCCGGTACGAGAAAAAGCCGCCGTTTGAGTATCCCGTGGCAAAGACGCGCTTGGGGTCGATGCGGTCATCTTTGACGAGGTGAGCGATGAGCGCTTCCGTGAAGGCGACGTCGTCTGCAGTACCTTCAGGTATGCCTCGGCCGTCATTCCAATGCTTCTTCAAACCGTCGGGGAAAACGACGACAAAGCCATGCTCGTCCGCGACGCGATCGAAATGCGATATCGCGGACATATGCGCGCCGTTGCGGGTACCGCCGTGAAAGGCGAGGACGAGCGGCCGAAGTCCACCTTGCCTCGGCTGCTCGTGGATGAGATACGTGCGCTGCGTACCATCCACGTCGATCGAGGTGGCGCGGTCAGGATTTGCGCAGCTCGCGAGAGTGCCCGCGGACGCTGCGCATAGAATCGCGGTGGCGAACGGTCGCAGGAAGCTCCGTCGCGGAGTCGTCCAAGCACCGGAGCAGCGGCGCAGGACGGTCCTGAAGGTCATTTCTCGGCGCTCCTTACCGACGGGCTAGTCCCGGCGAGCCTCCAAAGTGTAGCACCCGCGAGTCTCGCGCACCATGAGCAGTCCCCACCGACCGGCGCCCTCGACGCTGTACAGCTGGCTCCGGGTTGATCGCTATTTGCTTGTGAGCGGCCGTTTCAGCGAGTCGTGCAAACTTTGAGTCTTGACAAAACGCAGCGTTACCCTGCTGCGGCTAGTTCCATTCCTTGTCGCACGTTCCAGTATGTGTCGCGCACGACGGGGCGGAAGCCGGCGCTAACGATGAGGTTCTCGATATCTTTGCGCGTCGCTTCGTTCGTGCTGCCGGCGTCGTGGACGACTTGCTCTTCGATGATCGTGCCGCCCATATCGTCGCACCCGTAGAACAGGGCGAGCTGGCCCATCTTCAATCCGGGCGTGAGCCACGACGCTTGCAGGTGAGGGAAGTTGTCGAGATAGAGCCGCGATACCGCCAGCACGCGCAGATACTCGAGCCCTGTCGATTCCTTGCCGCGAAGCGGCGTCTTGAACGGGACGTAGTACCACGGAATGAACGCGGTGAAGCCGCCGGTCTCGTCTTGCAGTTGGCGCAGCACGTCGAGATGCTCGATGCGCTCGGCCGGCGTTTCGATCGACCCGAACATCATCGTCGCGGTCGTCGGCATGCCGAGCTGTTGCGCCTCACGCATCACGCCCAGCCACTCCTCGGGCTTCACCTTGCGGGCCGAAATGCGCTTGCGCACGCGCTCCACCAAAATCTCTGCACCTGCGCCGGGCAACGACTTCATGCCCGCCGCCTTCAGCCGCGCTAAGACCTCGCGCGTCGGAATTCCCTCGACGTAGGCCAGGCCGACGATCTCCGAAACCGAGAGCGAGTGCAGGTCGACCTCGGGATATTCGCTGCCGACGCGCTCGAAAAGCTGCTCGAACCAGTCGATACCGAGCTCGGGATTGACGCCGCCCTGAATCATGATCTGCGTCGCACCCTGATCGGCCGCGTACTTCACCCGATCGAGCACCTGATCGTGCGACATCGTATAGCCCTCTTTGTGGTGCTCGGGCCGGAAAAAGGCGCAGAACGTACAGTGCACGTTGCAGACGTTGGTGTAGTTGATCGTCGTGTCGATGACGTAGGTGACGACGTCGCCGGGATGCATCGCCAGTCGCCGCGCGTGCGCCGCGGCGCCGAGCGCGTGAATGTCGGCCTCGTCGTAAAGGCGCAGGCCTTCGTCGAACGAGAGCCGTCCGCCTGAGGCGGCGCGGTCGAGCAGGCTATCCAGCGAGGGCATGCAGCTGCTCTCCAAAAAACGACGGAAGCTTCGGAATCGCGCCGATCGCGACCAGCTCGCGGCAGTACGCCGCCAAACCATTGCGCGCCGCCGCGTGGAACATGAAGTTCAGCTTCCCATAGTACGTCTCGTAAAATCCTTGCGGCCGTGGAATCACTCGTTGCGCGAGCGCGATCACCTCTTCAACGTGCGATCGCGACCAGGTGTACGAATCCGTCAGCGCGTGCATGCAGGCGCGCACGGCGAGCGGATCGCGCGCGTAAGCGTCGCGCCGCGCGGCCCAGACGGCGAAGACGGTCTGCTGGCTCGTCCATTCGTGCCAGAGACGTCCCAAGTCGTAGACGTTGGCTGCCGGAAACCGCTCGATCGCGTCGATTGCCGAGTCGCCGATGAGCAACGTCGGGTCGCCCTCGCAAGCCCGCGCGAAAGGCTCGGGCTCGTCGACGAATTGCGCGCGAACGCCGTAGCGCCGTTCCAGAATCACGCGCAACAAGGCGCGCCCGCTGGCCGATTCGTTGGAAACGAAGACGCGAGCGCCGCCGAGCTTGGCCGGCGCCGTCTCCGAGACGAGAACCACGGAAACGACTTCGTCGCGCGCACCGATGCAGAGATCGGGCAGCAATACGAGTTCTTCAGAGTTCGCCGCCCAAGTAAAGGCGCTGATCGGGCTGACGTCGAGGTCGCCGCTCAGCAGCATCGCGTTGAGCTGCGCCGGAACGTCGGCGTGCAGCGTTCCGGGATAGGCGATCGCACCGGCGTCGAACGCGGCGTAGACCGGCAGGTCGTTGGTGTACTTGATGCGACCGCAGCGAAGGCTCGTCACGATGACGCACCAACGAGTTCACGTTCGGGGGGCGTCCAGTCCCACGGAAACTCGTCGTAGGTCGAGTTGCGTCGCACCGGAACGTAGCCCGCTTCTTCGATGAGACGGCGGAACTCGCGATCGTCAACGTATTGACCCGACTGCGTTCCGGCGGCGTGGTAAATCATCTCTTCGTCGGTCGAGCCGTGCGTGCCGTCCATGTCGTCGGCGCCGAATTGCAGCGCGACCTGGCATACCTTCAGCCCTTGGATCATCCAATATGCTTTGATGTGGTCGAAGTTGTGCAGCATCAGCCTCGCCACCGCAAACGTGCGGATGTCGTCGAGGCCGGTCGTCCAGCCGCAGTACGACAGCTCGTTGCCGTCGGGATGGAAGGCCAGGGGAATGAAGGCGTTATAGCCCGGCGAGCGATCCTGCGACTCGCGCAGGCGAATCATATGATCGACGCGCTCCTCGAGCGACTCGATGTGCCCGTAAAGCATCGTCGCATTCGACGCGACGCCTTGGCGATGCAGCTCCTCGTGGATGACCAGCCAGTTGTCGGCCGACACTTTATTCGGGCAAATCTTCGAGCGCGTCGCGTCGGCGAAGATCTCGGCTGCGCCGCCGTTGACGTTGTCGAGCCCGGCCTCTTTGAGCGCGCTGACGATGGCCGGAAATGCGAGGCGATGGCGCTTAGCCATGTACTCGATCTCCGCCGCGGTGAAGAGCGAGAGCTGGACGTGCGGCAGCGCCTGCTTGAAGCGGCGCATCAGCGGCAGCCAATAATCGAGCGAGAGCTGACGCGGGTCGTGTCCGCCGACGATGTGGATCTGATTGAAGTTCGACCCCGTCTCCAGCGCCTTGGCAAAGACCTGATCGGGCGTCATCCGGAAGATGCGCTGCGGCTCCTTGAACTCGTCGGCCGCAAACGAGCAGAACGTGCAGCCGGCAAAGCAGACGTTGGTCGAATTGATGTAACGGTTGAGAACGTAGAAGACTTTCTTGCCGCTCTTACGCTCCTTCCGGGCACGCGCTAACCGGCCGAGATTGTGGATGTCGGGCGTGCGGTAGAGCGCGAGGCCGTCCTCGAGCGAGAGTGGCGTTCCGGCGTCGAGCTTGCGCTCGATCTCCGCCAGCGCCGGATCCTGCGACCTCATATCCGCCCTATTCTCTCCACCCTAGGACCGCCCCGCAATGCGAAAAGGCGCGATCGGCACCACGGCCAGGCCGGCGGCCACCAGCCCGATCGCCAGCAGGGCGCCTCCGAGGAGGTCGGTGACGTAGTGCGCGCCCAGCGCCAGGCGCGACCAGCAGATCGCGACCGTCAAGAGGGCAAGCAAGAGCGCCCCGACCCGACGCACGCCCGCGGGAAGGTCGGACCAGTAAATCATCACCGCCCACAGGCCGTAAAAACCGAAGGCGATCGCCGCATGCGAGCTGGGATACGAGAACGCCGTCTCGTGCTTGACGACCCAATCCATCGGACGTGGGCGCGCGAAATAGTGCTGCAAGAAGTCCGCCACGCGCCAGCAGAGCAGCAGCATCACGATGCTGAACAGGATGCGCGTCCGCCACGTCTTTACCAACAAGGCAACGATCAGCAGCAAGATCGCGATCGGACCGATGACTTGCACGTAACACGACCAGGTGATCCACCATGCGAGCAGCGTGGAGTGATTGACCAGCGACTGCTGCAGCGCCGCCAGCGCCGCCGGCTCGCCGTTGCGCACGACGTACGTGCCGAGCAGCACGAAGAGCGACCACGAGACGAGCGCGACGAACACGCAGAATCGCGCGAACTTTTCGCGCGTTACCACTTAATCCTCACCGAAGAGATCTTGCTGCGAGTTGGGGCCTTTGCCCAGGCGCGGCGCCATCAGTTCTAGCTCGGGGAGACCGATGAGAATCTTGCGCGGCTTGGTTCCCTCGTGCTGGCCGACGACTTTGAACTCCTCGAGCTGCTTCATTATGCGCACGGCGCGCGGGTGGCCGATCGAAAGCTGCGATTGCAGCGCCGCAGTCGATGCGTAGTTGCTCTCGATGATGAACTTGGCGGCCTCGAAACAGAGCGGGTCGACGTCGCGCCGTCCTTCCTCGTCGTCGCCGACCGGAACGACCTCGACGTCGAGCAGATTGTCGGGACGCCCTTGGCGCGCCCAGAACTCGACCAGCCGGCCGACCTCCGAATTCGTGATAAGCGCGCCTTGTGCCCGAATTGGCTTGGCCGCGTCGATCGGGAGAAAGAGCATGTCGCCGCGTCCGAGCAGCCGTTCGGCGCCGTTGACGTCGAGGATGACGCGCGAGTCGGCCTGCGAACTGACCGCAAACGAGATTCGCGACGGTACGTTGGCTTTGATCAGGCCGGTGATGACGTCCACCGACGGGCGCTGCGTGGCGACGATCAGATGGATTCCGGTGGCACGGCCGAGCTGCGCGAGACGCATGATCGTCGTCTCGACGCGCGCCGGCGCGACCAGCATGAGGTCCGCCAGCTCGTCGATGATTATCACGACGTAGGGTAAATGCTCGGTCGGATACTTCGTGTTGTACTCTTCGATCTTGCGCACGCCGGCCTTGGCAAAGCGCTCGTAGCGCGATTCCATCTCCTTAGTCATCTCGAAGAGCGCGCCGGCGGCAAGGCGCGGATCGACGATGACGTCTTTGATCAGGTGTGGGATGCCGTTAAAGACGGTCAGCTCGACGCGCTTGGGGTCGATCATCAACATTTGCACTTGATCGGGCGTCGCGCTCACCAGCAGCGATGCGATGATCGTGTTGAGACAAACGGATTTACCGGCGCCGGTCGCGCCGGCGACGAGCAGATGCGGCATATTGCAGAGGTCGCCGAAGACCGGGCGGCCGGTGATGTCCTTGCCGAGCGCCATCCACAGCGGCGGCACTTTTCCGCGATTGGGCAGCGCGTCGAGAATCTCGCGAATCGCGACGATCGAGATGGTTTGATTGGGAACCTCGATGCCGACCGCCGACTTTCCGGGAATCGGCGCTTCGATGCGCACGCTGGCCGCGGCCAGTGCCAGCGCGAGGTCGTCGGCCAGCGCAGCGATGCGCGAAATCTTGACGCCCCGCTCGGGGCGTAGCTCGTAACGCGCGATCGACGGGCCGCGCTCGATGTGCACGACCTTCGCGCCGACGCCGAAGCTGGCCAGCGTATCTTCGAGGATGTGGGCGCGGTTTGAGTCGTCGACGTGCTGGCTCGGCGGTACGTCGAAGAGCGAAAGGTCGGGAAGCCGGTAGGTTCGCGCCTCGCCCGGCTCTTCGTAGCGCGGTTCGCGCGGCATCTGCGGCTCGTACTCGATCGCGGTCTCGCGCGTGGTCGGTTCTACCGTGCCGCTCACGACCGCACGCGGCGCAATGGCGGGCGGCGGTTCGGCCACGACTTCGAGCTCCGTCGAGGCGGCGCGCGGCTTAATCGCTGCATCGGCAGCGCGAAGGCTTCGCGCAGCGACTCGTGCCCGGGCAGTTCCATTTGCAGCTTCGGCAGCTTGGGAATCGCCGGCGGCTTGAGACCACCGAAGAAGACGATGACCCGTCCGATCGTCTGTTTCATGCTGACGTTAGTGAGCCACAGCGTCAGGGCGAGCGCGGCAAACCAGAGCGCGATCCAGGCGCCGACCGTACCGATCATGGCGTGGAGCGCCCACCAAATGTTCGCGCCGATGACGCCGCCGCGGCGCTCGCCGCCGGCACCGAACATCGCGTCGACGATAAGGAAGTACGCGAGTGCCGTGCACCCGAGCCGGGCGATCATGCGCGGTACGTTGACTTCTAAGAAGACAATTGCGCCGAAAAGAATGACGAGTACGGGAAAGAGCGGCGCGGCACGTCCGAAGAGCCACCTTAGTTGGGAGGCGATCCAGCCGCCGATGCTTCCGGCATAGTGAGGGGCCGCCAAGGCGATACCGCAGAGGACGGCGAGTGCGACGGCGGCAATCCCAATGATCTCGAGGTTGAGCCTCGTCCTCGCAAGCGCCCTTCGGCTCCGCTGACGGGTGCGTGCCATGGAATCTTCTTCTTCTTCGTCACACCTGGAGTTCATTTTGAGCACGCCGACGCTCGTCGTCCTCGAGGGCGACCAGACCGGACAAGAGTTGTTGCTGGAAGCGCTGCGCGTGCTGGATCCGCGCGTCACCGGCGTAGAGCTGCGTTTCGAGCGTTACGATCTTTCGCTGGAGAAACGGCGCGCGACCGGCAACGCCGTGGTGCTGGAAGCGGCCGAAGCAATGCGCCGCCACCACCTCGGGCTCAAAGCGGCCACCATTACGCCCGAAACCAGCAACGACGTCGGCTCGCCCAACCGCATTCTCCGTGAAGCGATCGGCGGCAGCGTCATCGTTCGCACCGGACGCAAGCTGCCGCGCGTCCTTCCCGTCGGCGGCATTCATGCGCCGATTTCGGTGGTGCGTATGGCGGTGGGCGACGCATACGGCGCAAAGGAGTGGCGCGAGGGCAAGGGCGTTGACGAGTACGCCTTCCGCACCGAGCGCATCTCGCGGCGCATCTGCCGCTACGTTTCCGAGTACGCCTTCGTGCACGCGGGAAAAGCCGGCGGGGTGGTTTTCGGCGGGCCAAAGTACACCGTCAGCCCGGTTTACGAGGGGATGCTTAAAGAAGAGATGGACGCCGCGGCCGAACGGCATCCCGAGATTCGTTACGACCCGCAGCTCATCGACGCGACGTACGCGCTGCTGCTTTCCGCTGCCGGCGATGCGCCGCTGGTCATCCCGTCACTCAATCGCGACGGCGACTGCCTCTCGGATTTGGTGATGCAACTCTTTGGCTCGATCGCGGGCGCGGAGTCGATCCTGCTGGCGTTCGACGAGCACCTCAAGCCGACGACGGTGATGGCCGAGGCGCCGCACGGCACCGCGCCGCGCCTCCACGGGAAGAACGTCGCCAACCCGCTGGCAATGATTCTCGCCGCATCGGCGATTCTTTCATACGTCGACGATCCGAGCGCGCACGCCGCGTCACAGGCGATTACCGACGCAGCGTTCACCGCTTTACGTGAAGGCATCGCCACCGCCGACCTCAACGGCCAAGCAACCACCACCGAATTCACCGACGCCGTAATAACGCGAGTCAGCCGCTAAGCGCTCCCAGTGTCACCCTGAGCCTGTCGACAGGTGTCGGACCCTGAGCGCTGCCGTGCACCTTGAGGCGCCTCCGCACTGTCACCCTGAGCCTGTCGAAGGGTGACGAAGCTGCTCACTTTGAGGCATGCTGAGCGAGCAAGGAATCGCAGACGCTATGCGCGTTACGCTGGTTTGAAAGCTCGACGAATGCTTGGCCAATCGTTCTGAATTAAGCGCTTCCTTCTTTGAGCGGCGCCAGCCCTTCAGCTGCTTCTCCCACGCAATTGCTTCGTATACGTCGTAGAAGTATGAGGAGTGGACTAGCTTCACTGGTCGTCGCTTGAACGTATAGCATCGCTGATCGATCCCGAGCTGGTGCTGGGCGAATCGTATGTCGACGTTGTTGGTGATTCCCACGTAAAACGAGCCGTCAGCGCATAGCAGCATATAGACGAAGTAAGTCTTCATGCCGGCTCGTCTGCGCCGAGGGATGCGGTTTGGCTAGGGGATCGCCGATTGCGATGGTTCATCGCCTGCGGGTCATCCTTCGACAGGCTCAGGATGACAGGCCCGCTCAGCGTGACAAGCCCAGCTCAGTTACAGGGAAAGCTAGACTTCCATCACTACGGGGATGACGACGGGTCTTCGTTTGGTGCGGGTGTAGACGGCGCGTGCCAAAACGCTGCGGATGTGCTCTTTGACGGTGTCGGCGTCGCGCATCGCGTCAACGCTGATGCTCTCGATCGCGGTGCGAACCTCGCCGCGCAGTTCGTCGAGTACGCCGTCGGCTTCGGGGATGTAGAACACGCCCTTCGAGATTAGATCGGGCCCAGCCATGACGCGCGCCTCCTCACTGTCGATCGCGACGACGACCATCATGATGCCGTCGTTGGAGAGCGCCTTGCGGTCGCGCAGCACCGCTTCGCCGATGTCGCCGATTCCCGAGCCGTCGACGAAGACGTGGCCGCCGTACGTCTTGCCGACCTTGTCCCCGAACTCGTGCGTGAACTCCAGCACGTCGCCGTTCTCGCAGATGAAGACGTTGTCGGGGTCGACGCCGGTCTGCACCGCGAGCCGGCCGTGGGCTGCAAGCATTCGATACTCGCCGTGCACCGGCACGAAAAACTCCGGCCGCACCAAATTCAGCATCAGCAGCAGCTCTTCTTGCGACGCGTGACCCGACACGTGCGAGCGCCCGTCGGTGCCGTGAATGACCGTCGCGCCGAGCTTGCAGAGATTGTTGATGGTTTTGTGCACGCTCTTCTCGTTACCGGGAATCGGCGTCGCGCTGATGACCACCGTATCGCCGGGAACGATGCGGAACTGTTTGTGGTCGCGTACCGACATGCGCGCCAAGCCGCTCATCGGCTCGCCTTGCGAACCCGTCGTCATCACTACCACTTGCTCGGGCGGATACTCGTCGACTTCTTCGATTTTGATCACCGCTTCGGAAGGGACGCGCAGATACCCCAACGAGCCGGCGAAATGCACGACGTTACGCATCGAGCGCCCGAGAAAGGCGATCTTGCGGTTGAAGCGCACCGCATGGTCGACGGTCTGCTGAATGCGCGGAACGTTCGACGCAAACGAGGCCACCACGATCCGTCCCTTGGCGTGCGAAAAAATCGAAGTGAACGATTCCCCGACGATGCGTTCGGATAGCGTATGCCCCGGACGTTCCGCATTGGTCGAATCGCTAAGCATGCAGAGCACGCCGTCGTCGCCGGTACGCGCGATCGTCGCGAAGTCGGCCGGCTTGCCGTCGATCGGGGTCTGATCGAACTTGAAGTCGCCGGTATGAAAGATCGTGCCGACCGGCGTACGGATCGCCAGCGCGCAGGCCCCGGCGACGGAATGATTGACGTGCACGAACTCCGTCTCGATCTCCCCGTAGCGCACGCGCGCGCCGGGCTGCACTTGCGTGAACTCGATCTCGGCGCTGTGTTGCTCGCGCGACTTCGCTTTGATCAGCGCGATGCTCAGCGGCGTGGCCACGATCGGAACCGATGGAAACTCTTTCGAGAAGTACGGAATGCCGCCGATGTGGTCTTCGTGCCCGTGCGTCACCAGCACGGCGCGCAGCTTATGCGCCCGCTCGCGCACGTAGGTGAAGTCGTTGATGACGATATCGACGCCATACATCTCGTCGTCGGGGAACATCAGCCCGCAGTCCACCACGACCATGTCGTCGTTGGTCTCGATGACCGTCATGTTGCGCCCGATCTCGCCGCAGCCGCCCAGCGGAACGATGCGGACGTAGGGCTGCGATGGAGGGGGGGCTACGGTCAAAGTGTCCGTGCTCACCTCGCGGTCCTTATGCTCCCCGTCCTTGCTCCCCCGCGCCGACCCGGTGAATTGCGTGGCAGGAGGAACGACAAAATGACCTACGCACCACTGCTTGCCGCGCTAATCGCCGCTGGGCCGGCCTCCCCGGCCCCCGCGGCGACTACCCAGCCACCGCCCCGCCCGGCCGCCGGCGCCGCCCTAGCTCCCGAGGAGCTTTTCTCGCGCCGAGCCATGCGCCGTGCGCGGCTCCTCATCCAGATGCGCCTCTTCCAGCTGCGGGATGAGCGCCTGGAGTGCGTGCGCGAGGCGCTGCGCCGCCAGCTCCCCGACGCGCTCTGGCCGGAGGAGCCGTCTCCCTGGCGCGGGGCGGCGGACGCCTCCGAGGCGGCGGCGAAGTGCGCCCGTCTGCCCTAGTAACATTTTGCCCGGAACCCGGGTAGAGGGCTGGTAGAAAACAAACGCATCGCCAGCTTACGGAACGAAAATTTGAACATGTTGAACAATCGCGTCGTGCCCACGCTGATCGTCGGTTTGGTGGGCGCCGTTATCGGCAGCTTCCTTATGATGCTCTATGCGAGCAGTCATATGGGCGGCGCCTCCGGTCCGGGCAGCACTCCGCCCGCCGTCGCCGCGGTGCCGCTCAGCGGCGTCAGCGATCAGGACCGCATCATCAGCGCCGTCAAGCGGACCAAGTCGTCGGTGGTCGCGATCACCGAGCAGGTCAACGGCCAGCAAGTTATTCCGGCCGATCCCTTCTTCCAACAGTTCTTCGGCGGACAAGGCCCCGGCATCGTCCAGCCGTATCACGGTGAAGCTTCCGGCTCGGGATTCGTCATTGATTCGAGCGGTGACATCGTTACCAACGCGCACGTGCTGCAGCCGCCGTCCGGCGGCAAGATGACGAAGCTTACCGTCGTCTTCCCTAACGGCGATCACGTGCCCGCGCACGTCGTCGCCTACAACATCGCCGCCGACGTCGGACTTCTCAAAGTCGATAACTATTCGAAGCTGCCGCCGCCGCTGCAGTTCGCCGACTCGACCCGGCTCGAGCAAGGACAATGGGCGATCGCAATCGGCGAGCCGCTTCAACTGCAGCAAACCGTAACCGTCGGCGTCGTCTCGGGGTTCGACCGCTCCGAGCCGATCTCAACTGAAACCGGCACGCAGATTGACTTCAAGGGTCTTCTTCAGACCTCGGCTCCGATCAACCCCGGCAACTCCGGCGGTCCGCTCATCGACATCGACGGCCAGGTCATCGGCATGAACCAGTCCACCGTCAAGTCGGCCTACGCGCAGGGAATCGGCTTCGCCATTCCGTCGAACACGGTCCGCAAAGTCGTCGCCTCGCTCCAGAAGAACCCGGGCGTGCACCAGGGCACCGATACCGGCTTCCTGGGTATCTACATGGCCGAGTTGAGCGCGGGCGTCAAGAACCAGATCGGCTACAACGGCAGCAACGGCGTGGCCGTGCAGCAGGTCTTCTCCGGCTCCCCGGCCGACCAGGCCGGCATCCAGCCGGGCGACGTGATCCTCGAGGTCGACGGCCACGGCTTCACGTCGGTCAAGGATCTCCACACCTACATCGGCTCCAAGAAGCCGGGGGACACGATCCGGCTCAACGTCTGGTCTCAGGGCATGAAAAAGATCGTGGCCATCAAGCTCGGCGAGACTCCGGCCGAGCAGCCGGTCTCGGTGCGTCAGCCCCAACAACAGCAGCAGCCGCAACAGCAGCCCCAAGACCCCGAACAGCAGCCGTAAGTCGACCAGGAGGGCCCTGCAACCAGCGGCCCTCCTTCCTTAGTTATAGCAAGCGAAACAACTACCACCGCGTATCGTGTATGATAAGCGGTACCCACCATCCGATTCGTTCGTAAGCGGCAAGGCGCCGCCGTCCTCGTTGCATGGTTCCTCGCCCCGGCACGACGAGACGGTTCAGCTGGTCCAGGACGGCCGGTAAATAATTGAACGAGGTATTGAACTCATGGCAAAGACGGTCGGCATCGACCTCGGCACGACCAACTCGGTCGTCGCCGTAATGGAGGGCACTTCGCCCGTAGTTATTCCCAACGCCGAAGGCTCGCGTACGACACCTTCGGTCGTCGCGTTCACCAAAACCGGAGAACGGCTCGTCGGACAGCTGGCAAAGCGTCAGTCGATCACCAATCCGGATCGCACGATCAGTTCGATCAAGCGTCACATGGGCGAAGGCGATTATCACGTCAAGATCGACGGCAAGGATTACACGCCGCAAGAGATCTCGGCGATGATTCTGCAAAAGCTCGTCAACGACGCGAGCAACTATCTCGGCGAGCGCGTGACCAAAGCGGTCATCACCGTGCCCGCCTATTTCAACGATTCACAGCGCCAAGCAACGAAGGATGCCGGTAAGATCGCCGGACTCGAAGTTTTGCGCATCATCAACGAGCCGACGGCGGCGGCGCTGGCCTACGGTCTCGAAAAGAAGGGCAACGAGACGATCCTCGTTTGGGATCTCGGCGGCGGAACGTACGACGTTTCGATCCTCGAGGTCGGCGACGGCGTCTTCGAAGTCAAAGCGACCAACGGCGACACGCGTCTGGGCGGCGACGATTACGACCAACGCATCGTCGATTGGCTCGTCGATCAGTTCCGCCGCGATCAGGGCATTGACCTGAGCAAAGACAAGCAGGCGATGCAGCGTCTCACCGAAGCGGCCGAAAAAGCCAAAATCGAGCTTTCGTCGGTCGTGCAGACGAGCATCAACTTGCCGTTCATCACGGCCGATCAGGAAGGTCCCAAGCATCTCGACTTCACGCTGACGCGTGCTAAGTTCGAAGAGCTGACCAGCGATCTCACCGATCGCTGCATCGCGCCCTTCCGTAACGCGATCACCGACGCCAAGCTCGACATCTCGAAGATCGATGAAGTCATTATGGTCGGCGGCGCGACGCGCATGCCGGTCATTCAGGAACTTGTCCGCAAGCTCACCGGCAAGGAGCCGAACCTCACCGTTAATCCCGACGAAGTCGTGGCGATCGGTGCGGCGATTCAGGCCGGCGTGCTGGCCGGCGAAGTCCGCGACGTCGTCCTGCTCGACGTAACCCCGCTGTCGTTGGGTCTCGAGACCCTCGGCGGCGTGATGACCAAGCTCATCGAGCGCAACACGACGATTCCGACCAAGAAGTCGCAGATCTTCACCACGGCCGAAGACGGTCAAACGTCGGTGGACATTCACGTGCTGCAAGGCGAACGTCCGATGGCGGGCGATAATAAGACGCTCGGACGTTTCCGGCTCGAAGGCATTCCGCCGGCGCCGCGCGGCGTGCCGCAGGTCGAAGTGACGTTCAACATCGACGCCAACGGCATCGTCAACGTCGGAGCCAAGGATCTTGGCACCGGCAAAGAGCAGGCGATTACGATCACCGCTTCGACCAACCTCAACAAAGAGGAAGTCGATCGCATGGTCCGCGACGCCGAAGCACAGTCCGAAGCCGACAAAACAAAGCGCGAAGAAGCGGAAGTCCGCAACAATGCATCGAGCCTGATCTACTCGACCGAGAAGTCGCTCAAGGAAGTCGGCGATAAGCTCGACGTAACCGCGCGCGGCGAGGTCGAGAGCGCGCTCTCGGAGCTCAAGCGCGTCAACGAGAACGGCACGATTGCCGAAATCCGTCCCGCGATCGAGAAACTGCAGCAGGCCAGCTATAAGATGGCAGAGGTGCTCTATAAAGCCGCCGCTCCACAAGGCGAACCTTCGGATGCCGGCGCCGGTGCGGGCGCGGGTGACGGAGCCGGCTGCGGGTAACGGCGCAAGCGCGGGCCCGGCCGGCGAAGACGTCATCGACGCCGAGTTCAAGGAAGCCAAGTAACTCGGAGACGATGCGTCAATGTTTGACGATCAATCGGTACTAAGAACCGAGGCCGGCGAGGCCATCATAGAAGAGACGGCCGCGGCCGAGCCCTCCCTCGAGGAGCAGCTCGCCGCGGCTAACGCTCGAGCCGACGAAAACTACGGCAAGTTTCTGCTTGCCGTAGCCGACTTCGACAACTACCGCAAACGCACGCAGCGCGACATCGAGTCGATGGTCGCCTCGCGGCGGCGGATGCTGCTGGAGCGATTTCTTCCGGTGCTCGATAATCTCGAGCGCGCGGTGGAGTCCAATGCCGGCGGCGACACGCTGCGCGGCGGCGTCGAACAGACGCTGCGCGGTTTTGAAGCAGTGCTCGCCGGCGAGGGCGTGAAGCCCGTCGACGTAAAGGGCGCGCCGTTCGATCCGCGCGTTGCCGAAGCGGTCGGCACCATGGCATCCAACGGCACGGCCGAAGATACCGTCGTCGAAGTCGCTCAGAAAGGCTACATGCTCGGCGACGAGCTGCTGCGGCCGGCGAAGGTCATCGTCGCCAAAAACTCCGACGAATGAACTTCAAGGACTACTATGCCATCTTGGGCGTTCCAAAGAGCGCTGCCCAGAAAGACATTAAGTCCGCCTATCGCAAGCTAGCGCGCAAGTGGCATCCCGACGCTAATCCGAAGAATCCCAAAGAGGCCGAGGAAAAGTTCAAAGAACTCTCCGAGGCCTACGAAGTGTTGGGCGATCCGGAGAAGCGCAAAAAGTACGACGTGCTCGGCCCCAACTGGCAGCAAGCCGCGCAACAGGCCGAGCAGCAACGACGCTACCGCACCAACGTCAATGGGCAGGACTTCGAGTTCGACTTCGGCGAGGGTGGTGCCGGTGCTCCGGGTGGCCCGAGCGGCTTCTCGGACTTCTTCGACATGTTTTTCTCGGGAATCGGGCGGCGGCCGACGGCGCAGTCGCCCGGTTTCGCGCGGCGCGGACAAGATCTCGAAACGACGATCGACTTAGGCCTACGCGACGTCTACGACGGCGGCTCCAAATCGGTTTCGCTGCAGATCGAAGACCTGTGCCCGCGCTGTCACGGAACCGGCACCGAAAGCGGGCGCCTCTGCCCGCAGTGTCACGGCACCGGACACGTGCTAATTCACAGACGCTTCGAGGTCACGATTCCTAAGGGCATCGGCGACGGGCAGCGCATTCGTCTCGCCGGTCAAGGCGGTGCCGGAATCAGCGGCGGCCCGAACGGCGATCTCTACCTCGTCGTTAAACTGAACGACGACCCGACCTACAAACGCAAGGGCGACGATCTCTATGTCGACCTCCCGGTAAGCTTTTACGATTTGGCGCTCGGCGGCGAAGTCAACGTGCCGACACTCAGCGGTCAGGTGGCGATGACGATTCCCGCCGGAACGCAGAACAATCGCCTGCTGCGCCTCTCCGGACGCGGCATGCCGCGCGTGAAAGGCAAAGGGACGGGCGACCAATACGTGCGGCTCATCGGCCAACTGCCGACCAACCTTTCGGATAAAGAAACCAAGCTCTTCAAAGAACTCGCATCCCTCCGCAACGGCAAAGCGTAACCCCATTTTTGTGTCACCCTGAGCCTGTCGAAGGGCGACACAAAAAGCGGAGGCAACCCCAAGCAGCCTTTAGCGGTTTACCGAAGCACCCAAACCCTCACAACGCATGGAGTGACATGATTAAAGAGATTGCATTTACCGCGTATCCGGCCAAGGACGTCGCCGGTCTGCGCAAATGGTACGAGGATAACCTCGGACTCAAGTTCTCGGGGCCGTACGAAGAGGACGGCGTAGAGAAATATAACGAGGCCAACATTGGCAGCGGCACGTTTAGCGTGCTCTGGCAGGGGTGGGCCGATCGCGAGCCGGGCAGCGCGTCCGGCGTGGTCTTCGAAGTCGAGGACATCGATAAATCCGTCGCCGATCTTCGCGCAAAGGGCGTCGAAGTGGAGGATCCCTATGCGACGCCGGTCTGCAAGATAACGTCGTTCGCCGATGGCGAGGGTAATAAGGTCTCCTTCCACCAGGTAACCGTACCGCATTAGCACGCGATGATGGCCGGCCACGGGCTGATGTGGTCGAACATCTATCAGCCCGAGACACCTAAAGTCAAGCGGCGCGTCGACTGGAAACGGCTCGGCGCGCTGTTCGCTCCTTATTGGCGGCAGCAGGCAACGGTGCTCGTCTGCATCGTCGTCGTGGCTCTGCTTGGACTCGTGCCCGGCTTTATCACCGCGCACATCATTGACTCGACGATTCCCAACCGCAACCTGACCGAGCTCGGAATCGACGTCGGCATCATCCTCGCCTCGGCCTTGCTTACTGCCGGCGTCGGCGTGGTGCAGGGCTATCTCAACTCGGTGGTGGGCGAGGGAATCATGCGCGATATTCGGACGAACTTGGTCGCGCATCTCCACCGCATGCCGCTGCAGTTCTTCGCCGGCACCAAGACCGGCGAGATCATGAACCGCGTCAGCAACGACGTCGACAACGTCGACAATGTGGTCACCGGAACGCTCACATCGATCGTCACCAACTTCGTTTTGATCGCCACGACGGTCGTCGCCATGTTCGTTTGGAACTGGCGGCTGGCGCTGCTCTCGGTCATCATCGTCCCGCTCATGGTCTTCCCGCTCGGCCCGGTCGGACGGCGGATGTACCAGATCCGCAAGCGCACGCGCGAGAAGCGCGACGAGATCGAATCCATCACCCAAGAGACGCTCTCGATCTCCGGAATCACCCTGATCAAGTCGTTCGCGCGCGAGGCTTACGAGCGAGCGCGCTTCTATCGCGTCGGCACGAACCTGATGCAGCTCGAGATTAACCTGGCAATGGTCGGGCGCTGGTTCTTAGCATCGGTGACGGCGATGGTCGTGGTCGGGCCTGCAATCGTCTGGTTCGGCGGCGGCTGGATGGCCATCGCCGCGGGATTGCAAGTCGGCGTCATCGTCGCGTTCGTTTCGTTCATCCAAGGCCGGCTTTACGGGCCGGCCGCAGCGCTCGCCGGCATCCAGGTGCAGATCGTCAGCGCGCTGGCGGTTTTCGAGCGCATCTTTGACTACCTCGACATGACGCCGGAAGAGTACGATCCGCCCGGAGCTACCGCGCTGCCGGGCGTGAGCGGCAACATTCGCTTCGAGGGCGTCGTCTTTGGCTACGATACGTCGCGCGAAGTGCTGCGCGGCATTTCCTTCGAGGTTCGCCCCGGTGAAGTGGCCGCGTTCGTCGGCCCGTCGGGCGCGGGCAAAACGACGATCACCGGTTTAGTTCCGCGCTTCTACGATCCGCAGCAGGGGCGGGTGCTCGTCGACGATCACGACGTGCGAACGGTGACGCTGGAATCGCTGCGCCGCGACATCGGCATCGTCACTCAGGAGACGTATCTCTTCCACGACACGATCGCCAACAATCTGCGCTACGGCAAACCCGACGCGACCGACGCCGAGCTCCAAGCCGCGGCGCGCGCCGCAAACATCGCCGATTTTATCGCCGGACTGCCCGGCGGCTACGACACCGTCGTGGGCGAGCGCGGTCACAAACTCTCGGGCGGAGAGCGTCAGCGACTCGCCATCGCGCGGGTGCTGCTCAAAGATCCGCGGATTCTCATCCTCGACGAAGCGACCAGCTCGCTCGATTACGAAAATGAGGCGGCTATTCAGAAAGCGCTCGACGTGGCGATGCGCGGCCGCACGAGCCTGGTGATCGCCCATCGTCTTTCGACCGTGCTGGCCGCCGACGTCATCTTCGTCGTGGACGAAGGCCGAATCGTGGAGTCTGGCCGCCACGCTACGTTGTTGGCGCGCGGCGGCCTCTACTCACGTCTTTATCACACGCAGTTCAAAGACCTGACGGCCTAACCGCGCGTTATTTGCCGGCTTGAATTCCGGCGTTGACTTCGTCGATGGCTTGTTTGACGAGCTTGATCGCGTTAGCGCGGTGTCCGCCTTTGTCGGCTTCGGCTTGATTGAGTTCGCTAAGTGCCGTCTGCAAGCTTGAGAGCGCGGAGTCCATATGCGCCTGCGCGGCGAGCACCGTGCCGGCTCCGACGAACGCAAAGAAGATCGCGAAGAGTGCGGCGATTGCGCCGTGCCGCAGAGCGGAACGCTTAACCTTCATTAAAATACTGCCTCCAAAAGAAAAAAGGGATGCCGGTTTATCCGGCATCCCGTCAAAGGCTCCTGCCTTTGACGTTCAAACCGAATTCGGAATATCCATTACCATTGGTTCGACGGGAATCTTCAGCTCCGGTTCCGTCGCGGCGGCAACATCTTCGACGGTAACGCCGGGAGCCAGTTCGCGCAGAATCAAACCCTCCGGGCCGATGTCGATCGTCGCCATATCGGTGATGATGCGCTGCACGACGCGCTTTCCGGTGAGCGGCAGCGAGCATTGGCGCAGAATCTTGTGGGCGTTTCCTTTGGCAACGTGCTCCATCATTACGATGACGCGTTTGGCGCCGTGAACCAAGTCCATCGCGCCGCCCATGCCCTTCACCATCTTGCCGGGAATCATCCAGTTCGCCAAATCGCCTTGTTCGGAAACCTGCATCGCGCCCAGCACCGCTAAGTCGATGTGCCCACCGCGAATCATGCCGAACGAGAGCGACGAATCGAAGAACGACGCGCCGGGCAGCACCGTAACGGTCTCCTTGCCGGCGTTGATCAAATCCCCATCTTCCTCGCCTTCATACGGATAGGGACCCATTCCGAGAATTCCGTTTTCGCTCTGCAGCGTAACCGTCACATCGGAAGAGACGTAGTTGGGAACGAGCGTCGGTAAGCCGATGCCGAGGTTGACGTACTGCCCATCGCGCAGTTCTTGCGCGACTCGTGCCGCAAGCTGCGTACGCGTAAGTGCCATCTTACCTTTACCCCCGAGCCTGTCCTGAGCTTGGCGAAGGGCGCGTCGTGACCCGCTCGATGCGCTTTCCTTGCGGTCCGACGTGCACGATGCGCTGCACGAAGATTCCGGGAAGGTGCACGTTCTCCGGATCGATCGCGCCGGGCTCGACCAGTTCCTCGACCTCGGCGATCGTAATCTTTCCGGCCATCGCGCAGAGCGGATTGAAGTTACGCGTCGCTTTGTGAAAGATGAGGTTTCCCGATCGATCGCCCTTCGAGGCGCGAACCATCGCGTAATCGCAGACGATCCCGTGCTCGAGCACGTACTCGCGGCCGTCGAAGACGCGCGTTTCCTTCTTCGGTGAGGCCACGGCTACGCTGCCGTCGGCGCGATAGCGCCAGGGCAGTCCGCCGTCGGCAACCAGCGTGCCGTCGCCGGCGGGCGTGTAGAAGGCCGGGATCCCACAGCCGCCGGCGCGCAGACGCTCGGCTAGGGTTCCTTGGGGAACGAGCTCAACTTCGAGCTCCCCGGAAAGGTACTGCCGCTCGAACTCGCGGTTCTCACCGACGTACGAGCCGGTCGTGCGGCGGATGCGGCGGTTGTCGAGCAGCGCGCCCAACCCCCAACCGTCGACGCCGCAGTTGTTCGAGACGGTGACCAGGTCGGTCGCGCCCTGCTCGAGGAGCGCCTCGATCAAGTTGTGGGGAATCCCGTTGAGCCCAAAGCCGCCCACGGCGAGCGACGCCCCATTGGGAATGTCGGCGACGGCCTCGGCACAGGAAGCGTAGACCTTCTCCATGGCGCCCTAATGCGCCGACGGAACGGGCGCCGCCTTCGTGGAAAGTAGCCTCGCTATGACTATGGCTCCAACCGATATTGCAATCAACGACGAAGAGGCAATGATCCTCGCGATGGTGCGCGAGCTAGTTGCCGAGAAAGTCGCGCCGCGCGCCGCCGAAATCGACGCAACCGGCGAGTTCCCCTGGGACGTCAAAGAGCTCTTCGCGCAAAACGATCTGCTCGGCATCCCGATTCCCGCGGAGTACGGCGGGCTCGGCGGCACCTTCCTGACGTACGTAAAAGTAGTCGAGGAAATCGCTAAAGCTTGCGCGTCGAGCGCGCTGATCGTTGCGGTTCAGGAACTCGGCATGCTGCCGATCGTCATCGGCGGCAGCGACGAACAGAAGCAACGCTTTCTGCCGAAGATCGCTTCCGGCGAACATCTGGTCGCTTATGCACTCACTGAAGTCTCCAGCGGATCCGACGCCCTCGGCTCGATGCGCACGCGCGCCGAGAAACGCAAGAACGCTTACGTGCTCAACGGGCAGAAGATTTGGATCACCAACGGCAGCGTTGCCGACGTAGTCTGCGTCTTCGCCGTCACCGATCCCGAAGCGGGCTCGCGCGGCGTCACCGCGTTCGTCGTCGAAAAAGGCACGCCCGGATTCACCGTGGGCAACCTCGAGAAAAAGATGGGCATTCGCGGATCGCCGACGGTGGAGCTGGTCTTTCAAGATTGCGAAATCCCGGCCGCCAACCGTTTAGGCGAAGAGGGTGAAGGCTTCAAAATTGCGATGAAGGTTTTGGATAAGTCGCGTCCCGGCATCGCTGCGCAAGCGCTCGGGATTGCGGCCGGCGCGCTCGAGTACGCGACGAACTACGCCAAGGAACGCATTGCCTTCGGCAAGCCGATCGGACAGCATCAAGGCGTTGGTTTCATGCTCGCCGACATGAAGACGGAAGTCGAGTCGGCGCGGCTGCTGCTTTACGAGGCGGCGAAGCGCTGCGACGCCGGCGGACCCGACGTCACGCTCTGGGCCGCGATGGCCAAGCTTAAGTGCGGCGACGTCGCCATGTCGGTAACGACCGACGCGGTTCAAGTGCTCGGCGGATTCGGTTACTCGGTGGATTATCCGGTCGAACGGATGATGCGCGACGCCAAGATCACCCAGATCTATGAAGGCACGCAGCAGATCCAGCGCCTAGTCATCGCCCGCAATCTGGTGGGTCGCCGCTGATGCGCGTTTGGATCTGTATTCTCGCGCTACTCGCAGCGGGCTGCGCCCAAGACACCGTGAACCGCTACACGACGCCGGCGACCGGCGCGCACGCGCTCACCGCGAT
Source organism: Vulcanimicrobiota bacterium (assembly GCA_963730125.1). Taxonomy (GTDB): domain Bacteria; phylum Vulcanimicrobiota; class Vulcanimicrobiia; order Vulcanimicrobiales; family Vulcanimicrobiaceae; genus Cybelea. The sequence goes on along the minus strand of CAVSQP010000015.1, from coordinate 300,418 downwards.
GCGTGGATTAAAGCTGCACGATCAAACGAAGATCACCCACGTCGTCATCATCTTTCAAGAGAACCGCACGCCAGACAACCTCTTTAACGGACTCAAGGGCGCCGACACCGTCCAATTCGGCTACAACTCGGCCGGCAAGAAAGTGACGCTTGCGCCGATTCCAATGACGCAGCCGTACGACGTCGATCACGAGCATCGCGCCTACGCGATCGAGAGCGACAACGGCAAGATGGACGGCTTTAACTTGGTGCACTCCTCGTATTGCAAGGGCAAGACGTGCATCAACAAGGCCGTCGCGGCCTATGGCTACGTGCCCCGCAAGGAAGTCGGTCCCTATTTCGCCATGGCCGAGCAATACGGTTTCGGCGACCGGATGTTCGAAACGAACGAAGGCCCGAGTTTTCCGGCGCACCAATACATCTTGAGCGGCACGTCAACGATCAATCCGAGTTCGACGCTGCGCGCTTCCGAGAATCCCTTCACGCCAAAGCAGTCCTATACTGGCGGCTGCGATGCCCCGCAGGGCTCGCTGGTGCTCCTCATCGACTCCAACGGCCAGGAGTTACAGCAAGCCTATCCCTGCTTCGACCGGCAGGCGCTCACGGATCTGGTTGATGCTCAGGGCTTGACTTGGCACTACTATCAAGCACGCGGCGGCGCCAGCCTCTGGAACGGCCCCGATGCCATCAAACATATCCGCGATAGCTCGGAGTACTCGACCGACGTCACTTGGCCGCCCTCGAAAGTCCTTACCGATATCGCCGGCGGGAACTTGGCGAACGTCGTGTGGGTTACGCCGACGGCGCAAGCATCGGACCACGCCAACATTACCGACGGCTCCGGCCCGGACTGGGTAGCCTCGGTCGTTAATGCGATCGGTGGGAGCCAGTATTGGGATAACACCGTCATCTTCGTCACGTGGGACGATTGGGGCGGATGGTACGACCACGTGCCCCCGACGGTCTATAACTCGTACGAGTTGGGCTTCCGCGTGCCGCTAGTCGTGATCTCGCCGTACACCAAAAAGGGGTACGTCTCGCACGTGCAACACGAATTCGGCAGCATCTTACGGTTCACCGAAGAGACGTTCGGGTTAGGTTCGCTCGGCACGACCGACACCCGCGCCGACGACCTCTCCGACTTCTTCAACTTCAACAAGAAACCGCGCCCGTTCAAGCAGATCCCGAGCGTTCGCCACCGCGACTACTTCCTGGGCCAACCGATTTCACCCGAAGACCCGGATGATGACTAGGCGCGCGCTCGGCGTTCTCGCCGCCGCACTGCTCGGTGGTTGCATTCAGCCGCCGGCCGGCCAGACAGTGCCCGCCCGAGAGACCGCCCCGATCGGACCGCCTTCGGTTCAGGCCGGTCCTGCCGTCCAACGCGCGCTTTTGGGAAACGGTAAGATTCATCACGTCGTGATCGTCATTCAGGAGAACCGCACGGTCGACGATCTCTTCAACGGCTTACCCGGGGCCGACACCGTTACGTACGGTAGGAACTCTGCCGGCAGAGCGCATCGACCTTCAAACGGTTCGGCTCGACGCCAATTACGACATCGATCACGAACACCGCGCCTTCGAGGTCGAGTACGAGGGCGGCAAGCTGGACGGTTTCAACTTGGAGCGCTCGAACTGCCGCCGCGACTGCATCGCCAAAACGCTGCGCGCCTACGGTAAAGTGCCGCACAGCGAAGTCGCGCCGTACTTCGACATGGCCGAGCAGTATGTGTTCGGCGATCGCACGTTTCAAACCAACTCCGGCCCGAGCTTCCCCGCCCACCAGTATTTGATAAGCGGTACGTCGACGATCAAACCGGGATCGACTTTGCGCGCCGCGGAGAACCCGCTGACCCCGCACCAGACGTTCAGCGGCGGCTGCGACTCGCCCCCGGGTACGCTGGCGATACTGATCAACGGAAACGGAACCGAAGATCAGCAGGTGTACCCGTGCTTCGACCGCCCGGCGCTCACCGATCTGCTCGAAGCAAAATCGTTGAGCTGGCGCTACTATCAGGCGCATCCCGGACCCGGACTATGGAACGCACCCGACGCAATTCGCCATATTCGCGACGGCTCGCATTACTCAACCGACGTCGTATCGCCGCCGTCGCAAATCCTCAAGGACATCAAGGCAAATAGCCTGGCCAACGTCGTGTGGGTAACGCCTACCGCCAAGGCCTCGGATCACGCCGGCACGACCGACGGGTCGGGGCCGTCGTGGGTGGCGACGGTCGTCGACGCGGTCGGCGAGAGCCATTATTGGAACGATACCGTGATCTTGGTAACGTGGGACGATTGGGGCGGCTGGTACGACCACGTCAAACCGCCGCAGTATAACTCCTACGAGCTCGGTTTCCGCGTGCCGCTGATCGTGATCGGCCCCTACGCCAAGAAAGGCTACGTCTCACACGTCCAACACGAGTTCGGAAGCCTGCTGAAGTTCACCGAGAAAGTCTTTGGGTTGGACTCACTGGGCACGACCGACGATCGTTCCGATAATCTCTCCGATTGCTTTAACTTCCAGCAGAAGCCGCGACGATTCGTGCCGATCAAGAAGCAACTTTCCGAGAGCTACTTTTTGAGCCGGCCGGTTTCGATGGAAGACCCCGACGACGAATGACGTTTGCCTTCGCGATAATCGCGGGCGTCGGACAGAGGTGATTGACCGGGCAGCGCGGGCACTGCGGCGTGGGGGCTTTGCAGACTGCGCGACCGTGAAGAATCAGCCAATGCGTCGCGTCGCCCCACTTCTCCGGGGGAACGAGCGCCGTTAGGTCTTCCTCGACTTGGCGCGGCGTCGTGCCCAACGTCAAGCCGAGACGATGCGAGACGCGGAAGACGTGCGTGTCCACCGCCAGCGCGGGCTCTTGGAACGCATTTGCCATTACGACGCTGGCCGTCTTGCGTCCGACGCCGGCCAGCGATTCGAGATCCTCGCGCTCGCGCGGAACGCGGCCCCCGAAACGCTCCACTAAATCGCGCGCGCAGGCGATGATGTTCTTGGCCTTCATCCGGAAGAAGCCCGTCGACATGATGATCTTCTCGACGTCGGGTTGTTTCGCGCGCGCGAGTTTCTCCGGCGTCGGATATTTAGCGAAGAGTTTCGGCGTGGTCAGATTGACGCGAGCATCGGTCGTCTGCGCCGACAGAATGACGGAGATCAGAAGCTCGAAGTCGTTACCGTGCTCGAGCGCCGTTTGCGGATTGGGATAAGTGCGTTCGAGAATCTCCAGCGCCGCGAGCGCCGTGGCGCGCGGAACCTTCTTCTTCGGAAATGGAATGGAAGGCACGCGCCCTCATTCTCGCAGGGCGACGGTCGTTCCGTCGTGCGATATCAAACCATCGCGCTCGAGCGCCGCGACCAGGCCGCGGACGTCGTCGAGGCTGCGCCCCGGGATTGCCGGCGCTACCTCGCGGTGGAGGTCGAGCAGCGAGATTCGCTGACCCGGCGGCAAATCGCGCAGGCGCTCGACGATGCGCCCGCGCGCGTAGCGCGTCGTCCGCTCGAACGGAAGCGCCTCTTGCGGAGCGCGCGGTTTAGTGCGCGCGGCGCGCAGCCGCTCGAGCGCGGCGCCGTCCAGCGGCGCCGCTTTGCAGTCGCTTCGCAGCGGACAGACGAGGCACTTGGGGGCGCGCGCGGTGCAGACCGTTGCCCCGAGATCCATCAGCGCCGAACCCCAGTCGTGCGCTCGTCCCGAAGGCAGCAGCGCGCGAGCCTGCGCGTCGACCTCACTTGGTGCGATGCCGGCGCTGCCTTCGATACCGAAGCAGACGCGCTCGACGATACGCCGGACGTTGGTGTCGACCGGAACGTCGTCGAGGTTGAAGGCGAAGGCGCGGATCGCGGCGGCGGTGTAGGCGCCGATGCCGGGCAGATCCCGCAACGCAGCGGAGTCCGAGGGCAGCACTCCGCCGTCGCGTTCGCACACGAGGCGCGCCAGGCGATGCAGTCGCGCCGCGCGCGAGTTATACCCGAGCCCTCGCCAGGCGCGCAGCACGTCGGCCGTCGTTGCGTTTGCTAGCGCCGGCAAATCGGGAAAGCTCCGCATGAAGGCTTCGAACTTCGGGACGACGCGATCGACTTGCGTCTGCGCCAGCATGAACTCGCTGACCAAGGTGCGGTACGGGCTGCGGCTGCTCCGCCAAGGCAGCGTCGCGCGCCCGTGACGCCGATACCAGGTGAGCAGGCGGCGCTGCAGCGCGGTCACGAGCGCAGCGTCGAGATGGCTTCGCCGATGCGCCGAATGCCTTCGGCGATCTCGCCGCGCGCCACCGCCGTGAGCGCGAGACGAAAATAGTGATCGCCGCCGGAGTTTGCGAAGAAGGCCTCACCGAAGAGGAAGGACGCGCCGAGCCGTTCGGCCGCGTCGAGCAGAGCCCGCGCGCGCAGCTCGCGCGGCGTCGACGTCCAGAGATAAAAGCCGCCGGCCGGGCGGCTGACGCGCAAGTTCGACGGCCAATGGCGCGCGATCGCTTCGTCGGCAATGGTGCGACGCAGCAGCAGCTCGCTGCGCAACTGCTCGACGTGCGCGTCGTAGCCGCATTCCAGGTAGTCGCAGATCGCCGCTTGCACGTAGAGGCTGGTGGCCATGTCGTAAGCCTGTTTGCGCAACAGAAGCCGCTCGAGGATCGTGCGCGGTGCGGCCAGCCAGCCGACGCGCAGACTCGGTGCGATCGTTTTGGAGAACGTCGAGATATAGACGACGTGATCGCGCGCCAAGCCGACCAGGGGCGTTCCTTCGGGCGCCAGCGGACCGTAGGGATCGTCCTCCACGATCGGAACGCCGGCACGCCGCGCGATGGTGGCCAGCCGCTCGCGCCGGTCGGCATTCATCGTGGCGTTCGTCGGATTATGCAGCGACGGCATCGTGTAGATGAATCGCGGCCGGCGGGTGCGCAGAATTGCCTCGATGTGATCGACGCGCATCCCATCGTCGTCGACCGGCACGGAGATGGCGCGCAGTCCGTTGATCTGAAAGACTTGCAACGCACCGGGATACGAGGGCGACTCGACGATGATCTCGTCGCCGGGCTCGGCCAAACTCTGAGCGACGATCGCAATGCCCTGCGTCGAGCCGGTGAGAATGATGATATTGTTCGGCGAGATGCCGTTGGCGCCGCGCGCGTTCATGCGCGCCGCAATCGACTCGCGCAACGGTTCGTAACCTTCGGAATCGCCGTAGGAGAGGACGAAGCGCGGATCCCGCGCGACGCGACCGAACGATTTCGCCAACGCCGGCAGCGGCGACGGTTCCTCGGGCGAGACGCCTTGAACGAAGGAAATCCGCCCCGGCTCGGGTTTGGCTGCCAGCTCGCCGAGGACGTTGGGAAACTCGCCCACGCGCCAGGGCGGCAGCGTCACCCACCACGGAACGCCGGCGGCGCGCTCGGGCTGGCCGCCGCGCAGCTGTGGGACGACGCGCGAGCCGGAGCCGACGCGCTGCTCGATCAGCCCCTCGCCGACGAGCTCCCGGTAGGCATGGACGATGGTGCTTCGATTAACCGAAAGGCGCTCGGCCATGGTCCGTTCGGGCGGCAAGCGGGTCGATTCGGGCAGCGTCCCGGCGAGGATTGCCTCGCGGAGATGCTCGTGGATCTGGCGGTAGAGCGGCACGATCGAGTCGCGATCAAGCTTTGGAAGCAGGCCCGACCATCCAATTCGGGACATGGATGATTCCATTTCGCTAGACTTCCTGGGGAACGCTCCCGATTGAGCGAAACGAGTCGGGCGAGCCGGGTTTTAGGCAGTGTGAAAGGAGTCATGAGTTGGCGGAACACCAGGTTGATGCGGTCGTAATCGGCGCGGGTCCGGGGGGTTACCATGCGGCCATTCGCCTGGCGCAGCTGGGCAAGAAAGTCATTTGCGTCGACCGCGACGAGGTCGGCGGCGTTTGTCTGAACTGGGGATGCATTCCCACCAAAGCGCTGCTGCACGTCGGCGAAGTCGTGCGTCACATCGAGCATGCCGAAGCGATCGGCATCAAAGTTCCCAAAGCGGAAATCCAGCGCGAAGCGGTCGCAAAGTTCAAGACCGACGTCGTCAACGCCAACGTCGGCGGCGTCAAGACGCTCTTCAAAGCCAACGGCGTAACGTTCATCCGCGGAGAGGCGACGCTGAAGTCGCCGACGGAAGTTTCGGTGAAGACCGCCGACGGAACGGATCGCATCGTTGCCGCTAATGTCGTGATCGCAACCGGTTCGGCTCCGGTCGACGTCAAGGCGTGGCCGCGCGACCGCGAAACGATCATCAACTCCGACGACGCCGTCAACGTGTCGCGCATTCCAAAGAATCTCTTGGTCGTCGGCGGCGGCGTGATCGGTCTCGAGTTCGCCACGGTCTACGGCCGGCTCGGCGCCAAGGTTCTGGTCGTCGAAATGATGCCGCAGATTCTCACCGGCACCGATTTGGAGATCGGTAAGACGCTGCTGCGCATTCTCAAGAAGCAAGGCATCGAGTTCATGCTCAACACCAAAGTGGTGAGCATCGAGAAGACCGCCGGCGGCGCGCGCGCCACGCTCAACGGCGAAGGCACCGGCTCCAAGGACGAGGCGCGCGATTTCGATATGGTGCTCGTCGCCGTCGGACGCCGGCCGGTTACCGACAATCTCGGTTTGGACGCGGCTGGGCTGCAGGTAGACGACCGCGGCTTTATCGCGACCGATCAGCAGCAGCGCACCAAAGTACCGAACATCTTTGCCCTCGGCGACGTCACCGGCGCGCCGCTGCTCGCGCACCGCGCGATGAAGCAAGGGGTGATTGCTGCCGAGGTCATCGCCGGCGATCGCTCCGCGGCGTTCGATCCCATCGCCGTTCCGAACTGCGTATACACCGATCCCGAAGTCGCAACCGTCGGCCTCTCCGAAGAGGAAGCCAAAGCCGCCGGCCACGAGGTGCGCATCGGTAAGTTCCCGCTCGCCGCCAGCGGCCGGGCGCGCACGATGAACGAGTCGGACGGCGTGCTCAAGCTGGTCGGCGACGCCAAGACCGATTTACTGCTCGGCATGCACATCGTTGCGCCGCAAGCCGAATCGCTTATCGGCGAAGGCGTCATCGCGCTCGAGATGGGCGCGACGCTGGAAGACATCGGTCTCTCCGTTCACCCGCATCCGACGCTCACCGAGGGCATCATGGACGCGGCCGAGGCAGCGCACGGCAAGGCGATTCATATCATCAATCCTAAGCCGAAGGCTCCGGTTGGTGCGTCGTAGCGTTGCGCGCCTCTTCGATTTGGGGGTGAGACCGTACCGTGAGGTGTGGGATTTGCAACATGCGCTGCACGAGGATGTGCGTCAAGGGCGTGTGCCCGACACGTGGATCCTCGTCGAGCATACGCCGGTGGTTACGCTCGGGCGCCAAGCCAAAGCAGAGAACGTTTTACTCCGCGCCGACGAGCTTGCGCGGCGCGGTATCGACGTGGTTTCGGTCGAACGCGGCGGCGACGTCACCTATCACGGGCCCGGGCAACTGGTCGTTTATCCGGTGCGGCGGCTCGAGCGGTTCCGGGAAGTCGTGCCGCTGGTGCGTTCGCTCGAAGAAGCGGTGATTACGGCCTGCGCGCGATTCGGCGTGAGCGGCGAACGCTGGAGCGCGCATCCCGGCGTTTGGATCGGGCGAAATCAAATTGCCGCGATCGGCTTGGCGGTGCGGCGCATGGTCTCGATGCACGGCGCTTCCTTCAACGTTTGCAACGCGCTCGACTACGATCGCGTCATCAATCCGTGCGGCATCTCCGACCGGGGGCTGACGTCGCTTTCGGTCGAGACGGGTCGCTCCGTAAGTATCGATGAGGCGAAGCGCGTGCTTCTCGACGAGCTTTCGCGGGTTTTCGACGTGACGTTCACGTCCGAGAAGTTGGTGGCGTAGCGTGGCGATCGAGATCAGCCTGATCGACAATACGAGAGTTCGTAAGCCGGACTGGTTAAGGGTTTCGTTGCCGATCGGCGACGAGTACGAGAGAGTCAAAGCTAAAGTCGGTGCGCTGGCGCTGCATACCGTCTGCAAAGAAGCAGCCTGCCCGAACGTGGCCGAGTGCTGGGGAGCCGGAACCGCGACGATTATGATTCTGGGCGATCTGTGCACGCGCGGCTGCCGCTTCTGCAACGTGAAGACCGGCAATCCGCGTGGCGAGGTGGACTGGCTCGAGCCGGTGCGCGTAGCCGACGCCGTCCGCGATCTGGGTTGGACGTATTTGGTCGTGACCGCGGTCGACCGCGACGACCTGGCCGACGGCGGCGCGTTGATCTTTGCCAACACCGTGCGCGCCATTCGCGAACGCAATCCCGGCACGCGTGTCGAGATCCTCAGCGGCGACTATCGGGGCGACTTGACGGCGCTCGACATTGTCGTTGACGCTCAACCGGATGTCTTCGCCCACAATTTGGAGACGGTGCGCCGGCTGACGCCCTCGGTGCGCGACAAGCGAGCCTCCTACGAACAGTCGCTAGCGGTCCTGACGCACGTCAAGCAGCGCGCCCCCGAGCGTTTCACCAAAACCTCGCTGATGCTCGGCTTAGGCGAACGCGAAGCGGAGGTCGAAGCGGCTATGGATGACGCGCGTGCGGCCGGCGTCGACATCCTCACCATGGGCCAGTACCTGCAGCCGAGCAAGAAACATCTGCCCGTCGTCGAGTATGTTACGCCCACGCAGTTCGAGAGGCTGGGCAAGCTGGCGGAACGGCGGGGCTTCCACCAAGTCGTATCGAGCCCGCTCTCGCGCAGCTCGTACCATGCGGAGCAGGCCTTCTAGAACAATCTCGGCGACGGGCTTGCGGATTGCGCAACCGCCCGTAACGTCTGTAGGTTGGTACGGCTAACGTCATGACCAAGGCCTTTCTCAATCGTCCCGTCCTGGCAGCGGTCTGCTCGATGCTCATCCTCATTGCCGGCTTGGTGGTCATTCCGGCGATGGCGGTGTCGGAGTACCCGCAGATTGCGCCGCCGGTCGTGACGATCACGGCGATCTATACCGGGGCCAGCCCGCAAGCGGTCGAGGCGCAAGTTACGACGCCGCTCGAGCAAGCAGTCAACACCGTGCAGGGCCTGCGCTACATCAGCTCGACCAGCGCCCAAGGCACGTCCAGCATCACCTGCACCTTCAACCTCGGCGTCAACCTCGACATCGCCGCCGCCGACGTGCAGAATCTCGTTCAGTCCTCCATCGGACAGCTGCCCGCGACGGTCCAACAGCTCGGCATCACCGTCGCCAAGAACTCCGGCGCCTTCGTCATGGGCATCGCGCTCACGTCGGACCGTAAGAGCCTCGACACCCTTACGCTAAGCAACTACGCCCAACTCAACATCACCAACAACATCAGCCGCGTGCCGGGCGTCTCGCAGGTCATCATCTTCGGGCAGCGCCAGTACGCCATGCGCATCTGGGTCAATCCGATCAAGCTGGCCCAGCAGGGCCTCGATGCCACCGACGTCGTGACGGCCTTGCAAGAACAGAACGCGGCCGTGGCGGCCGGCAGCATCGGCTCGCCTCCCGCCCCTAAGAATCAACCGTACACCTATACGGTCAACGCGCTGACCCAGCTCTCCGACCCGTCGCAGTTTGCCAACATCGTGCTGCGCGCTAATCCCAACGGCGGCTACGTCCATCTCGGCGACGTGGCCCGCATCGAGCTGGGTGCTCAGAGCTATACCACCGATCTTCGCTTTGACGGCCAGAGCCAAGTGGTCGGCATGGGCGTACTGCAATATCCGACCGCCAACGCCATCGACGTTTCGCGGCGAGTCATCGCCGAGATGCAGCAGCTGGCGCCGCAGTTCCCCGCCGGAATGCATTGGGACGTAGCTTTCGACGTCACGCAGTACGTCAACGAGTCGGTCAAGGAGGTCGTGCTGACCCTCCTGCTCTCGATCGGCCTGGTCATCGGCGTCATCTTCCTCTTCTTGCAGAATCCCAAGTCCACGCTCATTCCCGCGGCAACCATCCCGGTCTCGCTGATCGGCACGTTCTTCGTGATGCAGCTCTTCGGGTTTACGATCAATACGATCACGCTCTTCGGCCTGACGCTGGCTACGGGGTTGGTCGTCGACGACGCCATCGTCGTGATCGAGAACATTGCCCGTCACATGGAGCTGAATAAAGGAAAGCAGAGCGGCATCGCCAGCGCCGCGCAGGCCATGCGCGAGATACAAAGCCCCGTGGTCGCCTCGTCGCTGGTCTTGCTGGCCGTCTTCGTTCCCGTGGGCTTCTTGCCGGGCACGACCGGTCAGATTTATAAGCAGTTCGCGCTAACGATTGCCGCGTCGATCACCATCTCGCTCTTCCAAGCCTTGACCCTGGCGCCGGTGCTCTCTGCCCGCCTGCTGACCGGCGAACACGAGTCAAAGGCTGCCTTCTTCCGCGTCTTCAACGCCGGTTTCAATGGCTTCCGTACCTGGTACGGGCGCATGCTGCCTACCATGTTCCGCTTGCGCTGGCGGATTGCCGTCGGCTTCATCGCCGCGCTCTTGCTCACGCTCTTCATGACGTCGAGGACGCCGCAAGGCTTCCTTCCCGACGAAGATCTCGGCTACTTCATCACGCTGGTGCAAGCGCCGGAAGGAACGTCGCTGCAGGGCGAACAGGCGATCGCGAAACGCGCCGAGCAAATCATCCGCGCGCAGCCCGAGGTCAAACACCTCTTCGACGTTGGCGGATTTAGCTTCTCAGGCTCGGCGCCCAACCGCGGCATCATGTTCGCGCTGTTGACGCCGTGGGGCGATCGTAAGTCACCGGCATGGTGCCAGCTCATCTTCCTATTCGCGCATCCCGACGCGTGCACGCCTCACAACTCGTTCGCGGTGGAGCAGCGCCTGAACTACGCCTTCTACAGCCAGATTCCGCAGGCGCAGATCTTCGCGTTTAACCCGCCGGCGATCAATGGTGTGGGCAACTTCGGCGGCTTCCAGTTCGAACTCGAGGATCGCGGCAACGTCGGTCTGACGACCCTTATGAACACCGCCTACATGATGATGGGCGTCGCCGCGAAGGATCCGCGGCTGATGAACGTCTTTACGCAGTTCCGCATCAACTCGCCGCAAATCGAGTCCAACATCGACCGGAACAAGGCCAAGTCGATCGGCGTCTCGTTACAAGACGTCTTCACGACGATGGAAGTCGACCTGGGCTCGCTCTACGTCAATAACTTCACCTATCTCAATCGCTCCTGGCAGGTCGACGTGCAGGCCGACGCGCCGTTCCGCAACAGCGTCGAATCGCTCGGCAATCTTTACGTGCACTCGAGCTCTGCGCCGGGCACGAGCGTCGTGCCCAGCGCCGTCGGGACTCCGGCTCCGGGCGCCGGCACCACCACCACGACGTCCAACGGTGCCGTCATGACGCCGCTCTCGGCGCTGATGAGTATTCAGCGCGTGCTGGGCCCGCCGATCATCACTCACTACAATCTCTACCGCAACATCGAGCTGAGCGGCGGTAACGCCCCGGGAACGAGCACCGGCGCCGCGATTACCGCAATGGGGCAGATTGCGTCGAAAGTCATGCCGAAGGGCGTGCTGTACGAGTGGACCGGCCTGCAGCTCGACCAGATTGCCGCCGGACCGCTGACGATCGAAATCTTCATCCTCGCGCTGATCTTTGTCTTCTTCGTTCTCTCGGCGCAGTACGAGAGTTACATCGACCCGCTCATCGTACTGCTGGCGGTACCGACGGCGTTGCTCGGCGCGCTGCTCTTCATCAACCTGCGGCACTTTCCGATTCCGTTTCTCTTCGATCCGTCGCTCTCTCAAGACGTCTACGCGCAAGTCGGATACGTCATGCTCATCGGGTTGGCCAGTAAGAGCGCGATTTTAATCGTCGAGTTCGCCAACCAGCAGCTGCGCGAAGGCGCCAGCATCGTGCAGGCCGCGATGCGCGCCGCTCAGATTCGGCTGCGTCCGATTTTGATGACTTCGATTGCCTTCGTCATCGCCGTCACCCCGCTGGTCTTTGCGTCGGGCGCCGGTGAAGCCGCCCGCCATTCGCTGGGAACGGTCGTTTTCGGCGGCATGCTGATGTCTACGATATTGAATCTCGGCATCACGCCGGTGCTTTACGTCATCATTAAGTCGCTAGAAATGCGCGGCGGTAACGACGGACGTCGCGACGGACACGTGCGGGGAGAGCTGCAAGCGGAGCCGGTTACGCCGCAAGTCGGCGTCTAATTCGAGCCGCCTACTAACAAGGAACTTCGTGCGGTAGGGGCAACTTCTGTTGTAAATCCCTTAGTTTTGATTTGATGACGAACGTCATCCCGCTTGTTGGGAGTTGCTTGCATGCTCGGAAAAATCTTTCGCGTGTCGGCGGTCGCGGTCGCGGCCTGCGCGCTCGCGAACATTGCGTTGCCCGCCTTCGCCGATGGCGGAATGGGCGACGTCTTCGAGCAGTCGATCCTTCCCGGCGCCAATACCGCACTCAAGAACGTCATGAGCCAGACGCCGCCGCCGAAGAGCGACACCAACGTCGCACAGGCGCCGCCGGTTTCGCAGCAGCCCGTCGGCCCGGTGATCGGACTTCCGCAGGGATTTACGTACTCGGCCGATCTTTCGATGGCGTATCCGTTTGGTGACATCGGCTCTTACGGAAAGCAGGGCTGGCTGATGGGCGGCGCCGACCTCTCGGCCGCTTACGGCTTTAACTGGTCGACGCGCCTCGTCGTCAGCATGTTCCAGTTACAGCACTGGCCGTACGGATTCAATACCGGTACGGCTCCGGTCTACTTAGCGGGTTTCCGCAATCCGGTCGGCTGCGCCGATCTCAGCAACGGGAACGCGTGCGGGCCGGGCACCGGGCGCAACATCAACGTGCGAACGAAAGACACGTTCGGCGTATTCATGCTCGAGAAGCTCTTTGTCGTGAAGTCCGACAAGCTGCCGGGTCCGCTCCCGTTCGTGATCTCGCCGACGTACGTCACGCGCGGCGGACAGATCGGCTTCGCTCCGGGGAATAACGACGTCGTTCCCTTCACCTACAACTTACCCGACGGTCCAGTCGAGAACATCCCGGTGCGCACGGCGCAATATTACGCCATCGCGCTCACGCTGCCGTTCCTCAAGACGCCCAAGATGTTCGGCACGTTCACGATTGCGCCGTCGTGGCTCGTGCATACCGCGGGGGCCAACGGCGGCAACTCGATGCAGCTGCCGCAAGTGCTCTATCTCGAATACACGCCGACCAAGACGACGACGTTCTTCTTCGAGCCGCAGAGCCCCCGAGATTATCTGCCGACCGATCCGTATCCCGAGCATCTCTTCGCGTATTTCCTAGGCGTCTCGCAGCGCCTAACCAAGTATGCGTTCGTGCAGGCGACGCTCAATAGCGGCAACACGACCAACATGGGGCAGTTCGGCATCACCGGGATCAAGTGTCTGACGGTGCAACAAGCCATCAACAACCAGTGCGGCTTGGCGATCGGCGGCCTCAAGGCAACCCAGCTTCAGCTTCAGTTCGGCATCGGCTCGCCGAACGTTTTCCCATTGTGATTCGGAGTAACCACGCGATGAAGTTCGCAACCGTTCGTTCACTCTCTGAGCATCGTCGCGCTTGCGGCGCTCGCCGCGTGCGGCGGCGGCGCGACCGGCGGTGCGCCGGGCATGCCTCCCACGCACGGCGGCAACGCTTCGAAACCCCCACCGCAAACCGGCATTCTGTCGAAGATCGTCGGCGTCGGCGACAGCCTCACGGCGGGTTATCAATCCGACGGTTTTCTCGGGGAAACGGGGATACGCAATCCCAACGACAAGAGCCAACAAATTCCACCGAATCAAGCGACGGGATTCTGGGCGGATTTGGTCGAGCAAGCTTCGGGCGGATCGCTCGACAAAGCGATAAACGACATGTTCGACCCGACGGTAAGTCCCTTGCCGCTAATCAAAGGGCCGGGACTCGACAATCAGATCGTACCATCGGGAAATCCATATTTTCCGATCGCTCAACTCAAGATCGGCGACGTTTGCACGGACAACAACGGCTTTAACCTAGCGGGATACCGTCTGCGCGGAGCGCCGCGCGTACGCATGAATCCTGGCTCGAAGACGATCCGCAATCTGGGCGTTCCCGGCCTAACGCTGCACGAAGCCAACGTACTTCATCAACCGCAGTCCTCTACGTGCAAGGAGCTGCCGGGCATTCCCGGCCTGCTCAATATGGTCATCGCCGAGGAGAGCGGCACGTTCTGGCCGGTGCTCTTGAACTTCACCAACCTAAAAGGCAACCTCACCGAAGTTAACGCTGCCGCTTCGCTTCATCCGACGCTGGCGACGGTGTGGCTCGGTGCCAACGACGTTCTTAAATATATGGGAAGCGGCGGACGCTTCGTCGGCGGCGATCGCAACGCGAGACAGGCGGAGAGCGATCTGCGCGCGACGATCTCGACGCTAGAGCATGCCGGGGCCCGCGTCGTCGTTGCCAATCTACCCAACATTCTCGAGACCGGATTCTTTCAGCGCGTCAACACGCCGAATCCCAAGAGCAACTGCGCCATTCGTACGTACGCGTGGTGCCTGCTCTCGACTCAGGGGCTACAATCGGTGCTTCCACAAGTCGCTAAGAAATACGGACTCGACACGCCTAACGGATGTGTGCCGGCGAGCACCGATAAGCCGTGCGGCTACCTAACGTTGCCCGGCGTGATTGCGATCATTCAGTATTTCAATACTTACGGCCAGCTCCCGAACCTCGATTGCACCGTGCCGACACCGGGGTGTAAAGCCCCACGCGGTAACGGCCTTGGCTCAAACTACATCACACCCGAGTTTGCCGGTAAGGTCCAGGCGCTGAACAATGCCATCAATCAGGGGATCGACAACGCCGCAACCGCGTCGAACGTGCCGCTGGTGGACGTCGCCTCGATCTTCAGCGGACTGGCCAGCGGCAATCCTTCGAATCCATACTTCCAGCTGGCCGCTTCGATCAATCCGGGCAAGTGCTGCTATCTCGGCTATCTCTACGGCATCAGCAGCTTCGACGGACTTCATCCCTCAAACACCGGCTACGCTCTGATCGCCTACGCCTTCATCCAGACGATCAACAAGGCGTACGGAACGCACATCCCGCAGATAGATCTCGTGGCTGCCTATAAGGGTACGCGCTGCTCGAACCCGCACTACTGTTACCCGGATCCGTACGCGCCGCCAAACGACGGCATCTAATCAGCCACACTCGCAGCTGCTGCCGTGGCTGCGCGAGCTGGCAGCTTCGGTCGGCACCTTCGACCGCAGCGCGCTGGAACCAGGGTACGCGCTGCGCTGCACGATCGGCGTCGCGATTCCGCTGGGCGTTGCCGCATTTTTGGGGCAGCCCGCATTGGGCGTGCCCGCCGCAATCGGTGCCTTCATCACCGGCTTCACCTCGCTGCAAGGCATCTACCGCACGCGCATCGGCGCCGTTCTCATCGCCGCGTTCGGAATGGCGATCAGCAGCTTCGTGGGAGCGTCTGCAGCTAGCTCGACCGTAGCGATCGTAGCGGCAACTACCGTTGCCGGTTACCTCTGCGGCACCATCGGACAGATCGGCCCGGTTGCAACGACGGTCTCGCTCAACTCGCTCATCGCCTTCATCCTCTTCTCGAGCCGGCCGTTGGACCCGGGCGCTGCGCTGCAACAATCCGGACTCGTGCTTGCGGGCGGACTGATACAGGCGCTGCTCGTGGTCGCCGCAGCACCGATCACGCGGCTTCACGTCGAGCGTGTCGCACTGGCCGACGTCTATCGCAAGCTCGAAGCCTACGCGCGACAGATCGCCGACGGCTCGCGCGCGACGCCGCCGATGACGCCGCTTGCCACCGCGCGCCAGATCCTGGCCGACCCGCAGCCGTTCTCTCGCGCCGCGGAGACGGCACGCTTCGAACGATTGCTCGAAGATTCCGAGATCGTCCGCAAACGGCTCGGGGCGATCTCCGGATCGCTGGCGAGCAATCGCGACGCGCCGGCGCTGCGCGCTTTTGCCGCTGCCGTTGCCAATCGCCTCGGGGCGATCGCCGCGGCGCTGCGCGGCGGCAAGCCGGATCTCGATACGTGGGAGGAAATCGATCGCGCCCTCGCGCCGCTCGAAAGCGAAGCGACGGCGCCGATATACCGTGCCGGTGCGCGGGATTTGGAAGAGCATCTGCACGATGCCGTCGAGGCGGCGGCGATGCTCTCCTCGGGACGCGTTCCGAAGATACGCCTCTTGTCGCGGCCGCAGCCGGGTCCGTACGTCCGCAACAAGATCGACTGGTTCAGCCGAGAGGCGTTGCGATTCGCGGTCGTCATGGGGATCGCCATGATGGCCGGGCGTCACTTTGCCGCGGAGCGCGGTTACTGGATCGCGATGACCGCCGCCATCGTGCTGCGCTCGGACTTTCAAACTACCTTCTTCCGCGGGTTTGCGCGCATCGCCGGCACGCTGCTGGGCGCCGTAATCGCCACGCTGGTGCTCGACGCGGTGCGGGGCCACCCGGCACTCCAAATCGCCGGTGTGTTAATCGCCACGGCTGCCGCTTACCTGACGTTCAATCCGAACTACGCGCTCTTCACCGTTGCCATCACGTCGTTCGTCGTCTTGGTGTTGGGAATGCGCGGCCAGTCGGCGACCACGGCGATCGACGCGCGCGTGCTCGATACGCTCGCCGGCGGCGGCTCTCGGCATGCTGGGATTTCTCGCCTTTCCCACTTGGGAGCGTAAGCGCACTCGCGCGTATCTCGCCGACCTGCTCGACGCGCAGCGCCGGCTCGCGGTGACAATCCTTCACGCGTATGCGGACCCATCGCAGGAGTCGCTGCGCGCCATCGCTTCGGCTCGCACCACGGTTTGGCGCATCCGCACCGCGGTCGAGGCCTCGATCGAGCGTCTGCGCCACGAACCTCAACGCGCGCATGCCATTGGCGCCGCGCGCGCACTACGGTTGCTTGCGGCCTCACAACGTTTCGCGCTAGCGAGCCTCGCGCTGGAAACGGCCCTCGAAACCAAGCGACCGGCGCGCGGCATCGCCCCGCTTACCGATTTCGCACGCGTCCTCGACAAACGAATGGCCGAGCTCGCGCAAGCAACTCGCGAATCTCGACGCGTCACTCGAGACGGGAGTCTGCGCGCGGCGATCGAGCGACTCGAGTCGGCGCTCGAGACGCCCGACTCACCGGAGTCGCGATTTGTCTTGGAGCGGGCGCGCGCGTACGTTGACGCCGTAACGCGAATCGCGCGGCTCACCGGCTAGCGTTTACAATTTCTTCATTGGCGCGGGTTAAAATGCGTTATGCGCCGCCGTCAATGGATCTCCAAGAGTGCCGGCGGCGCACCGACCTTCGTTCGCGCTTCGACTGCTTCGCTTCGACAAGCTCAGCGTCGCGCTCAGGATGACAGCTAGGCGTAGATTCCGCGCAGCTTCGAGGCTTTGACGACGCGATCGATCGCGAGCGTGTAGGCGGCAGTGCGAAGCGTAGCGCGGCGCGACTGCGCGATCGAACGAATCTGATGCAAGTTCGTCAGCAAGAAGTCTTCCAGCTTTTCGTTGACCTCGGGCTCTTTCCAGAAATAGCCCATGCGGTCTTGAGCCCACTCGAAATACGAAACGGTAACGCCGCCGGCATTTGCCATGATGTCTGGAATGACGATAACGCCGCGCTCGCGGAATATCCGGTCGGCTTCGGGCGTGGTCGGTCCGTTGGCGCCCTCGACGATAAGCTTCGCCTGTACTTTGGCGGCCGTCTCCGGTGTGAAGACTTTTTCCAGCGCCGCCGGCACGAGCACGTCGCAGGGGCTCGAAAGCAGCTCGGCGTTGGTGATCTTCTCGCCGCCCTTGAAGCCTTCGAGCGTTCCGAACTTGCGCGCGTGCTCCATCGCGGCGTTGACAAAGATGCCCTCTTCGTTATAGTACGCCCCGGTGACGTCGGAGATGCCGACGACCTTGCATCCGCGCTCCTCGAAGAGTTTGGCGGCGTACATTCCGACGTTACCGAACCCTTGAATCGCGATCGTCGCCTGATCGGGGCGCAGCCCCATTTCCGCCATCTCGTCGAGGGCGCAGATGGTGACGCCGCGACCGGTCGCCTCGACGCGGCCGCGCGATCCTCCGATCTCGAGCGGCTTGCCGGTGACCACGCCCGGCATATTTTGGCGGACGTGCATCGAGTAGGTATCCATAAACCACGCCATGACCTGCGGCGTAGTATTGACGTCGGGTGCGGGCACGTCTTTGTCGGGTCCGACGACCTCGACCAGCTCCGCCGCGTAACGCCGCGTGATGCGCTCGAGCTCGTTGGAGGAGAGCGTCGCCGGATCGCACGTGACTCCGCCTTTGCCGCCGCCGAAGGGCAGATCGACGACCGCGCACTTCCACGTCATCCAGAAGGCCAGCGCCGTAACCTCGTCGAGCGTCACGCGCGGGTGGTAGCGAATGCCGCCCTTGGCCGGCCCGCGCGCGAAATTATACTGGACTCGATAGCCGGTAT
The DNA here is from genome assembly GCA_963730125.1 of Vulcanimicrobiota bacterium. Classification (GTDB taxonomy): domain Bacteria; phylum Vulcanimicrobiota; class Vulcanimicrobiia; order Vulcanimicrobiales; family Vulcanimicrobiaceae; genus Cybelea. The sequence goes on along the minus strand of CAVSQP010000015.1, from coordinate 282,004 downwards.
ATACCTCAAACTCGCCCGAATCGCGTTGAAACGGAATCGAGAAGATGATTTGCCGCGACGGATGCGTCAATATGCGGCGCATTCCGGCGTCCAGCTCGAGCAGGTCGGCGGCCTCGTTGAAATAAGCGATGGCGTCGCCGAAAACCGAGACGTCGCGCACCGAAGTTTCGCGCAGAGCGGTGGTCATGATGGGGGATTTGCGCTTTGTACGCCGCAGCCCCTTGAGTTACACGTTGAAGCGGAAGTTTACAACGTCGCCTTCTTGCATGACGTACTCCCGGCCCTCACTTCGGACGCGTCCTGCCGCGCGGGCTGCCTCGATGGTTCCGAACGCAACGTAATCGTCGTACGACAGGATCTCCGCCCGGATAAAGCCGCGCTCGATGTCGCCGTGGATCGTTCCGGCCGCCTGGGGCGCCTTCGTTCCCTTGGGGATCGGCCAGGCCCGGGCTTCCTTCTCGCCCGCTGTCAGGAACGTCATCAGCCCCAAAATATCGTAGGCCGCCGCGGCGAGGTCGTCGAGGCCGCTGCGCTCCATCCCCAGCTCGTGGCGGAAGGCCTCGGCTTCGGCCTCGGAGAGCCCGGCCAGCTCGGCCTCGATCTTGCCGCTCAGAACGACCGCCCGGCCGCCCTCCTCGCGGGAAATGGCCGCCACCTCGCCCGCCTGGCGCATCGACTCCTCGGAGCGCCCCTCGGCGACGTTGGCGACGTAGATTGCGGGCTTTGCCGTGAGCAGAAACGAGTCGGCCGCCACCTGCGCCTCGAGCGAGCCCCGCGCGAAGCTTCGAGCCGGCTTGGCCTCTTCGAGCGCCGCCGTGAGCCGTCGGGCCGCCTCCAGATGCTCGCGGAGCTTAGGATCGGCGCGTACTTCGCGTTCGAGCTTCGGCACGCGACGAAGCATCGTCGCCAAATCCGCGAGCGCCAGCTCGATGGCGACGATTTCGTAGTCGCGGCGCGGATCCGGCGCGCCTTCGACGTGCACCACGTCCTCGTCGGCAAAACAGCGCAACACCATGGCGATTGCATCGGTCTCACGGATGTGGCTCAAGAACGCATTGCCCAGTCCTTGTCCCGAGCTCGCTCCCCGCACCAAACCGGCGATATCGACGAAGCGAACGGTCGCCGGTACGATTCGCTGCGCACTGGTCAGGCGTTGGAGAACCGGCAGGCGCGCGTCGGGTACCGCCACCTCGCCAACGTTCGGATCGATCGTTGCGAAGGGGTAGTTGGCCGCAAGAGCTTGGGCCGAGCGCGTCAACGCGTTGAATATCGTCGATTTGCCGACGTTGGGCAGGCCGACGATTCCGCACGAAAGTGGCATACTCGAGGGCGCCCCGTTCGGCTGCTCGTCCTGCTCGCCCTTGCGCCGGCACTTGCCGCGGCGGCAAGAAAATCCGCCGGAGGCGTCGGATAGGTCCGCATATGCGCCAAATGAAGGTCGACAAACTCGGCATCGACCTCCTAACCCACGATCCGGTTGTCATCCTCAAGGATATGGACGGCTCGCACTATCTACCGATTCTGATCGGTCCCTTCGAAGCAACCGCGATTGCTTTGGCGCTGGAAGGGGCTCCGGTGCCCCGGCCGCTCTCGCACGACCTGATGCGCAACATCCTCGACACGCTCAACGCCAATCTCGAGCAGGTCGTCATTCACGACATCAAAGACTCGACGTTCTTCGCCAAGCTCATCGTCCGCACCAACGGCGAACTCCAAGAGATCGACGCGCGTCCGTCCGACGGAATCGCGCTCGCGCTGCGCGTCCCGGCGCCGATCTTCGTCTCCGACAAAATCGTGCTCGAGGAAGCCACCGCCGACAAGAAGCCGATCAACGATAACGAGATGGCGCGCTTCAAAAAATTCCTCGACGACCTGAAGCCCTCCGACTTTAATCGCTGACTACTTTGCTCCCGCGGCGCAAGGATTCTTGAAACGATTTAGGCTACTGGCTCAAGTCTATGGGTGACGAGTTACAGGCTGAAATTGGGGTTTTTGGAGGCTCCGGTTTTTATTCGCTCATCGAGGGAGCGCGTGAAGCTTGGATCGAGACGCCGTATGGGGCGCCGAGCGACCGTGTCGCGTTGGGTGAGATCGCTGGACGGCGCGTCGCGTTTTTGCCGCGGCATGGAAAGGATCATCGCTTTCCGCCGCAGGCCATTAATTACCGTGCAAATTTGTACGCCATGAAATCGCTGGGCGTAAAGTGGATTATCGGGCCGACGGCGGCGGGTTCGCTGGCGACTCATTTCAAGCCGGGATCGATGGCGGTTTGCGATCAGATCGTGGATCGGACGAGCGGGCGCAAAGATACGTTTTACGATGGGCCGATCACGACGCACGTCAGTTTCGCCGACCCTTACTGTCCGACGCTGCGGCCGATCGCAGTGGACGTGCTTCGTTCGCTCGACATCGAGACGCATGACGGCGGCACGGTCGTCGTGATTCAAGGGCCGCGCTTCTCCACGCGCTCCGAGTCCAAATGGTTTCAGAGCCAGGGCTGGGAGGTCATCAATATGACGCAGTACCCCGAGGCCTACTTGGCGCGCGAGCTGGAGATGTGCTACGCCAACATCTCGCTGATCACCGATTACGACGTCGGGATCGAAGGGATGGAGCCGGTTTCGCACCACGCAGTCATCGAGGTTTTCAACCGCAACAACGAACGCGTGAAGAACGCCATCGGCAAGATCGTCGAGCGGATCCCGGCCGATGCAGACTGCTCGTGCCGCCACGCCCTCGAGGGCGCGCGCTTCTAGGGCCCGGCGAGTCTAGCAGATGAGCAAGCTTCGCGTCGATCTCGGCATGTACGTGCGCGCAATACCGCTGCTGCTGCGCCGCCCCTCGATCTTCGTCATCCCGCTGCTCGCTGCGGTCTTGGAACTGCTGCTGACACAGGTCTCGTATCTTTTTACCGACCCGCTAGGGGGCCAGGGCGCCGGGCTCTTCGCAATGCTGATCCAGCTCGTCTATCTCTGGGCCTTCGGCATCGCGATCATTCAAGCCAACAATATTTGGCGCACCGGGCGCGGCTCGTTCGACGAAGCGTGGGAGGAAGGGCGCGCGAAGTTCGGCGCTATCGCGCTGGCCGCCATCGGCTTCCAGTTTGTGGTGTGGGCGGCGAGTTTTATCGGCTCCTACCTCGGCGCAGCGGGCTTGGCACTCGCCGCGATCGCAGCATTTTTCCTGATCTACACGATACCATCGGCCGCGATCGGCGGCATTCCGGGAAGCCTGGCCATCTCCGCTTCCATTCGCGGCGTGCGCGCGCAGCCGATCGGGTCGATCGTGCTTGCTGTGGTTTTCTTCGCGATCTGGTACGTCGCGGTGCCCATCGCGCTGCCGTATGGCTTACTTCACGTTTCGGCGACGATCGGCAGCTTTATCACGGCCGGCGTGCGCGCGGTCGCGTTAGCCTATCTCGCCTTCCCGTTCGCCAAGCAGTACGACGACGTCGCCTTTAGGGGCTACTTGTAAGGGCCATCCGAACCAGCTCGCTGACGAGCTCGGGCCGCACGTTGGTGCGAGCCAAGCGCTGCGCGTCGTCGAGCTTACGCAGCAGCGCGGCGGCCGCGCGCCCGCCCAAGGGGCGCAGACCACGCAGCTGCTCCGTCCGATCCACCGAAACGAGCGCGACGCCGTCGTGACCGGTCGCGACGATCCAGTCGCGCACCAGCGTCTTGATCGTCTCCAGTCCTTCGTCGAGCGTCTCGCGCGTCGCCCACGAGGTTTGTGGCGAATCGCCGGCAACGCTTTCGAAGAACCAGCGCACCACGGCAGCGCGCAGCGACTCTTCTTCACCTTCCAATGCGGCCAGCGCGCGCGTCATGCTTCCTCCGGCCAGCGAAGCCGCGACCTCGGCTTCGTTTCCGCGAACGTTCATCCGCTCGAGGATCTGCCGCACCTCGGCTGCGGAAAGGAGCGGGAAGTTGATTTCGATGGTGCGCGACCGAATCGTCGGAAGGAGACGGCCCGGCGCGGCCGTCGTCAGTAAAATGAGCACGCCATTGGGCGGCTCTTCCAAGAACTTGAGCATCGCGTTGGCCGCTTCCGCGGTGGCAAACGTAACGTCGCCGAGCAGCAGCACGCGCATTCCGCCGCTGTAGGATTGCATCGAGAGCTGGCGCACGATATCGCGCGCGGCGAGCCGTTCGCCTTCGCCGAAAGCCGCCGGCGCGTCGGCGTCGCCGATCTTGAGCGTTCCTTCATGCTCCAAGAAGTCGGGGTGGTGCGCATCACCCTTGAACAGCACGCACGACGCGCACGTCCCATCGTAACCGACGACGCCGGGCTTCGGAGCAAGGCACAGAAGCGACTGCGCTAGCCGCCGCGCGAAGGTCTTCTTCCCGACGCCTTGCGGCCCGGTGAACAGATAGGCGTGCGCGAGACGTTCGCGCGTGAGCGATTCAAAGTAGCGCAAAGGCCCTTTGGCTCCGACGACGTCGAATGCGAGCGCGGTCACCGCCGCGCCGCTCGCATGCACTCCTCGACGCCGGCCAGCGCCAGTTCGGCGAGCGTTTCGGGCGGCAACGCGGCGTCGAATACGCGATGGCGCGGCGAGGCGGCAATCTCCAAAAAGCCGCGGCGCACGCGCTGGTGAAAATCGTCGCCCTCGGCTTCGATGCGATCGGTCCGCTCGGCTCGTTCGCGCAGACGCGCCCGAGCGACGTCGACGGGAAGATCGAGAAGCAGGATGAGGTCGGCTGACACTCCGCCCGTCGCCGTGGCGCAGATGGCTTGCAGCTGCGCGAGATCGAGGCCGCGGCCGTAACCTTGGTAGGCCAGCGTCGAGTCGGTGAAGCGATCGCAGATCACGATGCGCCCCGCGTCGAGCGCGGGCCGCAGAACTTCGGCAACGTGTTGCGCGCGCGCGGCGTTGACTAGGAATGCTTCGGCAAGGGGTTCGATCGAGACGGTGCGGTCGAGAAAGATGCGGCGTATCGCGTTTCCGGCTGGGGTGCCTCCCGGCTCGCGCGTCAGCAGCACGTCGAACCCCCGTTCGCGCAAGCGGCTGCCAAGGGCGGCTACCAGAGTGCTCTTACCGCTGCCCTCGATGCCTTCGACGGCAACGAGCATCAGTCGAACATCAGACGTCGGCGGTTTTGTAGATGCGAACGCGGCGGTTTGGCTCGAGCCCGGTGCTGCGCGACTGCAGGCGGTAGCGCTCGGCCAGCTGATGCTGCATGCGGCGCACGTACGAAGTTTGCGGCGAGAGCTCGATCGCCTGGCTCGTCAGCAACACCTGGTAGATAGCTTCCTCGGTCTCGCGCAGCGCGATCTCCTCGTTGTCGATCGAGCCGAGATTGAAGACGTCGCGCAAGGCCGCCTGGATTTGCGTCGTCGTGTTCGTCTTGATCGAGTAGATCGGAACGTTGTCCGAGGCGATCTGTTTGAGTTTTGGCTGTTCCTTGCGTTCCAGCGTCTTGAGCGTCAGCACGACGTCGGCGTCGTCCCAGTTGCGGGCGATGGAGGCGTTCACGCGCAGGTTGGAAATGGCGCGCTCGATCTTGTTGCGCGAAACGCCGTAGGGAAAGAGGAGCAGCGGCTTGTCGCGCTCGTCGGGCTCGCGCTCCTGATCGTAGCGATCGGCGAGCCGCGGCATCGACTCGGTATCCGCTTCTTGGACGACGCGGACCGCGCCGCTGGCTTCGCGCTGGCGAATCTCGGGCTGCGGCTGATAGCCGCGCAGTAAAGCGTCGATGACCTCCGCAACGTTCTTGTGGATCGCCAGCCGGTCGCGATCGTGGATCTCGATGACCACGTCGAAGCTCGGGGGCGCCTTGCGTTCGAGGACGGTCTTGCGCGTGCCGCGGCGGCGAGCCTCTTCGTCGGAGAGCGTCACGGCGCTCACGCCGCCGACCAAGTCGGAGAGCGTGGGATTCATCAACAGGTTTTCCAGCGTCTGTCCGTGGGCCGTGCCGATGAGCGTCACGCCGCGCTCGGCGATCGTCCGCGCGGCTCCGGCCTCGGCCTCGGTGCCGATCTCGTCGATGACGATGACCTCGGGCATGTGATTTTCGACGGCTTCGATCATCACGGCGTGCTGCAGGGCCGGATCGGCGACCTGCATGCGGCGCGCTAGCCCGATTCCGGGATGCGGGATGTCGCTGTCGCCGGCAATTTCGTTCGACGTGTCGACGATCACGACGCGCTTGCGCTCTTCCGACAGCACGCGCGCGCACTCGCGGAGCATCGTGGTCTTGCCGACGCCGGGACGCCCCAGCAAGCACATCGACTTACCGCTGCGCAAGACGTCGAGCAAAATGTCGATCGTGCCGTAAACGGCGCGTCCGACGCGGCACGTCAAACCGACGATCTTGCCGGTGCGATTGCGAATCGCGCTGATGCGGTGGAGCGTCTGCTCGATGCCGGCGCGATTGTCGGCACCGAAGGGCGAGATGCGCGAGCAAACGTGCGCGATATCTTCGTGACTAACCGGCGTATCGGTGAGATAAATAAAATCGTGCTCGAAACGGGCCTCGGGCGGACGCCCGAGATCGAGCACGACCTCAATGATATCTTCGATGTTGTTGAGCCGGACAAGCGCTTGCCGTATCGCGAGTGGGAAGATGTCGAGGAGCTGTGAGAGTTCCCAAGTTGGGGAGATAGAGTGAACTCTAACGGCCAATACTGATCCTCACTTCCAGTGCCGGTCCCGAGGGAGGCATTTACGTACCGTTATCCGGTCCGCGGGGTCACTCCTTCACCACGCGGATGACGCGCAACTCGTCGTCGTAGGGACCTTGAATACGCACGCCGGCCTTCAACTCTAGGCGTAAGTAATCGATGCTCTCCGGCGTAATCTCTTCGCCCGGCGCAATGACGGGAATGCCCGGCGGATATGGCGTAAGCGTCTCGGCACAAATACGCCCGGCCGATTCGCGAAACTTCACGAACTCCGTATCGGCGAGAAACGCATCGCGCGGACGCATCCGCATCGGGGGCACCGGCGGAATCGCGAAATTACCGCGCTTTAAACGCTGCTCCAAAATACCGGATGGCGCGAACATGTCGAGCTTGCGGTCGACGTGCGCCATCTCTTCGAAGGCATCGACGAAGCGCTGCGCGGCCTCGGGTCGCGTTCCGATCGTGACCAGCGCGACGACGTTGAAGAGATCGGCCAGCTCGACCTGGATGTTGTAGCGGCGGCGGAGTATCTCCGATGCTTCATAGCCGGTATAACCCAGGCCGCGCACCGTTACGGTGATTTTGGTGAGATCGACGTCAAAGATACCGGGCCGTCCGCGCATCTCTTCGCCGAAGCAGTAGATGCCCTCGATCGCGTTGAGCCGCCGGCGCATCTCGGAGGCCAAATCGATGGTGCGCGTGAGCAGCGCCTCGCCTTCGGTCGCCATCTGTTTGCGTGCGACGTCGAGCGACGCGACCATCGGCAAGTTGGGCGACGTCGAGAGGAACATCTTTAGTACCGCCTTGAGCCGGTCGAGGCGTACGCGTTCGCCCTTCTGATGGAGCATCGCACACTGCGAAAAGGCCGAAAGCATCTTGTGGGTCGAGTTGATGCAGAGATCGGCTCCGGCCGCGGTCGCCGAGAGCGGCAGGGCCGGATGGAAGTGGAAGTGGGGTCCCCACGCTTCGTCGACCAGCAGCGGTTTGCCGGCGGCGTGAACGATGCGTTCGATCGCCGCGAGATCGGCGGCGACGCCGTAGTACGTCGGTGAGACGAGGTAGACGGCGGCAACGTCGGGATACTGCTGCAGCGTACGGGCTACCGTCTCCGGCGTAACGCAATGATCCATGCGCAGCTCCCGGTCTACCTCCGGAAGCATGTAGATGGGCTCCGCACCGCTCATCACCAAGCCGCCGAGCATCGACTTGTGAGAGTTGCGCGGCACGGCGATCCTATCGCCGGGATTCACGGCGGTCATCATCATGCACTGATTGCCGCTGGTCGAGCCGTTGGTCAGGAAGAAGCTGTTGTCCGCCCCCCACGCTTCGGCCGCGAGAAGCTGCGCCTCTTTGATCGACTCGGTGGGCTGAAGCAAGTCGTCGATACCCGGCATCGGCGTGAGATCGATCGCGCAGATATTGTCGCCGACGAACTCGCGAAAGGCGAGGTCCATCCCGTGGCCTTGAATGTGACCGGGGGTATGAAACGGGACCACGCCCGCATCGACGTATTCGAGCAGCGCTTGAAAGTACGGCGTCCTATGCTGGTCCAATGCAACCCGCAGAATGCGCTCTCGGTAAAGAGCTTCCTTCGCATTCCCTAGAATGAACGGAGATGGGCTGGCTGACGGACATTCCGGCGCTCGTCGCGCTGCCGCTCTTCGCCATCGTGCCCGCGGCGGTTGCGATCGCCGCGCACGCGTGGTTTCGCCGCCGCGTGCCGCCCGAAAGGCTCGACGACCACGACGTCGCCGGATATCTCGTCGCCGTCGTCGGCGTGCTTTACTCGGTAGTCGTCGGCTTTTTGGTCGGTACCGTCTGGACGGGCTTTTCGGCCGCGCAACAGACTGCGGACACCGAAGCCGGAGCGGTTGCCGACGCGTTTAACTACGCTGCGCGGCTCCCGGACCGCGAACGCAGGATACTGCAAAGGCTGGTGGCGCGCTACGCCATCGAAGTGCGCGACAAGGAGTTGTCGTTCGCGCGCCAAGGCGTCGAGGATCCCGTTGCCAACCGGATCATCTCCGAAGCCGTCACGTACACGACCACGATCACGCCGGTGGCGACCCGCAAGGACTCCGGCAAGCTGCTCATGGAGGCGAGCATCCAGAGCCAGTTGCTGTCGAGCCTGCGCGACATAGGCGATGCTCGCCGGCTGCGGATCGTGCAGGCTCAAAGCCGCTTGCCGGACGGTATGCTCGAAGCGTTAGTGCTCGGCGGCCTGATGGTTATCTGCTTTCGTCTTCTTCTTTGGCATGCGAAGCTTCTGGCGCCAGATGGCGATCACCGGCTTGGTCGCGGGCTCGATCGGCCTCTTCTTCGGCCTGGTGCTGGAGTTGAGCACGCCCTACTCGGGATCGATGCACATTTCGTACGATGCGTGGACCTTCGTGATCGACAACAACCACCTGCGCGAGTTTGCGAAGTAACTAGTCGCCGGCGCTCGGATGAACGCCGGGACGGAAGCCTCCCGCCAGAATCTCAACGATAGAGCGCGGCGTCAGCACCTCCACCTCGCCGCGCACCGCTCGCGCGCCGCGCGGGCCGTAGCCGCCGTCCGACCACGGGTAGAGCCACGAGCCCCAAACGAGCATCGCCTTCCCGTCGAGCGCGACGTAAGTGCCATCGGGTAAGGATGCGATCTCGTCGCGATAGGTTCGCTTGGCCTTGCCGGTGAGACGATCGCCGTGAATGCGCCCGTCCATGTCGTCGGCGCCGGCCGGTCCGCCCAAAGCGGCCGCCCAGAGGTCGCGGAATCGCACGTAGTCGGCCCGGCGGCACTCGGCACAGGGGCGGTGCCCGGCGCTAAACGCGGCCGCTTCGTCGAGAAAGAAGAGTTCGGTGTAACGATGCGGTGTCATCACCTCGCGCTTGCGGCCGCGGAACTCCAAAACGCACGCAATCCAGCGCCGAACCTGCCAGGGCTTGACGATGCGGCGGTCGTCGTCGTGCAAAACTCCGCGGTTTCCCATTAGCGTGCCGCGCCCCGGCAGGGCGACGACGTCGCCGAACGGGGTTACCCGGTTTTGCAGCGTTAGGTCTCGATTCGCTCGTCGATCGAAACGTTGTAGAGGAAGAGAAACTTGCCCCATTCGTCGGGCAGCGTGTTGCGCTTGATTTGAATCCACGGAATGTATTTCGGCTGGCGAGGCTTGCGCAGCATCTTCATGTTCGCTTCTTGCGGCAAGCGATTGTTCTTGCGGTTGTTGCAGCGCATGCAGGCGCAGACGAGATTCTCCCAGGTGGATGCCCCGCCCCGGCTCTTGGGCGTGACGTGGTCTACGGTCATCAAACGCTCGCCATGAGTGCCGCAGTACTGGCAAGTGTGATCGTCGCGAATCAAGACGTTCTTCTTGGTCAGCGCCACCTTCTGCCTCGGCCGCCGAATGTAGTAGAGCATGCGAATGATCGACGGCATGCGCATCTCATATGTCGGCGAGGCCAGCATCCTCTCGCGGCCGTGCAACATCTCCGCTTTTCCGGCGAAGATGAGCTTTACCGCGCGTTGAAAACTGGTGACGTTCAACGCTTCGTAGGTAAAATTCAGCACGAGCACGTCGCTCACGAAGCGTTCCCCCGGCTATCAAAACGAGGCATCCTAGGTGCCTCGCTTTCGAACGAACGTTAACCGCGTTTCGGTTAGCATTTGTGTGATGGCTAACCGTTCTTCCGGCCTCAATCGTTCTTTGACGCGTTCGAATGCGGAGCTCGCAACGTCGATGGCAACTTCTGCCGATGCGTGATCGGGTTCGTGGCCCTGTTCGTCGGTGAGATATGCGTGTGCGGCGAGCGCAAGCGTCGCAATGACTTCGCTCATCAGGGGTTCGACGGGCGGAATCTCACCCACAAACCCCGCTCCCTCGGTCTCCGAAGAGGCGGCGCGCGTAGACATCTCGCCTCGAAAGTTACGCCGCGGTCGAGACCTTCCCTTGCTGGTCCAGCATCTCGAGAAAATAGCGGTGCACGCGGAGATCGCCGGTTAGTTCCGGATGGAAGGAGGTCGCCAGCACGTTCTTCTCGCGCACCATCACGCCGCGTCCCCCGCGTTCGGCGAGCAGCTCGACGCCCGGACCGAGACGCTCGATCCACGGCGCACGGATAAAGATTGCCGGGAAAGGCCGGTTGCCCAGCACCGGAATCGCCAGATCGACTTCGGCGGAGTCGTTCTGACGCCCGAACGCGTTGCGGCGAACGGCGATGTCGATGAGTCCCAGCGTCGGCTGGTCGAGATCGGCGACCTCCCGGGCCGCGACGATCATCCCCATGCAGGTTCCCCAGAGCGGCATGCCGCCATGCACTCGCTCGACGATAGGGCAATCCAGTTCGGCGCGCGCGAGCAGCTTCATCACCGTCGTCGACTCGCCGCCGGGTACGACCAGTGCGTCGACGCGCGCGAAATCGTCCCGCGTCTTAACGGCGATTGCGGGAACCCCGCAGCGCTCCAGCGCCGCGATATGTTCGTCGACGTCACCCTGAAGCGCGAGAACGCCTACGCTAATTGCCACGGGACGCGAGCAGCTCCGATTCATCGAGACGACGGACGTCCAAACCGGCCATCGCTTCGGAGATACCCAGCGACCTGCAAGCCTCCAGCACGACGCTCGGATCGTTGAAATGCGTCGTCGCATCGACGATCGCCCGAGCGAAACGTTTGGGATCCTTCGATTTAAAGATGCCGCTGCCGACGAAGATGCCCTCGGCGCCAAGCTGCATCATCAGTGCGGCATCGGCCGGCGTGGCGACGCCGCCGGCGCAGAAGAGCACGACCGGAAGCCGTCCCTCGTTGGCTACCTGCGCGACGAGTTCGAGCGGCGCACCGAGATCGCGCGCCCGCGCGACGAGCTCTTCTTTGCGCGCGACCTTCAGCTCCGCAATGCCGTCGCCGATGGCGCGCATGTGCCGCACCGCCTCGACGATGTTGCCGCTGCCGGCTTCGCCCTTGCTGCGAATCATAGCCGCGCCTTCGGCGATCCGCCGCAGCGCTTCGCCGAGATCGCGTGCGCCGCAGACGAACGGCGTAGTGAACTCGTGCTTGTCGACGTGATACTTGTCGTCGGCGGGAGTGAGCACTTCCGATTCGTCGATGTAGTCCACGCCGAGCTGCTGCAGCACTTGCGCCTCGGCAAAGTGCCCGATCCGCACCTTGGCCATCACCGGAACGGTCACCGCGTCCATGATGCTGCGAATCAGCTCGATGGCGCTCATGCGCGCTACGCCGCCGGCGGCTCGAATGTCTGCGGGTATTCGTTCCAGCGCCATGACGGCAACGGCGCCGGCTTCCTGAGCGATGGCGGCGTGTTCGGCCGTGACGACGTCCATGATGACGCCGCCCTTAAGCATCTGCGCGAGACCGCGCTTAACGGTTATGGTTCCGGTTGTTTCCATACGTCTATTTTAGTAGGACCTCAGCCGAGGGCCTGGGGGTGGCGTTGGGGTCGACCCGGGCGCGCCCTCGCCGTTCTCGGTTGGTATGGCCGCCGGTGCGCCCGAGGGCTGCTCGGACGGCGCGAAGGTGGGCAGCGGTTTCTGGCGCCAGATCGGGATGTCCGGATTCGGCGTCGGCGTCGGAACGGGGGTCGGCCGCGGCTTGGGGGTCGGCGGCAGCGTGGGAAGCGGTTTCGGCGGCACGCGCGGGTCGGGGAAGCGCGGATCGCCTGCGGCGGAGAGCGCCTGCGAGCGCTTCCAGTCCGGTCCGTACGCCTGGGGCGACGAGTTTGGCGATGGCGACACGGCGGCCGGTACCACCGACTGCAGCTGCTGTTCGGTCGCTTGCCCGATGACGCGGTTGCCCATCCGCTCGCCGATCGCAACCGCGGCGAGCAATACGACCGCACCGATGGCAAGGACGATCGTCGGGACGCGCATCGATGGCTGCACTCCGAGCGCCTATACCCTGGCGAGCGGCCGGACGACGTCGAGCTTCGCGGCCTTGGCGCGCCGGTCGCTGGGCTTCCCGATCAGATGCACCTCGCGCAGATCCCCGGGCGCCATATCTACGCGAGCCGTATGGCCTCGGAACTCGATGAGCACGTTGCGTGCGTGGTCCAAGTGGTTGCCTAGGAAGATGCGCACCGCCCCCGCTTCATCTTCGAAGGCGATGGCGCCCACCTCGACCGGCGAGGTCGTTACCTCGTCGCTCACGTCGCGCCCGGCGTAGATACACTTGAACGGTTCCTCGGCCGAGAGCTCCGGCATGTTGCCGTAGATCGTGTCGTTACGCAGATCGACGACGTAGGTGCAGCGATGGCCGCCCCAGTGCACGCGGGCGGCGGCGATCCATTGCCAACCCTTGGGACGCAGCGGAGCCAAGTGGGGGCGCCCGCTGGTGCGATAGCCGTTGAGGCCGCCCACGGTCTCGGCCACCGCCCAAAGATACTTCGCGCCGGTCCACGGCGACAGGTACATTCCGCGATTGCTGAGCGAACCGCCGTCGAACCACTCGGCGAACTCGCCGGGAACGGTATTTCGCGGGCTGCCGCCTTCCATTGCCGCATACGCGATGCTCAGAAAATGCACGGCCTCGTCGACCATGCCGTTGCGTGCCAGCGCCACCGTGTACCACAGCGTGAGGTCGGGCCAGATACCACCCAGCAAACCGAAACCGTACGACGGAAAGTACCACGCGTCTGCGGTAGAGATCGTGCGAATGCCGACGGGCGTCACAAAGTCGGCTTCTTGAAGCCGGGTTAAAATTGCGCGCCGCTGCTCGTAATCGGCAATATTGAAGAGCACCGGGAAGATCTCGTCGGCCGTAAAGTTATCCTGATAGTTTCCATCCTGGTCGTAGTTCAAGACGAACGCACCGGTATCGTCGTTGAAAAGGTAATCCATCATCGCCTGCCGCATCCGCTGGGCCTCGCCCTGGTAGCGCTCCCAGTGCTCGTGGTCGCCCACCACGGCGCTGAGCATCGCCGCGGCCTCCAGAGCGTAGACCGACTCTGCATTAATCTCGGTGACGGCACCGTCGAGCGTGTAGTACGGGATGATGTTCCGCCACGAGGAGATACCGTACATATCCACGCCCTTGGCGCGGCAGAGCACCAGGCCGTTGGCGTCGCGCTGCGTGAGCAGATAATCGGTGAGTTTAACGACCAGTCCGTACCGCTCGCGGACCCAATCGTCGTCGAGCGTGGCGTTATAGTGGTGGAGCATCGCGATAAGATGGAGCGGCGTGTCGTCGTTGATGTTGAGGTCGTAATCGGTCTTGTAGCCGCTGACGCCGCGGATATACTCGACCATTAAGCCGCTATCTTCGACCGCCAAGTTGAAGACTTCGAGCGCGTTGCGGCTGAACTCGGGCCAGAAGTAGTCGAAACCGTGCACCAGCCACGACGTATCGCGAGACACGAGGATGTCGGAGGGCGGCGAGTTGGTGGCGCCCCAGCCCTGCGGATATTCCTTGACGATGCGCAGCATGTTGGCCTTAGCCCAAGCCGCGCCGCGACTGATCTCGGGAGACGGCGTCAGGAAGCGCGCGTCGGCCAAGCGCTGCGTGAAGTAACCCTGCGTATCGTGGAGCGCGCGCTGCTTAACCAGCAGCGCCTCCAAGACCGGACGGCTGCGCTCGTTGCCGTCCTTGTGATAGACGACCGCTAAGCGCAGCGATTCGCGCGCTCCGGCAGCGACCGGAACGCGATATTCGAAAGCCCCGAAGATGCGCCGGCTGACCAGCTGCGCTTGCTGCGGCGTAACGTCGTCGGAGGTTTGCGAAGGGGGGGCTTTGGCCAGCGTTCCGCGCCGCATCGACTCCAACAACACCTGCTCGCGCAACGACAGCTCGACCGCCACAGGCGTTCGCGAGCCGCCCCACCAGCGTTCGCCGCCGGTCTCCAGGTTTTTCGAACAGATGAACCGTCCATCGTCCCACGCGCGCACTTCGTGCTCGGGCTCGCCGTAAAAGCGCTGCCCGACCAACATCGCCCACGGGAAGAGCGCGACCTCGACGTCGGCCGATCCTGGATTGTAGAGGGTTACGTCGACGACGAACGAGACGGCGCGGTCGAAGCCCGGGCCATACGGAACGTAGAACGCTTCGGTGACGTGCACGCGATGGTCGAGCGTAAACTCGGAGATCTGCGCGTAGGGTAGAAAGGTAAGTTCGCGCTCGATCTGATGCGGAAAGAACGTGGTGTCGCCCAAGCGATAGGCGACGTGATGCGTTCCGAAGATGATCTGATCGGTATCGGCGTCCCAGAGGCCGCGAACGCCGCCTTTCGCCGTCGATTGAGCGTACGACTTGAGGTTGCCGAGCAACAGGCCGTAGGGGGTCTCCGATTCGTGCAGGACGTAGGCGCAGAACTCGTTCCGTTGCGCATCGTAACTCGAACCCATGCCGTATGCCCTACTGCGGCATGGAGCGCAGAGGCGCCTCCTCGCGCCACGGCAAACCGATAGGCCTCGTGCTGACGCTTCGGGCCCCGGCGAAGATCAACTTGACGCTCGAGGTGCTCGCCCGCCGGAGCGACGGCTATCACGGCATTCGAAGCGTGATGGTGCCGCTCGACATGGCCGACGAACTGGCCATCGAGCCGAGCGACCGCTTTACTTTCGCCTGCAGCCGCAGTGAGCTTGAAGAGGAGAGTAACCTAGCCGTCGCGGCCTTGCGCGCGCTCGGCGATCTTCCGCCCGTGCGGATGGAGCTGCGCAAGCGGATTCCGGTGCAAGCCGGACTGGGCGGCGGATCGAGCGATGCGGCGGCCGTCTTGCGCGCGGCAATGCGCGGCACGTTCGGCGCGCCGGGCGAACGCGATTGGATGGCGATCGCCCGCGCGCTTGGCTCCGACGTTCCTTTCTTCCTCGCCGGCACCGCTGCGCTGGTCGAAGGAACCGGCGAGCGTGTCACTCCCGCCGGCGCGTTGCCGAAATGGCACGCACTCGTCGTCAAGCCGCCGGTCTCCGTTTCGACCGCCGACGCCTATCGTGCCATCGACGCGCTCGATCGCGGGCCGCGCCCGCGAAACGCCAGCGTCTCGATCGCGTTGCTCGAAGCACTCCAAGCCGAAGATTTCGCAACGGTGGAGTCGTTGATGCAGAATGATTTCGAGCCGGTCGTGAGCGCCGGCGCGCCGGAGATCGGCGCGGCGCTCGACGCATTGCGTGCCGCCGGCGCGAGCAATGCCATGCTCGCCGGTTCGGGCTCCTGCGTCTTCACGCTGACGCCGGATTTCGGCCGTCTCGAGAGCATCGGCGAGCGCCTCGCGCTTCCGGCGAACTACGAACGGTTCGTCTGCGCTTTCGATGCCACGCCGGACTGGTGTCCTTCGACAAGCTCAGGATGACACAGTGAACGCGGTCGTTTTGGCGGGGGGACCGCAAGACGACGTGGCGCTCCTGCAGCCCGGGGCGCCGAACAAAGCCTTCGTCGAAATCGCCGGCGTTACACTCGTGGGCCGCGTCCTGGCGGCGCTGCGCGCCACGCCGCAGGTAGATCGCATCGTCGTCGTCGCGCCACCGGAGATGCGCGGCCATCGCGATCTAGCCGGCGCCGCCGAGCTGCGCCCCGACGGCGTACGCATCACCGAGAGCCTGCGCAACGGTTTGGCCGGTTTCGCCCCGGACGACGACCTCTTGATCGCCGCGTCGGATTTGCCGGTGCTCACGGTGCCGGCGACCGAAGATTTCATCGCTCGCGTCGAGGCGCTCGACGCCGACGTGGTCTACGGCTGCGTCGAGAAGGGCGTGCACCTGCAATCGTTCCCCGACGTTCCTCACACATGGGCGCGAATGCGCGACGGAACATTCTGCGGCGGAGGCATCTTTGCGATGAAGCCGCGAGCGCTGCCCCTTCTCGACCGGTTCCTCGAAGGACTCGGCGCGGCGCGAAAGCACCCGATCAAGCTGGCGCGTTTTTTCGGCGTCGACATGATGCTGCGATTTGCCCTCGGACGGCTCTCGATTGCGCAAGCCGAAGCCCGCGCTTCCAAAATTCTCGGTGCGCCCGTGCGGGCGCTCGTTTCGCCGTATGCCGAGACGGGCGTCAACGTCGACCGAGTCGGCGACGTCGCCCTGGCCGAGCGTCTAGTGGCGCAGGGGAGAGCGCGCTCCTCCTAAGGCGAGCGCCAGCGCTTGAAGAGTTCGTTGGCGATTCCGAACTGATCGAGCGCTTTGCCGACGGTATGCGCGATGATGTCGTCGACGCTCTGGGGGTTGGCGTACATCGCCGGGATGGGCGGGAGAATCACCGCACCGATTTCGGCCAGCTGGGCGAGCGTGCGCAAGTGCCCGAGATGCAACGGCGTTTCGCGAATCACCAAGACGAGCCGCCGTTTCTCTTTCAAACAGACGTCGGCGGCACGAACCAGCAGGTTCGAGTTCATCGAGTAGGCGATTCCGCTCGCGCTCTTCATCGAACACGGAATAACGAGCATGCCGTCGGTAATAAAGGAGCCGCTGGAGATGGCCGCGGCGAGGTCGTCGTCGCGGTGGGCGACGTCGGCGAGTCCTTCGAAGTCGTCGGCGGTCATCTCGGTCTCGAGCTCCATCGTGCGGCGCGCCGCCGACGTTAGGACCAGGTGCGTTTCGATGCCGCCGATCGCACGCAGCGCCTGCAACACCATGTAACCGTAGAGGCTGCCGCTGGCCCCGCTAATGCCGATGATGATGCGCCGCATCGGAAGGCGGTTATACGCGGCGTGCAGGGGCGCCTGGTGGGAACTGTAACTTCATTGGAAGTGGTGCCCGCTGCCGCACAGGTTCGTTCCTTCGTCGCCGATGCCGTACGCTGGTATCGGAGCGGAGACCAGACCGCGCTGCTGCGGTTGATTCGCTCGCCGTTGAGCGGCGTGGCGCACGACGTCGCTGCCGCGTATGCGACGCACGCGAGGCGTACCGGCGCGCTGCTCGATGCAATCGATGCAAGCCGTCCCGCGTTACCGCCGGCCGACCGCGAAAGCGCACTGGTCTTTGCGCAGCGCGTTCGCCGAATTCGCGCACTGCCGCCCGATCTGGACGACCGCGCGCTGCACGGCGCGATCGTCGCCATCTTCGAGTTCTCGCCCGAGGCGCCAAATCGCAACGACAACGCGGCGGGACTCGCGCATCGCGGTGATTTCGAACTGACGTTGGCCGCCGCACCGGAGTCGCCGGCTAACGTTGCCGGCTGGCAGCGCCACTTTAGTGCGTCGGCGCTCAACACGTTCGCCGAGTGCCCGCGCAAATGGTTCTACAAATACGTCTGCGCCGCCGTCGAAGACCCCGGTTCGGCCGCGTCGGCGTACGGCACGGCCGTTCATAGCGCGCTAGAGGATTTTCACGGCGAGTTTCCCCGTCCCAAAGCGCGCGATGCGGCGGCGATGCGCGCGCGCATCCGGGAGCACATCACCTGGGCCTTCGAACGCAATCGCAGCGGCTTCGAAACTGCCGTCGAGTTCGAACTACAAGTACGCCGCGCACAGCGAACGGTACAGCGCTACGTCAATTGGTTGCTGGCGATGGAGCGCGAGGCGCCGTTCGAGGTGCTCGGTCGTGAGGTCGCCGCGAACTTGGAGCTGGAGGGACGCCCCTTCGTCGGCTACATCGACCGGCTCGACCGCGACGAGCGATCGGGCGGCGTTTCGGTCGTCGATTATAAAACCGGAAGCATCGCGGCAACTCCCGCCGAGTACGGCGACAAGGTCCGCCGTTTCCGCGACTTTCAGCTGCCCTTCTACTACTGGGCGCGAACCGACGCCGGCGATCGCGTAACCAAACTCGTGCTGATCCCGCTCAAAGACGCCATGCACGACGTTCGGCCGGTCGTCCTTACGGTCGGCGGCAACATCACCATCGCCGAGCTCGAACGCTCGCGAGCGCGCATGATCGAACTCAGCGATCTGCTCGGCGCCGGCCGCATCGCCGATTTCGAGCCGACCACCGATCCTGCGGCCTGCACGTACTGCAACTACGCGTCGGCCTGCCTGCGGCGGCCGCCCGCCGAAACGGATCGTTTCGGAAGTTGATTGCGCTGGAGCTGACAAACGAGCAGCGCGACGCCGTCGACGCGCCTTTCGACGTTTGCGTCGCCGTGCTCGGGCCACCGGCGACCGGCAAGAGCACGGCATTGGCGCAGCGTGCGTCGCGAGCGCGCGAGCTTTTTCCGCAAGCCGACCCGCTGGTCGTCGGCGCCGATCGTCCGCTCGAGGAATTTGCGCTCGCCGTGCTGCGCGAAAGCGGCGCCGAGGTTTGTCTCGTCGACGACGCCGAGGCCGAACTGCTCTTTCGCGAAGCCTGCATTCCGCTCTTCGAGCTGGCTTGGAACGACTTCGCCGAGAATCAGATCGATCCGGAGGTTCCCGGTTTGCGGACACCGGTGCGTTTTTTCGAGTCGGCATTCCGTTTGATCCGCCGCCTGCGCGACGCGGGCGTTGAGCCGGCCTCGTTTCTGCAGCGCGCGCTGACGGCGGCGACCGAGTTTTACGCCAATCCACCGAACTTCGCCGACCCGCGGCTGCTGGCAGCGACGAAGAGTACGTTCCACGATTCGCTCGACGTGCACCCCGACGAGCTGGCGCGCCAGTATCGGCGCGAGGTCGATCTGGCGAAGATTCTGGCCAAGCTTTACGAGCGCTACGTCGAGCTCGTCGAAAGCGGCGGACGAATGACCGCGCGCGATGCCGCCATCGCCGCGCGCCGCCGCATCGAGTCCGATCCGCAACTCGCGTCGCGGCTGCGCGAACGCCATCGCTTGGCCTTCGTCGACGACGCGCAAAACCTCACCGCGATCGAGCTTCGGCTGCTCGAAGCCGTCTTCGGCGAATCGCTCGCCGGCGTTACGCTCTGCGGCGATCCGTCATCGGCCGTTTCGAGCGTCAGGATGACCGCCGGCGATGCCGGCTTCGCGCGCGCCGCCGTTCGCATCGAGCTGTCACGGCGCCATCGTTCGCCGGTGGTGGAAGTGCATCGCGACGTCACGCCGCACGAGGAAGCCGAACGCATCGGCGAACGCATCGAAGCGTGGTTGCACGAAGGCGTCGCGCCGCAACACATCGCCGTGCTCTTTCGTTCGGTGCGGCACGTCGCGCTCTACGAGAACGCGTTGCTCGAACGCGGCATCCCGGTCGTGGTGGGCGGCGACGTCAATCTCTTTGCCGACCGGCGCGCGCTCGACGCGCTCGCTCTGCTGTGGAACGTCTACGACCCGTTTCGTCACGAATGGCTGCTGCGCACGCTGGCCGGCAAGTCGCTCGCACTCTCCGACGCGTCGCTGGCGCTGCTCTGCAGCGAGCCGCCCGATCCGCAGCGGGCGCTCTTCGCATTCGACGAGGAGCCGGCACCGACGGCGCGCACCGGGCGCTGGGATCCCAAACGCGATCTGCGGCTCGGTTGGAACGTCGTGCGCGGCGAGCTCGACGAGGCCTTGAGTGACGAAGCGGCATCGCGAGTTCGCCGCTTCCGTCAACTGCGCGAAGGTTGGATCGAGGCGATGCAAACGCTGCCGTTCGACGAGTTCGTGCGTAAGGTTTGGCGCGAAGGGCTGGCCCGCGAAGGCGATCCGTCTTCGGCGCGGGGGCGCGCGCAGCAGTCGGTCCTCAAACGGTTGCTGGAGCGCTTGACCGATTTCGTCGGGGACCGTCCCGAAGCGACGCTGGGCGACGTACTCGAGTACGCGCAGGAGCGCATGACCAACGACTTGGAGGGCTCCGTGCCGCCCGGCGCGCAGTGCGAAGGCTTCGTCCAAATGCTCAGCGTCGAAGCCGCGCAGGGCCGCGAGTTCGACCGGGTCGTCGTTGCCAGCGTGCGGCCGGGTGCCTTCCCGCGCTGGTACGCTCCCGATGCATTTCTCTTTAGTCCGCGATACGGCATGATTCCCAAGGAGAACTCAGGCGACGCGCGCGCATCCCGAACGGCCAAATATACGTTTTATACCTTTCGTATGAAGAGCGCCCAGGGCTACAACGATCGGGAGCGGCGTGCCTTCGAGTACGCGCTCAGCCGCGCACGCAAGAAGGTGTTGGTGACTGCGGCCGGGCCGTCGACGCGCGGCATCACCGCGCCCGAGTTTCTCGAAGAGTTGCGTTAAGGTAATCTCTCGATGCGGCTGCGGGAACTATCCGCGGAAGCCTACGCTCGCGAGGTCTTGCCGCAGACGGCCGAGTTGTGGGCCGGGCGCCGGAACTTCGACGCCTACGTCGATCAGACGCTCGCGCTGGCGACCAGCGCTTACGGACGGCGTTTCTACCGGACCATCGGCCTCTACGACGGCGTCACGCTCGTCGCGTCCTTCAAGCGTTACGAACGGACGGTGCAGGATCGCGCGCAAAAATTGCGCGCCTTTGGTTTTGGCGCCGTCTTTACGCCGCCGGAGTACCGCGGACGCGGTTATGCGAGCGTACTGCTCGCATCGGCGCTCGACGCGGCGCGCGCCGAAGGTTACGACGTCGCCTTTTTATTCTCCGATATTCGTCCGCAGTTCTACGCCGAGTTAGGCTTTCGCGCGTTGCCGTCGCGCGAGTTCTCGTTGCGCGCCGACGCGTTGCCCTCCGGCCGCCTTGCGCCGACGCGGCTCGATTCCGACGAAGATTGGCGGGCGGTCCGGCGCTGTTACGAGTTTGGCTTGCGCCGCGGGAGCATCGGCTTCGGCCGCAGCGCGACGCTCTGGGGCTGGACGCGTCTGCGCATCGCGCACGGCTCCGAACATCGCACCGGCGACACGATGAATCTCGTCGTGCGCCGTGGCAAGGTCGTCAGCGCCTATATTCTCGGCGTGCGCGTGCCGCAGCGCGACACCTACGTCGTGGACGAGTACGGCTTCGGCAGCGAAGCGGCAGCGGCAACGATTCCCGCGCTGCTGCGCGCCGGGGCTGGAGATCTACGGCGTATCGCGGGATGGCTTCCGCCGGCCGGTGCGCGCGATCTCCTACCCCGGCTTTCCGTACGCCGGCGCGATGGAGCGGTCCTGATGATGGCTCCGCTGCATCCGCGCGGCGCCGCGCTGATCGATCGAATCCAGTCGGAAAAGCTCGAGATCGGATGGGCGACGGATCACATTTGAGCGCCGGCGAAACGCGGCTCAAAAGGCCGCCGCAGCGATAAAGCGAACGCTCGGCTGCGAAAGGCAGGTCCCGATGAAAAGACTCTCCTTATTGTTTCTTCTCGCCGCGCTCACCGCGCCGGCCGGCGCCGCCGGCGGCGGAATGGACGCGATGAAATATTACGTCGGCAGCTGGACGTGCATGGCCGGCTCGACCGAACGAGAAGCCGTCGAGCGCCACCGTCGAGTACACGTTGAACGACGGCGTGCTGCGGCAATGGGTGCTCGTGCCGGCTCAAGGCAAGATGAAAACGCCCTACGGCTTGAGCGTCGCGTATAGTTGGGATGCCAAGAACGGGCGCTACGTCTCGGCACAAACCGACAACGAAGGCGCCTGGAGTGTCGCTTACGCCAAGCCGTGGACCGGCAACACCGAAGAGTGGGTCGACCACGCGAACTCGGGCAAACTCACTCACAACACGACCGTGCGCGACAGCGAAAACGCTTTCCACTTTATGTGCTATCCGTCGACCACGTCGACGACGGCCAACTTCAAAGGCACCTGCAAACGCGCCATGTAGCCCCCTGTCATCCTGAGCCGGGCCCCTGAGCTTGTCGAAGGGGCCCGTGTCGAAGGACGCAACGTGATCGCCATCCTGAGCGAGCGCAGGAGTCGAAGGAGTCGCACGTCAGTAAATTGACATTGTACTGAATTCGCGTCATCCTTCGACTCGCTGCGCTCGCTCAGGGATGACGCAGCGCGCGTCCTTCGACTGCTCGCTGCGCTCGCGCTCAGGATGACAGCGGAACGCGCTCGCTACAACAACAGCTAAAACAGGCTCGTCTGCAAGGGGTCGCCCTCTGTAAGGGATGCGACGCGGGTTCCCAATAGGCGGACGGCGGCGCCCTCGAGTGCGGCGCGGCGCAGGCAGTAGACCGCGGCACGGAAGATGCGGCGCGCGTCGCGCGTTGGTTCCGCCAAATGCGTCTGCCTTCCGAGGGTCGTGAAGTCGGCGCGCTTGATTTTCACGCCGATGGTTTGGGCGACGGTGCGCTCGCGCTCGAGCGTTTCGGCGAGCTCGCGCGCCTGTTCGCGTAGGACGGCGACGAGCCGCGTTTCGTCGGTAACGTCGTATTCAAAGGTTTCCTCGGTTGAGATCGATTTGGTTTCGCGCTCGGTCTCGACGCGGCGCGGATCGACGCCGCGCGCCAAGTCGCGCATCGATAGCCACCACGAACCAAAGAGTTCGCGCAGCGCCGGTTCTTCGAGCTGCGCCAGTTCGCCGATGGTCGAGATGCCGAAGAGCTGCAAGCGCGATTGCGTTTTGGGGCCGATGCCCCACAATCGGCCGACCGGCAGCGGCGCGAGAAAGGCCACCTCTTCTCCCGGCGCGACCGTCAGCAGGCCGTCGGGTTTGCAGGTGTCCGAGGCAATCTTCGCCACCATCTTTCCGGTCGCAACGCCGGCGCTGATCGTCAGACCGGTCGCCGACGCAACGTCGCGGCGCACGCGCGCGGCAAATGCCTCAGCTTCGTCGAGCGTCGTCGTTCCCAGCCCGACGAATGCTTCGTCGAGCGAGAGCCCTTCCACGGGCTTGCCGTCGCTGCGAAAAATTTCGAAGATCTCGCGCGAGATCGTGCGATACTTCTGCATCTCGGGCGGCACGACGATGAGATCGGGACAGGCCGCCAGCGCGCGGTAGAGCGGCATGGCCGAGCGAACGCCGTAGGGACGCGCTTCGTAGGAGGCGGTTAAGACTACGGCGCGCCGGCTTCGTCCGGCAACGGCGACGGGCTTGCCGCGCAGGCGCGGCTCGTCGCGAATCGCGACGCTTGCGTAGAAAGCGTCGACGTCGAAGTGCGCGATGAAGTCAGCGCGCGATGCGCTCACGCATCCGCCGGCGCGCGGCTTTCTCCTGATTGCCGCACGTCGCCATGCTGCACCACGCACGCGACGCGTTCTTGGTGCGGTCGTAGTACGCGTAGCGGCAGCTGAGCTTGCGACAGGCTCGCATTCGCGGCCACGTGCTATCGAGCAGCGCTTCGTAGACGACCGCCAGCAGTGCTGCGATCGCGCCGTCGGCTTCGGGCGCCGCCGGCAGCAAATCCAAGCCGCGATTCGAGTCGACGGTCAGGCGCAGTTGGGCGGCGCTGACGAAGGGCCGCAGGCGCTCCCAGGCCGTCCGCACCTCGCCGGCGCCGTTATTGGCAAAGAGCACCTCGCGCAGGGCCTCGCGGAAACCGCGCAGGCGATCGAGCTCGCCGTCGTCGGCGACCGGGGGAAGCCCGTGGCTGAGGCACCAAGCGGCGCCGTGGTCGACCGAGTCCAACTCATCGGGACCGTCGGGCAAGTTGAGGGTGTTTTCGAAGACGCGAATGAGGTCGAGGGCCCCAGGCGCGTTCTCCAGGGCGGCTGTCATGCGGGATTGGCCTTCACCGGCAAAATAGGTTGACAAGTTACTGTCACCACTATATAATGATTGAAGGTTACCACATTCGTCAAGAGGTTTTCACAATGTTCCGCGATCCCGTTCGTACCGCTCCCCTCGTTTCCGACATCAGCGATGTCGATCTCAAGTTGAGAGTTAACCGGGCCGACTCGGCCCTTTTCCTGGAGTCTAATCTCCGCCTGCCGCACCTGCGCGTGTCGTAGCGCCGCGCTCGATGGCGAGAATCGTAAGCATATTGCGCTCGTCATCGGCGTCGCTGCCGGGGGTCTCGAGAATGGCGGTCTTCTCGCGCAACTCCTGGTGAGCGAGTAACGCGCGAAAGCCGGCGAACCCGATCCGCCCCTCGCCGATATGCCAGTGCCGGTCGCGGCCGGCTCCCAGTTCTACCTGGGTGTCGTTGAAGTGAAACATCAAGATGCGCGCCAGGCCGATTTCGGCCTCGGCGCGCTCTATAAATTTATCGACGCTCTCTTTGGAATCGATCGCGTAGCCCGAAGCCCAGGCGTGCGCCGTGTCGAGACAAACCCCCAGCTGCGGATGGTCGATGCTGCGAACCAGAGCCCCGAGCTCTTGGAGTGTGCCGCCCGCGAGCTTCCCCGCGCCGGCCGAGTTTTCGAGAACCAAGAAAACGCCGGGCGCGATCCCTTCGAGCGCGCTCTCCAGCCCTTGGCGCATCGCCGCGAAGGCTTCGTCGCGATCGCGATCCCCGTACGAGCCGAGATGGGTGTTGACGAAGCGCATGCCGCCCCGCGCTGCAACGGCAAGATCGTTTTTCAGCAGATGCAACGAGCCGGCGGCGATCTTCGGATCGCCGCTGGCGAGATTGATGAGATACGGCGTGTGGATGACGCACGGATCGAGACCGGCTTCGCGACGCATCTGCGCGAAGTTGTCCAGCGCGCCTTCGTCGATGGCGGTGGTTCGATAGCTGCGCGGATTGGTCGAGAAGACTTGAATCGCCGAGGCTCCGCAGCGTTTGGCGTGCGCGACGGCCTTGGCATAGCCGGTCGCGACGTGCACGTGAAGACCGATCCTCACCGGGTCACGACGAAACCTTGACGCCTCCGAGATCGAACGGAATACGCTCGCCGGGCTCGAGCTCCATCTGCGGCAGATCGTCGAGAGAGCGCAGCCCGAACGACTCCAAGAAAAACGGCGTCGTCTTATATTGCATCGGGCGTCCGACGACGTCTTTCCGGCCCGCCTCGGCGATCAGGCCGCGATCGAGCAGCGTGCTGACGACGCTGTCGGAGTTGACGCCGCGGATCGATTCGATCTCGCCGCGGCTCACCGGCTGAAGGTTGGCCACGATGGCCAGCGCCTCGAGCGCCGGCGTCGAGAGCGTCGTCTTGGGCGGCAAGAGATAGGCTTCGACGACGTCGCGCGCTGCCGGCGAGGTGGCGAAGCGATAGCCGCCGGCTACCTCGCGCAGGACGATTCCGTGGTCGGCGTAGTCGGCTTCGACGCGCTGCAGCACCGCCGCGATCTCCCGCTCTTGCGCCCGCAGCAACTTAGCCAGCTGCGAGATCGAAAGCGCTTCACCGGCGACAAAGAGCAGCGCTTCGACCGGACGCTGCAGCTCCAGCACCGCCTCCTCGAGACGCGCCGACTCTTCTGCGGAGAGTTCTTCCTGGCGCAGATTCACGCAGCGGCCTTGGCAAAGAGACGGATGTCGTCGAACGGCTCGTCCTGTTCGAAGGTGACCCGCCGGCGCTTTATCAGCTCGAGCACGGCGAGAAAGGTTACGATAATGACGTCCCGGGTCATGCCAAGCTCGGCGCAAAGCTCCGAAAAACGCGCTTCGCCGCCATCTTTGATGCGGCGCATGATGTAGTCCATCGATGCCATCAGCGAGATTCGTTCGCCCGCAATCGAGCGCTTCTCCGGGCGCGCCTGGCGCAACATCTCGATGAAGGCGTGTTTGAGTCTTTGGGGGTCGATGTCGAAGCGCTGCACCATCTCGCCGGCCGGATCGCCGGATTCACGATAAAGAAAAGCCGCGGCCTCGCCCTGGCGCTCGCGCAACTGCTGACCGAGCTCGCGGTACTGCGAGTAGGCGATCAAGCGGCGGCGCAGCCGCTCTTCGACTTCTTCGGGCGTCTCCTCGGATTCGTCGAGCAGTTCTTGGGGAATCGGGGGCAGCAACGCCTTCGACTTCAAGAAGATCAGCGTCGCCGCGATGAGGAGGTACTCGGCTGCGATCTCCACGTCGATCGCCTCCATCGCGCGTACGTAGTCGAGATATTGCTCCGCGACCGTAGCCAGCGGTACGGTCGCGATATCGAGCTGCTGTTCTCTGATGAGGCTCAGCAACAGGTCCAGCGGACCGTCGAAGGCCTCGATCCGTACGTTGAACGTGCTCAGGACGAGAGCGTCTGCGCGGCCACCAGCTCGGCCGGCTCGCCGAACGCATCGGGATGCGCGGCGATGTACTCGAGCGCGTGATCGACGAGGCGCTTCTCGTTGACGTACTTTAGCGACTTGCGTGCCTGCGTCACGTCGAACCAGCGAGCGTCGTCGACTTCGTGATCGTGGTTGGCCGGATCGCCCGAGAGATACCGCATCAAGAAGAACGTCACCGACTTTTTGTGTTTGGCCTTGCCGACGTAGAACCAATACGAGATCTCACTGAGGCGCGTGATGATCTCGGCCCAGCAACCGGTCTCCTCGTGCACCTCGCGAAGCGCCGCCTGTTCGGTCGACTCTTTTGCCTCGACGTGACCTTTGGGCAACGTCCAAATGCGCGGCGGTTCGCCCCGACCGATCAATAGGGCATCGTAGCCTGAGTCACGGCGACGCAGCAGCAGTCCGCCCGCCGACACCTCGTACTTGATCCGCATTGAAGCTCCGCCTTTGGGATAGGGAAGGGGGCCGCGCTGAGCCCCCTGATTACTCCCAATTATAAGCTCCGACGCCAAGAGTAGCCTGCGAGCAGGAAGACCCTTTTTTTGCTAGGGGTACTGCCCGTTGAGAATGTCGGAGGTGGTCACGTCGGCTTGGCCGTTGGTGCCGCGAATATGCGGCAGTTGGCCGAGGTTCTTGGGATAGGACGCCTCGTAGGCCGGATAGTTAAGCCGGCGGCATGGTCATCGCGATGACGGTACCGCGTCCATGGACAGCACGTCGTCGTACGTCCCGATCGCCGTCTCGCAGCGCCGCGACAGGTCGTCGTAGACCAAGAAGCGGTGCAGCGGTCCAGCATAGACGTGCAGCGAAACGGCCGGCGCGTCGTAGCTTGCGCCGACGCGGTGAAGATCGAAGCGCCCCCCGCGAGAATCGATCTCGCCCCGCGCAAGCGTCCGCGACCCGCGAGGCTCGATGCGAGCATATCCCGGAACCTCGCCCGCATCGAGCCGCACGTAATCCTCGACTTCCAATCGGCCTTCCAAAACGGTCATCCAGCACAGCTGACCGCCGTGGTCGTGGATCGCCGAGATCGCGCCGGGAGCCCAGTTGAGCAGGAGCACCTCAAACCGGGCGTCCCGATGGACGCTCGTTCTCGTGTAGGCGCCGGGACGGGCCACGAGACGGCGGTGAGCGGTCGGCCAGAGGCCCGCTGCGCCCCCCAGAAGACCGCTCACGACTTCGCCGCCACCCTCCAGAGCTGAGACGCTCTGAAGGCTGTCCACCAATGCCTGCAACAAATCGACAACCTCAAAAAGATGACTATAGTTAATTTCTGAGGTCATCTTCCCCACGATGTAGCCCTTCCCTCCCAGTAGGAGCCGACCATGGAAAAGATGACCGGCGTCACCTTTACGGCCAGTGGGCACTCTCCTCCTCCGGGGTTGGACCTAGATTATTTCGTCGTACTCGCCGGCGACGGGCTCGCACCGCCGGCTGACGTCGTCGTAGGCGAGATACTCGCGTAGCGGCCCGGCATAGACGTGCAGTGAAACGGCTCGCGCCGCCGGGGTCGCCGCAACGCGATGCAGCGAAAAGCGTCCCGCGCGCAGATCGAGCCCGCCGGGCTCCAGCAGGCTCGAGCCTCGCGCCTCGACGTGCGCGTACCCGGCAACGTCGCCTGCATCGAGCCGCGCGAAATCCTCGATCCAGAGCGTGCCGTCGAGCACGAGCATCCAACAATGCTGGTCGCCATGATCGTGAATCGCCGACGGAACGCCGGCGCTCCAGTTGAGCAAGATAACTTCGAAGTTTTCGTCGCCGTAGGCCAGCGTGCGCGTGTAGCTTCCGGGACGCGCGATCAGCGCACGGCTCGGCGACCAGTTCGCATACTCCGAGGCTAGCAGCGCGCCCATTTCGGCAGTCGTGCGCTCGAGCGGCGCGCGACGGCGGAGATCGTCAATCAGCCGCTGCAGCATAAGGCTTCCAACGCAGATCGGGCTGGCGCGCCGCGCGCGTTTCGTCAACGCGGCCGACGACGGTCGTCACCGGCGCGTCGAAGAGCGGCTGCGGATCGCGCTGCGCCTGCGCCACGATCGCCCGCAATGCCTCGACGAAATCGTCGAGCGTTTCCTTCGATTCGGTCTCGGTGGGCTCGATCATCAAACACTCCGGGACGATCAGCGGAAAGTATATCGTTGGGGCCATGTAGCCGTAATCGAGCAGCGCTTTCGCGACGTCGAGCGCGCGTACGCCGTGCTCCTTCTTCAGCTTTTGCGCCGATGCGACGAACTCGTGCCGGCAGAGCTCCGGGTACGGCGTCTCCAAAAACTCGGCAACTTTAACGCGAAGATAGTTGGCGTTGAGTACGGCCAGCTGCGAAACGCGTTTGAGCCCCTCGGCGCCGTTGGCGTAGAGATAGGCGAGCGCGCGCGCGGCATGCGCGAAGTTCGACCAGAAAGATCGCATCGGGCCGATCGACTTCGGCCGGTCGAAATCGAGGCGGAACGCATCTCCCTCGCGCACGACCACCGGCGTCGGCAAATAGTCGACGAGGTGCGGTGCCACGCCGAGCGGACCGTGTCCGGCGCCGCCGCCGCCGTGCGGAATCGTAAACGTCTTATGCGTGTTGAGGTGCATGAGATCGAAGCCCATATCGCCCGGACGGGCATACCCCATGATCGCGTTGGCATTGGCGCCGTCGTAATACATCAGGCCGCCGGCTTGGTGCACGGCGGCGGCGATTTCGGCAATGTCTTCTTCAAACAGCCCGAGCGTATTGGGATTGGTCATCATGCAAACCGCCGTGTCGGCACCGAGGACCTTGTGAATCTCCTCCACGCTGACGCGTCCGCGCGGCGTTGCTCGGTAAGGAAATTACTTTGAAACCGCACATCGCCGCGGAGGCGGGATTCGTACCGTGCGCCGTGTCGGGAACGATGACTTTATCGCGCTGCGCCTCCCCGCGTTCCTTGAAGTACTTCTTGGCAATGAGCAGTGCGCCCAGCTCGGCGTGCGCGCCGGCCGACGGATTGAGCGAAAAGGCGGCCATGCCGAAGAGCGAGCTCAGCGAGCGTTCGAGCTCGTACATTACCTGCAGCGCGCCCTGCGCCAACTCGTCGGGAGCGAAGGGATGGAGTTCGGCGAACTCGCGGCGCGCGACGATCGCGTCGTTGACGCGCGGATTGTACTTCATCGTGCACGAGCCCAGCGGATAGAAGCCGAGGTCGATTCCGAAAGTTCGATGCGAGAGGCGAGTGTAGTGCCGAACGACGTCCATCTCGCTGTTGTCGGGCAATGGCAGCTCGTTGCGCAGCACTGACTTCGGGAGGTAGTTCTCCAGGGGCTGGCCGGACTCGAGGTAACGATTGGCGCGGCCCTTCTGACCGGTCTCGAAGATCAGCGGCACGCCCACCTTCCCTTTGGAGCGCTCAGACGGCTGCGAGGACATTGAGCACCTCCTCGAGGGCGCCGGCAAGCGCGTTGATATCGCCGGTGGTCGTTAGCTCGGTCGCGGTCATCAGAATGCAGTGGTCGAGCTCGGGATAGAATCGCCCGAGATCCACGCCGCCTAATATTCCGCGTTCTTGCAAGGCGGTCAGCACGGTGCCGGCCGGACGGCCGACGTCGGCAACGAACTCGTTGAAGAACGGCGTCGCGTACTTCATCGTGACGCCGCGCACGTTGGCGACGGCGCTGGCCAGCTCGCGCGAGCGCGCCAAGTTCAGCGCGGCGGCGTCGCGCAAGCCGGTTTCACCCATCAGCGCGAGATAGATCGTCGCGATGAGCGCGCAGTGCGCCTGGTTGGTACAGATATTTGACGTCGCGCGCTCTCTCCGGATGTGCTGCTCGCGTGCCTGCAGCGTCAGCACGTAGGCGGTGCGTCCGGCGTTGTCAACCGTTTTGCCGACGAGCCGTCCGGGAATGCGCCGCATGTGCTCCTGCGTCGAGGCGATAAATCCGGCGTACGGACCGCCGTAGGCGACTGGAACGCCGAAGCTTTGCGCTTCACCCGTAACGATCTGCGCGCCCCACGACGAGGGCGGCGCCAGTGCGGCAAGAGAGAGCGCTTCGGCGACGACGGCAATCGG
Source organism: Vulcanimicrobiota bacterium (assembly GCA_963730125.1). Lineage (GTDB taxonomy): Bacteria > Vulcanimicrobiota > Vulcanimicrobiia > Vulcanimicrobiales > Vulcanimicrobiaceae > Cybelea. The sequence goes on along the minus strand of CAVSQP010000015.1, from coordinate 251,549 downwards.
AACGGTGCCGCTAGCTTTGATGGCTTCCGTCGCGACCGTCGCCGGCGTATCGATGTTACCGAAGAAGTTCGGCGACTGCAGCGCGACGGCCGCGTACTCGCCGCCGGCGACCGCCGTCGTCAGCGCGTCGAAGTCGGTCACGCCGTCTTCGGTGAACGGAAGCTCGTCGACCGCGACGTCGAGACCGTCGCAGTAGGTGCGCAGCACGGCGCGATAGTTGGGATGGACGGCACGCGAGACGAGAATCTTGTGGCGTCCCGTCGCGCCTAACGCCATGATCGCGGCTTCGGCGAGCGCCGTAGCACCGTCGTAGACCGACGCGTTGGCGAGCTCCATCCCGGTAAGCAGGCAGATGTAAGTCTGCCACTCGTAGATCGCCTGCAGGTAACCCTGAGAAACCTCGGCTTGATATGGCGTGTACGCGGTCAAAAACTCGCCGCGCATGACGAGTGCGGCGATCGCCGGCGGAGCGTAGTGGCGGTAGGCTCCCGCGCCGAGGAAAGAACGGCAGTTCGTCGCCGAGTTTGCCTCTGCGAAGCCGGCAAAGCGGCGCTGAATCTGGTATTCGGGAAGCGCAGGAACGACGTCGAGCTTGCCCTTGAGCGCGACCGCATCGGGAACGCGCAGCAGCTCGTCGAGCGACCCGACGCCGACGGCGGCAAGCATCGCTTCGATGTCGGCTTGGGTGTGCGGCGCGTACATTACTCGGTGGCGATCTTCTCGTAATCGGCAGGCGAGAGAAGAACGCCGGTCTCCGCTGGATCGGAAGGGCGGATTTTCAGCAGCCAGCCGGCCCCGTAGGGCTCGCGGTTAACCGCCGCTGGATCGGCGTCGAGCGCCGCATTGACTTCCACGACCTCGCCGGAGATCGGCGTGTAGAGATCGGAGACCGCTTTCACCGATTCGATCACGCCGACGTTGCCGAACTGTTTGATCGTGGAGCCGACCTTCGGAAGCTCGACGTAAACGATATCGCCGAGCGCATTCTGAGCGTAGTCGGTGATGCCGATCGTCGCCGTATCGGCTTCAATCTTCACCCACTCGTGTTCTTTGCTATAGAGCAGATCCTGCGGCTGCGCCACCTCTTCTCCCTTCGATTATTTCGGACGTTTATAGAACGGCAACGGCACCACGATCGCTTCGTGCCGCGCGCCGCGAATCTCGACCTCGAGACGAGTGCCTTCGGCTGCCGCCTCTTTTGAAACGAGCGCCGTGGCGATGTTCTTGTTCCCAACGGATGGTGCGATCGAACCGCTGCGGACCGTTCCGGCGATTCGGTCTCCGAACCACACCGGATAATCCTCACGCGCGGGCGCGCGTCCCGACATGATGAGTCCGACGATGCGCTGGTACGTTATCGACGGCGAGCTGCCGTTCGAGCGCCTCTTTTCCCACGAACTCGGGCTTGTTCAACTTGATCGCCCAGTTCAACCCCGCCTGAACGGGCGTGATCTCTTCGGTCAGCTCGTGACCGTACAGCGGCATGCCGGCTTCGAGACGCAGCACGTCGCGCGCACCTAGGCCGCAAGGTTCCAATCCTTCGTCGCCGTGCGCTTCGAGCAGGGCGCTCCAAATTGCCGGCGCCTGCGCGCCGTCAACGAAGATCTCGAACCCATCTTCGCCCGTGTAGCCGGTGCGAGCGACGATTGCGGCAACGCCGTTCACGTGCGTCTCGGCACAGAAATAGTAGCGCATCGAAGCGAGGTCGATATCGACGTGCGGCTGCAGCATCTCGACCGACTTGGGTCCTTGAATCGCGACGAGCGCGTAGAGCCCGTGGCGGTTTTCGATCTCCACGGCGGCATCCGGAAGATGGGATTGAAGATGCGCCCACATCTTGTCGGCGTTCGAAGCGTTGACGACCAGCAGCCAACCGTGTTCCAAGCGATAGAAGATCGTGTCGTCGTGCGTACCACCGGCGTCGTTACAGAAGATATTGTAACGGGCTTGCATCGGCTTCATGGTGCCGACCGCATTGATCGTTAGCGTATCGGCCCACGGCGCCACCATCTCGCCGGTCAGCCAGAACTGCCCCATATGCGAGAGATCGAAAAGCCCCGCACGGTGCCGAACCGCGTCGTGCTCCTTGAGAATGCTCGAGTATTGAACGGGCATCTCGAAACCGCCGAACGGCACCATGCGCGCGCCGGCGCGCGTGTGCTCCTCGTGCAGGGCGGTGCGCTTGGTCGAAGACGTCAAGCCGGCGAACCAGTTCCCGCCGATTTCTTCGGCTTCTCCGTAGGATAGCTGTTGAGGAAATCGAGCGTGGCGTGGGCGACGATTTCGGTGCCGCTGCGAACGTAGACCTCGCCGTAAACGATTCGCCTGCCGCCGCGCAGGACGCGCGCTTCGGCGACGAGGTCGTGCGGCGGACCCGCCGGCGCGAGAAAGTTACACTGCAGAGCGATCGTGGTTGTATCCTGATCGCGCCCGTAAATTGAGGCGAGCGCCACATAGAAGACCGTATCGCAGAGGCTCACGATCGCACCGCCGTGCACCGCACCGGTGCCGTTGGTGATCTCGGCGCGGTACGGCATGCGCATCACGGCTTTGCCGTGCTCGACGCTTTCGAGCTTGAGATCGAGAAGCGCGACGAAGTTGCTCTTCTCCTTCTCCCAGGCGTGGGGCGCGTGCGAAAAGTCAATGCTCATATGAGTCGCCCTTTCCGTCCGGTCAAAACGTATCCCCGCCGGCCGCCAGCGAGCGGCGAAGATAGAGAGGCAGCGAGAAGAGCCGCCGGTGCGTTTCGGCATCGTAAAAAAAGCTCTCGCCGCGTAAGCCCGTGCAATACTCTTGGATGACGGCCGGTTCGAGGCCGGCGAGATCGACGCGATCGCTGCACGCCAGAAAAGCCCAGTCGGTGTCGAACGCCGGAACGTGCGTATAGAACGATGCGACGTGGGCGTAATGCCGGCGCAGCGTTCGCGCCATCTTGCAGTGCAGGCTCGCGTTGTGCACGCCGGCGGTGCTGGCCTGCAGCACGTAGACGCCGCCGTCATTCAAGCGGGATTTGATGAGGCCAAAGACTTCGGTGTTGAAGAGCGGATTGCTCGGCGAATCCTCCAACGGTTCGGTGAGATCGGAGATGATGGTCCCGTAGCGACTTCCGTCGCTTCGCATATACGCCAGCGCGTCGCCGACGACGACGTTGGCGCGCGCGTCTTCAAACGCGCCGCCGGACCATTCCGGCAAGTATCTCTTCGATAGCTCGATGACCGCTGCGTCGATGTCGACCATGGTGGCGCGTGCGACGCTCGTGCAGCGCAGCACCTCGCGCAGCGTCGCGCCCTCGCCGCCTCCGAGAATGAGGACTTCGCGCCGGTCCGCCGCGCCCGCGAGCGCCGGATGCACCAGCGCCTCGTGGTAGATTCGCTCGTCGGTCTGGGCGCTCTGCGTATCGCCGTCGAGCACCAGCATCTTCCCGAAAACCGGCGAGCCGATCACGGCGATCTGCTGAAAGTCGGAACGCCCCGAATAGAAGACCTGGTCGATGGCGTGATGATGCTGTTCGGCCGGTGCGAACTCTTCGACGTACCATTGCCAGCGCTCGGTCTTGGGCATGCCGAGCGTAGATTCACGCCGGAAATGAAGAACCCCGCCAGAGGGCGGGGTTCTCGTAAGCAACGGGTGAGCTTTAGTAGCAGTTCACCGCAAAGTAAAGCGCGTGACCCTTGGGCGGCAATACGAAGCCGGTCGGGGCATTGTACTGCTGGATCGTGACGCTGTTCCCTTTGACTTGGAAACCTTGACCCGGAAGCGGCGTCCACTTGCCGCTGCCGTAGATCGCGGCGTTGCAGCTCTTGCCGGGAAGTCCCTTAGAGTCGGTGATTATGTATTTGAAGATCGGGACGCCGGCGTGCGTTTTGGGATGGATAACTTGCGACGTCTGATTGTTGGCGGCGGCGTAGAGAACCACTTTGCCCTTGCCTTTGTATAGGGGAAAGCTCTTGCCCTGAGATTTCGTAATGTCGCCGTTGCCGATCGCATCGGAAACATAGACTTTTGCTTGAGTCTTCACGGTGTTGTAGCCCAGCGAACCCTTGACCGAGATGCTGTTGTACGCCCCCAGCGAGAAGTTGCCGCCGGTGGGCTTCAGAATGAAGTTGCCGCACGCGCCCTTGAAGATCCAATTATATTGCGGCGGGCTCGTCGCGCACGTCGTGAGGTCGGGCGACATCGAACCGGCGGCATCGGGGCCGGCCGTGGCTTGCGCATCGTCTTGTGCGCCGGTTCGCGCATCGTCTTGCGCACCGGCTTTTTCGGCGGCTTGCGCGTCGGGCATGGCTTGCGAAACCGGTGCAGCTTCAGGTTGGGAGGCCGGCGGGGAATACGACGGCATCATGCCGTTGTTCGAGCAGGCTGCCAACGCAACCGCAATCGTTACGAGCAACCCGGTTCGAAGAGTGGAGAGACGCATGAAAGTCGTGTTTACCTCGATCGAGAGAGCTTAGAAAATTACGCTAAACTGAATTGGACGACAAGCGCGGCGCGCCTGCCGAATTGGCGCATCCGCAAAGATGATAATTGCTGATGATGGCGGTTAAGGAAACGTTTGCCGGCTATGCAGTAAGCACGCGCACGTCGCGGTTACCCGTCAGTACGTGCGTGAAATCGCCGTCGCTCTTCTCGATGCCGCGCTTGAGCTCGGTCGCTAGAACGCTGGTCGCGCCCAAGGTATGAGCGGCATATTCGCAAGCGAGCCAGGGGTCGGTATGGTCGCCGCACGTGTAAAAGTCCATCGCGGCGTAGCCCTTCTCGGGCCAAGTATGGATCGAGAGGTGCGACTCGGCCAGAATGACCGTGCCGGAGACACCCTGCGGCTCGAAACGATGGAAAGCGCTCTCCATAATGGTCGCGCGAGCGACCTTCGCGGCGGCGATCATCATGGCCGCGATGCCGTCTATATCGGAAAGCAACGAGGGGCGACAACCCGAGAGCTCGCACACGATGTGCCTGCCGAGTGCCTTCAATTTCTTCTAGGTCTCCTTGACCCTTGAGGAATCCCACCTCCGGACTGCGTCGGCTGGCGGCTGCAGTGCAGCCCCTTCCCCCGACCTATCGGCGAGCTCGTGCCGGCGCTTTTAGCGGTGCGCGGGCGACTCGCCGCGATGGCGCGTAAGGGCGCGCCTCCCTAGAACCGTGACCCCCTCTAAAGAGAAGACCGGGGGGTATCATACCCCCTGGACCCCCTGCTGTAAAGAGCTTGGCGGGAACGCCCTTTTTCAGGGAAAAGCAAGTTCACACTTTACTATCTTGACTATATCGGTTTGGTGGGGGTACGCTCAGAGGGTAATGGCAGTAAAAATTGCGGAGTCCGTCTCCCCGTCGGAGCTGATCGAGGAGTACCGTCACGGGTTTCACGACCCGGAAAACTACGTCTTCAAGTCGGACAAAGGGCTGACCCGAGAGATCGTCGAGCGCATTAGCGCCATGAAAGACGAGCCGGCGTGGATGCACGACTTCAGGATCAAAGCGTACGAACTCTTCCTGGAAAAGCCGATGCCGACGTGGGGCGACACGGCTCGGCTGGGCGAGATCGACTTCGGCGACATCCATTATTTCGTCAAGTCGACCGATCAGACGGAACGGTCGTGGGACGACGTGCCCGAGGATATCAAGCGCACCTTCGACCGGCTCGGCATCCCCGAGGCCGAGCGTAAGTTCCTCTCCGGCGTATCGGCACAGTACGAGTCCGAGGTCGTCTATCACAGCACGAGCAAGGCGCTGGACGAACAGGGCGTGCTCTTCTGCGACATGGACACCGCGGTAAAGAAGTACCCCGAGATCGTCCAGAAAGTATTTCGCCACAATTATTCCGCCGGGCGACAATAAGTTTGCTGCGCTCAACTCGGCCGTTTGGTCGGGCGGGTCGTTCATCTACGTGCCGCCGGGCGTGGAAGTGGCGATGCCGCTGCAAGCCTACTTCCGGATCAACGCCGAGAACATGGGTCAGTTCGAGCGCACGCTCATCATCGCCGACAAGGGCGCTAAGGTCCATTACATCGAGGGCTGCACTGCCCCGAAGTTCTCGACTTCGTCGCTGCACTCGGCGGTGGTCGAATTGGTAGCGCTCGAAGGGGCACGCATTCGATATACCACGATCCAGAACTGGTACCGTAACATCTTCAATCTCGTCACCAAGCGCGCGGTCGCGCATGCGAACGCGACGGTCGAATGGGTCGACGGCAACATCGGCTCGCGGTTGACCATGAAGTATCCCTCCATCTATCTGATGGGCGAGGGCGCGCGCGGCGAGATTCTCTCGATGGCCTTTGCCGGCGAGGGGCAACACCAAGACGCCGGCGCAAAAGTCATTCACGTTGCGCCGCGCACGACGTCGGTGGTGACGAATAAGAGCGTCAGCGCGCACGGTGGGAAGACGACCTATCGCGGCCTGGTCGAAGTGCACGCCGGTGCGGTTGGCGCCAAGACGCGCGTGCGCTGCGACGCGCTCATCATGGACGAGGAGTCGTCGAGCGACACCAAGCCGACGATGAAGATCCACGAGCAGCGCTCGACCGTCGAGCACGAAGCCAGCGTCAGCAAAATCGGTGAGGAACAGCTCTTTTACGCGATGAGCCGCGGTCTCTCTGAGAGCGATGCCGTCGCGATGATCGTCAACGGCTTCTTCGACTTCTTCGTCAAGGAGCTGCCGATGGAGTATGCCATCGAGCTGAACCGGCTCGTCAAGATGGAGATGGAAGGCGCCGTAGGCTGACGGCCCTTGCCGGTAACGGTTAAAAGCGCCGCGCGTGATCGCGCGGCGCTTTTTTAGAGTCGGCGCACGCTATTTAGTCGATCGAATGTACGTGATGGCCGAGTTTCCCTTTTGATCCTTGACCTGGATCTGCTCGGTATCGAGTTTGTCGCAAGTCGTTCCCTGAGGAACGACCGTCCACGCGCCGCCCGTGCTGACCGGCGTCTGCACGACCCAGCAGTCGCCTTTGATCGTGTCGGCGGTGAACTGCCCGGTATAGCCGTCTTCGACCGCAAAGAGCGTGAACGATTTGGTGATCGGCTGAGGGGCGGGACTCGTGCTCGTGCCGTGCGGACTGAGCACGATCACGTTAGGGTCGAAGTCGCTGTGCGTGCAAGCGGCAGCGGCTAGTAGGGCCAGCGCGGCGACGGGTAAGAGACGCACTATAATTTCGTAGGTAGTTTAGGCGCTTTTTATTTCCTGCGCCGGTGCTCGTAAGCCAGGTTAACGTTTCCCTGGTTACTTCGCGCGGCTGACTGACCGTGCCCAACGGCACGTACAACCCGCCGATCTGCTTCAGCGGCGATCCGCCCGCAGGATAGCTCCACACGCCGACATCGGATCCGTACGTGTCGGGACCCACCACCTTGGAGCCGTCGATCCAGAACTGGAAGACTTGCGTCGCGCCGCCTAGCGACGTCGAACCCATCTTCTTCCCTTGCGTTCCTTTGAAGCTGAACTGATAGATGGTGTTGGTCGACTGATCGCCGATGGCAACGTACTTTCCATCCCACTGCACGGCACCGGCGCTTTGGATCGCCTGGTCGAGCGTGACGTCGACGAGTTTGCTGCCGCCCTTGGGGAGCTCCGCAAAGGCCGGTGCGCTCCCGGCCGTTTGACCCGAGACAAAGAGATTGCCCTGCGCGTCGTAACCGCAAAGCAGCATCTGATTCACGTTCGAGTCGGTGTAGTTACCGCGCGGCCGTCCCTTCGCGTGGCGATAGATAACGACGTTGCCTTGCCCGCTGCTGCTGGTCGAAAAGTTGGTCACGGCGAGATCGCCGGTCACCGGATTGACCGAACAGCCAATCGGGAAAAAGCCCGGATCCTTGAGCGTCGCAATCGGCGTACTTCCGCCGTGCGCGTACTCGACGATATTGCTGCCGCCGGTGTTGCTAATAAACACGTTACCTTGCGCGTCGGCGCACTCGCCGGCAGGATCGGTAAGGCCCGTCAGCGTTTGTTTTAACTTGCCCTTGGGATACGAGAAGACATAGACGTCGCTAGTCACGGTATCGGTAACGTAAAGGAGTGCGCCGCCGGCCGGCGCGGGAATCGAAGCACTGACACTCTGGGGCAAGAGCCCCGATCCTCCGCTCGGTGCGGCACCGCTGCATCCCGCCAACGCGGCAGCCGCAAACATGAGGGAAAGTCCGTAGCCGGTAAAACGCACACGCTCCATGCAGCCTTCCGTTCCATTGCCGCCATGGCCCGACCTTGAGGAGGATTGCAATTCATGGTACTTTGTGATACAAAGCAAATACACTTTGTCTTACAAAGGCCTTGGAGCGGCGGAAAGAACTACATGAGACATGGGAGCATGGAGCTGGAACGCGCCATCTCCGACCTTGAAGAGGTGCGGGATCGCCTAGCGGCGGTTCAACGTTTCGAAGGGTATTCCGCGCCGGCGGCCGTTGCGAGCGGACTCGCCGCTATCGCTGCCGGCTTCATACAACTGCAGCTCGAACCGTTTCCCAAAGCAAGCGATGCTTTCCACCGCTACGTCGAGATTTGGATGATCTGTCTTGCCGTCGGCCTCGCGCTCAACTACGGAGCGGTCGCGATTTGGGCGCTGCAAAATCGCCGACCCGGTGCGGTGAGCCGTTTTCGCTCGGCGGCGCGATCGATCGCGCCCAGCGTGGTGCTCGGCGGCATTCTAACGGCGGCGCTTATCACGCACTCGATGTACGCGCTGCTTCCCGGCGCGTGGTTCGCACTCTATTCGATCGGTCTCTTCGCCTCGCGCGGCGCGATCCCGGATTCCGCTATGACGGTTACTCTTGCCTTTGCAGTTCTCGCCGCACTCTTTTTGATTTCGCCGTTGCAGAACGTAGCGCTGGACTGGTGGGTGATGCCGCTCGGTTTCGGTGCCGGTCAGATCGCGATCGGCTGGCTCGTTTGGCGGGAGCGCGGAGCATGAGCGACGCACGCGAAGCGCCCTTCTCCTATCCCGGCTTGGAGCGCATCTTTCACGAGCGCGGCCGGCTAGCAATCTGCACCTGTCTGATCGCGCATCCGAAAGGCTTGAGCTTTACCGAGCTCCAGGGGGCGTGCGATCTCTCCGACGGCAATCTCAACCGGCACGTTCACGCGCTGGCCGAGCTTGGCATCGTAACGACCGAGAAGCTGCGCGGCTCGGGACGGCCGCAGACGGTTTACCGGATCACCAAACGCGGCCGGCAGCGATTTCTCGCCTACATCGACGAGCTCGAGAGCGTCGTACGCGACGTTCACGAGCGTTCGCGCGAAGCGACCGCTGCAGCGAGGCTGGCGACCACGTGATCCCTCAACACATAGCAATCATCATGGACGGCAACCGCCGCTGGGCGACCGAACGCGGCCTGCCCGTGGCCTGCGGGTATCGTCGCGGCGTTACCGCGCTGCGCCGTACGCTGCTGGCCGCTCGCGCGGCCGGCGTGCGCGTGGTAACGGCCTACGCTTTTTCGGAAGAGAACTGGAACCGTCCCAACGGTGAGATCGGCATCCTCATGCGGCTCTGCGCGCATGCCGCCCGGCACGAGCTGCGCCGCCTTGCAAAGGAAGGTTTTCGCGTGCGCCTCTGCGGCCGAACCGAACGGCTCCCAGCCGCAACGCTGCGCGCGCTGCAAAGCCTCGTCGAAGAAACCGCGAGCAACGACGGCGTCGTGCTCAATCTCGCGATCGACTACGGGGGACGGCGCGAGATCGGCGACGCGGTTCGCGCGCTGATCGAAGAGGTTCGCGCCGGAAGGCGCGAGGCGGCCTCGATTGACGAACGCGCGCTCGCAAGCCGGCTCTACACGGCAGGCCTTCCCGACCCCGATCTCATCGTGCGCGCCGGCGGCGAACTTCGGCTCTCCAACTTTCTTCTGTTTCAGTCGGCCTACGCCGAGTTCTGGGCGACGCCGACGTACTGGCCGGATTTCGACGAACGCCATTTCCACGCGGCCCTCGACGACTTCGCCTCGCGCCAGCGCCGTTACGGAACGTAGCGGATCCACCGGGGTATCCAGCACGCCTTCGCCAGGTCATGTTCGAGAGCAGCAGAACCGGCGACTACGCAATGTCGATCGGTTCGTGGATCCAAAGGCTTTGGCGGCCCGTCGGTAAGGGCGCGCCTTCGCGAGCGATCGCCATCCTCGGCATGCACCGTAGCGGTACGAGCGCGATAACGCGCGGCGTTGCGGCGCTGGGCGTCTTTCTCGGTAGCGACTTCCTCGACGCTCAGCCGGAAAATCCAACCGGCTATTGGGAAGACAAAGGCATCGTCGACCTCAACGAGCGCGTTCTCAAGACGCTGGGCCTAACGTGGGACGCCGGCGCGCCCGTCGACGTCGCGCTGCTCGAGTCAAACGCGATGCGCAGACTCCGCCGCAGCGCCGTCGCATATGTGCGCCGTGCTTTCGGCCGCCACGCGCTGTGGGGCTTTAAGGATCCACGCACGATTCGCGTGCTTCCGTTCTGGCTCGATGTCTTCGCGGCGTGCGCCGTCGACGACGCCTACCTTCTCGTGATCCGTAATCCGATGAGCGTCGCCAAGTCGCTCTTCGCTCGCCGGCAGATGCCGTTGGAGGCGGCACTGCAACTCTGGCTGGCGTACAGCATCCCGTTCTTCGACCGCACGGCCGGCAAGGCCATGATTGTTGTCGATTACGACCGCTTCATGATGGAACCGCGGCGCGAGCTGGAGCGCATCGCCCACGGCCTCGCTATTACGCCTCGCGAAGAGGAACTCGCACTTGAAATAGATCGCTTCACTAACGAGTTCCTCGACGAGAAGCTTCGCCACACCGTCTTTTCGATCGAGGACATCGACGTCTCGACGCCCGCCGGACGACTAACGCGCGATACGTATGCCCTGCTCTTCGATCTCGCCTGCGACGTCAGACGGCCCGATGCAGCATTCTGGGCGCAGTGGCAGCTTCTCGCCCAACGCTATACAAGTAACATTGCCGGAAGCGGAGAAGGCACCGGAGATGGCTAGGCATCTCGTTGCTAAACTTTCGGAGATAGCGCCGGGCACGACCCGGCGCGTCGCCGTTGAGTCGACCGGAATACTTCTCTGTAATGTCGACGGAAAAATCTATGCGATCGAAGACGTGTGCACGCACGACGGCGGACCGCTCGACCAGGGCGATCTCGAAGGCGAGTGCATCGTCTGTCCGCGGCACGGTGCGACGTTCGACGTTCGCACCGGCGACGCGCTCACGCTGCCGGCGGTCGTTCCGGTAATGACCTTCGAAACGGAAGTCGAGGGCGATGACATCTACGTCGATGCCTGACGGCTCGTAGATGAGACTTCTCCTGCGGGTCGCCGCGATCGCGGCCGCACTTCTGGCGATCGTCGTACTCGGTTATGTAATCAACGCGGCTCTCGGAATGCGCGCGCACGCGCGTTACACCGGAACGATCTCGGGCCTGCGGCTGCACGGCCCGGTTTCGATCCTGCGCGACGATCGCGGCGTGCCGCACATCCTCGCCGCCGACGATCGCGATCTCTTCTTCGCTCAAGGTTACGTGGAAGGCTCGGACCGGCTCTTCCAAATGGACCTGCTGCGCCGCTTCATCCGCGGCGAGCTCGCCGAAGTCTTCGGCGGCGCCGCGCTGCGCACCGATGAAGAGGAACGCGCTATTCCGATTCGCGCCATCGTGGCGGCGCAGTGGGCGCGTCTGGATCTCCCGACGCGGCGCATCTTGGGTACGTTCAGCGACGGCGTCAATGCGGCGATGCGGCGCGAGCCGCTGCCGGTCGAGTTCCGCCTGCTCGGCTATAAGCCGCAGCCGTGGACGCCGGAGGATTCGCTCGCGGTCGGAATGGCCGAAGTACTGGATCTCATCGACGACTGGGACGCTATCGCGCCTCGCGACGCCGCCTACCGGCGCGGCGGCTTGTCGTTGCTGCGCGAACGCTTCCCGCTCACCGATCCATGCTACGACGCGCCGGTTACCGCCGGTTTGGCCGGTATGGCTCCGGGCGACCGCTGCAACCGCCGCCGACTAAATACGCTGGTGAGCGAGCTGTCCGACGCGCGCGCACCGATCGGAAGCAACGAGTGGGCGGTGGGCGCGAACCTGACGGCGCATAAGCGCTCGCTTCTCGCCAACGATCCGCATTTGGGGCTCGGTATCCCGGGCGTTTGGTATTTGGTCGACTTACATTCGCCGGGATATCGCGTCGCCGGCGTGACGCTGCCCGGATTACCATCGGTCATCTTGGGGCACAACGAACACGTCGCCTGGGGTGCGACGGCCGGCACGGTGACTTCACTCTCGGTTTTCAGTCCGCCCGCGCACCTGGACGAACGCAGCTGGGAGAACGAGCAGATCGGCGTGCGGTTTGGGCGCGCGGTAACCAAGCGCTACTACCGAACGAAGCGCGAGTTCGGCGTCACGACGAAGGACGGAAAGTTCGTGCTGGTGCGATGGTTTGCATACGACCATCCCGACTCGCCGGCGACGGCCTTCCTCGAGCTCGATCGCGCCGCATCGATCGACGCAGCGATCGCCGTCCTCGCCAAACTGCCGCAACCATCGCTCAACTTCGCGCTCGCCGATAGCGGCGGACGTGCCGCTTACGTGTTGTCCGGAGCGATTCCCGACGATCCCGTGCGGGCCCGGTGGTTTCACCCGCCGGCCGACTTGGCTCGAGAATATCCGGCGATCCCATTTGTCGCGCTGCCGAGAGTCAGGCCATCGCGCAACGCGATCGTCTGGACCGCCAACAACAAGATGTACGACTCGCACTACCCGCTGCACCTGAGCCCGCAGTTCGCGCCTCCGTACCGCGCGTACCGGATCGCGCAGCTGCTGCGCTCGGGACATGCGTACGATGTCGATACTTTCGCCCGAATGCAGATGGACGTGCTCTCGCTGCCCGAGCGCGAGCTGGCACGCTCGCTCGCGCCGGCGGTGCGTCGTAACGACGCCTCGCTCGCGCAATCGCTGACCGCCTGGAACGGCCAGATGGACGGCGATTCAACGACCGGGACGATCGTGGAGGCAGCGCGCTTGCGCCTTACCGACCATCACAACGGACGCTTGCCGACGCTTTTGGAAACGGCCCGCTCCCTCGGCAATCCGTGGGCGCAGGCGACGCCGGCTTCAGCGGTGCCTTGGCAAGTCGCCGGCGCGGTGCCGGTGCCCAACTCCCTTTCGAAGCTCGGCATCAACTTTCTCGACGGCGTCACGCTCCCGGGTAATGGCGATGCGTTTACGCTGCACGTGCAGACGCCCGGCTACGCGCAGAGTTTCCGCGCGGTGTGGGACGTCGGTGATTGGGATTCCGGCGGCATCACGCTGCCGCAAGGCGAGTCGGGCGAACCTGGATCGGGACACTACACCGATCAAGCCGCGGCGTGGATTTCGGGACGGCTGTGGCCGCTGCCGTTCAGCGACGGCGCGGTGCAGCGAACTGCCGAGTCGCGCGAAACGCTCTTACCGTAAGCTTCGCTAGCGTCCGGGCTTGACGCTGACGGTTACCCCGTCGATCTGACGCTCGGGCGGAATGAAGCCGCTGAGGAGCCTCATCTCGTTCCCGCCCTGCGGATACTTCCAGATGCCGATGACCTTGGGACGTTTACTTCCCGGCCCCGTCGGCACGATCACGGCCTTTCCTTGAATCCACGACTGCGCAGCGCGCGCGCCGACGTCGGTGAACTGCGTGGCGCTCACGATCCTACCGCGAGAGTGGGAGATCTTCAGCCGATAGATCTTCGGCTCGAAGCGCGTCTCAACCGTCATGTAGGTGCCGTCCCACTGAATCTGCGCGGCGGCCGCGATGTTGTGGCTGAAGGTTATGTTGGTAAACCTTTGGGCCCCAGCGGGCAGCTCGGAAATCATGAACTTATTGTTATTGTCGTAACCGTCCACGTAGAGATTGCCGGCGGCATCGTACCCGCAATAGAGCATCGAGTGCAGCTTCGAGTCATGGAAGGTCCGCGGCGGCCCCTGGAAATTCTGCCGGTACACGGCGATGGAATCGCCGCATCCGGAGAGGCAAAACACCACGACGGCGAAGTTTTGCGTCGTCGGATCGACGGCGCAAGAATACGCTGTACCGGCCGCGTTATAAGTATTGACCAAGCTCCCAAGGTGCGAGAACTCGAGGATGGCCTTTACCCGCGTCACGAAAACGTGGCCGCGCGCATCGGAGCACATCCCGAACGAACCCGTTGCGATGGTGCCGAGCAGCCTGCCGCCGGGATATTTAAAAATATACGTTTCCTGGTCGCCGCCGACGTAAAGGAGACTGCCCTTCGAAGCGTCGGGAGAGATCGCCGCTCCCCGTGCGGCGGAGGAAAGCGATTGGTGCGGCGTGAGCGAGGCCGCAGGCATCCCGCAGCCTGCGAGCAGCAAGCCGGCGGCAAGGGCGACGAGCGCACGGCGGCCTAACTGCAAGCTTGAGAACCTCCTTTTCGAAGCGGCGCGGCCGCGACGGTTTTCGGTAAATGGCCGGGGCTCTCATTTGAAAGGGCGCGCCGCCGAAGCGACGCGCCCTTTTAACTACCGGCCTCTCCGGTAGGTAGTCGTTATCCGTTTACGGTACGAAGTTCTGTCCGTCGACGGCGCTATACCCAACCGAGATGCCGTTGCTCGAGCCGAGCACCGCTAGCGTGCTACCGCCCGGATACGACAGGACGGTAACCTGGCCGGTGCCTGCATCGGCCACGTAGGCCTGCTTGTTCTTCTTGTTGATGGTGACGTGGAACGGATCGCACCCATCCCGATCCCAGCGTGCTGGTCACGGTGGTGTACGGCGGGGCGATAACATCGACCGTCGTAGCGATCTGATCGCAGATCACGATGTTGCTGTGCTTGTCGATGACCATGCCGCCGACCCACTCCAGCGGTACGCTGAGATTGGTGCCGTTGCAGCCGCTGAGGCCGCCGGCGTACTCGGTGATGACACCGATGCTGAAGTTCGTCCAGGCAACGAAGACGTTACCGTGCTTGTCGACGGCAACACCTTCGGCGTAACCGCCGGGATAGCAGGTCGCCACCGGCGTGTTGCTCTGCTGGTTGAACTCCGTAACGTAGTTGCCGTTGAAGTCGGCTTCGAAAACGTGACCCTTCGTATCCGTGGTCACGGCGACGGGGTCGCTCACGCCGCTGCTGTACGTGTAGATGAGACTGCCGGCCTTATTGTATTCCGTAACGTACGGACCGGCATAATTAGCAACGTAAACGTTGCCCTTCTTGTCGGCCCAGTTTCCATCGGGACCGTTGATGCTGGACGTGATGCTCCCGCTATTGGTCCAGCTGTTGTTGGCCAGAACTCGACCGCATTGTTGCCGACGTCGTCAACGTAAAGATCCTTCGCACCGCCGGGGCGCCTTGATGCCGTGCGTGTGCGTCGGATTGTAGTGCGCCATACCGAGATACTTAGTCGCAATGCCCGAGGCAGAGAGTTTGGCGTGACCCAAACTGTTGACGCCGCCGGGGATCGTCGACATCGTTCCCTGGGAGCCGCCGGAACACGCCGCAAGCAGCGCGACCGCGGCCACGGAAAATATGCCTAAACTTGTTCTCACTGAAATAAGTCCTCCGAGCTTTAGAGAGCAGAGCTGTTTAAAACACGAGTGGAACCCTGACTTACCGGCCGTAGGCCGGGACCCGGCGCGTTCGCCGCAGGCAAGGCGCCTCCTTTGCAATGAGAGGCTTAGCAGAGGTCGATTGCACTGCCTCGAAATCCATCGCATGACGCTACGAACGTTTCGCGCGGAAACCGTCGCTCATTACACGCAATTACGCGACCTCCTGATTGCCTATGAAGCAGACTTGCCGAGCGATTTGCGGCACAATCAGGATCTAACCAAAGAGGCTCTCGATTCCACGTACAGCGGGCGAAGTGGCGCCTTCTTGGTTGAGATTGACGATCAGGTTGCGGGCTGCGTCGCCGTCAGCGAGAGCGACCTTGAGACCGCGGTGCTCAAGCGGCTCTTCGTGCGGTCGCGCCATCGAGGAGCCGGCGCTGCGCGCGCGCTCGTGGAAATCGCTCTCGCTTTCATGCGCGAGCGCGGATACCGCCGCGTCGTGTTGGACACGGAGAAGCGGCGCCTACGACCGGCGTACGAACTGTATCGTTCATTTGGATTTGAAGAATGCGCCGCGTATGGCGAGGTCGACTACCGGTTTCCGACGTTTATGGAGCTGAAGCTGACGCCGGGGCAATAGCCGACGATCGGATTTGAACCGATAACCTATCGCTTACGAAGCGATTGCTCTACCGTTGAGCTACGTCGGCGCAAGCTATTGACTCCGGGCCGCCGCTCTTTCCACGGGCTTGGTGCCGGCCCTTCCCCGGGCGCACCCAGCCAAGGCCGTTTTTGAGCCGCCTTTGATGGCGTGCGGGCTGCCGGAGCGTCATGATTGACGTTACCATGAAACGCCTTGTGCCGCTCGTCCTTTTCCTCGCATTGGCTGCTTTCGGGACGGCTCGCGCCGATAAAGGCGCCACGTTCCACGGGCCCACCAGCACGTCGGAGAACGCCTTCGTCAGCGCCATCGCCAAAGATCTCACGGCGCGCTACCCGACCGCCGCCGACGCCGAGAAGGCCGGTTATGTCCGATATACGACCGAGGATGAAACCGGCGCCATCAGTTACGCCAACCTGCAATGGCAGTCGGTCGATATTCGCCATCCCAGCCAGCTCTGGTACGACAAGAACGGTCAGCTGCTCGGCGCCGATTACTCAGTTTTGGTCAGCGGCAGTCCGTCGCGTCCGCAACTCTGGGGCGTCAACCCCGGACGTTGGGTCGAGTTCGACGGACACATGCATTGGGTCACTAAAGACCCCGCAACGGGCGCGCTCACGTACGATCAGTGGGCGTGGGATAAGCTATTCGTTGCTGCGGGCGGCAATCCGGAGCATCCCAGTGCGGCGACGTTGGTTTCGATGAAGAAAGTCGACGACGCCGGAAACGTTGTAACGGTCTTTCACTTCCCGGCGGTGTGGGATCTCATCGTTTGGGTGAAACCCAATCCCAACGGAGCTTTTGCCGACAAGAATCCACTGGTACAGCCTTAGCCCGGTTCGGTATCGTGGAAGGTCCCACGCTTGGCGCTCGCGTCGAGCTCGAGATCGTCGAGGAAATAATAGACGATCTTTCTGTCGTCGAACCCAACCTTCGCCAGCGACCGCCCATTGATTTCGACGACCTCGTGCACGTGGCCGGTCTTGCCGGCATACGCGTAGTTGACCTCGGTATAGTTGGGATCGCCGGGTTTGGGGCGGGGCGTCGCCTTGACGCCGCGCAACGGCGTCCGATGCCTATGCATGGCGGCGAGGTTCGACGCATCGCCTTGCGAAGCATCGCTCATGATCATCGAGTATCGAGGCAAGCGTCCGAAGGTCGCTTCGTCGGCCTTCGTAGCGCCGACCGCCGTGCTGATCGGCGACGTTGAAGTCGGCGAGGAGTCGAGCATTTGGTTCGGCACGGTATTGCGCGGCGACAACGGTCCGATTCGCATCGGCGCGCGGACGTCGATTCAAGATAACGCCGTCGTCCACGTCAGCGAGGGTGGCCAAACCATCGTCGGCGACGACGTAACCGTCGGCCACTGTGCCGTGATGGAAGACTGCCGTATCGAACGGCACGCACTAATCGGGAGCAACGCGACGCTGCTCAACGGATGCAGCGTCGGCGAAGGGGCACTGATCGCGGCCGGCAGCGTCGTCGCTGAAAAGGCTGCCATTCCGGCGCGGGTCGTCGCCGCGGGTGCGCCGGCAACGGTAAAAAAAGCTCTCGAAGGTCAGGCGGCGACGTGGATCGAGGTTGCGGCCGACGAGTACGTCAAGCTCTCGCGCGTCTATCTCGCGCAAAGCATCGGCACGCCGGAGGATCACGAAGTTACGATCTAGGTACCGCGGATCGTCGCGTAAAGCAGCACGGCGTTTAGCGATAGGATAGCGACCGCTGCGGTCGCCGCCAGCGCGGTGGTCCAAGGTCCGTTTACCAGCGACCCCATCGTCGCGCGGCGCGAACCGAGCCAAACCAGCGCGATCACCGGCACGGGCAGAACGAAGCTGAGCACGACCTGGCTAAGCACCAGCGTCTCGGTGACGTTAGCACCGATTGCGACGACGATGACGGCGGGCAGCATCGTGACGAGGCGCCGCACCCACAAGGGAACCGAAAAACCGACGAAACTTTGCATGATGACTTGGCCTGCCATCGTGCCGACGACCGAGCTGGAAATTCCCGAAGCCAGGAGGGCTATCAAAAAAACGACTGCAGCCAGATTGCCGAGCAGCGGCGTTAGCGTGCGATAGGCAGTCGTAATATCGGCGACGGCGGCGTGGCCCGTGGCATGAAAGACTGCTGCCGACATGTACATCATCGCAAGGTTGACGACGCCGGCAATGGCGAGCGCGACGACCACGTCGGCGTACGCAAATCGCACGAGTCGCCCGCGGTACTCGCTGCGTTCGGGAACGACGCGGTCTTGCGTGAGGGCGGAATGCAGGTAGATCGCGTGCGGCATTACCGTCGCGCCGACAATCCCCACGGCCAGCAACAAGCTCGAGGAGCCGCCGATCCACGGCACGACCGAATGATAGAGTATCTGATTCCACTGCGGTCGAGAGATAAGCGTTTCGACGACGTAGCAGACGGCGATCACGCCGACCAGCGACCCGATCAGCACTTCCATCGTGCGGAATCCGTAACGATGGAGTGCTAGGATCACGTAGGTGACGACGGCGGTGATCAGAGCTCCGGCGAGCATCGGAATGTGGAAGAGCAGGTAGAGCGCGACGATCGCACCGAGAAACTCGGCCAAGTCGGTGGCCATAGCGCCCAATTCGGCGACGATCCACATGGCGAAAGTGACGGGTTTTGAGGTGTTCTCTCGCGAGAGCTCGGCCAGATTCTTCCCGGTGGCGATGCCGAGTTTTGCCGAAAGGCCTTGAAAGAGCATCGCCGTTAGATTGGCCAGCACGACCACCCAGAGAAGGCGATAGCCGAAACGCGCCCCGCCGGCGATGTTCGTTGCGAAGTTTCCCGGGTCCATGTAGGCGACCGACGCAACGAATGCGGGGCCCGCGAAGGGAAGCAGCGCTGCGAGTCCGCGGCGTTTCCCAGCGAGCGCCTCGTGTGCCGCGGCGACGACGCCGGGGCTGCCGGCGCCGAGTCCAAAGCTACGTTGCAACGCGCACCATCGCCGCGTGCTTGCGGCGCAGAGTAACGCGGCGCTTTCCGCAACGCACGGTCACGCGCGCGGCGTCGGCATCTTCGACGTGCAGCAGCGAGCCCGGCAGAACGCCCGACGCGGCAAAGAGCGCGATCGCACGGTCGTCGCGATCGTCGAGGCTCTCGACGCGCGCGCTCGCCCCGGCGCGCAGGCTCGCCAGCGTAGTTTGCGGCTTGCTCTTGGGGAGCGAGTCGCCGTAAGGAATCGGGTGACCGTGCGGATCGCAGGCCGGCCGGTGCAGCAGCGTAGCGATACGCCACGCGACGTCGTCGGAAATGGCGTGCTCGATGCGTTCGGCCTCGGCGTGCACGCGCTCGAGCGGTACGTGCAGCGTCGTATGGAGGAACGTCTCGAGAAGGCGATGGCGCCGAATTATCGCGACGGCAAGCTTTCGTCCGCGCCGTGAAAGGCGGAGGGGTTCGGCGGCGTTGCCGTGTTCGAGCAGCCCGTCGCTCTCGAGCACCCGCTTTGCCTTGCTTACCGAGACGCGGCTGACCGCGAGATAACGCGCCACTGCCGCGGCGCGCACCGGTTCGCCGCCGGCCATTTGGTAGATCGCTTTGACGTAATCTTCGCGCGCCCGCGTCGGCGAGCGGTCGCCCCCAACGGCGAGCAGCTCGGCTTTGTTAGCCATGGGTAACGCAAACCATGGTTAACGGCTTATCGCGCCGCTGAGGCAGTTTACCTTTTTGGATGCAACGCAACACTAACGCGCCTCTGAAAGGAAGCGTAGCTAGAAAGGCTCAGATTTAGTCGAGATCAAGGAGCCGAGGCCCGAAGTTTACTATGGTAAATGAGGGCCGAGGCGACGTGTGAAAGGCTCAGATTTAGTCGAGATCAAGGAGCCGAGGCCCGAAGTTTACTATGGTAAATGAGGGCCGAGGCGACGCAGAGATCGGCTAAATCTGAGCCTTTCACGGTGGTGGGAAGTGGGATTCGTCGCCGTAGGGTAGGTAGAGGGTGAACTCGCGCTGGAAGCGGAGTTTGACCGTGCCCGTCGGGCCGTTGCGGTGTTTGGCGATGATGAACTCGGTGACGTCGGGCTCCGGACCCTCCGGATTGTAGTAGCCGTCGCGATAGAGGAAAGCGACGACGTCGGCTTCCTGCTCCAAGCTTCCGCTGTCGCGCAAGTCGGCAAGCATCGGACGCTTTTCGCTGCGAAGTTCGACGCCGCGATTGAGCTGCGCGCAGGCAACGATCGGAACCCCAAGATCTTTGGCGGTCACCTTCAGCGTGCGGCAGATGTCGGAAAGCTCTTCGTTGCGATTGGCGCCGCGCGAAAGCACGCCGGGCCGCACGAGTTGGAGGTAGTCAATGAAGATCGCGGCCAGGCCGACCGTAGATTTGAGCCGGCGGCAACGGCTGCGCACGTCGCTGATCGTTAACGCGCCGACGTCGTCGAGGTAGATGGGCAGATCGTTGAGCGTCCCCATCGCGCGCGAAATATCTTCCCACTGATGCGGCTGGATGTTTCCGCGGCGCATATTATTCATCGAGATGCGCGCTTCGGCGCAGATGAGTCGCTGGATCAGCTCGTTGTTCGACATTTCCAGCGAGAAGAATGCAATAGGCCCGCATTGCTCGCGGGCTGCCGCCACCGCCATGTTGAGCGCGAACGACGTTTTGCCCATGCCCGGGCGTGCCGCGATGATGATGAAGTTGCCGGGCTGGAATCCGGTCGTCATCGCATCGATGTCGTGGAAGCCGGCGGTGAGACCCGTGCGGTCGCCGCGCATGTGAAAGAGCCGGTCGATGTGATCGAAGGCGTCCTTCATCAAGCGGTTGACCGGCATGAACTCGGTGAAACCGCGCCGCTCCCCGATCGTGTAGACCAGCTGCTCGGACCGGTCGAGGGCGCCGAGCACGTCTTGCTCGCCTTCGTAGCCGAGCTGAGTGATCTCGCTGCCGGCATGGATGAGCGAGCGCAACACCGCCTTTTCGTGGACGATCGTTGCGTAGTAGCGCGCCGAACCCGCGCTCTGCACCGTGTCCATCAAGGCGCTGATGTAGGAGAGCCCGCCGACGCGTTCGAGCGCGTTGCGGCGGCGCAGCTCTTCGGAGACCGAGATTTTGTCGAGCGGCTCGCCGCGCTCGAAGAGATCGACCAGCACGATGAAGATCGTCTCGTGGACGTGCGCGTAGAAGTCTCCCGGGCGAACGATTTCGCCGACGGCAGCCATCATCTCGCGGTCGACTAGCACGGAGCCGATAACCGCCATCTCCGCCTCGAGATTGTTGGGCGGAATGCGGTCGATCGACGGGGGTAGCGGCTGAACGCTCATGAGGTTCGAGCGGCTGTGCGTCGGGTCGCCGGTGAAGGCCTTGTGGGTCGCTTGTGCATAGCGACGAAATTCTGCGGATGAAGTGTGCCACACGTGGTGGCACTCTGCTTAGACGGCGCGCTAGCGGCGGCGGCGGCGCGGAAGATCGTCGAGTACTTGCTCTACTCGCGAAACGGCGACGACGTCGAGTCCTGCCGGAGCGGCTTCGGCCTCGCGCGCGTTCTCTTTGGGAACGATCGCGTAGCGCATTCCGGATTGACGTGCGGCAAAGAGTTTCTCGACGATGCCGCCGACGGCTCGAACTTTGCCGGCAATCGAAAGCTCGCCGGTTACGGCGACGTCTTGCGGCAGCGGCGTCTTGGTCACCGCGGAGTAGAGGGCGAGAAAGATCCCCAGTCCTGCCGACGGTCCGTCGATGTTTCCGCCGCCGACGACGTTGATGTGCAGATCGTAATCGGCAACGTCTTTTCCCGTCACCGAACGCAGCACGCTGGCGGCGTTGAAGACGGAATCTTTGGCCATCGAACCGGCCGTCTCGTTGAAGCGAATCGTGCCCTTACCCTTTTGCGAGGCCGGGAAGGCGCGCGCTTCGATCTCGATGATGCTGCCCATATGGTGCAGCACGCCGAGTCCGAAGCTCTTGCCGATCTCGCTTCTGGCCCGTCCTTTGATCAGCGTGTGGCGAACCAGGCGGCTCGTCTGCACGACGTGGCGCACGTCGTCCTCGAGGATCGTGGGACGTTTGAGACGCTCGACGTGCTTCCCGGGATGGAGACGAAAGAGTGCCTGGCCGTAGGCGTCGGCAACAATTTGCACCGCCTTGCGCCCTTCGATCGTGTACGAAGCAATCAGCTGCGCGACGCGCAGCGTCGTCCGCGCGCCAAGACGCTTGACCGCCCCTTGCACGATCGAGAGTATCTGGTGCTCCGTTAAGGGCGCGAAGAAGATCTCGGCACAGCGCGAGCGGATGGCCGGATCGATCTCCTCAGGCTCGCGAGTCGTCGCCCCGATCAGAATGAAGTCGGCCGGCGCGCCCTCGCGAAAGAGCCGTTTTACGTACTCGGGGACGTTGGGCGCACTCTCGTCGTAGTACGACGACTCGAACGTTACCCGCCTATCTTCCAAGACTTTGAGGAGGCGCGACTGCAGCGATGCATCCATCTCGCCGATCTCGTCGATGAAGAGTACGCCGCCGTGCGCGCGGGAGACCAGACCGAGCTTTGGCTCGGGAACGCCGGCCTCGGCGAACTCGCGCCGGCTGCCCTGATAGATCGGATCGTGAACGCTTCCCAGCAGCGGATTGGTCGTCTCGCGCGGATCCCAACGCAGCGTCGTGCCGCTGGCCTCGACGAACGGCGCGTCCTTGGCAAACGGCGTGTGCGGTCGAGACTTGGCCACTTCGAGCGCCAGCCGCGCGACGGTAGTCTTCCCGACGCCCGGCGGTCCATAAAGAATGGCGTGCTGCGGATAGGGAGAGCTGATCTTGGCGAGGAGTGCGCGGATGGCGGCCTCTTGGCCGACGACTTCTTGCAGCGACTGCGGACGAAGCTGCGCCAGCGCCGATGCCGCCAGCGTGCGCCGCGAGAGCGTCTGCAGCTCCTCGAGCTTGGCTTGCGACGACGGCGTCTCGGGACCGCCGGTTTCGCGCAGCGCTTCGAGCTTGAGATCCTTGACGTACTCTTGATGGCGCTCGGCCATCTTCTCGTTGACGCGCCGGTCGATGGATTCTTCGGCGTGGCGCTGCGCGATGACGTCGGCCATCGCCTCTTCGATCTCACCGAGCACCTTGCGTTGCTGCGCGCGCGTCGTAACGCGCTCGCGCGTCGGATCCTCGAAGACCAAGCGCTGTAGGCCGCAGAGCCGGTCGGGCAGGTTCTGCGAGCGCATCAACTTGAGCGCGCTGACCTTGCCGGCGCGCAGCACGAGCTTGTCCTGCCCGAGAACCGAGGAGAGCATCTCGTAGAGCGCGCTGACGTAGCGGCTGAGCTCGTCTTCGACGCCGAACTTGCGCCGAAAACGCGTTGCGTAGGTGTGTTGCACGTTAGGCTATTTGCCTAGGCGGCCACCACGTCTACGACGGTCTTGGCGACAACGTTTTTGTGCAGTCGAATCTCGACCGGATAAGAACCGAGCGCCTTGATCTGATTGGTCATCTCGATCTTGTGCCGGTCGATCTCGACCGAGAGCACGCTCGCAATCGCGGACGCGACGTCGGCGTTGGTCACGGCACCGAAGAGCTTGCCGTTGCCGCCGGCTTTTGCCTTGACGGCGAGTTTGGCCGACTCCAGCCGCGCCGCAAGCTCGCGCGCCTCGGCCAGCTCCTGCGACTCGCGCCGCTCGACGGCTTTCTGCTGCGCGTCCAAGCGCGCCAGCGCGCCTCTATCGGCTTCGCCGGCCAGCTTGCGCGGCAGCAAAAAGTTGCGAGCGTAGCCGTCGGCAACGTCGACGATGTCGCCGCGCTTACCCAGCGCCTTGACGTCCTGGAGAAGGATGAGACGCACGCGCAGCTACTCCGATCCGAAGGGAAGGAAGGCAATCAGGCGCGCGCGCTTGACCGCGGTGGTGAGCATTCGCTGGTGCTTGGCGCAGTTGCCGGAGATCCGCCGCGGGACGATTTTGCCGCGCTCGGAGACGTATTTCTTGAGGCGGCCGACGTCGCGGTAGCTGACCGCGATGGCTCGATCCGTGCAGAAACCGCACGGCTTGCGCTTGGTACGCCGCTCTTTGACGGCGCGCTTAACCCTAACCTTGGGTGGCATGGTGGTCCTTTCGACTAGGTGGTTGGCGGTCTGGCCCGGCCGAAAACGGCCGGCAAGACCCTAGCCAGGTGCAGCGGCACTCGCAGCACCACCGGCCGCTCTGCCGGAGCGCCCGGATTTCGCCTCGCTGGTTCGCGCCTGGGGCCACCGGGGCCTGGCGGCCAAGCCCGTGACGGCGGGCCCCCGATGGTGTATAGTGTCTTGGTTACCCAGGCTTCGAAGTACGCAGGTTCGTTAGAGTACCCAGCGAGTCGGATCCGGAGAACATAATAACCCTACTGTTAGGAGATTCGCTCGCTACATGTATACAGACGAAACCCTTACCTGCGTTGACTGCGGACGTCCGTTCCCATTCACCTCCGGTGAACAAGAGTTTTTCGCGATGAAGGGCTTTACCAACAAGCCTAGCCGTTGCACGGATTGCCGTGCCGCCCGCAAAGCCGGCCGCTCAGGCGGCGGTGGCGGTGGCGGCGGCGGTGCCCGCGCCGGCGGACGTGAGATGTTCACGGCAACGTGCAGTCAGTGCGGAGGCGTGGCCGAAGTGCCATTCCAACCGCGCGGTGACAAGCCCGTTTACTGCCGCGACTGCTTCACGACCCGTCACTCATACCGTTAGACAAAGGTCGACCGGCAATCGCCACGACCAGTGCGAAGAGCCTGCCTAAGGGCAGGCTCTTTTTCGCCTTCACAGGAATAGCCCGCAGCGAATGAATCTAGTCTCGAGGTACGCTACCGGCGCCGGTCTTGCGCTTATTCACATTGCAGCGCTCGGCGTGTTTATACCGGCGCTCTTTCACATTTCCGATCTCGTCGTCTTCGCGATCTTCGCGTATTGCACCGGCGTTTTAGGTATTACGCTCTGCTACCATCGCGTGCTGACGCACCGCAGTCTGCGTTTGGTAAAACCGCTCGAGTATCTCTTGGCGTTTTTAGGAACGCTGGCGCTGCAAGGCGATCCCATCCGCTGGGTCGCAGTGCATCGCAAGCATCACGCCTACGCCGACCGGGAGGGCGATCCGCATAGCATCGAGCCCGGCTTTCGCTGGGCGCACGTTGACTGGCTTTACCAGCACAACGTCGCCTATCCGACCGACGCCGAGATCGCCCGCTACGCCGCCGACCTCTATGCCGATCGGTTCTACCGATTTCTCTCGTACATCAATCTGCCGCTTCAGCTCGTGGTCGCAGGACTGCTGTTCTATTTCGGTGGTTGGGCGTGGGTGGTTTGGGGCGGCTTCGCGCGCCTCGTCTTCAGCTACCACTCGACCTGGTTCGTCAACAGCGCGGCGCACATGCTGGGCTATCGCACCTACCGCACCGTCGATCGCTCGACCAACTGCTGGTGGGTGGCGCTGCTCTCGTTCGGCGAGGGCTGGCACAACAACCATCATGCCTTCCCGTTCTCGGCGCGTCACGGCCTGAGCTGGTTCGAGATCGACATGACCTGGTGGCACGTGCGGCTGCTGAGCTTCCTGCGCCTCGCCGACCGGGTGAGGCTGCCCTCCGAGGTGATGCGCCGCAAACTCGCGTATGCGAGTATACCGCCGATCTCGACCCGGGCGGATTTAAAGACCGGAACGGGGTAGTATACTTCCAAAGTCAAGCCGATGGAGGAACGCATGAATCAGCCACGCGCGCATTGGGAGCGCCCGGACTTTCAAGAGCATCCGCTGGGAGCCGAGGTAACGGCTTATCTCAGCGCCCCCATCCGCGACCCGAAGCTCTAGGTCCCCGAGCGCGGAGACCAGCGCCGAGCCGGCTTTGCTGGCCCGGCTGCGCGCCGTTGGCGCGGAACGGTACCACGACAAGCACCCCTTTCACCAGCGCCTGGTCGCCGGTGAGCTGACGCCCGGCCAGGTACGCGCCTGGGTCGCCAACCGCTACTACTACCAAAAACAAATCCCGGTAAAAGACGCCGTCATCTTGGCCAATCTTCCATCGGCCGAGCATCGCCGCGCGTGGATCTCGCGCATTGTCGATCACGACGGCGACGGTGCGGCCAACCGCGGCGGCACGGCGCTCTGGCTAGATCTGGGGCGTGCCGTCGGGCTAAGCGAAGGCGACGTGCTTTCGGAGCGCGGCGTCGCGCCGGGCACGCGCTTCGCCGCCGACGCCTACGTTACGTTCGCGCGCATGCGGCCATGGGTCGAGGCGGTCGCGTCGTCGCTCACCGAGCTCTTCGGGCCGCCGGTGATGGAGCGCCGGGTCGAAGCGATCGTCGAAAAATATCCGTGGATCGATCCGGAGGGCTTGGCCTACTTCCGCCAGCGCATTCCGCTGGCGCGTAAAGATGCCGACTGCGCGCTTTCGTGGGTCCTGGCCGAAGCGACGACACCCGAGATCGAGCAACGCTGCGTCGACGCGCTGCGCTTTAAGTGCGACGTGCTGTGGTGCATTTTGGATGCTACCGCGCTGTCGTGCGGCGCCGTGCCGTGAACCGCCAGGCGCCGCTCGCGCTTGGGAAGGGCGTCAAGCTGCGCCACGACCGCGATGGCGGCGTCATGCTGCTCGTGCCCGAAGGAGCGCTGATGCTTAACGCAAGCGCCGCGGCCGCGCTCGAACTGGTGGATGGGCAACGCACCTTCGACGACATCGTCGCCGCCGTCGTGGAGCGTTTCGACGTGACGGCGGACACGGCGCGTGGGGAGCTCGACGAGCTTTTTGCGCGACTGGCCGAGCGCGGTTTTCTGCGATGACGCCGCGGCCGCTTTCGCTGCTCTGCGAGCTGACGTATCGCTGCAACCTGCAGTGCCCGTATTGTTACAATCCGCTGCGCTTGCGCGACTACGCCGACGAACTCTCGACGCAGCAATGGGAGAGCGTGCTGGCGCAGGCGGCCGGCGCCGGCGTCGTCCAGGTGCATTTTTCCGGCGGCGAGCCCACGTTGCGCCGCGACCTTCCCGACCTCGTGTCGGCGGCCTCGCGCTTGGAGCTGTACACCAATCTCATCACGCAGGGAACGTTCCTAGACGACGCGCTGCTCGACCGGCTGCTGGCGGCCGGACTCGACCACGTGCAGATTTCGATTCAAGCGCCGGAGGCCGAGAACGCCGACCGCATCGCCGGCACGGTCGTCCACGAAAAGAAGCTGGAGGCGTTGGAACGCGTTCGCAAGCGCGAGGTCGCGCTGACGCTCAACTGTGTGCTGCATCGTTATAACCACGACGCCCTCGACGAGGTGATCGCGTTGGCCGAGCGGCTCGAGATTCGCCGGCTGGAGTTGGCCAACGTTCAGTTTTACGGCTGGGCCTATCGCAACCGGGCGGCGCTGATGCCGACGAGAGAGCAAGTGCGCCACGCCGAAGCGGTCGTGAATGCCGCGCGCAAGCGTTTGGCCGGACGAATGGAGATCGTCTACGTGCGCCCCGATTACTTCGACGATTTTCCCAAGCCGTGCATGAACGGGTGGGGCCGCGAGTTCATGACCGTTACACCCAACGGCCAAGTGCTGCCGTGTCCCGCTGCAGCGGCGATCGAGACCCTGAAGTTCGAGAACGTGCGCGACCGCCCGCTAGCGGAGATTTGGAGCGAGTCGGATTCGTTTACTCGTTATCGCGGCACGCAGTGGATGCCGGAACCGTGCCGCACGTGCGACCGTCGTGAGATCGATTGGGGTGGTTGCCGCTGCCAAGCCTATTTGTTAGCGGGCGACGCCGGCCTGACCGATCCCGCCTGCTCGCTAAGCCCGGCGCACGATTCGGTCGTCGCGCTGCGCGACGGTTCTTCCGAAGAGGTCGCGCTCGTCGCGCGCCGCGCGTGATCGTTCGGGTCTTGGGCTCGGCCGCCGGCGGCGGCGTGCCGCAGTGGAACTGCGCGTGTTTTAACTGCAGCGAGGCGCGCGCCGGCCGCGCGCCGCGCCGCTCGCAATCGGGTTTGGCGGTAAGCGCCGACGGCGAACGCTGGCTGTTGCTCAACTGCTCGCCCGACATCGCCGAGCAGATCGAAGCCTTCGTACCGCTGCACCCGCGTCCGCCGCGCGGCACGCCGATCGGCGGCATGCTCTTCACCGATGCCAACGTCGACCACATCGGAGGATTGGCGGTGCTGCGCCAGCGCGGACCCCATTCGTTCGTCCTGCGTTCGAGTGCGCTCGTGCGCGCCATTGCGAAAGCGCAGCCGGCGTTTGCGCCCTTTGCACTTTCTCCGCATAGCTGGCTGGAAGTGCCGCTTCATGGTTTCTGTCCGCCAACGGCGGAGGCGAACGACGTCGTCGGCGATGCGCTTAGCGTTCGCGCCATTCCCGTCGCCGGAACGACGCCCGGCTACGATGGGCGCCGCGAACTGCCGGGCGCCGTCGTCGCATACGAAATCCGCGACCGCGCCGGCAACGGGCGTCTGCTTTTCGCTCCGGTTTTTGCCGAACTCAACGACGAACTGCGCGAAGCGATCGCCGCCGCGGACGTCGCGTTCCTCGACGGCACCTTCTTCTACGACGACGAGATGATCGCGGCAGGGCTGATGGACAAACGCGCCCGACACCTGGGACACCTGCCGCTCGGCGGCCCTGACGGCACCCTCGCGCTACTCGGTAACATCAATACCCGCATCGTCTTCACGCACGTCAATAACTCCAACCCGGTGCTCGACCCGAACTCTGAAGAGTTCGCGATGCTCCGAACGAGCGGCGCCGCAGTTGCGTACGACGGGATGGAGATCACGCTCTGAACCTTCGTTAACGCAGACGTCAACGAGCGCCCGAGGGATGGAATTTAGAACAGATTCCAGAGATACTGGTTGTAGACTTCGTGGTGGTACTGCACTTCTTGCGCCTTTACGTATGTGCCGAGTAGGCGCGGGCAGCGATCGGCGCTGGCCTGCTTGAGGTCGGCGTAACGATTTTTGACGTCTTCGCCCAGCAGGCTTGACGTCCACTCCGAAGCGCGGAAGGCTTCGAGCGCGTCGTAGATGTTGTCGGGCAGGTAGCGATCGGCTTGGCGCAGGTTTTTCATGTTGCTGGTGCTTCCGTCGAGCCCGGTCTTGAAGACGGCCAACATCACCATGTAGGGATTGGCGTCGGGCGCAACCGACCGAACCTCGGTGCGCATGCTGCGTTCGTTGCCGATCGGAACGCGAACCATCGATCCGCGATCTACGGCCGAGGCTTTGATCTGGTTGGGCGCTTCGAAGTGCGGGTCGAGCCGGCGATACGAGTTGACGCTCGAGTTGAGCATCAAGCAGATATCGTTACCGTGCGTGAGGATGCGGTCGATAAACTTCCAGCCGAACGCGCTGAGCTGCTCTTGGCCTTTGGCATCCCAAAAGAGATTACGCCCGTTCTTGCTGACCGACACGTTGGTGTGCATTCCGCTGCCGTTGACGCCGAGGACCGGCTTGGGCAAGAAGCTCGCGGTCATGCCCAGCTTGGTCGCGACCTGCCGGCAGATCAGCTTATACAGCTGGATCTGGTCGGCGGCTGCCACAACTTCGCCGTAGTTGTAGTTGATTTCAAACTGCGAGGGCGCGACTTCCGGATGGTCCTTCTCGTTTTGGAAGCCCATCGCGCGCTGCACCTCGGCGACCGTGTCGATGAAATCGCGCAGCGGATCGCCGGGGAGCGAGTGATAGTAGCCGCCGGTATTGACGTACTCGAACTTGCCGGTTTCGTGAAAGTGCCGCTCGGCATCGAGTCCCTGGAAGAGGAAGCCTTCGATCTCGTTGGCAGCGTTGAGCGTGTAGCCTTCCTTGCTATAACAGTCGTTAGCGAACTTCTTGAGCGCGCCGCGAACGTCGCCGGCAAACGGTTTGCCTTCGCGATCGTAGACGTCGCCGAAGACCAGGACTTTGCCGGGACCAAAGACGTCGGCCGGCCCCCAATAAAAGGCGCTCCAGTCCAGCGACAAACGCAAATCGCTCTCGCGCTGCGGCGTGAAACCGCGGATCGACGATCCGTCGAAGGTGAGATTGTCGTAGGCCCGCAGTAAAAACTTCTTGTCGTAGTCGAGCATGTGCAAGCGGCCTTCGAGGTCGCTGAAGAGCACGGTCAGCGCCTTGATGCGCGGCTCGTCGGCGAGATACCGCAGCCGCTCCTCCTGCAACGCGCGCATCGGCACGCGTTCTTGGCGCTGTCGCTTGGCGCGCAGGTTGAGTTCCTCGAGCTCGGAGTAGGGGAGCATCAAGAAATCGCGCAGATCGGCGCCGGAGGGCATCGTCGTCGAATTCATCGTCGTGGGTTCTCCTTGACGTGGCGCTGCTATTTAGCTCGACGCTTGCACAATTGCGCGCACCCGCCTTTGGACAATCGGTAAAACGATTTGCGTCGGGCGCGAACCTACGCCTTGGCGCCCAGCGCTTGCGACAATCGCCCGCCGTCGGGACTGCCCAGCCCCGTGCACGGGTCCCAGCCTGGACCGGCCTTGTACGCGCCGTTGCTGCCGCTGGTAATGTCGTGCAGCGGTCCAGGCGAGTTGGGATAACCCGGCACCGCGTAAAGGCTCGCGTTGACGAAGCCGAGGTTGTGCCCGAGCTGTTGATTGATCAGCGCGATGAGCGCCGCCCAGAGCGGCGCGGCCGCACTGGTGCCGGCGGCGACCATCTCCGAGCCGTCGACGCGCAGGCGGTAGCCGGAGTTGGGATCGGCGTCGGCCGAGACGTCGGGGACGCCGCGTCCTCCGCTCGAGCCGGCCGGCGGCGCCGGCACGCCCGCCTTCGACTGCCAGTCCGGCCGCACGAAATAGGCGCTCACGCCGCCGCCCGAATCGCTCCAGGCGCTTTCGTCGGAGATGCGCGAACCGGACGCGGTTAAGGTGGTGCCGCCGCAACCCAGCGCATAGGGACTCGAACAGGGGAAATCGGCATGGGACTGACCGTCGTTGAGACCGTCGCTGGATCCCCCGTCGCCCGACGCGACGCAGACGGTGACGCCGACCGCGGCGGCAGCCGCGATGGCGTTGTTGAGCGCGCTGCGCGCCTGCTGCGTCCAGTTTGGTTCGGGCGCGCCCCAACTGATCGAGATGATCGACGGTTTATGCGCTTCGTCGTGTACCGCGGTGGTCACCGCGTCGACGAATCCCTGATCGGTGTTTGGCGCGAAGTAGATGACGAGACTCGCGCCGGGAGCGACGGCGCCGGCGATCTCGGCATCCATCATCACCTCGACGTCGGCATCGCTGTCCTGACCCGGCACGTTGCGCCCGCCGTCGACCGAGACGATCGCCACGGTCTGCGACTTGACGCTCAGCGACGACAGATACGTATCGTAATCGGCTTGAGTGAAGCCGCCGCCGAGTTCGAGGATGGCGATGCACTGGCCGGTTCCGGTAACGCCGGCCGGAAAGTCGTAGAGCGACGCGACTTGGACCGGCGTGAACGACGTTTGCGGCTGTGCGGCGATGCGCACGCGCGGCTCGGCCTGCGGCCGGTCGTCCAGACCCAAGACGGCTACGACGATGCCTTCTAGATCGGCCGGGACGCTGAGCGAACCCTCGCGGCCGCGGAAGGTAACGTCGCCCGTCTGGCAGCGTTTGAGATGCACGCCGAAGGCGGCGCTCATCTGCGCTACGGTGCCGCGCAGCACGACGGTGCGACGTCCCACGCTGCGTTCGACCACGCTCAAACCGTGGGTGCGCGCGAACTCCTCTATCTTCTGCAGGTCGGCGTCGTCGGCGCCATACTCGCGTGCAAAGGCTTCGCGCGACATCGCGCCGGGCGGCGGCGTTTGCGAGCGCCTCGAGCGGACGATGAGCGTGACCAAGCTCTCGGCGTTCGGATCGGCGTCACCGAGCACGCGCGTACTCGCGGGCAACACGCGTTGGCTTCCGGGGACGGTCCATCGCTGGCTCATGTAGATCTCCTGCGGTTAGTGCAATGCGTAGAAGAAACGAACGACGTGGAAGAAAACCGGGGCGGCAAAGATCATCGAGTCGACTCGGTCGAGGATGCCGCCATGTCCTTTGATGATCGAACCATAATCCTTCACGCCGCGATCGCGTTTGATGGCCGACATCACCAGTCCGCCCGCGAAGCCGAGCAGCGCGATCATCAACGAGATCGCCGCGGCGGCCCACGGGCTAAACGGCGTCAGCCACCAAAGGGCCGTCCCGATCGCCGTCGCGCTCAAGACGCCTCCGACGAAGCCTTCCCACGTTTTGTTTGGGCTAACCGAGGGCGCGATTGGATGGCGCCCGGCGAGCTTGCCCCAGACGTACTGCAGCACGTCGCTGAGCTGATCGACGGTCGCAAGAAAGAGCAGCAGCTTGGCGTTGGGCCCGTATCCGGGGATGTCGAGCGTCAGCAACGCCGGCGCGTAGCTCAGACAGTAGACGCAAATCATCAAGCCCCATTGAATCTTGGCCGCGCGTTCGAGAAACCCGCGCGTGTCGCCGGCGATCGCCATGATTGCCGGCAAAAAGAGAAATGCGTAGACGGGAATCACGATAACGAAGCCCGACCAGCGCAGGCTGAGCAGATAGTACTGCAGTGGCGTAAAGATGAAAAACGTCCAGAAGAGCGTGTGATGGTCGGCGCGGCGCGTTTCGACGAGCGTGAGATACTCGCGCAACGCGAGGAACGAGAGCAGTCCGAAGAGCACCAGCGAGCCGGTCGGTCCGACGACCAGGGTCAAACCGAAGATAATGCAGAGTCCCCACCAAGCGCCAATGCGCTGGTTGAGGTTGTCGATAGTGGCGCGCGCCGATGGCGCCCGAATCGCTGCTTGCAGCGCCAGCCCGACGATCGTGGCGACGACCAGCAACCCGAGGATCGCTGCGCCGGCCCACATCAGCGGCGGATCGATTCGTTGCCAGTAAAGCGTCATTGCGCCTTGAGCGCGCAGATCGCGTTGCGCGCGCGGTCGAGAAAGTCGTTCTTCGGCTCGGCCGGGTCGAACGCGAGCGGCGAACCGAAGGTCAACCGGCTGATCAAGGGCACCGGCAAAAACTCTCCTTTAGGCAGAATGCGATTGAGATTCTCCATGTACGCCGGAACCAATTGCACGCCCGGCTTCTGCCGGCAGAGATAGTAGAGACCGCTTTTAAACGGCGCCACCTCGTCACCCGTTCCGCGCGTGCCTTCGGGGAAGATGATGAGCGAGTAACGATCTTCCATACCGGCGGCGATGCGATCGATGGTTTCACGCGCTTGCGCTTCGACGCTGCCGTTTCCGTGGCGCCGCGGAATGAGGAGCGCGTTGAAGACGCCGACGGCAACGGTGCGGCGAAGCCCGTGGTCCCAGTAATCTTCCGCCGCAACCGGCCGGGTGAACGTGCGAAATTCGCGCGGCAACGACGACCAGAGCACGACGAAGTCGAGATGACTGGTGTGATTGGCAAAGAAAATGCTCTGCTTCGCGCCGGGAACGCCATCGCGCCACGTTACCTGCACGCCGCTGACGGTGCGCGCGACGCCGGCGATGAGGCTGGCAAGCGGACGCAGAGTCATCGCCGTTCCAAGTCGCCGTAAATCAAGGCGAGCCGTCGCGCCAACGTCACGGTTGCGCCGGCGACGATCAGCGCGAGCGCGATTGCGAAGATTTGACCGTGCAGTACGATTTGACCGTACAGTCGGAAGAGTGGCTCGAGCGTGGAGAGCACGCAGGCGACGGTCATGACGGCCATGCGGTGTTGCTTGGCCATCGGGCCTTCGAAGTGATGATGCCCCGTCATCGAGGCACCCAAGAGCCGAACGTACGCCGTGAGCACGGACAGCACGCCGGCGAGCCATCCCAACGCTGGTCCCCACGTGTAACTCGACAACGCGTATCCGGTGCCGACGAAGATCGCGAGGTCGGCGAACCGGTCGGGCACGTCGTTGAAGAGCTCGCCGTGAGCGGTGCGGCGGCCACCCTCTACGGCGACCATTCCGTCGAGCAGATTGCAGAGCAGCCGCAACTGAATGAGGGCGGCGGCGGCGAGAAGTTCGAGGACGCGCGCGATACCGCCATCGGCACCGCTGCGCCAAATCAGAAAGCCGGCGGCGATCGCGAAGATCAGTCCGGCGGTCGAGATGGCGTCGGGCGAAAGGCCCGCGTGGCTTAGCGCTCGAGCCACGGCGTGCGCCCAGCCCTTTTGGCGCGTCGCGAGCGGGCGTCGCTGCGGCTCGGACTCCATTCTCGGCACCTTCCCCACGCTCGCTCGCTTTTCCGCGGCCGCTCGACGAGCGCTCAGGGAACCTTGAGCCCGCTGCGAAAGAGTCGGTGTGATGAGATTAGCGACTACTTTAACCTTTGTGCTGGTCACGCTCGCCGCGGGCGGCCCGGCGATAGCCGCGCAACCCGAAACGTGGAGCGTCGATCCGGTTCACTCCACGGCACAGTTTACCGCGCGCCACTTTGGCATCGTCCCGGTGATCGGCACCATTCCAATACGCAGCGCGTCGGTGAAACTGAATCCCGGCGAACAGCTTCCCGTCTCGGTAACGGCCGAGTTCGATCCATCGAAGGTCGACACGCACAACGACATGCGCGACGGCGACATGCGCTCGCCGCACTACTTCGACGTGGCGACGTATCCGGATATACGGTTCGCCAGCACCAAGATCGAGGGCGACGCCAAGCACTTTACGGTGACCGGTGACCTCACCATGCACGGACAGACGCATCCCGTTACGCTGACCGCCCAAGTCGTCGGCGCGGGCAAATCGCCGCGCGGCCGCTCGATCGTCGCCTACGCGGCAACCGCGACGGTCGATCGAACGCAGTGGGGAATGAGCTACGGCCCGATGATCGTCGGCAACAGCATCGACATTTCGATCAACATAGAGGCCGACGCCCCGCAGTAGCGAGCCGCAACTATTAGGAATCTAGTTGACAAACCCGCTCGACGCGTGTAAGGCCGTCACCGGGCAATATCTCTTCCACGTCCAAACGGCGCCGTAGGGTACGCGGCTCAGCTATCAGGACGCCGTTATCTCAATCATCTCGGCCACCGTCGTAGGCGCCGGAATTTGGTTCCATCTTCGCGCATTCCATCGAGATGAAGCTCCATCGCTTCACGAATGAGCTTTTCCGTCTCGTCGAGCGTTGCGGCTGCGGCTACGCATCCTGGAAGGTCGGGAACGTACGCTCCGTATCCCGTCCGCGATCTTTCGAAGATGACGGCATATTTAGAGATCATGCTTTCCCTCCCGATCCCAGAACGCTTGGCGGCGGATAGACTTCCAAACGCCAGTCGAGGGTTCCTCATTGTCGGCACCTGAAATGGTCACGCGCCCCGGCTTCGTCGGGTGCACGTACTGCTCGTGGCTTGTTGCGCCTCGTTTTGCCAAATTGTAGCCGTCCAGACGAAGCCACGATCTGATCGTTCGAAACTTTGGTGGCACGAGGCTCTTTCACGACGGCGAACCTTTCTGTCGATATGCCCAACGGCGCTAGCCCCAGGTAAGAACAGAAAAGGCCCGAGCTCAAAAGCGTCGGGCCTTCATGTCGAGAGGGCGATTAAAACCGCTAGAACGGAATTTCGTCTTCGAGTTCGTCGGCCTGGGCATCGCCGCCGCCGGACGCCGCCGGCGCCGGCGCTTGCGACCCGCGGCCGCCGTTGAAGCCGCCGCCGTGATCGCCTTCGGCATCGTCGCGACGCGAGGACAGCATCTGCATGCCGGAGATCACGACTTCGGTGGCTTGACGCCGAATCGGTTGGCCGTTCTCATCGCGCAGCTTGGCATCGTCGTAGGAACGAATCGAGAGCCGTCCCTCGACCAGCACGGGGCTGCCCTTTTTGAGGAAGGTATTGCAGGTCTCGGCTAGGCGCTCCCAAGCGACGATGTCTACGTACATCGTGTCTTCCGGCTTAGCATCGCGCTTATTGGGATTGACCGCGATGCGAAACTTCGTCACGGCCGCCGAACCGGAGCTCACATAACGGATCTCCGGATCGCGGGTGAGGTTTCCGACCAAAATGACCTTGTTGAACGACGCTGCCATACCTTACTCTCTTTCGCTGATTCAAAACGCTTTGGTACGATTTTTAGCGCCCCAGAGTGTCAGCAGTGTGGCACAGATGTTACCGGAACGCTGCCTTCGATTTAGGGCTGCGGCGGCGGCGGCGGTGCCGCAGCCGCCATGGCCGCCATGTGCGTCAGCATCTTGGCATCGAGCCGCACTACGAGCGCTCGCAACACGTCCTCATGAAGCTTAAGCTGCCGCTCGAGCTCCTTCGAGGCCGCGGCACCGCTTTTGAATTGCATGACGACGTAGTTGCCCTCGCGCGAATCGGCGATTTCGTAAGCAAGCCGCTTCTTGCCTAAGCGTTCAATGCCCACGACTTCTCCGCCCTGGCCCTTGACGATCTCGCCGATCGCATTGGCCCGCGCCTCGACCTCGCTCTCTTCGAGCGACGGCCGCAAAATATAAGTTACCTCGTAGTCGGTCATCGATTCTCCGTTGGTAAGGGGAAAGGGGGCCTATTTGGGCGCCATCCTGAGAATTCCCGTGCCCGGCGGCGCTAGGAGTCGGAACGCCGCCCTTGGAACGACGGCTCGCATCCCTTTCTTATTAAGTGGACCTGCTCGCTACGTCAGGAGAGGAACCATGGTTAGCAAGCCACTGATCGCCGTCGCTTCGCTGGCGACTGCTCGTTTCGGCTGGGTGTTCCCCGGGCGCGACCGGGCTCGGCGGAGGCCCGGGAACGGCGGGCATCTCGACCCCGGCCGACCGCATGCACGGACTTCTTCCGCAAACAAAACGCGGGACGGGCCCGAGCGGATACATCTCCCACGTCATCGTCATCATTCAAGAGAATCGCAGCTTCGAAAATCTTCTTCGCCGGCTATCCCTACGCGAATGCGCCGATGTCTGGGTGCGTTAACCCCCGCATCCAGGGAAAGCTTCTGCAGTCGCCGCCAATGCAATTCAGAACGGGCTCCGGCTGCCCCGCCGGCGACAAGGTGGTCGCTCTCACGCAGACCACCTTCCAGAACAACGCCGACATTGCCCACGATTGGAATTCGTCGATGACCGAATGGCACAAGGGCAAGATGGACGGGTTCGGCGCGTACGGGAAAAAGCACGGAAAATATTCGGCCTATCAATACATCGAGCACAGCCAGATCCAGCCGTACTGGGACATGGCCAACCAATACGTTCTTTCGGATGCGATGTTTCCGACCGAGTTCGGGGGCAGCTTCACCGGGCACTTAACGCTAGTCGCCGGCACCGACGATCTCACTCCCAGCAAGGCCGAGGTGGACTTCCCGAACGGCATCTACGACGACTGCGACTCACCGCCGGGCACGAGGAGCTCGTACGTCGATCCCAACCGCAAGGTGCATCGTTTTAAGGGACCCTTCCCGTGCTTCACGCAGTGGAACACGATCGCCAATCCCCTTGACAGCGCCGGGGTTTCTTGGAAGTACTACGCGTCGAAAATGCTCGATGCCGGCTTCTGGGAGCCGTTCGAGGCGATGTCTTACGTGCGCTACGGTCCGGACTGGAACAACATCATCGCTCCCCAAGCACAGTTCCTAACCGACGCAGCCAACGGAAATCTCGCCTCGGTCAATTGGGTTACTCCGAGCAAAGACGATTCCGACCATCCTACGTATCACAGCGATACCGGACCGTCATGGGTCGCCTCGGTGGTCAACGCCGTCGGCGAGAGCTCGTATTGGAACACGTCGGCGATCGTCGTTATCTGGGACGACTGGGGCGGCTTTTACGACAACGCACCGCCGCCGCAGCCCGACTATCGAGGACTGGGCATGCGCGTCCCGTGTCTCATCATCTCTCCGTACGCCAAGCAGGGCTACGTGAGTCACACGCAGCTCGAGTTCGCCAGCGTCCTGAAGTTTATCGAAGAAGTCTACGGTCTCGGCTCGATCGGACCAGGCTCGCAAGGCTACAGCGATCAGCGCGCCAACGACCTGAACGACGCCTTCGATTTCAGCCAAAGCCCGCGGCAGTTCGTACCGTTCGGATCTAAATATAAGAAGGAGCACTTCCTCCACGAGCCGCCCTCGAACGAACCGGTCGATACCGAATAATCCGGGACCGCGGCACAAAATAGAGAGACCTCCGATGCTTCGGAGGTCTCTTTATGTCGGTGCGAAGAGTCTTGTTATTGCGTGAGCTCTTCGAGATCGTTCTTATTGGTGTCGGTAAAGAAGAGCGCCGTGTTGCTGTCGCTCGTTCCGGTCGCGAGCAGCGCATAGACGCCGGCCGTCTTGCTCTGATCGACGACTTTGGTGGCGAGCACCTTGCCGCCCGGCGTCAGCTCGACGAGCGTGTTACCGCCCTTCGTGTTGGCAACGATGAGGTTCCCGTTGGGCAGCAGCGTCGCCGCGAACGGTGCGTCAAGCGGCTTGCCGCTGTAGACCAGGGTCGCGCACGTTGTCTTGGGGTGCGCGCACTTGAACGTCTTGCCGCCGGGCTTGACGATGATCTCATCTTTCTCGAGCAAGTTGCTGGCGTGATTAAACGCCACGAGCGTATTGTTGGCGCCGTCGACGATGTACAGCGCGTCGGCGTTCTTGTCATACGCCATACCGGACGGACCGAGGATGCCCCAACCGTTGCTCTTGTTGACCTCGAAGCCCTTGGCCACTTCCAGCAGTTTTCCGGTACCGTAGTTTCCGGTGCTCAAGCTAACGATCGCCCCGGTCTTGGCGTCGCTGGTATAGATGAACTCCGGTTGGTAGAAGTTCGTGAAGAACGCGTCGGCGTTGCTGAGCGGCATGACGAGCGGCGAACCGTACGTCTTCTTGAATTTCCCGTTTTGGTCGAACGCCGCGAGCTTACCGCTCGTTTGGCCCGCGCCGAATACCTGATTGCCCAACGTCGTCATTGCGTCGCCCACGCAGCCGGCGATGTCGCTGCTCTGCGCCCACTGTACCGGCTTGGAGTTCGGCTTGGGATCGAACACTTCCATCGTCGTGCCTTTGCCGGGCTTTCCGGATGAATCGGCGTAGTTGCAGACGAGCAGCTGGCCCTCCTTGAAGCCGAATTTACTCTTGGCAACGGAGATTGCGCGCGGCCCTGTGTCGCCGTTCTTGGGATCGACCGTCGAACCTATGACGGCATGCTTGGTGAGCTTCTTAAGAATCGACGTGTTATCGGCCGGCCGAAACGCGACGGCCGGCGCACCGAACTGCGGCACGCCGCCGGACCCGTTTGGCGTAACGGCGGCCCCATTGCCGCCGCACGCTGACGTCGCGAGCGCTGCGGTCATCGCCAGCAGCGCCGGACGACCTTTGAGAAGTAGCATCAGAGTATCCTTATTACTGCTGGAGCTGGTGAACGTTATTGTCGTTGATGTCGGTATAAAAGAGCGTGGTATTCGTATCGGTCTTTCCGGTAGCAGCCAAACCGAAGACGGCCGGAGTGTTGCCCTGGTCGACGACCTTGGTTGCCAACACCTGACCGGCTGGGCGTGACCTCGACCAGCTTGTTGTCCTTAGTATTGGCGGCGATTAGATTGCCGTTGGGCAGCAACGCTAGCGCTACAGGGCCGTTGAGCGGGTCGCCGGCAAGCACGAGCTTGGCGCACGAATCCTTAGGATGCGCGCACTTGAAGGTCTTGCCGCCGGCCTGAACGACGATCTCGTTCTTCACCAGCAAGTTGCCGGGATGCGTGACGGAAACGATGGTGTTGGTGTTGCCGTCAACGATGTACATCACGTCTTTTTTCCTATCGTATTGGAACCCGGAAGGCCCGAGCGTACCCCAACCTGATCCGCTCGTGCCGAAGCCGCTGATCACTTGCGTCTCCTTGGGATTTCCGTAGGGTCCGACCGCAAAGCTGACCACGCCACCGGTCTTGGCGTCACCGACCATGATGTATTCGGCGGCGTAAGCCTGGGGGTTGAAAATGTCGCCATCGGCGAATGGCTTGACGATGGGCGAGCCGTACGTCTTGCCTTTTTTGCCTGCATGGTTGAAAGAGACGCAGACGCCCGAGGTCATTCCGCACGCGTAGACGCTATTGCCCGAACTGATCGCGTTGCCGTCGCAACCTTTGATCTTCGCGTTGGTTACGAAGGTGCTGGGTTTCGACCCGGCCGTCGGATTGAGCACTTCGACCGTCGTGCCGTTTCCGGCGCCGCCTGACGAATCGGCAAAGTTACAGGCAACCAGTTGACCTTTCTTTAGGCCGTAGTTTACTCCAACGATCGCCAGTGAGTGGGGACCGGTATCGCCGTTCTTCGGATCCACCGTCGTTCCGATGACGACGTCTTTCGTGAGCTTCTTGAGAATCGATGTCGTATCGGCCGGTGAGTCTACTCCGCCCTGAGTGAGCGAAAGCTGCGACGCCCCGCCGGTCCCGGCTGAGCCCGGCATTGTGCCGTTGCCGCCGCAACCCGCCGTCACGAGTAACGCTCCGATCAGGAGAAACGCGGCACGTTCCTTGGAAAACATGGTGAACCTCGCTGGTAAACGCAGTGACTTATTGTGAAGTCAGCCTTTCGAATCGCCTTTTTGTACGCCCTTCCCGAGCGAGCGACCGCCGTCACTTTTTATGAGAAAGTTCTTACAAAGAAAACTATAGTCATTACGACTCCAATTGCAACCACCAGCGTGCGCGCGACGGCCTGCGGGGCGCGTCGAAAGACGCGTGCTCCCAACGTATCCGCCAACCAATGCAACCAGGGCCATCGGCACGGCAAAGCGCCAATCGACGATGCGGGCGATTAAGAACGGAATTAATGCAACGCCGTTGATCGCCACCGAGAGCACGTTCTTGATTGCATTTTGTGCGTTGAAATTGCGAAGCCCCGAGAAAGCAAGCACTGCGAGCATCAAGATCCCCATTCCCGCCCCGAAGTATCCACCGTAAATCGCCACCCCGAACTGCACCACGATCTGCCACGGCGCGTGACGCGGCGCGACGTCTTTCTTGCGAACCAACAGCGGGCTGAGGGCAAAGACGATCGTTGCAAAGAGCAGCAGCCATGGTATGAGATGCACGAAGAGCGACTGCGGCGTAACCAAAAGCAGCGTGGCGCCGATCAGCGAGCCGACGACGCTGACGGAGATTACCGGCAAGAGCAAGCGCCGGTGCTCGGCAACTTCTTCGCGGTAGCCGCGCGCGCTGCCGATCGTTCCGACCCACATCGCGGCGTTATTTGTAGCGTTTGCCGAGATGGGCGGTACGCCGGCAAAAACCAGCGCCGGAAACGAGAGAAAGCTTCCGCCGCCGGCAACGCTATTCATGACTCCGGCTGCAAATGCGGCGGCAGC
Source organism: Vulcanimicrobiota bacterium (assembly GCA_963730125.1). Classification (GTDB taxonomy): domain Bacteria; phylum Vulcanimicrobiota; class Vulcanimicrobiia; order Vulcanimicrobiales; family Vulcanimicrobiaceae; genus Cybelea. The sequence continues at coordinate 210,256 of CAVSQP010000015.1, read as the reverse complement.
CGGCACGACGAGCTGCGCGCCGAGCACGTTAGAGCTAAAGCGCCGTTCGCTCGCGCTTGGTGACGCGATAGACGCGCCGCACGTTTTTGAGCATCTCGAGCTTGGTGAGCAGTTTATGCAAGTGGTCGAGATCGCGAATCTGCACCGTCAAACTGGCCACGGCAACGCCGTCCTTACGAACGCGCGCGTTGACCGAGCTGACCTGCGTCTTGAGCTCGGCGAAGACCCCCATGATGTCCTGAACCAATTGCGAACGGTCTTCGGCCTCGACTTCGACGTCGACGCCGTGGGTGAGTCCCTCGGCCTCGATCCACTGGGACTGCAGAATCCGCTCCGGTGTGGCGTTCATAAAGGCTACGTTCGGGCAGTCGGCGCGATGCACGCTCACGCCGCGGCCGATGGTCACGTAACCGATGATCGGATCTCCGGGAACCGGCGAGCAGCACTTCGACAGGCGCACAAGCACGTCGTCGACGCCGGCGATGCGCACCCCGGTCGAGCGGCGGATGCTCTTGCGAAGCGCCGGCTTGCGCCCGATCTTGGTGAGGTCGACGACGTTGTCGTGCTTGACTTCGTCGCGAACGCGATTGGCGACCGCTTGCGCCGATGCATCGCCGAAGCCGATCGCCGCAAAGAGGTCGGTCGGCGTGGCGTAGTTCAAACGCGCGGCGATGCGTTCGAGCAGCTCTCCGCGGGCGACGTCGGTGCGAAGACCCGCGCGCGCCAGCTCCTGCTCGAGCGCTTCCTGGCCGGCTAGAACGTTCTCCTCGCGGCGCTCCTTGCGGAACCACTGTTTGATCTTGTGCTTGGCACTGGAGGTCTTGACGATCGAGAGCCAGTCTAGCGACGGACGTCCGCTCGATTTATTTACGAGAATCTCGCAGATGTCGCCGTTCTGCATCTGATAGTCCAGCGGCACGATGCGCCCGTTGGTCTTCGCGCCGACGCAATGATTGCCGACGTCGGTGTGAACCTGATAGGCGAAGTCGAGCGGCGTCCCGCCGGCGGGAATCGAGTAGACGTCGCCGCGCGGCGAAAAGACGAAGACCTGCGAGTCGAAGAGATCGAGTTTGAGGTTCTCCATGAAGACGCGCGAGTCGCGCATGTCCTTCTGCCATTCCAGCAGCGCGCGCAGCCAGGAGAGCTTGTTCTCGAACTGATCGGCCTTGCCGCCCTCTTTATAACGCCAGTGTGCCGCGATGCCATACTCGCCGGTGCGGTGCATCTCCCAGGTGCGTATCTGAATCTCGAGCGGATCGCCGCTAGGCCCGACGACCGTCGTGTGCAGCGACTGATACATGTTGGGCTTGGGCATCGCGATGTAATCTTTGAAGCGCCCCGGCAGCGGCGTCCACATCGCGTGCACCGCGCCCAGCGCCGCATAGCAATCCTTGACGCTATCGACGATGATCCGGATGGCGGTCAGATCGTAGATGGTCGAGAAGTCGCGGCCGCTTTTGATCTTGGAATAGATCGAGTAGAAGTGCTTCGGCCGGCCCTGAATCTCGGCGTTGATCTTGAGCTCTTTGAACTCGTCGCGCAGGCGCGCAATGCCCATCTCGACGTCGGCTTCGCGCTCGCGGCGCGTCTTGGCGACGCGCTCGACGATGTCGTGGAACGAAGCGGGATCGAGATAGCGAAGGCACTCGTCCTCGATCTCCCACTTGATCTTCCAGATTCCCAGCCGGTGCGCGATCGGTGCGTAGATGTCGAGCGTCTCGCGCGCGATGGCTTGCTGCTTGGACGGCGGCAGGCTCGCCAGCGTGCGCATATTGTGCAGCCGGTCGGCCAGTTTGATGATGATGACGCGGATGTCTTTGGCCATCGCCAAAAACATCTTGCGGAGGTTTTCGACCTGCGCGTCCTCTTTCGATTGATAGGGAATGCGCGTCAGTTTGGTCACGCCCTCGACGAGGCGCGCAACCTCTTCGCCAAACTTCTCGGTGACCTGCTCGCTGGTTATCGAAGTGTCTTCGACCACGTCGTGCAGCAGCGCGGCGGCGATCGTTTGGTGGTCCATCTCGAGCTCGGCGAGGATCCCGGCGACCGCTAACGGGTGCTCGATGTACGACTCACCCGAGGCGCGCCGTTGGCCCTCGTGGGCCGCGTCGGCGAGCTCGTAGACGCGCGTCAGCCACCCCGCGTCCAGCGCGGGGTCGTAGCGACGTACCCGCTCGATAAGCTCTGAGATCGTCATTGGTGTCCGGCTATTATAACTCAACGCGCGCCGGGGCGCGGAAGTCGCCGCTTTTTAGGGGGGACTGGGCGGAGGCGTGGCCGGCGAGGGCGTGACGGTCTCGATGTCGAGCCGGTTCTTGAAGAGAATGGTCGCGATCTTCCCCTGGGGATCGAGCGCGATCCAAAAATAGATCGCCCCATCGCTGCAGAGCATGTGGTAAAGATAGCCCTTCGCGCCCGGCGGGAAGTCGGCGGAGAGCCACGGCCCCATGTAGACCGAGTCGGTGAGCGGACCTAACTCGGCCAGCGCTTTCGAGGTTTGCGCGAGCTTTTCGTCGGTGAGTTTGTCGAGGACTTGCTGGTCGTAAAGACTCTTGTTGATCTGGCCGGCCTGCCACAGCACGAACTGCTGGCGCACGAGTTTGGTCACCGCCGGATCGGCAACGGCCACCGGAGTCGGCTCCGGCGTCGGCGTCGGATGCGCGCGCGCCGAACTCAGTGCGGGTACCGCGACAACTAACGCGGCGAGCAACAGCAGCGCTCTAGCGAGCTTCATCATGCCGGTCTAATACTCGATGAATGCAACTACGTCGGCACTGCCCAGCGCCGCGCGCCCATCGAGATCTTTGAGCTCGACCAAAAATGCGAAGGCTTCGACGTGCGCGCCAAGTCGTTCGAGCAACCGCGCCGTAGCGGCCGCGGTGCCGCCGGTCGCGAGCAAATCGTCAACCACCAAAACGCGCTCGCCCTTCTCCAATGCGTCGGAGTGAATCTCGAGCGAGTTGGTGCCATACTCGAGCGCATACTCCTCGGTCAGTCGATCGTGAGGCAGCTTGCCCGGCTTACGAACGGGGATGAAACCGGCACCGATCGCGTACGCAATCGGCGCGCCGAGAATGTAACCGCGCGCCTCGATGGCGACGACGTGGTCGATTCCCCGGTCCTTGAAGCGCTCGACGAACAAGTCGATGGCGCGCCGGAAGCCGTCCTTATCTCTAAGGAGCGGCGTAATATCGCGAAACAGAATTCCCGGAATCGGAAAGTCCGGAATTGCCCGAATTAGCTCTTCGATCTCCACGCCAGCACCGTTTGAGTTTAGCAAACGATTGGCCTGCCAATCCTCTTGTCATCCTGAGCGGAGGCGCGAAGCGGGAGTCGAAGGACCGGCGTGTGTATCTCGCTGAGCGAGCTCGCTTCGCGAGCGGAGTCGAAGCGGTCCGTATCACGTCGACTCGCTCCGATCGCTAGCTCGCTCAGGACGACTCACCGCGCGTCCTTCGACTCTCCGCTGCGCGCTCGCGCTCAGGATGACAGAGTCAACCTTTAGTTCGACTTTTTCGAGAGCGCCTTTGGTCGAAACCACATGATGGTTGAGGCGCAGCTGATCGGGTTCGAAGCCGAAAGCCAATCCGAGCAACTGCGGCAGATGGAAGATTGGAACGCCGATATCTTTCTTGAGGACGCGCGCCGCGTCGGGCTGCTGTCCGTCGAGATTGAGATGGCAGAGCGGACATGGCGTGACGAGCAGATCGGCGCCTTTTTCCTTTGCCTCGATGATGTGGTTGCCGCCCATCGCCAACGCCTTGTCGCGATTGAAGGTGAGCATCGGGAAGCCGCAACACTTGGTCGCGCCCTTATACTCCACCGCTTCGGCGCCGAGCATCGTGATGAGACGTTCGAGATAGCCCTTGCGCTCGGGGCGCTCTTTGAGACCGAGCGATTCGACCGGACGCAGTATATAGCAGCCATAGAACGGCGCGATCTTCAGGCCGGTCAGCTTGCGCTTGATGGCGGCGCGAATCCGATCCTCGCCGATATCTTCGAAGAGCATCCAAAGCAGATGCTTAACTTTGGTCGTTCCGCCGTAACGGAAGCCTTGATCGGCGATCGTCGCGTTGGCGCGCTCCAGGCGCGCTTCGTCGTGGGCGAATTGATAGTTGTGATTTGAAAGCACGCCCTGGCAGGTGCTGCAGATCGTCATCAGATCGGCACCCTCGGCCTCGGCCATCGCCAGCGTGAGGCCGTTGAGCGCGTCGGCCAGCTCGGGATTCTGCTCGCTCAGAACGCCGGCGCCGGTGCACGGTGCTTGCGTCAGCTCGTGCAGTTCCAGGCCGAGCGGCTCGGCGATCAGATTCGCCGAGACGTAGAGCTCGGGACACGCGCCCTTGGAGACGCAGCCTGGAAAGAAAGCTACCTTCACTTAAATCGTCCTCCGACGCGCTGGAAAATTTTCCGAATCCGCTCGACGCCGGGAATCGCTTTGTGAATGATCGGCGGCAGCTTGCCGGCACGCGCCATGTTGAACGCGCTGGGCAGCGTCTTGAGCTGTCCGATAATGTTGAAAATGCCGGTCGAAAGCGGCATCAGCGTGAGCTCGTTGAGCCGTCCGCTGTGCTTGACCGACGAGGCGAAGGCGTCGGCATGCCGCGTTCCCGCATTGTTGGTGAAGCCGGCGTCCACCGCGAGCTTGCGCAGCTTGAGAATCTGATCGAGCGGTGCCACGCCCTTGGGGCATTGCGTCACGCACTCGTAGCAGTGGGTGCAGTCCCATATTCCCCCGGGCTTGCTCAACTCGCCGAGCCGCTCTTTCGTCTTATCGTCGCGGGGATCGCCCACATAACGGTACGCCTGCGCCAGCGCTTGCGGACCGAGAAAGTCGGGGTTGACGGCAAACGACTCGCAATCCATCAAGCAGGCGCTGCAGCTAATGCAGCTGACCTCTTGAATGAGCTCTTCCATCGAGGCGTTGGGAACGCGATACTCTTGGTTGCCCGGCGGAATCGGCTGTTTGTTCTCCAGCCACGGCCTAACCGCCAAATGCTTCTCCCAGAACGGCGTCATGTCGCAGACGAGGTCGCGAATGATCGGCATCGAGGGCGGCGATTCGACGCGCGTTTTGCCGTCTGTGGTAAACGCCGCGAGCTTGCTCTTGCAGGCCAGATTGGCGTGTCCGTTGATCCACATCGCGCACGATCCGCAGATCGCGCTGCGGCAGGCGCAGCGCACCGCCAGCGACGGATCCTGATACTCGCGAATCGCGATCAACGCGTCGAGAACGACGGCGTGTTCCGGAAGCTCGACGGTATAAGTTTGGTAGCGGCGCTCCGGCGATTTGTCCCATGGCGGCGGAAACGACCGTCCCGGGACCGCGGTGTCGGCGTAGATGCCTTCGGAGTTGTAACGGCCGACCTCGATGGTGAACTGCATCAGTAGCTGCGTACCTCGGGTTTCCAGCGCGTGAGCGTGACCGGGACGTGAGACAGCACCGGCTCGCCAGATTCGCGGAACGTCAGTAGCGAATGCTTGAGCCACTCCTGGTCGTTACGCTCGGGGTGATCTACGCGCGTGTGCGCGCCGCGGCTCTCGGTGCGATGCAGCGCGTCGCGAATGATCGTCTCGCCGCAGTCGAGCATGAAGCCCAGCTCGAGAACGAAGGTCAATGCTTGATTGAAGATGCGCCCCTTGTCGCCGACGGCGACGTTCTCGTAACGCTTGCGGAAGCCGTGCAGCGCTTGGAGCGCCTCTTTGAGACCGGCATCGCTGCGGTAGAGTCCGACTTTGGCGTCCATCATCGTCGCCAGCTCGAGGCGCAGCCCGGCACAGGTCTCGCCGGTGTACGGACGCGAGAGCAGATCGGTAAGACGGGCTTGTTCGCGGCGCAGCAAGTCTTCGCCGCCGCCGCTTTGCGGGACGCTCTTGGCGTACTCGGCCGACGCCTTGCCGGAACGGCGTCCGAAGACGATCGTGTCGAGTAGCGAGTTGGCGCCGAGACGATTGCCGCCGTGCACGCTGACGCAGGCGACTTCGCCGGCCGCATAGATTCCCGGAACTTTGGTAGCGCCGTCGACGTTGGTCTGGATACCGCCCATCTGATAATGCATGCCCGGGCGCACCGGAACCGGCTGTTCGATCATGTCGATATCGAGATAGTCGAGGGCCATCTCGTGAATCTGCGGGAGTTTCTTGAGGATAACGTCGCGTCCGAGGTGGCGCAGGTCGAGCAGAACGTTGCCGTCAATGCCGCGACCCTCGGCGATCTCGGTCGCTTCGGCGCGCGAAGTCACGTCGCGCGCGGCCAGCTCCATCTTGTTGGGCGCGTACTTCTTCATGAAGCGCTCGCCCTCGGAGTTGAGCAGATAGGCGCCTTCGCCGCGTGCCGCTTCCGTCATTAGGAAGCCGCTGCCGGCAAGGGTCGTCGGATGGTACTGCACCATCGCCATGTCCATCAGCGGCGCGCCGGCCCGATAGGCCAGCGAGTAACCGTCGCCGGTACAGATCAGCGCGTTGGTGCTGGGCTCGTAGAGACGCCCCAGTCCGCCGCTCGCCACGATGACCGCTTTGGAGCGCAGCAGATGCAGCTCGCCGGTGACCATCTCCAGCGCGATGAGTCCGCGGCAGGCGCCGTCTTCCATATGAAGTGCGGTAGCGAACCACTCTTCGTAAACCTTGACGCCGGCCTTGAGAATCTGGTCGTAGAGCGTTACCAGCAGCGCCTGGCCGGTGATGTCGCCAACGAAATAGGTGCGCGCCAACGACGCGCCTCCGAAGGCGCGGCGGCCGAGCTTACCCTCCTCGTTGCGATAAAAGATGACGCCCATGTGCTCGAACTCGATGATGTCGGCCGGAGCCTCGCGGCACATCACCTCGACGGCGTCCTGATCGGCGAGATAATCGCTGCCTTTGACGGTGTCGAAGGCGTGCGACTCCCAAGTGTCGTCCTCGGAGATGGCGGCGTTGATGCCGCCCTGTGCGGCGCTCGAGTGGCTGCGGATGGGGTGGACCTTGGTGACGATGGCGACGTCGGCGCCGGCACGCGCCGCTTCCAGCGCGGCCCGCATGCCGGCCAGGCCCGCGCCCATAATGAGGATATCGTGATCTGCAATCACGAGGCGGTAGTTTCCCGAAAGACCGGCGCCACATTTCGAACGGTTGTTCGAAGGTGCGAGCCGAGCGGCAAATGGCTCATGTCGACCGTTCGAGCATACCGAGCCGGCTTGACAACCGATATGCGTTTCGTAGGAATCGAATGCCGCCGCCGGCGGCGAAATGCCGCTTCATGTGCACCTGCCGAATTCAACGCCACGAAGTGCTCTTCGGTCTTCCGCTCGAGAGCGGCATCCATCGTTGCATGGCCGGCGCGCAGCCGATTCGCCGCCGCACCTGGCTGGCCGGCGTCGGCTCAGGCATGGCGCTGGCCTGGGCGTCGCCGCGATGGGTTGCGGCCAAGCTCGCCGGCGAGACGCTGGAGTATGACTACGTGTCGTCGGGCGTGGTCAAAGGATCGCAGACGACCGTGCGGATGCCCGACGGTTCGCGTCAGGTACGTTTCGAGTTCACCGACCGCGGGCGCGGGCCTAAGGTCCGCAGCACCATCGCCGTGGACGGCACGGGACTGATCTCCAACCTGCACACCACCGGCTACAACTATCTGAAGGTAACGGTCAACGAGCGTTTCGCCGTCCGCGACGGCAACGCGGCGTGGACCAACGCGGCCGAACGCGAGACGCACTCCAACACGCCGCCGCGCTTCTACCCCAGTATGGACGGCACGCCCGAGGAGGGCGCGGTCATGGTCCGCGCAGCGATGCGCGCCTCAAACGCGACGTTGCAGCTCTGGCCCAGCGGTTCGACGCAGGTTTCGAAGGTCAAGACGCTCACCGTCACGGGAGGCGGAACGAGCGAACGCGTCACCATGTACGAAGCGACGGGTCTGGATTTCTCGCCGTTGCCGCTGTGGCTCGACGAGAACGGTGAGCTCTTCATGTCGGGAAGCATTTGGGGCGCGGTTATCCGCACCGGCTGGAAAGCCGCGCTCCCGCAACTGTTCGACGCGCAGAACGAGCGCACGGCCGAGCTCGGGCGGAAGATTGCACGCACCCTGCCGCAACGCTCCGCAACGGCAATTGCGATAACCGGCGTGACGCTCTTCGACTCGCCGGCCGGTAAGGTCGTGCCGAACTCGACGGTCGTTATTTCCGGCGAAAAGATCGTCGCCGTCGGCGGCCCCGAGACGAGCGCTCCCAGCGATGCCCGCCGTATCGACGGCAGCGGCCAGATGCTGCTGCCCGGGCTGTGGAACTCGCATATGCATCTCGACGCCGCCTTCGGGCCGCGCCTTTTGGCCGAAGGCGTCACCACGATTCGCGATCCCGGCAACGCGCCGGAGTATATCGCCAAGACGCAGGCGCAGTTCGCCAGCGGCGAGTTGATCGGTCCGCGCGTCATCATCGCCGGATTGATGGACGGCACCGGCAAGTACACCGCGCCGATCGGAACGACGACCGGCACGGCAAGCGAGGCCGTCGAGCAAGTGCGTTCGTGGAAGAAAACCGGAGCGGTGCAGATCAAGATCTACAGCTCGATGAGTCCCCAGCTCGTACCCACTATAGTGAAGGAAGCGCACGCGCAGGGCATGCGCGTCAGCGGCCACATCCCCTCGGGAATGCTGGCGCAGGACGCGGTCAACGAAGGCTTTGACGAGATCCAGCACGTCAACTTTCTCTTCTTGAACTTCATGCCGGACGTGAAGGACGAAACGCAGACGCCCGTACGCTTGACGGCAACGGCGCAGCGCGCCGGCACGATCGATCTGCAGAGCCGGCCGGTCAAAGATTTCATGGCGCTGCTCAAGAGTAAAGAAATCGTCAGCGACCCGACGGTCGGAGTCTTCTACACCGATACGATGACGCGCACCGGCGACGTCGAATCGACCGGCTTCGCCGAGATCGCCGGCTGGCTGCCGGCGCAGGTGCGGCGTACCTTGACGACCGGCGGCCTGCCGATGGGGCCCGGGCTTGACGCCAAGTATCGTGCTTCGGCGAAGGCTTATCTCGAGATGGTAGCGCTGCTTCACCAAAACGGCATTCGCATCGTCGCCGGCACCGACGACGTCTTGCCGGGCTTCGACTTGATTCACGAACTGGAGCTCTACGCGCAAGCCGGCCTTCCGATGGAAGCCGTGCTGCAATCCGCGACGATCGTACCGGCGCGGGTCATGAAGATGGACGACGCGTTGGGCTCGATCGAGACGGGAAAGCTGGCGGACGTGATTCTGGTGCGCGGCAACCCGATGGAGAACGTTTCGCAGTTGCGCAACGTAACGACGACGATCAAGGGCGGTGTAATGTACGACACCCGCGCGCTCTACGCCACGGCCGGAGTCCAGGCGACTCCGGCCTAGTCACTCGCCCGCCTCGTCGCAGTAGAGTCCTGACTCAACCCGTCAGGAGGCCTCATGCTGCAGACCCTTTCCGTAACGCCGTCGCGCCGCTCGCTGGAGTTCGGCATCTATCGCGACGGCGATAACAACCTCGACGCGATCCAGGAATCGACGCTGGCGCAAGCCTTGCGAACGAGCGCAGCCGATTCGCGCATCGAGTTTACCGTCGAAGACACGACGCGGCTTCGTTCCGACGGGGACGCGATCGAATCGGGCGACTTGCGCACCGAGCGCTACGTCATCGCCGACGGCGGCGTCGGCCAGGCTCGCGTCGGCGCGCCGCAAGACATGAGCGACGAGCAGAATTTAGCGCAATTCGTCGCTCGGACGCTCGACAATGCGCAGGCAACCGGCGCGAAACAGACGTGGGTGGAGCTGGTCGACCACGGGGGTGGCGACGGCGGCGGCTTGGAGACTGCCGACGGCAGCGTGATGTCGATGCCCGACATCGCGCGCGCAATCGCCGACGGCGTTGCGATGCACGCCGCCGCTCACCCGGAGGACGCCGGCCGTTCCGTCGACGGCGTCGTCGCGAACCAATGTTTGATGGAGACTCTAGGCTTCGCCGACGCCTTGTCGCACGCGGGCGTGCGATATCTCGCCGCCAGTCCGGAGACGATGCTCGCGCCAGGCGTCCCGAGCGACGTCGCACATTCAATCGCCTCGAACCAACGCGATCCGAGCGCGATGGCAAAGGCCGTCGTCAACGACGTTATGCGCACGAAGTACGACGCGGGCGGCTTGGGGCGCTTCGGGCCCGCGGCGGCGTTCGACGTTCTCGATCTCAACCCGTCGAAACTCAGCGCCGTGGAGCGTTCGATCAAAGATCTGAACGACGATGTCGGCACCGAGGCCGAACGCTCGAGCGTGCGAAGCGTCGTGCGCGAGGATGCACGGGCGATCGAGGGGATGGTGCGCTTTCCGCAAGCCGAACGAGACATGCCGTGGCGCGCCGATCGCCCGGCTATCGCCTTTTACAATACGCTCGCGACCGACGGGCGCCTCGACGCGCGTTTGCGCAACGATGCAGCGCGTGCCGAGAGCGCGGTACGCGATCTCGTGCTGGCACATCGCGAAAGCGACGACTTCGCGCCTTTCGGCGGAGCCGACTACTCCGACGCCGTCGGACCAACCGTTCACCTTCCCACGAGCCGGCGTCAAATCGATCCGTGGGCATCGCACGGCGTCGTCGAAACGAACAACGCCTTCTACCATAACGTCGACCAAAGCGAGATGACGCGCGTTTTGGCGTAGTCGTACTCAAGCGAGCGTTCGGCGCGGATTAAAAACCGGTAAGAGCCCGTTAGCCAAAGCCCCTTCGGGGTAGAATTCTCTGCAAACTGCGCTGAGGCGCGCACCGACCAAAGGACGCAACATGCGAATCAAACGATCGTTCACAGCCCTCATCGTCCCTCTTCTCATCGCCGCCGTGCCGCTGAGCGCGTCGGCACAAGTGGCCTGGGGCATCGGCGTCGGCTTTGGCGGCCCTGGTTGGGGCGTCGGGGTTACCGCCTCTTCGTATGCCCCGCCCGCTTTGCCGTACTACTCGCAACCCGCGGCGCCGTATCCCAACGATCAATGGATCCCGGGCTATTGGGCCTACGGAGCGTACGGCTACTATTGGGTGCCCGGCTACTGGACGCCGCCCCCGGCCGTAGGAGTCTACTGGACGCCCGGTTACTGGGGCTACGCCAATGGTGCCTACGTTTGGGATCCGGGTTACTGGGGACCGACCGTCGGCTTCTACGGCGGAATTAACTATGGCTACGGCTATTTTGGTACCGGTTTCGTCGGCGGCTACTGGTCCGGTGGCGCCTTTAACTACAACACCGCCGTCAACAACGTCAACCGGACCGTCATCCACAACACGTACAACAAGACGGTTATCAATAGGAACGTCGTCAACGGCGGTTCGCGCACCAGCTTCAACGGCGGTCATGGCGGGATCCATGCGAGACCGACGCCCGCGCAGGTCGCGGCGCGCCGGCACGGCGTCTCCGGAACGCGGGCTCAGCGCGCTCACCAGCTGGCGGCGGCCCACAGTCGCGGACAGCTCGCGTCGGCCAACCACGGCCACCCGCGCGTTCTGGCCTCGAATGGCGGGCACGGCAGACTGGGCGCAGCGACGAATCACAACGCCGCAGCCGCCGGCCATCACAACGCCTCGGTCGCGTCGTCGCATCACGGCGCACCGGTTACTGCATCGCACCACAATGCATCGGTAGCCTCGTCGCATCACGGCGCACCGGTTACCGCATCGCACCACAATGCATCGGTGGCCTCGTCGCACCACGGCGCACCGGTTACCGCGTCGCATCACAATGCGTCGGCGAGCGCGGCGCACGCGCCTAGGCTCACGACGCATAGCAGCAACGCTATGGCCTACGGACATGGGTCGGGCAGAACGTCCAGTGCTCATTCGGGTGGCGGCGCTTCGCACGGCGGCTCCTCGCACGGCAGCATGTACGGTGGACATCCGAGCGGTGGCGGTGGACATCCGAGCGGTGGCGGCGGCCATCCGAGCGGTGGCGGCGGCCATCCGAGCGGTGGCGGCGGCATCCGGCGGGAGGCGGTGGCCCTCACGGCGGTGGCGGCGGCAGACCGCCTCGCGGCTAACTCCTCAAAAGGCACCAAACATCAGTGGGAACCCAAGCGGGTTCCCACTCTCGTTTTATCGCCGAACGATTTCTAGCGCCGCAGGTTAACGTTCGACGGATAGATCGGCCGGTTGATGATGCGTTCGAGCGTTGACGCGGGCGCCTTCAGTGCGAGTTCGCAAAATCGTGCGAAAGCCTCGCGCGTTGCTTCACCTTCAGCGTAACGCTCGTTGCGCTCGAGCTCGACCTTTCCATTGACCGTCATAAGGCGGACGTAGCGCCCTTCGTCGTCTTCGCCCATCTCGATCAGCGAAGAATCGGAAAAGATCCGCAGCGCAGCCGATACCGTGCGGTCGACGACGTGATCGATTTGCAGGCGGTCGGCGATGGAGCGGTCGTCGCCGTGCACGGCACCGTGGCGTGACATCGACTTCAAGCCGCGGTAGATCTCCCGCAGCCGTGCCAGCGGCGGGGCATCGATGTCGATCAGGTACTCATTGATCGAGCGGTCGCGGTCGCCGTAAAGCAGATGGATTTGTGCCGGCTCGCCGTCCCGTCCGGCGCGCCCGGCCTGCTGGTTGAACTCGCCGAAGTCAAAGTTGAGATGGTAGAGCACGACGTTGGCAACGTCGGGAAGGTCGATGCCCTCGCCGAACGCCGAGGTCGCGATCACCACGCGTAGGAATCCCTCGCGGAAGAGACGCTCTACCTCGAGCCGCTCGCCGTTCGGCATACGGCCGTGATAAAAGGCGACCTCGTTGCCGAACTCCTTGCGCAGCGCTCGCGCAACCTTGGTGACTTCCGAACGCGAGTTGCAGTAGACGATGCCCTTCTTGCGCGGGCCGGCGCGGCCGGCATCGCCGAAGAGCTCGATCAGATATCGGAACTTCTCTTTAGTGCCGCGCGCGTCGACGACGTTGAGGTTTTCGCGAATGGTCGGATCGACGACCCAGGCTTCGATGCGCAGATCGTCGACGATGCGCTTGAAACTCTCGTCGCCGGCGGTCGCGGTGAGCGCCAACACCTGCGGATTATCCAACGAGGCGATCGTTGCCGCCAGACGCGCGTAAGCCGGGCGATGGCGCGACTCGGCAAGGTGGTGGGCTTCGTCCACGACGACCAGCGACGGTACGCTTCGTTCGCGCAGCGCCTCACGGTGGAACTCGAGAAACTCCGGGGTGGCCAGGACGACGTCCCACTCGCCGTCGCGCAGGGCAGCGAAGAGATCGGCGCGTTCGTCGTTGTCGATCGAGCCGTTGGCACGATAGCAGCGCAGGCCCAGCGGATCGAGGTAACGCCGCAGCGCTTCGAACTGATCGTTGGCCAGCGCGCGCAGCGGGTATACGACCAGCGTCTTCGCGCTGCCGGAAAACGCGCGCAGCGCCGCGGCATATTGGAAGCAGAACGATTTGCCGCGTCCGGTGCCCAGCACCGCCAACGTGTTCTTGCCGGCGTCGATTCGCTCCAACACGGCACGCTGCGCCTCATGCGGTTGCGCCTTTCCGATCAACGCGGCCCGTACGGCCTCGGCAAGCTCGTCGCTCGCCATCGCCGGCCCCGGCGTTTTTCCCGGCGCAGCCCCGGCGCCGGGTGCGATACGCGCGACCGCATCGCGCTCGACGAAGATGTTGACGCCGCGATGCTTTGCCGGCGCACCGAAGGCCACCGCCGGTCCCCCCGTCAACGACGCGACGCGGGCGCGGTAACGCGCGCCGCCATCGATGAGCGGCGCCAAATGCGCCGCGAGCTTCTTATTGAAGAAGCCGAGCTGCAGATTCCCGTAGTGCACCGCGATGGCGTTGGGATCGTGCGGATTATCCGGCTCGCGCCGCAACTCCAGAGCCGCGTCGGCACGCAGTCCGGCGATGATATCTTGCCGCCCCTCGAACGATACGCCGGCGATTTTGGTGTGGAAACGCGGCGCGTCGCCGATGGTCGAGTAGGGATCGGTGAGATATTCCGCGCCGTGCGCGTAGAGACGCTCGATAAAGGCGTCGGGCGAATCGGTCGCAACCGGCGCCGCGAGCGGCGCTTCGAACGAACCGGCGAGCGGCGCTGCGAACGATCCATCGAGGGCGGCCAGCGCTCGCTCGAAGGCGGCTTCGGAGGGCGTCGGCGGTGGAAGCGCCTTGCTCTTACGCTCCGCCGCCTTAGGCTTTGTCGGCGCCTTCCTCTGGGTGCTTTTCTTGTTGCTGTTCGTGATGCTCTTCGGTTTCGTCGAAGTGCAGCTCGATAGCTTCGTGACCCTGTGCCATCGCCTGGTCGTGCAGGCCGGCGTTCTGCGCGTCCAGCGGGTCCATCTCTACCGGCTCGCCGGCCGTGTAGGTCTCCTCGCCGGCATACGGCTCCTCGACCGCGATCGCACCGGTATCGTCGCGTTTACGGCGGTAGCGTTGGGGCGTAGCCCGCTACGGTGCGCGAAGTCTTGGCCTTCTGCCGTCGCTCGCGGCGCGCGGCGACGATGTCTTCGCGGGCGACGCCGCCGCGGCTCTGCAGCGCCGTCGATTCGGTGCGCGAGCGAGCGGTGACGGTCCGGTCTTGCGAGAGCCCGGCGCGACGGCGCTTGGCCGCCGCTTCGAGCTGGCGCTTGCGAAAGACCAGCACCAGCGGAGCCGAGTAAAAGATCGAGTGGTAACCGCCCGAGCAGATGCCGACGAGCAGCGCGAAGGCAAAGTTCTTGAGGCTCGCGCCGCCCAGCGCCAGTAGCGCGACCAGCGTGATCACGACCGTCGCCAGCGTATTGAACGAACGCGTCATCGTCTGCTTGATCGACTCGTTGACGATCGTCTCGTAAGGCGCGCCCGCCATCAGCTTGGTATTCTCGCGAATTCGATCGAGAATTACGATCGTATCCATGACCGAGTAGCCGATGACCGTCAGTACCGCGGCGAGGAAGGCGTCGTCGGCGCGCTTGTCGGCCAGAGCGTAAATGCCGATCATCATTGCCGCGTCGCGAACCAGCGCGATGACGGTAACCAAACCGAAGATATAGTTCCAGCCGAAACGGAAGGCGATGTAGAGGAACTGGATGCCGAGCGCGATGACCAGCGCCAAGAGCGCGTTCATCAGATACTCGCGTCCCAGCGAGGGACCGACCGACGTTATCTGCGACGCGGCGCGGTCCACCGGCGCGACGGTGTTGAGCGCGTTCCAGACGGGTGCGCTGTCGTTGGCGTACGCCGTCTGGGTTTGAATGATGAAGCCTTTTCCGTCGGAGCCGGCGGTCGTGACCGATTCCTCAGTCATACCGAGACTCGAAAGTGCGGCCTTTACCTTATCCGCAGTCGTCGGCTGCGTGAACTTGACCGTGATATCGGTGCCGCCCGTAAAGGAGAGACCGAGGCGCAGCATGCGATTGGCGTGGAAACCGTCGCCGCCGGCAAAAGCCATGGTAGATCATCGCGCCGAAACCCAGCGCGATGACGAGATACGAGATCGTCGAGACGATGCGGAACCAGCCGACGATGTTCCAGTTTAATCTACGAAACAGCATCGGTTAGGCTCCAGCTCCGGCCTTGGCGAAAATGCCGACCTCGGAACGTTTGACGCCGTAGAGTTCGGGCGCGGTCAGGATCTCGTTGTCCACCAGCACGTCGACGAAGAAGCGGGTGATGAATACTGCCGTCACGAGCGACACGACGGTGCCCCAGAAGAGCGTAAAGGCAAAGCCCTTTACCGTGCCCGTGCCCAGCATGTAGAGCACGCCGGCGCCGACGATGGTCGTGAAATGGCTGTCGAAGACGGCCGAGAAGGCGCGCTGGAAGCCGACGCGCACGGCGGCGCGCATCGTCTTGCCGTTCCACAGCTCTTCCTTGATGCGCTCGAAGATCAGAACGTTGGCGTCAACGGCCATACCGATGGAGAGCACGAAGCCGGCGATGCCGGGCAGCGTCAGCGTCGCGTGCGAGAGGGCGAGAATCGCCATCATCACCAGCACGTAAATCGCTAGCGCAAAATCGGCCAAGAGACCGGGAAGGCGGTAGACCAAGATCATGAAGATCAGGACCAAGCCCAAGCCAAGCGCCGCGGCGCGCATCGACTGAACGAGGTCGATCTTACCGAGCGTCGGTCCGATCGTCTCCTTCTCGATGATCTTCACGCTAACGGGGAGCGCACCGGCATTGAGCTCGTTGGCCAGCGTGATCGTGTCCTCTTGGCTGAAGCTGCCGGTGATCTGACCGCTGTCGTAAATCGGGCTCTGAATGATCGGCGCCGAGAGATAGTGGTGATCGAGGAAGATGCCTAGCGGCTTCTGCAGATTGGAAGAAGTCAACTTTCCGAATCGCGCCGGGTCCTTCGTTTGAAATGTGATGTCGGGACGGCCTGCCTGATCGTAACTTGCCTGGGCGCCCTTGAGATCTTTGCCGGAATACATAACCGGGCCGCTCTTCTGATACGCCGTCTGGTTGACGTAGAGTTCGGCGGTAGCCTTGTCTTTGGCACTGATATTCGGCTGCAGCAGCTCTTGCACGGCGGCGTCGGCCTTCTGCATCACGTCGAAGGGGACGATCTTATATTCGAGTACCGCGACTTGCTTGAGGACCTTCTCAGCCTGATCGGGATCCTTGACGGCGGGAAGCTCGACCAAGATGCGATTGCTGCCGACGTTGCTGATCGACGGCTCGGAAACGCCGAGGCCGTTGATGCGGCGGTCGATGACCTCGCGCGTCTGCGCCTGCACCTGCGTCGTGATCGTGGGAACTTCCGCAGTGGGATAGAGTTGCAACAAGAGCCGCGCACCGCCCTGAAGATCCAAGCCGAGGTGAATCTTCGCGCTGATGGGCCAAACGGCCCAAATTGAGACGGCGAAAACAGCGATGATTACGAGCGCCTTGAACGGCGCCTTCAAATTCTTCCAGTTCATTGGAGCCGGTGGAGCTTAGCCTTTTGCCGGTGCCGGGCCTGCCGAGGCCGTCCAGAGTCGCCGCCCGATGGCAAGCAATCCGACCGTCGCTCCGGCCGCTACCAGGCCCCAAACCGTGCCCTGAACCGGCCGGCCGTACACGAAGCCGCCGGCCGAGAAGAGCGCGCCGTAGACGGCGGCCAGGCCCAGGATCCAACCCACGAATGCCATGGGCAGCGAATCAGGCGAGGGCGGCAGGGCGCCGCGCCGCCGGATGCGCGACCAGCCCGGTCCGGCCGGACGAACCTTGGCGTAAAAGGCCTCGAGCGTGGCGTCGTCCACCGGCGGCGTTAGGAAGGTAACGACGATCCAAACGACCGTCGTGGCGGCGACGGTAATCAGCAGCGACGTCGTCGTCGGAACGGCGTGCCCGGTGCGGCCGGCGATGAAGAACCCGAGCGCAACGAGGAACGAGGCGATCATCGCGCTCACCTCGCTCCACGCGTTGATCCGCCACCAAAACCAGCGCAGCAGATAGATGAGCCCAGTCCCGGCGCCGATCGAGAGCAGCAAATCGAAGGCGCTCTTGGCATTGTCCAATCCCAGCGTGAAGCAAACGCCGATGACCATCAGCAGCGCGGTTACGAGGCGTCCGACCGCGACGAGCTGGCGCTGACTGCTGCCCGGTGCGATGAAGCGCTGGTAGAAATCGTGGACGAGATAGGACGTTCCCCAGTTGAGATGCGTCTCGATCGTCGAGCGATAGGCGGCAAAGATACCGGCCACCATGAAGCCCGCGAAACCGGCCGGTAAGAATACCAGCATCGCCGGATAGGCGATATCGTTGCCGATTAGACTCGGCGGCACGCTCGGGAATCGGTGCTGGATGTCGTGCAGCGACGGAAAGACGATCGTTGAAGCGAGCGCGACGACGATCCACGGCCACGGCCGCAAGGCGTAGTGCATGACTTGAAAGGCAAAGGTGCCGAAGAGCGCGTCGGACTCGGTGCGCGCCGCGAGCATCCGCTGCGCGACGTAGCTGCCGCCGCCGGGCTCCGCGCCCGGATACCAAACCGACCACCATTGCACCGTCAGCGGAATGATGAAGATCGCCAGCGCCGTGGGCCAATCGGCAAAGTTCGGAAGAATCGAAAGGGTCGCGCCGTGCGACGCCGACACGTGCGCGATGAGCCCGTGAAGGCCGCCCACGCCGGGCGCATGGATCGCGAAGTACGCGGCGGCGAACGCCGAGGTCATGGTGATGCAGAACTGAATCATGTCGGTAACCATCACGCCCCACAGGCCGGCGGTTGCCGCGAAGACGATCGGAACGACGACGCTGATCGCCAGCGTCTCGAAACGGGGCCAGCCGAAGAGAATGCCGGCGATCTTTACCAGCGCCAGATTGACCGTCGCGATGATCCAGCAGTTGAAGAACAGTCCGAGATAGATGGCGCGAAAGCCGCGCACGAAAGACGCGGCGCGCCCGGCGTAGCGCAGC
Organism: Vulcanimicrobiota bacterium; assembly: GCA_963730125.1. Taxonomy (GTDB): domain Bacteria; phylum Vulcanimicrobiota; class Vulcanimicrobiia; order Vulcanimicrobiales; family Vulcanimicrobiaceae; genus Cybelea. The sequence continues at coordinate 191,918 of CAVSQP010000015.1, read as the reverse complement.
TCGTAAAACTCGAGATCGGTGAGCACGCCCGAACGCCGCCATAACCGCGCGTAGAAAAAGACCGTCGCCATGCCGGTGAGAAGAAACGACCACCAAAGCCAGTTTTCGGCGACCCCGCCGTCGCGCACCAGATTGGTGACGAGGTTGGGCGTGTCGGTGGAAAAGGTCGTGGCGACCAGGGATATGCCGATGAGCCACCATGGCGCTTGTCGCCCCGCGGCAAAGAACTCGGTGATGTTGCGGCCGGCGCGGCGCGCCAAAACGATCGCCGGCACGAAGCTCACGCCTAACGACAGAACGACGATGATCCAATCCAGCGTCGTTAAGTGCATTGAGCCAGCGCGTTCGGCTCTTCCAAAGCGATGACCTCGGCCGGCACGAGCGCGATTTCGTTGGGCAGCTCTCCATACGCGTAGACGGGCAGCCGCAGCCCGGAGCGCAATAAGAAATCCGCCAAGAGCGGCCGCAGCGCTGCCGTGCATACGACCGCAGCGCGATCGCGCGGCGTAAGGGCGGCGTAGCGAGCAATTCGATCGCGCAAGCCGAGCGCGGTGACGGGCGCGGCCGGTGCGGCTCCGTATTGAGTCCACGACGCTGCCAGCAGCCGCTCGAACTCCGGATCGAAGATCGCGGGTTCGAGTCGTGCGACGGCTCGGCGGCGGATGAGATCGGGCACGATCGCTCGACGCGCCGCTTCGGCGAGTTCGCGCGGATCGGCCGTGCCGGCTTCGAGCATGGCTTCGAGCACGGTGACGGTATCGCGCGGCCACGCCCCCTCGCGCAGGAGCAGAGCGAAGGCGCGATGCAGCGAGCCGAACGGCAATCCCTCACTTCCAATTTCCTTGATGACCGCCGGCACCGTCGCTCGCAAATGTTCGAGCAGCGTTTGCAGCTCTTGACGTCCTACGAGCTCGGCCGCGTTGACGCGCGCAACCTCGGCCAAATGCGATCCGATCACCGATATCGGGTCGAATACTAACGCACCGGCGTTGACGGCCGCCTCGCGCGCCTCCGCCGCGATCCACACCGAAGGCAATCCGTAAACCGGTTCGCGATCGATCGGGGCGCCAAAGCGAAGCAGAATTTTTTCGTCGGCGACGGCTAGCAGGCGATTGAGGTCGAGACGTCCGGCGCCGGCGAGGCGATCCCTAACCCGAATGCCGTAACTGCGCGGATCGCGTGTCAGATCGTCGCGCAAACGCACGCCGGGCAAGACGACGCCGATGTCGGCGGCAAGCGCGCGGCGCACCTCGCCGATTCGATCTAAGAGCATGTCGGAGAGCGGCGGCACCAGCAGCAGCGCAAGATCGGCTCCGATCTCAACCGCGATCGCGTCTACCCCGACTAATCCCAATGCGAGCTCGGGACGGCGCATCGCGTTACGTTTGGCGCGCTCGCGCATTTCCGCTACGTCACGCTCGCGCCGCTTTCTCTGCCGTTCGGCGGCCGTCGCCACGACGAACGCGCTGCTGCCGAGCGTGAAGAAGAGCGGCCGCGGCAGCGACGGCACGAATCCGAGAACAACGAGCAATGCTCCGGCACCTCGCAAAACGTCGGGGCGTGCCAGCAGTTGCGCGGCGAGATCCGCGCCGAGTGCCCCGTCCGATGCCACGCGCGTTACCATCATGCCCATCGCCGTCGAAATCAGAAAGGCGGGCAGCGTGGTCACCAACGCGTTGCCGATCGAGAGCAATGCAAAAGTGTTGACGGCGTCGAGCGGCGATAGCCCGTGGTACGCGACGCCGACGACGATGCCGCCGGCAAGGTTGAGCGCCACGATCACCAGCGCCGCTACCGCGTCGCCCTTGACGAACTTCCCGGCGCCGTCCATCGCGCCGTAGAAGTCGGCTTCGCGCTGAACCGCCTCTCGCTTGCGGCGCGCGCCCTCGCTGTCGAGCACGCCGGCGTGAACGTCGGCATCGATGGCCATTTGCTTTCCCGGCATCGCATCGAGCGTAAAGCGTGCCGCGACCTCGGCAACGCGCTGCGAGCCGCTGGCGATGACCACGAACTGGATGGTCACGAGTATCGCAAAGACGATGAGACCGACGACGAGATTGCCCCCCACGACGAAAGCGCCGAATGCTGGAATGATGCTGCCGACCGCTCCCGGCGTCGCGCCGGCGGTCAAGATGAGGCGCGTCGCCGAAACGTCGAGCGAGAGCCGGAACAGCGTCGCGACGAGCAGCGCCGGAGCGAAGGCCGAGAACTCGAGCGGATCGTCCACCGTCACCGAGAGCAGCAGAACGAGCGCGGACCCGAACACGTTTACGCCGAGCAGCAGATCGAGCAGCCACGGCGGAAGCGGCACGATCAGAATGGCGACGACGGCCAGCAGCAAGCCGGCAAAGGCGTACACCGGGCGGCGCGACGCGCTCACTGCTTTATCTCGCCGGCGCGCATCAGCGCTGCGACGACCTCGGCTACTGCGACGTAGTGCGCGTGCGGTATCGCCTCGCCGGGCCGGCCGTCGCGATAGAGCGCACGCGCCAGCACGACGTTCTCGACGACTGGGACGCCGTGCACGCGCGCCAGCGTTCGCACCTCGAGCGCGGCGGCGTCTAGCGCGCGCACGAGCACGCGCGGCACGGCCACCGCCGGCGGGTTGTACTCCAGCGCAACGGCAACGTGATCGGGATTGGTCACGACAAAGGCGGCCTCACGCACGCGCCCGAGCCCGCCGCGCACCATCGCGCGGTGCAACGCGCGCCGGCGGCCGCGCGCCATCGAATCGCCCTCCTCTTCCCTCGCCTCGCGCTTACGCTCTTCGAAACTCATTCGCAACTTCTGCAGCCAGCTGCGTCGCGCTGCGGCATACTCAGCGATCGAAAAGAGCGATCCGACGACGACGGCGGTTATGGCGAGCTCGCCCGTGCAAGTCCACGCAGCCGCCGCTGCAGATTCTGCGCCGGCGGCTTCAAGCACCGCAGGCAGTCGCGCGAGCATTATGGGCAGCATAGCGGCCGCGGCACAAACGAAGGCAAGACTCGCGCGCAGCGAGTGCGTCAGCGTTTCCGCCGAAAGAATGCGGCCTAGCCCGGCAATCGGGTTGAGACGTTCACCGCGCCACGTAACTGGCGCGGCAACAAACCCGCTTTGCGCGACCTTCGCCACGACGGCGGCGCCCGCCGAGGCAGCGACGGGGACCAGTGCGATCGCAAGCGGCAATGCAAAGAGCGCCGAGCCCTTAGATTCCGACAGGTCCCCGAGCAGAATCGCGCGGGCCGCGGCGGAAATCGCCGGCACGACTCCCGCAAGCGTAAGCCACGCGGCAGCAAAGGAGAGATTCGCGCCGAGCTCGCCGGAACGCGCCACGTTGCCTTCACGCTTGGCGCGCATGAGCCGGTGCGGCGTCGCTTCAAACGGCTTCTCTGATGCATCGCTCACGGGACGCCCGTCGAAATGCGCGACGGTAGATCGACGATTGGTGCCGATGCTTGGCGCATCGCCGGGGGAACGGCGATCGCCGCGGCAACGAGCGCGGCGGCAAATGCCAAGGGGAAGGCCAAGGTAAAGCTGCCGAAGCGCGGCACGACGCGCGAGAGCGCGCCCAGCGCTATCTGCACCACGAAAGCCATGCCGATCGCGGGTGCGGCGACGCGCAGCGCAACTGCTACGAACGTCGTCGCAAATGCCGGAGCGTAAGCTTGCCAGTGCGTTTCAAACGACAGCGCACCCAAAGGAAATCGCTCGAAGCTCCGCGCCAAGCCCAGCAACGCGAGGCGATAGGCTCCCGAGAGAAAGAACGCGCCGGTAAACGCCAGCGACCAGACGCGGCCGTAACCGCTCGGTGCGACGAGCTGCAGACTTGGCGCGATCGCTTTCACGCCGACATAATCGTCGACGATTCGGCCGCCGGCATAGGCGGCGTCGTAAATCAGCGACGCGGTCATCCCGGCCACGCTGCCGATAAGGAACTCGGCGACTACGGCGAGCGCGAAAGCCGCGCCGTCAATTAGCGGCCCTCGTTGGGAAATGCCGGGAACTATTGCACCCGCAAGCACCAACGCAAAGCCGGCGCGCAGCGCTGCCGGTACGCTGGGATGCGAGAAGCCGGGCGCGCGAAAGACGAAGCCGGCGCAACGCGCGAAGACCAGCGTTGCGATCACCATCGGCCGTCGAGTAACGGGATCGCCGCCAGTGCCCGGTCGAAGAGCGCAGCGAGTTCGTGCATCGCCGCTCTTCCAAAGAGCGCGACGGTCAGGCCGACCACCACGATTTTGGGCAGCAAGGTCAACGTTTGCTCCTGCACCTGGGTCGCGGCTTGCACTACGGCGACGACGGTTCCGACCAGAGCGGCCAGAAGCAGCATCGGCAACGAGATGAGCGCCGTCGTTACCAGTGCGTCGCGAACGAGTCCGTCGAGGGCATCCATTCCCTCAACGCTACAAGCGCGACGTTACGTCGAGCTTACCGCGTTGTTATGACGCTGGGCCTGGCAAAGGCGGGACGCCACGCACTAGCCGCCAGCAGCGACGAGACGATGGCTCGCGTCGCGGGCGAACGATTCAGCGTATAGAAATGCACGCCGGGAACGCTCGCGTGAAGCAACTCGAGCGCCTGCATCGAAGCGTAGGCCACGCCGAGATCTTCCACCGCCTTAGCGTCGCCCTTTCGCGTCTCCATCTCGACGCGCAGTTTCGGCGGGATGACGGCGCCGCAGAGCGCGACGAATCGCTCGATCTGGCGGAAATCGGTGATCGGCATGAGTCCGGGCAGAATCGGCACGTCGATGCCGGCCGCGCGCGCGTTGCGCTCGAAATCGAAGAAGTAGGCGTTGTCGAAAAAGAGCTGCGAGACCAGAAACTCCGCGCCGGCGTCCACCTTGAGCTTGAGATTGCGCAGATCTTCTTCTGCGCTCGCCGCCTCGGGATGCTTTTCGGGATAGCACGCCGCCCCGACGCAGAAGTCGTAGTTCCGGCGCAGCATCGCTATCAAGTCCGAGGCGTGGGCGAAGCCTCCCGCATGGACTTCAAAGGCTTGACCCGGAGGCGGATCGCCGCGCAACGCCAGCACGTTTTCGATGCCCGCTCGCGCCAGATCGTCGAAAAGCTCTCTCAGGTCGGCTCGACTCGCACCGACGCAGGTGACGTGCGCGACGACGGTAAGACCGATCTCGCGAGCGATTCGCTTCGCCAGCGCCAACGTTCTCGCGCGCGTCGAACCACCCGCGCCGTACGTGATGGAGACGAAGGCCGGCCGCAACGGACGCAACGTTTCGATCGCTTCGAAAAGCGCTCGCGATCCGGCGTCGTCTTTGGGCGGAAAGAACTCGAAGGAGAAAAAAGGTCGCTGGGTCGCGAGCGCCTCGGCTATTCGCATGTGAACGGCTGGTTTATCGAAAGCTGGAAGCAATGCCTTCGCAGAGAAGCGCCCAGCCGTCGACGCTCACGAAGAGCAGGAGCTTCACCGGCAACGAAACGACCGGCGGACTCAGCATCATCATGCCGAGCCCCATCAGCATTGCTGCGACGGCCAAGTCGATGGCAACGAACGGCAGATACAATGCGAAGCCGATGGCAAACCCGCTGCGCAACTCGCCGACGACGAAAGCGGGGACGAGCACCGCGATCGGAACGCGAGCGGCGGGCTCCGGCCGGCGATGCGCTATTCGCTCGAAAAGAACGACGTCGGCACTTCGAGTCTGCCGAAGCATGAACGCGCGTAAAGGAACGATCGAGCGCTGCAGTGCCTGCGACGGAGAGATCGCTCCACGCGAATAAGGCAGAACGGCATCGGCGGCAACTCGCTGTGCGGTCGGCGCCATGACGACGGCCGTCAGAACGAGCGCCAGTCCGGTGAGGACGGCATTGGGCGGCAGCGCGGAGGCGCCGATAGCCGATCGCACCAGCGACAGCACCACGATGATGCGCACGAACGAGGTGCACATCACCAAGAAGAGCGGTATTAGGGATAGCGCCGTCAAGCTCAACAGTACGTCGAGCGGCATCGCGGCGCGGCCGGAGTGTGCCGCCAATGCGTCGATCGGCAGGTTCATACTCCGCGCTTATAACGGGAGCAGCTCGGTGATTCGCAGACCGAAGTTATCGTCGACGGCAACGATCTCACCGCGGGCGATCGGCCGATCGTTCACCAGCAGATCGACGGGCTGATTGGCGTTGCGGCTCACCTCAACGATCGATCCGGTACCCAGCTTGAGGATCTCGGCGATCGACATCGTGCAGCTTCCTAGTTCGATCGAGACGCGCAACGGTACGTGCATGAGCAAGCCGCCGAGCTCATCGTCGCCGGAACGCTTCGGATCGCTCACCCGCTCTCTCCGACCATCTCGACGAGAAGCGCGAATCGTCCGTTGCTAATGCCGGCGCTTCCGCGAGCGAAGCCTCGCCCGTGCAGAGCGAGCGTGCAGCGCTGCATGTCGGCCGGGGCGATCGGTACGAACGATCCGGGACGCAGGCGGGCGACTGCCCCGGCCGCAATCTCGCCCAGGTCGAGTACGAGGGGCACGGCGACGCGCACGCTTTTGAGGTGCGCCAGTTCCAACCCGCCGCGCGGCTCTGCCGACGGCTCGCGCGAGAGCGCGATGCCGATGCGCGCAGCAACCGGCGTTTCCACGAGCAGTTCGAAGTAGGTTACGAAGCTCGCTATTCCCGACACGCGCTCGACCGTGAGCGCGTCGCGATTTCCACACACGACGCCTAAATTTGCCGCAATTGCTTTAACGACGCGCTCGAGGACCTCGTTCTCGAGCGGAGACAACTCGCGCCGTGGCGGTTGTTCCGACGACGGCTCTCCGAAGATGGCAGCGGCAAGCGCGCAGGCTTGGGAAGCGCGAAGCACGACTGCCGCGTCGGCCACGTTTCCGCGCACGCGGTAGAGCGCGGCATCGCAAACGATCGTGCCCCAGGCCCGCGGCGACGGTATCGCCGGTTCAAAGAGCCGCATCGCGATCGGCGCGCCGATCAGCGATGCGAGCGTTTCGCGAACGCCATTGGCGACGACGCACGCCGCACTCGTCGGCAGCGAAGAGCGCTCTTCGAAGAGCGCCCTGCGTACGCGTTTGCCGCGGTAGACCTCGGCTCTCAATGACGCGGCGCGAAAGGTCAGACATCTCACTTCAAAAGATCCATGGCCGTCTTTCCCACGTGACCCTTGGCGTTCTCCGCCGCGGCGAGTGCCTCGAAGCGCATATACGCTTCTTTGAGACGCGCCAAGCCTTGGTCGATGTCGATGCGGCTGCGTTCGCGGTGCATCGGCCGCAACGCGCCGAACGTCCCCTCTCCCGGCAGGCCTCGTTGCGGTTCGACGCCGGCCGGAGGACGGAGATGGTCGCCGTCGCTCTCTAAACGCGTCGCACCCGGAAATCCAGCCAAAAGAATTCGGCCGGCGACGATGCGCTGCGACTCACGGACACCGTTGCGCGGATCGATCGCTTCGCGCTGATAGCTCAGCGTACCGTCGGGCTCGACGCGGGCCGCCGATACTCTGCCGAGCGCCGCATCGACGGCGTCGACGCGCAGCGTGGTAACCTCACCGCCTGGAGCGCGGACGCCGCAGACCGTCGCGCCGGAGCGATCGGTGAGACGGCCGTCGCGTATCTCGAAATCGCCGTCGCGCGTGTAGCGATACTCTCCCCGATCGTCGCGAACTACGAAATAGGCGCCGTCCGGGGCCGTTACGGCGAGCGGATCGAGCGTAAAGTCCGACCTAGGCGCCGGCGTCGCCACGTCGTCGTGCTGGGGGAACGCGCCGGGAGTAAACGCTCGGCGCACGTCCGCAGCGCGCTCGGCGATGCTATCGAGGGCCGCGGTTAGGGCAGAGTTCAAGAACAACGCGCAACACCTCGCGCCCGCATTTCGACGACGATGCCGCGTGCTGCAAGAGCTTGACCGGCCTGGGCCAGCGCGCGCGAAACAATCGCTTCCAGTTCGGGGCGGCAGAGTGCGACGAGCGCGCTCCTGTCGCCGCTCGTTTGAAGAATGACGTGCACGCGCGCCGCGCCCTGTCCGAGCGAGAACGTTGCTCGCTGGGGAGGCGTGGAGGCCGCGAAAGCGCGTTCGATACGCCGCGCCAAAGGAGCGCGCGCGGCTCGGCGCTTCACGCGATCGCCGGCAACCCCTCGCACCTCGCCGCGCGTGCATCGCGCCCCGTGCGGTGCGACGACGGCCGGCTTCCGGTCGACTTCGCCGCAGCGCTGCGCGTCGAGATGGTCGCGGGCGGGCGCGAAGCGGTAACGCATCCGCCGGCGGTGTTCGAGAACGCGGGAGTGTCGTGCGCCAATCGCAGGGCCGAATACCACGCTTGCGAGAGCGCGCGGGGATCGATTGCTGCAAGCGGTGCAGCAAGGATGCTGACGTGAAGCTGTTGCGTCATCATGGATTCGATCTTCGCAGCGCTGGGTGACGCGACGGTCATCGCAACTTTGCCGGCTTGAGAACGGCGCCGCGGCGTCTTCGCTCAGCTCGCGATAGCGAGTGAGAACGCGACGCACGTACGCCTGCGTCTCGGAAAAGGGAGGCACGCCGCCGAAATCGCTCGACGGCCGCCGGCCCGGCGTTATACGCTGCGACCGCCAGACGCACGTCGCCAAAACGATCGAGCAAACCGCGGAGATAGCGCGTACCGCCGCGCAGGTTTTCGGCTGGATCGTACGCGTCCACGACGCCCAGGCTTTGCGCCGTCTCCGGCATCAGCTGCATCAATCCGCGAGCGCCCGCCGGTGAGGTCGCGCGCGGATTGAATCCCGACTCGGCCTCGACGATCGAGCGCACGAGCGCGGGGTCGATGGAATACGTTGCTGCGTTCGCGCCGATGAGCGCGTCGATATCGCGTTGGCCGCACGGTGCCGCGAACCAGGCGGTCAATCGTTCGACGTCGGCCGATCCGCCATCGAGCTGTTCGACGCGCCCCAGGACGCTCTGCATATCGTCAACGACGCGCATCGGCTCCGTCCAACAGGGCGGCGATCGCGATCAGCTCGCCGATCGCTTCCTCGGGATTTGCAGCTTCGCGTCCTTGACGCAAGAAGCGCTCGATCTGCGATTCGGCAGCAACCGCGGCTCGCCCGACGCGATCGGACGGGTCGATTCCGAGCGCGCGCGCATCGTCGAGACGCTGCAAGAGTGCGAGCGCCTCGCGAAGACGCACTGCCGCGCGCAGATGCGCCTCTTCGGCAACCAAATCCATCGTTCGGCTGGTGCTCGCCGGAACGTCGATCGCCGGAAAGCGGCCGCTTTCTGCTAAACGCAGCGAGAGCGCGATGTGGCCGTCGAGCAGCGATCGCGCGGCTTCGCTGACCGGATCGCGATCGTCGCCGTCGCTGAGCACGGTCGCGACCAGCGTGATCGAACCATTAGCAACCTCTCCGGCAACCTCGACCAATCGCGCCAACTCGGCGAACACGCTAGGCGGATACCCTCCACGGCCGGTGGTCTGTCCGGCCGCGACCCCGGCTTCACGCAGCGCCGCAGCGACGCGCGCGAGACTGTCGAGAACCAACAGCACGTGAAGTCCGCGTTCGCGCAGCGCGGATGCCTGGGCGACGGCAACGCTCGCGGCGGCGATTCGTTCTCGAGCGGGCCGGTCACTGGTCGCGCAAATGACGGTCATCCGCGGCGTGCGACCTGCGATCCAGCGCTGTGCCTCGCGGCCGCGCTCGCCGGCCAAGGCAACGACGACCGCGTCGCATCGGCATCCCGCAACGATCGATTCGATCAGCGAACTTTTGCCCGTGCCGGGCGGACCGAAGATTCCGATGCGAGCGCCTCGACCGATCGTTAAGAGAGCGTCGAGCGTTCGCACTCCCGTCCAAAACGGCGATGCGATCGGCTGGCGCTCGTTGGGGCGCGGCGATCTCGCATCTAACAAAACGCGCCGTCCGCGCAGCGGCTGACCGCCGTCGAGCGGCAAACCTTGCGAATCGATCGCCCGTCCGAGCGCGCAAGTGCCGAGATCGAGGGCTACGGCGCGCATGCCGCGACCGCCGCTTCGAGCCGGGCGGCGAAGCGCAGATCGATCGTGCCGCTTCTTACTTCGAAGAACAGCTCGCCCCGGCCAAGCCTTGAGTCGGCGACGCATTCGATCCCGAAATCCGCGAGCGCCTCGAGGTCTTCGCAATGCGCTCGAATCACAAGCACTCGTTCCTTTTCAAAACGGGCGAGGGCGGCGGCAACCACGGCCGCGACGTCGGCCTGCGCGATCTTCAACTCGCGCCCCAAGACGTTAGCCGAGATCTCGCGCAGCAACGGAGTCACCGCGGCGTCGAGCGCGTCGGCTACAGCCGCGCGAAATCTTCGCGCCGCACCAACCGCGTCTTCGACGTCGGGGTGCACGGCTTGGAGAACGACCTCCGGGAACACCTCGGTCGCCGGTGTTTCCGGTCGCAGATATGCGGCCAGCGGGACGAAGCGCTCAGACATGCCGGCGAAGCAACTCTTCGGCGTCCCCTAAAAGCGGGGAGTGATGCCGCTGCATTCGCGCCACGATCGCGTCGCGTTCGTGCGGAGGGTAAAGTTGAAGCACCGCCGTTGCGGTCGCCGCCGGCAACGCGCTGATGATTGCCGCTGCGGCGTGGGGCGGCTCGCGTTCGAGCATGCTGCGAACGCGCGCCGGCGGGAAGCCGGCCGCGGCTTTCGACGTGCGTTCCGTTGCCGCGCGTTCGAGCGCCGAACGCGTCAGAGACGTTAGCTGCGGCAGAGCCATTCTCGCGCAGGCGAAGAGACCGAGCGCGACGGTCAGCGCCGGCGCGAGCGGCACGATGGTTCCGTAGAGCAGCCACCAGACGTCTTTACGCGCAACCGGCGTCTGTCGAAAATCGACCTCGTCAACGACCAGAGCGTCGCCGCGTCGCGCGTCGTACCCGACGGCAGCCGCAGCAAAATCGCGCACCTTGACGACCTCCAGCCCGCGGCTTCGATCGACAAACACCGCCGTCGAGAGCCGCGCCAGCCTCGCGGCATCGGCTTGAGCGATCAGCTCGTGCGTGTCGCTGCCGCCGTCCTGCGCGTCGTCTACTTGCCGATAATGCCGCCCGTTGCCGTCGTAGCTCTCGCGGCGCTGAGTTCGCTCGATCGGCCGTACTGCCCATCGGCGCGCGCCGCACGTCGCGCTCGGTCGTCCGCCGGGCGTCGTACTCGGCGCGAATGCGAACGATCGTAGCGCCGCTGCCGAACGCCGTATCGAGCGCCGATTGCAGCGCCAGCTGACGCCCTGCCGCCTCGTCGCCGCCCGAACCTGCATCGCGCAGGGCCACCCCGCGATCGTCCAAGATCGTTACACGCGATGGATCGAGTTTCGGCACGCTGGCCGCAACAAAGGCGCGAATGCCGGCTGTGGCTTCTCGCGACAAGCCGCTCCCACGAACGCTCAGTCGAACGCTCGCGCTGGCGTTGTTCGCCGTTTGATCGGCGAACTCGGCCGGCGCGGCCGGCGCGATGATGACGCGCGCGTCGTCGACTCCGTTGATGCCGCGTAAACCGGCTTCGATCTCCCCGGCTAAACCCGCCCTTGCTTGCGCGTCGACAACCGCCTGCGGTGCAAGCACGCCGACGTTTGCCAATGCTTCGCTGGTCGTAGGAAGATGCGGATGCGGAATGCCGCCGAGAGAGAGCCGCAGCAAGAGATCGTTGCGGCGGCGCGTATCGACCACGACGTTATCCGCAGTCGGCGTGAAGGGCACGTTCCATTCCGCGAGCCGTTCCTCGACCTCGGCAACCTGCTCGGAATGAAGCGGCGAAGCAAAGAGGGGCGAGCGCGGCGGGTGAGTTGCGATCGCGGCCGCGACTGCCAGCACGATCGAGGCAAAGGCGGCCGTCGCGGCGGTAAATCGAATAGCTGCCGGCAGCGCGTTCCATCGAGCCGTTAGCTGGGCGATTACGTGCATCGAGCTTAGATCTGCATGTTGAGCAACGATTGCACGGTCTGAGCGACGCGCTGCGCGGTGGCGGCGGCGACCGACAGCGCGACGTCGGCTCGGGCTCGTTCGTAGACGGCGTTCTGAAGGTCACCAGATCCGCGGGCAAACGCGTCCTCGGCTCGATTGGCGCCCGAAAGCAGATCGCCGACTAGGTCGAGCGCGCGCGCAAAATCTCCCCCATCGCCGCTCGCGCTCGAGGCAGGAGCGACATCGGGTGTCAGCAGCTCGACTCTCACAGGCGCTCCAACTCGATGGTCTTTTCGGCGAGGCGCTTACCGACATCGAAGATCGACGCATCGGAGTCGTACGCGCGTGCGGCGTTCATCACGGCGATCATCTCGGTCAGCATGTCGACGTTGGTTCCCCGATCGCCGCGCGTTCCCGTAAACTCGACGCGGGCTTCGCCGTCATCGGAGTCGATCACGCGAAACTCCGGAATAAGCCTCGCGTACTGCGCGTTCGGACCGGCCGCCTCGGCTGCGGCGACGTTTCGTGCCGCGACGTCGAGTGCGGCGCGCTGCGCGTCCATCCCGCTGGCCGCTGCGTCGAGAAGCTCGAGATTCACTTCACCACCGCCTTGATTTCGGCTAAGCGCGCGTGCTCGGCGCTCAAAAGCGCTTCGGTGAAGAGCGCGGCCTGCGCCGTTTGCGCCATCGCACCGTCGGCGGAACGCCCCGCGGCAACGCCCGAGTTGGCTCGCGCTAGGGCTCGTTGTGCGTCGCGCAGCCGGGTTCGCGCTTCGTCAAGCCCATCGCGCAGAGTATCGCCTACGTCAAACATGCAGCGAGAGTAGCAACTGCATGTAGCCGCCTGGCGTACCCTAGTTTACCGGGTTATGTTCTGAAGGCTGGGTGAAGATCGAGTTAGCAAGCGCTCATGGTGGGGTAAGAATAGCGTGAGACCGTTGCCGCCGTGTCTTAGACGGGCCGGGGCCCGGCTATAAATGCCCTATAATGATCCCCACAAGAGGAGAATTCGTGAAAATCGCAAGATTATCGTTGCCCGCACTCATCGCGGCAATACTCATAACCGCCCTGCCGGTGCCCTCAATGGCGCAGTTCACCGTCGGGGTTGGATTTACGATCGGCCAGCCGCCGCCGCCGATGCCCTACTACGCCCAGCCGCCGGCCCCGTACCCGAACTATCAGTGGACTCCGGGATACTGGGGCTGGGGAGAGGCCGGTTACTACTGGGTGCCCGGAACCTGGGTCGCTCCGCCGGCCGTCGGCCAATATTGGACGCCCGGCTATTGGGGCTATAACAACGGCTACTACGGCTATAATCAAGGCTACTGGGGAGCCACCGTCGGCTTCTATGGCGGCATCAACTACGGTTACGGCTATCCCGGCACCGGCTTCTACGGTGGCGCGTGGAACGGCGGCAGCTTCGGTTACAACACGGCCGTTAGCCAACGTCAACAGGACCGTCATCCACAACACCTACAACAAGACGGTCATCAACAAGAACGTCTGCAACAACTGCAAGAACGTAAGTTACAACGGCGGCCACGGCGGCATCTCCGCCAAGCCGACGCCGGCGCAGGTCAATGCCCGTCAGCACGGCCGGGCGGCGACGACGGATCAAAAAAATCAAGCCCGCATCGCCGGACAGGATCGCAATCAGCTCGCCAGCGTCAATAAGGGCAAACCGCCGGTAACCGCCTCCGACAAGCCGTTTAACGACAAGAACAAGCCGAAGGACTTTGCTCCGGTTACTGCCACCGACAAGAAGACGGCGCAGAACCAGATGAAAGCCAACAATAATAACAATAAGGCCGGCGGTTCGCAAAGCAACCAGATGCAGAACCAGCACAAGAACCAGCAGAGCAATCAGGGAAACAAGAACCAGCAAAGCAATCAAGGCCACAACAATCAGATGCAGGGCAACCCGCCCAAGCATAATCAGACGCAGGGCAATCCGCCGAAGAATAACCAGAACTCAGGCAATCCGCCCAAGCACAACAGCTCGGTGCAGAGCTACAACCAGCATCCGTCCAGCAGCAGCGGTCATCCGTCCAGCGGCAGCAGCCATCCGTCCAACAGCGGCAGCGGCCATCCGCCCAGCGGCAGCAGCCATCCGTCCAACAGCGGCAGCGGCCATCCGCCCAGCGGCAGCAGTCATCCGTCCAGCGGCAGCGGCCATCCGTCCCAGCGGCAGCAGCCATCCGTCCAGCGGCAGCGCAAAACAAGGCGGAGGCGGTGGGGGCGCTAAGCCACCTCGATCGTAACCGAACGCAAAAAGGGACCCGATATCGGGTCCCTTTCGTTTTATCGCAGAACGGGTAGTCCCGATGCGTCGAGTGGGACGCCTAGCATCAAGCGCGTGACTTCATCGTAGTTGGCGATCCCCGACGCGATGCGATTGCTCTTCAAATAGGCGTTGTACGTTCGCCACGTCCAGTGCGCGAGAATGGCGTTGATGTGCCGCGCGTTGCGTTCGCGCAGCGCTTTGAAGTCGGCCCAGACCAACGGAGCGAACTCGCGCTTCGCGTAGTGGCGCTTCTGCGGCAGATAGAGAAAGAGCTCGAACCATCCTGAGTACTGCACCGCCGGGTCGGGCGAGCGGAGGCACGTGATGATCGCGAGATAGTTCGCCTCGTCTTCGCGAGCGTAAGCGGCGTCGTGGCTCCACTCGTGCGCCATGTCGAAGGGCCGCTCGAACCAAAGCAGATCCGAGGCCATCGCCACGTTGAGCGTTAGCGGGTTGATGAAGCCGCTCGTTCCGGTCGCGAGCATGAACGGATTGGCGATCGTGGGCTTCGCCGGACCGACCTGCGGCGTCCAGTTGTCCCCCGCACGCTGCACCGCCGGTAACCACGACTCGCGCAACGCCGGCAAATCCATTGGAACTGCCGAACGGGCATGTGCCCGCGCGGCCAAAGCATTGAGTTGGGCCATAGCGCGGTCGCGCAGCGCCGTCGCGGCTTGCGGCGTGACGCGCGAAGGGTCGAAGCTAACCCGCGCTTCGATCGGCGCGCGAGCGTAGTTCCAACCCCAGCTCACCTCGAACCACACCGAGTAGATGCCGGCCACGACGGCGCAGTCGAGCAGCAGCAACGCAAAGTCGCGCGCCCTGGGACGCGCGCGCCGGCGAACGAACCGTGCGATCAGCCAAACGATCGCAGCGATGCCGGCCAGCGCCGCAACGTCGCCCAGCGACCACGGTAGCGGATGAGTGATGGTAAAAGCGAGACTCTCCCAATGTGGATAGCCGCCGTTGACATAGGCGTGCTCGATCCAATCGGGAGAGGGCAGAAGCAGCGCAGCGATCGCGCCGAGCGCGATCGCGAGCAGTTTGAGGGCGGTCTTTAGCGTTTGCTGTATTGGAATCGCTTGCGAGCGCGCTTGCGGCCGTACTTCTTCGATTCCTTTTCGCGCGGGTCGCGCGTCAAGAAGCCGTTGCGGCGCAGCGTCTCTTTAAGCGATTCGTCGATTGCCAGCAGCGCTCGCGCGATGCCGTGGCGGACCGCACCGGCCTGTCCGGTGACTCCGCCGCCTTCGGCCTTGACGGAAACGTCGAAGCGCGACGCACTCTGCGTTGCTTCGAGCGGCTGGCGCACGATCTGCAGGAGCTGGGGGCGCGGGAAGTATTCGTCGACGGCCTTGCCGTTGACGGTGATCACGCCTTGACCGAGGGTGAGCTTAACGCGGGCGACGGCACGCTTACGGCGCCCCGTCGATTGAATGACCTCGATCGCTTCTTCCAAAAGAGCTCCTACGCTAGTTCCGAAAGTGGTTGCGGATTCTGCCCGACGTGCGGATGTGACTCACCGGCGTATACGCTCAACCGGCGCAACTGTGCGTCGCGCATGCGGTTGGTGGCGAGCATGCCGCGCACCGCTTTCTCGATCAAACGCTCGGGGTGTTTGTCGGCCATCTCGCGCGCGGTCTCGACCTTGAGTCCGCCGGGATAGTTGCTATGACGGTAGTAGAGCTTCTGCGTCCACTTATTACCGCCGAGCTCGACCTTCTCGGCATTGACCACGATGACGTGATCGCCGTCGTCGATGTGCGGCGTCCAAGTCGGTTTGTGCTTGCCGGAGAGGGCTCGGGCGATGCGCACCGCTAAGGTGCCAAGACGTTCGCCGGCCGCATCGACGACATACCATCCATGCTGCGTCTCGGCCGTTTTCTGCTGGTAGGTGCGCACAACCAAGGTATCCTACGGGAAAGCCTGCGCCCAGTCAAGCGCGCCTGCCGGCGACCGGCGCCCGGCGAAGACCGGGGGCTCCGAGTAGGAGTCGTAGCCGTCGGGGTAGCGCACCCCGGCGAGGTAAAGGCCCTGGGGCGGAGCCGTGATTCCGGCGGCCGAGCGGTCGCCCGAGGCCAGGATGGCGGCCGGTTGCGCCGGATCGCGGCGCCCCTCGCCGCACTCTGCCAGCGTGCCCACGATGACTCGGACCATGTGGTGCAGGAAGCCGTCGGCGGCGATCTCGACGCGAACCAGCCCCCCTAGCCGCTCGATGCGAAGTATGCGGACGTTGCGGACGGCCGGCTCGGGAGCCGGCACCGAGAAGGCTCGGAAGTCATGCTCGCCAAGCAGGCAAGCTCCGGCGGCGGCCATCACCTCCACGTCGATCGGCCGAGGCACGTGCCAGGCAAAGCGCTCCATCAGGGCGCTGCGCGCCGGATCGTTGAGAATGGCGTAAACGTAGACCCTTTCGCGGGCCGAAAAGCGCGCCGAGAACCCTTCGTCCATTTGGGTTGCGTCGCGCACGCTGCAGTCGCGAGGCAACAGCGCGTTGAGCGCGACCGCGAGCCGCTCGACCGGAAAGGCGCGCGACGTCGCAAACGACACGACCTGGCCGGTCGCATGCACGCCGCTGTCCGTCCGGCCGGCACCGGTGATCTTTACCGGTTCGCGCAGCAAACGTTCGAGTGCGTCCTGCAAGACGCCGGCGACGCTCCGCACGGCGGGCTGCCACTGGAAGCCGCAATACTCCGTGCCGTCGTACTCGACGGTCAGCCGTAATTGAGTGGAGTGTCTCATACGCTACACTAGGGGTAGGCGCGGCGAAGCTCCGCTCGAGCTTTATCATAATCGCTGACGAATGCCGCATCGTGCATCATCGCGTAAGCGGCCAGCGTGCCGGCGGTCCATCCCGAGGCGACGTCGCTCGGATAGTGCACGCCTAAAAGAATGCGATTCTCGGCAAACGTGCGCGCCTGCGTAAAAATCGCGTCACGTTTGGAAGGAATCAGCTCGGAAAGAACGATCGCCGACGCGGCGGCGAAGGCAGCGTGACCGCTTGGATACGACCCCGCCTGCTTTGGCGCGCCGCTGGGCCGCGGACGTTCCCAGTATTCCTTGGCCAGCCCGATGAGCTTCTCAACGTCCGAACCGATGCGTCGAAAAAAAGCCGCGGTCACCGGAAATCGCTCCGGCGTAAAGTCCGCACCGACGGACGGCGCAAAGAAAAAGACGCTGCGTGCAGAGTTTTGCTCCGCGATCAAATAGTCGGCGCGCCTGTGCGCCGAAGCGGCTTGCGTGAGCGCCAGTTCGTCGGCGCGCTGCTGCGGCGAACCCAAATCGGGCGGCGGCGGCAAAAAGACGGTTAAATCGATCTGCTTCGGATTGATATAGTGGAAGCGCGCGTCGGTCTTTGCTGCCGCGGGCGCGACGGCCAACACGACGAGAATCGCGGCGGCAACGGCGGCGCGCGGCATCAACCGTGCTGGCGCTGCAGCGGAAAGAGCAGAACGTCGCGGATCGAGCGCTGGTCGGTAAGCAACATGATCAACCGGTCGACACCGATGCCGATGCCGGCCGTCGGCGGCATGCCGTACTCGAGGGCGCGGACGTAATCCCAATCGGGTTCGGGCGTCTCTTCGTCACCGCGCGCGCGATCGGTAATCTGCGCTTCGAAGCGGGCGCGCTGATCGTCGGGATCGTTGAGCTCGGTAAAGGCATTCGAGATTTCCATGCGAGCGCAGAAGAGCTCGTAGCGATCGACCAGTTCGGGATCGCCGGCGCGACGCTTCGCCAGCGGCGAGATGACGACCGGATAACCGGTAACGAACGTCGGCGCGATCAGATGGGGCTCGACGACGCGCTCGAAGATCTTGTCGAGCGCGTGCCCGTGCGTCGGCGATGCCGGCAGCCCCAGCTCGCTGAGAATCTCGCTCGCGCCGGCCGGGTCGAGCAGGCGCTCGCGCCCGTACTTGCCGTCGCCGTAACGCGCCATGGCTTCGAGGTATTCGACGCGCGCAAACGGACGCGCGAAAGAAATGCTTTCACCCGCATGGGGCAAATCGGTGCCGCCGTCGGTGGCGACCGAGACGAGATGCGCGATAAGCGACTCGTTGAACTCCATCATGTCGGCGACGTCCCAATACGCCGCGTAGAGCTCGAGCATGGTGAACTCGGGATTGTGGGTGGTATCGATGCCTTCGTTGCGAAAGATGCGCCCGATCTCGTAGACGCGCTCCATCCCGGCGACGATCAGCCGTTTGAGGTTGAGCTCGGTCGCAATACGCATGCTCATCAGTTGGTCGAGAGCGTTGCAGTGCGTCACGAAGGGGCGCGCCGCCGCGCCGCCGGCAACGTGCAGCAGCGTCGGCGTTTCGACCTCGTAAAAGCCGCGATCGTCGATGAAGCGCCGCATCTCGGCAATCAGGCGGCTGCGGGTCATCATCGTCTCGAGCACGTCGGGATTGACGATCATGTCGACGTACCGCTGGCGATAGCGCTTCTCGACGTCTTGAAGGCCGTGCCACTTGTCGGGCAGCGGCATCAGCGATTTTCCCAGTGCCGAGAACGAGGTAACGTGCAGCGTCAGCTCGCCCATCTTCGAGCGGAACATGTAGCCGCGCAGGCCAACGAGGTCGCCGCGCTCCAGGTCGCGCCAATCGGCAAAACCGTCCTCGCCGACTTCTTCTTTACGCACGTAGACCTGTAGCCGGCCGGTGCGGTCGGCGACGTCGGCAAAGACCGTCTTGCCCATCGTGCGTTTGGAGAGAAGACGCCCGGCTAGCGACCAGGCTTCGGCCTCGGCGTTCTGACCGGGCACTAAAAAGCCATAGCGCTCCGTCAGCTCCGCGGCGGTGGCATCCACCTCGTAGCGGCGCTGCTCGAATGGGTCGCGGCCCCGCGAACGCAAAGCGGCCAGATTTTCACGTCTGGCCGCTACGAGCGCCGCTTCGGTCTTGCCGAATTCGTCCAAACGTACGCCTTCCGTTACGACGCCTTTTTAGCGGCCTTTTTCGGCGCGTTGCTCTTGATGGCTTCGATCTTATACTTTGACGACTCCGCGCGGCGTCGCGACGTCGACGATCGTGTTCTTTTTGTGTCCCATCAGCGCGGCGCCCAGCGGTGACTCGTTGGAGATGCGGCGGTTGGTCGGGTCGGCTTCGGCCGAGCCGACGATCGAAAACTCGTAAGCCTCGTTGCTCTTGAGGTCCTTGACTTTGACGATCGCCCCAAGGTGGACTTCGTCGGCGGCGTACTCCGATTCGTCGATGATGCGCGCGTTACGAATCATTGCCTCCAGCTTGAGAATGCGTCCTTCAATGAACGCTTGCTCTTGCTTGGCGTCTTCGTACTCGGCGTTTTCGCTCAAATCGCCGTACTCTTTCGCCTGCCGGATGCGGTCGTTGACCTCGCGGCGATGGACGCTTTTGAGCTCGTCGAGCTCTTGCTCCAGCTTGGTCAGACCCTCGGCGGTCAGGACGATCTCTTTATCGTTCAACCTTTAGATCCTCATGGGCGCCCCAGAACGGCGTCCATAGCATGATGGATGATGCGCCTTCCGAACGCTGGCGCCGTTGGTTCTCAAGGAACGGCTGGAAGGCCTGCTCCCCGCCGTTCGAGCGGAGAGTATACCCAACGCTCGCTCGTGTCAAGCATTAGCGGATCGTTAACGGTCAGGCGGGAGCGTCGTGAAGGCGCACCACCCGCGGCCGCAGATGCAACTCGTGAAGGAGGCGTTCGTAGTCCTCCGGGAGCACGTCGTTCCAGCGTTTTCCCAGCAAAGCGACGAGCGCGGCCTCCAAAACATTAGTTCCAAAGGAGCGGCCGGCAATCTCCGGAGTCGTCGTAATCAGCGTCGAGACCCCGCGCGCGGCCAGCTCGGCGACGTCGCGCTCGGTGACGGTATTGGTAAGAACCAGCTTGCCGTCGAGACGATCGGGCATGAACTGGCGCATGAAATGAAAGTCGCCGGCGATGATATCCGCCTGTTCGTAGTACTGTGGATACTTTGGCTCGGGCGGCTTGTCTTGCTTCTTGCCCGTCGGATAGAAGAACTGAAACGGCAGCTTGCAGGCGTCGGGCAGATACTTCTCGGCTAGCTGCTCGAACTCGTGGAGCTCGCGGACCGGCATGTCTTTGTCGAGTGCAAAGATGAAGTCGCCGAAAAGAACGTCGGCGCCGGCATCGACGAGCGCCTGCGCCATGCCGAACCGGTCGAGCGCGCTGACCATTAGAACGGACTTGCCGCGCAAGTCGATGCCGAGTTCGTCCTGCATAAAGCGCACCGCTTCGCGTTCGAGCGTGTTCTTCAGTCCGCTGCCGTCGACGATCGGCGTGATCTTGGCGGCTTCGAGGAGACGCAAACCGTCGCGCAGCGCGTAGCGATGGCGGCCGGCATAGAGATAGACGTCGATGCCGCCCAGGCCGATGGCGTCGACGTTTCCATCGAGCTCGCGGACCATAGCGATGGCGGCGTCGAGCTTGCCGTCGGTCCCGACGCGCGAAATGTCGAACTCTTCGCCCATCAACGTCACCGTCGCCCGGTGATCGCGGCTGCTCGAGCCTAACGAAACCGAAACCACGCGCTTCATCCCTTCGACTCCGCGCTGCGCGCTTCGCTCAAAACTGCGCTCCGCGCAGACGATAAGGAACGCGCGGCGGCGCGAATGGCGGCTACTTTTTCGGGCGTGATTGCCGCATCGAACGCGCGCATGGCCGCGAGTTTAAATCCGCACCGGTCGGCCATGGCTTGGATCTCGACGACTTTTTCCAGCTCGATACCGCGACCCAGCGTGTAGGGTTCGATGCGATTTTCCAGGGCTAATATCATCGTTTCGCTCATGCAGGCCAGCGCGGTGCGGGGCGGGAGGTTGAGATCGAACTCGGTGCCGGGCTCGCGCACGCGCTCGAAGCGCGGCGAGCCGGGAACGACCATGTTGCCGCCCTCGGTTACCAAAACGTCGGGCCGCTCGGAGGCGATTCGCCGGCTGACGTCGTGCGGCAGCGAGAGCTCGCAAATCACCGCGCCGGGAAGCAGATCTTCCGGTTCGACGACGTCTTGCGTGGAGCTCGTCGCGGTGAGGATGAGCCGGGCGCGCCGTACGGCGCTGCGAAGATCGGTGGTGTATTCGCTCGGACAGGCCAGTTCGCCGGCGACGGCCTCGTGAAAACTGCGCAGCCGCGTCTCGTTGCGCGCGACCAAGATAAGGCGACCGACGCGGGGCGCGATGATGCGCGCGCAGGCCGAACCAATGGAACCCGTCGCGCCGATGACGACGGCGGTCGCCGTCGACGCATCGATCTCCATGTCGGCGGCACCGCGAAAGAGGCTCGCCACGCCCGCAGCAATGGTTAGCGAGTTGCCGGTGGTGACGGGAATCGGCGAGCGCGCGTTGATCGTGACGCCGGCATCGCCGATGACGCCGGTAAACGCGCCGAGCCCGGCGACGTCGGCTCCCAGCTCGGCGCCGATGGCGATCGCTCGCAAAACGCGTTCGTAAACTTCTTCGCGCGGAAAGTCGACCATCTGCTCGGCCAACAGCGGCGCCGCCACGAACCAGCCCTCGGTTTCGCGCCCGTCGGGCGTTCGCACCCCGGTGACGTGCACGGCGGCGTACGACGGCATCCACTCCATGATCTTACGCAGGATCGGTTCGCCTTTGCCTTTCGCGCCGGGCTCGTAGCGCGCGATGTCATCGAACGAGAGCGGATGTATGACGAAGCAGAAACGTTTCAAAGCGCGTTCTCCGCTTCGGCTTCGCGCTTGAGCCCAGCCAGCATCATCTCGCTGTTTTCGCGCACCTTCTTCTGCAGCGTCGGGCCAATCAGCTCGGCAAGCGTCGGAACGCCGAAATCGTAGTCCACGCCGAGCGCGACGTGGGTGGCACCGTCGCGGTGCTCGAACGTCCAGGCGCCTTCGAACTTATCGAGATCGCCTTCGATGAGTTTGTAGTCGATCCGCATGGCGGCGTCGTCAAAGCGGTCCTCTTCAGTCCACTCGATCGGCGCCTCTTCGACCAGCGTCTTCCAGCGCGAAACGACGGCGTCGGGCCGTCGTTCCACAATGGTGATCGTCTCTACGTCGGGCATGAATTGTGGAAAGCGTTCTTGATCCTTGGCCAGCTCGTAGACGCGGCGCGCCGGGGCATCGATCACGATCTTACTTTCGACATACGGCATTAAAGAATCTCAGAGCGCGCCAAGCTTCTCGTATGCCGTGGCGACGCCGGCGCGCAGAGCCGCAAGAGCGGCATCGATTTGATCCGCGCTAACGATCAGCGGCGGTTCGAGACGGATGACCCGCTGCGCGTTGAGCGTCCATGCCGCGGTAACGCCGCGTTTGAGCATCTCGGGGATAATCCAGCCTCCGTATCCTTCGTTGGTCAGCTCGACTCCGACGAGCAGCCCGAGTCCGCGGGCTTCGCGCACGACGGCCGGGAACTCGCCGGCAATTTCGCGCGCGCCTTGGAGCAACTGCGCTCCGCGCGTTCGCGCGCGTTGCGCCAGCTCTTCTTCTTCGAGGACGTCGAGCGCCGCGAGCGCCGCAGCACAAGCCAGCTCGCTTCCGCCGAAGGTCGACGTATGCACCAACGGCGCCTTGCCGAAGGCGCGATTCCAGACGCCGGGACGGGCGATGAAGGCGCCGACCGGAACGACGCCGCCGGAGAGCCCCTTGGCCAGCGTCATCACGTCCGGAACGACGTCGTCGCGGTTGCAGGCGAAGCGATAGCCGCAACGGCCCAGGCCCGTCTGCACCTCGTCGGCGACCAAGAGCGTCCCGGTCGCGTCGCAAATCTCGCGCACGGCTTTGAGATACCCTGGGGGCGCGATATTTACGCCGCCTTCGCCTTGCACCGGCTCGACGACGAAGGCCGCCGCGTCGCGCAGAGCAACTTCCAACGCTGCGGTATCGCCGTAGGGCACGCAGAGCGAATCGGCAAGCAGCGGCCGGAACGGCGTCTGAAAAGTCTCGCGCCCGCTTACCGAGAGCGCGCCGAGCGTCTTTCCGTGATATGCGTCGGTCGTGCCGACGATCTTCGCACGTCCGGTCGCGGCGCGCGCGAGCTTGATCGCACCTTCGATCGCTTCGGTACCGCTGTTGCACCAGAACGAGATCTGAAGATCGCCGGGCGCAAGCTCCGCGAGTCGCCGCGCCGCGCGGCCAAGCATCACGTTGAACATGGTTTTACCGGAGAGTGCGATCAGCTCGAGTTGGGCGCGCACGGCTTCGACGACCCGTGGATGGTTGTAGCCGAGCGTAAAGACGCCGTAGCCGCCGGCAAAATCGAGATAGGCCTTACCGTTTTGGTCCCAGATCGTGCAGCCGCTCGCGCGCACTTCGATCGGCGATCCCGAGAGCCTCATCACGCGTGCCAGCGGCGGATTGACGTACTGTCTTGTAGTTTTCGTACGTCTCGTCGGCAAGCGCTTGTGGTGAAGACGCGCCGTAGAGCGTCTCGCGTCCCTCGATCATCGCCGACCCCTTTCCATTGGGATGCTCGTGGCGTGATTGTGACCGAAGCCCCTGTACGCTTAATTGAATAAAGCTCCGCGCTGACTAAACGGGAGATGCGGGTTTGAGTCCCGCCGGGGCGCTCGCTCGGGCTAAGAGCTTGACGCGGGTCGGTCACCCGCGCTAAAGTCGACAGTGTTTAGTCAGCGCTCGGCTTGTCATCGACAAGCTACAGAACGACGGGGCCGGATTCTTCCGGCCTCGTTGCTTTTTCATGCCGCAACCGCAGTTGACGACTCGAGGCGCGCGATCGTCTCTTCGATTACGCCGAGCGTCTCTTGCGCGCTTTCGATGCGCATGATGCGCTCGCGCAGGACGGCGGCGCCCGGAATTCCCTTGAGATAGAGCGCGACGTGCTTGCGCATCTGCGGGACGGCGCGCGCTTCACCCAGCTCGGCGACCATCGTGCCGTAGTGCACGACGGCAAAACGCAGGCGGTCGGCGGCGGAGGGAAGCGGCTGCGCGTCGCGACCTTCCATGAGGTCGCGAATCTGCGAGATCAGCCACGGATTACCCAAAGTCGCACGGCCGAGCATGATAGCATCCACACCGCTTTCGCGCATCCGCTGCATCGCCAGGTGCGCGTCGTCGAGATCGCCGTTACCGATCACCGGGATATCGATGGCGCGCTTGAGCCGCGCGATGTGCTCCCAGTCGGCCTCGCCGCGATAGAACTGCTTCGCCGTCCGAGCGTGCAGCGTTACCGCCTGCACGCCGGCCTCTTGCGCGCGCCGCGCGACGTCGCAATAGACCAACGCGTCTTCGCTCCAGCCCAGGCGCATCTTCATCGTCACCGGACAGTCCACGGCGGCAACCACGGCGCGCATAATTGCCTCGCAGCGATCCGGGTCGCGCAGACATGCCGACCCGCCGTTAGTCTTGGTGACCTTCGGTGCCGGACAGCCGAAGTTGATGTCGACGATATCGGCACCGCACTCGCGCACGACCTTCGCGGCCTGCGCCATGGTATCCGGATCGTCGCCCCAGAGCTGCGTCGACACCGGCTTCTCCAGACCGTGCTGATCGATCATCTCCATCGTGCGGCGGCTGCCGAAACGCAGGGCGTTCGACGAAACAAACTCCGTCACCGTGAGCCCCAAACCAAACGGGCGGTAGAGCGCGCGCATGGTTCGATTGGTCACACCCGACATGGGTGCGAGAATCAAGGGCGGCCAAACTTCGATCGAACCGATCCGCAACGGCGCCGGATGCATCGTTTGAAGATTAGCCGCCATCGTGGAAAAGCCTCAGTCCTAACAGGCTCAGGTGCGGATCGACCTCATCCACGACGGGCGTCTGCTTGGAGACGATGTCGGCCAGGCCGCCGGTAGCGACCACGCGCGCCGCAACGCCCATCTCGCCGCGCATCCGCGCGACCACCGCTTCGACCTGCCCGGCAAAGCCGTAGACGATGCCGCTCTGCAGCGCCTCGTGCGTGTTGCGCCCGATCGCCCGCCCCGGCGTTTCGATGGCAATCTGCGGCAGTTTGGCGGTGCGCCCGATCAGGGCGTCGATCGAAACCGTGACGCCCGGCGCGATCGCTACGCCCAGATACTCTCCCGCCGGCGATATGGCGATGAAGACCGTGGCCGTGCCGAAGCTGATGACGATCAGCGGCGAACCGAAACGTGCGCGCGCGCCGATCGCGGCGGCAACCAGATCCGCACCGACTTCCGCCGGGTTTTCGGTAACGACCGGAATGAGCCGCTGCGTCTCCGGCCGTAAAAAACGCGGCGTCGCGTTGAGGAAGCGCAGGCAAGCCGACTCCAGCACGGGATCGAGCTTTGGAACGACGCTGGCAATCGCGACGTCGTCGATCTGGGCGGCAGTCAAGCCGCTGGTGTTGAAGAGCTGCGTGAAAAAGACACCGTATTCGTCGGGCGTGCGGCGCAACTCGGTGGTCACGCGCCACGTGTGCTTCAGCTCGCCGTCCGAGAAGCAGCCGAGTTTAGTTTCCGTGTTGCCGACGTCGATCGTCAAGAGCATTGCATCAACTCCTCGACCGCGTCGAGCAGCCGCGCGGCCAACGTCGTCTTGTCGGCGTTGCCGAGATCGCGCCGATCCGATTCGCCCCAGAGCAGCACCAAGGCGTTCTCGCCGGTTCCAAAGCCGCGCTCGCCGCCGACGTCGTTGACGGCGATTGCGTCGAGATGCTTGCGCCGCAGCTTCTCGCGGGCACGCCGCTCGTGCGCGTCGGTTTCGGCGGCGAATCCGACCAAGAATGTCTCGCCCTTACGCTCGCCGAGCGCCGCGAGAACGTCGGGATTGGGTGCCAGCTGCACGGTGAGTCCTTCGCCGGTTTTCGCTAGTTTCGAGGGCGAGCTTTCGGCCGGGCGCCAATCTGCGACGGCCGCCGTTGCGATGGTTAGGTCGGCGCCGACCGCGTGGCGCATTGCGGCATCGTAGAGTTCCGCCGCCGTGGTAATGCGAACGACGTCGACGCCGGCCGGCGGCTCGAGCAACGTCGGACCGAGCAGCAGCGTGACCTGCGCGCCGCGCAGCGCCGCTTCGCGAGCGAGCGCGATTCCCGTGGCGCCGGTCGAGGCGTTGCTCAGAAAGCGAATCGGGTCGAACGGCTCGCGCGTCGGACCGGCGGTAATCGCGACGCGCTTTCCCTCGAGCGAACGGCGGCGCGCCAGCGCGCGTTCCAAGGCTTCCAGAAGCCGTTCTTCCGAGGCGAGACGGCCGGTGCCGACCTCGCGCTCGGCGAGAAATCCGCGTTCGGGCTCGACGAACTCGTAGCCGCGCCCGCGCAGCGTCGCAAGGTTCGCTTGCGTAACGGAATCTTCGTACATCGCTTCGTTCATCGCCGGCGCGAGAATCCTGGGTATGCGCGCCGCCAGCAGCGCGGTGGTCAGCAGATCGTCGGCGATTCCGGCGGCCAGTTTGGCGATGAGGTTCGCCGTCGCCGGAGCGACGAGCGCAACCTCAGCCTCGCGTACCAAGCGAATGTGCGGGATACGTTCGGGGGCGTCCCAGAGCGACGTATAGACGGGCCGTGCGGTCAGCGATGCAAAAGTCAGCGCGCTAACAAAGCGCTCCGCCTCGGCGGTCATCACAACGTCGACGAGCGCCCCGCGCTGCACGAGCGTACTGGTCAGCGCCGCCGCCTTATACGCCGCGATGCCGCCGCTGACCCCGAGAAAAATTCGCGCGTCTTTCACGTTTCGATCCACAGGTTGTCGATCAAGCGCGTTTTTCCGAAGCGCGCCGCGCCGACGATGATGGCCGGCGGCCGCAGACGCTCGATCGGCTCGAACGTTCGCGCATCGACGACGTCGAGATAGTCGAGCTTCGCAACCGGACTGAGCTGCGCGGTGCCGGCCGCGATCGCGTCGTCTCGCCGGCTCCCGCTCTCCAGCGCCTCGCGCACGGCCCGGAGCGCGCGGTGAAGCGTCGGCGCCGCAGCACGCAGCGTCGCATCGAGATACCGGTTGCGGCTCGACATTGCCAGGCCGTCGCTCTCACGCACCGTCGGCACGATGACGACCTCAACGGGAAAATCGAGCTCGCCGATCATCTTGCGCAGAATTACGGCCTGCTGCGCGTCCTTTTGTCCCAGAAAGAGCACGTCGGGCCGGACGATGTTCAGCAGCTTGGCGATTACCGTGGTCACTCCGCGAAAATGGTGCGGCCGAAACGCGCCTTCGAACGTCGCCCCGAGCGGGCCGACGTCGACGTAGGTCGTGAAGCCGTCGCCGTACATCGTCGCCGCTTCCGGAGCGAAGAGAACGTCCACGCCGGCTCCCATTAGCTTGGCGCGGTCGCCGTCGCGATCGCGAGGATACGTTGCAAGGTCTTCATTGACGCCGAACTGGAGCGGATTGACGAAGAGTGAAACGCCGACCGACGCGCAGCGCGCGCGGGCTCGCCGCACGAGCTCGAGGTGTCCTTCGTGCAGCGCCCCCATCGTGGGGACGAATCCGAGCGGGCGCGGCGACGCGCCGAAGAGCGCGCGAGCGCCCCCAATATTTACGGCTTCGTCCATACGCGATGTTACGCGCGCGTCACCCGAAGGATCGTGCGCCCGACGACGAACGGGGCGCCGACCGCCAAGGGCACCTCGCCGACGACCACCCGGCCCTCGACCTTGGTTCCGTTGCGGCTGCGTAAGTCCATCAACCGAATCGTTCCGGCCGCCTCGATGGCGAGCCGGGCGTGCCGGCGCGAGACATAACGATCCAAAGCCAGGCAGGCCTCAACCTGGCCGTCGTCGCGTCCGATGGTGATCTCCCGCTCGAACGGCCACGTTTTGCCGTCGAGCGGGCCGCTAAGCACTTCTAGCAGGTACATAGAGCCGCCAAGCCCTTCTCTAGGCGGTCCGGCCGCCTCCTGGCATCCTAGCCGCGCCCCAGGCCTAAGAAATATCCCAGCCGGGGACGATACTAAGAAGGTAATGACCGACAACCGGATCGAGGAGCTCCTTCGGCTGATCGAGGCCGAACCCGAGGGCTTACATACCGCCGAGCTTTTGGTCGCCCGCGACGTCCTGGCCGGACTCGCCGGAAAGACCATCGCGTCGGCCGCCGTTGACGAGAGTCGCATCACGATCGAGACCTCGGACGGCGCGCGCTACTACTTCTACGGATTCCTGGGCTCGAAGACGCCGAGCTAAGATTCAATCTCGCGCGCCGCAAAGAGCGCGCCGAGATAGGCGTGCGTGAGGCTGACGCCCCCTTGAACGTAGACGTCGTACGGCGGCCGCACCGGTGCGTCGCACGATAGCTCGATTGTCGCGCCGCTAACGAACGCGCCGGTCGACATCAGCACCGGATCGGCATAGCCGGGCACGGCTCCGGGCTGCGGCCGAAAGCGCGCGTTAACCGGCAGCGCCCGCTGCAGTCCGGCGGCAAAGCGCGAAAGCAGCTGCGGCGAGCCCAATCGAATCGCCTGAACGATATCGCTGCGCGTCGCCCCGGCCGCCGGTTCGACTTCGTAACCCAGCGCGGCGAAAAGCGCGGCGAAAAAGTCGAGCCCGCGCAAACATTGACCGACGATCAGCGGTGCGAGAAAGAGCCCCTGCAGCAGCGCGCGTCCGAAGCCCAGCGTCGGGCCGAGCGCGCCGCCCAAACCCGGTGCGTACAGGCGCGCGGCGACGCGTTCGACGAGATCCGCGCGCCCGGCGACGTACGCGCCGGCCGGCGCGACCGATCCGCCCAAGTTCTTGATCAGCGAGCCCATGATGAGATCGGCACCGGCGGGTAAGGGTTCGCGTTCTTCGACGAGCTCGCCGTAACAGTTATCGACGAGTACGCTCGCGTCGGGAGCCACGCGTTTGATTTCCGCGTAGGCCGCTTCACACTGCGCGACCGAGAGCGCGCGACGCGGCGCGTAGCCGCGGGATCGCTGAACGAAGACGGTAGCGACGTCCGGCGTCAGCGCTTCTGCGAGGCCATCGACGTCGATGTCTCCGCCGTCGAGCAAGGGAACCTCGCGATATTCGATTCCGTCGCGCACCAGCGCGTTGGGCGCGTCGCAGATCGCGTTGCGCAGCGTATCGTAGGGCGGCCCCGAGATCGACAGGAGCGTTCGGCCGCGCGGCGTGCAGGCGGCCAGCGCGGCGACGATTGCGTGCGTACCGCTAACGATCGAGAGCCTGGCCAGCACGCGTTCGGCGCCGAGGACGCGCGCCAGCAGCGATTCATAACGCTCGCGGGCCGCATCGTCGTAACCATAACCAGTGGTGCCGGCGAGATCGCTCTCCGCCAAACCTTCGTCTATAAATGCCTGCAGCACGCCGGCTGCGACACGCTGCTGGGCCGGATAGGTCAGCGGCGCCGTCGTTTCTTCGGCTCGCAATGCTGCATCGCGAACGCGTCCGGCAATGGCGAAACGCTCGCAGAGTTCCTCGATCACGCCGCGTCGCTCAAGTGTCGCTCGTACGCGCGCACGAACGGGTAATAAATGATCCCGGCGATGACGATGTTCAGTGCGGCGAGTGCAATGGCGCGCAGATCGTGCGTCGCGAGATAGGTCGAGGCAAACGTGGGGATCAACGACGGCATGTAGAGTGCGGCTCGCGCCACCAGACCGCCGGCCACGACGGCGTAGGTAACGGTCGCCAGCACGATCGGCGCGGCGACGAACGGAACGATCAAATGCGGGTTGAAAACGACCGGCGCGGCGAAGAGCAGCGGTTCGTTGAGATTGAAGAGCGCGGGCAGGATGGTTATACGCCCCACGCGGCGCAGGCGGGGAACGCGCGAAACGGCGAGCAGCGCCGCAAGCGGCAGCGTCGCTCCGGCTCCGCCCGGGAATACGAAGAGAAAGAGCGAGACGACCACGATGTACGGCAACGGCTGGTGCTGTGCGAATGCATTGGTATTCTGCATCTGCATGGTGAGATAGACCGGGGTCACGATGGCCGCAAGGACCGCCGGTCCGTGCACGCCGACGCTCCATAGCAGCGTCTCGATCGTGACGATCGCGACCAGCGCAAGATACGTGTCTCCCAATCGGGCGACGGGTTGCATAGCGGCGGCAATATCCGACGCGATCGACACGTGCAGCGCGAAGAGCGCGGCGAACGTGGCGATGGTAAGCGCGGCGGCCAACCAGCCGGCAAGCGTCGCCGAAAACCGGCGGCGGAGCAGTGCCGTCCATCCCCCAGCGACGCCCGTCGCGATGATCGCGACGAAGAGTCCCGACGCACCCAGGACGCGCAAATACCCGATGGCGTCGGGTCCATACGGTCGCGGCAACGCAAGCGCGAAAGCGGCGACGCTCGCCAGCATGAGCGGAACTGCGTGGTATTGCGTCTGGCGAGCCAGTCGCACCGGCAGCACGACGACGAGCGCGAAAGCCATGACGCCGAAAGCCGGCAGCAGGGCCGAGGCTACGCGCAGACCGAGCGTCGCCTCGTGGCTGCTCGACGAAAACTGAAGCGCTAGAATCGCACAGAACGCAACGGCCAGGGCGATGAAGCTCCAGGGCAGCGCATCGCGGACGGCCACGACGAACGGCAACTCGCCACACCGGCGCATGACCGGTACGGCGTACCGCTCGAACCAGGCGAACCCCTTAGAGGCGGCGGACGACGGCCTCGACGCGGCCGACGATCTCGACATCGCTCGCGTAGATTGGCGCCATCGTCTGATTCTCCGGCTGCAGCCTGATCCGGCCGGCCTCGCGATAGAAGCGCTTGACGGTTGCCTCGCCGTCGATCATTGCGACGACGACCTCGCCGTTCTCCGCGCTTCGCTGTGGGCGGACCAGGATCAAATCGCCGTTGAGGATGGCGGCGTCGATCATCGAGTCGCCCTGAACGCGCAGCATGAACGCGTTGGAGCTGCGCGGCACGAACTGGGTGGGCAGGACGAACTCGCCTTCCACGTCCTCCTGGGCGGTGATCGGCACGCCGGCCGCTACGCGCCCGAGGATCGGCACCACCAGGGCGTCGGGCATGGGCGCGTGGTTAGAGGGACGCAGCGCGCGGGGCTTGGTGGGATCCCGTTGGATCAGGCCGTGGCGCTCGAGGGCCTTGAGGTGGGCGTGAATCGTCGAGGAGGACGAAAGGCCGACTCGCTCGCCGATCTCCCGGACCGAGGGCGGGTAGCCATGTTCTGAGGTAAAGCTGGCAATGACGTCGAGAATTTTCCGCTGACGCTCCGTGGCCGGCTTCTCAGTCGCTTCTCTGCGCATCGTTCCTCCGTTTTTGGCCACAATGCCAAGCGTATGGCACCCTAGCCGGGTACAACCCTACCATAAAATGATTTTCAAGGCAAACATACGTTCGAAGAACCTTGACAATGCTCGGCGTCCCTATGCTAAAATATGGGGGACGAACAGGCGTTTGGCACTATATATAGGAGAGGAAACGGTGGGAAGGCGAAAACGGTTCACGCTCATGCCGGCGATCGCGCTGGTTGCTCTGGGGCTCCTAGTTGCCTTGCCGATGCTGTCCAGCATGCGGCTCTACGCCGCGACGACCGAGCGCTACGCGACGGTCACGGTTCATTCCGGAGACACGCTCTGGTCAATAGCCTCGTCTCACACCGGATCGGGCAACGACGTCCAGGAGACCGTTGACCGCATCGCCGGCGCGAACCACCTTAGCGCTGGAACGATTCAGCCCGGCGAGCACCTGCGGGTCCCGCTTCCGTCGACGACCCTTCGAGCCCTTCGATAAACTCAGGATGACAAGAGGGGTAGTCTGCCTCTCGCCGACTCGAAGGATGGTCTACTGAAGAAATAAAGAGGCGCCGTGTTCCGGCGCCTCTTTTATATTCGTCCGCCCTCCGCGCCAACAAAGTTAGCGCCTAGCTGCGTCTTGAGACGAGCACGATGCTGTGCCCGTGATGCTCCTCGAGAAAGGCGAAGCCTTCCATCATCCACGTGTCGAGGCCCGCGCCGGAGTGGCGCGCGACTTCCCGCACGACGTGAAGCCGATCCCTAAGCCAGGCCAGCTCGCTGCGAGTCGTCGTTGGAAAGATTGCGACCTCGCAATCTTCGCATTGATAACCGAACTGCTGGGCTATGGCTTTGACAGGATGGAGTCGGTGGCCAGTGAGAGCGTGGTCTGATACGTCGTCGTCGACGTGCCGCTCAGGCCCGCGTCGGTCCGTTGCGTCGCATACTCGTCTACGGACGTCGGAACGGTACGGTTGTAATCGTAGTGGATCTTCGTCTCAATATCGGTCTCGAGCTTGCCCGAGCCGTTGGTCACGATCTTCCGCGTCTCGCCGACCTGCATCACGCCGTTGTTATTGCTGCTGATGGCATAATCGGCTTGAACCGTTTGTCCTTGCGAGCTCGAGGGACCGATGCGCCAATGCTTGTTGGCATCGAGTTGATTGGGGTCGATGAAGTTCGAGCCCAGGAATCGTAACAGCGTGTACTCTTCGGTGTATACCGTCTTGTTGGGATCGCAGATGACGTTCGTGTTGCCATAAACCACACACGTTGCCGCCGGGGCCTTCCGAATGTTTTCGCCCTGCTCGCTAATGCTTACGATCAGGCCGCCATCGGGCTGCCTGCCGGTAATTTTTACGGTTATCGTTCCTTTGTCGGTCAACGAACCGTTATAGTGGCTGATACCGTTGCCTCCCCCGTTGTAATTTCCGTTGCCATCGGTGGACTGCACGCTTTGGCTCGAATCACGCGCTTGAATCGCTTGGTTGGCGCTGTACGAGAATTTATAAACGAGTTCGCCCGTCATCTCGACCGCGCGTGCGGAGGCTTGCATCAGAAGTAGCGCGGCGGCGCTCGCCGTCACTAATATCGCCGAACGTGCGGCCCTACGCGTTCTTTTCATCTTCTACGGCTTCGTCGCGATGGTGTCGGACACGAGCGAAAGCGTCGTCTGGTAAGTCGTCGTTGAAGTGCCGCTGATGCCGGCATCGGTTCGCTGCGTCGCATACTCGTCCACGGACGTCGGGACGGTGCGATTGTAATCGTAACCCACCTTTGTTTCGATATCGGTCTCGAGCTTGCCGGAACCGGTCGTTACGATCTTGCGAGTTTCACCGATCTGCATCTTGCCGCCGTTGTTGCTCGCAATCGAGTAATCGGCCTGAACCGTCTGTCCCTGCGAGCTCGACGGTCCGACGCGCCAGTGCTTATTCGCGTCGATCTGATTTGGATCGACGAAATTCGCGCCGAGAAAGCGCAACAACGTATACTCTTCCGTATAAACCGTCTTATTCGGGTCGCAGATGACGTTGGTATTGCCGTAAACGACGCACGTTGCGGGCGGCGCCTTCCGAAGATCCTCGCCCTGCTCGCTGATGCTGACGATGAGCCCGCCATCGGCTTGCCGGCCCTTGATGTCGACCGTCATCGTTCCTTTATCCGTGAGCGTCCCGCCGTAATGACTGATCCCGTTAGTTTGCTGTGCACTCGGCATTCCGGTGCTTGCCTGTTGCCCGGCCGTGGCGCCGCCGCCGCTCGGCGCGCCGTAGCCCTGTGCAGAGTCGGAAGCGTCGCGCGATTGAATCGCCTGGTTGGCGCTATAGGTGAATTTATAGACGAGCGTCCCAGCGGATTGGTCGGCCCTTGCGGTTTGCACCCCAAACAACGCCGTCGCGGCGACCGCAGCGAGAATAAAAGCATATGATTTCGTCAAAGCGTACCTCGCATTTCCTTACCTGCCGCAGCCGTTTAGTGCTCCGGTAATCATTTTTCCGGCCACGTCCTCGCTTTGACCGGTCTGTGTCTGGAGCCACGTCATGCCGTCCATGATGCGATTGAGCGGGTTGTAGCCGACGGCGAGCCCGGGAATCGTAGCCGGGTCCAAAACGTAGGGATTTTGCGAGATGCCCGGCGTGTTGGGGTCCTGCCAAGGGTTCGGCGTCTGCTTGATCATCGGGCTGCTCATCTCGTTTCCGCCAATTGCTCCGAGATATTCGGTGCCGACGTGCTGGAGATCGCCCATCTGCTGCGTCTGGACGAATCCGTTGATGAGATCGAGCGACGCGCTCTGGTAGGCAATGGTTTGCAGCAGCTGCGCCTTGATACGTGCGATCGCCGCGTCGTCGGTCGGGTTGCCCGTCGGCGCGACTAGCTTCACGTCGTCGAGCAGCGTCTGCGCGGCGATGAGGTTGCGCGCGATCGGGAGCACCAAGTAGGACATCTGCTGCAGCGCCATCGCCGTTTCGGGAGATTGCGTGTAGATCGAATCGCCGTTGGACGTCGTCCCGACCGCACCGGTTTGGTCGGACGAGGTCAACGTACCAACCTTATATCTCTTGAACAGCGGCGGGCTCTTGGCGATCTTGGTGTCGTTCTCGAGGATCATCGCGACCGCCGGCCGGATGTGTTCGTGCAGCCGCGCGCATAGCGCGGTCGTGACCGTATGGTAAATCTGCGGCGGCGGTGTCGCGGTCGATCCGGCCCCGTCGGAACGCGCCGGCAAGGGAAGGAGGCCGGCGCATGCTAGAATGCACGCCAGCAGCAGAAGCTTCGTCTGCATCATCGCTTTGTTCGCGAAGGCCGCTGTCGGGCCTTCTGAAATGCAGAAGCGGGGCCCCAAAGGGCCCCGCTTTGCGTTTCGCTACCTTAGCGCGAAGACCGAGGTGTTAGATTCGGATCTGCGCGTTGAAGTAAACGTTGATCGGCTGAACGCTGGCACCGATTGCACCGTTGTTGCCGGCCGTCGGCGTGTAACTCTGCGTGAACGGCGTGCGAGCACCATTGGCCTTGACGTCGCCGATGCCGGTACCGTTGTAGAAGTTACTCGGATAGATGGTGCTGTTAAGCGGACCACCTGCCGGACCATAGCCGCAGAACACGGGGCTCGGCGGGTATGCCGACGACCACGGCGTCGACGATCCGCCGAAGCACGTGTGGAAGAGGTTCGCTCCCAGCACGACCAGCTTGATCTTCGGGCTCAGGTCGTAGGAGACCTGAAGGTTACCGACGATCGAGCTCGGCTGCTCTAGGTTGTCGAAGAGGAACGTACCCGTCTGCGGATTCGGAACGTACAGATAACTGAACGCGCCAACGCCCGCCGACGTCGTGGTGAGGTAGTTGCACTTCAACGGATCGGTGCTCGGCGAGAGCTTGGTGATGCCCGTCGAGGCCGAGTTCAACTGGCAGGCTCGCGGATCGAGACCGGTCGTATCCAGCGGACTGCCGTAGTAGCCGCCCGTCTGGAAGTTGAAGCTCGGCGTGATCGCCAGCTTGTCATGGCGCCAGTTGAGGATCAGTGACGATACCCAAGGCGAGATGTAGCTGTTGACCGCACCGTTGAGGTTCGGCGCGATGGCCGTCGTGTAGGGATTGTACCAGGAGCCAGGATCGAGCAGACCCTGCGGTGCCTGGTTGTAGTAGGGGTTACGGATCGGGTCGTACGTTACGCTGCTGACCGTGATCGGCTTTGCGTTACACCCAACCCCGATGCCGTTGCGATAGCAGGGGCTGCCGCCGCCCGACTTCGTGAGCGTGTTGTACGCCTGGATCGCGTCGTTGAGGGCGATGGTCGTGTTCGGTACCGTACCGCCCGTGCTCAATCCCACGTTCTGGAACATGACCTTCGAGTTGGTGTACGTAACCGCGAGCTGACCCGAGAAGCCGTTACGCGTGAAGTCACCCTTGTTGAACTGGAACTCAACGCCTTGGTTACGGTTGACGCCGACCGGGACTTGCGTCACGAAGCCGGCACCGATGAAGGTCTGCTGCTGCCAGTTGGCGACCCACGTATAGAACGGCGTGAGCTTGAAGCTCATGTCCGTTCCCTTGAAGTGCTGCTCCCACGACAGGTCATACTGACCCGACGAGATGCCTGGAATCGGATGGAAGGGCGAGTAGAAGCCCAGGTTCATCGTGTTGTTCCAGACCGAGCGATCGTCACCGGCGAGCGCCAGATACTGAACCGATGCCGAGATCGGCGGCTGAACGAAACGGCCGGCCGACGCGCGGATGACCGCGTTCGGGCTGATCGTGTAGGTCGCCGAGAAGCGCGGCTGCCAGTAGTCGAGCGAGTATGACGCCGGCGAGGCCGCCGTGAAGTTCGGCGCCTGAACGCCGTCCTGCACGGTACCGTTGGGGTGAACCCAGCCGGTTGATGGACCGCCCGGATGCAACGCCACCGCAGCCTTGTTACAGTCGCCGACGCACGTACTGTGCCGAAGCCGGTGGCGGAGTGCCAGGCGGCAGCGCCTGCAGCAACACCTGATTGTTCGATGCCTGAACGCAGGTGTAGTTGGTGCTCATATTCGCGTAGAACTGGTTCGCTGCGTTTGCCGACTGCGGCAGGTCGTAGGTGAAGTTGTCGTAGCGAATCGCTGCGTTGAGCAGGAACTTGTCGCTAGGACGCCACTGGTCTGACAGCGAGGCGTTCGTGAACTTCGGTTTTACCGCGTTGAAAGACCCGTTGGCGCCGCCTTGCCAGAGGCTATCCCACGTCGCGCCCGCTCGCGCAGCGGCGTACCGGCGGCGCGCGAAGCCGCGCGGTCCACCGGTGGACGTACTGCGCCACGTCGGAGCTACAATGCCGCCTGAGGCGACGTCGTAGTAGTGCGCTAGCAGAGACAGATCTGCTTCTTGCCCGATCGTCGGGTCGTAGCAGGTGTACCCGCCGTTGCCGTTCGAGGACATGTAGCCGATCGGCGAATTCCCACCATTTGCCGTGGCGTTGTTGAACCGGATAACGCTGGCTTGGCTGTAGTTACCGTCGAGCGTTATGAGGTTCTGGTCGTTGAGTTGGTCTTGGAAGCTGAGCGCGCCACCCGCGGTGTGCGTGATCAACTGATACTGCGCCGTTTCTGGGAAGGCCGGCGTCGCACCGCCGGAGGCGGCGTAGCCGGGGGCCGTCAGATACCAATCCGAGTAGAACGTATAACCGTACGCCCGTAAGAACGCCGACTGGCTGATCGAGTAGGTGTACTGGAGTTTGGTGATGCCGGTGTCGTTCTGGTTGACGTTCTGGTTACTATCAGCCGGATCGATCGGCCCGTTGAAGGCGTGCCCAGGTGCGTTAGGTGCGTAATACGGCGACGGCGATAGCTTGTAGCCGTTCGACTTCGCAACCGGCGTACCGAAAGGCACGTTGTAGGTGACCGCATCGGCATAGCCGAGGTAGGTCGGGCCGCAACCGGCCCCATAGTAACCGCCGCTGGGACTTGCGGCACCGCACGTGAAGTACGAGCCGTAGGTCGTCAGCGATTGGATCTGTCCGGCCGGTCCGATCGGCGACGAACAGCCGTTCACCGTTAGACCGGTCCAAGCAATCGTCTCCGGACCGCAGACCGGAGCATGCGCATTGGTCCCGTAGAGCGAGTAGATGAACTGGTTGTTGCCCGGCCCGATGTCGTTGGGGCTGCTATAACCGTAGTTATTGAGTGCCGAACCGCTCCATAGGAACTGGATGTCGTCGCGCAGGCCGTTAGCCTTCGGGATGGCCATGTGCAGGTTGACGACGTTCTCACGGTCGGTAATCATTTTCGGAGCGCCCGAGATGCCGCTGTA
Organism: Vulcanimicrobiota bacterium; assembly: GCA_963730125.1. GTDB lineage: Bacteria > Vulcanimicrobiota > Vulcanimicrobiia > Vulcanimicrobiales > Vulcanimicrobiaceae > Cybelea. The sequence goes on along the minus strand of CAVSQP010000015.1, from coordinate 154,437 downwards.
GAACTGCCAGCATCCCTGCTGTCCGATCTGCGCCGTCGGTTGTTCGACCAAGGTTGGCCGACCATCGTACAGATCGGCTTGACGCCTTGACAGGTTCCGATCAAGCAGGTGTAGCCCGTGGCTAGAACCTGGTTGCTCCCGAAACCGTAGCCGATGCCGAAACCGAGCGTATCGCCCGACAGCGGACCGCCCGGATTCATGTAGCCGGCGCCGTTTTGGTTATCAAAGAAGCGATACGTCTGGTTGTAGCCGAGTAGGCCGACGTAGTAGCTGAAGGTACGGTCGGGGGTCGAACCGCCGACTTCGACGCTGGCCTGATGGTAGTAGTTAGGATAGGCCGCGCCGAGGTTCGCATTCGCGAAGCCCGGGTACGTACCGGTCTTGATGACCTGATTGATGAAGCCGGCAGTACCAGCCGAGGCGACCGATGACGGACCGCCGCCGGTATAAACCTGGAGCTCTTGGAGACCCAGGGTCGACTCCGTCGATGAGTTGTAGTTATCGAAAGCACGGTTAACCGGAATACCGTCGTATTCGTAGCCGGTGTAATAGGAATTCTGGCCGCGTACGTACGCAGCGTTGAAATCCCAACCGACGCCGCCCTGCGACGTCTGAACGCCGGGGACCGACGCCATGGCCGAGTACGCGTTATTCAGGTTACCGCCGCCGCCGAGGGCCGCCGCTGCGGCCGCCTGTGCGGAGTTGACACTATAAAGGTCGGAACCAACGCCGGATTTGACCAGCGAGGAACCCGCCGCAGACGTCACTCGCGCGATCGTCGTCAGCGCCTTTTGCATCGTGAGCGCTTCCGTCGCCGTCTGGTCGGCAAAGACCACGACGCCGGGGAATGCAACACTTTGATACCCACTCTTCGTTAAATTGATCGTGTAGGTATCGGGGGCGAGCGAGAGGATAACGAAGTGACCTCCCGCGTCCGTCGTTGCAGTCTTTTGTTCAGATGGCGATACGACTTGGATTGCCACGCCGGCAATCGGTGCGCCGCTCGCATCGTGGACACTACCCGTGATGTTGCCGGTGACGCCTGCCAGTGCCCATGTTCCCTGGCTAAGGAACGCCACCACCAATGCCACGGCTATGACCGCGTGACGGAGGGTTCGATATGAACTCATAATCGTTTAACCCTCTGGTGATTGAGTTGTCAAAAGGCGAGCCGCCCTGCGCCCCCCAAGGCCTACTAAATGGCCCAGGAAACTCTCAGAGTGACCCACTGGGCCAAGGATTTCCTCAGCCTTGGGGCGGTTCCTTTAGGTAGCCTTAAGGGGAGTTTTCGGCTCGCTTCGCCGCTAAGCGCGGGCAGCGAGCCGCCGCGCGAGCAGCTCCGGGATCTCCGAGGGCCGCTCGGCGACCGGGATCCCGGCGGCCGTGAAGGCCGCGATTTTACTCTGGGGGGTCCCGAAATTGCCGGCAATAATGGCGCCTGCATGGCCTAGCGACTTACCAGGCGGTGCGTTGCGTCCGCCCACGAATGAGACGACCGGCAGCTCGGGCATGTGCTCGGCGACGAAGGCGGCGGCGTCTTCTTCGTCGGAACCGCCGATCTCGCCGCAGATCACCAGTGCCTCGGTCTGGGGGTCGTTCTTGAACTCGCGCAGGCACTCGACGAAGGTAGTGCCGATGATCGGGTCCCCACCCACTCCGACGCAGGTCGATTGCCCGAGCCCCGCGCGCGTCAGCAGGTCGACGACCTCGTAGGTGAGCGTGCCGGAGCGGGACATCACCCCGACTCGTCCCTCCTTGAAGATGTGGCCCGGCATGATGCCGACCAGCGCCTTGCCGGGAGAGATGAGGCCGGGGCAGTTCGGCCCGATAATCCGCATGCCCGACGTCGCTCCTACCACCTTGAGGGTGTCGTGGACCGGAACGCCCTCGGTGATGCAGACGGCCAGCGTGATGCCGGCCTCGTAAGCCTCGTAGAGGGCGTCGGCGGCAAACGCCGGCGGAACGAAGATGCAGCTATGCGTCGCGCCCGTTGCGTCGACGGCCTCGCGAACGGTATCGAAGACCGGCAGTCCCTCGGGCGTCCGTTGACCGCCTTTGCCCGGCGTCACCCCGCCGACCAGATTCGTCCCGTACTTGTGCATTCGGGCGGTATGGTACGAGCCTTCGGAACCGGTGATGCCTTGCACGATGACGCGGCTGTTCTTATCGAGAAAGATCGACACGCGGCTAACCTTTCGCTGCGAGCGCCACGGCTTGGTGCGCGCCTTCGTCCATGGTTTCTACCGGCGTCATGCCCGCTTCGGCGAGAATGCGACGCCCTTCTGCTTCATTTGTACCGGTGAGACGAATGACCAACGGGATCTTGCGCGATGTCGTGTGGTTCATCGCTTCGACGATGCCGCGCGCCACCTCATCGCCGCGAGTGATGCCGCCGAATATGTTGATGAAGAAAGCCGTCGCCCCGGTGTTGTTGACGACGAGTTCGTAGCAGTTGCGCACGCGCTGCGCGTTGGCGCCGCCGCCGACATCGAGAAAATCGGCGATCTGTCCGCCGGCATTGCTTACCGCGTCCATCGTCGCCATCGCCAGTCCGGCACCGTTGGCCATCGTGCCGACGTTGCCCGGAAACCGGCGGAAGTTGCGAATGCCGACGCCGGCCTGCGCGGCAAGCAGTTCGTCCTCGTCGAGCGGCAGCGCGGTTCGCCACGCTTCGAATCGCGGATTGCGAAAGAGGGCATCGTCGTCGAGCTCGATCTTCGCGTCGGACGCGACCACGCGGCCGTCGCCGGTCAACGCCAGCGGGTTGATCTCGACCAGCTTGGCGCCAAAGCGGAAGAATAGATCGTAGAGCGCGCCGGCGATAGCGGGAAATTGCTTGCGATAGCCGGGATCGAGCTGGGAGCGAAAGGCGAGCTCGCGACCGATGAACGGCGAGTATCCGATCGCCGTGTCGACGTAAAACTTTGCGATTGACTCCGGATGATGCTCCGAAACTTCTTCGATGTCCATCCCGCCGAAGCGGCTCACGATAAAGACGGGCTTGCGCGCGGCGCGGTCGATCGTCACCGCGCAATACGCTTCCTTCGCGATCTCGAGCCGTTCTTCGATCAGCAGCGACCTGATCGGTTCGCCGATTGGATTCTGCCGGTTCGGCGGCATCGGCGTTGCCATGATCTCTTCCGCAACGCTGCGTCCCTGCGCCGAATGGCTCGCCATCTTGATTTTTCCGGCCTTGCCGCGTCCGCCCATGAGGACCTGTGCCTTGACGACCCACTCGCCCGGTTGTTCGCGCAAGAACTCCTCGACTTGGGCGGGCTCCGTCGCATGATGGCCGCGCGGCACCGGAATGCCGGCTCCCTTGAAGAGCTCCTTGCCCTGATACTCCATCAGATTCATCGCGGCCGCACAGTTTCGCGCACGATAAGGCGGAGCACCTTGCTAGTTCCGTCGCACCCCGTGAATGAGACGTGCGGCTTGCTGGTGACGCGCTACGGGTTCAATTCCCGCCGCTCCAGCGGCCGAAGCTGTTGGCTTGCTTGCCGCATTTCGATGTGATAGGCTAGAGGTGAAGTTGTCGGCTTCTCTATCGACATCGCAGGAGGCGCCCGAAAGGGCGCCTCCTGTTGCTAGTCCAGGCGGCCTAAGAGCGAGCGCGCGATGATGATCTGCTGGATCTCCGACGTGCCTTCATAGATCTCGGTGATCTTCGCATCGCGGTAGTAACGCTCGACCGGGAACTCGCTGGTATAACCGTATCCGCCATGAATCTGCAGCGCTTCGGCAGCGTGCTTTCGCGCCGCCGTCGACGCAAAGAGTTTTGCTTTACTTGCCGCGAGTGCAAAGGGCTGGCCCGCGTCGGCCAGCGCTGCGGCGCGATAGGTCAGCAGGCGTGCCGCATCGAGATCCATCGCCATCTGCGCAATCTTGAACGAAACGCCCTCGAAGGCTCCGATCGGTTTGCCGAAGGCAACGCGCTCCTTGGCGAACTTCACCGATTCGTCGAGGCAGGCAGCGAGAATTCCAATGGCCTGAGCGGCGATGCCGATTCGTCCGGCGGTCAGCGCGCGCATCGCGTTCCCGAAGCCTTCGCCTTCCTCGCCGAGCAGCGCGTCGTCGCCGACGGCAACGTCGTCGAAGGAGAGATCGCAGGTGTTGCTGGTGTGAATGCCCAGTTTCTCGGTCACACGCTCGACGCTGATACCGGGAAGATTCGCTTCAATTAAGAACGCGCTCACGCCGCGCGCTCCGCTGCCACCGGTGCGGAACATCCCCATGATTACCCCGGCGTAACTGCCGCTGGTGCACCACTGCTTGCGTCCGCTGAGAACGTAACCGTCGCCGGTGCGCCGCGCCGTGGCCCGCAGCGCTGCGGCGTCGGAGCCGGCATCCGATTCGGTCAGCGCAAATCCGGCGATGACGTCGGCGGTGGCGAGCCTTTCCAGCCATCGCTCCTTCTGCTCGGCGTTGCCGAGCGCGAGAATCGCCGAGCAAATCATCGAATGAACCGAAACCGTAACGGCGGTGCCCGCATCAACGCGAGCCAGCTCCTCTATCGCTAGCGCATACGAGAGATAATCCGCGCCCGCTCCACCATAGGCTTCGGGAACGAGGATTCCCATGATTCCCGCGTCGGTGAGCTTGCCGTAAAGCTCGCGAGGAAAGACGTGGTTGCGATCCCACTCGGCGACATGCGGAGCGACCTCGCGCTGCGCAATCTCCGCCGCCAGCGCGCCGATCGCGCGCTGCTCGTCGCTCAGCTCGAACTGCGCCCTAGTCGCCTCAATCACGTCTGCTTTAACCATTCTAAGAGCAACACTTTCATGGCGGTCTGATTCGGTTCAGGTCTAAGCCGGGCCGCCTCTCGCACATCCTGTGCTTCGGCGGCATTCGCGCATCCTGCGCGGAACGAGGGGCGAAGTTTACTATGGTAAATGAGCCCCGAGCCGGCAACGAGCTGAGGCAAATCAGACCGCGACGAGGATTGCGTCGCCTTGGCCGCCGCCCGAACATATAGTCGCAATCCCATATCCGCCGCCGCGCCGGCGCAGCTGATTGATCAGCGTGCCGATGATGCGAGCGCCCGAAGCGCCGATCGGATGGCCCATCGCTACGGCACCTCCGAACTGGTTGATGATGCCGTCGTCGAGTCCGAGACGGCGCGCCGAGGTGATGGCAACGGTCGAGAAAGCCTCGTTGATCTCCCAAACGGCGATGTCTTTAATGTCGAGACCGATGCGGTCGAGCAGTTTGCGCGCCGCCATGGCCGGCGTCAAACTGATGTAGGGCGAGTCCCAAGCGACCGTCGCATGCTCGACGATCGTCGCGAGCGGCTCGTAACCGTGCTCGGCGGCGTACTGCGAGTCGGCCAGAACGAGCGCGGCGGCACCATCGTTAACGCCCGGTGCGTTGCCCGCCGTTACCGTGCCGTTGCGCTCGAGCGGGCGAAGCTTCGCCATCGTTTCGAGGCTCGCATCGCCGCGCACCGCTTCGTCGCGATCGACGACGGCATGCGGATGCTCGCCGGTAATGAACGGCGCATAGGCGGCGTAATCGAGCGTGAACTCTTCCGACGGCTCGTGCTCCCAAACGCGGCTCGGCGCTCCGACCGATGCCGGAATGCGCACGCGTCCCTGTCGCGGCAGTTGGTCGACGACGACTTTGTCCTTCGCCTTGCTCGCGACGCGAACCGGAACGATCTCGTCCTCGAAGTGGCCGGCCGAGTGAGCGGCGGCCGCGCGGCGGTGGCTCTGATAGGCAAAAGTATCCTGCTCCTCGCGCGTCAGACCGAGTTCGTCGGCGACTTTGCTTCCCTGCGTCGACATCGTCATGCCGAAATACTGATCCCAGAGACCATCGTAGATCATCGCGTCCACAACGGCACCGTCGCCGAAACGATAACCCCAGCGAGCGTCGCGCAGTAAGTACGGCGCGTTCGACATCGATTCCATCCCGCCGGCCGCAACCACGGTAAAAGCGCCGGCATCGATCGCGCGCTTGGCATTGACGACGGCGAGCAGACCGGAAGCGCAAACTTTGTTGACCGTGTCGGCCGTGACCGTTTTGGCGAGACCCGCTTTGAAGAGCACTTGGCGCGCCGGATTCTGACCGACGCCGGCTTGCAGGACTTCACCGAACGAAACGTGCTCGATCTCGGATGGATCGATCTTCGAACGCTCGATCGCGGCGGTTAAGGCGACCGCGCCGAGCGTGGTTGCAGAGAGCGGGGCGAGCGCTCCCCCGAGTTTACCGAATGGCGTGCGAGCCATGCCCAGCACGACGGCTTTAGAGTTCGTATTCATAGCGCGGCTCACTTTCGCAGGGGCTGGGTCGCGCCCTGCGCCGGGTCTTTTCCCGGCTTTTCAGAACGTTCCCAACGTGCAAACGACGCGCTCGACGCTCGGATTCGGCGACGTTTGGTCGCTGCTGAGCTTTGCATTGCTGGCGATCGGGCTGCTCATTCGAGCCTTGCTCTATTTCCCGCTCGCCATGTTCCAAATCGACTCGGACGCCGTGCTGTCGGGTCTCTGCGCGTTTCGCGTCGCGGGCGGAGAGCATCCGCTCTTCTTTCCCGGCGGTACCCGCTTGGGCGCTGCCAGTTGCTATCTCACCGCCGGCTACTTTCACTTATTCGGGCAGGGAAGGATCGCATTGGATCTGACCTCGCTCACGTGGGGCGCGCTCTACCTTATATTCACGCTGCTCTTTCTGCGCGCCGTGCTTGGGAACAAGTTGGCGTGCTTGGCATTTGTCTTTGCCGTCGTCCCGTCGGAACAGTTCATGACCGTGACTTACGCGCCGTGGGCCTATGGCGAAATCATGGCTTCGTGCGCCGCAACGCTCTGGTTAGCGGCTCTCTGGCGAAATCAGGGCGTGTTCTGGCAGCGGTTATGCTTCGGGCTTAGCGTCGGAATCGGTCTGTGGTTTTCACTGCAAACGCTGATGATCGCGCTGCCGGCAGTAGTGTGGATCGCATTGCGGCGGCGCGGAACGATGCCCGGCGAATCGCTCGCGGCGCTGTTCGGCGCGATCGCCGGCGCAACGCCGTTCTTAGCGGGCAACGTCTCGCACGGCTATCCGTCGCTGACGGCGAACTGGGCCTCGCGACCTGCCGCGAGCCTCCCGCAAGCTTGGGATAATTTCGTGTGGCTAATCACGTACATGCTTCCAAAGCTGCTCTTTCGTTCTTCGGGATGGTGGTCGGAGACGACGCTGCTCATCGCCGCTTACGCCGTCGCCGCGGGGGGATTCGCGCTGGCGCTGCGACGAAACGCGCGCGACGTCGCGCCGCTCCTTCTGCTCGTTGCGATTGCGTGCATCTCTTTTTTCAGCCTGTCGTATGCGGGATCGAATCGCGGCTGGACGGTCCGCTATATCGCGCCGCTCTACGTCGTCGTGCCGCTCTTCCTGGGAGTCGGTATCGCTGCGCTCTGGCCCTTGAGCAAGGTGCTGTCGACGGCGACCGTCGCTGCGCTGCTGATTCCCAACTTGCTGCTTTACGGTCTGCCCGGCAGTGCGCTGCGCGCCGACCTCACGAGACAGCTATCGAACGAAACGCAGTTGCTGCGCGTGCTGGCATGCGGATCGCATCGAAATGGTCTACGGCGACTACTTTTGGGTCTACGATTTGAACTTCGACAGCGGCGAGCGGGTTGCCGGGGTCCCGTCGGCTCCAGTTGTCGATTACTTCAGCTACGGTCCGAAACTGGGAAGATCGCCGATTCGTTGGGCGCTGCTCGGCGGCAAAGACGAAGTGGAACGGCTGGCGCGCCAGGTTGGAGCGCACGGCAGGATTACGCCCGACGGTCAGCTTTCGCTCTTCGTTTCCGAGAGCGCGGCGCCGAACGCCGAACGGCTTTTGGCAGAACTCCGAAAGAACGGCAACTAACCCGTAGCGCCAGAGCTTATTGCGAGTCGGGAGCTCGAAGCGACGCGGGCTTCGCCAAGAAGTACGATCGGGAGTATGGCGCGGAAATCGGTTGGAAGGGCCGCGCCGCCTGCGTGAAATCGAAAACGTCGGAGATGCTGTTGGCGCGTGCGTCGGTATAGCCGCCTCCGATCTGCAGCGAGCCGAGCGACGGCATTGCGAATACCTCTTCGATAAACTGGAGTATGCTCCCAAACTCGTACTGCGTGTGCGAGACGTGCCCTTGACGAGCGTACGCGGAAATCACGATGCACGGTACTCGAATGCCCAAGCCCTTGTAGTCCAAGCTGAGGCGGCGCGACGCTGTCGTACCAGCCACCCCAATCATCCCAAAGCACCAATATTACGGTCGAATCCCAATAAGGACTCTCACCCACCGCGTTGACGATGCTCGTTACCCACGAGGGGCCGGTGTCCGAACCCTCGCCGGCGTGATCGGAATCGGTTGAGTCGGGAATGATCCAGGCGACGCGTGGAAGATGTCCGGCGGCGATGTCTTCGAGCACGCGGCCCGGCGGAGAGATTACGTTTCTCGACCAGTCGGGTCCGCGGCGCACGGCGGAGATGGCGTCAAACTCCGACCAAACTTTTCCGGCGATGTTCCGCCCGCCGACGGCCGGGGCGTAATACGCCCAACTGACGCGCGCGCGATCCAATAGATCCGCAGCGGTTGCGAACTGCGTAAAGCATGGGAAGGGACCTCCGCCCCATCGCTCTATCCGGGAAGTATCGAGCAGCGACGTACGCGTCCCGCCCGGAGCGTCGCAGCCCCAGGGCAGCGCCAGCGGAACGTCGACTTCGGCTACGCCGCTGCGCAAGTTCGTCGTGCCGGCGATCAAATCCAGATGCGCCGTAAAGCTCCCGCCGAACATCGTCGGGAACATCTCGTCGGCGAGGACGTACTGCTGCGCCATGTCCCAATACGGTTTGATGTAGCGCTTGGCAACGTACTGATAGGCGTAGCGCCCGGCTTGGTGGCCATTCGACCGGTTCAGGTCGAAGCCGTTCATCTTGCCGTGATTCCAGTCGTTAATCGCGTCGCGCCAGACGTGCGAGACGTCCGGTCCCCTCAAGCCGGCCGCCCGAAGCGCTACCTTGGTGCCGTCGTGCAGGTAACCGTATCGCGCCGTTCGCGCGCCGGGAAACCCGTGGAATAGGTTGTCGAAGCTTCGATTCTCTTGAACGATGATAACGACGCGCTTGACGTACTTTCGAACGATCCCCGGCGGCGGAGTCTCACCCGGCGGCGGTCCCGGCGTGCGATAAACCGGCGGCGGCGCGGCCGATGAGGAACCTCCGCCGCCGGAACATGCTGCCGCAACGCAGAGCGCCGCTAGTGCGAGCGCCGCGCCGAAGTTTAATGCCGAACGACGACCGGACAACTTTCGCATTCGAACTGAACCGTCACGTGAGAAATTCCGAAGTGTTCCTGCGCGCAGGCGTCGATTTCGCGCAGCACCTCCGTTGCTTCGCTGAGCCGGCGGTCGTCGAGCAACACGTGCGCCGAGAGAGCATACGAACCGCTGCCGATCGACCACACGTGCAGATCGTGAACGCCGGTCACGCCGCCGATCTTCGCGAGATGGTCGGCCAAACGGTCCGAATCAACGTCGCTCGGGACGCTCTCCAGAAGAACGTCCGTAGCGTCGCGCATCAATCGTACGACACCAACGACGATGATCGCTGCAACGAAGAGCGAGAGCATCGGGTCGATCCAGGCGCGGTGCGTCAGCGCGATCGCCACGCCTCCGACGATCACGGCCAGCGCGCCGACGGCATCTCCCAGCACGTGAAAGAGCGCCGCGCGGACGTTGAGATTGCGGCGGCCGTCGCCGCGCAGCATCGCTCCCACGCTGCCGTTGACGGCGAGGCCGATCGCGGCCACGACCGTCATCGTAAGAGCCTGCGGCTCGACCGGCGCGCCAAAGCGGCGAACGGCCGCGTAAACGATCGCGATCGTCGCGACGAGCAGAAGCGTTCCGTTTACCAGCGCACCGAGCACCTCGATCCTGCCGTAACCAAAGGTGCGGCGCGGATCGGCCGGCCGCGCCGCGCCGATCGCCGCCAGCAGCGCCAGTCCCAGCGCAAAAACGTCCATGCATACGTGCACGGCATCGCCGGTGAGCGCCAGACTATGCGATACGGCGCCTCCCCAAAACTCGAGCACCGCGACCAGCGCGGTCGCGATAAGCGCGAGCGTTAATCGCCGTTGGGTCGACACTTGCGCAGAAGGACGACGAGCATCGCGGCAAAGATCGCCAGCGTCGTGCGTTCGCCGGCGATGGCATCGGGCTTCCAGGTGCCTTCGCCGTCGGCGATCGCTTCAAGCTGCGGAACGATGCGCGGAACGGCCTCACAATAGCGATCGAATGCCTCACCAAATTTCGAGCGCAGAAACTCCTCTTCGTGCGGCACGATCGTTGCGTAGACCGCGGCCATCGCGGCGAGACTTCCGCCGGCCAGCGCCGCGCGCGCCCGTGGCGAGTTCTTGCCCGTAAAAGCGATTGCAAAGCCCAATGCCGTCAGAAAGTTTCCCAGATAGAGCGGATTGCGCACGTGGCCGTAGGGTCCGGCCGTAATCAGCTTCGGCGCGGTGACGGAATCGTCGCGCGTCGTCTTACCCGAATATCCGACCGCCCAGCAGCGCAAGAGCTCGCCGGCGATCGCGATTGGAAGACCGATGCGCACGCTCGACCGGCTCGGCTTGCCGCGCAACGTCAAAATCGCCGCCGGCAGGCTCAATAACAGTCCGCGATTTTTGAAAACAAAGGCGCGCATCGTTTGCTTGGCTTCGCCGTCCATCCCTTGCCCTTACTCACCATGCCCCCCGACTCCCGCGCCGCGCTGCGCGGCGGCGTAAACGTCACGCAGGGAACGCACCAGCGGAATGCCGGGCTGCCAACCGGTGCGCTCGCGGAGCTTTTGCGGGTCGCCGACGTAGAGCGGAATCTCCGCGGAGCGAAAACGCAGCGGGTCCTCGCGCACCTCGACCGGTACGCGCGCGATCGTAATCAGCTCGCGCAGAACGTCGCGAATAGTGACGGCCTTACCGCTGCAAACGTTGTAGACTTCGCCGCGTTCGCCGTCGGTTGCGAGCGCGACGTATGCGGCAACGACGTCGCGAACGTCGAGAAAATCGCGCGCCGCACCGAGGTTTCCGACCAGCAGGTGCGGAGCTTCGCCCGAAGCGACGCGGGCCAGCTGCGCGGCCAGCGAGGAGACCACGAAGCGCTCGTCCTGACCCGGTCCGATATGGTTGAACGCTCGCGCCACCACGACGTCGAGATCGAAGCCGCGCGCGTGCGCCAGCAGAATGGCCTCGGCCGCCGCTTTGCTCGCGCCGTACGGCGTCGCCGGACGCAGATCGAGCATCTCGCGCAGCGGAAACTCATCGGCTTCGCGCCGCCCGTAGACTTCGGCAGAGCTGGTAAAGAGAATGCGCGGGCGCGGCCCGCCGGCGTAAGCGCGCACCGCTTCGGCGAGGCGTACCGTTCCCATCACGTTGATTTCGTACGTCTCGGCCGGGCTGCGCAGCGATTCGGGTACGAAGGTCTGCGCGGCGAGGTGAAAGATCACCGTCGGCCGGAACGAATCGAGCACGTCGCGCAGCGATTGTGCGTCGGCCAAATCGATCGGGCGATACCCTGCGCTCGCGTCGCGCGGACCGCCACAAGCTAATATCTCCGCGCTTTCACGCCGCAGCGCTTCGACCAAGTGGCCGCCGACAAAACCGCTGGCGCCGGTTACCAGCGCGCGCACGTTCGGATTTCCGAGCTTACGCCCGCAGGCGCACCGAGAGCCGGTCGAGATCGGCCTCGACCATCGTTGCGACGAGCTCCTCGAAACTCATCTGCGGCACCCAACCGAGTCTGCTGCGGGCTTTGCTCGGATCGCCGATGAGCCGGTCGACTTCGGCGGGGCGCACGAAGCGCGGGTCGATAACGACGTACGGCTCGTAAGAACCGAGCCCCGCCGCTTCGAACGCGATTCGGACAAAGTCGCGCACGCTGTGCGTTCTTCCGGTGGCAATCACGTAATCGTCCGGCTCGTTTTGCTGCAGCATTGCCCACATCGCGCGAACGTAGTCGCCGGCAAATCCCCAGTCTCGATGGGCATCGAGGTTCCCAAGCCGCAGCTCGCCTGCCAGACCGAGCTTGATGCGCGCGACGCCGTCGGAGATCTTGCGCGTGACGAACTCCTTGCCGCGCCGCGGCGATTCGTGATTGAAGCAGATCCCGCTGCAGGCGTAGAGACCGTACGATTCGCGATAGTTCACGGTGATCCAGTGCCCGTAAACCTTGGCGACGCCGTAGGGGCTGCGCGGATAGAAGGGCGTCTCTTCGGTCTGCGGCGTCTGCACCGCGTTTCCGAACATCTCGGAACTCGAGGCCTGGTAGAAGCGGATCGAAGGATCGACGTGGCGGATTGCCTCCAGCACGCGGGTCACACCTAATGCCGTGAACTCTCCGGTAAGCACCGGCTGGCTCCAGGACGCCGGCACGAACGACTGCGCCGCGAGATTGTAGATTTCGCTGGGGCGCACGTCGTTGACGATCGACGTGATCGAGCTCTGATCGAGCAGGTCTCCGGAGACGATCTCGACGTCGTCGACGATGTGCTCGATTCGTTCGTGCACCTCGGTGCTGGTGCGGCGGGTCATGCCTATGACACGATAGCCCTCGCGCAGCAGCAGCTCGGCGAGATAGGACCCGTCCTGTCCGGTGATTCCGGTGACGAGTGCGGTCCGCGACATGCCTTCCCTCAACCTTTACGGCCGTGACGTTCGGCCAGCGAAACCGCGATAAAGGCCGCGACTTCGCTGGGCAGCGTTCCGCGGCCGAAGCCGGCGTCGTATCCAAGCTCGCTCGCCAAGCGATTGGTAACCCTCGGACCGCCGCAGATCAACACGACCTCGTCGCGCATCCCCTCGGCCTCGAGGAGCTCGCCCAGCGCGGTAAAGTTCTTGACGTCGCTACCCTTCTGCGTGACCGCCTGCGAAGCGAGCAGCGCATCGATGCGGCGTTCGCGCGCAAAGCGCACCAGCTCTTCGACGGCGATCTGGCTCCCCAGATTGAAGGTTTCGAACGCGTGGTAACGCTCCAACCCGTAATCTCCCTTATATCCCTTCATGTTGAGAATCGCGTCGATGCCGACGGTATGGGCGTCGGTGCCGATGCACGCACCGGCGACGCGAATCTTGCGTCCGAGACGCTCGGCGACGAAGGCGTCGATCTCCTCCATCGTCATCGCGTGGGAGTGCGCCGATGGCGCGATAGCGTCGACGTCGACCGACTGTGTCGTGCTGGCGTAGACGACGAAGAAAGAGAAACCCGACGCGATCGGGCGCCCGTCGACGACCTGCACGTCGGTGAACCCCATTTTGCCCGCGAGTTGGCGCGCCGCCTCGTCGGCCGCCTCGCTCCACTCGACCGGGAGGGTGAAAGAGAGCTGTACCTTTCCGTCGTTCTGCGTGTCGCCGTACGGCTTGACGAGCTGACTCACCGCTCGGCTCCGCTGAGCTCGGGTTTGGCCATCGCCGGATGAAGCGCTTCTTCGAACGGGTTGTAGTAGCCGCCGGCACGGGCGAAGACGCCGTCGAATCCGCGGCCGCCCTCCGGAGATCGTGAAACGTCGGCAAAGACGCTCGCTTCGATGGCGCCCATCAATCCCATTGCCGCCACGCGCTCGAGCAGCGACTCGCAATCGCTCAACACTTGCGCCGCTCGCCGCTCTATCGTTCCGCCGGGGCGCAGCACGATCTCGTCGCCGAAATTACGCGCCGTGTTCATGATGTAGCGGGCGTTCTCCAGCGAAAGAACGCGATCGCCTAAGAATGGCGTGTGTACGGCTTCGGTGAGCATGCCGCAAAGGTGAATGTGCTGCCCGGTCATCACCGACGTCAGGTTGAACATCGCGTCGATAAGGTGGCCTTTGAAGACGTCCCCGGTCATATGCTTGGTCGGAGGCATGTATTTCAGCGGCGCGTTCGGGAAGATCTCGCGCGCCAGCTGGGCCTGGGCGACCTGATAAAGGAAGCCATTCTTGAGGTCGGGATCGATTTCGTAGGCGTCGCCGAGGCCGATCTGCGCGTCCGGTAGTCCGGCACGGTGAGCGAACTCCTCGTTGATGAACTGCGAGGCGAGCACCGCCGGGGCTTGCTCGACGGCATCGGCGGTCGTCAAATAGTTGTCTTCGCCGGTGTTGATGATGATGCCGGAATAGGCGTTGAGCATGCGGCTGAAGTGCTGATCGATGAACGTGCGCTTCATGTTGATGTCGCGGAAAAGAATTCCGTACATCGAATCGTTGAGCAGCATGTCGAGCCGCTCGAGTGCTGCCATGGCGGCGATCTCGGGCATGCAGAGCCCGCTCGCGTAGTTGGTGAGCATCACGTAACGGCCCAACCGTTCCGCGATTTCGTCGAGCGCCGTGCGCATGATGCGGAAGTTTGCCTGGGTGGCATACGTGCCGCCGAAGCCCTCGGTCGTTGGACCGAAGGGAACGAAATCGAGCAGCGATTGGCCGGTGGAGCGAATTACGGCAATGACTTGCGCGCCGGCCTCGGCGGCAGCGACCGCGGCCGTGCGATCCTCGTAGATGTTACCGCTAGCGACGATCACGTAGAGCAGCGGCGGCGCCAGCTGCGGCAGACGGTCGAGCCGCCCGCTGCGATCGTCGCGCTGAGCGGCAATTTTTGCCAGCGCGGCCTCGACGTGCGGGCGCAGCGCTCCGCGCGCCGCCTCTTCAGGCGTGTCGCGGAATTGGTCGATCGCGAATCGCCGCAGCGCCATCGCTTCGGCAAGCGCCGCCGGATCGAGGCCGGTCTCGGCCAGCGCGCGGCCATAGGCAAGCGCTACTCCACGTGTCCGCTCGTGGGGATCGAGCGCGTCGACGATCGCGTTGGGGAGCGGAACCTCGTCGGGAGTGATACCGTCGACACCTAAAAGGCGCAGCACCGCGCGCTCCACCGACACCGTCGAGTGGGCGGCTATGAATGCCTCAACGGGTGCGACGATGCCCGCGGCCAGCTCACGGCAGCGATCGACGCTTCCCCGATCGATCCGCAACTCCATAGGGCGTCTATCTTAGGGAACTTTGGTTCGCAGGCCTGGACGCGAGGTACGCGGCGATTCCCGCGCGCCACGACGGCATCGCGATGCCGAGCTCTGCGAGCTTCGCATTCGCGAGGGCGGAAAAACGCGGGCGAATCGCGGGGGCCTTCCACTGATGCGCGGCGATTGGCTCGACCGTAACCGCGGCACCCGCTTGTCTTACCGCCTCGCGGGCGAAGTCGTACCACGTTACCGATCCGGAATCAACCGCGTGGTACAGGCCACAGCGCTGCTCTTCGAGCAGCCGCCGGATCGCGTCGGCGAGATGCCCGGCAAAGGTGGGCGACGCGGTCACGTCGGCAACGACACGAAACGGCTGAGCGCCGCCGGCCTGTGCGAGCAGCCGTTCGATGAAGCTCCGCCGTCCCTTTGCCGAAGCGTCGCCGTATAAACCGCAGGTGCGGACGACCAACGCGTTGGTTCGCAGCGAGTCGACGAGGAATTCGCCGGCGAGTTTCGAGGCTCCGTAAACCGAGAGCGGATGCGGTGCGTCGTGCTCCGCGTACGGTGCGGTCGTCTCGCCGTCAAAAACGTAGTCGGTGCTGATCGTAACGAAGATGGAACCGGCATCGCGCGCGAGACGCGCAGCATCGCGAACGGCGAGGGCGTTGATCTCGAAGGCCGGCCGCGGTTCCGCTTCGCACCGATCCACATCGTGAAACGCCGCCGCGTTTACGACGACGTCCGGACGACATCGCTCGATTGCAGCGCGAACTTCTTCGCGGTCTTCCAGTTTGAGCGCTTCGTGTGAAGGCGCGACGATCTCGCATTCCTTCCAGCGCTGCCTAATCGCCGTTCCAAGCTGACCGCTTCCCCCGAGGAGGAGTACGCGCTTCAAACGGTCGAGCGACGCCCCGCCGTATGCCGCTGCGCGGTTAGCGAGATGGCGACGACGAGGGCGGCCGCAGCGTTGCCGAACGCCATGATGTCGACGACCGTCGCGAGCGACGGATGATACATCGCGATCGCGCCCAGGGTTCCGAAAGTACAGATAAACAGCGGCACGGTGAAAGCGAGGCGGTGGGTCGCGATTCCGTAGTACGTCAGGGCATTGGTCAGCGCCAGCAGGACCATCGCGAGCCCGTAGGTGACGAGCAGCGGCGCCGCCGCGTCGAAGGCGTGCCCGACGAGCGCGTGCAGCACGAACGTCCCAAAGAACTTAAAGATGAAGAGCCCGCAGAGTGCGATCGACGAGAACATCAGCAGACTCATGAAGAGGACTTCGCGCGTCTGCGCCCCGCGAGCGTGGCGGTCGGCCGCTTGCGGTAGGAGCACGGTCGGCACAAAACCGACGAGATAGAGCAGCGTCTTGCCGCCGAGCGACGCAGCGGCGTACAGTCCGGCCGCGTGGGCGTCAAAGAAGTGCTTTACTAAAACGACGTCTGCCGAGCCCATCAGCGCGATCGCGACCGTAGCGGCTGCCGCGCCGGCCCCCGCATTGAGTATGCGCCGCCAATCGTAACGGACGCTCTGACTGCGCGACGACGCGTAGCGCCGGGAGAGGCGGAACCATAGATAGACCAGCGCACAGAGCGGTCCGAGCAGGAAGCCGAAAATCGCACCGCCGAGTTTAAAGCCGACGGCGATGAGCACGCCGATTCCGAGCACCTTGGCGACACCTTCGACCGCGTTGGAAAGCGAGTAGCCGCCAAAATCCTGCGTACCTTGCGCGACGGCACGCAGCGCGCTGACGAAGAGTGCGATGCCCGCAATGACGCCGACGAACGGCACCGACCACGCCGGAACGTGTAAGAAGCGCGCGAACCAAAACGATCCCAGCAGCGCCAGCACTAGATAGACGACGGCGAGCTTGGCGAATCCGCCGGAAAGGCTGTCGGTAAGCCCGCGCAGATGGCCGTCGTCGTGCAGTGCCCGGAACTCCGCGGCAAGTTGCGCCACTACCGGTGCGACAAATGCCGCAGGCAGCGCGGCGATGACCGCCGCGTTGAGGAGCGCATAGAGTTCGCCGTAGGTTGTGACGCCGAGCTGGCGGCTCGCCACCGCATGCGCGATAAAACTGCAGATGTTGAGCGCCATACCGGCGGCAAAAACCAGTAGGCTCTGCTTGATCATCACGCTAGCTCGAAGGCGTTCGAGTCCGCGCCGAAGCACCAGCGTGCCTGGCGGACTCATACTGCCGTTCATCGTACCCTCGTTCTCATGGAGATCGAGCAATTACCTCTCGGCGGCGCTGTGCTGCTGACGCCACGCATCTTTGCTGACGAACGAGGCTATTTCGAAGAAATTTACTCGCTCGATCGTTATCGCCGATGCGGCATCGAAGAAACGTTCGTGCAAGATAACCTTTCGCTCTCGCGCCGCAACGTCTTGCGAGGACTCCACGGCGACCCGCGATTGGCCAAATTGGTCTTCGTCGTCAGGGGCAGCATATTCGACGTCATTGTCGACTTCAGGCCCGAAAGCCCCACGTATCGGCACTGGTTTGCCGTCACGCTTGCCGCGGCAGAGGCACGCCAGCTCTACGTGCCCCGCGGCTTCCTGCACGGCTTTTTGGCCCTGGAAGACGAGACGATCGTGGCTTACAAGCAGAGCGCCCCCTACCAGCCGGAATCGGAGATCGCGGTCGCCTGGGACGACCCGGATCTCTCAATCGAGTGGCCGCTCGCAGGTGGCCACCCGATCCTATCGGCTCGGGACGCCGCCAACCCTCGGCTGCGCGGGGGCGGGCGTAACAAACGCGGCGAGGCTAGGTAGAAGCCCGCAGAGGAACCGAATCGAGGGAGAATGGCATTCCGTGATCAGAGCGACGAAGCTCTGGTGCAGCGAGTGCGCTCCGGGGAAAGGGAGGTCTTCGGCGTGCTGGTCGACCGCTACAAACGCGGCATTGCGAACTTTATCGGTGCGACGGTGCGCAACTCGTCGGAAGCGGCGGACTTATCGCAGGAGACTTTCCTGCGCGCGTACGCTCATCTCGGCACGTTCAACCCGCAGCTCGGCAAATTCTCGACCTGGATCTATCAAATCGCAAGGAACGTGAGTCGAACCTATCTCGCTAAATCGATGCGCTCGCCGCAACTGCAAGAGCTTCCGCAGGAACGCACGCTCGAGGAAGCGCTGCCCGATCTTTCTCCGCAGGTCGATCCGGCCGGCGGATTGCTGCGCGAAGAGGCCGAGCGCGAACTGCGCGCCGCCTTAGCGGAGCTTCCCGAACGAACGCGGACCGTTTTAGCCCTTCGCTACTTCGACAGCATGGAATATCAAGCGATCGCGACGACGCTGGGCCTCTCGCTCGGCAACGTCAAGACGCTTATTCATCGTG
The DNA here is from genome assembly GCA_963730125.1 of Vulcanimicrobiota bacterium. Taxonomy (GTDB): domain Bacteria; phylum Vulcanimicrobiota; class Vulcanimicrobiia; order Vulcanimicrobiales; family Vulcanimicrobiaceae; genus Cybelea. The sequence goes on along the minus strand of CAVSQP010000015.1, from coordinate 136,160 downwards.
GGAAGATCGCGCTCACCAAGAAGATGCGCGAACGCGAAGCGCGCGCGGTGGGCGCGCTTGCGACCGGCACTAATCACGGAGGGCTGCGTGCGCTGCTCCTCGTGTGAGCCTCTGCTCGATTCGTATCTCGAAGCGGCGCTGCGACCGGCGCAATCGCGGGAGGTGGCCGCACACTTGCAGGAGTGCAGCGGCTGCAAGGCGCTGCTGAGCGAGCTGCGCGTGATCGACGCGCTGCTTCATACGGCGAGCCCTCCGGCACGCTTTGACGCAGGCTTTACCGCCGGCGTTTTAGAGGCCGCCCAAGCGGCGTTTTCGCCGACGGTGCGCCGGCGCAATGCGCTTTGGCCCTCGCTTTTGGCCTATCTCGGCGTTGCTTGGATCGTGGCCGCATTCGTCTTTATGCGCCGGCACGACCTCGGATTGCCGCTCGCCGGACTCTGGCAGATGCAGGCACACGGGTTTGCGGCGTTCGCAGCCGTCGTTCGCACCGTCGCGCCGGCCACGCCGCTTGCGGCCGCGGCCGTCACCGCCGTGCTGATCGTCGACTTCCTTTTACTGTGTGCGATGTTTTACGGTTACCGCCATCTCCGTCCGCGGCTGGCCGTTTATCTCGCTAGAGGACCACGACCTTGAAAAACCGACTTTTCGCCGTTCCACTACTCGTGCTCGGCGCTCTGATACTCTTGGCCGCCCCGGCCTTGGCCGACGCCCGCGCCATCTACCATGGCGGCACCTATTTCGGTTCGGTCGTCGTCGAGCCGGGCCAGCTTGTCGACGGCGATCTTACGGTTATCTTCGGCGATGCCACGATCGCGGGAACCGTTGACGGCGACGTCAACGTGATCGGCGGGAGCTACGATCCGCGACCCGGCGGAGTCGTCGCCGGACAGGTCAACCAGATCGGCGGGGCGGTGACTCAGGCCGTCGTTCCGTGGGCTCCGAGCGAAACGGTCTACAACCCCTATCTTCCGGACCACCGGCTGCTTTGGCGGCTTTCGTGGAACTTGCTGGCGGTGCTCGTCTTCCTCATCTTTCCGCTACGCACGAGAATGGTGCTCGACCGGCTGGAACGCCACCCGGGCCTCTCGACCGTTGCCGGCGTCCTCGGCTGCGTCGCCATCATCCCGCTAGCCGTCCTCCTGGCCATCACGATCTTGCTGCTGCCGCTGATCCTCCTCGAAATGATCTTTGTCTTGGCCAGCGCCTTTTTGGGAACGGCCGCGCTGGCGCTGCTCATCGGCCGGCGGCTCTGCGAACTGGTCAGTCCCGCGACGACTCCCTCGCCTTTGCTGGCGCTGGGGGTCGGCATCGCGCTGATCACCGCCGCCGAGCTCGTCCCCGTCCTCGGTACGCTGGTGCTGATCTTGGTCGGCCTCATCGGACTAGGCGCGACGATCCTTTCCTTTGCCGGCGAGTCGCTAGGCACGTCGATTAGCGGACCCCCCATGGCCTCCGCCTAAAAGAGGCGCATGTCCACCATCTCGCGAGCGGTGCAGTTCGCCGAGCGAACGGCCCGCCTTCGGGCTTCCACGATTCGCGAGATGCTCAAGGTCACGCAACAACCCGACGTCATCTCGTTCGGCGGAGGCCTACCGGCACCCGAACTCTTTCCCACCGCCGAGATTGCCGACGCGACGCATAGTCGTTATGGAACATTACGGTGCGGCCGCACTTCAGTACAGCGTGACAGAGGGAATTCCCGAGATGCGCCGCTGGGTCGCCGACCGGCTCAACGCGCGGTTCGATCGCAACTTCGAATCAGAGGCGGTTACGATCGTCAACGGGTCGCAGCAAGGCCTCGATCTGGTTGGTAAAGTCTTCCTCGATCCCGGCGATCACGTCGTGCTCGAAGATCCGTCGTATCTCGGCGCGATTCAAGCCTTCGACGCCTATCAAAGCCGCTACCTGACGGTCGATACCGACGAGGAAGGGCTCATCCCGGAATCGCTCGAGCGCGTCCTCGAACGAGCCGATCCGTTTCCGAAGTTTCTCTATCTGGTTCCCAATTTCCAGAATCCCACGGGCCGAACGCTTTCGCGGCGCCGGCGCGAACTCGTCGTGCGCATTTGCGAGCATTTCGGGCTTCCGATCGTGGAAGACGACCCGTACGGCGAGCTGCGCTTCGAAGGCGAAGACCTTCCGTCTTTGATATCCTTTGAGACTACGGCGCCGATCATCTACTTGGGAACGGCGAGCAAGATCATGGCGCCGGGAATGCGCATCGCATGGCTCCTTATCGCCGACGAGGAGATCCGAGAAAAGATCGTGCTGGCGAAGCAAGGTGCGGACCTCCACAGCGGCACGTTCGCGCAGTACGTTTTCCACCAGTACGCGCGCGACGGCAAAGGCTTCGACGCCCACGTGAAACGGATCGCCCGCACGTACTCGAACCGCCGCGGCGTGATGGCCGAGGCGCTTTCGCGATTCATGCCCGACGGCGTGCGCTTCACGCGGCCGGCCGGCGGCATGTTTCTCTGGGTGACGGTACCGGGAGTCGACACGACCGAACTGCTGCAAATTTCGGCCCGGTCGAAAGTCGTTTTCGTGCCGGGCGTCAACTTCTATCCCGGACGCAACGTACACGACGGGATGAGGCTGAACTTTTCGAATGCCTCGGAGAAGAATATCGAAGTGGGCGTCGAACGACTCGGCCACGCCATTTCGGCGTACCTCTCCTAGAGGAGTCCTAGACCGTGGCAGACCGGTTGGTCGTCGGCATCTATCCCGATACGGATCCCAAAGCGTTGGAGAGCGCGCTCGGCGCGCAGCAACTCGACTTGAGCAAGATCAAAGTCGTCGGCGGCCGCGTGGACGATCCCGACGAGTCGAAGCTGGAGTTCGTCGACGTCATCAACGACATGGACTCGAACTCGCTATCCGACGACATGACGCGCGGGACGGGCGTCCTGGACGACGCCAGCGGAACGTCGGTTCCCGGTTTGGGCGGCCGGCAGGCCACGCTAGATTCTTTTTCCTCGCAGCCCGACGACACGCGCGCCTACTTCTCCGGTTTTTCGATTCCCAGCGACGAGGTCGACAACTTCGGCGACGCCGTCGCCGACGGTCGAGCGGTCGTGCTTTATCCCGATGCCGGTGCCGACGCGGAAAAAATCGCGGCCGCCTTCAAAGCGGCCGGCCTGCGCAACGTTCGGGCTTATTAGCGCCCGCAGCCACACGCGACGAAAAGCTTAGTTCTCATCGGTTTGTTGCTGACGCTACCCGAGTGCGCTCAGAGCGATCGCTTTGGCTATCACCATCTTCCGACCGGATATCACTGGCGAGCCGTCTACGATGAAGCAACGAACGCGATCGTTTATTACGGCCGCGATCCGATTACCGGCGACGTCGTCTACGTCGGGCCCGACGATCAGGTTCTTCATCTTCCGCCATCCCGGCCCGATCGCGAGGCGCGATTTGAACTCGCACTGGAACCCGCACGATGCCCCCTGACCGCCGCGCCTCGCGCGGCGTCCGCGTGATGATCACCGCCGCGGGAACGGTGACGGCGCAATCTCTGATCAAGGCCCTCCGCGATGACGGACGCACCGATTTTATCGCCGGTGCCGACATGAATCCGGTAAATGCAACGCGGCCGTTCGTAGACGAGTTCGTGACGATTCCCCCAGCCGCAAGCGCCGACTTCGCCACCCGCTGCTTGGAAGCCGCGCGCCGGATGGAGATCGATCTTCTGGTGCCGCTAATCGTCGAGAGCGAGTTTCTTCCGCTCGACGAAGCGCGCGAGCGTTTCGCATCGATCGGCTGCCGCCTCTCGGTGCCTCCCAAAGAAATCTTTCTGCGAACCGGTGATAAGCTCGATTTCGCGGACTTCTTGAGCGGAGATCGGCGTGCCCGGTCCGGCGACCGTCGCGTACGAACCCGGTAATGAAGGTCGAACGCTTTCCGGTCTATCTGAAGCCGCGTCGCGGATCGGGTTCGGTCGGAACGACGCGCATCGAGAGCCTGCATTCGCTGCACGAAACGGCGCGCGACCGCAGCGACCTGATCGTCCAAGAAGCGGTTGACGGCGCAGAGTTTACCGTCGACTGTTTCGCCGCCGAACCGGGGCGCGTCGTCGCCGCGGTTCCACGCGAGCGCATCGCCATCAAAGCCGGCGTCTCGGTCAAGGGACGGACCTACCATCATCCGCTCATCGAAGGCATCGTGCGCGACGTCGTCGAGCGCAGCGGCCTGCAAGGCCCGGCCAACGTGCAGGGCATGCTGCGCGCCGACGGCGGCTTCTCGATCATCGAGATGAATCCGCGCTTCTCCGGCACGCTCGCCCTGACGACGGCGGCCGGCATCAACTTCGCCACGCTGTTGCTCGACACGCTCGAAGGCAAACCGATTCCCGACCTCATCGGAAAGCACGAAGACGGTCTCGTGATGATGCGCTACTGGAGTGAAGTCTACGAAGATGCTGCCGGCAACTTCAGGCTCGGAACTCCGCTGACGGCTAGTAGCTCATCGTCTGTCCAGCGATGGCGATTTTCTAGGAGCCACTCCCACTCGCGGCGCACGCCTTCGCGCAAGCGTGACTTGCGGGGTGATGCCGAACGTGCGCTCGACTTTCTTGGGTGAGAGCTGCATCACGTCGAGTTCCGAACGGCAGCCGCATGCGGCCGTCGACGAGCTCCGAACGCTCGCCCGGCGCGACGTTTTCGGTCAGCGGCTCGAGATCGGTGCCGGTAACCTCGCAGACGAGGCGCGCCAGTTCGGCGATCGAGGTCGCGACGCCGGTGCCGCCGTTGAAAGAGTGCGCGCCGTCCATGCCGCTCTCGATGCAGGCGCGGTGGATCCGCACCACGTCGTCCACGTAGACGAAATCGCGCAGCTGCTCGCCGGCGCCGAAGACGACCGGAGGCTTGCCCTCGGAGAGCCGCTTGAGAAAGATCGTCAGCACGCGTCCGTACCATTCGCGCGGGCCGTAGGTGATGCCGTAGCGCAGCGACGAAACGGCGAAGCCGTAGTCGTGCGCGAAAATCTGCGCGTACTTCTCGGCGGCCAGCTTGCTGGCGCCGTACGACCAGTTGGGATCGTGCGGCCCTGCGTCTTCGTCGCTGGGCGGATTTACGGCCTGTCCGTAGATGCAGGCCGACGATGCATTAACCACTCGCGACGCGCCGGCCGCTCGTGCGGCTTCCAGCACGTTGATCGTTCCGACCAGATTGGTGCGCATATCGTCGAGCGGATCTTCGAGGCACTTGGTGATCTCGAGCTGCGCGGCTTGATGCGAAACGATCTCTTTGCCGCGCGCCGCCGCCTGCAGCGCTTGCGCGTCGAGCACGTCGCCCTCGACGATCTCGACGTCCCCGTCGAGCGCCGCGAGATTTTCGCGCAGGCCGCTGGAAAAGTTGTCGAAGACCGTCACGCGATATCCCGCGCGGACGAGATCGTCGACCACGTGCGAACCGATGAAGCCGGCCCCGCCGGTTACGAGAACTGAAGTAGCCACTAAGCGCGTTGACCTCGTAAGCGTGCGCGCGCAACCGACCACGCGTAAGGCAGCGCGCGTCTCCAAAACTCAACGCCCAACGCAAAGTTGATAACCGGATGGTAGAGCCATGTCGCGCGGCGGTCGCGAATCAGACCGGCGGCAGCGACGATCGCCGGCGCGACGATCGAGACCGAGTAGAACGGCCAGAGATAGGCGCGCAGCTTGCGGTCGGCGCTCCATCCCGCGGCGCGGTGCCAAACCGCCTGATTGCGATCTTCCAGCCGCTTCGCGATGCGCGGACCGAACTTGTGGACGAAGTTGAAGAGTCCGTCGACGGTGTGGTGCTCGATCAGTGCACCTGGCACGTACGCGATGTCGCGTCCCTGCGTGCAGCGCGTCGACGACCGGCATTATGTCGTCTTCTTCCCATCCTTCGCGATCGGGCATGCCGGCGCGCACGGTCGTTCCTTGCGCGATCGCCACCAACGGCGGCTTATCCGGCGGGAAATCGTAGACGATATAGGAGCCGGTCTTTCGCTTGACGCGGTATGCGTGTGCAGAAGGTCGTCGAGTTGGCGGCGTCGCCGTACAAGAAGTGGTTGAACGGATCCGTGAAATCGTTGATGTAACGCGTGCTGAGGTTGTCGCCGGCGGTCCAGACGACGCGCGGAACCGCCGCGTAGATCGTCGGGTCGGCGAATGGCTCGACGATACGCGTGATAAAGTCGTGCGTGTGCAGGATATTGTCGGCCGCGATGATGCACAAAAGGTCGCCCGTCGCCGCGGCATAGCCGAGCAGGTGTCCCGGCTCCGCGAGCCGGCGCGGATTGTCGATCACGACGCATCCCGCGGAGCGCGCGTACTCTTGCGTTCCGTCGTCGGAAAGGCCGTCGACGACTACGATCTCGATCGACTCGGGAGGATAGTTCTGGGCGCGGATGCTCTCGATGACCGGCGGGAGCCGGCGAATCTCGTTGAGCGTCGCAATGATGAACGAGACCTTCACGGCGCGACCTCTACCTTCGTGCCGTCTTGCTCTGCGGAGCGCAGCGCCGCCTCGATCACGCGCACGACGCCCGCGCCGAAGCGGCCGTCGGAGCGCGTCGCGGTCCCGTTGCGGATGCTTTGCGCGAAATCGGCGACCAGCTTGCCGAGCGCCTCGCGGTTGTCGACCAGAGGCACGTGAAGGTCGCCCAAGCGATACGAAACCATTTGCTGCTGCAGCGTAGTGCTCGATGGATCCAGCACGACGCCCTTATCGTAAATGTAAATCTTCTCGGTCGGTTCGACGTCGTCCCAAACTGCCATCTTCTGGCTGCCGGAAATCATCGTGCGCCGGACCTTGACCGGCGATAGCCAGCTCAGATGCACGTGGGCGAGACATCCATCCGGATACCACATCGTCAAGAACGCAACGTCCGGCGTCTTGGTGTGGACGCAGGCGCCCAGCTGCAGCGCCACCGATTCGGGGACTTCGTCCAAAATGTAGTTGATGATGGAGACGTCGTGCGGCGCTAGGTCCCAGACGACGTTACTTTCTTGAAAGAGCCCGAGGTTCACGCGCACCGAGTCGACGTAATAGACTTTACCCAACTCGCCGCTTTCGCGCAGCGCGCGCAGCTTCTCGACCGAGCCCGTGTAAAGAAACGTGTGATCCGTCATCAAGCGCACGCCGGCGGCGGCAGCGCACTCGTAAAGATCGACCGCATCGCGATACGACTCTGCTAGCGGCTTCTCGACCAAGACGTGCTTGCCCGCCTCGATCGCGCGAGTCGCCAACGCATGGTGGGTTCGCGGCGGCGTCGCCAAGGCGATCGCATCGACGCTGGGATCCTGCAGTGCCTCGTCGATCTCGGCGAGACCGGTCACGGAAGGGTAGAGGCGCAGCAAACGTTCGAGACGCTCGCGATCGCGCTCGACGACGCAGCGAACCGTCCAATCGTGCGACGCGTGGAAGTTGCGCACTAGGTTTGGACCCCAGTAACCCGCGCCGACCACGGCTACTCCCAGCGGTTGCATGACTCGTTGCGATCTGTAAGAGGTGCTAGGCCACGACTAAGCGGCGGCAGCTCGCGAGCGCATCGACGACTAGGCCGATCTGCTCCGCCGTCAGTTCGGGAAACATCGGGAGGGAGAGAATTCTTCCAGCGCTGCGTTCGGTACGCTCGAAACTGCCCGGACCAAGTTTCAAATCTTCGTACGCCGGCTGCAGATGGATCGGAATCGGGTAGTGGATGCCGGTAGCGACGCCGCGTTCCTTCAACGCCGCTTGAACTTGCTCGCGATTCTCGACTTCGATGACGTAGAGATGGTAGACGTGTCCTTCGTCGTGCAAGCGGCGCGGCGGGACGATGCCGATTTCGGCGAGCTTTGCATCGTAGACGTCGGCGTGACGCCGGCGCGCCTCGTTCCAATCGTCGAGATGGCGCAGCTTTACGTCGAGGACCGCGGCTTGGATCGAGTCGAGCCGGCAGTTTCCGGCTTTGATGAGATGCTCGTACTTCTTGCGCTGCCCGAAGTCGCGCAGCAAGCGCAACCGTTCGAACAGATCGGGATCGTCGGTAACGACGGCGCCGCCATCGCCATAAGCGCCGAGATTCTTGCCGGGGTAGAAACTAAAACACCCCGCGTCGCCGAACGTGCCCGTACGTCGTCCGTTCCAACGCGCGCCGTGCGCTTGACACGCGTCCTCGATCAGACGCAGGCCGTGACGGCGGGCGAAAGCGACGATCGGATCCATCGGTACGGCCTGCCCGTATAGATGAACCGGCATTACGGCTTTGGTCTGCGGCGTCAATGCCGCCTCGAGCAACGCCGGATCGATGAGGTAGTTCGCATCCATGTCGACCAGCACCGGATGCGCGCCGATTGCCGAAATGGCAATCGCGCAGGCGATATAGGTGTTGGCGGGGATGATCACGTCGTCGCCCGGACCGATCCCGACGGCCTGCAGAACCAACTGCAGCGCGGCCGTTCCGGACTCGAGGCCGACGCAATAGCGGGATCCGACGTAGGTCGCAAAGTTTTCTTCAAATTGCTGGACGTCGGGTCCTAAGACGAAGCTCGCATCTTCCATGACGGAGGTTACGCGAGGGACCACCTCCTCGCGTATCGAGCGAAATTGCGCCTTTAAATCTACGAACGGGACCAGCGGCTGCATCGTCACGAGGCGCGCTTCGTCGGCCCGCGTTGGAGCGCCTTCAGCAGCAGCAGCAGCAAGCAAACGATGCCGATAATTTCGGCTATTGCTTGCAGTAACGCAGTAATTTGCACGAGGACGAGGCCGCCCGGGCGTCCCGATACGAGCCAGCCGTTGACGCACATATCGACCTTTACGTGTGGAAGCAGCCTCCACGAAGAGAATCCGATCCAACCCGGATCGTAACGCTCGTTGAGACGCAGTACCGCAGCGTTGCCGAACTCTCGAGAAACGAAATAGAGCCAGGGCACCGGAGAGCGAAACTCGAGCGCGCGCACGCGCGCCGTCGTTTCCGGCGCTGCAGCGGGAATGGCCGCCGATTGCGCGACGAGCTCGCAAAGACCGTCGCATCGCACCGCCGCTACGCCGACCGGAATCGGAATCCACACAAAGGCGCCGGGACCGGCCGCGAGCGTCGCGCCTCCGCCGGTCAGCAGTCGTCCGCGCACGAAGGCAAGAAGCCAAGAATCCGCCGTCACCGGAAACGGTAGGCGCGATTGCGTCAACGCGCCGCCGATAGCCTGCGCCGTCTCAGGGACGCCGGCGAATGCAAGGCGCGCATCGATCCACGCGGCGCCGGGATCGATCGAATCGCTCGGCGCGACCATTGGGCGAATCGGTGCATAACCCGGCGCATCGGCGAAAAAGACGTTGCACGCGCCGAGCCGGTTTACGAAAGCGACGACGCGCGAGCCGATGCATTCCGAAACGAGCGGCGCCGGCCCGACGATAAACTGCTGCGGCGGTACGGCAAGCGGAGGGGAAGCTGCGGAAAGCGAGCGCGCCGCCAAACCGATCGTACCGTTCGACCGCGATTCGAGCCACGGACGCGCGATTATCTCGCCGACTCCAAGCGCTTGCAATGCAGCGGCGTCGCCCGTCCGTTCGTACCGCGCCAACGCCATGTCCACCGGAAACGTTGGAAAGTACTGATTGATCACCGCAACGCGGCGGGGATAGCCGTGCGCGTCGGGATCGGCTCCATCGCCTTCTCCGGTGCGCAGCTGCAGCGGCTGAAATGCCGGAAGCAACGCGACCCTAAGGAACGGCGGCGCGCCGGGCACGGGGTGCGGATAGGTTCCGGCGCCGACCCAAAAGTCGCTGGGTGGATGCACGATCCACGTTATCGGAAGCGCAATGCCCGCCGCTAACGCGACGTACTGCAGCGGCCGGCGCGCCGCGGCCGCTGCGGCCAATAGCGCGAGCAACGCCGCAAAAATCCCCGTTAGATCGTAGAGCTCGCGGAAGACGCCGCTTTCGGGAATGCGCTGCACCGTCCATTCGTACGGGAGCGCCAACGGACCGTGAACTCCGCTGACGATAAAGAAAATCGCGATCGCTACGACCGCCGCTGCGATCGTCGCGCGCGAACGCCGGGCGAAGAACGTTCCGAGCGCTGCAAGCGCGAGCATCAGCCAGGCGGCGATGCTCGCAACCGTCCCGAGGCGATCGGCATAGCCCGGAAAGTAGCCGCCGAGGCCGAACAGCGCCGCCGGTTCGACCGACTGATTCGACTGCCAGGTGAGGCCGTACGGCGTCTGCAGCAGCCATCCGCGCTCGGCCGCAACGCCGATTGCGGAAGGAAGAATGAAGAGCGCTCCCGCGGCCAGCGGTAGCCACTTCTTCGTGACCGCGGCAAAGACGATCAGCGCCAGCATCGCGACGATGAAGAACTGCAGCTGTGCTTCGATTAGCGCAAGCCACAGCGCAAGGCGAACCGACGATGCATCCCGGCCGCGCAGCATCTCTGCGATGCAACCCAGCAGCGCGCCGTAGGATAAAACCATTACGAGATGACCGGCAACGACTTCGTTGTAAACCCACGGGTTGAAGAGCGCGAACATCCCGATGCCGGCGGAGGCTGCCGGTGCGGCGGTCCAATGGGCGGCGAGCGCTGCGCCTCCGCGCACGCACAGATAGCCGGCAACGAAGGCAAGGAGAACCAGCGCGGCGAGCGGACCGAGGAGCCACATCGCCGCCACGAGAGGAAGTGCGATGATGTACGCCGTGGGATGCGCGTTGGGAATTCCGAACCCGGCCGGCAGCCACCCGCTAAACGAGTCCTCGACGAACGACGGAATGGCTGCAGCATCGATCGGCCAGTTCCAATCGTGACGCAGCGTCGGAACGCCCTTGAGGGTCACGAATACGGCGAACGCAATTGCCGCCGCAATCGCGACGGCACGCGCCGCTACGGCGTTAGGGCGAAACGTTTGCCGATCGCTATCAGGATCCAAGTCAGACACAGAAGGACGACCGCCCTTGCGGCGATCGGATTAGACGCGGCAAGCGCCGCCAGCATCGCCAAAATCACGCTGCCGGCAGCAAAGGAAAGTCCGGTACGGCGGCCGGCGTTTGAGGGTTGCTGCGGACCGGCGTCCAACTCGATCCATAGTTGAAGGGCCATGGTCACCGCAGCAAAGATAACGGCAAAATAGCCGGCGCTCACGAATGGTGCTGCGCGCTCGGCCGAGAGCAAGCTTGCGGCCACCAGTGCCGCGGCGGCGGTCCCAGCCGACCATTGTGACGCGCGTGAAAAATCCCAAAACCTCGCCCAGTCCACGTGCAAAGCGAGGTACGTGGGAACGTTGCGAATGCGCGGCAGCGTACCCGGACTCAACCGCGCCGGCGAACCCTCGCCGTAGCCGCTGAGTTGGAAGCGCCACCGCATCGCGATTACGACGGCAGCAAAGGCGAGAGTGCAATAAGCAAAGATTGCCAAATCTTCGGCATAGTCGCGCGGCGCGACGCTGGCCGCCAGCAGCGCGGCGACCGCGGCAAGCGCGGCATACGTCGCGCCGGCGGTTAAATTCCAGGAGCCCATATTCCGCACGAACGCAATGCCGTCTTCGAAGCTTTGAACGACGAAGCGCCCCGCCGCGGTCGGCGCCAACAGCGCGACCGCGAGCGCTATCGCTGCAGCGAATACCGCGCGGTAAGCGAGCGTCGCAAGATCACCGGCCACTCCGCTTGGAAGAACCGCGGCCAGCGCGAGCGTCGCGACGATGGCGACACCCAGACAGCGCAGCGTCGCAGCGATCGTTCCGCCGCGCACCAGCGCGAAGCCGGCTGCCGCCATGCGGCCCGATCGCGCCAGCGCCGCAAGCGCAATCGTCACGATGCATGCCCCAATGAGCAGTCCTTCGGCGGACGGCTCCGACGCCAGCGACGCCGCCGTCGCTAAGAGTATGGCGACGACGAGCGAGAACCCGAAGACCAAGGGAAAGAGCGCCTGAGCTTTAGGTAAAGCGTCGGGCGGCTTCGGAAGAAAACGCCGCAGCACGAGCATGACTACAGTGAAGAAAGCCGCTAGATACGCGGTCGTGGCGAGGCGTTCGGCGTCCTCACCGCCCGACAACCCGGCAAAGACGAGGGCAACCGCCGTAGTCGCCACGGCATAGCGCAGCGCACGTTCGACCGCCCACGAAACGGCCGAAGCGTTTATCGATCGGACGTTCGAATCGGCCACAGGTCGGGAGCGCAGGCCAAAACGATCAAGATGACGAGCGCGATAAGGGATAGACCGGCGGCGATCAGATAGTATTGCTGACCGTCAAACGTCAGCACGATCTTGCCGCCGTCAGGTAAGTTGGGAACGACCCATCCATTCGACAGGCCGTTGACGACGACGTGCGTCAGCGGTTCGCCGTCGAGCGTTGCCCGCCAATGCGGGTGAAATGCTTCGCCGAAGACCATGAGGAACGGCCCGGCATTCTTCGGCACCGCCACGTCCACGACGGTCGGCGACGGCCGCGTCCATCCTAGGGCGACCTGTTTCGATTTGGGCAGCGTCACGGGAACGACCGTCAGGAGACCGATCTTAACTTCGGGATCGGCACTTGCAACGGTGTGTGCTCCGCGCCGCAAGAAAACGGGCTGCGCCGTCACGAGCCGCCCATCGATCTTGATCGGCAAACTTTGCAGCGACTTCGGCCGGCGCAGCGCGCGACCGGGCAGTGCGTGCAAATTGTAGGAGGCGTTGGCGACAACCGGCCGTCCACCACGATCGAGCAGCCACACTCCGAGAACGCGATCCGATGCGTCGTTCCACGCGTTGGGAATTGCGTGCATGAAGTTGACGTCGAAGCTCCCGTCCTTAGCAACCGGATATAGCCGGTAGAACGTCCCGCTCGAGTTCTGCAGTGCGACGGCGAGCCAGTCCCCGCGGCTTCCGGCGCGATTGACCACACCTTGAATCTCGGGATCGCCGGAGAGTCCGGCCGGCGGCAGCGTTAGCGCCGTGGCCGAGAAGCTCCGGTCGAGAGTAGCTGCCGGTCCGCCGGGTGTCGCAGAAGTTCGAGTAAACGAGAGATCCGGCGCGACCGCTGCGGAGATGAGTCCCGCCCCTAAGTCGACCGGTTCGCCGCGCTGCGGAAGGAAGGCGAACGAAACGTCGTTCCAGCCGGGCTTCAGCGCGAGCGCGAAGCGCAGCGGCACCGGAACCGGACCGCCGAGGCGATCGAATGTGTCGTATTCCTGTGCGGTGGCCGGCGGTCCCGGGATCTCGACTTTACGTTGCAGCGCGCCGTTCACGCGTACCGTCATCTCCGCGGCTACCTGCAGACGGCTGATTCGCATCGCGGCGTCGGCGTTCACGTTACTGCTGCCGGGTACGAAGACGCGAACGTGCGCGTCGCTGGTAAAGAGGAACCACGATAGCGTATCGCCGCGCTGCCAATCGTAGACTCCCGGTTCGTCGCGATACCAGCGTTCGGGCATCATCAACGCCGACGTCCCGATTACGCCTTCGCCGAACGTATACGGTAGCGTCGCGCCGAAGTCGGCCGGGAAGACTCCCGGCGTCGCCGTTCCGCGACGGACGTGCGCCGCGATCAAACCGTCGGGTCCAAAGGGACCGACGGCCGTTGCGGCGACTCGATAGCGTCCATCCGTGGGAATCGTGACTCGCGTTCTGGGACCGTAGACTTGGCTTTCGATGCTCTCGTTCTTCGGCATGGTGTGCTCGACGGAAGCGATACGGTCGATCCAAGAATGCACGTCGTCGGTGCGCACCAGCGCAACGACCAAGTCGGGATCCAAGTACCCGTCGGATACCCAATGCTTTCCGCGCGACAGGGCAACCTCGCCGTACCCGGTCCACGCGCCGCCGGACTCTTTCGGCGAAAGGTAGGTTCCGTCGATTTCGACCGTCTGAGGCGCCGCCTTGGCAAAGAGCAGCGAATGTTCCGTGGCATAGATCGTGTACAACCCGCCGTCCTTGACGTCGAAGGTCGTCGACCACGCCGCATCGGCCGACGGCGGATGCACGCGAATTCCATCGTGAAGCAACACTTGGTTCACCGCGAGATCGCGAATCTGTTCGGGCGACATCGGAAGAATCGGCGAGAGCGACGCGAGCACCGACGAAAACTCGTCGCTCGAACGGGACGGCGGATCGAAGCGCGCCTGACCCTTGGCCATCGCGCTAACGTCGCCGAGATAACCCTCGGTAAACGTCGGCAGCGTGCCGACGACCGGATGCGTCACCCCGTAGACCAGCGGCAGCGCGCCGGCGATGTGGTAGACGTGGAGCGGCCCTTCGGAACGGGAGGGCGTGGCTTTGACGACGCGATGGAGTAGATCGTGCGTCAGCGTCGTCGTGTTGAAACGCCACTCGCCGGGCGAGCTGAAGTCGATGGCCGGAATGAAGTCGTCGCGTTGCAGGATCGTGTCGACGCCCAAAACGCGGAACATATCGGACGCAAAGGGCAAACCCTCGCGCGTGGCGCGATAGGCCCGCCGCACCCAAGCGTCGGTACCCTCGGACGGCTCGCTTCCGAGCAGACCGTAAATCATCGGACGATCGACCAACGAGTCCTCGATGTAGAATTCCGGATTGCCCCAGTCGAACTGCTCGAGAAACTGCGTCGGGAAAAGCGCGACGCGATGTCCTTGGTCGTTTCCGACCAGTGCGTTCTCGTGATAGGCCCACTTCGGGATCACTTGACCCGGATAGTTCATCTTGTTGACGAGCACCGGAACGAAGATCAAGATGGGCAGGACGATCAGCGCCGTGCGAATGGCCGGTACGCTCCAAGCCCAAGTCTCGCGCTCGCGTTCGCTGGCACGAGCGAGAAGATCGCGCAGGGCGGCAACGATGGCGAAGCCTCCCAGCGCGTAAAGGCCGGCGATTCCGAACTCTACGCCGGCGACCCACTTATAGGAGAAGCGGAACATCTGGAAGCCGGGGAAGTCGCGGTAGAACGCATCGTAGATCGGCGTGGTTACGGCGTTGCCGAGTCCGTCGTGGTAGTAGCCGACGACGATCGGCACCGAGACCAGCGTTACGATGAGAAAGAAGAGCGTTACCGGGCGCTGGTTACGTTTGAACGCGACGCCGCTGAGCCCGACGACCGGCACGAACCAGAGCAGGGCGCTGAACAGGCCTTGCTTATAAGGAGCAGCCCACGGGAAGTACGCCCGGTCGCCAAACGAGACGAACGTCGCCCAGTGTCCGAGTCCGCGCAGCACGTTGGCGAAGGAGGTCGCCGCGTTGTGCATCGAGGGCGCCTCGCTGAGCACGCCGTTGAGCCAAACTCCGCGGAAATAGTCGACGAACGGGACGAGCCAGTAGAGGTTTACGGTTATCGCCGCGACGCCCGCCGCGACGAGGAACGGCGACGTCCGGCGTAGCGCCGAGTACGGCGCGGGATCGAACAGGATGGTGACGGCGACGAAGATCGCCAGCACGATGACGTTGATCGCGACGAGCGGCGGGTTGATGCCGGCGCCGACGAGCACCAGTAGCGCGATCGCCAGCGCTCCCCGCCAAATGTTGAGCTCGCCGCGCATCGCGCGGGCGGTGACGCCGACCATCGCCGGCAACACGGCATAAGTGAGCAGCCATACGATTTGCGCCTGCGAGTTGAGCGCGACGTACATATTGAAGAGGTAGGCGCACGAGCCGGCGATACGCGAAATCTCGTCGAGCCAAGGCGCCACGCTTCGCAGACAGTAATACATCGAAGCGAGGCAACCGAGATAGACGGCGAATACGACGATGTGCTGGGCGAAACTCTGCGAGATGCCCAGTAACTGGGCTAGTCCGTACGCCCAAGCGTACGGCGTCTCATATGGGAACCAAAAGCCGGTATGCGTGCCGTAGTAAAGCAGCGGGTTCCAGGCGTGGAGCAGATGCCAGAGGTACTTGAGGGGATCGATGTGCAACGCGGCCTGACCGTCGTTGAGCTGCACGCCGCTGCCGTAACCCATCGTGACGAGCAGAGCAAGCGCCACGAAGAGTCCCGGAACCAACGCTTTGCGCAGCGTCTCCAACAACGGCCGGTCGAGGGTTAGGCTCCGCCGTATCGAGCCTTGCGCGGCCTGCTCTTTCACGCGATGTGCTTCATCTCGGACTTAACGTGCCTTTCCATAGAGTCTGAATGGACCTTCCAAACTGATTCGCAGCTCCTCCGGCGACGACGCGAAGAGCCGGTCGACCTGCCCCTTGACCGCGTCGAACTCAACGTCGCGCAAAATGCAGCGATATTCGAGCCGGCGCACGCAGTCGAAACCGCTCGAGCCTTCGTCGTGGCATGCCGGACAGAGCGAAGGTCGAAACGCTATTGCCGGTCCGATGGGAGCCCCGCGCACCTCGCTGGTCATGCCGTATAGTGCGAGGGTCTTCACGCCGAGCCCCGAGGCCAGATGGCTGAACCCGGCGTCGTTGCCGACAAAGACTTCGCACTCCGCTAGCCGCCGCGCGGCTTCCGCCAGCGGCTTACGTACGATGCTGATTCCCTCGACCCCGCGAAAATCTTGCTCGACTCGTGCCGCCTCCTCAACCTCATGCGGCCCAAGAAAGAAGCGCACGCTTCTTCCGCTTTCGGCCTGCACGCGGGCCAGCGACGCGAAACGGTCGTAGGGCCAACGCTTAGACTCGTTTCCTTTCCAGGCCATCGAGCCCGGATGGATTCCCAGCGTCCCGGGCACCCGGCCGGCGCGCCAGCTCTCCGGAACCCAGTAGCGCAGATCGTCGGGATCGGACGGCAGTCCCATCGCCCGGGCCAGCCGGAAGTTCTCGGCGATGCGATGGCCGCCGCGCAGCGGCACGAGCAGGTGCCGCCCGCTTCGCGCGATGATGCCGGCCAGGCCGCCGTAGTCGTGCATCGAGAGCCGAGCCGAGCCGACGCCGCGCCCGATCGCCGCGTATTGCCAACGCGTCGCGGGGAAGGGCAGGATACAGCGGTCGTAGCGGCGCGATCGCAAAGGAAGAACCTGGCGCAGCGTGTCCCCCGCCGTGGGCCGAATGGGAAGCTGCACGACGTCGCGCACGATGCCGAGATCGCGCACGTAATCGCTGACGGGCGGATGCATCGTCATCGCGTCGACGGTCCACCGTTCGCTGGTTAGGCCGCGCAGAATTGGGCCGGCGGCCAGGGCGTCACCAAGCCCTGGCAGCAATAGCACCAGCGCGGTACCGGAGGCCAAGTACGGCTATTCCGAGATGATCGGAATAGGGACGACGACTTCGTGCGAGCCGGCGACGCGGGAGGCTCGGTCGCGAGTGCGCTCGGGACGGTCGTAATACTGCAGAATTCGCATGCGATAAAAGATTGCCATGGTGTCGACAAAGACGTTCCACACCGCCGCCAGCCGCAGCCTGCTGCAGACGCGCTTGAAGTTCACCGTCACCGGCGCTTCGACGATGCGATAGCCAAAATGGTGAACGTTGGCCAGCAGTTCGAGATCGAAGGCAAAACGCTTTACCAAGATGCGCGGCAGTACGCGGTCGAGCACGTTCGCGGCTGAACAGCTTGATGCCGGTTTGCGTGTCGCGCACCGGAAGCCCGAAGAGCGTTCGCACGAGCATGAAGTAAAAGAAGCTGTAGATGCGTCTGATGGCGGGATAGTCGACTTTCGAATCGGGATGGAATTTCGAACCGATGACCACATCGGCTTCGCGTGCACTCATGATCGCCATGAAGGTTTGCAGTTGCTCGGGATGCAGGTCCATGTCGGCGTCAAGAAATGCGACGCGCTCGCCTCGGGCGTACGCCGCGCCGCAAATGAGCGCGTTACCCTTACCTTCATTACGATTGCAGCGGACGACGCGCACGTGATCGGGCCACGCTCGGAGCGCGTCGCTGGCAGCGGTATGCGTTCCGTCGAGGCTGCCGTCGTCGATGACCACGATCTCGAATTCGAGACCTAATTCTTTCATCGTCTCGACCGTCTCGCACACGTTGGCTGCGATTGAACTGGCCTCGTTGTACGCGGGCATGAGAATCGAGAGCATGGCCCCGGAAGCTTGGCTCTTTGGGAAAGGCGAGCCTCCCAGAAAAAAGTTGACAGTAGTTAACAGTTCGGCAGCTGGTCGCCCTTGGATTGGGCCCGGATAAAGGTCCGTGAGGGTTCCCGTAACGCTAGGCGATGGGCGCTTCGCGATTCTCCGGCGGGCTGACGAGGTTGCGCTCGAATTTCGCCATGATCGCGCGCCACGCAAGACCGATCTCTTCGACGTTGAGCACGCGTGCGAAAGCAACGAACACTGCGCCGCCGATTGCGATCTGACCGAAAAGGAACCAAGCACGCGACGCCAACGTCGCTTCGGGCGTAACGCCGAGAGCGCCGATCCAGTGCAGTGCCGCAAGCATAGCAAGCGAGCTTATGACGACTTTCCCAGCGGAAATCAGCAACGCGCCCCAGTCGATGCCCGAGACCAATCGAGCCGTCAGCATCAAGAGCAAAATCGCCTGAAGGCTCTGACTTACGGAGTTCGCAAGCAGCAGTCCGCGCGCGCCGAGACTCGGAAGCCACACGAGCGAGAGCAGCACGTTAAGCACGACGGTAGCGACCGAGATCGTCACCGGCCACAGCGTTTCGTGACAGGCGAAGCAGCAACGCGTGAGCACGACGTTGGCAGCGAGCGCGATCAAGCCGATTGCCGCATACGGGAGCAACGAGGCAGTCAGATCGGTTGCCGTCGCCTGAAACGTTCCACGTTCGAAGAGCGCCTGCACCATCGGATGCGCCAGGACGATGAGCGCGCAGGCCGAGGGGATGGTGATGAAGTTCACGAGGCGCAAGCCGGTCACCACGCTGCTCGCGACGCCGCGGCGATTCTCGCGGGCGAACTGCGCCGCCAAGAGGGGAAAGATCACGGTGGCGATTGCCGCAGCAAAAATCTGTTGCGGGAAGTTTACCAGTTTCGTCGCGTAGTTCATGCCGGCGATATATCCCGGTGCCAGCGTCGAAGCGAAGAAGCGATCGAAAAAGAGCGCCAGTTGTCCGGCGGCCGAGCCGACGATGATCGGACCGAGCAAGACCCAAATCTTCTTCAGCCCCGGATGGTGCAGATCGATGATCGGCCGGTATTTGCCGATCGAGAGGAACGACGGCAACTGCACCACCATCTGGGCGATCAATCCCAGTGTCGTTCCGAGTACGAGGGCATAGATGTTCAAACGCTGGCTCAAGATAACGACGCAGGCAATCGTCACCGCGTTTACGGCCACGCCCACCAGCGCTGCCGACCGGAAGCGGTGGTACGCGTAGAGCATCGCGGAGAGCACGCCGCTGAGACTCACCGCGACGATGCTGGGCATCAGCCAACGCGTCATACGGATGGCCACGCCCATCTGCGGGGCCGGGAAACCGTGCGCGATGACCGGCACGTACCACTGCGCCGTGAAGAATCCGATTACGGCGCAGATCGTCACGACAATGGCCAGGATGTTGAGGACGGTGCTGGCGAGCCGCCAGGCCTCATCTTCCTTACGGTGGGCCAAATACTCGGAGAACGTGGGAACGAGCGCGCTCACCAGCGCCCCGTTGAAGACCCCAAAAAGAATGGTCGGGATCGTCGCCGCCGCCAAAAAGGTGTCCATTTCCCAGCGCGTGCCGAAATAGCGCGCGTTGACGACCTCGCGCCCAAATCCCAGCAAAGTCGATGCAAAGGTCGCGCCCATGATGAAGAACGTCGAGCCGGCGATCGAAATCCCGCGCTGACGGCGCGGCTGGGGAACGGCGCGGAGGTGCGGTGAAGAGCCTCTAATGCGCCCCGCCCCCTCGTAAGACGGCGGGTATCGTCTTGACGATGATCGCCAGGTCTCCGAGTGGCGTCCATTCGTCGACGTAGCGGTTATCTAGCTCCATCCAGTACTCGAACGAAACGTTGCTTCGTCCGTTGATCTGCCAAAGGCAAGTAACGCCCTGCGGGACGCTCAGCCGCCGCAGCGCAAGCGCGTCGTAGTGCTCGACCTCGCTGGGGAGTGCCGGACGCGGTCCCACCAACGCCATTTCCCCTCGCACCACGTTGATCAAATTAGGAAGCTCGTCAATGCTGGTGCGGCGCAAGAAGCGTCCCAATGGATGGAGCCGCGGATCGTTGCGAATCTTGAAAACCGGGCCGTCGACTTCGTTGAGGTGCATGACGGTGGAGCGCATAGCGTGCGCGCCGTTGACCATCGTGCGAAGCTTGAACATTTTGAAGCGCCGGCCGTGCATGCCGATGCGCTCTTGCGTAAAAAACGGCGTGCCGCCCGTTACCGCCGCGATGGCAAGGGCCGCAAGCGCAACGAGCGGAGCGGTAAGGATTAGCAGCAGCACCCCCGCGACGACGTCGGTCGATCGCTTGAGCGCGTGCCACGACGCAGGAACGCGACGCTCGACCACGGCCGTGACGGCAAGCTGCACGACGCTATCCAAGCAACGCTCGCTTCACGGTTTTGCCGACCTCGTCGAGGCCGGTGAGCTCGCCGAGCGCCGCACCGGGGCCGGGCCCGAGATGCACGAACGGAACGAACTCTCGGGTGTGATCCGAACCGGGCGCCGTCGGATCGCAGCCGTGATCGGCAGTGATGATGACTTCGTCGCCCGGACGCAAGCGCGATTCCAGTTCAGGCAAAAGCGCGTCGAACTCCATCAACGCAGCGGCGTAGCCGCGGACGTCGCGGCGATGACCGTACTTTGAGTCGAAGTCGTTCAGATTTGTAAAGATAAAGCCGTGGTTGACGTTGTCCAGCAAGTCGAACGTTTTCTCCATCGCGTCGCGGTTGTCGGTCACCCGCACGGACGACGATACCCCCCGTCCGCAGTAGATGTCGCCGATCTTTCCTACCGCGTGCACCTCGACATACCCGGTGCGGAGCTCGTCGAGCAAGTTCGGGGGTGGCTCGATTGCATAGTCCCGTCGATTCGGCGTCCGGGCAAAAGACCCCGGTCTTCCCCGAAACGGGCGGGCGATGACTCGGTTGACGTTGTGGGGCGGGCGGAGCATTTCCCGAGCCGCGGCGCACCAGTCGTAGAGCGCCGGCAGAGGCACGATCTCCTCGTGGGCGGCCACCTGAAAGACCGAGTCCGCCGACGTATAGAGAATCGGCCGGCCGGTCTCTAGGTGGGCCGGGCCTAACTCCTCGATAATTTCGGTGCCCGAGGCCGTTCGGTTTCCGAGCGGCGGCTTGCCGGCGATACGCGCGAACGCGTCGACGACGTCGGCCGGGAAGCCGTTCGGGTAGGTAGGGAACGGCACGGTGGTGACGATTCCGGTCATTTCCCAATGGCCGGTAATCGTATCTTTGCCGCGGCTTCGCTCGCGAAGTTTTGCGACGCGCGCACGCGGCTCAGCGACCCGGGCCACACCCGGGGCGTCGGCGATATGTCCGATTCCGAGCCGCTCCAGATTGGGCAACGATAGGCCGCCGATTGCGCGCGCTATGTTGCCGATCGTATCGGCACCTGGTGCGTCACCGTACTCTGCGGCGTCGCTGAGCGCACCAACGCCACCCGAGTCGATCACGATTGCGAGCACCCGCTTCATTCTTTACTCAACCTTTTCGCGACGACCGGTTTGGCCCTCCGAAGGCGCGCCTTCCCCTCGAGAAGAACACGAGGCCACCGTGGCACGAATCGCGCTGTCGACGGCGCTGACAACGCTGGTAGTTCTCGTTGCGTCCGCTGCTGCTAGAGCTGCTGCGCCCGCACCGACCCCTACTCCCCAGCCTCCCAGCACGATCATGTATTTGAACGCCACCAAGCTCGATTTTTACTATAATCGTTTCCTAATCGAGGGCGACGGCAACGTTCGCATCCGCACCAGCGACGGCTTTACCGTTACCGGCGACTCTTTCTCCATGGACCTCAAGCTCAACCGTTTCATGGTCGCCGGCCACGTCACGCTTCACGACGCGACCGGAACGGTCAACGGCGCCGCAATCGCCGACTTTCTCGACTATAGGCGCATCTATTTCGTCCCGGTAACGAGCGAGCCCGATCGCTGGACATTCCTCGACGGCGACCTCGCCCATCCGGTAAAAGGGCGTGAAATGCCTGGCGACACGTTTTACTTTCCATCGGTTAGCGAGCACCCAAGCATCACCGGCACCGGCGCCGTCATCGGAACCAAAAATTACGTGCGTTTCATCAACGCACACACGTACTTCCTCAACGCCGGCATCCCGCTCGGCACCTACGTCGTGAACTTCTCCTCGAATCAGTACTTCGCGCAGAACACGCTCTCCGGAGCGAGCGTCGATCTCACCTGGAACATGGTTGGAAGCCCCAACGCGCTTACCGCTCTGCATCTGCGTTACGATCCGACCTATAAGACGTATCTCTCGGTCGAGCAGCATTTCGTCGGCGAGCACGAGTACGCGATTTTGTCGGTCAATCCGGCGACGCGCGCCGAGAAATGGTGGAACCTCGCGCTCTACGAAAAGCTGGGCTCGCGATTCCAGATTCAGAGCTTCACGCAGCTCTACACGCAGCAGAACTACCTTAGCGAACCTCAAGCATCGCAGCAGACGACCTTTCTCAACGCAACCTATGCCTTTCCGCATTCCTACGTAACGGCGTCCGCGCAGCTAACAAATTACAGCCTTCTCGGCCCCGGGGGCCTCGAAGAGCACAACTCGGTAGCCGGCAGCCTCGACCACCCCTCGCAGGTTCAGCTCACCGCCTCGAGTTTCCAAAATCGCATTGCGAACTGGCCGCTCTTCGAGCAGATCTACGAAGGCTATGGATTCAACCACGATTCGGTCGGCGGAAATCAGTACTTGCAAGGGTTCCCGGGTCACGGACCGCCGATACCGACGCCCGGTCTCCAGGCGTACGGCGCAGCCTGCCCCAACCAGCACGGCGTCCAGCATCCGCCGGTCTACTTCTGCCCGGTCTACACGACGATTTGGAATACCGTCTTGGGCTTCAACCTCTACACGCCGTCGATCAAGCTCAACAGCGACGCCAGCCCCTATCAAACGTATTATTTCAACGCCAGCTTCAACAAACAGTACCAGTGGAACTCGCTGCCGCATTGGATCAACACCTCGTCCGAGAATTTTTCAATCAGCCGGCAGTTCTCGCATGCACTCAACACTTATGTGGGCTATCAGATCCTCAACACCGGCGATTACTACATCAACGGCGGGTATACGCCTTGCCATCCGGTCAATAGTTTCTACTGTCCGCTGAGCTTCACGTCGTTTCGCGGGGTCTCGACGCAGCGGACGACGAGTCTGGGCATCAACGACGCGCCGACGCCTGAGTTCAACCTCTCGCTTCTGGTGCGCCACCACGTGGACTTTCCGATTCCGGTCCCCGGCGTCTTCGGGTTGCCGCCGAATAACATCATCGGGCAGCCGCTCTATACTTCGTACTTAGGCCAAGCTCCGTACGACGCCACCGGTGAGGTTCGCTTCAAGATCCTTCCGCATATGATGGTCGATGTGTCGCGCACCCTATACTGGTACGGAAATCCCTATCGCACGCAGTTCTGGCAGCCCACCTTCGTGTTTCAGCTTCTGCCGATATGAAGCGTGCGATTTCCACCCTCGCGGCAATCTCGCTGGCCATCCTGCTGGTGGCCGCGGGTGCTTCGACGATCGTCGTTAGCGGCCAGCTGCTGGCTTACCAAGACGGCTACGTCTTTTTCACATCGGGCGACGGCTTTCGCGTAGCGCAGAACGTCGTGATTCACGATGCCAAGAGCGGCGGCGCAACGACGCTCCATCCGGCGCCGCGCATCTGGGCGCGCGCCACCTTCGATGCGACCGGTACCGTTACCGAGCTCGATCTGTCACGCGATCCGCTCCCCGCCCAGGGGAACTTCGCCGACGTAACGCACTTCGCGGTCGCGCTCTCCTCGCCGGTCCCCAACCCAGACCTTCTCCAAGCGGTCGCAACCCCGGCCCCGGGCGAACCGGCAACGGTGGCGCAGCACTTCTCGGGGCGCCCGGTCTTAGTAACGTTCATCGTGCAGGTTCCGCCCTATACGCCTTTCACGTCTTCTATTTATATGGCGACCGACCAGAGCGGTTGGAACGCGCAAGCGATTCCGATGGACCGGGTCGACGCGCTTCACTATCAAATCACGCGCCGTTTTAACTCCGGTACGATTTTCCACTATCTCTACGATCGAGGGTCGCTGCAAAGCCAAGAAATCGCACAAAATGGTTTGGCCCGCGCGCCGCGCAACTTCGTCGTAACCGACGCCGACGTACGCGTGATACGCGACACGGTTTATGCCTGGCAAGATGCCGCGCCCGGAGGGCTCAATCAAGTACAGCCGCAGATCATGCCGACGCCCTACAATCCGGCGCCATTCCCGAACCTGCCGCCGGGGTTACCGCCGCCGCAGCCTCCGCCGGGTAAGAATTGCCGCTACCGCGCCTAGCGAACCGTTAGCGGAATCGATCGGCTAACAGCGTCACCGCGCGCGTTGCGCGCAATCACTTGCAACGTAAAGTTGCCCCGCACGAACCACGGCAGCGCGCCGATCTTGTAGGTAAGGTCGAAGCGGCCCGTGCCGGTCTTGTGCAGGCTCATTCCGTAGCCGCCAATTCTCGCCTCGACGCTGGCCACGTTGGAGCTCGTAACCACGCTGCCATGGACGCTGTCTCCGGGAGAGACCGTCGTCTGGCTGACCTGAACGTCCAAGATTTCCGGTGCCGCATTGGGCGAGAGGCGCGGGACCGTTTTTACGGGGGTCGGCGTTGCCGTGGGTGCAGGCGATGCCGGCGACGCGCTTGGAGCGGGAAGGGGTGTCGCAGTTGCAGTGGGCGCGGGGGTGGGCACGGCTTTCGGGGAGGGAGCCGAGCGGGTCGGCGCCGGAGCCGGTATCGGTGTCCTGGCCGGAGCCGGGGATTGCTCCGGATTACCCGACTCTGCTCCGTGACTGCAGCCCGCTAGCGCCAGCAGGACGATAACGGCGAAGATGCCCCGGCGAGAAACGCGCATCGCCGTAGGTTCTCAGGGCCGCACGGCCGTTCCGCTGGGGCAAGCGGGGGCGCCCCACGCGTTGAAAGGGCGTAGCGCATGGCCGCCCAATCGCGCCCGGTCCTCAGCATCGTCGTTCCGCTCTACAACGAGGCCGCCAACGTTGCGACGCTACTGGAGCGCCTCACCGGCGTCACCCAGCGTTTGAGCGCGAACGTAGACTGCGAGATCGTCCTGGTCAACGACGGCAGCAGCGACGCCACCGCCGCCACGGTCCGCGAGCAGATGGCCACCCGCCCCAATATCGTGCTCGTCAATCTCTCGCGCAACTTCGGGCACCAGCTTGCCGCAACGGCCGGCCTCGAGATCGCCGGCGGTGACGCCGTCGTACTGATGGACGGCGATCTCCAAGATCCGCCCGAACTCATCGAGGCCTTCTTGGAAAGATGGCGCGCCGGATACGACGTCGTCTACGCGGTGCGCCGCGCGCGCCCCGGCGAGAGCCGCTTCAAACTTCTCACCGCGGGCGCATTCTACCGTTTGATCAACCGCATGACGAAGATCGCGATACCGCTGGACGCCGGCGATTTCCGCTTGATGAGCCGTCGCGTCGTCGAGGCGCTCCGCCGCTCGCCGGAGCGGCATCGTTTCCTGCGCGGAATGGTGAGTTGGGTCGGATTCAATCAGACGGCGGTTGAATACGATCGCGACATTCGCTACGCCGGAACGACGAAGTATCCGCTGACCAAGATGATCCGCTTTGCCATGGACGGCATTACTTCGTTCTCCGACATCCCCTTACGGTTCGCTTCGTACCTCGGGTTCACGGTTAGTGCGGTCGCGTTCATTTACGCGCTGGTGGTTATCTCGTTTAAGCTCTTTAGCCTCAAGCCGCCCGCCTACACGCCAGGCTGGGCCTCGACCATCGTCGCGGTGCTCTTTCTCGGCGGCGTGCAGCTGATGAGCTTGGGAATCCTCGGCGAGTACCTCGGCCGCGTTTACGATGAAGTGAAAGGACGCCCGCTCTACCTTATCAGCGACATCGAACGATCTTGACCTACCGCCCGGTCATAGATCAGTTCGTGGCGCCCGTGCCGCTCGATCCACCGTGGGCGGCGCTTTTCGTCGCCGTATTTATCGCTTCGGCCTTGCTGACGTTGCGGCGCCCGGCCTACGGCCTCGCCGCGCTCCTGCTCTCGACGCCCGTCGCGTTCTCGCACGAAGCGCTGGGCACCAGCGTCACACTGCAAAAGTGCGTACTGCTGGGCGTATTCGCCGGACTAACGACCTACGCCGGCTCGGCGCGGCTGCTCCGGACGCGCGCGGCGATTCTCTTGCTGGGCGCGCTGGCACTTTATCTAATCGCCAACGCGCTGACGCTGATTCACGCGCTTCACCATGGACCGGTCTTGCGGGAAACGCTGAAGGTCGTCGAGTATGCCGCCCTCTTCGTCGCGGCATTCCTTTGCTATAGTCTCGACCGCGACGACGTGCCGGCGCTCGCGGCAATCGCCATTGCGGTAATCGGCGTTTCGCTCAGCGCCCTCGCGCAAGAGATCGCCGGCGCACACTCCGGGCTGTATATCGGTTCGGCGATCGTTCCCCGCATCTCGGGACTGCTCGAAGGACCGAACCAACTCTCGGCCTACTGCGAAATCGCCGTTGCCGCGCTTGGATCGTGGGCACTCGTTCGCCGCCGGCCGATCGTTGACGCTGCGCTCTTGCTGGCCGTATGCGCTGACGTGCTGACCTTTTCTCGCGCCGGCCTATTTGGATTGGTCGTCACGATCGCGACGCTCTGCGCCGTCGGCGGTGCGCGAGCCTGGCCCGCGTTACGCCCAGCCGCAATCGGTGCGGCGGCCGGACTTGCCGGTTCGGCGTGGTGGGTGATCTACGCCCACACGCCGGCGGTGCTGCGCATCTCGCTGCAACCGAGCCTCTACGCCGGCGGCGTAGGAAACCGCAGCGAACTGTGGGCGGCCGCGTGGCGCATGTGGCTGGCCCATCCGCTCTTTGGAGTTGGTGCCGGGAACTTCGAGCTCGAGCTGCCTCGCTACGGCGTCTTCGGCGTGCGCACGCACGCCAACAGCTGGTATCTCCAGTCGCTCGCCGAGGGCGGCATCGTGCTCTTCGCTGCAACGCTCGCATTGGTCGCGGCGAGCATCGCCGCGTTCTTGCGAAGGCCCATCCTGGCGCGGTTGCGCGACGGCTCACCCTGGGTCGTCGCTGCCCTGGCGGCGAGTCTCGCCTTAGCATTGCACCAAGTCGTCGACTATCTCGTCTTCTATCCCAAGGTCGCGGCCGCGTGGTGGCTGCTGCTCGGCATCGGTGCCGCCGCGATGAACGACCGCACGTGAGCGCCGCAGCCCAACCGCTGGTCGTCGTCACCGAGTGGGGCGCGCGCGGGGCGGAGCTCCTGGGATTACTGCTGCTCGCACTCGGCGTCGCCGCACTGCTCTACCGTTATGTACTGGCGCGTTCGCGGCCGCCGCCGCTTGCGGCAACCATCGCGATTGCCGGCGCCGGGCTCTTCGCCGCGTTCTTTTCTCCCGTGCTTTTCTCCAGCGACGTTTACGCGTATGCCGCTTATGGCGAGCTGGCGCGTCTCGGCGCCGATCCGTACGCGCACGCCGCACCATCGCTCGCAAACGACGCGCTGATAAGCGCCGCCGCGTGGCAATGGAGCGGAACGCTGCCGATATGCGTCTACGGTCCCGCTTTCGTCGCGCTCGCTAAGGCGTTCGTCGTTCTGCTCGCGCCGCTGGGAATGCTCGCACAACTCAACGGGCTGCGCGCCGCGTCGTCGGCGGCCTTTTTACTCTGCGGACCGCTGGCTTTTGCCGCCTACACCGGCAGCCGCACCGCCCGGCTGCGCTCGGTTGCGACGATCCTGCTCAATCCGGCTGCGATCTGGTGTGCCGCGGAAGGGCATAACGATGCGATTGCGCTTTGCGTCGTGCTGGCGGGGTTCGCGTTGGTGAGGCGCCGACTCGACGCCGCAGGTGCCGCAGTCGCCGCACTCGCCGCGCTGGTAAAGCTGCCCGGCGCAGCCGCCGCAGCCGGGCTCGCGCTGGTCGACCGGCGGGCCCGCATCGGCGCCGTCGCCGGCCTGGCGATCGCTGCCGTTTTCTCCATTCCGCTCTTTGCCGGCGTCGTGACGCAACTCGCACCGCACGGCCATTACGCCCCACAAGCCTCGCTGCAGGCGGTCTTTGCGCCGCTCGGCCCAGCGGTGGCGTTGCCGGCGGCCGCGATTGCGGGCGCCGCACTCGTCGCCGCCGGCATCCGGCGGTTGCGCCGCGACCAGCCCGACGGATGGGTTTGGCTGGGTCTGGGTGCGTGGGTTCTGATACCCAACCCCTACCCGTGGTACGGTCTTTGGCTGCTCGCGCTCGCAGCAATGGCACCGCAATCCCGAGCCGGCCGCGTCGCCGTGCTCCTCTCGCTGACGTCGCTGCTGCGCTACGCACCGGACGCGATCGCTACGCCTCCGGCCGGGGCACAAGTCGCGCTGGGTCTGCTCGCGATCCTGCCGCTGGTCGCGCTGTTCTCGCGCCGCCGCCTTCGTTTCTTTGCACGGCCTGTTATAATGAGCGACCCGTATGCCCGTCGAGACCATTGATACGCTCGCAGTTCGCGCACGCGCTGACGAGCTGCTCGCTGCCGTAACCGAATCGAACCGTGCCTGGGAGGGCACGGTCGAGCGCTTGCGCTCGCTGCGCCGTTTGAGCGGACGCAAACCGGGAGCCTGCGCACTGCACGAGACCATCGCGGCGGCGCGACCGGCAATGCTCGCCGCACTACAGCGGGCGCTGGGCGGAACGCTTCTCGTTATCGCTCCCACACCCGACGCGGCCGAACGCAGTTTCGCCGACCTTCTCTACTATCTCGGCGATCGAAACGATCGCGTCGCGCTGCTGCGTTCGCGTGAAGAAGGCGCCGGAGCCATCGAAAGTCCGTCGGAAACCAGCGCCCGTACGACGCTGCTGGCCGACTTGACCGACGGACTGCCGCGCATCGTGTTGGCGCCGATCGCCGCCGTCCGGCAACACGTGATGCCGCGCGGGCGATTCGATGCGATGCGTTTCGAGCTGGGGACCGGCGACGAGGCCGGCTGGGAGAACGTGCAGCGCCGCCTCTTCGAGCTCGGCTACGAGCGCTGCGACGTCGTGAGCGCCGTCGGCGAGTACGCGGTGCGCGGCGGCATCATCGATCTCTTTGCCGCCACGGCCGACGCACCGGTGCGCGTCGACTTCTTCGGCGACCGCATCGAATCGATGCGCGAGTTTACGATCGAGTCGCAGCGCAGCAGCAACGTCGTCGATCGCCTCTCCATCGCACCGTGGATCGATCGCGTCGACGATGCGACCGGAACGATCTTCGAATACCTTCCTCAGAGCGCGGTCGTCGTGATGGAGGAACCGGCGACGATCGGCGCCGTCGCGCAAGCGCTCGACGAAGAACGCGCGCGCGAGCGCCATACGCTGTCGACCGACGAGAGCGCCGATGCGGATTTGCTGGAGCGCAGCGACGTTGCGCCGATCTCGCTGCACGAGACCGGCGAGCAGGTCGCGGCTTACGCAACGCTCGTCCTTCCCGGCGGAATTGAGCCGCAAGGCGGCCAGCCGTGGGGCCCGCCGATTCTCGAGTCGCTCGTCTTTGAATCGCTGCCGGTCGAGCACTTCAACCGCCAGCTCTCGCTCTTCTCCGAGGCGATGCGCGAGTGGACGGCGGCCGGCGAGAGCATCTTCATCGTCAGCGCGGCGGTATCGCGCACGATCGATCTGCTGCGCGCCGCAGGCATCGACATCGGAGCGCACGGTCGCGGCGCCGTGCACGTCGACCACGGCTCGATCGAAGCCGGATTTCGCGTGCCCGGTGCGCGTTTACGCGTGCTTGGCGACCGCGAGATCTTCGGCGCGCCTCCCAAACGCGTCAAGATGCGCGCACTCAAAGAGGGCGTGCCCGTTACCCTGGCCGACCTGCGCGTCGGCGATTACGTCGTGCATGCGGTGCATGGAATCGGCCAGTACCTCGGTCTGCGCGCCGAGACGATTCTCGGCGCTACCCAAGACTATCTCGACCTGCGCTACGCCGGCAGCGATCGGATGCTCGTGCCGGTCACGCAAATGCATCAGATTGCGAAGTACTCGGCGGCCGAAGGGCAGAGCCCGCGTCTCTCCAAGATGGGCGGCGCCGACTGGGCGCGCGCCAAGACGCGCGTCTCGGAATCGCTGGCGAAAATCGCCGACCATCTCGTCGAGCTCTACGCCGAACGAGAGCTGTCACGCGGATACGCGTTCGGCCCCGACACCACGTGGCAGGCCGAAATGGAAGAGGCCTTCCCCTACGAGCCGACGCCCGACCAGCAGAAGGCCTTCGATGCGACCAAGGGCGACATGGAGCGCGCACGTCCGATGGATCGCCTGATCTGCGGCGACGTCGGCTACGGCAAGACCGAAGTTGCAATGCGTGCCGCTTTTAAAGCAATAGCCGACAAGAAGCAAGTGGCCGTCTTGGTGCCGACGACGCTGCTCGCCGATCAGCACTACCGCAACTTCAGCGCGCGCTTCGGCGCTTTCCCGGTTCGAGTCGAAGAGCTGTCGCGCTTCACGCCCAAGGCCGATCAAAAGCGAATCGTGCGCGACCTGGCCGAGGGAAGAGTCGACGTCGTCATCGGTACGCACCGCCTGCTGCAAAAGGACGTCGCCTTCGCCGATCTGGGCTTGATCGTCGTAGACGAGGAGCAGCGCTTCGGCGTGATGCACAAGGAGCGCCTCAAAGAGTACCGCGCGAGCGTCGACGTGCTGACGCTCTCGGCCACGCCGATTCCGCGCACGCTGCACATGTCGTTGATGGGCGTTCGCGATCTCTCGCTGATTCAAACGGCCCCCAAGAACCGGATGTCGATCAAAACGCTCGTCATCCCGGCAAGCGACGCCGTCGTGCAGCGGGCCATCGCCGCCGAGTTGGACCGCGGCGGACAGGTGTACTATCTGCACAACCGCATCGACTCGATTTACGCCGTGCGAAATGCGTTGGAGCAGCTGGTTCCGCGCGCGCGAATCGCCGTCGGACACGGTCAGATGCGCGAATCCGAGCTGGAACCGGTGATGCAGCGGTTCATCGACGGCGAGATCGACGTGCTCGTCGCAACGACGATCATCGAGAACGGCATCGACATACCAAACGTCAACACGATGATCGTCAACGATGCCGACCGTTTCGGGCTGGCGCAGCTCTATCAGTTGCGCGGCCGAGTCGGCCGATCGAACCATCAAGCCTACTGCTACCTGCTCTATCAGGGCCACAAAGCTCTCACCGAAGAGGCCAAGGCACGGCTGGAAGCGATTCGCGAATTTGCGCATCTCGGCTCGGGGCTGCAGATCGCGATGCGGGATTTGGAGATTCGCGGAGCCGGCAATCTGCTTGGATCGGCGCAGTCCGGCTTCATCGCATCGGTCGGGTTCGACACGTACTGCGAGCTGCTCGCAGAAGCCATCGCGCAGCGCCGCGGTGCCGGCGAAGCGCTCGAGGAGCGTCAAGAAGCCGTCATCGACGTAAAGATCGACGCGTTCATTCCCAACGACTATATCTCGCAAGTCTCGCAGAAGATCGCCGTCTACCAGCAGCTGGCCAAGGCGCGAACCGAAGAGGAAGTCCACGAGGTCGCCGCCGGCGTACGCGATCGCTTCGGCGCCTTCCCAGAGCCGCTGGCGAATCTGGTCGAGCTCACCAAGCTGCGCGCGATCGCACTGCGCAAGCGCGTGACGCGGGTCGTCGTCGACGAGCAGCGGCTGACGCTAGGCGTCGGCTCGGGCTTCGAGCTCGATCCGGCAGCCGTCGGCAAGCTCGCATCGCTGACGAAGAACCGGTTCCGCTTCGGCGACGGCCGGGTGCTGGTAGAGCTGCCGCCGGGCGGCGGCGCGCGGGGCGCGTCCTCCACGAGCTGGATGCCCTTGCTTAGAAGGCTCCTCGAGGCAATCTAAGCACCTCTCAAAGAGGACACGCGGGGCCGCGCTCGAACCTCGGCGCCGTAATGCGGGGCCTCTGGGCCCCGCTTCCTACGCACTGACCTTTCCTACGGAGCAATGATGTCGAAAGCCCAACGCATTGTCGTGGGTCTCACCGTCCTTCTGTTAGGCACGTCGCTTGCGGCGTGCTCCGGTAGCGGTGCGGTCGCCACGGTAAACGGCCAACCGATCAGCGAGGCCGACTTTGACAAACGTCTCGCGGCCAGCCCGATGGCCAAAACCGTGCTGCAGCAGATGGTCCAGGAAACGCTCCTGATGCAGTACGCCAAAAGCAACAACCTCACGGTCAGCGACGCCGAGATCGACACGCGCGAGAACCAGCTAAAGGCCAACTTCCCGAGCGGCGCGTGGGACGAGATGCTCAAGGCGCGCGGTCTCACCGAGGCCGACGTGCGCAACGCACTGCGCGAGCAGCTCATCCTCGACAAGGCGCTGGCGAAGGACGTAACGATCTCGCCCACGGCGGTCAAGCAGTACTTCGATAAGAATCGCGCCACGTTCGACAAACCCGAGCAAGTAACGGCGCGCCATATCCTCGTGCCCAATCTGGCAGAAGCGCAGAAAGTCGAAGCCGACCTCAAGGGCGGACAGAGCTTTGCAACGCTGGCCAAGAAATACTCGACCGATCCGGGCAGCAAGGACAAGGGTGGCGAGCTCGGCTCGTTCCGCAAGGGACAGATGGTGCCGGCGTTCGACAAGTACGCCTTCTCGGCGCCGATCAATCAGATCAGCCCGCCGATCAAATCGCCGTTCGGCTATCACATCATCCAAGTTGAGGCGCGCACGCCGGGACAAAAGGCTTCGCTCGCCGCTGCGACGCCGCAGATCACCGACCTCCTGCGCCAACAGCAGGAAGCGCCGTTGATCCAGCCGTTCCTGTCGGGCCTTCAGCAGAAGGCGAACATCACGGTCAACGACCCGCAGTTCCAGGGACTCTTCAGCAACGCGGCTCCGCCGATGCCGCAACCCAAGGGATCCGCCGCCGCACCGGCCGCTGCCGGAAGCGCGCCGGCCGCAAGCCCAAGCGCGGCCGCGTCACCCTAAGCGACGGAGTAGCATGCCCGACCGAAGGGGCCGCAGCCGCGGCCCCTTCTCTTTTCCCACCCGCACTTCGACAGTAGGCAGACTCGAAATCGGTGCGAACTTCCTAGCGTGCTGGTTCGCATTGCCGGTTTGGGACCGGGTGATCCGCAGCTTCTAACGCTCGGCTCGCTTGACGCGCTGCGTGAAATCGGAAAGGCGATCGTTCTGCTCGCCCCGCCCGATCTCACGAGCTATCTCGAACGAAACGGCGTCACGATCGTTCGCGAAATGGTCGAAGATCCGGTGCTGCTGGTGCGTGGAAGCGGCGAGGCCGTGGCCGCGCTCGTCGCCGGCATTGGCAAGCTTTCAGAGACTAGCGACCTGCTCGGACTCGGCGTGCTGGGAAACCCGCTCTCCGATTTTCCCGGATTGCCACTTTTACTGCGCGCCCTCGAGACGCGCGGCATCGACGTGGAGATTCTCCCGGGCGTGCCGCGAGCCACGCTGACGGCCGCGATCGCAATGCCGCTCGTGCCGCTCCCGCCGCACTCGGCCCACTATTCTTGGGACGATCTCGTCGAAATCATGGCGCGCCTGCGGATGGGTTGTCCGTGGGACCGCGAGCAGACGCATCGGACGCTCGTGCCGTACCTCATCGAAGAGACGTTCGAAGTCGTCGAGGCGATCGAGATCTCGCACCTGGAGGGCCTGTGCGAAGAGCTCGGCGATCTGCTGCTGCAAGTGCTCTTCCACGCGCAGCTGGGCATGGAGGTCGGAAAGTTCAGCATCGCCGACGTGATCGACGCGCTCTCCAATAAGATGGTGCGCCGCCATCCCCACGTCTTCGGCGACGCGCAGATCGAAGACGTCGACGCGCAGTGGCGCAACTGGGAGCGGCTCAAAGCCTTGGAAAAGACCGGCCGCAGCCGCCGCACCCGCCTCGACGGAATTCCAAAGCATCTGGGTGCGCTGCAGCGCGGCCAGCGGATGCAGGAAAAAGCCGCTCGCGTCGGCTTCGACTGGCCCGACGTTGCAGGCATTCTCGACAAGGTCGCGGAGGAGGCGCAAGAACTCGCCGAAGCGCGCCGCGAGAAGCAAGACGATCCGCGCGTGCGAGAAGAGCTGGGAGACCTCTTCTTCACGCTGGTCAACCTCTCGCGCGCGCTCGGCATCGACGCCGAGACCGCGATGCGCGAGGCCAACGAAAAGTTTTACCGGCGCTTTGCCTTTATGGAAACGCGCGCCGAAGAGAACGGGAAAGCGCTCTCCGACCTCTCGCTCCAAGAACTCGAGGAACTATGGCAACTAGCGAAGACGTAGAAGCAACGGGCCGGCACTGCACGCTGCGCGTGCGCATGAGCAGCGCAGACGCGCATTACGGCGGCGCACTCGTCGATGGAGCGCGCATTCTCGCGCTCTTCGGTGACGTTGCGACGGAGCTATTGATCCGCTTGGACGGTGACGAGGGACTCTTTGCCGCCTACGACGAGATCCGGTTCCTCGCGCCGACGTATGCCGGCGACTACATCGAAGCGGAAGGGCGCATCGTGCAGGTTGGGCGCACCTCCCGGAAGATGGCTTTCGAGGCGCGCAAGGTTATCGCGGCGCGGCCGGACGCCGGCGAGAGCGCCGCCGACGTCCTAGACCCGCCCATCGTCGTCTGCCGCGCGACCGGAACGTGCGTTACGCCCAAAGATAAGAAGCGCATCTAAGCGAGGCGGCCGAGGGTACAGCCCGCGGCCGTCAAAGTTACGCCGTCCGGAGGGTTTCTCTATGCATACGTTGGGGCTGATTTTCAGATTACCGGCGGTCGTTGCCGCCCTCACCGTACTCGCCGCCTGCGGCGGCTCACTCGATCGGAACGCGCCCGTCAACGGCCCGTCGCGTTTTGACGCACGGACGCGCGGCATGTTCGCACTCACGCGGGCTGGCGCGCTCCCGTCGTTGCCGGCAAAGCCGCCGCGACGATCGTGGTTGAGCCCGGCGGCAAAGAAGACCAACTGCTCTGCTGTACGTCGCAGATGACGGCACCTATCCGACGACGCTGGATCTCTACGATTATAAGAGCGGCGCGTTGCTCGGTCAGAGCAGCGATATCGGTGGTTTGTCGCAGGGCATGTGCAGCGACGATGGCGGCAATGCCTACGTCACCGACTTCAGCACGGGTAACGTCTACGAGATCGAGCACGCCACGATCGACCGTCATCAACCAGTGGAATAGTAACGGCGAACCGATCGGCTGCAGCGTCAATCCGCGCAACGGCGATCTCGCGGTCACCAACTTCTACGACTTCGGAAGCCCGTCGGGGACAGGCTCAGTCGTCGTTTTCCCGGGCGGCGGCCCGAGCGGTACGGCGCATTACGGCCCCGGCTACGACTGGCCGGCCGGTTACGACAAGCACGGCAACCTCTTCGTACAGGCAAACTATGCCGGTCAGTGCGCGGCCGGTCCGTGTCTCGCCGAACTTCCCGCCGGCGCAAGCACCTGGTCTTTGCTCAACGTCTCCGGAGCGACGATTTACTTTCCCGCAGCCGTCGAGTGGGACGGGAAGTATCTCGCCGTGGGCGATCAGGAGGGTGGCGGAAAGTCGCAATCCGTCATTTACCAGATGTCGGTTAAGAACGGCACGGCGACGGTCGCGAACAGCGTAGTCCCCTCGGGCGGATGTGCCGGCGGCGCTCTCGATATCGTCCAATGGGCCTACTACGCACGCAAACCCAACGATCTTCCCGTCAAGCACGCCACGCAAATGGCCGCCGGTTCGCCCTGCGACTCGAGCATTGTCAAGTGGAAGTATCCGGCAGGGGGCGATCCAGCCGGAGAATTCCCGGACGGTGCTTTCCCGGTCGGAGTGACGATCGTTTCAAAATAAGTACGCAACCAGGTCCCGGCAGGTGCGTCGTTCTGCGATGGCTCACTTGGAGAGATTACGGTCGGTCGAGGTGCCGAAATCTTCGGAGCCGCTATCGTTTCAGGATAGCAAGGAGACCTAGCTAGATGATTTCAGATTCGGCGCAACGCGCCTTGGTCATCGCCGTGGCCGGCGGATTACTCACGGGCTGCGGTTCGAGTGGACAGACCGCAGCGAACGCCTGGGCTGCGGCGAACGCCTTGCCGGGTGCGTCGGCATCGACCGGCAGCTCGCGCATCGCGATGACTAACGCCCTGGGTGCGGTGCCGGTTCGGCATCTCAATCACGGCCGATCCTGGATGCGGCCCGACGCCGGAAAGGAATGGCTGCTCTATGTCTCCGACGCGTCGACGGGCACGATTCAGATCTATAATTACCGCGTCAAGACCGGCAAACTCTACGGGCAGATCACCGGATTCAGCTTCCCGTACGGCCAGTGCATCGACCGTCACGGCAACGTTTACATCGTCGATAACGACACGGCGAAGATTTACGAGTTCGCGCACGGCGGTACGAAGCCGATTGCAACCGCCCACGACGATTTCGGCTATCCCATCGGCTGTTCGGTCGATCGAAAGACCGGAAACGTCGCCGTCGCGAACTTCAACGGCGTAAGCAGCGGCACCGGCGGCGTCGACGTTTTCGCCGGCGGCCTGAAGGGAAGCCAAAGCTACTATACCGATGCCAACCTCAATATTCTCTGGCCGGGCGGCTACGATCCCAACGGCAATCTCTTCATTCAGGGGATGGATTATTCGGGCGATCCGAAGTTCGCCGAGCTTCCGGCGGGAAGCAACCAGTTCACGCTGATCAACGGATTGACGATCGCCTTTCCCGGCGCCGTTTCGTGGGACGGCTCCTACATTACCGTCACCGATCAAGACTATCAGTATAATTACACGACGATGATTTATCGCGTGACCGTCTCGGGCTCGGCCGCGACCGTCGTGGGATCCACGCACCTGACCGACGATTGCTATCCCGGAACGAACTGGATGGTCGCGGTGCAGCCGTTCATCGGGGGGACGACGCGCAAGCGCAACACCGTCGTCGCCGGCAATCTCAACTGCCCGAGCCGCGAAGATTTCTTCAACTATGCCAATGGCGGCACTCCGGAGCGAACGATCCCGGCCGCAATGGCTCCTGGAGACCCGTACGGGCAGTCGGTCAGCCCGCCGCGCTCAAACTAATCGTTCGTGCGTCTGGCGCTTCCAGAAGAACTCGTAGAAGCAGAACTGCAGCACGAGTCCGGTGCAGTACGCGATCGGATAGCCTAACCAAACGCCATCGAGGCCGATGCGTTGCATCAGCAAATAGGCGGCGGGAACTTCGACAACCCAAATCGAGAAGATGCCGATCGCCGTTGGCCAGATGACCGATCCGCTGCCGCGCATGAGGCCGCTGAGAACGGCAGAGTTTCCGAAGATCGCGTAGCTCCACAGCGTGATCATCAGCAGCTGGTGCGCGATCTCCAGCGTGTGCCGGTCGGTGATGAACCATCCTAAGATGTTCCAGGCGAAGATGTAGCAGGCGCCGATGATGATTGCCCCGATGGCATAGTTCAGCCCGACGGCGGATCGAATCACGCTGCCCAGCTTGTCCTCACGCCGCGCGCCGATGCACTGCGCGCCGAAGATCGACGCGGCAATGCCGATCGAAATCGCCGGGAACTGCACGTAGCCCACGACCTGGTTGACGGCGCCGTACGCCGCGGTCGCGCTCGATCCAAAGTGGTTGACGAACGTGATTACGGCGATCTCTGCCAGCGAGACCATCATCACTTGCAGGCCGGTCGGAACGCCGATCTTGACGACCGAGAGCAAAATCCCCCAATCGATGCGCATATCGGAGAGCGTTTCGCGATCGAACTTCAGCGGATGGTCGCGCCGCGCCAAATAGTAGATCAGCCAGGCCAAAGCGGCAGAGTTGGCGATGAGCCCGGCCACTGCGGCGCTGACGACGCCGAGCTTGGGCAGGCCGAAGATGCCGAGGATAAAGAGCGGCGTGATCGCGATGGCCAAGACGGCCGAGACGATCAACGCGTAAAATGGCGTCGTCGAATCGCCCGTGCCGCGAAGAATCGTCGCATAAACGAAATAGACAAAAAATACCGGCATGGTCAAGAAGATCACGCGCGCGTAAGCGTCGGCTTGAACGATGATGTCCGGCGGCGTCG
The DNA here is from genome assembly GCA_963730125.1 of Vulcanimicrobiota bacterium. GTDB lineage: Bacteria > Vulcanimicrobiota > Vulcanimicrobiia > Vulcanimicrobiales > Vulcanimicrobiaceae > Cybelea. The sequence continues at coordinate 98,230 of CAVSQP010000015.1, read as the reverse complement.
CCTAGCCACTTGAGCACGGTGGCCGAACAGAGCGAACCGACGATCGCGACGATGATACCCAGGTAGAGCGACGCTCCCAGCACCGTCCCGGCTATCTTCTTCACCTTGTGGTGGTCGCGCGCGCCGAAAGCCTGGCCGACGAGCACGCTGCTGCCGCTCGATACGCCGAATACAAACGAGAACAAAAGAAAGATAATAGGAAAGACGGACGATACGGCGCCGAGTGCCTGCGTCGAGATCAAACGGCCGATCCAAATGCTGGCCATCGTCTGCGAAGCCGACTGCAGCACGTTGCTCAGCATTAACGGTATCAAAAAGACGAGGAGGATCCGCCACATCGGCTTGCCCTCCTCGAAGATATTGACGCCCCGGCGGGGCGCCGCTCGCGCCTGTGCCATGCGGCGAACTTACTCCTCGGCTAAAGCTTTATAAATTTCTTTGCGGACCCCGTCGAGCAACTCGCGGATGCGCTCGATGGTTTCGGTCTTCGACGACGGGCCGATCTGCCCGACCGCCTGCATCAACCGGCCGGCCGAATCCCGTAACTGCGCGGCGACGTCATCCCCGGCCTCTTCCAAGCCCTCTTCGTCCGCGAGAAAACGCTCGAACTCGGCTGCATGCTCGCCTAACACTTGACGTCCTTTCTCAGTGATGTCGTAGGTGCGCCGCTGACCCTCGTCGCGTCCCTCGATCAGGCCGGCCGCTTCCAGCGCGGCCAAGATCGGATAGACGGATCCGGCGCCGCCGGCCCAGCCCTTCTGCCGGACCTCGCGGATGAGGTCGTAGCCGTGCCGCGGCATCTCGGCCAGCAGCTTGAGCAGTGCGACCTTCAAGATTCCTCGCCGCAAACGGCGTCCGCCATGCCGGCCGAACCCGCGCCCATGCTCGCCCCACCAGCCCATCCGGCCGTGACCGTGCCGAGAACCCCAGAAACCCATATCCATAATGACGCGATAGTAACCGATATATCGCTATAGTGTCAAGAAGCTGGGCGTGGAGCAGCCCCGGGGGGCCGCGACGGGCACAAGCGTGTATCGGCGCCGAACTCCGCTCGCGTGCGGCTCGATAAATTTATGAAGGTTTCGCGGCTGGCCAAGCGGCGTAGCGAGGCGCATGAGGCGCTGGAGCATGGGCGGATCACGAAAGACGGCAAGACGCTCAAGCCGGGTTATCAAGTGAAGCCTGGAGATGAGCTCGAGATTCACTACGCCGCGAAGTTCGTAACGGTGCGCGTGCGCGAGGTTCCGTTGCGCGTTACGCCGTCCGTTAAGCCGGCCGATCTCTACGAGATTTTGGATTCGCGTAAAGACGACTCCGAGTGGGTGTAATCTCTGCCGACACTAAGGACGCGCTGGCGCGCGACCTTCCGCAAACGGCACATTGCCGGCAGGCTCTTCTGGCGGGATTGGCATTCTATGGAAACGCCGGCGGCGAGTTCGTGACCCATCGCAACGCCGTCGCGCGGCTCTTTTGGACGCTGCTCGAAGAAAAATCGCGCGCGATCGAAACGCGCGCGCCGACGCGCCTGCAGCACTTGCCGACCTTTGCCATCCAGCTCCCGGAACATCTGCAAAGCGTGCCGCCCAAACCGATGCACAAGTGCGATCGCCTGGTCGAACTGCGCGCGGCATTTCTTTCTTGCGGATCGCTTGCCGCCGGCGCGCACGGCTACCATCTCGAGTTCGTCGCGCGCGACGCCGAGGCGGCACAGCGTTTGAAGTGGATGTTGCGCAGCGCCGGCGTGCCGCCCAAAGAGACGCGCCGTAAGGGCCGAAGCTTACTCTACTTCAAGGACTTCGACGCCATCGTCGAGCTGCTGACCAAAATCGAAGCATTTCCCGCGGTGCTGCAGTTGGAAGACCTGCGCGCGCTGCGCGAGACGAAGAATCGCATCCACCGGCTGGTCAACACCGAAGCCGCCAACTTACAGCGCACCGCAGAGGCGGCCGCGGCTCAGCGGCGCGTTATCGAGTACCTGCAGAGCGCGTACGGCTTGCCTCGTCTGTCGCCGCCGCTGCGCGAAGTCGCCGAGCTGCGACTTATGTATCCCGACGAATCGCTCGCCGAACTCGGCCGGCGCTGCAATCCACCCGTTTCAAAGCCTACCGTGAGCAGCCGGCTCGGTACGCTGGCGCGGCTAGCCGACCAGCTTCGCGGCGGGCAGGGGAGCGTCAAAGCGGCCCGGTAAACGCGCCTCATGCGCATCGGAATCAACGGCTTCGGCCGCATCGGACGTAACTTCACCAAGGCGCTGGTCGAGCGCCATCCGGGAATCGAGATTGCGGCGGTCAACGACCTCATCGACGCGCAGCATTGCGCGCACCTCTTCAAATACGACAGCAACTACGGGGTCTACGGCGGCGACGTCTCCGCCGAAGACGCGCTGCTGAAGATAGACAATCAAAAAATAAAGGTCTTCGCGGAGCGCGACCCGGGCAAGCTCCCGTGGCGCGATCTCGGGGTCGACGTGGTTATCGAGTCGACCGGACTCTTTACCGATGCGTCTAAAGCGCGCGCCCACATTGACGGCGGCGGCGCGAAGAAAGTCATCATCTCGGCCCCGGCTAAGGGCGAAGACATCACCATCGTCCTTGGCGTCAACGACCGGAACTACGATCCCACGAAACACAACATTATTTCGAATGCGTCGTGCACGACCAACTGTCTGGCTACCGCCGTCAAACCGGTGGTCGACGAGTTGGGTTGGGTCAAAGGCTTCATGACGACGATCCATTCGTATACCAACGATCAGAACGTCTTGGACGGACCGCACAAAGACATGCGGCGCGCGCGCAACGCAGCGACCAACATCGTGCCGACGTCGACCGGTGCGGCCAAGGCGCTCTATCTTACGATTCCCGAAGTCGAAGGCACCTTCGACGGCTTCGCGCTGCGCGTTCCCACGCCGACGGTTTCGATGATTTACCTCGTCGCGCAGACCAAACGCCCGACCACCAAAGAGGAGCTCAACGCGATTCTTCGCCGGGCCTCCGAGGGCGCGCTGAGCAAATACGTCGCCTACACCGAGAACGAGCTGGTGTCGAGCGACTTCAAGAAGAGTCCGTACAGCTCGATCGTCGATGCCAAGCTGAACAACGCCAACGGCGATTTGGTGCAGATCGCCGCCTGGTACGATAACGAGTGGGGCTATTCGTGCCGGCTCGCGGAACTCACCGCGAAGGTGCTGGCCGCGATTCCGGCAACCGCATAACCTCGCGTCGCCGATCGTGCCGTAACCGATGTCCTATCGAAAGTTGACGGAGCTCGACGTTCGAGGTAAGCGCGTCTTGGTGCGCGAGGATTTGAACGTTCCCTTGGACGGCGCGAATATCGTCGACTACGCGCGCATCGATGCCGCGCTGCCGACGCTGCGCTGGCTGCACGACCACGGTGCGCGCACGATCGTCTGCTCGCATCTCGGCCGCCCCGGCGGAAAGACCGATCCGCGGTACTCGCTGCGGCCGGTTGCAGGCGCGCTCTCGCAACGGCTCGGCCTTCCCGTTGCCTTTGCCGCCGATTGCGTGGGCGAGGTTGCCCGGCGGGCGGTGGATGCGCTGCGCGACGGCGACGTTCTGCTGCTGGAGAACGTGCGCTTCCACGCCGAGGAAGAGCGTAACGATCCGGAGTTCGCAAAGCAGCTTGCAGCGCTGGCCGATATCTACGTGAACGACGCGTTTGCTACCGCGCACCGCGCGCACGCCTCGACCGAAGGGGTCGCCCATCTGCTCCCCAACGCCGCGGGACTGCTGATGGAGGCCGAGCTCGAAGCCTTGTCGCGCCTCACGACCAATCCGGCTAAGCCGTTCGTCTGTGCGATCGGCGGAGCCAAGATCAAGGATAAAGTCGCGATGCTGGCACGGCTGAGCGAGCTCGTCGATGCCTTCTGCATCGGCGGCGGCATGGCCAACACGCTGCTCGCCGCTTCCGGCGTCGACGTGGGCCGCTCGCTGCGCGACGATGACCTCGGTCCGGCGACGCAGATTCTCGAGCTTACGAAGCAGCGTAACGTAACGTTGCAGCTTCCCAGCGATGCCGTCGTCGCGCCGGCGCTGGATAGCGAAGCGAAAGCCCACGTCGTGCCGATCGACGAGGTCGGCGACGAGATGATTCTCGATATCGGCCCGCGGAGCGCGCAGACGTACGCGCGAACGCTCGAAGACGCCCGGACGATCGTTTTCAACGGACCGATGGGCGTCTACGAACGCCCTGCCTACCGCAACGGCACCGCCGTCGTCGGCGAGGCGATCGGCAACGCGACGGCGCACGGCGCGACGAGCATCGTCGGAGGCGGTGACGCCGCGGCTGCCGCGCATATGCTCGGATTTGCGTCGAAGGTCACGTTCGTTTCTACCGGCGGCGGCGCCACGTTGGAATACTTGGAGGGAAAGACGCTCCCGGGGGTTGCGGCGCTTGAGCGATAGACGCATCGTCCTCGCCGGCAACTGGAAGATGAATAAGACCGCCGCCGAGACCGCGGCGTACCTCGACGACTTTATTCCATTGGCAGATAGCCTGCCGGCCGCGGTCGAGATCGTGGTCGCTCCGCCCTTTACGTCAATTCCCACGGCCGGCGCCAGGCTGCGCGGCAGCCGCGTGCGCCTCGGCGCGCAGACGATGCACTGGGAGCTCAAGGGCGCGTTCACCGGCGAGATCAGCGCGCCGATGCTGCGCGAGTTCGGCGTAAGTTACGTTATCCTCGGCCACTCCGAACGCCGCGCCTACTTCAACGAAACCGACCATACCGTCAACTTGAAGGTGCACACCGCGCTGGCGCAAGGGCTCGTTCCGATCGTCGCGGTCGGCGAGACGCTCGACGAACGCAACGCCGGTTCCACCGACGCGCGCGTGGTCGCGCAAACCCGCGCCGCCTTCGAAGGCATCGCTGCGGAAGACGTATCGCGCTGCGTCGTCGCCTACGAGCCGATCTGGGCGATCGGAACGGGCCGAAACTGCGACGCCGAGGAGTCGGATCGCGTCATGGGCGTCATTCGCGCCAGCGTGACCGGACTGGAAAACGTGCCGCTTCTCTACGGCGGTTCGATGAACGCGGAGAACGTCGCCGGTTATATGGCGCGACCGGAAATCGACGGAGGACTTGTCGGCGGCGCTTCGCTCGATCCGCGCGGCTTCGCGACGCTCATCGCCAACGCGGTGTCCTGAGGGTGTCCTGAGCTTGTCGAAGGACGGTCGCATGAAGTATCGCCCGGTCGTCCTCGCGGTGCTCGACGGCTGGGGCTGTCGCGACGCCGCGCACGGCAACGCCATCGCCGCGGCCAAACTACCGCATTGGCACGCGCTCTGGGAGCGTAATCCGCACACGACCTTGGAGGCCTCGGGTGAGGCGGTCGGCCTTCCGCGCGGCGTGATGGGCAACAGCGAAGTCGGACACATGAATCTTGGCTCGGGGCGCGTCGTCGCGCAGGGCGTAACGTTGATTGACGGCACGATTGCATCGGGCGATTTCGGACGAAACGAAACGCTCCATCGCGCCATCGCGCACGCCGGTAAGACTCACGGAACGCTCCATTTGATGGGATTGCTTTCCGACGGATGCGTCCACAGCTCGATCGAGCACCTCTTCGCGCTGATTGACGCCGCCGTTGCCGGCGGTGTTCCGATTGCGGTACACGCTTTTCTCGACGGACGCGATACGCCGCCGCGTTCGGCGCAGACCTACGTCGACCGTCTCGAGCGCAAGCTCGCCGCCGTCGGACGCGGCGGGTCGATCGCCGGCGTTACGGGACGCTACTACGCCATGGATCGCGACCGGCGCTGGGAACGCACGCAGCTCGCTTACGATCTGCTTGCTAACGGCCGGGCCGGGCAACGCGCCCCCGATGCGGCTGCCGCCGTCGCCGAAGCGTACGCGCGCGGTGAAGACGACGAGTTCGTCGTCCCCACGATCGTCGGCGAGGCTCGGCCGATCGACGACGGCGATGCCTTCGTCTTCTTCAACTTTCGACCGGACCGCGCGCGCCAGCTTACCACCGCTTTCAACGCGGGGACGCGCATCTATTACGACGACGGCTTCGGCGTCTTCGACGTCAAGCGCTACGCCAATCCGTTCTTCGCCACGATGACGAAGTATGACGAGAATTACACCAACCCGGTACTCTTCGGCCCGCGCCCGCAGTACGATACGTTTGGCGAGATTCTGGCGCGCGAGGGCTTGCACCAGCTTCGTTTGGCCGAGACCGAAAAGTACGCGCACGTTACCTACTTCTTTAACGGCGGCCGCGAGGAACAGTTCGACGGCGAAGACCGCGAACTGATTCCCTCGGACCGCTCCGTGCCAACCTACGATTTAGCACCGGCGATGCGCGCTCGAGAGATCACCGAAGCCGCCGTCAAAGCGATCGAGAGCGGCCGCTACGACGCGATCGTCATGAACTATGCGAACGCCGATATGGTTGGCCATACCGGCAAATGGGAGCCGACGATCGAGGCAGTCCAGGTCATCGACGAGTCGTTGGAGCGTCTAGCGCAGTGTACGCTTCGTTCGGGCGGCCTGCTGGCCGTTACGGCCGATCACGGTAATGCCGAAGAGGAGCTCGACGACAACGACGAGCCGGTCACCGCCCATACGACCAACCCCGTTCCATTCGTGCTTATCGCCGGCGATCTGCGCGGCACTTTACGCGAAGGGGGCAAGCTCGGCGACGTCGCGCCGACGCTGCTAACGATCATGGGTCTACCGATCCCCGAGCGCATGACCGGCCGGAACCTCTTCATGCCGCAGTAGATTTCCTGCCGAAAAAGTTCAGAGAAGTCACAGCCTGTGTTGGGCGCTTTACCAGGCTTTCGTGTCACCATGGTGGTGGAGCGAGAGGAGATAGAGCCCCATGCATCGCCACCTCTACGACGTACGTGACGTCGTCATGTTTGCCCAAGTCCTCATCGGGTTCGTTTTTGCGGGAAGTGCCGCAGTAGCCCTCGCCGTCGCGGCGCACGCGCTCCAATGAACGGCCGCTGCGCTCGCACGCTCAACCGATCCGGAAGGTCTCCCCCGCGGCATCAGGCGTCGACTCGATAGCAGCCACTAGGATCGACGCTCACCGAGCGATCCCCCACCACAATCGACCGGATTCGGTGATCCCAAAACGAAAGCACCCGCACTACGACCGGCCGCAGTTTGGCGATGATCTCGCGCGCCCGCTGCGAAACGGCGATCGCATCCTTGACCCAACGTGGATGATCGCGCGGCAGTAACGCCGTTTCGAGCTCGGCGTCGGCAACGGCCGGTACGACGGCTTCCGAGCGGCCGGCTTCGACCTGCAGCGCGAGAACGGAGGCGTTATCCTCCGGCTCGACGCGGCGCAGCACGTTTAGCGCCGCATCACGACGAAGCTAGCCACTGACGTTTGAGGCGTTCGATCGCGCTGATATGAAGCTGCGAGGCGCGTTGCGCCGAAATCGCCATCGACCTTCCAACTGCTCGAAGCGAGCGGGCATTGAAATAGTGCATCGTCACGATCTGACGCTGGCGCGGCGGCAACCCGGCAACGAGCGCGCAGAGCCGTTTGCGCTCGAGGCGCTGTTCGACGATGCGCGCCGGATCGTCGCTCCAGTCGCCCGAGAGCGATTCACCGATGGGTAACGGTGCATCGAGCGAGAGCGGCTGCCCTCGGTGCGCTGCCGTCAGCGCCCGTTGGTACCCGGGCCGGCAACGCTCCATCTCCGCGAGCGACGGAATCTCGCCACGGGCTGCGGCTAGCGTGTACCGCTCGTTCTCGCCGTCGCGAACGATCCGTCTAGCTCGCTCCGAAACAGGATCCATGCGACGGATACCGTTGAGCATCGCTCCCACGATCAGGCGTCGCGCGTATTCGTCGAGGTGCGGTCCGCGAGCCGGATCGAAGGAGTCGACCGCACGAATTAGACCGACGAAGCCGTCGCCGGTTAGATCGTCGAGATCGAGGTTGGGAACGATCCTTTTGAGACGGCGTGCCAGCGCGCGCACGCGGGGCAGCAAAGCGCTGATGTAGGCGTCCCGTTCAGTCGCGTCCATCATCGCGCACCTCGGAGTTGTGCTGCGACGAGCGCCGCAAAACCACTGCGATCGTCACGCACGACTTCACGCGCCATAAGGTCGAGCTCGTAGCTTCCCAGCTCGTCCGAACCGGCAATCATCGGCTGCAATATCGGCGCAAGCAACATGCTCGCAAACGCCTCGCCGGCGCGAAGAGCCGTCGCGCTATCCACGCTGCAAGTTGTTGGCGATGCGCAGCATCTCGTCGGCGGCTTGCACGCCCTTGGCGTTGGCCTCATAGGCGCGCTGCGCTGCGAGGATCTGCATCATCGCCTCGATGATGGTGACGTTGGACTCCTCGAGCATTCCGAAGCGCAGCTGCGGTCCGTGCTCCGCGCCCGGCGCGACTGAACGCGCCGGGCCGGATTCGGGGGTCGCTTCAAAGAGCGCGCCGCCGGCCGCGCGCAGCCGCTCGGGTGCGGCAAACTCGGCGAGACGAATGCGCCCGATGATGCGCGTCCCGCCGGCAAAGGTCACGCCTACGCTTCCGTCGCTCGCGACCGTCGCCGAGAGAGCATCGGAGGGAACGCGGATGCCGCTCAATCGCAGATCTCGCGCGTTGCGCAGCGTCCCGTCGGCAGCGCGTGCGAACTGGCCGTCGCGACTGTAAAAGAGGCGTCCGGCGCCGTCGTTTAGCGTGAAGAATCCGGGGCCGTCGATTGCCAGATCGAACGGACCGGCGCTGCGCGCGAGCTTGCCCTGCGTGAACAGCACCCGCGCGCCGAGTGCAACGGTCCCCAATCCGCCTTCACCAGGCGCGACGAGCTCGGCAAACGTCTGGGCTGAGCCTTTGAATCCGACGACGCCGGCGTTGGACAAGTTGTCGGAAATCGTGTCGAGATTGCGTTGCTGAGCCGCCATGCCGCTTGCAGCGGCGAAGAGCGCGCGATCCATGCTATGCGACGCGCGCGGCTTGCGCCGACTTTTCACGCGTACCGTCGATGGCCGTCACGATCTTCTGCGCGCTCTCGAAAGCGCGCTCGGCCGCCATAACGTCGATCATCTCGCCGATCGCGTTGACCCCTGCGCCTTCCAGGAAGCCGCTCTGCACGCGACCTCGCGCGGGGAGCGGCAGCACATCGACGCAGCGTCCGGCGGCGATGACGCGGCCGCGCTCGTCGAGCCGCGCATCCGGCGGAAACCGCAGCGCGCCGCGCGATCCTAAAAGCGTTCGGCCAAACGCGTCGCGCAGCGTGCCGCCGGCCGCGCGAACGAAGGCGCCGGCGCGGCCGCGCACGACGCGGCCGCCCGGCTCGCGGAGCGCAAAAGCGCCCTCGCCGAGAATCGCGAAGTCGAGATCGCGTCCGGTCTGGCGAAGGCTGCCCTGACGGCGTTCGGGCGCGCGTTCGATGCGCGCGCCGCGCTTCGTCAAGAAACCTCGAGCCGCAATCCGCGCGAAACCATCGGTAGAAACGTTGGCGAGATTCTCGGCGGCGATTTCCAAACGTGTACGGGCGGCCACCATCGCACTCGCAGCCCAAGCGATGCCATCCATGGCGCGATGGTAGCGCGGCGCGTTAGCCGCGGCGTGTCCGCGTTAGAGACGATCTATGACGGCTTGCGTGAATTCCTGAGTCGAAAGCACCGAAACACCGGCCGCGGCGACGTCGGCCGTGCGCAACCCGTCGCGATAGGCAGCCTCGACGGCGTCTTCGATGCGCTGTGCGCCGGTCGCGTCGCGAAGCGTGTGCCGGAGCAGCATCGCCGCAGAGAGGATGGCACCGGTGGGATTGGCGCGGCCGGTACCCGCGATGTCGGGGGCGGTGCCGCCGATCGGTTCGTAGAGGCCGAACGGCGCATCGGGCATGCCGCGCGTTCCGAGACTCGCGCTAGGCAACGTGCCGATCGAACCGGTAAGAATGGCCGCTTCGTCCGAGAGGATGTCGCCGAACATGTTCTCGGTGAGGATGACGTCGAAGTCGCCGGGCCGGCGCACGAGTTGCATCGCGGCGTTGTCGACGAGCAGATGGTCGAGCGTAACATCCTCGTACTCGCGCGCGACCTCGTTGACGACTCGCCGCCAAAGCCGCGACGTTTCGAGGATGTTTTGCTTGTCGACCGACGTAAGCCGCTTGCGCCGCGCGCGGGCGAGCTCGAAGGCGACGCGCGCGATGCGCTCGATCTCCGGCGCCCGATAGATCATCGTGTCGACCGCTTCGTCGACGCCGTTCACGCGGCGCTGCTCCTTCGGCTTGCCGTAGTAGATGCCGCCGGTGAGCTCGCGCACGACCAGCAGATCGAGGCCGCGAACGATCTCGGGACGCAGCGACGAGCTGGCTTCGAGTCCGGCAAAGACGCGAACCGGCCGCAGATTGGCGAAGAGCTCGTAGTCGCGGCGCAGTAGGAAGAGCGCGTATTCCGGACGCTCCAGCAACGGCTTGCCGTCGTATTGCGGAAGGCCGACGCTGCCGAAGAGAATTGCGGCGCTGCGCTCGCAGAGCGCGCGCGTCTCCTCCGGCAGTGCGTCCGCGCCGGCAGCCAGCGCGGCGCCGCCGACCGGCGCTTCGACGCACTCGACGTCGGCACGCACGCAGCGCAGAACCGTAACGGCCGCGCGTACGATCTCGGGACCGATGCCGTCCCCGGGAAGGACGGCAACCCGCGCTGTCAAGGATTAGTAAACGGTGATGCGGGTGGTGTCGGCGTTCGGCGTTTCCTTTGCCTTTGCCGCGCTCTCTTTTGCCGTACTCTCGGCCGGTGGGGCTGCCGCTGCCGCTGCGAGGGCCTGAGCTTCACCGTTGAACGGGTTGCCGCCGTCTGCGCGCTCGAGCAGCGCGAGATGCGTCATCAGCAGACTGCGAAGCTCGCTGCGCGCCTTCTCCGTAGAATCGAGCGCGCGCTGATGCTCGCGACGGACGTCGGAGATGGCGTCGTTGTAGCCGGCGATCTCGTGTTCGCCGGCAAGGCGCGCCTTCTCGCGAATGAGATCGGCCTCTTTATGCGCCGATGCTTTGACTTCGTCGGCGGTACGCTGTGCCAAGACCAGCGTGTTCTGCAGCGACTCTTCCATCGCTTTGAAGTGACTGACCCGCTCCTTGAGGTCGGCAATGTCGGCTTCCAGCGCGGCGCGGTGTTGGGCCTCGTCTTCGAGCGTCTCGATGATCTCGTCGAGAAATGCGTCGACGTCGGCTCGCTCGTATCCCTGAAGCGCCTTCTTGAAATTCTTGTGCTGAATGTCGACCGGTGTGATCTTCTGCATAACTATGTCCTGTTGTTCATAAAGTCGAAGGTGCCGTCGGCGATCAGCGAATCGCGTAGGCCGGCTGCGTTGACCACGATTCCTGCCGGAACGATGAGGTAGATCGACTCGGCGAGTTTCTGAATCTTGCCGTCGATGGTGTACGCGACGCCCGACGTAAAATCAACGACCCGCTGCAAGAGGGTCCGGTCCGCGTTCTGCAGGTTCACGATAACGACTTGCCGGTTGCGCAGAGCGTCGGCAATTTCGACCACGTCCTGAAACGAACGCGGCGAGAAGACGCTCACTTGCGTTCCGCCGCGGCGCCCCGCGTTTGAGAGGGGCACGACGCGTGACGACGTCGGTTCCTCGGTATAAAACTCTTCTTCGTCGTCGCGTATCGAAAAGAACGAGCCGATCTTACTGAACATGCTCACTGGCGCCTCCCGTTTTCTTGCTTTGCCGGCGAGGACCGAAGAGCGCCTCGCCGATGCGCAACATCGTCGAACCCGCCCGTAACGCCTCGCTCCAATCTCCAGACATGCCGATGGAAAGCGTACTTCCACCAATGCGGTCCAACGTCATGGCGGCCAGCTCGAAAGCGCGTGAGATTGTGTCGCGGTCGCCGCTGGGTGGGCCGATGGCCATGATGCCGGCAAGACGCAAGCCAGGCAGGCTGCGGAGCGTTTCGGCGAGCGCCTCGGCCTGCGCGGGCGGACATCCGAAGCGTTCGCTGGGCGAAACGTTGAGCTGCAGCAGGACCGGCAGCTCCTTGCCGATTTCCACCGCGGCTTTGGAGAGCGCCTCGCCGGCTCGCGCACGATCCACGCTCTGAACCAGATCGAAGGCATCGGCAATGGCTCTGGCCTTGTTCGTCTGAACGTGGCCGACGAAGTGCTTGCGGACCGCCGGCAGGGCGGCCAGCTTGGCGCGCGCCTCCTGCAGGTAGCTCTCGCCGATATCGGCCAGGCCCGCTTCTATGGCGGCAGCGATCGTTTCGCTCGGCTGCCCCTTGCTGATGCCGACCAGCGTCACGCCGGCGGGATCGCGGCCGATAGTGCGGAGCTCGTCGTCGATAGAGCGCCGCAGACTTCGGAAGCGCTCCCCGGCGCTTAAGCTCATCCAGCCGACGGCTTGACCGTGGGCCTTCGCGTTTCGGTACGCGGTCCGGGTCGCGTGGCGCAGTAGGCGACGCCGGCAATGCCGATGACGATCATCGGCAGCGCGTAGAGCTGACCGCCGGTGATGCCCATCCAGGTAAAGTCGGCTTGTCGCCAAAGCTCGGCCAGCGATCGCGTGACGCCGTAAAGCGTAAACCACGTCCAGGCCACGACGCCGTCCTTGGGCTTCATCCGGTAGAGAAGCAGCAGAATCGGCAGCGTGAGGATGTCGAGGATCGCTTCGTAGATCTGCGAGGGATGGCGGTAAGCGGCGACGCCGTCGATGCTCGGCGCCGACGGAAACTGAATGCACCACGGCCGGTCGGGACGGCAGAGGTCGCCCCACAGCTCGTCGTTGATGAAGTTCACGATGCGCACGAGCGTGATGCCGATGGGCAGCATCATAACGACCTCGTCGCCGAGCACCGTGTATTTCAAGCCGGGATGCTTGCGCACGAAGAGTCCGATCGCGATCAAGACTCCGACCAAGCCGCCATGGAACGCCATGCCTCCGTTCCAGACGGCGATGAAGTTAATGGGATTGGAGAAGTAAAACGAGGCGTCGTGCTTGCTGATGATGTCGTTGATGACGAAGAACGTCCGCCCACCGACGAGTACGCCGACCAGCGCGTAGAAAAGAAAGTCCTGAACGTCCGGTTTGGTGAGGCCGAGACGGCGCAAACCGGCCGGACGGCTCATCCACAGGTAGACGACGAGGAACGCGACCAAATACGCGATTCCGTACCAGTGAATGCCAAATTGCCCCAGATGGATCGCGACGGGGTCGATATTTGTCGGATAGGTGAACCAATGCTGCATTTCTAACAATCAAAGGCGCATGACCGCGACGACACATATTACCGCCGGCATCGCCTTCCTCGCGGGCCTCGTTTCCTTCGTATCGCCGTGCGTCCTTCCGCTGGTGCCGGCGTACCTTTCCTTGCTCACCGGCGAAAGTCTAGAGGACCTCAAAGCGGAGACGCGGGCGGCGGCGCGACTGCAAGCGGTCGCTCACGCCGTGGCCTTCGTTGCCGGATTCAGCCTCATCTTCATCGGACTTGGATTGAGCGCCAGCGCAATCGGCGGCGCGCTCGACGCCAACCGGGTGCTCATCGCGCAGGTCGGCGGCGTGCTGGTGGTCATCCTCGGCCTGCACATGATGGGAATGATCCGCATCCCCTGGCTGATGATGGACGCGCGATTCCACCTGCAGCACGAGCGGCGCACGCTGTGGACGTCGGCGCTCGTCGGGATGGCCTTCGCCGCCGGATGGTCGCCCTGCATCGGACCGATCCTGGCCGGCATTCTGGCCATCGCCTCGCAGCAGCACAGTGGCCAGGCGGCGCTCCTGCTCGCGTTCTACTGTCTGGGGCTGGCGGTGCCTTTTCTGCTGACGGCGGTCGCCATCGGCATGGTGCTGCCGCTGTTAAACCGTATAAAGCGCTGGCTGCCGGCCGTCGAATTTGCCTCCGGCGCGTTCCTCGTCGTCGTCGGGCTGGTGCTCGTCAACAACGCTTTTCTCAACGTCGCAGGATGGTTCTATCAGTTTGTACCGCAACCGAGTCTCTAATGTATTATGTCGCAGGAAACTAGCGTAATGCGCGGACGCACGCTTAGCATCGCCAACGCATTGCTCATTGCCGGCGTCGCCCTGCTGGTTCTGTGGCTCGACCAGTACACCAAGCATCTGGTCATCACCAACTTCATGCCGGGCGAGAGTCGCTTCTTCATCCCGCATTTCGTGAAGTGGACCTACGAGCGCAACTTCCACGGCGCCTTCGGCATGTTCGGCAGCAGCGCGGTTCTGCTGATCGGCATGGCCATCGTCGTGCTCGTGCTTTTCTGGTTCAGCTTCCGCGACGCTGCGGCGCGATCGCTGACCGTGCGCGTCGCCTTCGGCATGATCGTCGGCGGCGCCATCGGCAACGTCGTCGACCGGCTGCACTACGGTTACGTCATCGACTTCATCGACTTCTACCGAATCTGGCCGAACATCTTCAACTTCGCGGACTCGTGCATCACCGTCGGGGTCGGCCTGCTGCTGCTATCGAGTCTTGTTACACGTCGTCACCGCTGAGCAAGCCGGAAAGCGCGCCGACGTCCTGATCGCGTCGCTTAGCGGCGCCTCGCGTTCGCTGGTCGCGCGCAGCGCCCGCAGCGGCGGCATCTCGGTAAACGGCAGCCCCTCCAAACCCAGCCGCCCCCTCGAGGCCGGCGACGTGCTCGAGTTCGAAATTACCGCGGCCGAAACGCTCGAGGCACGACCCGAGACGATCGCACTCGACGTACTCTACGAAGACGACGATCTGTTGGTCGTCGACAAGCCCGCCGGAATGGTCACGCATCCGGCCCACGGAGCGACGCATGGAACGCTCGTCAACGCGCTGCTCGCGCACGCCGGCGGCCTCCCCGGCGAATCGCTGCGTCCCGGGCTGGTGCATCGTTTGGATCGCGACACTTCGGGTCTGCTCGTCGTCGCCAAGCGCGAAGAGACCCTGGCCGCGCTCGGGATGCAGATGCAGCGCCGGCGCATACGGCGCGAATATCTCGGACTCGTCTGCGGCGTGCCGGCGCATCCGAGCGGCACGATCGAAGGGCCGATCGCCCGCGATCCCGGCAATCGTCTGAAATTCGCCATCGTCGGCGAAGGCAAGCCCTCCGTAACGCACTACGAGTTGCGCAATGCGTTCAAAAAACATGCCGAACTAATTTTCCGCCTCGAAACGGGACGCACGCACCAAATACGCGTGCACCTCGCCGCCGTCGGCCACCCGATCTTCAACGATCCCGTCTACGGGCAGCGCGACCGGCGCACGGAGCTCCCAGGGCAGGCGCTGCACGCCTGGAGACTCGCCTTCCGCCATCCGCACACCGGAGTCTCGCTCGACTTCGAATCGCCGCCGCCAACCGCGTATGCGGAGACGCGCGAGCTGCTCGCATCGGTGTGAACGCAGCATTCACCCTCATTACGGCCGACGGCAGTGCGCGGCGCGGAACCTTGCGACTTGCACATGGCGTTGTCGAGACGCCGTGCTTCATGCCGGTCGGGACTGCGGCGACGGTCAAGGGAATCACGCCCGCCGAGCTCGTGCAGGCGCAGACGCAAATCGTGCTTGCAAATACGTATCATCTGTGGCTGCGGCCGGGGCGCGAGACGATCGAGGCGGCAGGCGGGCTGCATCGTTTTATGGGTTGGGAACGGCCGATTCTCACCGATTCAGGCGGATTTCAGGTTTTCAGCCTGGAGAGCCGGCGGCGGCTCGACGACGACGGGGTCACGTTTGCGTCGCATCTTGACGGCAGCGAGCATCGCTTTACGCCCGAGAACGTGATTGCATTTCAACAGGCGATCGGCAGCGACGTCGCGATGCTCCTGGACGTGTGCGTGAAGCTGCCGGCGTCGCGCGAAGCGATCGAGGAATCGGTACGGCTAACGACGGCGTGGGCACGGCGATCGGCAGCGGCGCCTGCGGCAAACGGAACGCGGCTGTTCGCCATCGTGCAAGGCGGTCTCGACGAACCGATGCGCGAGCGCAGCGCGAGCGAGCTGGTGGATCTGGATTTTCCCGGCTATGCGATCGGCGGGCTCTCCGTCGGCGAGTCGCGCGAGGAAATGCGCGCCACGGCTCGATCCACCGCCGCGCTTCTCCCGCAGGAAAAACCCCGTTATTTAATGGGCGTAGGGACGGTAGCCGATCTGCTGGCGGCCATTGACGGCGGCTGCGATCTCTTCGACTGCGTCTACCCGACGCGCTGCGGCCGCAACGGGCGCGCGATGACCCGCGCCGGCGAGCTCAACCTCTTCAACGCCGCCTTCACGCGCGACTACGGCAAGCTCGACGAAGGTTGCGGCTGCTACACGTGTACGCATTTTACCCGCGCCTACTTGGCGCATCTCTTCCGCGCCAAAGAGATGCTGGGGCCGCGCCTGCTCTCGTACCACAACGTCTATCTGCTGAACGACTTGATGTCCGAAGCGCGCGAAGCAATCGAGCAGCACCGTTGGGCGGCCTTTCGCGACCGCACCGGCACTTAGGCTTTTAAAGCCCCCACGACTTGCGCGCACTCGGCGCAAATCTCCGGGTGCGCCGGGTCGATACCCAGCTCGCGGAACTTCCAGCAGCGCGCGCACTTCCGACCGGCCGCCGGCGTAAGCTCGAAGTCGCCGACGCCGTCGCCTGCTTCGCCGCCGGCGCGCTCGGCGGAGTGCAGCGCGAGCTGCGAAACGACGAGCGCTTCACGGAGATTATCTCCGAGCGCGCGCAGTCGGTTGTACAAGCCCGGCACGACGGTTAGATTCAGCGCCGCTTCGAAATCGCGCGGGCTGCTCGATGCCGCGACGCGCGCGCGCAACTGGCGCAGTACTTCCCAGAGCACCAAATCGTCCTCGAAGCTCCCGCGGTGCCGCGCGACGTCGAACGACGAGTCGAAGACGCTCTCGGCGTCGCCGCGCAGCGGCGGCGGGATTGCCTGCCACGCCTCTTCGGTAGTAAACGAGAGCACTGGTGCCAAGGCGGTAAGAAATCGCGTCAGGACGTAGAGCAGCGCCGACTGCGCACTGCGCCGCCGCGGATCGCCGGCAGCGCGCGAGTAGAGCGGATCCTTGAGCGCGTCGAAGTATAGGCTCGACATACCGCTCTCGAACTCGACGACGCGCAGATACGCGTCGTGAATTTCGCACTGGTCGTACGCGCTTTTGACGCCGGCGACGAAGGCATCGGTCACGTTACAGGCGAGACGATCGATCGGTTCCATTGCCTCTCGTGAGACGATTGCATCGACCGGAAGATCCTCGAGATTGCCGAGCATGAAGCGGATGCGATTGCGCAGGTTCCGGTAAACGCGGCCGACCTGATCGACGACGTTGGGACCAAAGCGAACGTCGTCGATCGGCTCGACCGAAGCGGCCCACAGGCGCAGCACGTCGGCGCCCCAGCGGCCCATAGCTTCGAGCGCGTCGACACCGGTGCCGCGCGACTTTGACATCGGCCGGCCTTGCTCGTCGTTCACCCATCCGTTCTTCATCACGCGCTTGTACGGGCGCGCGCCCGCGAATAGCGACCCCCGTGATCAGCGAGCTGCGGAACCAGCCGCGAAACTGATCGCCGCCCTCGATAACCAAATCGCTCGGCCAAGGCATGCCGTCGCGGCCCAGCACGGCGAGATGCGTCACGCCCGACTCGAACCAAATATCGACGATATTCTTCTCTTTTTCGAAACGCTTGCCGCGACAGCTCGGACAGCCAAAGTCGTGCGGGAGATAGGTCTCGACGGGATCGCTCCACCACGCACCCGCTCCGACGGCGGCAAAGCGTTTGGCGGCCAAACGCGCGACGCGAGCGTCGAGAATCGCTTCCCCGCAGTCGAGACAGACCAGCGAAGGGATCGGCGTACCCCACGTGCGCTGGCGCGAAAGACACCACTCCGGATGCGTTTCGATCATCTGGCGTTGGCGCGTTCGACCCCACTCGGGCGCGTACTCGACGGCGTCGATGGCGTCGATGGTGCGCTGGCGCAGCACGTTTTGATCCATCGCCAAGAACCACTGCGCGGTGGCGCGGAAAATTACCGGGTTGTGGCATCGCCAGCAGTGTGGATAAGAGTGCTCGTACTCATCGGCACTCCATAACGCGCCGCTCTCGCGCAGGTCCTCGATAATCTTGGGATTGGCCTTGAAGATGTGCATGCCGGCATACGGACCGCCCTCTGCAGTGAATCGACCCGCGCCGTCGACGGGATTCAGAATCGGCAGACCATACTTCATGCCGGTCTCGAAGTCGTCGGCGCCATGGCCGGGTGCGGTATGCACCGCACCGGTTCCCGTTTCCAAATCGACATAATCGGCGAGCACGATTACCGAGTCACGCGGCAGCAGCGGATTACGTACCGCGAGGTCGTCGAAGACCTCGCCGCGCGCGCTTGCGAGCAACTCTGCCTGACCGTAGCGCTCGCCGAAGACTTGCTGCGCCAGCGCTTCCGCGACGATGACGGCCTCGCCGCCGATGCGGTAGAGTCCGTAGGTTGCATCGCCGCGTAATGCGATTGCTACGTTCGCCGGGAGCGTCCACGGCGTCGTCGTCCAGATGAGAAACGAGACGGGCAGGGTGTCCTTAGACAAGCTCGGGGTGACAGCGTCGTTGGCGAAGGCCGCAAGGATGCGGGAACGCTGCTCGGGCGTCGCGGTAAAGCGAACGTAGATCGAGGGCGAACGGCGTGGTTCGTATTCGATCTCGGCTTCGGCCAGCGCCGTCTCGTCGTGGAAGCACCACAGCGTGGAGCGCAAACCCTTATAGATTTGCTGACGCTCGGCCAGATCGGCGAGCGCATTGACGATAGTCGCTTCGAAGGACGCGTCGATCGTGCGGTAGGGATGATCGAAGAGTCCGAAGTTTCCCATGCGAACGCGCTGATCGCGCTGGCGATCCAGCCAATACATGGCGCGTTCGCGGCAACGCGCGCGCAACTCGAGCGGATCGACGGTATGAAAATCTTTGATGCCCAAGTGCATGAGCGTTTCGTACTCGATCGGCAGCCCGTGCATATCCCAGCCGGGAACGAACTTGGCGTACTTGTCGTCGAGCAAGGCGATCTTCACGAACATGTCTTTGAGGACCATGTTCAGGAAGTGCCCCATGTGCAGATCGCCGTTGGCGTAGGGGGGTCCGTCGTGCAGGATCCATGGCCCGTTGGCAGCGTTGCGAGAGAGGCGTCGGTCGTACGTTCCGTGCTCGCGCCACCAATCGATGCGGGCGGGCTCGCGCAGCGGAAGCTCTCCCTTCATGGGAAACGCCGTGCGCGGAAGGTTGAGCGTTTCGCGATAGTCCATGCCGACTACAAAAGCTGCCCGAGGACGTCGAAGTTGCGCTCCGCCGCCGCGCGTACTGCGTCGGCCCGGTCTTTGAGGTGCGCGGATATCGCATCGCGCTGGGCGATGAGACGGTCGACGCCGGCGTCGATCGCCTCGTCCGACGGCGCCGGCTCGCCCGGAACCCACAGCGGGGGAAGCGGGTAGGTCAAGTCCTCGCACAGCGCCGCGACTTTGGGATCGTACGGAATGGCAAGAAACGGAACGCTGAAGCGCGCCGCCAGCACCAGCGCGTGCAGCCGCATGCCGACGACGACGTGCGCGCCGCGCAGAATCGCCGCGGCTTTCTCGAGCGTACATTCGGGAAGGAGCACCGCGCTCGACGAGCAGGCACGAATGACGTCGGTTGAAACGGCGGCGTCGGCCGCACCCGCCATCGGCAGGAACGCGCAGCGGATGCCGTGCCGATTCGTTAGCCGGTCCACGGCGCGCGCAACGATGCGCGTGCCGTCGCGCGGCGAGGCAGCGCTGCGCACGCTGATGACCGCGTAAGGACCGCTCTCTGGTCCGAGCCCCTCGCCGGCAAGGTCCACGCCGCTATCCGGAAGGTCGTAGAGAAAGACCGGGTCGGCGGTGCGCTCGACGGGCGTTTCGGGAAGAACGCTCTGTAGCAAGGCGCGCGAACGCTCGTCGCGCACGGTCGCGCGGTCGAGTCCTTTGCAGAACTGCCCGACGACGAGGCGGCCCCAAAAATCGAGCGGTCCGATCGACTGGGCGAAGACCATCGTCTTGCGCCGCTTGCGCGCGGCCTCGCGCAGGATTCCCGCATAATAGAGTAAGCTCCGCATGCTCGTCGCGTTCTGCAAGAGTCCTCCGCCGCCGGAGAGCACGGCATCCGACCGGCCCACTGCGGCACGAACTGCGCGCCAATCCCAGCGCGGCGTCGCGGCGACGCCGTAACGCGCCGCCGTCGTTTTCGGCGTTGCGGAAAGCACTTCGAGCGTGGCTTGCGGAAAGCGGCGGCGTACTTGCCCGACAATCACCTCGAGCAGCGCTTCGTCGCCAAGATTTCCGAAGCCGTAGTAGCCGGAGAGCAGCACGTGCACCGTCACTCGGATGCCGAGAGCGCGCGATACGCGAGGGCAGCGCGCCGGTAGACGGCAATCGCCGCCGCCCCGATGATGCCGCCGACGATCAGGCCGTTGACGATGCGCAGCAGCGAGATCGAGATCGGCGTGTGCAGATGGGAGAATGTATCGATCACGTCGCCGATCCCGACGCCGATGGCCAGCGAGATGAGCCAGCCGACGGCGCGCCGATGACGCGACAGCAGCGCCGGAAGCAGCATCATCGCCGGAAAGCCGATCAAGAACTCTTTGAACCGGGGGCGCACGCTCAATACGTGCGTCAGCAGGTGGCGCAACGTCAGTTCGAACGGAGACGGAGCGATGTCGCCCTCGTTCCCGCTTCGTACCAGCATCACGGCGCCGGCCGCAACGATGGCGATGCCGGCCAGCAGCTGATAAGCCAGCACCGGCGAGAGGAAGACGTCGCGCGGGCGATCGATGCCCGCGCCGAAGCGCCGGTCGAATAGGTACAACACCAGCGCGATCAACGGTGGCAGCGCCAAGATCAAGCGGACGCCGCGAAAGCGCTCGATCTCCTCCATCGTCAGCGGCGAGCTCAAGACTCCGACGACCACTAGCGCACCGAGCAGCGCTACGCCGGTTGCGGCAAGCATCCATCCGGCGCTGCGCAGGATCTGCTCGCCGGTTTTTCGCGCGGGTTGTTCGTTCCACGCCGGAATCAAGACCAGCAGCGCCGCCGTCGCAAAGAGCAGCGCGCCGGCTAGGGCGATCGCCGAACGGGCAAAGGCGTCGTGATGCGAAAGCAGGCCGGCGGCGTAAATCAGTATCGTCAGCGCGTACGCGGCCGCCGCCAGCCGGCGGCGATACCATCCGAAGAAGTCCAGCAAGAGGATGAAGATCGACGGTACGGCCAGCGTCGCGAGGCCGACGAGAACCCGGTTGTTTCCGCGATACATTGGAATCGGGGTGGCACGGCCGAGCTTAAAACCGTCTCCGCGCAACTCGTCGGCGATAGCCTTGACCATCTCCACGTTGGTCGCTTCGATCGAGAGATTACCGTCTTGATGCGGCCACGGCCGCAGATATACGACGCGAACGTTGCGCTCGCGCACGCCCAACACGTAGCGCGCGACGATTTCGTCGAGCTTGAGCTTGTCCAGCTCGGTCTTGGCGATCGCCTGCACGCGCACCGTGCGTCCGGGAATCAGCCGCGCCAGCGTCTCGCTCCCCTTCTGAACTTGGCTCGCGTCGTACGTTTCGATCGAACCGAAGTTAAAGATGTGACGCTTGAAGGCGGCGGCGGTATCCTCCAAATGATCGGGATAGCCCACGACGGCGTTGCCGAGGCCGAAGAAAACGATGGTCGAGACCTTCGGGTCGTAGCGCAGCACGTCGTCGAAGATCGCGTCGATCTGCGGAGCTTTGAAGCGCTCGTCGTTCTGAAAGCGGGGCACTACGAGCAGGGCTAGCCGATGCGCCAGCTCGATCTGATCCGTTGGGATTCCCAATGCCAGGGCGTTGAAGTAATCGATCTGCGTTCGGACCTCGATCAGCCAGGGCCGCCGGCCGCGCAAGACGCGCACGCTGTTGGGCGTGAAATGCAGCGCCAGCGCCGTGAGATAGCGGTGATAGGCGGCGGCGTCGGAGACGATCAGATATATGCCGCCGTCGTCGATGCGGTGGGCCTGCACCAGCGCCGCCAGCATCGGGTCGGCGATCGGCGCCAGGCGCGCCTGGTTCACAAGGGCGGCGCCGGTAGTGGCGTAGGCCTTGCCGTTGTCGCCGACGTTGGTGCCGAGCTCCTCGGTCAGCGCCAGCGATGTGAGGCCGGCGCGGCGCAGCGCGATCAGAAAGGCCGCCGGGTTATAGTCGTAGGCCCGGGCCAGGGCGTAGAGGTCCGTATAGTCCATCGCCAGCTCGACGCGACGCGCGTGCGACTCGGTGCGCATGCGGAATGCCGCCACGGCAAGCGAGGCGACCAGCGCGACGATCAAGATGACGACGGCGTAGCGTGTCCGTTGGGTGAAGAAAGCCACGAAGCCGCTCATGTTCGACCGCCCCGGCGATTTTGCTCCCACTGCAATCACAGAAGGGCTCGCCATAGGCGAGCCCTCCTGCCGTCGCGTATGCACGGATCCCTTTTTGTCGGGTCGCGCATACCGGGTGTGGGCGACGCTTTTCGATGCGTCGCGAACGCTGCCGGCCCACGAGGCAAGCGCCGCGGTCCGCCGGGGTTCAACGGTACCAAATTATGCCCTCGATGGGAAGCGTTTCGAAGCGCGCTATTCGCGCCAACGGGGCGGACGCTTTTCCAAGAACGCGGTGATGCCTTCGTGCGCGTCGGACGCCAACGCGTTTGCCGTCATCACTTCCTTTGTATAGTCGTACGCGGCGGCTTGATCGAGATCGATCTGCGCGTAGAAGGCAGCCTTCCCGATTCCGACGATGCTCGCGCTCGACGACGCGATCTTGCGCGCCATCGCCAGCACCTCGTCGTGGAGACGCTCGGGTGCGACGACGCGGTTGACGAGCCCCCACGACAGCGCCGTCCCGGCATCGATCGGGTCACCCGTCAACAGCATCTCCATCGCGCGCTTTCGGCCGACGTTGCGCGTCAGCGCCACCATCGGCGTGCTGCAGAAGAGCCCGATGCGCACGCCCGGCGTTGCAAAGGTCGCTTCGCTGGAAGCCACGGCGAGGTCGCAAGCGGCCACCAGCTGACAGCCTGCCGCCGTCGCGACGCGCGCGACTTCGGCGATAACCGGTTGCGGAACCGACGCGATGCGCGCCATCAGCGCCACGCACGCTTCGAAGATTTTTCGATAGGTCTCGACGTCGCGGTCGACCAGCTCGCGAAGATCGTGTCCGGCGGAGAACGCCGGCCCTTCGCCGCGTAAGACGATGACGCGAGTGCCGCGTTCCTCGCCGAGTAATGCGAGGGCTTCGTCGAGCTCGCGCATCATCTGCAGCGAGAGGGCGTTGCGTTTTTCCGGACGGTTCATCGAGACGACGGCGATCTCGCCGTCGCGTTCGATTTCGACGTGCTCGAGCGTGCGTTGCATCTTCGCTTCTTCGTCCGGCCCCGCGGCACACCATTGTGGAGCGGAGTTGACCGCAGCGGCTCAGAACCGAGCGAGCGTGGAGCGAGCCGTTCCCTCGAGCGAGCGCTGGATCGTCCTCGCTGCAGGTTTCGTCATCATGTCGGTAGCCGGCACGATTTTCTCCTGGAGCCTCTTTACGCGTCCCTTAATGGCGCTCTTCGGCTGGTCGAGCGTGCAGGTGGCGTTGGTATTCTCGCTGGTGATCGTCTTCTTCGCTGTTGGTGCGATCGTGGGCGGCTTCGCGAACGACCGGTTCGGCCCGCGCGGCGTTGCCGTCGCCGGCGCGGTGCTTTGGGGAGCCGGAAGCATGCTCGCCGGATTGGGCACGCAGCACGAGGGGCTGTTGTGGCTCTATCTCACCTACGGCGCGATCGGCGGCATCGGGTGCGGCATGGTCTACGTCGTGCCCGGCGCGACGATCACCAAATGGTTTCCCGAAGAGCGCGGGCTCGCCAACGGCATAATCCTGGCCGGCTACGGACTTGGCTCGCTGGCCTTCAACCTGGCGGTGGGATCGCTGGGCGAGTTCAAACGTGTTGCCAACTCCACGGCAGAGATCGTTGCGGCGCGCAACCTCGCCGCCGCCGCCGGCCACGCGTTCACGCCCTCTGCGTCGGCGGAGCAGGCCGACATCGCGATCGTCATGCAGATTTTCTTTTGGTCGGGACTGCTCTTTACGATCGTCGGCGGCGCGGCCGCGCTGCTGATTCATCCGCCCCCGCCCAACTTTCGCGTCGCCAAGGCGGCGGCGAAGCTAGCCCTCGAACGCGACTTCAAACCCGCCGAGATGCTGCGCACGCGCGCCTTTTACATGATGTGGACCGTTATTTTCGTCAACGCGACCTGCGGCTTGGCGCTCTTTAGCAATGCGATACCCATTTACGCAAAGGTCGCCGGAATGACCGCGGCGGCCGCGACCGTCGTCTTCGGCTGGCTCTCCTCGGCAAACGGTGTCGGCCGGTTTCTTTGGGCGTGGCTCTCCGACTTTGTCGGCAGACGCGCCTCGCTCGCGGTCTGCTTCGCGCTCCAGGGGGTCGCGCTGTGGTATTTAGCAACCGGACACGAGCCGGCGCTGGCGAGCACCGCTTTCGCGGTGCTGTTGCTCTGCTTCGGCGGAATCTTCGGCGTCGCGCCGGCGGTGATGGCCGATTTCTTCGGCACGCGCTTTCTCGGCGAGGACTATTCGTTTATCATCACCGCGGCAGCGGCAGCCGGAATCATCGGCCCGCTGACCGCCGCCTGGTTCGAAGATTCGACCGGTTCGGTGACGGCGTGGCTTCCGGCGGCGGCAACCATCATGCTTGCGGCCACGATCGTCCCGTTTTTAGCGAGAAAACCCGCCACGAGCCGGTAGAGCCGAAAAGTTTGACCGGCCTCTGAGCCGGCTTTGAATACGGCGCGGACGGCGCGACCGTAGGATAGAATCGTGCAGTACGCGCCTGCGATTCGAATTTTTCTCGGGCTGGTTTGGCTGGTCAACGGCGGCCTCAAGCTGGGCGACCCGAACTTTGCGTTGCACGGCGGCCAGTGCGAACGATGGCTGGTGGACTTTACCGCGACTACGTCGGGGCCATACCATGCGTTCGTGCATCAGGTCGTCATCCCGAACGTCACCCTCTTCGCGACGCTCGTCGAGTGGAGCGAAACGCTGATCGGCTTAGCGCTGATCGCCGGAGTCTTCGTGCGACTTGCCGCTTGGGCGAGCATTTTCTTAGCGCTGAACTACTGGCTGATGCGAGGCGCCTACGCCGGAATCGGCGGCTACGTCGACATCGAGCCCACCCTCATCACGCTCGCGGCCGTCGTGCTGATGTGGCCCGCAACGCGGCAATTCGCGGTTCAAGTGCCGGCCATGCGGCGTGGAAATATGGTGGGCGATGACGGGCTCGAACCGCCGACATCCTCCTTGTAAGGGAGGCGCTCTCCCAGCTGAGCTAATCGCCCGTAGCGGGATGGTTCGCGCTGCCGGGCCCGACCCTTTGCCTCCGCCCAGCGCTGCGAACCGTCAGCCAAGGTTTAAGCGAGCTTTTAACTCGGAAAGCTTCAAAGCAGAAACGCTAATCCGACGAAGCCGCAACCTTGAACAGAAAGTACCGTGCCGACTTTGGCAGCGATATCCGGAACGTGGCTTTGGCTCGCCAAGGCATCGCGGGCTTTGCCATGTCGTGCGGTTTCTCCGAGAGTGACGTCGCCGACATACGTTTGGCCGCCGGCGAAGCCCTGAGCAACGCCGTCGAGCACGGCGGCGGGGCCGCGGCGGGCAGCTTTAGCGTCACCTGCGCGTTTAACGGCCGAGAGTTGGCCATCGAAATCCGCGACGCCGGCGTCGGCTTCCCGGCGCCCCGCGAGATGGCCAGCGTCGAGCCCGATCATCGCGGACGCGGCTTCGGAATCTTCTTGATGCGGCGCCTGATGGACGACGTCTCGTTTTCGCGCAACGGGACGGTCGTGCGTCTTATCCGGGTGCGGCGATAATCTTCTTCTGCAGCAATGCAACCGCGGCGCGCAGCTGAGCGTCGCGCTCGACTTCTCCGAAATGCGCGTCCCGGTTCTCCTCGACGGCGACGTCGGGCGCGATTCCTCGTAAGTTGATGTCGCGATGGTTCGGCGTTAAGTAGTGCGCCGTAGTGATTTTGATGGCCGCGCCGTCGGGCAGCGGCGTCAGCGTCTGCATCACGCCCTTGCCGAAGGTGCGCGCGCCGACCAGCGCTGCAATGCCGTCGTCCTGCAGCGCGCCGGCGGTAATCTCCGATGCCGATGCAGTGTATTGGTTCACCAGCACGCTCACGGGAATCGCGATCGAAGGATCGCCGTCCGCGTCGATCGTCGTAGCGCGGCGCCCGCGCTCTTCGACGGTCACTAAGGCTTTGTTGGCGATGAAGCGCGAGCTGATGTCGAGGGCGGAGTTTACGTACCCGCCGCCGTCGTTTCGCAAGTCGAGCACGAGCGCCTTAGCGCCTAGCGACTTCAAGCGCGCGATGGCCGTATCGAACTCGTTAGGCGTAGCTCGACCGAACGCGATAACCCATACGTAGCCGATATTTCCCGGCAGAAGCTTGTAGACGACCGTCGGCGGCTGGACGTCCTCGCGGGTGATGGAAAGCGTTGACGGACTACCCGATCGTTGCAGGCCCACGGAAACCGCCGTTCCCGACTGGCCGCGCAACATGGAGCTGACGTTCTCGACGCCGCGCCCTTTGGTCGCGGTACCGTTGACGGCGGTGATGATGTCGCCGACCGCAACGCCGGCCCGCTCGGCGGGCGCCGACGGAAGCACGTAGGAGACGCGAACCTGGCCCGACGCGGCGTCGGGCTCGATCATTACGCCGATGCCGCCGATCGCTTTGGGATCGAGTGCCTCGTTGAAGTCGCGAAACTCGTCCGGCGTGAAGAACTGCGTGTAGCGATCGTTGGTCGCCAGCGCCATCCCTTTGATCGCGGCGTACGCGAAATCGTTGGGTGAAGCGTGCGCGGCGTTGGCCGCGCTAACGATTGCGCCGTTGAGCTCGCTGAGAGTCGCCGCGCTGTCGCTCTGTACTTTCAGTGAGGGCGGCGCGAGATTTACGCCGCGCTTGTGAGCCTCCGTCGAGAGCGCGTCGGCCGCTGCGGCGAGCAGCGCTTGACCCGCGACCGGTTCGTAGTGGGTGGTGGACAGAAGGCGGTAACTCTGTGCGACGTCGCCCGACACTTGAAAGGAAAGCGGCGACGGGGCAGAGGTGGCTCCCAGAAGGACGAGGGCAAGCAAAAGCTTCGGCATCATGATCCTCTCTTCGATTCCCACTTGCGCAACGCTTGGAACCCGGCAAATGTTTCAGCGGCGCGCCGCGGCGCGTGCCAGCCGGTCCATCATCGCTAAACCGAGTCCGCGCTCGGGTATGGGCTGCGCGTCGATGCGCGATAGCCCCAGCGCGTCGAGCGCGTGGAGCGCCTCGAAGAAACCGGCCGCTGCCTCGCGCAGATCGCCGCTGCCCGAGAGCTCGCGTACCGCCGCGTACCCTTCGCAATCACCTTGCAGCAACAAAGCGCCCGCCGACGCTCGCTCTTCCAGAGCGACGCTGCGAGGATCGACGACCCGCAGCGGGGTGCGGGGAGCGTAGTGGACCGGGAGGCCGCCAGGGGCGCGCAGCCGCGCCGAGGGCGTCTCGCGCTCCAATGGGCCGATTTCGGCTTCGATCTCCTCGACGCCGATCGATCCGGCGCGCAGCAAGACCGGCTTGGGATCGAGCGCCACGATCGTCGACTCGAGCCCAAGATTGGTGGCTCCGCCGTCCAGGATGAGGTCGACCCGGTCGCCCAGAGCGGCGGCGACGTGTTCGGCCCGCGTGGGGCTGAGCCCGCCGAACGGATTGGCGCTGGGGGCCGCGATGGGCGCTCCGGCCGCCTCGAGCAGCGCGCGAGCCACCGGATGGGAGGGACGGCGAACGGCGACGGTGGGCAGCCCCGCGGTCACCAGCGCCGGCAGGCCGGGATCTTTGGGCAGCACGATAGTCAGGGCGCCCGGCCAAAAGCGCTCCATCAGCCGGCGCGCGAGCGGCGGAACGCCGGCGACGACTTGCGCCAGCATCGTCTCGTCGAGCACGTGAACGATCAGCGGATCGAACGACGGACGCCCCTTGATCTCGAAAATCCGCGCCGCGGCAGCCGGATCGAAGGCCAATGCGCCGAGCCCATAAACGGTCTCGGTCGGAAAAGCGACCACGCCGCCGGCGCGCAGGAGCGCGGCCGCGCGCGCCACGTTCGCGCCGGTCGCTCGCACCGGTGCCACCCTTTTCAGCTTTGCCGGGGAAGGGATAGCGCCTGCGCCCGGGCGATTAGGCTCGCATCCATGCAATCCCCGGACTCATCGCTCATCCGTTCCTTCCTTTTGTCTTTTGTCGCCCTGGCTGCCGCCATAACCGCCGGCTGCGGCGGCGGCGCGAGCAGCCCCGGCTCGGCACCCTTCCTGCCGCCGCCCCCCGCAAAGCAGGGTAAACACTTCACCCACATCGTGGTGCTGATTCAGGAAAACCGGACCTTCGACAACCTGTTCGCCACATTTCCCGGCGCCGACGGGACGACGGTCGGCAAGACACACAACGGCACCCGGCGGCTCGCCAAAGCGAATCTCGAAAGCTCGATCTCGCCAAACAACGGCTACGAGTTTTGGATCCGCGACTACAACCACGGGCAGATGAACCACTTCGATCTGGTTCCGATCGGGAGAACGCCGGGAACGTACGTCTACCAGTACGTCGATCCGGCCCAGATCCGCCCGTACTGGGATTTGGCCAAGCAGTACGTCCTTGGCGATCATACGTTTCAAACGCAAGGCAGCGGAAGTTTTACCGCGCATCAGGATTTGATTCGCGGCGGCACCGACATCAACGGCACGCAAAGTCTGATCGATTTTCCGACCAAGCCGCCGTGGGGCTGCGACGCGCCGGCCGGCGTCGTGACGACGCTGATCACAACGGGCGATCGCTATATGCCCAATGCCGGCCCCTTTCCGTGCTTGAACTACGAGACGCTGCGCGACACGCTCGACGAGAAAGGCCTATCGTGGCGCTACTACGCGCCCGCCGTGGGACAAAGCTTCGCCGGCAACTTATGGAACGCGTTCGACGCAATCGCGGCCGTTCGTCACGGACCGGAATGGTCGACCAATCAAGTCTCTCCCGAAACGAAAGTCTTAACCGACATCTCACGCGACACGCTCCCGGCCGTCTCGTGGGTCGTACCGGATTTCCAAAACTCCGACCATCCCGGCGGCAATAGCGACAGCGGGCCGTCGTGGGTGGCGCAAGTCGTCGACGCAATCGGAGAGAGCCCGGCGTGGAAGTCGACCGCCGTCATCGTCGTGTGGGACGATTGGGGCGGCTGGTACGATCACGTCGCGCCGCCCGGGCGGCGTCTTTACGGCGGACTCGGTTTTCGCGTACCGATGATCGCGATCGCTCCATATGCCAAAGCCGGATACGTTTCGCACAATCAGTACGAGCTCGGCAGCATCGTTCGCTTCATCGAAGACAACTGGAACTTGCGGAGTTTAGGAACTCGCGATGCAACCGCCGCCGATTTTACCGACGACTTTTTCGACTTCAAACAGCCGGCGCGCAAGTTCGTTCCGGTCGGAGCGAAATATTCGCGCTCGTACTTCTTGCGACAAAAGCCGTCGAATCGCGCCGTCGATGACGAATAATGACTAGGATTGGTAACTAGGATTTCTAACCGGCTCTTCCAGTGATTAAAGTAAGCAATTCCGGGAAAGCCTGCTCGCATGAAAGAGCAGCGCGGGCGTAGAAAGAGCCTCCCTCCACCTATTATGCGTACGTTAGATAAGCCTACCCGTTCCAAGTCTCCCCGCACCGCCATCGCGGCCGGCACCATCGCGTCGCAGGTGCGGCTGCAAGCCGTGCCGGTGGTTCTATCCGATTTCGAGCGGATCGGGCTTACCTCGCCCCGCGAGCAAGACGAGCTGAAGCGGATCCAGGCCCACTTCATGACCGTCGCGCAGTGCGCGGCCCGCGGCATCGTAGATCCACAAGAGCGCGAACGCGTCGCGCAAACGATGCAGGATCGCATGGCCCGCTACGGCGCCTCGTCGGAGCACATCGCGCGACGGCAAGTCAGCGTACTCACGTCGCGATTCGTCACGCCCGATCCGGAGAATCCGTCGGAGTCGGTGCGCGCGTACGGCGATCTGCGAACGCCGACCGGCGAACCGCTCGATCAGCGCATGAGCCTCTTTGAAGAAGTCGCCTGCGACGTGTTCGAACGGGTCTATCGCGATCGCGAGCTGCCGCCGCCCGACGACATCGTGCACGTCAGCTGCTCCGGTTATCTCTCGCCCTCTCCGGTGCAAACGTTCCTTTCGCGTCGCAACTGGCTCAACGTCGGCGTGACGCACTCGTATCACATGGGATGCTACGGCGCGTTCCCGGCAGTTCGCACCGCAATCGGCCTGGTTGGTTCGTCGTTCTCCTCGCTGCCCAAGCGCAAGCGCCGCGTCGACCTCGTGCACACCGAGTTCTTATCGCTGCACTTCGATCTGCTCGGCGACGAACCGGACAACTTCGTCACCTCGACGCTCTTCGCCGACGGTTTTATTCGATACGGCGCCTATCCCGAATCGGAGTTCGCAAAGAATCCGCGCCGGGGCCTCAAAATACTCGCGCTCGACGAGCACATTCTTCCCGACTCGCTTCCGGAGATGACGCTGCGTCCTGGGCCGCTGCAGTTCGACATGTCGCTCTCCAAGCGCGTGCCGTTCATGATTCGCGACTCCATCGCCGACTTCGTGACGGCCATTTGCGCGCAGGTCGGTCTCGACTTCGAGCACGAGAAAAAGAAAATGATCTTCGCGATCCATCCCGGCGGCCCGGCGATCCTCAATCAGATCCGCACCCGGCTTGGTATCGAGGAGTCACAGTTGTCATATAGCCGCAAGGTTCTCTACGAGCACGGTAATATGGCATCGGCCACGGCCCCGCACATTTGGCAGCTGGTCCTGGAATCGCCGGAGATTCCGCCCGGCGCGAAGGTACTCAGCATGGCGTTCGGGCCCGGCCTGACGGTAATCGGAGCACTCTTCGAGAAACTGTAGCGCCGCGACACTACCCTCCGAAAGGTAAGCGAATTAAGGATGTCAGCAGCAGATTCTAAGAAGCCGCAGCAGTTCTCCGTGCCCGCACCCTTCTATTGGAGCGTTCGGGGGGTGCACGCCGCCGCGCCGCTCTTCGTGGGTCTAGGAAACATCGAGTCGCGCATGCTCGCTCGAAGCCTGGCCGCACAGGCGGTCGACCGTCCGGTGTATATCTGCGGCTTGCCGCGCGCCGGGACGACGATCACGTTGCAGATGCTCAGCGAGCACCCCGACGTCGCAACCCACAAGTATGCCGACTTCCTGATGCCCTATATGCCGTGGGTCTGGAACAAAGTCTTCCCGATGATTCCGGTCAACGCTATGAAAGAGCCGGTAGCGCGCATCCATCGCGACCGCATCCAGGTGACGCGCGATAGCGCCGAGATGGGCGAAGAGATTCTCTGGGAGCACTTCTTTCCGTTCATCCACGACGAAAACAACTACAGCGTCCTCGACTCATCCACCTCGAACCGCAACTTCGAGCGCTTCTATAGCGAGCACTTGCGCAAGCTGGCCATCGTGCGCGCTCGCAACCGCTACGTGAGCAAAGCGATCATGTGCGTCGTGCGGATGCAATATCTGCGCAAGATCTTCCCCGACGCGCGCTTCCTGCTCTATATTCGCAACCCGTTCGACCACGTCGCCTCGATCATCAAGCAAGACCGCATCTGGAAGGAGATCGAGGAGTCCGATCCGCGACAGATCGAGATCATCGAGTTGACCGGCCACCACGAGTTCGGGCCGAACATGATGATGGCCAACGTCGGCCGGCCCGAGGAACTGCACGAGATTCGCCGGCTCTTCGACGAGGGTAAGTGGGCGATCTCTCGCGCGCGCTACTGGGCATACGTCTACGGCTTCGTCGCGCAGCAGCTGCAGGCCGACCCCGGGCTGGCGCGGGCCGTCTGCCTGGTCCGCTACGAAGATCTCTGCTCGGATTCGGGAGCGACGATCGACCGGATCTTGGCACACACCGGCCTCGCGCCGGAGAAATTTGCGGCCGCGCGCGAAGCCTATACCAAGAAGCTCTCACTTCCCGACTACTACAAGCCCTCGTTCGACGCCGCCGAGATCGCCGAGATCACGTCCCTCACCGGCAGCGTGGCGGAGCACTTTGGATACGACGTTGGAGCGATCGCGCAACGCATTGCGGAGTCGGCGCAACCGCGTAGTACCGTCTAAAATCGCGGCCGCTCCCGCGATCTACGGAGGCATCTTATGAATCCGCGCCATTGGGCTCTCTTACTTTTCGCGAGCGCCGCCATTGCCGCGACGGCATCGTGTTCCGGCAGCGCCGCGGGCGGCAGCCCCTCTGCCGTACTTCCCGCAAGCCCCGACGGCAAGGGCGCCACGCCGATCTCCCACGTGATCGTCGTGATTCAAGAGAATCGCAGCTTCGATAACTTCTTCGCCACCTTCCCCGGCGCGGACGGGACGACGACGGGACAGGGCGCGCCAATGCCGCAGGGGATCGCCAGCGCGTGCCAGTCCAGCGGCATGCCGGTCATCACCCAGTCGAATCCGACGATCCAGTTGACCCAAGCGTCGCTAATCGGCGACGGCTTCCCCAATAGCTTCGGCAAGGGCGATGATTTGCCGCACGTTTACCTCAATCCCAACGACTCGTCGCAAGGCTTTCTCGCGCAGTACGACGGCGGCAAGATGGACGGTTTCGATCTCGAGAAATCCGGCCCCAACGGCGAGGGGTCGCCCATCTGCACCTACGCCTATCAGTACGTGAATCCGCAAGAGATCAAGCCGTACTGGGACATGGCGCAGCAGTACGTTCTAGCCGATCACATGTTCCAGACGCAAGGCAGCGGAACGTTCACCGCGCACCAAGACCTGATTGCCGGCGCGACGGTCGTGAACTACGGCAGCTCGCAAGCCAGCGTCGTCGACAATCCGACGTGGTTTCCGTGGGGCTGCGACTCGCTCTCGAGCACCGTGACGTCGCTGCTCACCACCAATCTCAAGTATCTCAACGACAAAGGCCCCAACCCGTGCTTCGATTACGCCACGCTGCGCGATCTGCTCGACGCAAAGAAAGTCTCGTGGAAGTACTACGCGCAAAGGGTGCAGGGACCGCACGGACCGCAGCACGGTGACACCGCCGGCATCTGGAGCGCCTTCGACGCCATTCGGGCGGTGCGCTACAGCGACGAGTGGGGCAAAAACGTCACCTTCAGCGACCTCGACATCTTCAAGGACATCAAGAACGGTAAACTTCCGGCGGTCTCGTGGATCACGCCCGACGCGCAGAACTCCGACCATCCGCAGGAACACCAGCACGGTAAACTGGTGGATTTCGGCCCGTCGTGGGTCGCATCGATCGTCAACGCGGTTGGCCAGAGCAAATACTGGAAGAGCAGCGCGGTTATCGTCCTATGGGACGATTGGGGCGGATTCTACGACCACGAATCGCCGGCGTTCTTCGATAATGCCGGCGGCCTGGGATTCCGCGTTCCGATGATCGTCATTTCGCCCTACGTGCAGCCGCACGTCGTCTCGACCCAGTACGAATTCGGCAGCGTGCTGCACTTCATCGAGAACAACTGGAAGCTCGGGTCGCTGGGAACGACCGACTCGCGCTCCACGCCGATTACCAACGCCTTCAATTTCAACCAGACGCCGCGTCCGTTCCAAGTGATCGAATCGCCGCAGTCGCGCGAATTCTTCCTGCGCCAGAAGCCGTCGGGATTCGCGCCCGACAGCGAATAGATGCGCACCCGATTCTTAGCGCCGCTGGCGGCTAGCGTTGCACTGGCTTCTTGCGGGGGCGGCGGCACGTCGGGCGCCACGCCGCCCGGACCGCCGTCCGGTCCGCCCAGCCGTCAAGGCATCGCGCACATCGTCGTGCTCGTCCAAGAGAACCGCACCTTCAACGATCTCTTCGCAACGTTTCCCGGAGCACTGGGAACGACGACCGGCAAGATGCGTGTCGGCAGCGGGGCCAACGCGAAGACCGTCAACGTCGCATTGCAAAAGGTGAGCCTGACGCAGTCGAATATGCTCCGCCACAATTATCCGTCCTACCGCACGGCGTATCGCGACGGCAATATGGACGCTTTCAACCAGATCGTCTTCGAGCGCAACGGGCAGCCTGAAGGGAAGCTGCCGTATCAATACGTCGATCCGAATCGGGTGGCGCCATATTGGTCGTTGGCAACGCAGTACGGACTGGCCGATCATACCTTTCAGACGCAGGGCAGCGGAAGTTTCACCGCCCATCAGGCACTGATTGCCGGCGGTACGCAAATCGACTCGACGCACAGCCTCGTCGACGATCCGTCGCAAGCGCCGTGGGGTTGTCCGGCGCCGCCCGGTGCGCGAACGTCGCTGATCACCACGACGCTGCAGTACGAACCCGGTGCCGGCCCGTTCCCGTGCCTGAGCTACAAGACGGTCGCAAATCTGCTCGATGCCAAAGGCGTTTCGTGGAAATACTACACCCCTACGTATAAGAATCTCGCTCCCGGCGCCCTGTGGAACGCGTTTCTAGCGATCTCTGACGTCTACGGGAATTCGAACGAGTGGAACGCGCACGTCGCAACGCCCGAGACGAGGATCTTCGACGATATCTCCAACGGGACGCTGCCCGCGGTTTCCTGGCTGATTCCCGACGCCGCCAACTCGGATCATCCGGGCTTCGGATCGGATACGGGTCCGTCGTGGGTAGCGAGCGTGGTCAACGCCATCGGGCACAGCTCGTACTGGGGCTCGACGGTTATCGTCGTCGTGTGGGACGATTGGGGTGGATTCTACGATCCCGTCGCACCGCCGAAACTCGACGATCAAGGCGGCCCCGGTTTTCGCGTTCCGATGATCGTCGTCTCTCCGTACGTGCCGCGTAACGAAATCTCGCACACCGTTTACTCGTTCGGCAGCATCCTGCGCTTCATCGAAGACCGCTGGCACCTCGGCCGTTTAGGAACGACCGATGCGACGTCAACCAGCATCGCCGGCATGCTCGATCTCAAACAGGCGCCGCGGGCGTTTGTCACGATCCAGGCGCGCTACTCGCGCTCGTACTTCTTACGGCGTTCGCCTTCCGGCATGCCTGTCGACACCGAATGATCCCGCGCCGGCTGCTCGCAACCGCGGCATGCGTTTCTTTAACGGCGTGTGGTGCGAGCCTACCGTCATCGCCGCCGCAAGCGGGTTTCGCCGCGGCCGCTTTCGGAACACCGGGTTCGCCCATCGAGCACGTCGTCGTGATGGTTCAAGAGAACCGCACCTTCAACGACTTTTTCGCGACCTTTCCGGGAGCGTTCGGAACGACCACCGGCAAGATGCGCGTTGCCGGTAAGACGGTGAACGTCGCGCTGACTAAAGTTCCGCTCGAAAGCACCAGGACGCTGCGTCACACCTACCCCGCGTATCACACGGCGTATCGCGACGGCCACATGGACGCGTTCAACCTAATCCGCTATCAGACGACCGGGAAGCCGGAGGGTAAGGCGCCATATCAATACGTCGACCCGGGACAGCTCGGCCCGTATTGGACGATGGCCAAAGAGTACGCGCTCGCCGATCACATGTTCCAAACGCAAGGCAGCGGCAGTTTTACGGCCCATCAAGACCTGATCGCGGGCGGAACGCAGATCGATGCCACGCACAGCATCATCGACGATCCCACCACGCGTCCGTGGGGCTGCCCCGCAGCCGCCGGCGCAGCGACCTCGCTAATCACCACCGGTCTCAAGTACCAAAAGGACGCCGGCCCTTTCCCGTGCTTGTCGTACGCAACCATAGCCGATCTGCTCGACGCAAAGGGCGTCTCGTGGAAATACTACACGCCGGCATGGCAAGGCAACACCGGCGCTATTTGGAACGCGTTTCTAGCGATCGGCCCGATCTTTAAGAAAAGCGGCGAGTGGAATGCGCATATCTCGCAGCCCGAGACAAGCATTTTTAACGATATCTCCGCCGGCACGCTGCCGGCGATGAGTTGGGTCATCCCCGACGGCATTAACTCCGACCACCCGGCATACCCATCGGATACGGGACCCTCGTGGGTCGCAAGCGTCGTCAACGCGATCGGCGAAAGCAACTATTGGAAGAGCACGGCCGTTATTGTCGTCTGGGACGATTGGGGCGGTTTTTACGATCCGGTGAAGCCGCCGCCGCTCGACAAGCAGGGAGGCCCTGGCTTCCGAGTTCCGGCGATCGTCGTATCGCCATATGTGCCGCGCAACGAAATCTCGCATACCGTCTACGAGTTCGGGAGCATATCTGAGATTCGTCGAAGATACCTGGTCGCTGGGACGGCTTGGAACTACCGATTCGACCTCGAACAGCATGGCACGCATCTTCAACTTCAAGCAGACCCCTCGAAAATTCCAAAAGATTCCCTCGCAATATTCGCGTTCGTACTTCATCCATCAACCGCCGTCCGGCTTGCCGGTCGATACCGAATAGAACGGAGTCCCGATGAACCGCCGCCTCTTCGCCGTCTCGATCGCGCTCGCCGCAAGCATGGCTTTGAGCGCCTGCGGGGGCTCGAGTTCTTCGCTTCCCGGCGCGCTGAGCTTTGGCAAGCACCACGGCTCGGGCAGCACGCCGATCCAGCACGTCGTGATGATCGTGCAGGAGAACCGCAGCTTCGATAACTTCTTTGCGACCTTTCCCGGTGCAAACGGCGCGAAGCGCGGCAAAGAGAGAGTGAAGAAAGGCAAGTGGATTCGTCGACAAATCGGTAAAGCTCAAAAGCATTCGCTTGGTCTTAACAACCGACATCGGACACTGCCAGTGCAGCCTTTCAGATGGCATTACGACGGCGGAAAGATGGACGGCTTCAATCAGGTCGCGCGAAAGGCGTCTGCGGCCAAGGTCGGCAAGCCCGATAGGCACACTGGCTTATCAGTTCCGTACAATACGTAGACCGACATTCAACCCGTATTGGGATATTGCAGAGCAATGGGTTCTTTCGGACGCAATGTTCCAAACGCAAGGCAGCGGAAGCTTCACCGCGCATCAAGATCTGATTCGCGGCGGAACGATGATCCAAAGCAGCCCCGTTGAGAGCCTCGTGGACAACCCAACGCTGATGCCGTGGGGCTGCGACGCGCCCAGCCAAACCAACACTATCTATCATCGATGCCAATGGAGACGAATGTGACACCGGGCCATTTCCGTGCTCGAACAAATTTCCGGATTACGGCTCGGGCGGCTATCAAACTCTACGCGATCTGACTGGACGCCAAGGGTGTCTCGTGGAAATACTACTCGCCCTGCTTCAGTCGCTTCGCCCGGACCGATGTTGCAGTAACGACTGCAAGACTGTGCGGCGGCGCTCTTCTTAATGCATTCGATGTAATCTATCCGGTTCGGTACGGGCCGGAATGGGAAACCACCGTCTCGATGCCCGAGACGAACATCTTTACGGACATTCAGAACGGCACGCTGCCGAGCGTTTCGTGGGTGATTCCCGAAGATGACGCTCAACGACCACCCCGGCGACGGCACCGATACCACATGGGCCGTCCTGGGTCGCTAGCGTCGTGAACGCGGTCGGGCAAAGCCAGTATTGGAACTCGACGGCCGTCATCGTGTCTTTGGGACGACTGGGGCGGCTTCTACGATAATGCCAAGCCGCCGTTTACAGGACAATATGGGCGGCTTGGGCTTTCGCGTTCCGTGCATGATTATATCGCCTTACGATCGCAGCTGGTTCGGCGAGCCAAGGCGGCTATATCTCGCACACCCAGTATGAGTTCGGCAGCATTCTCAAGTACATCGAGGATAACTGGAACTTAGGCCGGCTTGGAACGACCGACTCGCGAGCCGCAAACAGCATCGGCGACGTCTTTAACTACTCGCAGAATCCACGACAGTTCACGTCCATTCCGTCACAATATGATGCCAAATACTTTCAAAGCTCGTGCGGGTAAACCCCGCAGTGCGGCGATCCCGAGTAGCGCGATCGTAAAAGCCTTCTCCGTACCATTAGCGCGAGGATCGCCGCCGTGCTGGCGCTCTGCGCGGCGGCGGCCTGCTCGCACAGCGTGCCGTCGCTACCGGCTTTAACGCCGGGAGCGAACTCAGCGGCGCGATTCGACGCGTCGAGCTCGCCGATTCAGCACGTCGTCGTCGTCGTGCAGGAGAATCGCAGCTTTGACGACCTCTTCGCGACTTTTCCCGGCGCCAACGGCGCGACGCGCGGAAAGATGAAGGTGAAACAGGGCAACGGTTACGTCGATCAATGGGTCGATCTGCAGCCTCACTCGCTGCTGATGCCCACCGACATCGCGCACTGCCATAGCGCCTTCAGAACCGCTTATGACGGCGGCAAGATGGACGGCTTCAACCTGGTTCCTCGCGGCGTCTGCGCCAGTCAAGGGCAGCCCGCCGGCACGCTCGTCTACCAGTACGTGCGCAAGAGCCGATATCGCCCAATACTGGGACATCGCCGAACAGTACGTCCTGGCCGACGCGATGTTCCAGACTCAGGGCAGCGGCAGCTTCACCGCGCATCAAGATCTGATCCGCGGTTCCACCGCCATCGACGCCACGCACAACTTGATCGACAACCCGACGCTGATGCCGTGGGGCTGCGACGCCCCGGGGCAGACGGTAACCTCGCTGCTGACCACCAACGGAAAGTACCTCAAGAATCAAGGCCCCTTCCCGTGCAGCAGCAAGTTTCCGGGGCGATATCAGACGCTGCGCGATCTGCTCGACGCCAAAAGCGTGAGCTGGAAGTATTACTCTCCCTGCTTTAGCGCGTGGAACAAGAACAACTGCGACCAAGGCTGTCCGCACACGTGTGCCGGTGCACTGTTAAATGCATTCGACGTGATCGATCCGGTACGCCACGGCTCGGAGTGGGGAACCAACGTCTCGATGCCCGAGACCAACTTCTTCGACGACGTTAGCGGCGGCACGCTGCCCGCCGTCTCCTGGATCATCCCGGCCGACGAGAACAACGACCATCCCGGCGAGAAGGTCGACCACGGTCCGTCGTGGGTGGCCGGCATCGTCAACGCCATCGGCACGAGCCGCTACTGGAAGTCGACGGCGATCGTCATTCTCTGGGACGACTGGGGCGGAATGTACGACAACGCCGTGCCGCCCTTTCAAGATCACACCGGCGGCTTGGGCTTCCGCGTCCCCTGCATGATCGTTTCGGCGTACGCGCGGACCGGCAACGGCAGCCGCGGCGGTTACGTCGCCCACACTCATTACGAGTTCGGCAGCGTCCTGCACTACATCGAGCAAACCTTCAAGCTCGGTTCGCTCGGTACGACCGACGCGCGCGCCAAGAGCATTCTCAACGCTTTCGATTACTCGCAGAGTCCCCGCAAGTTCACCAAAATTCAGGCGCAGTTCGGCCCGCGGTACTTCGAGTCGCGAGCGCGAGCGCCGCAGCACGGCGACCCGGAGTAACCCGCGAGGACGGCGCTCTAGAAATCGCTATCGGGAATACGGTTGTCGGTTGGTTCCCGGTAGAGAAAGTAATCGCGATCGAGCGGTGCCTTGATGGGCACGAACTTGCGCGGCTTCTGCGTGAAGTCGAGGGTGTCGTCGGCCGGCGACGTCGCTCGCCGATCGGCCTGCGTCATATGGGGTAGTCCGAACA
This sequence comes from Vulcanimicrobiota bacterium, assembly GCA_963730125.1. Taxonomy (GTDB): domain Bacteria; phylum Vulcanimicrobiota; class Vulcanimicrobiia; order Vulcanimicrobiales; family Vulcanimicrobiaceae; genus Cybelea. The sequence continues at coordinate 58,667 of CAVSQP010000015.1, read as the reverse complement.
GATCTTCGGCAAAGCGCAAGACGCTGGTGGTCTCGTACTGGACGTGCGAGACGTAATTCTTCTTCGCATACGCGGAAACCACCATGAGCGGAACGCGGAAGCCGGTGCTGTCGTAGCCTAGGAACGGCGGCGGCACGGGATCGTAGACTCCGCCCCAATCGTCCCACTGAATAAAGACGACGGTGCTATCCCAGAACTTGCTCTCGCCCACGGCGTTGACCAGCGAAGCGACCCACGACGGTCCGCCGCCGGTGCCGCACGAGAGGTGATCGGAGTCGCGGCAGAGCGGCGTAATCCACGTAAAGCTCGCGAGCTTTCCGGCCGCAATATCGCTCAGAAAGCGCTTCTGCGGCGTGATGATGTTGTGCTTCCAATCGGGGCCGTTGAAGATATGCTTGACGGCTTGGTACCCCGACCAATATCCGGCCACGCCGTCGGTGTACTGGCTGGTATAAAAGCGCCACGGGAGTCCGGCTTTGTCGAGCTCGTCGCCGAGCGTCTGGTAGTTGAAGCAGGCCCGCCGCAGCTGCCCCAAATGGCGGGTACGCGTGAGCATCTGCACCTGGTCGAGGTCGTCGCCGGAGCAGCCCCACTGCGCGCGCGGGATGTTCACCGCCGAAGCGGCCTGGGCCGCGATGATGTACTGATGCGCCACGAAGCTCTCGTCGAGCTGCGACTGGAACATGTGGTCGGCGAGCACGAACTCGTGCGCGATGTCCCAATACGGCTTGCTCTCGTTGTGCGGAACGTAGACGTACTGCGGATGACGCGGACCGCCGAAGAACGGCTCTTTGTCGAAGTGGTCCATCTTGCAGTCGGTACCGGGGAGCGTTCCCTGACCGTTGCAGGCAGTGAACATTGCGCCCGCCGAGTGATCGATGTCGTACGTAATCTTTAGGCTTACCGGTTTGAGGGTGATACGGCGTCCGGTAGAACTTTTTCCGCTCGTCGCCGTTTCGGCGCCGGGGAAGCCCATGAAGATGTCGTTGAAGCTGCGGTTCTCTTGCACGATCCACACGACGTGTTTGATCTTGCCCGCACCGGTCTGGTTGAGATACTGCAGCGCCGAGTCGGCGCTCATCGGCGGCGCGATGCTTTGGCCGCGAATCGAACAGGCGGCCAGCGCCAGCATAGCCGCGAGGCTTATGAATTTATTATTGCGCGTCGGGAATTCGGTCATCGGGTTCCTCGTTGATGAAGTATTGCGTGCAGCGTATCGGTATTGCGACTTCGCGCCGGTCGGCGGCAGCCAAGCGGGCGAGCCCGAAAATATCGTAGTTTTTCTTCGCGTACGGCGAGATCACTAGTAAGGGAACGCGAAAACCGACGCTATCGTACCACGGTTGCTCTGCCCGACGGCGTTGACCAAGGCCGCGACCCACGACGGGGGCGCCCCCGCCGGCCAGTCTACTGTTCGTCGGGGATGCGTTCGTCATTAGGCTCCTCGTTGATGAAATACTCACGGGTTAGCGGCGCCTTGATCGGAACGAACTTGCGCGGCTTCTGCGAGAAGTCGAAGCAGTCGCCGGCGGGAGAGGTCGCACGCGCGTCGGCATCGGCCAGCGACGGCAACCCGAAGAGGTCCTCGGCGAAGCGCAGCACGCTCGCCGTTTCGTACTGCACGTGTGAAACGTAAGCGGCTTTGGCATAGGGGGAAATCACTAGCAGCGGGACGCGAAATCCGAGCCCGTCATAGTCTTTATAAGGCGGCGGGACGTGATCGTAGAGACCGCCCCAGTCGTCCCACTGCACGAAGATCGCCGTGGTGTCCCAGAACTTGCTCTCACCGATCGCATTGACCAGCGACGCGACCCACGATGGCCCGTCGCCGCCGCCGCACATCAGGTGATCGGAGTCCCGGCAGAGCGGCGTGATCCATGTAAAAGCTTCGAGTTTACCGGCCGCCACGTCGCTGAGAAACCGTTTTTGCGGCGTGACGACCTTGTGCCAATCGGGCCCATTGTAAACGTGCTTGACGGCCTGATAGGCCGACCAGTAACCACTGGTTGGATTCGTATACTTGCTGGTATAGAAGCGCCACGAGAGCTTAGCCGCGTCGAGCTCGTCGCCGAGAGTCTGATAGTTGAAACAGGCTCGCTGCTCTTTGCCGTAACCGCGTTGCGCGGTTATCGTCTGCACGTAATCGTACGCGCCGCCCTCGCAGCCCCACGGTCCGTAGGGAACGTCGACGCTCGATTTTGCCTGCGCCGCGATGATGTACTGATGCGCCACGAAACTCTCGTCGAGCTGCGACGCGAAGGTGCGATCTGCGAGCACCCATTCGTGCGCCATATCGAAGTACGGCTTCGATTCGTCGTGCGGAACGTAGGCGAACTGGCCGTTTCGCGGTCCAACGTACTGCCGCTCGCGGTCGAAACCGTTCATCCGGCACTTCGTCCCCGGAAGCTTGCCGGTTCCGTTGCAGGCCGCAATCATCGCGCCGGCCGAGTGGTCGATTTCATACCCTACTTTGAGGCTGATGGCTTGAAGCTTAATCCGCTTCCCGTGCGAGTTCTTACCGCTCGAAACGGTGTCGGCGCCGGGATAGCCCTGGAAGAGATCGTCGAAGCTCCGGTTCTCTTGCACGATGTAAACGACGTGCGAGATCTTACCCGCGTCACGGCCCGGCAGGACAACGCTACCGAGCCCGGGGAGTGCGTTGGACTGCGCGGCCGAGGAGCAAGCGGCCAAAGCTAGGCTCGCGGCGCCGCAGAGGGCCGCGAGCGGAATCGAGCGGATCACGACGGCGACTCTCTTGCCGCTGGAGGGGGCCCATTCCCTTCGGGCACCTTTGAGACTCGGCGAACGTTTTATCTGTGCTTGCTTACCCCGGGCGGTTGCTTTCAGAGGTGGGAACGGCGCCCGAGCGTAACTCCAAGCGTCCCAGCGCATACACCGAAAAGGAGCTGTTGTGAACCGATCCCTTAAGCTTGCGGGGCCGCTGCTTGCGGCGCTCGCAATCGCCGCCTGTAACGCGGGCGGCTCATCGAATATGCCGGCTACTGCCGGCGGGTCTACTGCGGCCGGCGCCGTTCGGCAGCAGCCGATGACGCAGGCGAGACACGCGTGCAGCGGATCGCGCACCAATGGAAGAATGCAGTGCGACGTCTTGATCGAGGCCGAGCCCTGCCGGAATTAGCCCGCTCTATCCGGGTTGGAAGCCGGCCGATTTCCAGAAGGCCTACAATCTTCCGATTACCAAGGGCAAAGGATCCGTCATCGCGATCGTCGACGCGTTCGACAATCCGAACGTAGCATCCGACTTGGCCACGTATCGCACCGCATACGGTTTGGGCAAAGCGGATTTCACCAAGTACAACCAACGCGGACAGACGAAAAACTATCCCAAGGCAGATCAGGGATGGGGCGTTGAGATCGATCTCGACGTCGAGATGGTTTCGGCAAGCTGTCCGCTCTGCAAAATCATCCTCATCGAAGCCGACGACAACTACACGAACAACTTGTATGCTGCCGTGGCCGAAGGCCGTCACGCTCGGCGCCAAGGTCGTCAGCAACAGCTACGGCGGCGGCGGCGGCTACTCGTCGTACGGCGACTTCGACACGCCCGGCATCGTCTATATGGCCAGTTCCGGTGACGGCGGATACGGCATGCAGGATCCCGCCGATATCGCAAACGTCAACTCGATCGGCGGTACGGTGCTCGCGCTCACCGGCTCGAAATACAGCGAAACCGTCTGGCACTTCTCCGGCGGCGGCTGCTCCGTCGTGACCAAACCGAAGTGGCAAAAAGATCCCTCATGTTCGAAGCGCACCGGCAACGAGGTTGCGGCCGTGGCACAAGGGGTCTCGCTTTATGATAGTTACCCCAACTGGCGGTTGGGGCACCGTCGGCGGTACGAGCGTATCGTCACCGCTGCTTGCCGGCGTGTATGGACTTGCGGCAGACTTCAGCAAGGTAAGCAAAGGCGGCTCGCACTTCTGGACGATGAGCAAGAAGGCGCGCAAGAAGGAGCTCCACTACATCTCGAGCGGCAACAACGGAACGTGCGGCGGCAGCTACCTCTGCACCGCCGGAACCAAGCAGTTCGGCACGTACTCGGGCCCAGTCGGCTGGGGATCGCCCAACGGCATCAAGGCCTTCTAGAGCACGTTTTCGGGATACCGAGGTCAAGCACGAACGGGGTGCGGCGCGAGCCGCGCCCCGCTTCTTTTGGTGGGGGAAACGTACGGCCTGGGCGCGCCGTTCTATAGAAAGAGGGTCGCGGCGGCCGGCTGGCCGACAGGTAGGCGCTGCACGCGGCCTTAAAATTACTCGTTCTCGTTTTCCCCAGAACGTCCCAAAAATATAAGGAGCATCCGTGAACCGACCCATTAAACTCGGGGTGCCGCTCATCGCCGCACTCGCGCTGGCCGCCTGTAACGCCGGCGGCTATTCTAGTATGCCCTCCACCGGAATGGCCGGCACGGCGCTCGCGCCGTCGCACGCTATTCCGGAATGGCAGGCCAAGCATCTGGCCCACGCCGCCTGTCCCCAGGTGCGTGGTGAAGCCAACTGCACGGCGCTGATCGACGACGTCAAGCCCGGCCCGTTCGATCACGGCATTATGCCGCAGGTCTCACAGACCGTCTCCGGCTGGTGGCCCAGCGACTTCCAAACCCGGTACAACTTGCCATCCGGTTCCAACGGCTCGGGACAGATCGTCGCCATCGTTGACGCCTACGATAACCCCAACGTCGCGAGCGACCTCGCGGCCTACCGTTCGAACTTTGGTCTCGGAACGGCGACCTTTACGAAGTACAACCAGAACGGCCAGACCAGCGGGTTCCCGCAGGGGAGCACCGGCTGGGGCCTGGAGGAGGACCTCGACGTTCAGATGGTCGCGGCGGTCTGCCCGAAGTGCACGATCTATCTGGTCGAGGCCAACGGCGCCGATCAAAGCGACCTCCAGACGGCTGAAGCGACGGCCGTGAGCCTGGGAGCTCACATCGTCAGCAACAGCTGGGGCTGCTTCGGCAACAACAACTGCGTCAGCGGCTCGTACTTCGATACGCCCGGCGTCGTCTATGTGGCCTCGTCGGGTGACTCCGGCTACGGAACGCAGGGACCGGCCGCGCTGGCCACCGTCGTATCCGTCGGCGGCACCGTCCTGAGCAAGAGCGGCTCGACCTACAGCGAGATCGCGTGGCGCAGCGCCGGCTCGGGCTGTGCAACGGGCATCACCAAGCCCTCGTGGCAGCATGACAGCGGCTGCACCTACCGTACGATGAACGACGTCTCGGCGGTCGCACAATCCGTCGCCGAGTACGACACGTACGGCCACGGCGGCTGGATCACCGTCAGCGGCACCAGCGTCTCGTCCCCGATGATCGGCGGCATCTACGGGCTGGCCGGCAACGCCAGCTCGCAGAACGCGGCTCAGGGCCTCTGGAAGCTCACGAAGAAGAAACACAAAAAGTGGTTCCACGACATCACTTCGGGCAGCAACGGCTCGTGCGGCGGCACCTATCTCTGCACCGCAATCAAGGGCTACGACGGCCCGACCGGGTGGGGAACGCCCAACGGCATCAAAGCCTTCTAAAGCGAAGAGTTAGGCTAGGAAAGTGGGCCGGGGCAGGCCGCCGACAGGTCGGCGCATGCCCCGGCCCTAAATATTTCCCTCCCCAAATATCCCACCTAACTCTCTTGAGAAGGAGCATTCGTGAACGGACCCATTAAACTCGCGGTGCCGCTCCTTGCGGCACTCGCAATTGCCGCCTGTAGTTCGGGCGGCACTTCCAGCGTACCGGCGGCCGGGCCGGCTGGTTCGGGCCTCGGCATATCGCGCATCATGCCGGACTGGCAAGCCCAGGGACTCGCGCATCCGGCCTGCGGCACGCCCCGTTTCGGCGAACCTACTTGCCTAGCGCTCAATATTGACAAAAAGACGGCTCCGATGAACCATGCCGGTCAGCCGATGGCCCAGCGAAACGTTTCCGGTCTGTGGCCGATCGATCTTCAAACGCGCTACAACCTGCCGTCGGGCAGCAACGGCTCGGGACAGATCGTCGCCATCGTCGATGCGTACGACAATCCCAACGTCGCCAGCGACCTTGCGGCGTATCGTTCGAACTTCGGTCTCGGGACCGCAAACTTCACCAAGTACAACCAGAACGGCCAGACCAGCAACTACCCGCAGGGAAGCACCGGCTGGGGCGTTGAGATCGACCTCGACGTCGACATGGTCTCCGCGGGTTGCCCGAAGTGCACGATCTATTTGATCGAAGCCAATGGTGCCGATACGGCCGACTTGGAAACGGCCGAAGCTGAGGCCGTAACCCTCGGCGCGCACATCATCAGCAACAGCTGGATCTGCTACGGCTCAGTCAACTGCGTCAGCACGTCGTACTTCTCGACGCCGGGCGTGGTGTATCTCGCCGCGTCGGGCGATGCCGGCTACAACGAGAACGGCGCTCCCGAAGCGCTCGCCAACGTTGTCTCGGTTGGCGGAACCAATCTGAGCAAGAACGGCTCCACGTACACTGAAGTCGCGTGGAACGGCGCGGGCTCGGGTTGCGCGACGGGCGTGACCAAGCCCTCGTGGCAGCACGACACCGGTTGCACCTATCGCACCGACAGCGACATCTCGTCGGAAGCCGGATGCAGCCCGGGCGTAGCTGAGTACGACACGTACGGCGCCGGCGGCTGGATCACCGAATGCGGCACCAGCGCGGCATCGCCGCTCATCGCCTCCGTCTACGCTCTGGCCGGCAACGCCAGCTCGCAGACCGCGGCTCAGAACCTCTGGAAGCTCAAGAAGAAGAAACGCAAGAAGGAGCTCCACGACATCACCTCGGGCAGCAACGGCTCGTGCGGCGGCAGCTATCTCTGCACCGCAATCAAGGGCTACGACGGTCCGACCGGTTGGGGAACGCCCAACGGTGTCAAGGCCTTCTAATCCGGAGTCGCACCTAAAGCAAGAGGCGGGCGCGAAAGCGCTCGCCTCTTCTTATTTGTGCCGCTCTTCTTGCTTGCAACGCTCTCTTCTATCGATCGTCAGGGATGCGGCGATCGTCGCTTTGATAACTTCCGTACGGTATTACTGGATATTCGCGGCGCAGGTCGGCGCCTGCCATTGCCCTAAATTATTCCCTCCCCCAAACATCCCATCCAACCTATCTCGAGAAGGAGCTTTCGTGAACGGACCCATCAAACTCGCGGTGCCGCTGCTTGCTGCACTCGCAATCGCCGCCTGTAGTTCGGGCGGCAATTCCAGCATGCCCGGCGTGACTGGAGCAGGGGGCGGCCCGACGACGCAATCGATTCGACCGCTCAACCATATTCCCCAATGGCAAGCTAAAGGGCTGGCAAGAGCGGCGTGTCCGCAAGTCATCGGACGGCCGGTGTGTCTGGCGCTCGTCGACAGCAAGTCGCAAGTGAGCCCGGACGTCGTCGGCTGGGCTCCGGCTGACTTCCAGACTCGTTACAACCTGCCGTCGTCGTCGAAAGGGGCCGGCCAGGTCGTGGCCATCGTCATCTGGGGCGACGATGCCAATGCCGTCTCAGACCTAGCGACGTACCGTTCGAACTTCGGTCTCGGCACGGCGAACATAACCAAATATAACTCGAGTGGACAGCAGAGCAACTATCCGCCCAGCTGCACGAATTACGGAACGTGCGTTGAGATCATGCTCGACGTCGAGATGGTCTCGGCCTCGTGCCCGAAATGCACGATTGATCTCATCGAAGCGCAGAACAGCATAACCGATCTAGAAAAGGCCGAGTCGGAAGCGGTAACGCTTGGCGCGCACATCGTCAGCAACAGTTGGATCTGCTACGGCGACAACACCTGCGGTGACGCGAACTTCCCGAACTACTTCAATACGCCCGGCGTCGTCTATCTCGCGGCCTCGGGCGATGACGCATACAACCAGAACGGCGCCCCCGAGTCGCTAGCCAACGTCGTTTCCATCGGTGGTACCGTGCTCTCGAAGAGTGGATCGACCTACTCCGAAACGGCGTGGGTGGACGCCGGCAGCGGTTGCGCCACCGGCGTTACCAAACCGTCGTGGCAGCACGACTCCTCATGCACGTACCGAACTGACTCCGATATATCTGCGGTTGCCCAGCGCGTCGCGGAATACGACAGTATCGACGGAGGCTGGTTCACCGTCAGCGGCACGAGTGTCGCCTCGCCGCTTACGGCCGGAATTTTTGGGCTTGCCGGAAACGCCAGCAGCCAAACCGCGGCCAAAAAGTTCTGGAGGCTCAAGAAGAAACAATACAAGCACGAGCTGCACGACATCACCTCGGGAAGCAACGGCTCCTGCGGCGGCAGCTATCTCTGCACCGCTGGCAAAGGCTACGACGGCCCGTCCGGTTGGGGAACGCCTAACGGGATCAAGGCCTTCTAATCCAGGGTCGCATCTAAAGAACGAGGCGGGCGCGAAAGCGCTCGCCTCTTCTTTTTGTCGCCTGTCTTCTACTGGTCGTCGGGGATGCGCCGATCGTCGCCTTGATGCAGGAAGAATCCGCGCCCTTTCGGTGCCGGGATGCGTACGAACTTGCGCGGCTGTTGCGTGAAGTCGAAACAGTCTATTCCCGGTGAGTTCGCGCGTTTGTCGGCCGCCGCCAGCTGCGGCAGTCCCCAGAGATCCTCGGCGAAGCGCAAGACGCTGGCCGTTTCGTAACGCTTGTGCGAGACGTAATCGTGCTTCGCATAGGGTGAAATCACGAGCAGCGGAACGCGGAAGCCCAGGCCGTCGTAATCCTCAAACGGCGGCGGAACGGGGTCGTAGAGTCCGCCCCAGTCGTCCCACTGCACGAAAATCGCGGTCGAGTCCCAGTACTTGCTCTCGCCGATCGCATTGACGAGTGCGGCAACCCACGACGGTCCGTAGCCGCCCTGGCAGTTGGGATGATCGGAGTTCGCGCAAATCGGCGTAATCCAGGTGAAGTTTGCGAGCTTGCCTTTAGCGATGTCGTGGAAGAACTGTTTCTGCGGCGTTATGACGTCTTTGTTCCAATCGGGACCGTTGTAAATATGATTGACCGCTTGATACGCCGACCACACCGCTCCGAATCCGCTCGACGGCGTGTCGTACCAACTCGTATAAAATCGCCACGAGAGCTTAGCCGCGTCGAGCTCGTCACCGAGCGTCTCGTAGTCAAAGCACGGCACTTCTTGCTTCCCGAGCTTGCGGTCATTGGTGAGGGTATTGATGTAATCGCTGGGTCCTTGTTCGCACCCCCACGGACCGTAGGGGAGATCGACGCTGCGCTGTGCCTGCGCGGCGATGACGTATTGGTGCGCCGTGAAGCTCTCGTCGAGCTGCGATTCGAACATCCGATCGGCCAGCACCCATTCGTGGGCCATCGCAAAGTACGGCTTGGTTTCGCGCTGCGGGACGTAGACGTACTGGGGGTACTTCACGCGCTTTGGGCCGCCGTTCCACCACTCCCGGTCGAAGCCGTCCATGCGGCATTTGGTGCCGGGCAGCTTGCCGCGACCGTGGCACGCGAAGAACATCGCCGATGAGGAGTGGTCGATCACGTACTGGACGTGAAGGCTGATCGGCTGCAACTGGATCGTCTCGCCTTTGGAATCTTTGCCGCTGGTAACCGTGTACGCCCCGGGATAACCGTAGAACAGGTTATTGAACGAGCGATTCTCCTGAACGATGTACACGACGTGTTGGATCTTACCGGCGCCTGTTAGCGGCAGACCGGGCGTTCGTCCGCTTTTAATGAAGGGCAACGCGCTCGAAGATTGCGCGCCGCATCCGCCGGCCAAAATCGCGCCGGCTACGCAGGCGGCCTGCCAAAATCCGGGCCTCATGATTCGCTGCTATACTTTTTGAAAGGGCGCCTCCTTCTTGTCCAAGGGCGCCCCAATGCGCGCGCGAAAGGAGCGTGTGTGAAGTCTCTCTCCTTTCGCGCGCCCGCGCTTCTTGCGATGCTCGCAGTCGTTGCTTGCAGCGCCGGAACCCATGAAGTACCGGTCGGAACGGAATACTACGGGCTTCGCCCCTCCGTGAGTCCCATCTCCCACGTCGTCTTCATCATTCAAGAAAACCGCAGCTTCAATAATTTCTTTCTGAACTTTCCCGGCGCCACGACGCAAGACTACGGCTACGACACGAACGGCAAGAAGGTCACCCTCAAACCGATCGATCTCGCGACGGCTTGGGATATCGATCACTTCTCGCACGGTTTCTTCGCCGCTTGCGACGGTCAGGGCAAACTGCCCGGAACTCACTGCAAGATGGACGGGTGGAATAACGAGCAAGCCGGCTTCGGCGCCCCGCCGAACTTCGCGTATGAGTACGTCCCAAAAGCACAGATCGATCCGTACTGGCAGATGGCCAAACAGTACGTGCTGGCCGACCAAGCTTTCAGTTCGAACCTTGACGGCAGTTTCGTCTCGCATCAGTTCGCCATCTCGGCCTTTGCCAGTCACTCGGTAGACGGCCCCCTCACCTCGTGGGGATGCGAAGGCGGAAAGGGCGATACCATCGCGCGCTTGACCAAAGAACGAACCTACGGCTCGTCGATCGTTGCCTGCTTCGACAACCCGTCGATTGCGAGCGAGGCCGACGCGGCCGGAGTGAGTTGGCGCTTCTACACCGGCGACATCTACGGAGACGGCGGGCTGTGGTCGGCCTATCAAGCCGACCGCAAGATTTTTAACGGTCCGGATTGGACGACCGACGTCATCAATCCGCCGGCGCAGTTCCTGAGCGATATCGCCGGCGGCCAGTTGGCCAATGTTACCTGGATCACGCCGACGTACGACAGCTCCGACCATCCGGGACTCAATGCCTCGAAAGGTCCGGCGTGGGTAGCGTCGGTCGTGAACGCGATCGGGACGAGCAAGTTTTGGGACTCCACGGCGATCTTCATCATGTGGGACGATTGGGGCGGGTGGTTCGACCCGGTCAAGCCGGTCTACAAAGACTACGACGGTCTCGGCTTTCGCGTGCCGTTGATCGTGATCTCGCCATACGCGCGCGAGGGGTACGTTACGCACGTTCAGTACGAAACGTCGAGCGTGCTCCGTTACATCGAAGATAACTTCGGCTTGGCGCCGATGGCCGCCAGCGACAAGCGCGCCAACGACCCCGCCAATGATGCCTTCGACTACTCACAGAAGCCGCGCAGGTTCAAAAAATTCGCCGGGGGCAAGACGACGCAGTTCTGGCTGCAATCGCAGCGCAACTCCCGCGCGCACGGCATTCCGAAAGGCCTCATGGGTGATGACTAAACTAACGATCGTCGCCGGCGCGCTGGTGCTGGCGTCGTGCGCCTCGGGCGGCATGGGAACTCCGCGCGTGCCCACTCAATCCCGCCGCGCCGATGCGTCCGCTGAAGACGCCCATCTCGCACGTCGTCTTCATCATTCAGGAGAACCGCTCGTTCAACAATCTCTTCCTGAACTATCCGGGGGCAACGACTCAGGATTACGGCTTAGATACCGGCGGTAACAAAATACCGCTGCGCAAGACGAGTATCTCGACGTCGTGGGACATCAGCCACAACTCGACAGCGTTCTTCACCGCTTGCGACGGCCAAGGCAAACTGCCGGGAACCAAATGCAAGCTCGACGGGTGGAACGGCGAGAACGCCGGCTACGGTCACCCAAAGAATTTCGCTTACACCTACGTTCCCGAACGCGAGGTCGACCCGTATTGGAAGATGGCTGCGCAATACGTACTCGGCGATCAAACTTTCTCGTCCAATATAGACGGCAGCTTCATCGCCCACCAATACTCGGTTGCGGCCTATGCCGACCGCGCCGTTGACAATCCGGCCGGACCCTGGGGCTGTGAGGGAGGAAAGACCGACACCATCGCCCAGTTCACGAAGAAACGAACCTACGGTTCACGGATCGTGACCTGTTTTGACATTCCGTCAATCGCCACCCAAGCCGATCGCGCCGGATTGAGCTGGCGATTCTATACCGGCGGACTCTACAGCGACGGCGGCCTCTGGTCGTCGTTTCAAGCCGAGAGCAAGATCTACAACGGCCCCGACTGGACGACCAATGTGATCAATCCGCCGGCGCAGTTTCTAACCGATCTCGCCGGCGGCCAGCTGGCAAACGTGACGTGGATCACGCCGACGTATGAAACCTCCGATCACCCCGGCCTGCTGGCCCGCAAGGGCCCGTCGTGGGTGACGTCGCTCGTCAACGCGATCGGCGAGAGCAAGTACTGGGGCTCGACCGCAATCTTCCTCATGTGGGACGATTGGGGCGGCCTCTACGATCCGGTTCAGCCGCCCTTCGAAGACTACGACGGCTTAGGCTTTCGCGTACCGCTGATCGTGATTTCGCCTTACGCCAAGGCGGGCTACGTCACGCACGTGCAATACGAGACCTCGAGCGTGCTGCGCTATATCGAAGACAACTTCGGCTTGGCACCCATGGCGGCCAGCGACAAGCGCGCCAACAATCCGGCGGACGATGCCTTCGACTACACGCAAAATCCACGGAAATTCAAAAAGTTCGCCGGCGGCCATTCGTCGCAGTACTGGCTGCGCCTGGAGCGCAATACCCGCACCGCCCGAGTTCCGCGAGCGGTGCTCGGTGATGATTAAGCGCGCGACGGCGGCGTTAACGCTTTCGCTTCTGGCGGCCTGTTCGCCGGCCGGCAACACCACGATCGTCACGCCCCAGGCGGTGCAGCGGCGCGCAGCGGCGAGTCCCATCAAGCACGTCGTCTTCATCGTTCAGGAGAACCGCTCGTTCAACAACCTGTTCCTGGGCTTTCCTCATGCGTACACGCAGAACTACGGCTACGACACCAACGGCAACAAGATTACGCTGCAGGCAGCCGATTTGGCGACCGAATACGATATCGATCACTCTTCGACCGCCTACTTCACCGCTTGCGACGGCACCGGCTCGCTGCCCGGAACCGACTGCAAGATGGACGGCTGGAACAACGAGATCGTCACGCTGCACGCTCCGAAGAACGCGCCGTACGGTTACGTGCCGCGGAACGAGATCAAACCGTACTGGCAGATGGCACGCGAGTACGTGCTCTCCGACAACACCTTCGCGTCGAATTTAGATGGCAGTTTCGTCAGCCATCAGTATGCGGTCGCCGCGTTCGCCGCTCACACCGTCGACGGACCGGCTGGACCGTGGGGTTGCGAAGGCGGGAAGAACGATACGATCATGCGACTAACAAAGGGCCGCACGTACGGTTCCCGCATCGTAACCTGCTTCGACTTCGACACGCTGGCCGGCGCTGCCGACCGCGCCGGCCTCAGCTGGCGCTACTATGCCGGGGGAATTTACGACGACGGCGGCCTGTGGTCGGCCTATCAAGCTGACCGTAAGATCTTTCACGGCCCCGATTGGAAAGCCGACGTGATCAGCCCGCCGGCGCAGTTTCTGACCGACATCGGCAACGGCGAGCTGGCGAACGTGACGTGGATCACGCCGAACTATGCAACCTCCGATCATGCCGGTCTGCGGGCATCCGACGGCCCCGCCTGGGTTGCATCGCTGGTCAATGCCGTCGGTAAGAGCCCCTACTGGAAATCGACGGCCATCTTCATCATGTGGGACGACTGGGGCGGCTGGTTCGATCCGGCGCCGCCCATCTATGCCGATTACGACGGCTTGGGCTTTCGCGTTCCGCTGCTGATCGTATCGCCGTATGCAAAGCAAAGCTACGTCACCCACGTGCAATACGAGACCTCCAGCGTGGTGCGGTACATCGAGGACAACTTCGGTTTGCCGCAGATGGCACCCGGCGATACCCGCGCCAACGACCCGGCGGCCGACGCCTTCGATTACACGCAGAAGCCGCGGCCCTTCAGAAAAATCACCGGAGGCAAGCCGGCGGGGCAGTGGTTCCGTTCAGCCGGCGCCCGGCACGAGCAAGGGCGACCGAAAACGGTTCTCGGCGACGACTAGCAGCGACGCGCAAAGCAAAGCGGGGTGGCGTTACCGCCACCCCGCTTAACACTCGCGTTTCGCAAACGCGATTCAGGTTGGAGTGATTACTGCTTGGAAGCCGGGGCGAAGGCCGCGCCTTCAACGTCGTAGCTCGAGCTCAGACCGTTGGTGATGCTGTACTGGAGCGAAACGCCCGACGGGCTGTACTTGTAGACGTCGAGCTGGCCGATCGAGAAGTCGCCCGTGACGAAGGCCGTGCTCGTGCTGTTGAGGTGACCGAAGACGGCCTCGCCGTTCAGCGAGAACGGACCGCCGACGAGCGTGCAACCGGGGTTGCAGCCCTTGTAGATGTAGAGCTTCGAATCGAAGGCGCTGATCGTAACGATGTTACCCGCCTTGTCGATGTCGAGGCCGCCGAAGTACGCGTTCGAGAAACCGGTGGCCGCCTGACCGCTGCCCGAGCAGCCCTTGAAGTAGGTCAGGGTCGCCGTGCCGGCCGAGGTGATCGCGTCGCCCCAGCAGTCGCCGTTCTTCGCCATAGCAACGCCCGCAACTTCGTACATGTTGGCGTTGGTCAGGTTGGTGGTGCAACCGCCCGAGATCGTGCAGACCGAGATGCTTCCGTTGCCGCTGTTGTCGAAGATGTTGCCGACGGCGATTTTGCCGGTCGCCGCGTTGAGGCTGCTGGCATCGGAGGGCTGGCCGTAGCCATCGCTGATCGTGCCGATCACCGCTCCGCACTTGGGCTTGTGCACGATGACCGAACGCGAACCGCCGTCCGGATCGATCACGTTGCTCTTAAGGTCCGAGTCGATGTTGTTAATATAGCTGACGCCGCTGATCGAGCAGACCGGCGGGCCGTTGCTGGCGTTGGGGCTCTTATAGCCGAAAGCCGTCGTTCCGTAGAACTCGCTGGCGTAGATCATGCTCTTCTTTTTCTTGTGCTTGTCGGGCTGGAGCTGGAGCTTGGCAATGCCGTGCGCTCCGGCCGGACGCAGCTCAGCCGGGATGAGGCTCGCGAGCTTCGAGAACTGGGGAACGTACTTTCCGTTGATAAAGTGAGACTGCGCAGCACCGGCGCTCGGAACTGCGTTGGTGGATCCGAGGTTGCTTCCAGAGCAACCTGCGAGAAGCCCAACGGCGACCGTAGTACAGATCGCCGACGTTAACAAACGCATTATTGGTGGATCTCCTTAGCATGTAGTGGGAAGTTAGGTCGCAACGGAGCGCCGACGCTCCGGCAGGCCTGGTAAAGCGAATGCGGTCTTATAGCACACGAATCCTTCACGCGCTATTGATTTTTTCTCAGACTCGCAGAGTATTGCTGACAATAAGCAATGCCCCGCTTGCAATGCATTGCATACCGTGTGGTCAATTATTGCTATGCGCGTTTGGTAATTAATAACCAGCAAAATAAAGAGAGCGGGCCCGCCGAAGCGAGCCCGCTCTTACCTTGCTTGATCTAAGTGCTTATACGTTGCGACGGTTTACTTGATGAGCGTCGCGCCGTAAGCGAAGGCCGCACCGGTGATGTGGCCACTCGGGTTGCCACCGGCGTTCGTCCACTCATCGATATCGCCGCACCACAGGTTGGCGCCCGCTTCACCCTTGACTTTCTTGTGTTGCACGCCATTGGGATGCTTGCTTACGTTGGCCCAGCCAACGATGTCGTCATAGTAGCTGCTGCACGTGTCGGTGAGGGTCTCCGTGTGCACGGCAGTCGCACTGCTGCCCGAGATCTTGGTTGCATAGATGTCGGTGTCGAACACGCCGCCACCCTCTTGGTCGCCGACGCCCCAGGTCTTGCCCATCAGTTCGACGGCAGCCGGGAAGTAGATGGTCTGGTTGTAGGAGAGCTGCGTCCACGTACCGCCAACCAATTTGGCGATACCCGGCGAGGTGCACGAACCGGCATAGTTGCACTCGGCGACGAGGGTGTTGCCGGTCTTGTCATAGCCGGCCGGCCAGAGATAGCCGGGGCCCGGATAGTCGGTTCCGCTCGGTCCGCCGCCAGGGAAAACGATTACGCTGCCGGTGCCCGACGGGCTGCCGAAGTCGTAGAAGTTGGTGACGGCGAGATCGCCATTTTTGTTAACGGAGCAGCCGATCGGCTCGCCGTTGGTGTACCACTGGTTGATGACCGTAGTCGTAGCGTGCTGGATCTCATAAACGTAGCCATACGCGAAGTCCGGAACGTACACGTTGCCGTGCCTGTCGCTGCACGGGTTATACGAGATTAGCCGCGGTGTTAGGCATCGAGGCCTGGCCGACCATCGCGCCGGTGGTGTAGTTGAACACGTCGACGACGTTCGGGTAATAGCCGTCATCGGAGACGTAGAGAAGCGGGGTGCCGGCCGGCACGTGCTTCATCCACGACTTGATGTGAACGTTGCGAGCTGCGGGCGGAGTTTGATGACTCGCACGCGTCATCGCGAGGTGCCTCAATATCTGGGGCGAGAGATGGTGTCCGCCCGCTGCCATCGCCGAGGCCGGCGGTGCGCCGGCGAGCGAGGATTGGGTTCCTGCCGCACTGCAGCCGGCTAGGAGTGCTGCGCCGGCGGCAATGCCGAAGGCGTATCGGGCCAAACTCGAGATTTTCATCGAGAAAGTTGCTCCGTTTCTTTCATGAAAAGTGAGTCTCGGATATGGGCCAGGGTCTTTATACAAAGGTCCTGGCCGAAACCGATCGAGATGTCGACTGTTGTCCGATCCCAACGGGCTTACACAGCGGCGCCGGGGTCGGTGCGTTGGCTTGGCCGCCGGCCCGACGTTTACCTGCGTTAACTTAGTAGAAATTGGGGAAACCCGCCGGAGCGCGCCTGGTCCAATTAGTGCGACCGTTCGCTTGGGTCCCTCCTGCAGGAGGGCCTTTCGCCCTACTCGTTATCGATGGGGCGATAGCTTGGCCGCCGGTGTCGGAAGTACGCGCGCGACCGCGACGATGGAATCCGCGCAAAGCTGCGGGCTTGCTGACTGAAATCGAAGACATCGGCGATACTCGTCGCGCGCAGGTCGGTCGTGCCGATCCGTCCCAAATCGAACGTATCCTCAATGAACTTGAGGATGCTGCCGAACTCGTATTGGGTGTGCGAGATGTAGCCGCCCTGACTGCCCGAGCCGATGCGCGCGTAGGCCGAAACGACCATCATCGGTACCCGAAATCCCAAACCGCCCCAGTTATCGAAGAACGGCGGAGGCTCGTGATCGTAAAAGCCGCCCCAATCGTCCCACACGACGACAATTGCGGTGTTCTGCCAGTACGGGCTCTCGCCGACCGCGTTGACCACGCTCGGCGACCCACGACGGTCCGTCGTCGGTTCCGGTGTTGGGATGATCGGAGTTCTCTCGGTCGGGAATCACCCACGAGACCGATGGTAGCGTATTGGACGCGATGTCGTTGAAGATCACGTTTGGATCGCTGGTAACGTTGGCGTTCCACTCGGGACCATGACGCACGGCGGAGATTGCGTCGAAGGCGTTCCACAGGCCGCCCCCCCTGCTGGCTACCGGCGGCGCATAGTACTTCCAGGATACCGAATGCGCGTCGAGCAAGTCGCGCAGCGTCGCGTAACCCAAACATGGGAACGGTCCTTGGTGGTATCCGTACTTTAGTTTGACGCCGGTCCACGTAAGCGTCGAGGTCTTGGTGTGTTTGGGCGCGTCGCATCCCCACGGCGTGTCGCTCGGATAGTCGACCAGGCTTTTGGTCTGCTGCGCGTTGATCGTCGTGCCGCCGGCGATCAAATCTTGATGCGCGGTAAAGCTTCCGCTCCCTTGCGTCTGGAACATGTGATCGGCTAGCACGTACTGGTTGGCGATATCCCAGTACGGCGCGATTTGCGACGGATTGACGTATTGGTAGACTTTCGTGCCGGCCGGCCCTTTACACCGGCCGCCGCCGGCCTCCAAGCCGAAGCCGTCCATCATGCCGTTGTCGTACTCTTTGAGAAAACCGTCGCGTCGATGGCCGAAGTCACAGATCTCGGCGAGGTTGACCGCCTCGAGCGGCACGTACTCTTCGCCGCCGCTGGGCGTCTTCATCAATCCTTGCGTGGCGCCGTCGGCACCGGGATAAGTGGCAAATAAATTGTCGAAGCTGCGGTTCTCTTGAATCATCACCACGACGTGGGTGATCGGATTGGAAGTCCCGTGTCGCTTGAGAGTGTCGCCACGCGCCGGCGTGACGGCTCCGGTGCCGCTCGAACCGCCGCTCGAGCACGCCGCGAAAGCCAACGCCGAACTTGCCGCAAAGACGCGCAGCCGCAGCCCCATGATTATCCCTCCGCGATGCTGGTGACGGTCTGTACCAGTGACTCTTTTCCTTTGGATGCCGTGCGCAGCGCCATGCGCACGTAGTCGAGGATTTCCGGCAGGCGGCGCGCGTAACCGCTGATGAAACGCCACGACAAGAGATGCTTAAGCGAAAGATACTCGGCTTCGTGGAGCAACAGCAAGTTAGTGATGACGAAGTGGCGCATGGCGCTGCCGCGCCGGACGTGAACGCGCCACCGCTTGGCGATGTCGACGTTGGTGAAGACGCCGTTGCGCAGCGAAGCGGAGAGCACCGCCGGGCTCACGGTGATCGCGCTGTCGTAACGTTCGGGCATCTGCGTGCCGCGTTCGATCGCGGCTTTGCCGAAGTTGACCGTCCAGTACTCGGTTTGCGGTCCCGCGATGGTGAAGACCCAGCGCGGATTGCGCAGAAACGGCCGCAGCGGCCAAATGGCGCGGAAAAACTTGCGGAAGTATCCGGCGAAGTCGTCGAACGAAACTTCCTTAGACGCTTCGGAACGATAGGTCTTCTCGAGGCGTTCGCTCTCGGCCAACGCGCGTTTCTCTGCGTAGCCGACCATGTCGTCCACGACGTTGTCGGTGAGTTCGAAGCCCGTTTCGGTCGACCAGCGGCTGCCGACCGGCATCACCTTCAACTCGGTCCCGGGAACGCGCGAAGCGTTGACCGCAAAATAGTCGCGCATTTCGAAAGCCGAAACGAGGAAGCGGTTTTCGTCGCGCACCTCTCGATGCAAGTGACAGATGCCGCTGGCGAACGGTACCGCGTAGCGCGGGCGAAGTTGCTGTGCCGCCGCAACGAACGCCTCCATATACGTGCGCCCGTCGACGGGAAGGCGATCGGACGGATCCTCGAAGCTATAGCGCGTCGGATACGACCAGGCCGGCGAGTGACTGCGCAGCATGAAGTCGACCTTCGGATACTTGGCGCGAAAGGTGCGCCATAGCGAAGGCAGCGGTTTGGAGTCGTTGAGATCCATGAGCGTGCAGCCGTCGGCCTGGATTACCGCGATGCTGTCGTCTTGAAAGCTCACCTGATAGCTGGTAAACGAGAAACCGGGCGCCAGCTCGATGCGTTGGCCGTGCGTCAACTCGATGATGTGCGAGCGACCCATATCCCGCAGCTGCGAAGGCAGTCCGGAGATCGGAAACTTCGGCACGATGATGGTGGTGTGCGGCGAGAACTTCTTGAGCGTCCTTGGATCGAAGTGATCGAAATGCCAGTGCGTTACGTATACGTAGTCGGCTTCGAAGATGTCCGGACCGAACTCGGGCGGCGGCGCGTGCCACCACGACGACCAATAGGTCGGCTCGTTCAACCACGGATCGATAACGAGCCGTTTACCTCGCGCCTTGACGTCTAGGCAGGCATGACTAACGATACGGAACTCCATGTGTGCTCTTTCTGCGGCCCGGTGCCGCCTACCATTTCGGCGGGCGGCTATTCGGTGTCGACGGGGGCGCGCGACGGCGGCTGATGCTCGAAGAAGGAGCGCGAATACTTCGTTCGGATCGGAGCGAACGCGCGCGGCGCCTGCGTGAAGTCGAAGGAATCGCCGATGCTATTGGCACGGACGTCGGTCGTTCCCAGGCGTCCCAGGCCGAAGACGTCTTCGATGAACTTGAGGATGCTACCAAACTCGTATTGCGTGTGGGAAACGTAGCCTCCATAGCGCAACGAGCCCTGACGCGCGTAGGGCGATGCGATAAGCAGCGGTACGCGAAACCCGAGTCCGCCCCAGCGATCGAAGAACGGCGGCGGAACGTGATCGTAAAACCCGCCCCAATCGTCCCAAACGACGACGATAGCGGTTGAGCGCCAGTATTTCGATTCGCCGATCGCGTTCGTCACCGCGCCGACCCACGACGGCCCGGTATCGGAGGCGCCGCCGGGATGGTCGGAGTTCTCCTTGGTCGGGACGACCCACGAAACCGCGGGCAGCGCGCCGTCGGGAAATATCGGCGAAGATTTTAGTCTGGCGGACGATGTGGGTCTTCCACTCGGGCCCGTTACGCACCGCGTCGATCGCGTCGAAGCCGTTCCAAAGCCCTCCGCCGCGCCGGCTCGGGGGGCGTATAGTAGCGCCACGAAAGTCGCGCCGCGTCGAGCAGATCGCGCAGCGTCGCGTACTTCAAGCACGGGAACGGACCGTGATGGTAGCGGTACCGCAGCAACGAGCCTTTGGCGACGATCAGCGACGTCCTCGTGCCCTTGGGCGCGTCGCAGCCCCACGGCGTCGTCGACGGAAAGTCGATCAGCGTCTTGGTCTGTTGCGGATCGATCGTCGAACCTCCGGCGATCAAGTCTTGGTGTGCGGTGAAACTTCCGCTGCCTTGCGTTTGGAACATATGATCGCCCAAGACGTAGGTCTCCGCGATCTGCCAGTACGGCGCGATCTCAAGCGGATCGACGTACTGGTAGGTGGCCGTACGCTGCTGTCCGGGGCACTTTTTACCGCCGCCCTCTAAGCCAAAGCCGTCCATGGCACCGCCGTCGTAATCCTTGAGCACGCCCTTGTAAGAGTGGCCGAAGTCGCACGGATAGTTGAGACTCATCTTCTGTAGCGGCACGTATGTGTAGCCGCTGGGCGTCTTCATCTTCCCCTGCGTCGCGCCGTCCGCGCCGGGAAACGTAGCGAACAGATTATCGAAACTGCGATTCTCTTGAATCATCACGACCACGTGCGAGATATATTGCGAACCTCTAGGCGGCGACAAGGGGCGCGAAACCGCCGGAGCGTTAGCGCTGGTCGACGGACCGGCACAGGACGCCGCGGCGATTGCCGCGGCCAGCGCCACGGTGCTCCAACGCCGCATCTTACGTCGTCCCGGCCACGTTATCGACGCGCACGATAGCCGGGCACGCCGGTTGCCGGAAGCGCCGCGAAGAGCGGCGCCGTTGCCACCAGGTTCATGCGGGGCTGTCCTGCCCTGCCGCGGCGCAATCCTGCGTGCGGCTCAGGCGCGTCCCGCCTCCCGAGGAGAGCAGACGGTGCCGTGCCCTTGCGGTCTGGGTCTTATCGCGGGTCTTATTATGGAAAGAGCACCGCGGCACCGCGCAGCTCGTCATGCTTGAGCTGCTGCAGAGCGCGGTTTGCCTCTGCTAGTTGCATGGCGACGGTGTAGGTTCGAATCGGAATCTCGCCGGCGATTCGCAGGAACTCGTCGCCGTCGGCGCGCGTGTTCGCGGTAACGCTGCGAATCTCGCGTTCGTAGAAGAGGTCGCGCTCGTAGTCAAGCGATGGTATCGCCGAAAGATAGATCCCCGCGATTGCAAGGATGCCGCCGCGATCGAGCGCTTGCATTGCGGCCGGAACCAGTTCGCCGGCCGGTGCAAATAGAATCGCCGAGTCGAGCGGTGCGGGGGGACGGTCGAACGAGTCGCCGATCCAATCGGCGCCAAGTTCGCCGGCGAGATCGCGGTGCACCCCGCCGCGACTCATCACGAAGACGCGGCACTTCCAGTGCTTGAGCACCTGGATGGCGAGATGCGCAGATCCCCCGAATCCGTAGAGCCCAACCGTCGACCCCGGCTCAACCTCGGCGCGCCGAATCGCGCGATAGCCGATGATGCCGGCGCAGAGCAACGGCGCCGCGTGTTCGTCGTCGATCGCCGGCGGCAGCCGATAGGCGAAGTCTTCGCGCACCACGGCGTACTCGGCATAGCCGCCGTCGTGGTCCCAGCCGGTGAAGAGCGCGTTGGGACAGAGATTCTCACGCCCCTTGCGGCAGTACGCGCAGAGACCGCAAGTTTGACGAAGCCAAGCGATGCCGACCCGATCGCCGGGCATAAAGCGGGTGCTCCCCGGGCCAAGGCGCTCGACGACGCCGACGACCTCGTGGCCGGGCACGATACGTGGGTGCTTCGGGGGAAGGTCGCCCTCGGCGACGTGCAGGTCGGTGCGGCATACGCCGCACGCCTTTACCCGCACCAAGATCTCGCCGCCCTGCGGCTCGGGTTCCGGGCGATCCTCGAGGCGCAGCGGCGACGTTTCGATTGGCGCCGGGCCCTCCAAGGCTACGGCCCGCACGGGCGACCTCTCCGATTCTTCACCGTTCCGGGGTAAAATCGCATCATGAGCTTTCCGATTCAAATTACCTATCGCGGCATGGATTCTTCCGAGACGCTCGACCGGCTGATTCGCAGCGAGGCCGAGAAACTCGGAAAGTTCTTCGACGGGATCCTGCGCTGCCGCGCGCTCGTCGAACGGCAGCACGGCCACCACTATGCCGCCTCACCCTTCCACGTGCGCCTTACCCTGGCCGTTCCGGGCTCGGAGCTGGTCATCGGCGGCGAGCCGCATTCGCCGGACGCCGAACTCGAGGCTCCGCATAAAGATCCCGCGTTGACCGTTCGGGAGGCGTTTCGCCGCGCGCGGCGCCGCGTTCAGGAGTACGCGCGACGCAACATGGGAACGCACCCAAGGTAAGTTATGCATATTCTGGTGCCACTCGACGGATCGGAAACCTCAGAGCGCGCGCTCGACGTTGCCGCCGATTTCGCCGCGCGCCTCGACGCGGATATCGTGGCGTGCCACGTTGTCGATCTGGGGCGCGCTGCGGCGATGAGCGGCGGTCAGGCACAGCTCGTTGCCGGCTGTCTCGAGGCGTTGCGTGACGAAGGCCGCTCCATTCTCAAGGAAGCGGAGCAGCGCGTCGCAGGACGCGCGCGCATTACCACTCGCATCGTCGACGGTACGCCGGTCGAAGCGATCGAAAAGCTTGCTGAAGAAATCTCCGCCGGCTACATCGTGCTCGGCAGCCACGGCCGTTCGGGTCTTACGCGGCTCGTTTTGGGAAGCGTCGCCGAAGGCGTCGTCCGCTCCGCGCGCATTCCCGTGATAGTAGTCCCGCACAACTTTACCTTGTCATCCTGAGCGCGAGCGCAGCGAGCAGTCAGGACGAAGGACGCGAGCGCTGTGTCACTGAGCGAGCGCAGCGAGTCGAAGTGTGACACGATGTGCTGGCAAAGTTCTGATTTCGAATGTGATTCAGTATCACCTTCGACTCGCTGCGCTCGCTCAGCGTGATCGACACTCCGGTCCTTCGACTCGCGCTACGCGCCTCCGCTCAGGATGACAGCGCTTTCGCTCGCGCCCACGATGACACGTTACCATGTGCGCATGCCGGGGGCGAGAAAGCCGGGGTGACGCAGCAGTTCGCCGAGCGGTCCGGCGTACGCCAGGACGGCAAGCACGAGCGCCAGCACTCCCCAGCGATAGATGCGCTGCAGCGGTTGGGGAGTCGTTAAACCGCCGTCGGCGGCCGTAGCAAACGTCGCTTCCATCGATTCGGTTTTCTTATTCTCGAGCAGCGTGCCGACCGCGACGGCGACGAACGCGAGGATGCTCAAGAAGAGAAAGAATCCACCCGCAGCCGCTAACAGCATGTACGGCTGCCAGGCGTTGGCGGCGCCGGCGCCGAGGTAGCCGACCTCGGCGGTGCGACGCGGCGCGCCCAACAGACCGGCGTAATGCATCGAGAGCGACATGATCACCATGCCGAAGAACCACAGCCGCGTCTGAAAGAGCGCAAGGCGCGGCTGCCAGAGCGCGCGGCCGGTGATGCGCGGGATCATCCAATAGGCGGCGCCGAGAAACGTCAGCGCCACCGGACCGCCGACGGTCACGTGGAAGTGGCCGACGATCCATATCGTGTTATGCACGACCGTATCCATGCTGTACGACGCGTTCACCAGTCCGCCGAAGCCGCCGAGAATGAAGAGAATCATGCCCAGCCCGGCGCCGCTGAAGGTGGGGTCGTTCCACGGCAGCGCCTTGACGGTGCCGATAAAACCGCGCTTACCTTGTTTGATGGCGAAGAGCTCGAAGGAGGCGAAGATCGCGAAGGCGGTGATGAAGGACGGGATCGCCACCCCGTAGGTCACTACCGTATGCAGCATCTTCCAGATGGACGAGATCCCCGGCTCCATAAACTGGTGATGAATCCCGACCGGCGTCGAGAGGAGAATCAGCATCACGAACGTCAGGCGCGTCAGCGCGTCGCTGAAGAGATTTCCGCCGTAGCGCGTCGGAATGATGTTGTACCAAATAATGTACGCGCCCATGATCCAGAAATAGACCAGCGGATGGCCGAAGTACCAGAAGAACATTCGCGTAAGCATGACGTTGACGCCGGTCGTCCATCCGAACGCCCAGGGAATCAGCAGGAACATCTCGGCGACGACGCCCAGCGTCGCGACGATCCACATAACAAACGTCGCCGCGGCGCAAAAAACGACTAGCGGCACCGGCCGTCCGGGATTATTTTTCCGGAAGTAGTTGACGTTGCCGAAAATCTCGAACGCAACGACCCACGTGCCGAGAATTAAAAGCGTCGCGCCGACGTAGAACCACGGGCTCGCCTTGAGTGGCGCGTAGAACGTGTACAAGACGGTGGCGTCGCCTTTGAGAATAGTGACCGCGGCCATCGCCGTGCCGAAGAGCATCAATGCCCAGCCGAACCATCCCATCGCCAGCGACCGCTCGCGCGGGATCGCGCGATAGGTCACGAAGAGCGAGAGCCCGGTGATGAAGAACGTCGTGAAAACGAGCGCCATCAGAACGCCGTGCATCGTCAGCACGCGATAGTAATCGAACCAGGCCGGGGCTTCGTAGAGTCCCGTTCGACCGAAGCCTTGGAAGACTCCGAAAACGGCGCCGAGCGCGATCGCCGCCGTCGCGGTGTAGACGTGCGCGATGATGACTCGGTTCTCGGCGCGCAGGCGATCGGAAACGATCATGCTAGCGCACCTCGATCTTCGCGAACATGTTCTGATGTCCCAAACCGCAGTACTCGTGGCAGATCAAGAGATACTCCCCGGGTTTGGAAAAGGTATGGGCTTGTTCGTTCACCCAGCCCGGAACCGCCATCATGTTGATGTCGGTATCCGGAATGAAGAAACCGTGCACCACGTCGGCGCTGGTAACGTAGAACGTCACCTTGCTTCCAAGCGGTATCGTCAAGGTGGCGGGCGCGAACGAGAAGACTTGCGAAACGTAGTACGCCTCGTAAGAGCCGTCGGGACGTTTACGAAGACCGGGCTTGTCGAAAGGCGGCGTCTGCGAAACCTTCGTCGGATCGACCTGCTGCATGCCGCTGGGCGGATTGATGTTGTCGGCAAAGGCCGCAAACGCGATGAGGCTCAAGAAAACCACCAGCATCCCTATGCCGAAGGTGAGCCACCAGCGTTCGTAGCGGTGGATGTGCATCTTACCAGCGCACCCGCAACAGAAGATACATCCCCAGCCAGAGGAACGCGAACGAAATGCCCATCACAAAGACAAAGCGAAGCGTTCCTACGAGCGGCGCATCTTCTTCGTTTTTATCGAGTAAGTCGGACATGTCAGCCTAACCTTTTCGCATCTTGTAACCCACGCCGTAGACGGTTACGATGTATTGGGGGTTTCGCGGATCGGTTTCGATCTTCTTCCGAAGATTGTTGATGTGACGGTCGAGGGTACGCTCGTAGATTCCTCCGTCGTCGCCGAGGCGGTCGAGGAGACGCGATCGCGTAAAGACCTCGCCCGGATTCTCCGCAAGCAGGGCGAGGATTTTGAACTCGGTCGCGGTGAGGCGAGCCGGACGGCCGGCAATCGTGACCTCGTGAAAATCGTGATCGACGTCGAGCTCGCCGATGCGAGTGTGCCTGGCTTGGCGTTCGCTCGTCGCCGCAGTCACCTCGACGGTGCGGCGCAGCAGCGCTCGGACGCGCGCCACCAACTCGCGCGGAGAGAACGGCTTGCTGACGTAATCGTCTGCGCCGAGCTCGAGGCCGACGATGCGGTCCGCCTCCTCGCTGCGGGCCGTCAGAACGATCGTCGGAACGTGGGTGTTTGGATGCGCCGCACGCAGTACGTCGAGCCCGCTACCGTCGGGCAGCGTTAGGTCGAGAAGCAGCAGATCGATGGTTCCGCTCTCGAGCAGGCGTCGCGCTTCCTCGACGCCGGCGGCAGTCTCGACGCACAAGCCCTCGCGTTCGAGATACGCCTTGACGACCTCGACGATTTCCGGCTCGTCGTCGACGACCAAAACACGTCGCCGGCGCGCGCTAAGGTGCGTCATCCCCAAGCAGCAGCGCACGTGCCCGGCGCAGCGCGTCGGCGAGCGCCTCCAACCGCTCGGGCGTCGGCGCGACCAGCCCGTCGATCATGCCTTCGACGTTTGCCAGCGCGACCGCGACGAGATTCCCAAGCTCGTGCCGTACGTCGTCAGGTCCCTGCATGCTCGCTTGTTTCCTCGCGGGTCCCCAAGCGGCCCTCGCGACCGGCGCGTAGTATCTCTGCTCCGTGACGCAGCCGCTCTTCTCGTTAGCGGATCTGGCCGGCAGTCGCTTTCCGCTGCTGGAGTACGCACCGGATGCGACGGTGATCGTCGACGCCGTCGGAGCGATTCGTCTCGTCAACTCGCAGGCCGAGCAGCTCTTCGGCTACGACCGCGAGGAACTGCTAGGGCAGCCGGTAGAGATCCTCATTCCCACGCGGTATCGTGCCGAGCACGTGGACGATAGAACCGGCTACGTCGGCGATCCGCACGTGCGGCCGATGCTCGTCGCCCTGGAGCTGTTCGGATTGCGCAAGGACGGCGGCGAGTTCCCCGCCGAGATCAGCCTGAGCCCGATTCTGATGCGCGAGGGCACGTTCGTCGCCAGCGCCATCCGCGACGTGAGCGAGCGCAAGGCGATCGAGCGCCGTCTGGTCGAGCTCAACGCCGAGTTGGAACGAGCCAGTCACGCCAAAGATCAATTCCTGGCTTCGATGAGCCACGAGCTGCGCACGCCGCTCAACGCCATCCTCGGATTCACCGGCACGCTCTTGATGAGGCTTCCGGGACCGCTTACGCCGGAGCAGGATCGTCAGCTGCAGATCGTACGGTCGAGCGCCACCCATTTGCTCTCGCTCATCAACGATGCTCTCGATCTGGCGAAGATCGAATCGGGAAAGCGCGATCTCAACTTCGCGCCCGTTTCGGTCGCCGAGGTCATCGGGGAAGTTACGGCCGCGCAGGCGTCGCTGGCGACGGAGAAAGGTCTGGCGTTTTCGAGTTCGCTCGACGGCGTGCCCGAAACGATCGTCACCGATCGCCGCTCGCTCGCACAGATCCTCTTGAACCTCACCAGCAACGCGCTCAAATATACCGAACGCGGCTCGGTGCGAATCGTTGCCAAATCGAACGGATCGGACGTAGCGATCGGCGTTTCCGATACCGGCATCGGCATCAAGCCGGAGGATCTGACGCGCCTTTTCAAAGCCTTCGAACAGCTCGATCCGACGAGCACGCGGCAATATGGAGGCACCGGGCTCGGGCTCTACCTATCGCGCAGCCTGGCTCTGCATTTGGGCGGAACGCTCGCAGTCGCTAGCGAGTACGGTGTGGGAAGCACGTTCACGCTCACGCTTCCGGTGAGCGGCCCGTGAGGGCACACATTCTCGTCGCCGACGACAATCGAGCCAACCTCGACCTGATGCTCTATTTGCTGCGCGCCTTCGGGTACGAGGCCCAGGGCGTCGCCGACGGAATTGCCGCCTTCGAAGCCGTCGGCGCGGGAGCGTACGCGCTCGTCTTGACCGACATTCTGATGCCGGGGATCGACGGCTACGAGCTTCTCCAGCGAATGCGCGCCGACGAACGATTGGCTCGAACGCCGGTGGTTGCGGTCACCGCGCTGGCGATGCCGAGCGACGCCCGGCGCATTGCGGCAGCCGGATTCGACGGCTACATCACCAAGCCGATCGAACCAACGCGCTTCGTCTCGCAAGTCGAAGCCTTTCTGCCCGCTCGTTAAGTGGCAACCATCCTGATCGTCGACGACGACCTCAACTCGCGGCTGCTGGTGCAGACCGTGCTCGCCCACACCGGCCATCGCGTGCTCGAGGCCGGCAACGGGCACATCGGACTTGGGCTGGCCGTAACCGAGCGCCCCGACCTAATCTTGCTCGATTTGCATTTGCGCGGCTCGACCGGCACCGATTTCATGCGCGCCTTGCGCGCCGATCGACGAACCGCGACGCTGCACGTGGCGCTCTACACGGCCAGCGACGAAACGCCGGCGATGACCGACTTCATGGCGATCTATGGCATCGCCGGCCGTATTCCAAAGCCGGCCGATCCGGGCGAACTGATCGCCGCCGTCGAGCGAGCCCTCGCGAGCGCCTCCTAAGGCGCGGCATCGCAGGTCTCCGCGCACCATTCCACTATTCGAGCGCGAATCTCGTCGCGAATTCGGCGTGTTTGCGCGAGGCGTTCTTCCCACGAACCTTGCAAGGTTGACGGGTCGGCGAAGCTCCAATGCAGACGACGTGCTTGACCCGGGAAGATCGGGCAGCGTTCCGCGCTGGTTTCGTCGCACACGGTGACGACGTACGAGTAGAGTTTGCCCGACTTGAAGAGATCGAAGACGGCCTTCGTCCGCTTCGAAGAGATGTCGATACCGGCCTCGCTCATCGCGGCCACGGCGAGCGGATTGAGCTCGCCCGGTTCGAGCCCCGCGCTCTCGGCGACGTAGTCGTCGGGGCAGATCTCGTTTAGGAAAGCTTCGGCCATTTGACTGCGCGCGCCGTTCTGCACGCACACGAATAAAACGCTGCGTTTCATGGTTTCCTTTCGAGCGGTGCCAGCCACCTGAAGAACAGCGTCGCGGATATCGCGCCCAAGAACTGAGCGCCGATGAAGGGCGCGACGTCCTGCGGCCGGATGCCGGCAAAAGTATCGGAGAGCGAGCGCGCGATCGTTACCGCCGGATTGGCGAACGACGTGGACGAAGTGAACCAGTATGCGGCAACGATATACGCCGCCACGGCAAAGGCGATCAGCGGCGAGCGCCACCGTACGCAGCCCCAAATCACCGTCAGCAGACCGAACGTCGCAACAAACTCACCCAGTAGTTGACCG
Organism: Vulcanimicrobiota bacterium; assembly: GCA_963730125.1. Lineage (GTDB taxonomy): Bacteria > Vulcanimicrobiota > Vulcanimicrobiia > Vulcanimicrobiales > Vulcanimicrobiaceae > Cybelea. The sequence continues at coordinate 29,640 of CAVSQP010000015.1, read as the reverse complement.
GCGCCGCTACGCACGTGGTGTGAGACGAAGAACGCGGGGAGGGCGAACATCGTATTCGCGACGGCGACGCCGAGTAAGCCGCCGGAAATCTGTGCCAGCCAATATGCCGGCACTTCGCGCCACGGCAGGCCGCCGTGCATCGCGTCGGCAAGCGAAACCGCGGGATTGAAGTGCGCGCCCGAGATCGGTGCGAGTGCCGCGATAAGACAAAGGAGTACCGCCCCGGTGGCCAGCGTGTTGGCAAGAAGGGCGACGGCTGCATTACCCTCGCTTAGTCGCTGCGCCATGATCCCCGATCCCACGACGCCCGCCAGAAGAAAGGCGGTGCCGAGCCCTTCGGCCAGGCTTCGTTTGAGCAGCGTCACGCGAGAAGACGCTCCATTGCAATCACGTCGACGTAGCGGCCCTCGAGCCGGCCGTGCTCTTTGAAGACGCCGACCTCAACGAATCCGGCCTTACGATAGAGATGCTTTCCGTACTCGTTCGAATCGAGCGCGTGAAGCACGATCTTATGAAAGCCTAAAGCACCGGCGTCGGCGATCAAGCGCTGCAAAAGGGCGTAGCCGATGCCTTTGCCGCGGCGTTCGCGGGCGACGTAAACGGACAGATCGGCAATGTCGGCGTGGGCGCAACGATGCGAGAAAGGGTTGAGCGAGGCCCAGCCGGTCACCCGTTCCTCTTCGGTCGCAACCAAGACTTTGAAGCGGCCGCCATGCGCTGCCCACCACTCCGCGATTTCCTCGCTCGACTTGGGATCGGAATCGAGGGTGGCTACGCGATCTTCGATGCCCTCGTTATAGATGCGGCGGATTGACTCCAAGTCGTCGAGCGTCGCCGGCCGCACGGCGATCTCTTTGCGAGATCAAGGCTTCACGCGGCACAGCAAGCGTTGCTCGTTTCGTCGGAGCCGCCGCAGCAGCTCGCACCCGCCGATCCGCGTTCCTCCGTGTCCTCGTGCACGACGTAGATCTCCCACCGGCGTCTCTCGGGATCGATTGCCCAAACTTTAGACTGATTGGCGTAGCAGCACGTCTGCTCGCGCTCGATCGCCTCGACCAGTCCGGCCTTCTCGAGGCGGACCGCGGCACGATCGACCTCGTCAACGCTCTCGACTACGATCCCGTAGTGCGCGTCGCCGGGCGGCTCGACCGACGTCGCGGCAGCGAGCGCGAGTTCGAGGGGCGGCCTCTCGGTCACAAAAAGCGCATAGTCGGAAAACCTTTTACTCGGTCGTTCGTCCAGCAGCGTCGAGTAAAACTCGATGCTCTTACCGAGATCGCTCGTTGCCAAGCTCAAGTGCATCTTCACGCGCGTACCTTCTTTCGAAAAACGGAGTCCATCGCGTTCGAAAGCCGTTCGGCGGCGCCCGGCGCGAGCCAATAGTAGACCCAAGTGCCGCGCCGCTCGCAATCGACCAGCTCCGCCTCTCGCAAGACGCGCAGGTGGTGCGAAACGGTCGGCTGGTTCAACGGCAGAGCGTCGGTGAAATCGCAGACGCACACTTCGCCATCGCCGGCAGCGAGCGTCGCAAGAATGGTCAAGCGATAGGGGTCGGCAACTGCCTTGAGCAACGCCGCCGCCGGCTCGAAATCCCGCGTTACGATCTTTGCCGGCGGGCAGCAGCGTTGTATCGACATATTTCGATGCTATAGGATGCATCGACATTTGTCAATACAATGCTAGGGCGCTAAGAAGAGGTGCTCCGGCTTCTCGCCGCAGTCGCTGGGCACGCCCAGGCACGGCAGCGTGAGCTGTGGTTTGGCGCCCTTTTGCATCGGAATGCCGTAGACGTCGAGCTCGCCGGTCTGCGCCGTCAACGCGTACAGACTGGATCGCTGCGGATCGGCCGCTAACGCGCCGACGATCGTATCGGCGTGCTGGTTGGGAAAGAGTCCCTGCACCGGATCGAGCGGCTGCACGAACTCGCCCATCACGTTGACCGGCGGCGACGGCGGCGAGCCGGGTTTGGGCGAGGAGAGCTGCCCGAGATACTGTCCGAACAACAGTGACGGCTGATTGGGTGCCGTCGGCAGCCACTGGCTGCTATCCACGAAGACCGCCTGGTCGAGGTTGATCCCCAACGAGCCCGGCGGCCTGGCATACGGAAACGAAATCTTAAAGAGCCGCGAGCGCTGAGGTGCTGCGGCGTACACATACAGCGCCGCGTTCACGTCGAAACTCGCTTTGATCAGCGTGGTGAAACCGGCCGTCTTGGAACCGGGCGCGCCGAAACCAATCGTCAGTGCCGCCACCATGTCTTTGGTCAGCGGGGTACGCAGCTCGGAGATCTCCGCGCCGAGATTATTGAGCAGCCACAGGTTGTCGTTGGGATCGTAGGCCATGTCGATAAGATCCGCGCCCGAGACGCCGATCTCGGTCATCGCCGGGGTGAGCTTGATCTCCAGCGACGCTTTCGATGCGTCAAACGAGGTGATCGGCGGATGGAAGATGCGCAGGCTGCGCGGGCTGGCCAGGGCGACGCGGCCGTAGGGATCGACGGCGATCACCGGCGGCACGGCCAGTCCCGGCCACTCCGCCAGCGTGCGCTTGGGTTTGGCGCCTTTGGTGAGCGGCAACTGGTACTCGTAGAGCGTGCCGTAGTGATCGACGTAAAGCAGCTTGGGTGCCGGCGTCGGCAGAAGTATCGGTGGAATCGAGCTGTTGACGATGGGCGCCGGACCGCTGGTGATACCGCAGCCGGAGATAAACGCAGCGGCGGCACCCGCGGCCACCACCGCAACGAAGAGCGACGAACATTTCATGGATCCAAGCTCCCGAAGACGGGACCGTTCGTGCCCGTTCACATCGAAGAAAAAGAGCGACAAGCGGCCCGCGTTGTTGAACGGCAGCGCGCTGTTCGTGTCGAAGCTATTGATCTGCGCCACCGTCAGCGCGCCGCACTTGAGCCCGCTGCACATGATCGGCGTCGTACCGTGGCCGGCGTATCCGCCCAGGTCCGTAACGCTCTTGCCTAAGCCGACTGTCACGACATTGCCGAGGTGCGCACTGCCGAGCTTCTCGAATCCAGAGCTGCTCGATGCCTTAAATCGCCCGAAATCGATGTCGGGGACGCTCGGCGAGGCTTCATAGAGCGAGAGCTGCGCGCCGCCGCTGCTCTTGGGCTCCTCGAAGGTGAGCACTTCATAGTTGGGATAGGTGCCCACGACCACGAGAGTATAGGTGTGGCCGGCGACCAACGACGGCGTTTTGAGTGGGCCGACGAAATAGCCGCTCGTGTCGAGCGCGCGCATCGAGTGCACGCCGGCGCTCAGCGGCATGAAATTGGTGATCGAGCCGTAGGTGAAGAGCTGCGTTACCGTCTGCCCGTTGACTTGCAGGTAGCAAGGAGCGCTGGCCCCGGCGCAGATGGCTTGCGGCGTGCTGCCGATGATCGCTTCCAGGGACGGCGTGCCGTCGACGAAGCGCACTTGCGCGTTGCCGCCCGAGGGCGGAATTGACGACGACGACGACGAGTAGTTCGAGCCGCCGCACCCGGCGAAGGCAAGAGCACACGCGAGAGCGACGACGTCAAACCTAAAAGCTTTTGAACATTCTCATTCTAGTGGATGGGGTTTACGCGCGCCGCATGGTTGCGGCGCGCGTAAATATACGATGGTCTCGTTACTGGACGCACGCCGGCTGGCTGCTGCCTTGGCCGTTGAGTGCGTTGAGAGCCGCATTTGCGATGGAGGGAGGCATTGACGTGTATTCAAGCTTGTTTACAATGGTTCTTTGCTTGCGAGCTATACATGAACTTGATCAATGCCTGTTTGTCGGAGAGATGCTGTCCATTGTTGATTCCGTAGAAGAGCATGTAGCTCACTCCGACGATTGGATACGCCTTCTTAGGCGGAGCATCGAAGACGGAGGGATCGATGTAGAGGATGCACCACGGTGTGCTGGTTCCCAGCGGTTGCCCGTCGCTGCCTCCACCGTAGGTGATGTTTCCGGCGGTGACCTTAGCGAGAGCCGCTGCAACCTCTTTTTTGTTGGTGGGATCGCTGAAAATCGCCTTACCGGTCTTTTTCTGGCCGCTTTGCAGTAGGGCTTGAGCGACCTTCGGATTGGCCGACTTCGCCCACGCGCCTTCGACGTAACCGGTTCCGAACGGGGTAGATTGGATTGCCGCGAGGACGCCCGGGTTACCGCTCTCACCGATGAAGCGTGAGTTCGGGTCCCCCGACGAGCCGGGGCCCGGCCAGGTCCCGTTTACGCCGAAGCGTCCAGGCCGCGCTGCGGCTGGGCCCGCCGTACGGATACGTATTGTACGGGGCACGGAAGGTGACGTTGCACTGAGCGTTGAGGTCAACGGTGAAATTATACGTCGTACCGCTGCCGTCGGAGCGGAAGAAGAACGTAATCGGCTGCGAAACGCCGCCCGTGACCGATTCGCCGCCGTTGTCGGCGGTGATGGCTGCGTCGTTCCAGTCGCTGATCGTAGCGTTCGTCATGGCGCAGTACGTCCACGTCGAGAGGTGGATCTTCTTCACGACGTAGTCTTGTGGACGATAACCGTAGACGATCGGTCCGGCGATTACCGGGAATTCGAAGGGTTCGCCCCATCCGGGACTGCTCTGCTTACGATTGGGGATGTACCAGGTCTGATATTCCGACGAGGTCATTGCCTGATCGCTGGCCGCGAAGTCCATCGGATCGGTGCGCGAGCCGAAGCCGGTTGGCGTCGCGCCGAGCGGGGCGCACGGACCAGTCGGCGGTGCGCCAGAATCCTGCGAGCCGCCCTCGAAGGCTTTGCGTCCGGCGCCGCTGCCGGTGAGACAGTAGTAGATCGTGCCTTTCGTCGGCGCGGCATAGAAGAGCGAGCCTTGTCCCGGCGGTGCTTGGGCCTGATTGTAGCTGCCGACGGGTTGATTTCCGAGATTGTAGGCGTAGCCGGGGAACGTAGCTCCGCCGGCGTGCAGGTCTTGCGGACCGTTATCGTTCGGACCGAAACGGCCATGGTGACGTGACGCGGTGCCCGTAGCCGGCACCGACGGAGCCACACCCGTACCGCCGCCGGCGGTGTTTCCGTTGCAGGCGCTGAGCATCAGCGCTGCTACGGCCGCCGGGGCCAGGGTAGCCAGGGTCTTATTCATTCGAAGTTGTTCCTCATCGAGCTTGTTGTTGCATCAAGGGATGGCCTGGGGATCGAACCGGCGAGCGCGAACTGCCGGTCCCCGGACGAGCCTGAACTCGTCCGGAAGCTTTGGTGACGACCAGTGCGATCGGCGCGTCGAGCTGCGTCGCCGAACCGACGATGCGCAGCGACGGCTTGACGGTGTGGTTGCCCGTTGCGTCATACACGTCGATTGCGTTGTTGAAGTCGTCGGAGACGAACAGCGACGTCCCGTAAAGCGTGATTGACGGGAAGAATGCCGAGAGCGGTGACCGCGGCGACGAGCACTGGTAGTTGGTCGTGTAGACGTCTTGCAGCGTCAGCAGCCGCAGCGGAGCGTGATCGGTGCTCCCGCCGCCTGCCCCGGAGGAGAAGACGTTGGCGCGGCCTTGACACGCATACGAGCCGCTGCCGCCGACGACGATCGAGTTGGCGATGAAAATCTCGCCGCTGTCGTCGAGCGCGACGTTGCCGGTCAAACCGGGCTGCAGCTCCGTGGTCGTATCCCACGGAATGGTGCGCGCCGGGGTAGAGCTCGGATTGCCGATGTCCGCTGCAAGGTTGGTAAAGAGTCCGTACGACGGACCGAGCGACGTGTGCAGTGCGCCGTTGACGTAGAAGTTTCCGGAACCGTCGAGCGTTAGGCCCGTCGGCCCAGCGTAGCGGATCTGCGGCGTTGCGAAGTTCCAGCCGTGCACGGGGGTGGCGGCTCCAGACGGGTTCGGCGCGTAGGTGAGCACCGCATCGTTGCCGTTGTTCCCGTCTACATTGGTCGCCCCGTACGTCACGAAATCACCCGACGGATCGAAGGCCATGTAGAGCGGGAAGATCGTCGTGCCGCTGCTCTTGTCGGCGGTCACGACCGCGCTCGGCGGCGTGTTGCCGCTCGCATCGGGCGGATAGATCTCGACGACGTTGCCTTTGTCGGGCGTGCCGTTGGATGACAAGAAGCCTTGCGCGTTATCGAAATAGCCGACGTAGAGATTGCCGTTCGCCGTCGACGGCGATGCTGCGCGCGTAGAGTTTGGAATCGAGGTTGAGGGTACGCGCCGGCGTCGCGTTTCCGCTGGCGGTGCCGTCGTACTCGGTGACCGTCGAGCCCTGTCCGCTCTTGCTGCCGAAGTTGAGCGCGTAGATCGTGCCCACCGGCGGCGGCGGCTGTTTGCCTTTGAGCGCGAAACGCGCGCCGGTGCTGATGCTGGGACCGTCCACCGAGGCGGCTACGGTGACGGGAGACGCTTGCGAATCGCCGTCGTACGACATCGTAATGCCGGACGTCGGTTTTGCGATCGTCAGCGACGAGCCGTGCCGGCTGCCGGCGTGCAGCACGAACGCGTTTCCGGAATCACCTTGAATGGTCACCACTACCGGAATCTCGTACGGGCTGGGACCGACGATCTGTGCGCCGCTCGCATCGTACGCGTTGAGCGTAACGGCGGAGTCGGCTTTGCGGCCGCGCTTGCCGCTGTTTGGGTCGAGCGACAGCTTGAGCGAAGCGATGACGCCGTCGAGCGAAAGCGAGAGCGAGTTGCTGATTTGTACGGTGCTGTTGCCGCCGATCTTGGCTTTCACCGTTCCTACGGAGAGGACGCTGCCGGTTGCGTTGCGGCCGGCGTACGTCGTCACGCTGAAGACGTCTTCACCAGGCGAACCGTCGGCCGTGCCGTTGCAGACCGTCTCGCTGCCGCTCTGGCCGCAGTCGTGCGCACCGGTAAACGTCTCGATGGTCGTCGCATTGACGCCGGTGACGCCGTCGCCGTCGACCGATGCCAGTTGTATCACCAGTGACTGCGTGTTGGGAGAGACGTAACCGGGGCGCATGCCGCCTTTGCCCGACGGAACGTCGACTTTAACCTTAACGGCTGACCAGCTTGGTCGGCGGCGGCCCGGAGCCGCCACCACCGGAGTTGACGATCGGACCACCCGGCGTATTGGGCGATCCGCCGCACGCGCAAAGGGTGGCGGCGAACACCATGGCGACGACTCGCTGCACTGCGCTTCTCACGGATATTGCCCGTTGAGAATGTCGGAGGTGGTAACGTCGGATTGGCCGTTGGTGCCGCGAATATGCGGCAGTTGGCCGAGGTTCTTGGGATAGGATGCCTCGTAGGCCGGATAGTTAAAGCCGGCGGCATAGATTTGGTAGGTGCCCTTGGGACAGATCGTCGCCGTCGGTTTGCCCGATTGCGTCAGCGGCCCGAGCTTATCGGCCAGCGCCAACGATTGCGTCCCGCTGTGATTGGCGACCAGCGTATAGAAGCTGTCGATGGTGTGCGACTGCACGCAGATGCCGGTGCCGCTGCCGCCCAGCGCGCGCACGATCACCATCGCTTCGGTCGCACCGTGCGGCACGTCGACGTGCACCGTGCCGCCGCCGTTGCGATCGGGGCTGAAGCTCGGCGTACCGAACGCCGGCAGCGGGTTGAGCGAGGTAATCTGCGCACCGGCGGCCAGCACGCCCGGCGGCGGGGTCGGCGAACCGTTGGGATTGGGACTGGGCGTGGGATTCTGCGGCGTGGTATAGGCCGGCGGCACGGCCGCATAAAAGTGATACGCGCCGATCACCGGCGTCACCGCAAAATCGGTAAAGCCTAAGGAGTAGCCTTCCCAGCCCGAGTGCGATGAGCGACGGACCCGCGCCGGGGAAAGACGGCGGGCCGCCGTACCAGCGTTCTTCGTTATTGCCGTAGACCGGCAGATTGAAGGCTTGAAAGAGCGGCGTGACGCCGTTGGGCGGACCTGAGTCGGAGTTGCACGGACACAACCCGTAGCCAAAGGCGCCGGTGCTCGAAGCCTTCTGTCCGCGCGGCGGTCCGGTCCACAGCGATTGGTTGAGCGTGCCCCAGGTGATGTGATTGGTGCCCAGATCCGCGCCGGCCGACTGCACTTGGTTGCCGGTCTGCGTCGAGATGAGCACGTTGAAGCTCGAGGGCCCGATAATCTGCGGCTGACTGTAGAGCACGCCGGAGAGCCCGTTTTGTTGGCGCAGCGTCTCGACGATGTTGAGACCGTAGGCGATGCTTTGACCGCCGTTGGACGCAATGGTCGCCACGCCGACGGCAAACTGCAGTTTGCTGGTTGCCGCCGGGTCGAACGACGTTACCGGCGGCTCGGATGCGCCGCCGTTACCGCAGGCCGAGAACGCGATAAGCGCTAGCGCCGTCAGAGCCGCCGCGAGAAACGATCGTGCAATCATATGGTCACCTGGTAGTAGAAGCGGAACGAGATGGGCGCCATGTTGGGATAGGTGAGATAGGGCGCCGAGCTATGGGCCGAAACGTCGGGCGGCGCATAGGGCGCCGACGAGTAGGTGCACGGCGACGTGCCGTTGGTCAATCCGGTGGTCACCGGCGTGCCGTAACAGCCGTTGACGACCGGGGTGTTGTAGAGCTGATTGAACACGTTTTGCACCTGCAGTCCGAAGACCGATTGGCCGTTGAGCAGCTTGGTCATCGGCCGGTACTCCACGGTGAGATCGGCGTCGACGCGCGGCGTGGTCAGCAAACCGCCCGGTAATCCCGGTTCGTGAATGCCGCGCGTCGCGGCGATGTTGGGCTTGGTGCACGTGCCCGGATCGAGCGGATCGATGTATCCCGGCGTCTGCGAGTAGATCACGCCCAGGCTGGTGTTGGGAACGATGACCGGAATGCCGTTGCAGTAGACCGCGGTGTAATAGCCTTCGCCGTACGGATAGCCGACGTTAAAGCCGACCACCGGATCGATGCGCCAGCCGTGCGCGTCTTATAATCCAGGGCGATATTCATTTGAAACGGCGAGAGATCGGGCGAGCGATAGACTTCGCCCAGCGCCAGCGCCGCCGGTTGTAAGAACGCCCCGGGCGGCTCGTTGCCGAACTGGCTGATGTAGGTGGCGCCGATCTGTGCCGACAGGCCCATCGCGACTTGCTTGGTGTACAGCGCCTCGATCCCGGTGGCTTTTTGAATGCCTTGGTTGGAGTAGGCGACGTCGCCGTAGACCGGCGAGCCGGTCTGGTAGTTGAAGCCGATGATCTGCGCGGTCTGCTCGATCACGTTGTAGCCGCGCCGGTAAAACGGCGTCAGCTTCATCGCCGAGCCGTCGTGAAACTCGTGCGCCCACGAGATGTCGATGTTGGTAAAGGTCGCCCCCACCAGCGGCGCCTCCAGCGTCGAGCTGCCAAAGCGATAGTCGCGCGTCAGCCAGTAGAGCTGGTCGGCATAGTTGTTGCACCGCAAGTTGGCCAGCGGTCCGCAGTACTGGGCCGCTTTGCCGGTCGAGTTGTCGAACGACGGAATGTTCTCAAACGAGGCGTAGGGCACGCGGCTGACGTCGGCGCCCAAGATGCTGGGCAGCGGCATCGAGAGCGTATGGCCGAAGCCCACCCGAATCGTGTCGGCGCGGTCGGGCGAGTACGACGCATCGAGATGCGGCTCGTAGAGCCGCTGATGCTCGACGGCGGGAATCGAGGCCGGCGCTCCGGCTTGGGTGGGGATCTGGAAGTTGTAGCCGTCGAGGCGCACGCCGGCCTCGGCCCGCCAGCGCGTGCTCATCTCGATGGTGTCTTGCAGATAGGCGCCGTACTGCTGCTGCGACACCGTGGCCACGTCTTGCTCGAACGGAAAGCGCACGCCGTGCGGAAAGTACGAGCTCAAATACCCGCAGTTGGTCGAGAGGTGAACTTGGGCGCAGAATGACGGAGCGAAGAAATCTTGTTCCAATCCTTGTTGTGCGCTGGGGTTATTGTTGGGCAGTAACCCTTGGTAGGTGTAGGGCAGCGGCAGCGGCTGGAGCGGATGGGTGATGGCGTAGGTCACGATATACGCCGGTGTGGTGTAGGCCGTGTAGGACGTGAAGTCGTAGCGGTCGCCAAAGGGCACGACGTACTCGTAGATCCCGCCGTACTTGAGCGTATTCTTCGAGCCGATCTGGGTGGTCAGGTCGATCTGGCCGGCGGTGCGTTTGCCGCCGTAGGGCAACGCGAAGATGCCTTGCGCCGGCATGTCTTGGGACTGCTGCAAGAACGTCCGAAAGTAGCGCGCCGTCAGCAACGTCGAGCTCCCCAGATTCACGCCATATTCGAGCTTGTAGGCGAGAAACGGACTCTTGAGCGTGTCGGCCTGCGTGACGAAGGCGTAGGTATTGGGCTGACCCGGAAAGAGCGGGATGAGCGAGTTGCAGGCGTAGTTCTGCTGGGCGGTATTGATCGGCCCAAAGGGACCGATGACCGGATAGGGCGCGCACTTGCCCACCGTCGTGCCGCCCGAGATGTAGGGCAGATATTGATAGCCGCCGTAGTCGAGATGCTGGGTGATGGCCTGATCTTGAATGAAAAACTGCAGCCGCTGGCCCTGGTTCTTGCCAAACCGGTAGATCAGGTTGTCCACGAAATCGTTGGACGACAGAGACTGCGGCGCGTAATAGACCAGGTTGGGATCGATGGTGCTGCCCAGCGATGAGGCATTGGTGCCCAGCGTCCCCAGCGTGTTGGCCGCCGTACCCGGAATGCCGTACTGAAAGTTGCGCCGCACCGCAATAAAGCCGGCATAGTTGGATAACCGCTGATTGGGCGTCGCCCAGCCCCATTCCAAGCCCAACTGATGCAGATACGGAAAGAGCAGCGCCTCGACGTCGCCGTGAAAGTACGACGGATAGGTGCCGTTCTTGGCGGTAAACAGCACGAGGCCCGTGCCGGTATTGCCGTGCGTCGCGTCGCCGGCGCCGGGGATGAGCTGCACGCTGCCCACACCGTTGAGCAGGCCGAAGTTAGAGATGTTCTGCAGCGTGTTCTGCAGGTTGGCCGAGGGCGCCGTATAGTCGATCCCCTCGAACTCATAGGCCGCCTCAAAAGCAAACCCACCGCGAATCGAGACCGTGCCGCTCTTGTCGATGGTCACGCTGGGGATCGAGCGCAGCAACTGGTTCTCGTTGGTGTTAAACGATTTGCCTTGCACCGTGTTGATCTGCGAACCGGTCACGGTGTAGGTGTCGATGGTCATGCCGCGCTGAAAGGCACTGCCCGACGAGCGTGCGCGCGTCGAGGCAATCGTTTTGAGCGTTTTAGAGAGCGGTACGTTGACCGTCTGTTGCGAGCCGTTGAGCACCACCACCGAGGTTGAGTACGGCGCGTAGATCGTCGAGCTAAACGAGAGCACGTAATCGTCGGGGATCACACTCAAAAAGCGATACTGGCCCGAGGCATCGGTGGTGGTGTGATAGGTGGCACTGGGCGAACGGGCCTCGACCTTTACGCCGGGCACCGGCGCGTGCGTCCGGTCGTCGGTGACGGTGCCCGAAACGATGCCCGCCGTTGCCGCAAATGCGCGGACGGTAGCTGCCGCCAGCCATAAGAAACCGGCAAGAAGGACGCGCCAACGCACCAGATGCACTTTTTCGACCAACTCGGACTCCCAGTTAGCAACTAAGAGACGGCAAATCAGCCGCTTCTTCCGAAATTGATGCTAGGTGATGGTGGTGCGGCGGTGCATCCTGGAACTTGTAGCCGTCGTTAAGATAGCGGGGCCCGTAATTACGTTTCCCCTAATAATCTTTACGGAACCTTAACGTTCGCTCGTCTTGCCCGGGTCGACGATCTGCCAGCGCGAGCGCAGGCCGAGACGGCCGAGAATCGAGCTGACGTGCCGCTCGACGGTATGCTCGCTAATCTGCAGCGCGATCGCCACCTCGCGGTTGCGCGCGCCGCGCCGTATGAGGTTCGCGACCTGCTGCTCGCGGCCGGTCAATACCGTACCGGTAGAGCGTCCGCGCCGCTCTGGGCGGTGCACGTCTCGCTCCTGGCGGACTAACAGCAGCATCGCCTCGTTGGTCCAACGTCGCAGGCCCATAGCGTTGAACTCGCGCGCGGCATCGCCGGCCTGGTCGATCCAGCCTCCCCCTTCACCGCTGCGGAAGAGCACGTGTGCGCGGGCTAACAGTTCGTGCGCCCGCAGGTAACGCCGGTCCGGCGCTGCGACGGCTCGCAGTGCCGAGGCAGCAAAGCGCGCGTCGTCGAGCGCCGCGTGGCGCGCCGCTACGGCGAACAGCGTCGGTTCGCTAGCGGCGCTGTCGGCCCGTAATAGCGCGCGCCGTACCGCGCTTGCCAGTGGCGCACCGGCGGGAAGCACGGTGGAACCAACCAGCGCGGCAATCGTCGCAGCGACGCTCTCTCCGGCCGAATCGCCGCCCAGCGCGACGTCGAGGATATCTTCGGAAACCCAACCCCGCAGCGCAAAATCGTTAGCCGTTTCGATCGCCAGCTGTGCACCCGTACCGGCGAAAAGCGTCAGCGCAGCGCGGTGGCGCACCTCGTTGCGCGCTCGCTCCAGCAAGGCCGCCGTGCGCTCCAGGTCGCCGGCATCGAGAGCGATGCGCGCCGCCGCAGCAAGCGTTAGCGCGAACCAACCGGCGAACCGATGCGACGCCGCGGTTGTGACGGCTTCGTCGATTGCCGCACGCGCCGGTTCGACGTCGCCGAAAAGCAATGCATGGTGTGCGAAGCGTTCCTTGATCGCGCTCGCAAGATAAAAACGACGCGACGCGACCGCTCGATCGTGCGCTACTCCAAAGTATTTGTAGGCAAGTTCCGGTTCGCCCGACCACGTGAGAACGACCGCAGCGGAGAGATAATCGGTCTCGTCCGGCTCTTCAATCGCGCCAATATACTCGGCGGTGCCGGCCGCATCGCGGCAAGCGAGCAGTCCGGGGAGTGCGGCCGACGCGATCCCGCGATCGTTGCCGGCAAGTGCGTGTACGAATGCGCGAGCGCGGTGCAGCCGGTCGCGCTCGCTTGGTGTCTCGGCGGCCGCAGCATCGAGCGCCGTCCCCGCTGCAGCGAGCCGGCATTGTGAAACGAGCGCATCGATCTCCGGCGCGAAGATCATACTGCGGCATATGCTAGCAAGCCATTGTTAAGCCGCGATTACGAACGGCGCGAAAATCGCGCCGTTCTTAAGCCGCCTTAGGGAAAGATTCGAAAGATCGTTCCTAACAGGTCGACGAACCGCCCTAATCAGACCGGACTTCGGTTTGTCGCCGTCGGGATATCGAGCCCACTCATTTTGAAGTGGTTCTGCCAACAGCTAGGGGAGCGAAATTGCAGTTCGCTCTCCTGGCTAAAGCGCGCGCCGCCGGCTCGCTACGGGTCGTAGCTTGAGCGCGGAGTCGGGCTCGACGTCGGTCCTGACGATGGCGGTGGGGTGGCTTGCGGCCCGGGGTTCGCGTACCTTCCGATGACGATTACATCGCGCATGCCTTCATCGTAATGGTAGGCACAACCGATGAGGTAGATGCCTTTCTTAACGAGCGTCACCGTTACGGATTTGCCGGGCTTGATCGGACCGCTGGCATAGCCGGTCGCCATCTTTCCGTTGCCTTGTGCTTGCGTTGACAAGTGCGGGTTTTGGGGAAAGCGCGCCGGTGGTCCGGTGATCTCTTTCACAACGTCGAGTGTGTGCGTGATGCTATGCGAAAGGTTGCGGATCGTGATCTTCGTACCCGGCGGAAACCCCAGCGCCTGCGAGTAGGTCCGCTGCGAGAAACCGCCCAGCGTCGCTTTCCATTTCTTGTCGTAGATTTTGCCTAAGCCTTCTCGGGGGAGTTCCTCCCCAATTGTTTGTTTGGGCAACGTGGCGAACATGACGAGGTCGGAGTCGACGGAGGGAAGCACGGTGGAGCCGGCGGAAGCGCTGCTGCCAATCGGGCGTCCTCCGCAGGCGCTGACTCCGAGTCCAACGACTGCTAAGGCCACGGCCACATGTTTTGTACCCATGGCCGAACTTTAGCGACCTGGCGTGAAGAAAGTCTGAAGAAATTAACGAATTATGGCTATGCCATAAGAGCGGGAAAGCGCCCGCCGATTTCGAAAAACAGGGGTCGCTTGTCGCTTCTTCTTGGAGGTATTTTCGTGTTTCGTTCTCGCCTCGCGCCGGCGGCCACTGCGCTCGCCGCGATCGTTTCGGTCGGCTTATCCGGGTGTTCCGGCGGCCGCTCGCTTATCCCCGGAACCGGCGGCGTACCGTTCGCCGGCCTTGGACCCTCCCATCCCGGCATGTTTTCGCGCATCAAACGCAATCCGCCGGTGGGCATGCAGCTCGCGTGGCTGATGACCGACGGAACGGTTCTCGCGCAGAGCTATGCGGGAAATACTTTCTACACTTACACGCCTGACTCGTCGGGCAGTTATTCGAACGGAACGTGGAAGCAAGTGGGGTCGCTGCAGTCGGGATACGCCCCTTCCGCGGGATCGTCGGTCGTGCTCGCCGACGGACGGATGTTGTTCATGGGCGGCGAGTACAACAGTCCCGGAAACTACGATCTGCAACTCGTTAACTTGGGCGCGATCTACGATCCGGTCAAAGGCACTTGGACGAAGATGGGACATCCCAAGGGCTGGAAGTGGATCGGCGATTCACCGATCACCGTGCTAGCCAACGGGCGCGTGCTGCTCGGCGACAAGCTGCATCCGTGGGACGCGGTCCTGGATGCCGGCAAGAGCCTGAAGTGGAAGAAAGTCTCGAGTAAGGGTAAATCCGATTGGAACGCCGAGGAAGGTTGGACGTTGCTCGCCGACGGCACCGTGCTGACTGCCGACGTTCTCGACGCACCCAACTCCGAGATCTACAATCCGGTCAACAGCACCTGGAAGACGGCCGGGTCGACGATCGTCGATCTGCATTCACCCTCGCCCTTCCATCAGTGCTTGACCTACGGTCCGAAGCCGAAGGATTGCTATCTGCCTCCGGGTGAGATCGGTCCCTCGATGCTCCGTCCCGACGGCACCGTACTCTGGACTGGTTCGGGTTCGGGACCCAGCGGATACGGCGTCGGACATAACGCGGTATACCACTCGACGGGAAGCCAGGCGGGCACGTGGACCAAAGGCCCCGACTTCCCCAACGGCGACAACGCCGGCGACTCTTTCGCGGTGCTCGAGCCCAGCGGCAACGTTCTCGTCTTTGGCGTGAGCGGTGAGATGTACGAGTGGAACGGCACGGCGTACTCGCAAGTCGGCTCGTGGGCCGGCTCTCCGATTCTCCTTCCCAACGGTCAGGTAATGATGTTCGGTTACTCCAACACCGTGCTCTACACGCCGTCGGGCAGTCCGCAATCGGGTTGGGCGCCGACCATCACCAACGTCAGCAGCAGCTTGACGCACGGTCACACCTATAAGATCACCGGCACGCAGTTCAACGGGCTCTCGCAAGCGGTAGCGTTCGGCGACGAGTACCAGAACGCGACGAACTATCCGCTGGTGCGGATCACCAACAAGTCCAGTGGCCACGTCTTCTACGCGCGCACCCACGACCACAGCTCGATGGGCGTTGCAACCGGTTCGGCCTCGGTCTCAACCATGTTCGACGTGCCGTCGAACATCGAAACCGGCGCCAGCAACTTGGTTGTGGTTGCGAACGGCATCGCGTCGCAGCCGACCAAGGTGACGATCTACTAAAAAGAGGCGAACGCCTCATCAAGAACCGGCGCGAGCCTGCTCGCGCCGGTTCTTTTATTGCCAGGGATTGGGGAACTAACGCGCTATCCGGGCGGCGAGGCCGGTCCGGTCGTTAGCGCCGTCGCGTAGAAGTTGTTGTCCTGCCAGTAGCCGTGAGCCACGACGCGACGGCCTACGGCGACACGGCCGCTATTCTGATCGCGCAAAGCGATCGTGTCGTCGACCACGACTTGACCGCTCGTCTGCTGCAAGGTCACCAGATGGCCCTTGACCGAGACGATCGTACCCTCGACGCGCGCGTGCTTATAGACGGTGCATTTCCCGTTAGGCACCCACGTGTCGTCTTGCCACGCGCCGCAATCGCTATCCACGTATGGCGGCGCTGCCTGGGCCGCCGGTGCCGCCGGCGGTTCCTGCGCGTTCGCAAGCGAGCCCAGCGCTGCCAGCGCTGCGGCCGTCGTAACGAATGATAGGAGTGCTTTCATAAACTGTCTGTTTCCCGAAATTGGCGCAGGTATTGCGCGTGCGGGCGCACGCTTGCGAGCGTTTCCTAACCGTTTTCTATAGGTACCGGCCGAACCAATAACGCGCAAGATGCGCGACTTCTTCGAGCGCGCCCGGTTCCTCGAACAGATGGCTGGCGTCCGGTACTATGACGATTTCTCGATTGCAGTTCATCTGTGCCGACGCGCGTCGATTGAGCGCGAGTACTTTTGGATCTGCGCCGCCGACGATCAGAAGCGTTGGCGCGCGCAGTTTCCGCAAGTCCTCGGCGGCGAGATCGGGGCGCCCGCCGCGCGAAACCACGGCGGCTATTTCTTCGGGATCGCGTGCGGCGGCAACGAGCGCCGCGGCGGCGCCGGTGCTCGCGCCGAAATAGCCGATTCGGTACCCGCGCAGCGCGCGCTGCACGCGCACCCACGACGTCGCGGCGACCAACCGTCGCGCCAATAACGCGATATCGAAGCGCAGCTCCGCGGTCCGACGATCGATCGCCTCCTCCTGCGGCGTAAGCAGATCGAGCAGCAGCGTTGCGATGTCGCCCCGGTTGAGCGCATCGGCGACGAAGCGGTTGCGCGGACTGTGCCGGCTACTGCCGCTGCCGTGCGCGAAAAGAACGAGTCCTTTTGGCTTTTCGGGCAACGCCAAAAATCCCGGTGCGAAAATTCCGTCACCAACCTCGACCCGAACTTCGCTGATTGCGACGGGGTGAGAACTCATACCGTTTGATGGCGATGATACTCGCCGGATGCGAAGGGATTAAGAAGTCTAAATGAAAAACGGAATTGCCGCGAGCTGAAGCAAAGTCGAAAAGATCGCCAACGCAACCGTCGACCGGTCGAGTAAAATTCCCGCAACGGTGCTACCGGCAAACCAAGCAACGCCGAATATCAAATCATAGAGACCAAAGATTGCGGCTTTGCGCCGTTTCACGATCACCGTTGCGACCAATGCCAGCAGCAACGCATCTTCCACCGCAATCCCCACGCCCCAGAGCGCCGCTCCCGCCGTAGCCCACGCGCCGCTTCCCAGAAATGCGAGCGGAGCCGCCAACGAGGCTATCGCGAGTGCGACGACGATCACGGGCTTGCCGGCACGATCGAAAAACCATCCCAAAATCGGACTGGCAACGGCGCTGACGCCCATCGCAACGGCAAACAACACGGAAATGGCAGCGACGCCGGCGACGTGATCGCGTTGAAAGCGAAACGCGATCAGCGCAAAGTCTACGAAACCCGCAGCGACCAGCGCTCCGCCGATCGCGTAGCGGCGAAAGGCCGCCCAGTCGCGAACGGGCGGCGCCGATTCGTCCTCGTGCGGCGGCACGACATTGCGTCCGGCGACGGTGGCGATGCCCAGCGTCGCCAAGGTAAGAATCGCCGGGACGATGAGGACGCCGAAGCCGCTGCGATAACCTCCGTGAAGAACCGCATAGGCTACAACAAGCGGTCCGATGGTGGCGCCCAACTGGTCGAGCATTTGATTGAAGCCGAAGACGCGCCCGCCACCGCCCAACTCGCGTCCGGCTTCGGCGAGCATCGCCGACATGACCGGTTTGCGGATGCCTCGGCCAAGACGTTCGCCGATCATCAGCCCGGCCGCGAGCGGCCAGTTTCCCGCCAGTGCCAGCGCCGGCACGCAGAGCATGTTGATCGCGTAACCGATCCACACCGTTATCCAATAACGGCCGGTGCGATCGGCGAACGCCCCCGAAAGCGATCGCACGGCATAGCCGATCAGCTCACCGGCGCCGGCCACCGCGCCGACCAACGCGCCGCTGGCGCCGAGATGTCCCAGAAACGCGCCGGCGATGCCGCGGCCGCCTTCGTACGTGAGGTCGGCAAATAAATTGACGACACCCACGACAACGACGAAACGCAGAACGCGCTTCGTCGTTGCATTCATTGCGCCAAGGCGAAGTGCCACTTAAAGCCTGAAAGCGGCGGCTATGCTCGACCACATATCGGGCGAATCGTCTTGAGCCGGCGCGGCGGGCTGTTAGGTCGCCGGAGATGCGTCATGAAAGAGTATTCCGAGCGCGCGACCATGTTACTTGCGTCGCGGCCGAGAAGCTTTGACGATGAGCCGAAAGTACCGCTACGGCGAGATGACGTGGCCCGAGGTCAAGGCCGCCGCGGCGCAGCCCCTGCGTCGCGATCGTGCCGATCGCCACGTTGGAAGATCACGGACGCCATCTGCCCATCGATACCGATTTGCTGCTCTGCGCGAGCGTCTGCGAGCTCGCGGCGTCGCGCGCGCCGGATCGCGCCGTGGTCGTACCGCCGATCAATCACGGTTACAGTCCACATCACATGGACTTCCCCGGCGCGCTGACGATCGGCCCGCACACGCTGATCGACTACGGTCTCGACGTTTGCAAGAGTCTCGCCCATCACGGCTTCAATCGAATCCTCATCGTCAACGGACACGGCAGCAACAGCCCGTTCGCCGACATCATCGCCCGGCTCACCGTCGTGCACACCGGTGCGCTGGCGGCCGCCGTGAACTACTGGTCCGCGCCCGGCGTCCGCGACGTTGCCGAGGGCTTTCGCGAATCCGAAGCAATCGGCGGTATGAACCACGCCTGCGAGTTCGAGACGTCGTTGTATTTGGCGTTGCGCCCGGATCTCGTCGACATGAAACGGGCCGTGCACGAAGTCGGACACCGCCCCAGCAAAAACTACTGGACCGATCTGGTCGCCGGAGACGGACCGCTGGCGATGATGGAATATTGGAGCCAACTCAGCGAGAGCGGCGTGATGGGAGATCCGACCAAGGCAACGGCGGAAAAAGGGCGCGCGCTGCTCGACGCCGCGGCCAACGGCATCGTCGAACTAGTCGACGAGATGCTCGCGCGAGAGAGCGCGCCCCGCAAGGACCATCACTGAGCGATCTGACGACTCTGGACTCACGTTCGAACGCAGGCCGCCCACGTCAGCTCGTTGAGCGCGTTGCTGAACGTCCACCAACCCTTGTAACCGTGCTGGCCGGGACCCGAGCCGACCCCGGGATGCTGCTGTACCGGCGGTCCCGGCCACGCATTGTTTCCCATCGCGCCGCCGATGGCCGTGTAACCGTCACCGCATCCGGCATAAACGGATTTCGGATTTTGGCTCTGGTTCCATGCGTGCTTGATGACGATGCCGAGTTGTTTTCGCGCGCATAACGCGTAAGCCGTACCTCCGCCGGTTACCCAATAGGTATTAGTACGCGGATCGAACCACGACGCGCCGACCGTATCGCGCCCGTAGCCGGTGATCAACATGTAGCTGCCGTGGCACTGAGCTCCGGCGATGCCGTTGACCGGCCGGCTCGAGCGCCAATGGAAATCGGTGCCGACGCGCCCGCGCAGGACGCAGGTGGCAAAGGCTTCGGCACTCGCCTCTGAATTCGGTTTGACCACCCAACCGTTGACGTTGAAGTCGGCGTGTCCCGTTCCAACGAAACTTCCGTCACTGCTGCTCGAACCGCCGCCGACGACTTTATAGCGTTGCGGACACTGAGCGATGGCGCTCTTTCCCTTCGAGCCCCACACGGCGACACGTCTGAAGTCCGAAATCTTTATCGTCTGGTCACGCGCGGCCGAGAGCCCCACCGGAAGCGCAGGGTTTATTGGTGATGCAGTGCACGCTTCGAGCAAAAGAAGCGTTACTGCAAAAGCGTTACGCATGGCTTACCTTTCCACGACTTACCGTCGTATCGCAAGGTCACTTTCGTGCGTCGGAGATTAGGCGGCAATGGCGTCGGCATCGCGTACGAGCTTCGCTGCCGCGTTAACAAAACTCTTCGGTCTTCGTGTCGTCTGCGCAACCGTTTACGGAAACCCGCCGAGCGCTCGACGGTGAGGACGCGGGTTATTTCGCGACCGCGCTCACTCGATCGGCCGTTACCGAAGTCGCCGAATTGCCCCACGAGCTTCTAATGTAAGTGATCGCGGCGGCAATCTCCGCGTCGGAGATCTGCGGGCTCCACGCCGGCATCATGCCGGCGTACTGTTTGCCGGCGACCTGCAACGGCCCCGAGAGACCGTACTTGACGATGTGAATTACCCTGGCCGGATCGCCGGTGACCACCGGATTTCCGGCCAGCGGCGGAAACGCGCCGGGAGAGCCTTCCCCATTGATCTGATGACAACTCGCGCAGTCGGCGGCGTAGACGCTCGCGCCCGACGGCTCGTGCGCCGCGGCGCTCGACGCCGCAGCGGATGACGACGAACCGTTCGAGCCTTTCGCGCAGCCGGCCAATGCTGCCGCAGCGGCCAAACAGCAAAGCAACAAGTGTAGAGTACGCACGTTTTTGTTTGCCTCCTCTAGATTTTGCGGCTGTCGTAAGCCCAATGCAGTAGGGCTTGGCGCTGCCGAGGGCGGCAGAACAGATCGCCCTTCGCACAGTTCTTGCGAATCGCGGCGGCGTGCCGCGCGATCGCGCGCCAGCGTTTGATTTGACGTGGGTCGTCGTCGGTGCGGCGACCCATGTAATAGCGGCAGTACCACTGGAACCACCCGCGCGGATCTTGCGGGTGAATCCAACCTTTACTGCGCCAAAGACGCAACGGCTGGGACGCGTTAACGCCAAAATAATTCCGCTCCGGATCGTGTCGCTGCGGACAGAGCTTCGCCCTGGCAAACCACGTCGCCGGGAATTCGCTCCGGCAATCGGTCATGTACTTCCCCCCGAACACGCCGAGCGCAAGCATCTGCGCCGGCGTCAGCTCAGGGTTGAAGTCGCGGGCGTAGTTTCGGCCGGGCAGCTCCGTCCTGAAATAGACGTACCCGCGCTGCATCCGGTCGTTGACGACGACGCGCTTAGCGCGCGTAACAGCCGTCTAGGAAGCTCCACAGCGAGTCGCACGCTTCACGAGTGGCGGCCAGCACTTCGGCCTTTTTCTCGGGCGTGTCGGCAGCGCGTTCGATCAAGCCCCATTCGGCGCCCGAGTGAATCACGTCGGCCTCTTCGTGAACGGTGAAAAACTCGTAGTCGGCCGGATCGTTCATACCGTAGAAGCGCTGCAGGCCGGCGATCTTGACCGCGGCGATCGCCGGAACTTGCGACTCGAATGCGTGAAGCGCGGCCAGCCCGGCATAGTAGGGGCGATTGCGGCAGAGATCGCGGAAGGTCTCGATCAGTTGCCGGGTCGCCGGGAGGGGCGCCGCCGCCGCGAGGTCTTCTTCCGAGAGGCCGAGGGCGGCCGCGAAGCGCTTCCACAGCGCCGGATGGTTTTGCGGTCCCATCTCCTCCTCGACGAGGTTCTGCAGAATCGTCTGGCGCGGGCCGAGGTCGCTCCGTCCGTCGCTCGCAAAGTGCGGCGTGTTGGAGTGGACGGCGCTGAGGTAGGTCGGCTCGGCCAGCACGTGGTGCAGATACTGACCCGCATACTGCTTGAGCTGCTCGATCGAAAGCTTGCCCTCGGTCCAGGCCACGTAGAACGGATGGGTCAGCAGGTGGCGCTCGTCGATGACGTCGTGCACCTGCGCGGCGAACGTTTTTTCTGCAATAATTTCCATGGGCGGCGGATTTACGCGCCCGCGGCACAACTCCTGGGGGCCGCCTGCATCAACGAAGCATCAAATTCGCGTCGCCTGAGAAACACGCGGCGTGGTGCGATGTAGACTCGAATTACGTGCGATACTTCCTAATCGTCTGCATCGTCGTGTGTGCGTGGATCCTGGCCGGTGCCCCGGCGATGGCATCGGTCACGCAGAGCTTCACCTTCACGGTAGCCCGCGCGCCGCATCCGCTCCCTCTCGATCCGGCGCTGGCCGACCCGGCGTGGACGGCGGGCCGCGTCCCGGCGGGCAACGGTCCATGGATCAACGTTACGACGCGCTCCCCCGCGACGTATGCCACGACCGCCTATCTGCTCTATGACGACCGTAATCTCTACATCGGCTTCAAGGCGGAACAGGCCGGCGTTCCGATCACGGCTTCTCAGACCACCAACGACGTCGGCTTCGGGCTCGACGACTTCGCCGGCATCGGCGTCGACACGAGCGGCGCGGGGAGCCAAGCGTATTACTTCGAGGCCACGCCCCGCGGGATACGCTACCAGCAGGCCAACGAGAACGTACGGTTTAGGCCGCGCTGGAGCGCCGCCGGCAGGATCGACGGGGGCTCGTGGAGCGCGGTAATGATCGTCCCTCTCGACGTATTGCGCGTTCCGCGGGGCGGACCGCAGTTGTGGCGCTTCCAATTCGTTCGCGGTATTGCCGCTCGCGGCGAGCATCTCTCCTGGGTCTGGGACACGATCATGCAGGATGCCGGCTCCGGGACGTGGCCGACCTTCGCCGACACCCGCTTCTGGGCCGGTGGTCAACTCGTCTTGGCGTCGTCGGCGGCAGCAAAACCGAAGCCGCGCGCCGACATCTACGGCTTGGCCAGTATCGGCGAGGATCGCAACCTCTTCCAACAGGCCAACGGCACGTTCTTGCCGATGAACGTCCGTTCGTTCGGCGGCGACGTCAGCTATCCGATCACGCCTACGATCCGTTTCGTCGGCACGCTCAACCCGGATTTCTCCAACGTGGAGATCGATCAGCAAACGATCGTGCCGCAGGAGTTCCAACGGCAGCTCATCGAGTACCGGCCCTTCTTCGCCCAGGGCGCCAACTTCATCAACGCGAGCACGCCGCCGCGCACGCCGACGGGCAGTTACACTACGGCGAACAATCTCGTCTTTTATTCACCGTCGGTCGGGCCGTTCGACAGCGGGGCCAAAGTCGAAGGCACCTCCGGCGATCAGAGTTTCGGCGCGCTGACCTTCCACGGTTACGACGAGACGTCGAACAACACGTTCAGCGATCAAGCCTACGGATTCCAGCACACCGTGCCCGGCGGCTCGTTCATCTACTGGAGCGACGGCGTCATCGCCAACCACAGCATCTCCGGATCGGATACCACGATCGAGAACGGTGTCGAGGCCCGGGACTTAAAGAACGGCATGATCTACTTTGCCGACTACTCTTTCGAAAACGGCTCGTGGGTGCCGCAGGGCCACGCCGACTTCTCGCAGTTCTTCATCGACCGGCATAAGGACAACCTCGAGTTCAATCTCGGCTACCTCGACGTCTCGCCGAACTACGATCCGATCGACGGGTACACCGCAAACTCCGATATTCGCGGTCCACAGTTTTACTTCAATCTCAACGGCGCGTCGCCGGCGATAAAGAACTACGGAGCGTTCGTCGCGCTCGACCGCTATCTCGACGACTCCGGCGCCGTGCACCAAGCCGATACGCAGATCTTCTTCAACGCGACGTTCAAAAATCAGTTCTCGCTCAACGGCATCGGCGAAGCGGTCGGGCAACTGCGCAGCTACTCGATTCCCGAGAGTGTCAACTGCGGCGGCCCGATTCTCTTCGTCTCGTCGTTCACCGGCTACCCGTGTTATCTCGACGGATTCACGCAGCCGTTCAACCTCTATCAGATTCCGATCGGCTATCGCGACGGCACGCCTTCGCCCATTGACGCCAGCTACTCGTGGGGGCCGTTCGGCGACAACTACGTACATTTGTTCACGCTTTCGACCAGCCGCCAGTTGACGCGACGATTGAGTTTGGGGCTCGAATACGATGGAACCTACGAGCGCGCGTTCTCCGACGGCGTGCTCGATTCGCAGTGGCTGCGCCGCATCTCGCTCGGTTACAACATCAGCAGCGAGAGCGCCCTGACCTTCGAACTGCGCGACATCAATGGTTACGGCGGCTTCGCGACGCAGATCGGCAACAACCTCGCGGTGGCATTCCACCAGCGCTTTCCGAGCGGCAACGAACTCTACGTGAACTTTGGCAGCCCCGCCGCAGGCGCGACCCTCAACCGCCTGATCGTGAAGTTCGTCCTCCACGCGGGTGCCGACGCCGGCACCTAGCACCTTTCGAGCCCTCGCCCTGGCGGATGCACGGCGGCATTGAAGAAACCGGGGTGCATGCACCTCGGCGAGGAGTTTCGCGCGATTGCCGATGCCATGCCGCAGCTAGTCTGGACGGCACGGCCCGACGGCGCCATCGAATACTTTAATCGCCGCTGGATCGACTATACCGGCGTAGACCTCGACGAGCTCGCGAGGCGCGGAGACGACGTGGGGGTCCTGCACCCCGATGACGACGCCGAGACGTGGCGTCGATGGCGGGCCGTCCTCAAATCAAAAGAGCCGTACGAACAAGAGTACCGCCTTCGCGCCGTAGACGGCAGCTATCGCTGGTTCCTCTCACGTGCGGTACCGATCTTCGACGACAGAGGCGGCGTGGTGCGTTGGATCGGAACTGCCACCGACATTGACGAACAAGAGCGGGCCCGCGACGGCATGAAGTTCATGGTTGAGGTCGGCAACGCGCTCTCGACGGCGCTCGACGTCGATACGATCTGCGATTCGCTCGCTCGAATGGCGATCGGCTACTTCGCCGACTGGTGCTTCGTCACGCTCGTGCGCGACGGGGCGGTGACGACGCCGGTCATCGCGCATCGTAACGAAGCGCTCCGGCATAACGTCGAGGCCTATCGCGATCGCTACCCGGTCTTCCTGGGAGAGTCGCTGGCACGCGCCGTGGAGCACGACGAATCGCTGCTGCTGGAACGCGTCCCACCCGAACTCGTCGAAGCGGCGGCGCCGGACGAAGAGAGCCGTCGCGTGCTGCGCACGTTGCGAATTCACTCCCTGATGGTGGTGCCGCTCGCCGCGACCGACGGCATGATTTACGGCGCGATGACGATGGTCTCGTCCGAATCGGGTCGCAAATACGACCACTCCGATCTCACCGTCGCCAAAGCCGTAGCCGGTCGAGCCGCAATGGCGATTCAGAACGCCAACGTCTTCGAGAGTCAGAAGCGCGCGGCGGAGCAGTTGCGCTTGAGCGGTCGCGTCAACGCGATGCTTTTTGAGTCGGCCGATCCCTGGCAAACGATGGAACGCGTCGCCGAGATCGTCGCCACCGAAATCGCCGACGCGTGCGCCGTACTGCGCCTTCGCGGCGATACGGTGCGGACCGAGATCATCGCGCATCGCGATCCTGCCGTTAACGCCGCGATCGCCGGACTGCGCGGCCGCCGTACGCTTCGCCTCAACGCCGAGCTCGAGCTGGCCAATCAGCTCAAGGCGCACCGGACGATCGTGCTGGCCGACCGCGACGCCGCCCACATGAAGGAACGAGTCTGGCCGTACCTCGCCGCCGAGGTCGATGCGCTCGATTCTAAGGCGAGCGTCATCGTGCCGTGGCAGGCCGGATCGTCGACCTACGGAGCGCTGGTCGCGCACTATTCCAGCGAAGAGTTCGATCCGCGCGACATTCCGTTGCTGGAAGAGATCGCCGCGCGCGCTGCGGTCGCCATCGAGCACGCGGAAACGCTCGAGCGCGAGCGGCGAATCGCGACGACGCTGCAGCAGGCATCACTGCCGTCGCTCATACCGCAGCCGCAGGGGCTGCGCTTCGACGCCGTCTACGCTCCCGCCGGCGACGAAGCGGAAGTCGGCGGCGATTGGTATGACGCCATCGAGCTCGACGACGGCTCGGTGGTGGTAAGCGTCGGTGACGTCACCGGTCGCGGGATTCAAGCCGCCGCGATCATGAGCAAAGTTCGGCATGCAATGGGCATGGCGCCGCTGCACGAGATCGATCCGACCAAGATCCTCGACGCCGCGGGTTGGTTTCTCGGCAAACGCTATCCCGAGGCGATCGTTACGGCGTTCGTCGCGGTGATCAGCCCCGATCGCCGCACGATGCGCTTCGCGACCGCCGGCCACCCGATGCCGATTCTGCGGCGCCACGGACAGCTTATCGAGCTCGAGGCGTCGGGATTACCCTTAGGCTTGCGCCAACTTGCGCCGCCGGAGCCTAGCGGCGTGCTGGAGCTGCAAGACGGCGACGTGCTCTTGCTCTTTACCGACGGGTTGATCGAGGCGCGCCGCGACTTGGCGATGGGCGAAAGCGCGTTGCGTGACGTCTTGCGCAGCGAGCTCTTTGCCGCGTCGGCGACGCCGGCGCGGCTGGTAGCGCGCTCCTGTCTTCCACCTGCCGTGCACGACGACGTCGCGATTTTAGCAGTCTCGGTCGGGCATCCGCCGGCCTGGACCCTGTACGTCGACGATGCGCGCGCAGCGGTCGATGCGCGCTCGAATTTCGTCGAGTTTCTGCGTGGCTTAGGCGTCGACGGCGACTTCGTGAACCGCGCCGAACTCATCTTCGGCGAGCTCTTGGGCAACGTCGTCCGGCACGCGCCCGGTCCGGTGGAGATCTCCGTCGACCGCAACGACGACACGATCGTGCTGCACGTCATCGATTCGGGACAGCCGCTGCCCGAAACGGAGCGCCACCTGCCGGAAGACGTGCTGAGCGAACGCGGGCGCGGGCTGTTCATCGTCGGCGAGCTGGCGTCGGGAGTACACATCGAGCACGTTCGCAACTGCGGCAATCACCTTAGCGTCGCGATGTCGCTGACCCCGTGAGCCAATACGTCTTGCATCACGCGAGGATCGGCGGCGTCCGGGCGGCTGAAGTCGAGACGCGCACTCGCCGCTGCTCCGTACGCCGTCGCGCGGTTGACGGCATGGGGATCGACCTTCGGCACGACGGCGTCGTACGCGCGCAAGTCGGGCGTGGTGGTGAACGCTTCGTAGAGCGGCGCGGACGTCCCGTCGTGGTACGAGAGCGGCGCGAGGCCCAAGATCCGCTCGATTGTGGCTAGCACTCCCGTAGTGGAGTAGTGCTCGTGGCGCAGGCCGCCGCGCGCGTAGGGACTCGCTAAATAAAACGTGCTGCGCTGATCGCTGACGTGATCGGGACCGGCTTGCGCGTCGTCTTCGACGATGAAGATCGCCGTCGATTCCCAATAGCGCGAATGCGAAACCGCGTCAACCAGCCGTCCGACGGCGAGATCGTTCTGCGCGACGTAAGCTTGCGGCGTCGGACGCCCCAGTGCCGTTCCGGCGGTGTGATCGTTGGGCAGCCAAAGTACTTCCAGCGCGGGCAGATTGCCGTCTCTTTCGTACTCGCGAAACTCGCGGCGCCACTCGGCGAGCCGGTCGAGATCGGAGTAGCGCAAGTTCCATCCCACGTAACGCGGATCGTAATGGCCGACCAGATGGCGATGAGTCGTGATAGCCGGCAGGCGCGAGGAGAGCTCGACCACGCCTTCGCCGTAGTTGCGATAAGTGACGTGCGCGTTTGCCGCCGCATCCCATAGATAACCGCCGCGCGGCACGTTCGGTCCCACGCCGAAGTCGTAATCGTAGGCATCGCGCCGGTCGCCGTACGTCGCCGGCCAGAAACGTTCGGTGTAGTCGTTGGCAATCGCCGCGTCGCTCCAGTTATGGCCGTCGGCGCTCACCGCCCCGTCAACGTACGCGTTGTCGAAGACTCCGAAGCGGCGCGCGATGGCGTGCTGGTTCGGCGTTATCTTCTCTCCGAACCAGACCAGCTGCGGGTCGCCGTCGGCGCCGCGCACGTCACCCAAGACTTGGTCGTACGAGCGATTCTCCTTGATGATGTAGATCACGTGGCGAATCGGACCGCCGGGGCGTACGACGGTTTGTTGGGCTGGCGCGCTCCACTGCGGTGCGGCATTTTCCGCCAGCTGCGCCATGCCGCCGCCGGTGCCGTCGAGGCTCGAGGCCGCAATAGCACGCACCGTCCCGTATCGCTGTGTGGCGACGTAACCTTGATTGCGGTGCAGATAAGGATTGTATTGTGGGTTGGGCCGCGTGCCTTCACCCATTCCGTCGGTGACGAACAGCGTGCCGTCGCGGGTCACGGCAACGTCGGTCGGATACCATCCCGTGCGTGCCGTCGCCGGCGCCGAAAGTTCCGGCGGCGTGAATTGCAGACGTGCGACGCCGTTAGCGCCGGCGAGCGTCACGTAGATCTCTTTACCGGCAACGGTGACGGCGTCGGGCAACGTCCCCCAATCGCCTCCGAAGGGTAGCGAGAAGCGCCGTCGCGCGACGATTCGCTCGGTCTGCGTGTCGAGCGCTTCGAGCTCGTCGTCGTCGCTCGCCGCCACGAAAAGATAACGGCCGCTCGGATCGAACGCCATCGCGGCCGGATGCCGGCCCACGGCTGCGACACGCACGGTACCGTCGGCAATTTGAACGATGCGCAGGCTCGATTCGGCGCGCGACAGGACGTAGAGCGCCGCACCGTCGGCGGAAAATGCGACGGCCGACGGGTGCGCACCCGAGACAAACGTTTTCGTCACCGTGCCCGCGTTTAAATCGACCAGCGCAACCTTGGAATCGCCGTCGCCGGCAACGGCTGCAATGCGGCCGCCGGGTGCCACGGCAATTGCCGCAGGCCACGAGCCGTGGCCGGTGGCGACGCGGCGAACGTTCCCGGAGGAGACGTCGACGACTTCAAGCGCGTCGTCGTTGGCGCCGGCGACGGCTACGGACGCGTCGTTGAGCCAAATCGGCCGCCCGAAAGCGCCTTTGAGCTTAATATCGCGCGCGCCGTCGAGCGCCGGAACGTTGAGAACTCGCAACCCCGGTGGTCCGGCACCCGCTTCGACCACGGCAATCCGCCGCGCGTCGGGCGAGAGCGCAACGCCTTGCGGCATCGTGCCGACGGTAACGATCGCGCCTTGCGGCGGAGAGAGACGCCAGCCAGTCGGCAGCAGCGTCTGCGAGCTTTGCGTCGCCGCAAACAAGCCGGCGACGCCGGCAAGGGCGAGCGCGCGCATAACGAGTCTCACAAAACGTGTTCCTTCGATGGCGAGTTACCACCGAAGGCTCCGCCTAACCTTGCGCGAAGCCCGGCTCGATGCTTGCTCGATGCGTTTTTGCGTTCCTCGCTCTCGCGCTGCTCGGCGTAACCGTTCCCGTCACGACCACGCCTCAGCCCGACAATGCCGGACGATTAGCCGATCGGCAGTTTCTCGTCACTACGCCGCTGGGCAGCGGCTACGCGCGATACTTCGCTACGTCCTCGCTCGAAGGCGACGCGACCGTGACGCGCGCCGTCATCATCGTGCACGGCGTACTACGAGACGCCGACTACTACTTCGACACCGGCGTGATTGCGGCCGACGCGGCGCACGACCTCACGCAAACGCTCGTTATCGCGCCGCAGTTCGTGGAGCGCAGCGAGCTGAAGGGCCACACCGTCTCGCCAAAGACGCTCTACTGGAGCGGCAAGTGGCCGGGCGGCGCGGACGCCGTCGCTCCGGCGCCGATCAGCACCTACGACGTCTTCGATGCGATGCTGGCGCGGCTCTCCGACATCCGCCGTTTCCCCAAGCTGCGCGAGATCGCGCTCATCGGCCACTCGGCCGGCGGTCAGATCGTGCAGCGCTACGCCATAGTCGGCAAAGCACCCGAGTTAGACACGGGCGCTCGCGTTCCGGTACATCTCGTAGTCTCCAATCCGTCGTCGTATCTGTATTTCAGCGATTGGCGGCCCGTCCCGCAGCACGCTTGTCCCGATTTCAACCTCTGGCGTTACGGCCTAAGCGGCGCGCCGCGCTACGTTACCGGCACCGCCGGCGAACTCGAACCTCGCTACGTCAAGCGCCACGTGACCTACTTGATGGGGATGGCCGACACCAACCCCAAGGAAGAGGATCTCGATCGAAGCTGCGGCGGAGAAGCGCAGGGGCCGTACCGCTTCGCGCGGGCTAAATA
>CAVSQP010000014.1:0-76706 GCA_963730125.1 Vulcanimicrobiota bacterium | reverse complement strand
TTTTCGATTTCGAGCCGCAACATACCGAGGAGTTCGTCCTCCGGATACGTGCCGACGAGCTCGCCGGCGCGATAGATCGCGCCTTTGCCTTTTCCGCCGGCCACACCGACGTCGGCCATCTTCGATTCACCGGGGCCATTGACGACGCAGCCCATCACCGCAACTTTCACCGGCGCTTCGTAAGACTTGGCGATCGCTTCGACTGCGCGTCCAAGCTCGAGCACCGAGATTTCGGCGCGGCCGCACGACGGGCAGGCGGTAATCTCAAAGCCTTTTTCGCGCAGGCCGAGCGATTTGAGGATGCTCCAGCATACCGGCACTTCTTCGATGGGATCGGCCGCCAGTGAAACGCGAATCGTGTCGCCGATGCCTTCCCACAACAGAATGCCCAAGCCAATCGACGATTTGATCGTGCCGTCGCGCAGCATGCCGGCCTCGGTGATGCCGAGGTGCAGCGCGTAGGGCGTGCCGCGTTCCCGCAGCTTTTGGTCCGCTAGGCGATACGCCGCCACCGTCGTCGCGACGTCGTGCGCTTTGAGCGAAATCGCGATATCGGTGTGGTTATGCTCTTCGAGCAGCTCGACGTGGCGCAGCGCCGAAAGCACCATCGCCTCGGCCGTATGCCCGAACGATTTCTCCAGGTCCGGCGCCAGCGAGCCCATGTTGACGCCCACACGAATCGGAATTTCTCGCGCCTTCGCCGCGGTTACGACCTCGGCGACCTTCTTCGCGTCGCGAATGTTACCCGGATTCAAACGGAGCTTCGCAACGCCGGCCTCGATCGCTGCCAGCGCCATCTTGTGGTCGAAGTGAATGTCGGCAACGATCGGCACCGGCGACCGATGAACGATCGCCGGTAAGCCCGCGGCGTCCGGCGGATCCTTTACGGTAACCCGCACGACCTCGCAGCCTTCCATCGCCAAGCCGTAAATCTGCTCCAACGTTGCATCGGCGTCGGCCGTATCGGTCGTCGTCATCGACTGCACCACGATGGGGTGCTCGCCGCCGATCCAGACGCTCTTCGCATCGGCTTTTCCGGTCTTGTTTTGAAGGAAGATCGGTTTGCTGGCGCGGCGGATCCGCAGCATTACATCACTCCTTGGCCGCTAACGATGCGTGCGATGTCGTGGAAGGCGACGAGCATGATCAGCGCCATCAACGCGGCAAAACCGGCGATGTGCACCATCGCCTCTTTCTCCGGATCGACCGGCCGTCCCCGGATCAGCTCGGCGATGATGAAGGCGGCACGTCCGCCGTCGAGCGCCGGAATGGGAAGAAGATTAAACAAGCCCAGCGCAAACGAGATGGTCGCCGCCAGCGAAAAGTACGGCCCCCATCCCCAGTCCTGGACGGTCGCCGCGACTTGCCCCATGCCGATCGGCCCGGCGATTTGCGGTGCGTACTTGGTGAACTGCGTGACCAACAGTCCGATACCGTCAAACGTCTGCCGTGCAATGGCGACGAACTCGCTGCCGCTTTCGCTAAAAGCCTGCAGGATGCCGACGCGCTCGTAGGCCGGAACCGGCGAGAAACCGATGCAACCGCTGTTACGTCCCACCGGCGGTGGGCAAGGGCGAGGCGAGACGTAGACTTTGTTTTGCACGCCGTTGCGCTGGTAGATCAAGTCCAGTCGTTTTCCGAGGGAGGCATGAATACGATCGACGAGACTCTTGCCGGTCGTGATCGGCACGTTATCGATGGCAAGGATGCGATCGCCCGGACGAATGCCGGCTGCGGCCGCGGGTGACCCGGGCAAGACCTCGCCGACGACGGGCTGATTGGACTTGTCGCTGGCAACGCCGAATGCCAGCGCCGCCACGAGCAGAATCGCATAGCAAAGTACGAAGTTCGCAATCGGCCCCGCCAGGATGATGGCTAGACGGCTCCACGGCAGACTTCGCCTGAAAATTGGAGTCGACGCCTTGGCTCCCGGCGCGAAACTCGCGCTGCGCCTCGGCCTCCGATACTTTGTTGTCCTCGCCCTCCATCGCACAGAAGCCTCCGATGGGCAGCGCGCGCAGCGAGTATTGCGTACCGCTCGCAGGGCTGGTCCAACTGGCGATCTTCGGCCCGAAGCCGACGGCGAACTCGTTGACGCGAACGCCATTACGGCGAGCCAGCACGAAGTGGCCCAGCTCGTGAAGGACGATGAGCACCGAGAGCATTACGAGGAACGTAACGACTTTCTCGATACCGACTAGGGTTACAACGGCTAACACGTTAGTTACTCGATGACCTTTCGATGGCGGCTACGATCTCTCCGGCGGCCTTTCGAGCCTCCCGGTCGGCTAATTTTACCCCCTCGAGGCCGGGCTCACCGCGCGGGGTCCGGTTCATCGCCGCCGCGATGACCTCGGAAATTTTGCCGAAGGATATTCTCCCTTCTACGAACGCATTTACGGCAATTTCGTTTGCGGCCGAGAGGACCGCCGGCATGGTTCCCCGCCGCAGCGAGCGCTTCGTAGGCTAGGGCGATGCAGGGAAAGCGTACCGGATCGGGCGTTTCGAAGTCGTACCGCAGGGCAACGTCGCCGTTCCGGGCACCCAAAATCCAGAGCAGATCGCGATCCGGGCCGGCGCCTTCCGCGCCGTCGTCATACGATTCCAATCGCCTGGGATAACTCAGCGCGTAGCCGATGGGAAGACGCATGTCCGGATAGGCTAGCTGCGATTTCACGTTTCCATCGGTAAAAATGACGAAGCCGTGAGCGATGGATTGCGGATGGACCACGATCCGAATCCGCTCACCCTCGATACCGAATAGGCGACTGGCTTCGATAACCTCGAGTCCTTTGTTCATCATCGTGGCCGAGTCGATCGTATTCTTGGTTCCCATGCGCCACGTCGGATGCGCCAGCGCCGTGGCAACGTCGGCTCGTTCCATTTCCTCGCGTGAGGCGTTGCGGAACGGACCTCCGGACGCGGTCAATACAATCGCCGCCACGCTCTCGGGCGCTTCACCGACAAGACATTGAAAGATCGCGCTATGCTCGCTGTCGACCGGCAGCACGCGCGCGCCGCTGCCGCGCGCCGCTTCCATCAACAAATCTCCGGCAGCCACGATCAGCTCCTTGTTGGCCACCGCGACGTCGATGCCGCGCGAGACCGCCGCGAATACCGCTTCGAACGCTACCGAGCCATCGGTCGCAGCGAGCACGATCTCGGCGTCGCTCTCTACCGCTACCCGCAGCAAGCCTTTTGCGCCGTCGCCGGCGCTGCTGACGACCGGCGTCCCGAACCGTTGCGCCTGACGCTCGAGCAAGTCGACGTTTCGCCCCGCCGCTAACCCGACGACCGCGAACTCCTCCGGATGTTGGCCGATCACGTCGAGCGCCTGCGTACCGATCGATCCCGTCGAGCCTAAAATGGCGACGCGCTTGCGCTCGCTCATTGAACCTGCACTACTCCCAGCACGTGCAGCGCGGCAAAGAACGCAACGCCGCCTAAGAGATACGAGTCGAAGCGATCCAGCACGCCGCCGTGCCCCTGGATCATCGCTCCAGCGTCCTTGACGCCGGCATCGCGCTTGAACGCCGACTCGACGAGGTCGCCGACTTGCGCCCCGACGCTCGTCGCGATTCCCAGCACGCCGCCTTGCCACCACATCAAGTGTAACGGCGTGAACCACGTCGCGCCGATCGCAAAGGCGGTTGCAACCAACAGCGCCCCGACCGAGCCTTCAATGGTTTTGTTCGGAGAAATCTTGGTTAGGCTATGCCGCCCGAAGCTGCTTCCGATCAGCATTCCGAAAGTATCGGTGAGCACGATTATCACGATGACGTAAAACGTCATCCACATGCCGTTGCCGGCGATCTCGCGGATAAAGACGAAATACGTGAGCAGCTTGCCGATATAAAGGACGGCAAGCAGCGTGTAGGCGGTTCGCGCGAAGTATCCCTTTTGCTCGCCGTACATGCCGATCCAGAACGCCACGATAACGATCCCGGCGAGGAGCACGCCCTCCCACTTGTGCAGCAGACCGAAGACCGCCATCGCGATATACGCGACGACGCCCAGCACCGCAACCGGATACTCCAGCGGCTGCCCCTTTTGGGCGCAGAGATAGTTGAACTCGTAGATGCTCGCCAGCCCAATCACCAGCAGCAGGAAGTAAAACGCCCAGGGGTAGAGCACGCAAAAAAGGCCGATCGCCGCAACGATCAGGCCCATAACGACGCGTCGCTCGGTCAAGTCCCGCCGAACCGGCGTTCCCGCTGTTGGAAAACGATCAGCGCTCGTATCAAGTCCTCCTTTGAGAAC
Source organism: Vulcanimicrobiota bacterium (assembly GCA_963730125.1). Taxonomy (GTDB): domain Bacteria; phylum Vulcanimicrobiota; class Vulcanimicrobiia; order Vulcanimicrobiales; family Vulcanimicrobiaceae; genus Cybelea. The sequence continues at coordinate 72,446 of CAVSQP010000014.1, read as the reverse complement.
TCGGGCCAGTAGACGTCCACCATCACGAGCTCGGCGTACGCCGCCTGATATAGGAGAAAGTTCGAGAGCCGGTGCTCGCCGCCTGGCCGAATCAAGAGATCGAGTTCCGGCATCTTGGCCGTATATAAATACTCGGAGATGAGGGCTTCGTCGATCGACTCCGGGGCGAGTTTGCCGCCGGCAACGTCCGACGCAATCGCCCGCACGGCCCGCTCCAGCTCGGCATGCGAGCTGTAGTTTACCGCCAAATTGAGGACCAACCCGGTATTTCCCGCCGTCTCCGACTGAAGGTCGGCAAGTGCGCCGCGCGGCGCGGGCGGCAGCGATTCCCACTCGCCGATCACGCGAACGCGCACGTTGTTGCGGCGCAGCTCGATCAGCTCGTTTCGCGCGAAGTAGACGCAAAGCTCGAAAAGGAGCGAGATTTCGCGCGCGTCGCGATTCCAGTTCTCGGTCGAGAAGCCGTAGACGGTCAGCGCCTCGATGCCCAGGTCGCTGGCCGCGCGGGTCACGTGCCGAAGCGCCACCATCCCGCGACGGTGGCCTTCGATGGCCGGCATTCCGTGCTCTTTGGCCCAGCGCCGGTTGCCGTCCATGATGATCGCTACGTGGCGCGGTACCGTTGCCGTGTCCAGCGCAACGCGAGAGGCGAGCGAAATGCTCACGCGCCGGCCACCGGCTGGTACGATTCGTACCCAGCGGTTAGGTCGCACGAACGATCCTCGTTGATCTTGAGCCGCAGAACGCGCAGCGCGCCGCAGCCGATCCACGAACCGAGGGGAGCTAGGACGTGCAGCCGCAACGGCTGATTTCCGAGCGCCAGCCGTGCGCGCACTTCCGGCACGAGTATCAGGTCCTCGTTCACACTTCCATGATCTCTTTTTCTTTGGCCACGACCAACGCGTCGATCTCCTTGACGAACTTATCGGTAAGCTTCTGCAAGGAATCTTGCATGCGCTTGTTGTCGTCTTCGGTGATGTCGTGCGTCTTGAGCTGCGCGCGCAGCTCGTCGTGCGCGCGGTGGCGCACGTTGCGCACGGCAATGCGTCCGTCTTCGGCCTTCTTCTTAACCACCTTGGCGAGATCTTTGCGCCGCTCTTCGTTCAGCGGCGGGATGACCAGCCGTATCGAGCTGCCGTCTACGTTGGGTGTCAAACCAAGATCGCTTTTCTCGATCGCCTTGCGAATCTGCGGAACGACGCCTTTATCCCATGCGGCAATCACGAGCGTTCGCGAGTCCGGCGTGGAAACGCCGGCGACTTGTTTGAGCGGAACCGGCTGTCCGTACGCTTCGACCACGATCCGGTCGAGCAAGGCCGGCGAGGCCCGCCCCGTACGAATCGAAGCGAACTCGTTGCGCGTCGCCTCGACGCATTTGTTCATGCGCTCTTCGATCTCTTTGAAATATGCGTCGGCCATCTTACCCGCTCCCTACCGGTGATGCGTCGCGCCGCCCGACGTACGTACCGATTGTCTCGCCCCAAATCACGCGGCGGATATTTCCTGGAACCGACATGTCGAAGACGATGACCGGGAGTGCGTTATCCATGCAAAGCGCCATCGACGTAGAATCCATTACTTCGAGTCCGCGCTGCAGCACGTCCATATAGTCGAGACGGTCGAAGCGCGTGGCCCGCGGGTCTTTCTTCGGATCGGCCGAGTAGATGCCGTCGACCTTCGTCGCCTTGAGAATCGCTTCGGCGTTGACTTCGACGGCGCGCAGCGCGGCCGTCGTATCGGTCGTGAAGTACGGATTGCCGGTTCCGGCGGCAAAGATTACCACCCGGCCCTTCTCTAAATGCCGGATGGCGCGGCGCCGAATGTACGGCTCGGCGATTTGGTGCATCGCGATCGCCGTCTGTACTCTCGAAGCCACGCCCATGCGCTCCAGTGCGTCCTGCAAAGCGAGCGCGTTGATGACCGTGGCGAGCATGCCCATGTAGTCGGCCGTCGCGCGATCCATCCCGGCCTCTTCGTGAACCTTGCCGCGCCAAATGTTGCCGCCCCCCACGACGATCGCCACCGAAACACCGGCCCGGCTCACTTCGGCGATCTGATCGGCCATCACCCGGGTGGTGTTGACGTCGAGGCCGCCGCCGTCCGCCGCGAAGGCCTCTCCCGAGATCTTGAGGAGGACCCGCGAATATCGCGGCCCCGCGACCTCACTCACCGAGGGCGTATCGGGCGAAGCGTCGCACGCGAATCTTTTCGCCGAGCGCTCCGATGGAACGATTGACTAAATCTCCAACGCTCATCGAGTCGTCCTTAACGAAGGCTTGGTCGAGCAGACAGTTCTCCTCGTACCATTTGTTCAGCTTCCCTTGCACGATCTTGTCGGCAACCTCCGGCGGCTTGCCGGCCGGGACCGCAGCGCGAAACTCTTCGCTGAGGCGTTCGACTTCTTCCGCCGGCACGCTCGCCCGGTCGAGATAGTGCGGCGACATGGCGGCGACGTGCATCGCTATGTCGCGCGACAACTCGGCAAACTTCGGATTGCGGGCCACGAAATCGGTCTCGCTGTTGACCTCCACCAGTACTCCGATCTTGCCGCCGGCATGGATGTAGCTGGTGACCAGACCTTCGTTGGCGGTCCGCTGGGCCTTCTTCTCGGCTTGCGCCGCGCCGCGCTCGAGCAGCAGCGTCTTGGCACGCTCCACGTCGCCGGCCGCATCGAGCAGCGCCTTACGGCAATCCATCATCGGGGCGCTGGTCTCTTCTCGCAGCGCCTTGATCTCTTCGGGTTTGGGCGAGTAGGAAATCAAAGCCCCGCCTCCGCCATGGTTACCGGTCCTTCTTCAACGTACTCCTCGGCAGCGCCGGGGTATGTGCCTTCGTCGTACGCGCTCTCGCTCTCGGTCCGGCCCTCGATGATCGCGTCGGCGATCTTACCGACCATCAGCTTCACCGCGCGGATCGCGTCGTCGTTGCCCGGAATCGGATAGTCGATTTCGTCGGGATCGCAGTTGGTATCGATGACGGCGATGATCGGAATCTTCAGCTTGCGCGCCTCGAGTACCGCGATACGCTCTTTCTTGGGATCCACGATGAAAAGAGCGTCGGGAAGACGATGCATGTCTTTGATCCCGCCCAAGAAGCGCTCTAGGCGATTCATCTCGTCGGCCAGCTTGGCCACTTCTTTCTTGGGAAGGCGCTCGAAATCGCCCTGGAGCTTCATATTCTCGAGCTCGCGAAGGCGGGCAATGCGTTTCTGGATCGTTGCAAAGTTCGTAAGCGTACCGCCCAGCCAGCGCTGGTTCACGAAAAATGTGCCGGCACGCTCGGCCTCCTCGCGGACCACGTCTTGCGCTTGTTTCTTCGTGCCGACGAAGAGGATCACGCGCCCCTCCCGAGACAGCTGCTTGACGACCTCGTAGGTCTCCCGCAGCCGCTGGACGGTGAGCGCCAAATCGATAATGTAGATGCCGTTGCGCTCTTGGAAGATGAAGGGCTTCATCTTGGGGTTCCATCGGCGCGTCTGATGGCCGAAGTGGACGCCCGCTTCTAAGAGCTCCCGCATGGTTACGACGGACATAAATAAACCTTTCTGGCTCCCGGCCGCCGTCCATCCTGGAGTTGCAGCCGCGTCGAAGAGCCATCGCCTCCCCGCTTCCGTGCGGGTCGAAGTGATAGACAGCCGCGCGATTATACCACGGGGTCAAGCGCCGCCCCAAGCGCAAAGCCGTGCCCGCCTTCGGGCACGGCTCGACGGGCGACCGGTTGGTCGCTCGGAGGCTATGGTTTTTCAGCGGTGTGCCGAAAACGGCGCGGCATGCGCTGGCTGGTGACGGGCGGGTTAGGCTTCATCGGCTCGCATTTTGTTCGCATCGCGCTGCGAGAACGGCCGCGCCTCGAGATCGTCAATCTGGACGCGATCACCTACGCCGGCAATCCCGCCAACCTGCGCGACGTCGAAGACGACCCACGGTACCGTTTTTTCAAGGGCGACATCTGCGATCCGCAAGCCGTCCGCGCCGCACTCGGGGACGGCGTCGATGCCGTCGTCAATTTTGCGGCCGAGACGCACGTCGATCGCTCTATACGCGACCCGGAGCGCTTCCTCCGAACCGACGCCTTAGGCACTCACGTTCTGCTCGAAGCCGTCCGCGAACTGAAGGTTCCGCGTTATCTCCAAGTTTCGACCGACGAAGTCTACGGTGACGTGGCGCAGGGCGAGTCGAAAGAGAGCGATCCTTTGCGTCCGCGCAGTCCCTATGCCGCCAGTAAAGCTGCCGCCGATCTGATGACGCTGGCATATCGCGAAACGTTCGATACGCCGGTGCTGATCACGCGCGGCTGCAACACGTACGGCCCGAATCAATATCCCGAGAAGATCGTGCCGCTCTTTGTCACCAATCTGATCGACGACCTGCCCGTTCCCGTTTACGGCGACGGCCGGCAGATCCGCGACTGGCTCTACGTCGACGACCACGCGCGCGCCGTGCTGCACGTGCTCGAGGACGGCGAGATCGGCGCCGTCTACAACGTTGCCGGCGGAGCGCCCCGCACCAACCTCGAGCTCACCGCGATGCTTTTGGAACGGTGCGGCCGCGACCGCCGGACGCACGTCCGCCATGTCGAGGATCGGCCCGGACACGATCGGCGTTACGCGATCGACGCCGCCAAGCTGCACGCCTTAGGCTGGCATCCGCAAGTGAACTTCGACGACGGTATTCACCTTACGGTCGAATGGTACCGTGACAACCAATCTTGGTGGCGCCCCCTCAAAATGCAGGGAGCAACGGCGTGAAAGGGGTGATACTCGCGGGCGGCCTGGGCTCGCGTCTCCGCCCGCTCACCAAAGTCACCAACAAGCATCTGCTGCCGGTTTACGACAAGCCGATGATCTACTATCCGCTCGAGACGCTATGCGCGGCCGGCATCCGCGAGATCATGATCGTTACCGGCGGCAACTCGGCCGGTGATTTTCTTCGTCTGCTCGGCAACGGCGCCGACTTTGGACTAAGCGATATTTACTACACCTACCAGGAAGGCGAGCGCGGCATCGCCGACGCGCTTCGTCTCTGCGAGAATTTCGCCGAAGGGCAGTCCATCACCGTGATCCTCGGCGACAATATCATCCAGAACGACATCTCGCCGTATCTCGAACGCTTCGAAAAGCAAGCCTCGGGCGCGCGTATTCTGCTCAAGGAGGTCGACGATCCACAGCGCTTCGGCGTGCCCGTCTTCGACGGCGAGCGGATCGTCGCAATCGAAGAGAAGCCGGCCGATCCGAAAAGCCGCTACGCCGTCACCGGCGTTTATATGTTCGACCGGAAGGTCTTCGACTATATCCGGACGCTGGTGCCGTCAGGCCGCGGCGAACTCGAAATCGCCGACGTGCATAATCGCTACATCGGCGAAAACGAGCTCGAGTACGATATCCTCGACGGCTGGTGGACCGATGCCGGTACCTTCGCGAGCCTCTTTCTTGCCACCGAACTGATCGCCCGAGAGCGAGAACGCAGCTAGGCTCTAGCCCTTGGTGTGCAGGATCGGCAAGCAACGCCAGCGCCACGATGACGAGTACGCCTGCCAACGCTCCGCGGAACCATCCGCTCCGGAAGCCGTGTGACGAAGTGCGTGCCGACGAAAACGCCGGGAATCGAGCCAAGCAACAACGAGGCCGCGATGACCGGGTTGACGTCGCCAATCTTCCAGTGACCGATCAGCGACGGCACGAGGACGACGACCGCGAAAGCCAGATCGGTCCCGACCAGACGCCGCAGGGCAACGCTCGACGCGAAGACGAGCAGCAGCGGCAAGCGTGAGCGAACCGGCGCCGATCGACGTGATGCTCACGCAAATACCGACGAAAAAGCCGAGCGCGCCAACTGCCAGGTGTTGTCGCCCTTGGTATCGGCTCGGCGTGTCGCTGGCGAGCTTACGATTGAAGACGATTCCCGTGGCCGAGATTAATAGGGCAACGGCAACCGCGATCCGCAGCACGTGTTCGAGCTGCTTGACGTCGAGGTGGTGATGCAGGTAGGCGCTGATCGAAACGCCGATGATCGCGCCGGGAAGTCCGCCTGCCGAGAGGCGCCAGAGCACCGACCACTGGATCGTGCGCTTTTGCATGTGAGTCAACACGGCGACGATCTTCGTGCCCAGCGCGAAGAGCAGATCCGACCCGATTGCGGTGTTCGTCCCAACGCCGAGGAAGATCAAGAGCGGCGTGGTGATGGCGCCGGCGCCGACGCCGCTGTACGACATGCACATGCCCACGATGAAGCCAACGAGCACGTAGCTCCAGGTAATGGTCATGGCCGCACCGGGGAGACTCGAACGCGACCCGCTTGGTCGGTTCGCGCTTTCGCCCGGGTTCGGGCGAAGGGAGGGATAGCTAGCGCAAATCACGACAACTCCCGTCGATAAAAGAACTTGTGTTAACATTCAGAGCCTCGGAAGGCGATCCCTCTCTGGACCGGCGTGCCGGCCGGGCGAGAACGCCTGCTTCAGGGGCGCCCTACTCGCGATGGATATCGGCGTAGACCTCGGAGCGATGCACCGGCACGTCCTTTGGCGCCTCGATTCCGAGTTTTACTTGATCGCGATCGACTCCGACGACTAATATTCGAATGTCGCTGCCGATCATAATCGACTGATTGGCCTTGCGACTTAGCACGAGCATCGATGCCCTCCCTGGCTGGTCTTAGAGTTCGCGGACCCCTTTTTCGTGTGGGAGGCTTCATCTGCCTTTGCACGCAATGGGCGCCGACTGGAGGACTGCCTGATGGTAAAAGAGATCGCATTCTTCGCTTACTCCGTGCGTGACGTGCCGCGAGCTCGGGCCTTTTACACCGAGACGCTCGGCCTCAAACCCGGCCAGGAGTTCGGCGATCACTGGATCGAGTTCGACGTCGGAAACGCAACGTTCGGAATCGGCAACGGCGAGTCGCTCGGCTTTCAACCAGGCTCCTCTACCGGCGCTGCCTTCGAGGTGGACGACTTGCCGGCGATGCGCGAAAAGCTTCAGGCAAGCGGCGTTGAGGTGAGCGACGTGTTCGAGTTCCCGGCTTGCATAACGTGCTTCGCGAGCGATCCGGAAGGAAATCGCTTCGCGCTGCACCAGCGAAGGACGCCACCCAACGGAACGGCCGCATAGCGCGGCAGCATAAATAAAAAGAGAAGGCTTGACCGGCGTCTAGCCTTCTCTTTTTTTGCGGTCTTCGCGCTTAGGCCGAAGCCTTTTCCCGCGATGCCTCGATGAGGATTTGCGCCACTTCGGGGCGCGAGAACTCCGGCGGCGGGAGTTGCCCGGCGCGCAGCATCTCGCGAACCTGCGTGCCGCTCAGCGACACGTGGTTCTCGGGATCGTGGTTGCAGGTCTTCTGCGAGGCCATCGCCAGGCAGCGCCGGCAGTAGAAGCTGTTCTCGAACTTCAGCGGCGTAATGCCCAGCTCTTCCGGGGTGAATTCGTCGAAGAGCTTCTGCGCGTCGTAGGTTCCGTAATAGCTTCCTACGCCGGCGTGGTCGCGCCCTACGATGAAGTGCGTGCAGCCGTAGTTCTTGCGAATCATCGCGTGGAAGATCGCTTCGCGCGGTCCGGCGTAGCGCATCGCCGCCGGCAGCGTGCTCAGCTGTACGCGGTCGGCCGGATAGTAGTTATCCAACAGCGCGCGATAACAACGCATCCGCACGTCGGCCGGGATGTCGTCGCTCTTCGTCTCTCCGACCAGCGGATGGAGCAACAGCCCGTCGACCATCTCGAGCGCGCACTTCTGAATGTACTCGTGCGCGCGGTGCACCGGGTTGCGCGTTTGGAAGCCGACGATCGTCTTCCAGCCGCGGCGTTCGAACTCCGCGCGAGTCTCGGCCGGCGTTAGGCTTTCGGGGTTGCTCTCCCGAGGCAGCACCCAAACGGGCCCGCCGATGAGTACGTCCTTGCGCTCGTACAGCGCCGCTACGCCGGGATGCTTCTGGTCTTCGGTGCGATAAACGTTGCGCGCTTCGTGCGCCTTGTCGTACTCGAAGACGTCCTCGACTTCGATGACGCCGCGCAGCTCGCCGTCGCCATCATAGAGTGCGGCCTTGCCGCCGACCGCCGGGGCCTCTTCCCGATCCACGGCCAGAACCACGGGAATGCTCCACGGCAGCCCGTTAGCCAGGCGCATCGTGGGCACGACCGACTCGTAGTCCTTGCGCGTCATGAAGCCCGTGAGCGGACTGCACGCGCCGATGGCAATGAGCGCGAGGTCGTTGAGCTCGCGTCCGGTGAGCGTCAGCCGCCGTAGGTCTTTTGCCGACTCGCGCAGCTCGCGCTGAGCTTCCGGTGAAGCGACGGTTCGATCGATTAGCTTTCCGCCGTGTGGTGCGATCATAGCGCCGCCTTCGCGTCTACCGGAAGGAAGCCGCGCTTGGAGAGCTCCCCTAGGATTTTCGACACGCTTTCCTCGACCGTCTCGGTCTCGCTGTCGACGATGACGTCGGGATTCTCCGGGGCTTCGTACGGATCCGAGACGCCGGTGAAGTGCTGAATCTCGCCGGAAATCGCCTTTTTGTAGAGTCCCTTGACGTCGCGGCGTACCAGCTCGTCGAGCGAGCAGCGAACGAAGACTTCTACGAACTGCGATTTGCCGATGCGATCGCGGGCCTCGCTGCGCGCCTGCGCGTACGGCGAGATGGCTGCGGTGATCACGGCGGCGCCGTGACGTACGAGCAGCGATGCGACGAACGAAATGCGTCCGATATTGATGTCGCGGTCTTCGCGGCTAAAACCGAGCCCTTTCGAAAGATGGGTGCGGACCTCGTCGCCGTCGAGCACTTCGACGCTGCAGCCGCGGGCGCTGAGCTCGGGCGCGAGGCTTTCGGCAATCGTGCTCTTTCCGGCACCGGATAAGCCCGTAAGCCACACGGTGAATCCCTGGTTCAAGTGAAGTTCCTTTCCTGGAGGCCTTTTGGGAGGCAAATCGCGGGGCACCCATCTCTCAAAAGCGCAACCTCGAGGCCGGATGTCCCCAAACGGTCCCGCTTCTTCGCCTTCAGATTGTTGATTCCCGGCAACTTTTTGAGCGCTTTTTCGTACGCTAGGGGGTTTTGAGAGAGAACTGCGCCGCATGCAGGCGAGCATAAGCGCCGCCCTTGGCCAGCAGTTCGTCGTGGGTGCCGACTTCGACTACCCGGCCGGCCTCGATGAAGAAAACTTTGTGCGCCCGCCGCACGGTTGAGAGGCGGTGCGCGATGATTAGGGTCGTGCGGCCGGTTAAAAGCCGGTCGAGAGCCTGCTCGATCATTGCCTCCGAGTGGCTGTCCAGCGCGCTCGTTGCCTCGTCCAAGATGAGGATCCGCGGGTCGCGCAGGACGGCGCGGGCGATCGCGATACGCTGGCGCTCGCCGCCGGATAGGCGAATACCCCGCTCCCCGACCTCGGTTGCGTAGCCATCGGGAAAGGCGCTGACATAATCGTCCACGTTGGCGTCGCGCGCGGCCGCGCGCACTTCTTCGTCGCTGGCTTCCAGCCGCCCATAACGGATGTTCTCGATGATCGAGCCGCGGAAGAGTTGCACGTCTTGCGGCACGATCGCGATCGCGCGGCGCAAGTCCGCCAGCCGTACGCCGGCGACGTCGATTCCGTCCACCAGCAATGCGCCTTCCTGAGGCTCGTAAAAGCGCGGAACCAGGTTGACCAGCGTCGTCTTACCGGCACCCGAAGGGCCGACCAGCGCTACGATCTCCCCTGCTTCGATCGTCGCCGTAACATTTCGCAGTGCCGGCGGCTGTTCGGGCTTATAACGAAGCGTGACGTTGCGGTACTCGATGCGTCCCTGTACCAGCGGCAACGCAACGGCGCCGGGTGGATCGGCTACTTCGATCGGAAGATCGAGAATTTCGAAGACGCGGCCGGCGCCGACGATCGCTTTGCTGATGTCTCCGAAAAAGGCCGCAACCCGGTTCATCGGATTCATCAGGTTGACCAGCAGTCCCCAATACATGAAGACTTTGCCGGTATCTAGTCTTCCGACCAGAACCTCGCGAACCGAAAGCCACATGATCGCCACGACGGCAGCGACCATGATCGAGGAAATAACCAGCGGCTGCGTCTGAATGAACTGCGTCAGCTTCATATAGGCGCCGAAGAAGTCGTCGTTGCGCCGGCGGAAGCGACCGACTTCGAACTGCTCTCGGCCGAACGATTTCACGACTCGCTGGCTCTGGAGGATCTCCGACAGGTTAGCGGTGAGGTCGGCGATGCGTTGCTGGGCGCGATGGGTGCCGGTGCTGATAAGCCGCTGGAAGTTGGTAACGGCTACCGAGACGATCGGCGCAACCAACAGCAGCGATATGGTCAGCAGCCAGTCGAGGTAGATCATCGTGGCAAACGACGAGATGAACGTCGCCAGCGCCACCACCAACTGCGGAACCGAGACGCTGACCGCGTCGATCATGATCTGCAGGTCGGTCGAAAAACGCGCGATCAGCTCGCCGGGGCGCCACTTGTCGAACTCGCCCAGAGGCAGGTTCAACAGGCGTTCGAAGAGGCGCACGCGCAGACGCGCCACGAGGTTCTGTCCGCTCCACGCCGTCAGGTAGGTCTGTCCGTAGATTGCGGCGTTCGCGAGCACCAGCGCAACCGAGGTCAAGATCAGCGACAGGTAGAGCGCGCGCAGGTCGGGTGCCTGTCCTGCCGGCGGAACGAGCACTTGATTGATGATGATGCGAAAGGCCAGCGGCGGGACGATGGAAAGGATGCCGGCCAGGACGCCCATGGCCATGGCAACCGCAAGGCGCGGATAGTACGGACGCGCTTCGAGTGCAAGGCGCTGGAGAATCGAGCGTCGGCTCATCCGCGACTTGCACTTGCGGCCGCCCGGCAATGAAACCTCCCCGGGTGCGTCAAGGTACGTGTGGGTGCATACGGAAAGGGATGACGTAAACTCTATGGACTGCTATTTCCACTCGAACGTCCCGTCGGTCGCCCCGTGCGTCGAATGCGGAAAATCGATCTGCGCGACGTGCCGCGACGAGCGCGGCGGTTGCCCGAGCTGCCGCCTTGCGGCAAAAGTAGAGGCGGCCACCGCGACGCGCCAGCAGATTCCGGGCGCGGTGCCCCCGCGGCCGGCGCCGGCCAGCGTGCGCGGCAAGGCGACGGTGGCGACGATGCCCGACCCGGTCGAGTCTCGAGCGCTCGTTGCGCTCGGCTACCCGCTCTGGCCGCTGGCGCTGATTTCGCTGCTCGATCGCAAACAGTCGCGCGCTCTGCGCCGCCAAGCGCTGCAGGCGCTGGGCTTTAACGTCGGCTTCTTCGGCTTCTGGGGTCTGCTCTCGCTGCTCGCGCAAATTCCATTCCTCGGATTTTCCGCGCTCGTGCTCGTCCCGTTCCTCGCACCGCTCTTCCTCGTTGCCAGCGTTTACTACGGCATCAAGACGTGGAACGGCGACGACGTGCGCATTCCGATCATCAGCAGCTGGCTCGACGACCGCTTCCCTCAGGGCGAAACGAACTCGCGATAGCGCCGTAGAAAGGCGCGCGCCGCCGAGGCGTGATCCACCACCGGCTTGGGATAACTATCGGCCGCGAAAAGCCCCAGACGCAACTGCGACTGCTCGGCCTCGCGGCCGTACCACGTCTCGAGCGGAAGGTCGCGAAGCTCGCCGACCCAGCGGCGCACGTAGGCGCCGTCGGGATCGAAGCGGCGCCGTTGCCGTTCCGGATTGTAGATACGTGGGTACTGCGCCATGTCGGCGCCGACGCCGGCGATCCACTGCCAATTCCCGGTCGCCAGCGCCATGTCGTCTTCGATTAACTTGGAGTCCCACTCGTCGCGCCCGACGCGCCAGTCGACCCCCAAATCGAAGCAGAGCAGCGACGCGGCGACGGCGCGAACGTGCGGATGCATCCATCCCGTCGCGTGCAGCTGGCGAATCCCCGCATCAACGAGGGGAAATCCGGTCTCTCCCGCGCGCCATGCGTCCAATGCCGGATGCGAACGCTCCCAGGTAAAGCCGTGCATCTTCTCCTGCAGCGGCTCGTCGTGCGTCCATGGATAGAACCACGACAGCTGCAAAAAGAAATCGCGATGCGCCAAAGCGCGCAAGAATAGCCGCAACGAATGGCGTTCCTCGCCGAGCGCAAACGGATCGGCGAGCCGCTCGCGAACGCGGCGCGCAACGGTTCGCGCGGCGATGGTTCCGAAACTGAGATGCGCCGCAAGATGCGACGTCCGGCCGTCTGCCGGCGCGGTGGCAGCCAGAGCGTACGTCAGCGCACCCTCTCGCAAGAACGTTTCGAGCAGCTCTCGCGGCGCGGGTGCGCCGGCGGCAACGCCGGTTGGGCCTGCGCCGAACTCCCCGGGCTGCGGCAGATCCTCGACCGCACCGTCGGGAGATGCAAAGCGCAATAAGAGCGGCTGCTCGTGCGAGGCGATCGGCAGTTTCCACCAAGCGTCGAAATAGGGCGCGAACGCCCGGTATGCCGGGCCGCCGCCGCTTCGCGCTTCGGCGGTCTCCTCCGGACCGATCGCCGGCGCGTCGTGCACGATAACCGCGGCCAAACCCCGTTCTTCGAGTTCCGACTGCAACTGGCGATCGCACTGAATTCCGGCGCGATCGTACGACGCGCCCCAGGCAACGCCGGCGGCCTGGTTCGCACGGGCGAGCGCTCGTATCGCATCGGCGGCTTCGGCGCGGGCGACCACGAGGCGCGTTCCGCGCTCGCGCAACTCGGCGTCGAGTGCCTCAACCGCCGTACAAAAAAATGCCGCTCGCCGCGGCGAAGCCTCCAGACGGGCGCGTAAGGCTGCATCGATCGCGAGCATCGGAATCACCGTACCGCGCGAAGCCGCGGCGGCTAATCCCGCGTGATCGTCGAGGCGCAGGTCTTTCGCGAAACGATAAATGAAGGGCCCGTCCGCCATGACAGGCCCGATTCCGGTTGGCTCGCGGGCTTCCCCCGCGCGTCGCTATCGGTTCGGAGTTCGCGTTTGCATTGCCGCGCGGCAAACGGCGTCGTCCAGGCTGACGAAATCCCGACGTGCGCACGATGCGGCACGATGTGGGTTTCCCGCTCCGGTCGGTGCTCAGTGCGAAGAGCGCCGGCCGGCGAGCCGAGGAGGTTTCGAAAACCAGCGACTCCGCCTGCTGTTCGCGGCGCGGCGCGGTCTGCGTCGTAAGCGCGGCTATCGCTTCGGAGCCGTTCGCGGCGCGATGCGAGACGGCCGGATGCGGCTGCGGATTGAAGATCGCGAAGGCAAACGCCGCGGCGGTCGCCGCCACGGCACCCCAGCGCAGCATGCCCGCGGATTGCGAACGGCGCCGAGTGACGGTCCGCAGCGCCGGCTCCCAACGCTCCTCGTCGCGTGCGTTGAGGGCTACGGCCATCACGCGCTCGATCTCGCGCTCGCCGCCGTTTGCCGCCAGACAACTCGGGCACGCCGCGACGTGCGCGCGATACTCTTTGCGCTCCATCTCGTTCGCTTCGCCTAGCGCTATCGCACCGGCCAGCGTCTCCGCTCGTCCGCAGTGCATTCCAAAGTTCATTGCTCGTGCTCCTCGTTCATGATGCTGCGCAAAACCCGCATCGCTCGGCAAACTCGCTGACGGACGGCGTCGGGCGTCGTTCCCAACATCGCGGCGGCCTCCGCCGAGGAGTACCCGGCGTAGCTCGTCAGCAGCAGCGCGGCTGACTGATCCGGACGCAGTTTGGCCAAGGCACTTTGCAAATCGAGCGAGGCGTTGCTCCGCTCGTCCACGCGCCAGGCCGCGGTGTCGAGCTCCCGGTCGAGCGGCAGCATCCGCAACAGCTTGCGGCGTCGCAGCTGCGAGATCGCCGCGTTGGTAGCGGCGCGGTAGAGCCATCCCGCCGTGAGCTCGCGGTCCGGATCGCTGCGCAGCATACGGTATGCCGAGAGAAAGACGTCCTGCGTCACGTCGAGTGCGGCTTCGGCATCGTTGAGCATGCGCCGCAGATAGCGCGCGAGCTTGGTCTGATATTCGCGCACCATCGTGTCGACTCGCGCCTGGGCTCGCGTCGCCGCGTCCAGGGTAAAGGACTCCGCCTGCAGGCTCACCGGCCAAAGCCTTCCATTACTGAGGGAACGCGCGGCGTCGCACGCCCGTGACCCCTAGCCGCCGATCTCGGAGAAGGCCCGCATGCGCGAGGCCGTCTCCCCGAGGCGCAGGTGGTGACGCTCCGGCTTGATCAACATCGCCGAGCTGAGCAGGCCGGCCAGCTTCTCGCGGCCCGCACCGGCTCGCAGCGGCGATCGCAGGTCGAGGTCGTGGTCGCCGAAGAGACAGAGACGCAGACGGCCGTCGGCAGTCAGGCGCACCCGGTTGCAGCGCTCGCAGTAGTCGTGGGAGAGCGGGCTGATGACGCCCACCGCGCCCGCGGCGTTGGGAAAGGCGAAGTAGCGGGCCGGTCCGTTTCCGCCCGGGCCGACGACCGGGTGCAGCTCGCCTCCGGCGGCGATGCGCTCGAGTATCTCGTCCGCGCTGACGTACTCGTCGCGCTGCATCCCGAGATTTTCGTGAACCGGCATCAATTCGATGAAGCGTACGTAGATGGCGCGATCGCGCGTCAGCTCGGCAAAATCGCGCAGCTCGTCGTCGTTGCGGCCGCGCATGACGACGCAGTTGAGCTTGAGCGGCACGAGGCCGGCGCCCAGCGCAGCGTCCATGCCGCGCAGCACCGCGTCCAAGCCGGGACGCCGCGCAATCGCTTCGAAGCGATCGGCGCGCAGCGTATCGAGCGAGAGATTGATCCGCCTAAGACCGGCAGCAACCAGATCGTCGAGCTGTTCTTCGAGCAGCAGCCCATTGGTCGAGAGCGCGATATCCTCGATTCCCGGCACGGCGGCAATCGCGCGGACGAGGCGCGCGAGATCGCGGCGAACCAGCGGCTCGCCGCCGGTCAATCGAATGCTGCGCACGCCGACCGATGCCGCGGCCGCGACGATTTCGGCGATCTCTTCGTAGCTGAGGATCTCCTCGCGGCGCAGCCATGGCAGCCCGGTTTCGGGCATGCAATAGACGCAGCGCAGGTTGCATTTATCGGTCACCGAGACGCGCAAGTACGTGATCGGCCGGTTGAAACCGTCGATCAGCGAAAGGTTCACTGCGAGAAGATTCCGGCCGGCAGCTGCGCGTTGATCTTATAGTCGTCGACGGTCGAGGTAATGTCGCCGGTATAGCCGGGTTCTTCGACGTGTCCGCTCTGCGAGGCGACCACTTGATTGCCGTCGATGCTTTGGTAGCGATTGTGGACTTCCGCGTACGCGCCCTTGGCATAGTTCCAGCGTACTGACGTTACGGTGGCGGTTTTGTCGTCGACCACGGCTTCTATGCTTTCGACGTTGCCCTGCTGCTTGGGCACGAGCCGGAAGTGCGTCGACGTTCCGTCGTCGGAGGTAACGGTCACCGCGTTGAGCTGCTTCCACTGCCCCGGCGGTTCGAGCCGAACGTAGAGCTTGTCGAACTGCTGGGCGATCACGGGAAGTCCGCCGGTGAAGACGACCTTATATTTATCGGGCTGGCGATAGTACCAGTTGCCGCTGACGTCGGCCGACAGGTACGGGAACGACTTCATGACGACGTGCGCGTGCAGCGTGGCCGTGAAGGTGTGCAGATTGGGATTGACCGCCGCCGCGCGGGCGAGCAGATCGTCGGCCGGTGCCGCTCCGGCCAAAAGCAAGGCGGCAAGCAATGGTGCGTATCTCATACTTCTCGCTCTCCTCCTACCCAGCCGAAGGGCTCCAGAGCCGCTTCGACCTCCGACCGCACGCCGCCGTCCTGCTCGAGCGACCGCCTGCGGCGCAGCGCCTCCAGCGCCTTGGGCGAGCCGATTCGGCCCAGCGCCCAGGCGGCGTGACCGCGCACCATCGGATGCGGATCGCCTTCGAGCGCCTCCGCCAGGGCCCCAACAGCCGAGCGGTCGAGGGCATTGCCCAATGCGACGGCGGCGTTGCGGCGCAGCACGGCAGCGCCACGCCATCCCATCGCCGTGCCCGCAAATTGCCGCTTGAACTCTCCCGAGCGCAATGCAAGGAGCTCGACCAACGCCGGACGTGCGGTTCCTCGCGAGGCTGGGCTCCACTGCGAAGAGCCCGGCGTCCCCGCGGCCATCGTCGGAGGACAGACGAGTTGGCACAAGTCGCATCCCCAGACCCAGTCGCCGATCAGCGGTCGCATCGCCGGCGGAATTCCGTCGGTGCGCTGGGTGAGGTCGGAGATGCAACGCGTTGCGTCGATCGTATAGTCGCCGCGCAGCGCTTGCGTCGGACACGCATCGATGCAGCGGCGGCACTCGCCGCAGCTCTTACGCAGCGGCGCGTCGGGCGGGAGCTCCAACGTCGTGACGACTTCGCCCAAGAAAACGAACGAGCCCAGTGACGGCGAGATTAGGTTGGTGTGTTTGCCGATCCATCCGAGTCCGGCTGCGGCCGCAAGCGCCCGTTCGGCCAGCGGGCGCGTATCGCAGGCAATCGCGGTTACCGGTTCTCCGGCCGCTGCGTCAATCTCGCCGGCAACGCGCCGCAGCAGCTCGCGCACGCGCCGATGATAATCCGCCGACCACGCGTAGTTGGAAACGCGTCCGCGCAGCGGCGCTCTCTCCCGGGTTGCCGGCGAGGCATAGGGCACGGCGATGCAGATCACGCTGCGCGCCTCGGACAACAGCGTTTGCGGATCGGTTGCGCGCCGCGCGTACGTCGCGTCGTAGCCCCACGTGGTGAAATCGCCACGCTCGAAGGCCGCCGCCATGCGCCGGCGGGAGATGACGTCGGGGCGCGCCGCCGTTACGCGCACTGCTCCCGCGCCGTGCGAAAAGGCGGTACGTACCGCGAGTGCTTTGATTTCTTGGGGAGCGAGCGTCGTTTGATTCATAACGTGGCCAGCGGTCCGAGCCGTCCTCGGGGAAAGACGGCGTCGATTGCCGCGAGATCGCCGGCGTCGAGTTCGAGGGCACCGGCAGCAGCGTTCTCTTCGACGTGCTCTAGCCGCGCCGCCTTGGGGATTGCAAACAGCTCGGGTTCGGCGGTGAGAAACGCCAGCACGACTTGCCTCGGCGTAGCGCGGTGCTTTGTGGCCACGGCATCGAGCGCTTCGCGGCGGCGGCCGCGCCCGCGCAAGAAACTGCCTCGTCCAAACGGCGTATAGGCAACGACGGCGATGCCGGCGCGGCGCGCCGCGGGAAGGACCTCGTGTTCGATGCCGCGTTCGTCGAGATGATAGAGCACCTGGTTGCAAGCCAGCGGAACGTCGCCCAGATGGGCGGCCGCTTCGAGCATCTCTCCGGCTTCGAAGTTGCTCACGCCGACGAATCGCGTCTTCCCTTGCTCGACCAAAGCGCGCAGCGCGCTCATCGTCTCTTCGAGCGGATGCGAGCCCGGCCAGTGGAGCAAATAGAGGTCGAGGTAGTCGCAGCGCAAGCGCTGCAAGCTGCGCTCTGCGGCCTGCAGCGTTCCGGCGTACGTTGCGTTGCTAGGCAGAACCTTCGTCGTGATAAAGAGGCGTTCGCGTTCGATGCCCGCGATTGCATCGCCGACGAGCTCCTCGACGCGCCCGGCACCGTACATCTCGGCCGAATCGATATGCGTCATCCCAAGCTCGATGCCGCGGCGCAGCGCGCGTTGCGCCTCGCGCAAGCCGGCGCCGCTTTCGGGCATGTTCCAGGTTCCCTGTCCGATGACGCACAAGTCCACGCCGGTCTTTCCGAACGGTTTGACGCGCATGAGAATTAGAAGAACTCGAACTCGGCGTGGCGCGCGGCGTAAGACAGTAAACCGCCGTGCAAGTGAACGAGCTTGGTAAAGCCGGCGTCGCGCAAACGCTGCGCCGCCCAGAGCGACTTTGCGCCGACGCGACAGGCAACGACGTACTTCTTCGCGCTATCGAGCTCGTGAAGGCGCGACTCCAACTGCGAAGCCGGTATGGAGACCGCGCCCTCGATCGAGCCGAGGACCGCTTCGTGCGGTTCGCGCACGTCCAACAGCACCGCTTCGCGCAGCTCGTCCTCGAGCGCGTCCGCTTCGATCTCCACCAGGTCGCGCGATGCGGCCGCGGCGACTCCGTCGTAAGCGCCGAGATCCAGCGCGTCGATTTCCGCTCCCGTACCGCACAGGCGGCACCCCGGATCTCGATCGAAACGCACTTCGCGAACGCGCGCCGCCAACGTATCGATCAGCATCAGACGGCCGGTGAGCACTTCGCCGATCCGCAAGATTACTTTGAGCGCCTCGCAGGCTTGCCAAGAGCCTACGATTCCCGCGAGCACGCCGAGCACGCCGCCTTCGGCGCAGGTTGGCGCGGCTTCCGGCGGCGGGGCTTCGGGATAGAGACAGCGATAGCACGGTCCGGACCCGCGCGCGAATACGCTCACTTGGCCGTCGAAGCGGAAGATCGATCCGTAGACGTCGGGCCGGTTTTCGAGAAAGCACGCATCGTTGATTAAGTAACGCGTCGGAAAGCGATCGGTGCAATCCAGCACCGCGTCGTAGGTGCGCACCAGATCGCGCGCGTTGGCGGCATCGAAGCGCACCGGTAACGCGTCCACGGCGACCAACGGATTGAGCCCGCGCAGGCGTTCTGCGGCGACGACGGCTTTGTTCCGTCCTACGTCTGCCGTTGCAAAGATCGTCTGACGCTGAAGATTGGTCTCGTCCACGACGTCGTCGTCCACCACGCCGATGCGGCCAACGCCTGCTGCGGCGAGATATTGCAGCGCCGGCGAACCCAGGCCGCCGGCACCGACGACGAGCACGCGCGCGGCGCCCAGCCTCTCCTGTCCGGCAAGCCCGACTTCGGGTATCAACAAGTGACGGCTATAACGCCGCAGGCGTCCCGCGTTCACGCCGGATGGCGCTCCGACAACCAGCTCAATACCGCGGCGCGCGACCGTTCGCCGGCATAAGTATGGTCGCTGTCGATTGTCACCAGCGATTTCGGTTCGGGCGCGCGCTCGTAGAGCGCTTTGACGCTGCTCGGGCTTACCATTGCATCGCGGCTTGCAGCAATATAGAGCGCCGGACGCCCGGCCAGTCGCGGCAGGAGCTCGTCGTAGCGCTTCTCGATGCCGGCAACCAGTTCGGGCAGCGGAACGCCCACGACGTACGAGGCGCGAAAATCGCTGACGCCGACGCGCTGCAGGGCCTCAAGCGACGTCGGCCGGCCGTAGCCGGTCGTAATCGCAATGGTTCCGGCGACGCCTTGGTCCAGCGCCGCGCAAAAGATGGCCGTCATTCCTCCCATGCTGTGACCCATCGTATACTGCGTTCCGTTGCCGAGCGCGCGCGAAAACTCCAGCACCCGCGACATCGCCTCGATGCAGTCGTCCACGCCGCGCAGCTCGCCGCCGCTGGCGCCGAGCTTATGTCCGGGAAAGTCGAGGCTGTAAACGCCAAAGCCGTGACTGGCTAGAAACGAGCAGAGAAAATCGAGGTTCTGTTTGCTCGACGAGTAACCGTGCCCGGCGACGAGCGTCACGCCGCGTGGCCGCCGCGGTTCGTAATAGAGCACCGCGAGCGGATTGTGCGCGCCTTCCAAACGGATCAGCTCGACGTTAGCCACGCGCCGCGTTCGCCTTCCAATGCTCTTGCCCGTCGGCGTAGCGTTCTTTCTTCCAAATCGGCGCGCGGCGCTTCAACTCGTCGATGCAGTAGCGGCAGGCTTTAAAGGCCGCGTCGCGGTGCGGTGCCGCCACGACCACGGCCACCGCGACGTCACCGACGCTCAGCTCGCCGATACGGTGAACGATCGTAACGCGCAGATCGCCGAAGCGATCTCGCGCTTCGGCGGCAATGCGTTCGAACTCGCCGATCGCCATCGGCTCGAAGGCCTCGTAGGATAGCCCCACGACGGACCGGCCATCGTCGGCTTTATCGCGCACCACGCCCACAAACGTCACCACGCCGCCGTCACCGCTTTGCCCGTTCTCCAACGCGGCGGCGTCGATTGCATCGCGAGTAATCGCCAGCACGCGCTAGCCTCCGCCGACCGGCGGCAGCAGCGCGAGCTCGTCGCCGTCACTCAATGGCTCCTGAGCCGAGACCAGCGCGCCGTTACGAGCGAAGCGCGTCGAAGCGCCTACCGCGGCGAGTGCCGGAAGCCGCTGCACGAGCAGCGCCCAGGCGTCGCCGGCCGTCGCATTCGCCGGCAGCTGGAAGGCGAGCTCGGCTTGCCCGAGCAGCTCGCGCAAGTGAGCGAAGGCCAGCACTCGAATCTGCATGAGGTCCCTTTCAACGGGTACGGTGCCGATTCGTACCGAAGCGCGCGCAGGGATTTAATCGATGACACGAATGCCGGCGATGCTCGTCGCCCTGGCGGCCTTGGCCGCCCCGCTCGTCTCCAGCGCCGCGACGCCGTGCACGCAAGAGACGCTCGCCATTAGAGGCACGCCCGTAACGATCGGCTATTGCATTGCCGGACAGCCTCGCCCTACCGGTTCCGAAGAGCTGATCGTGCCGGTCGCCGCGACCTACACGGCGCGCGGCGGCGGGTCGTTTGCGCGCAGCGAGGAGCTGCACTTTCTCTCGGGCGAGGGCGTCTCGCGCGTCATCGAGCACCTGGACCTCACGAAACTGGGGCTGAGCGGGACGCTGCACTTGACGTTAGCCTACGCCCACGGCGTGGTGCGAATCGAGGGGGCCCTGCTGACCCCCGGCGCCATCACCGTCAAATGAACCGGCCGCTCAGGTCGCTCCAAAGCGCAACCCAATTGGGGTCCGTGGGACTTTAGGGGAGCGTATGCGCCGGCGCTACATCGCTTTCAGCAGCTCCAAGATCCCCGACGGCTGTCGATAGAGGAGATCGCTTTTTCCCTATGCCCTGTACGGCGACCATTCCAAATCTCACGGCTCGCGAGCAAGCGCACCACCTTTACGAGACGATACCGCCCGGTCTGTTCCGGGTCGCCGATGAAAACGAGCGTATCGCCTGGCGCGTCAGCCCCGAGCCGTTTGCATTGTCGCCGCAGCAGGTTGCTGAGATCGAGCGGCTGGGGCTCGACCTCTATCGCTTCTATCGCGCACTGAACAATCTGTACAATCGCAGCGTCCGCGGAAGCGCACCGTCCTTTATCGCCGACTATCTCGATCGCGGCAAGCCCGAGCAAGTCGTCAAACTGGCGCGGCAGAACCGCTTCAAGCAAGAGCTGCCCGGCGTCATCCGTCCCGACCTCATCATCACCGCAGACGGCTTTGCCGCGACCGAGCTCGACAGCATTCCCGGCGGCATGGGATTCGTCGGCGCGACCACCGAGGCATATTGCCGCTTGGGAATCGAGAGCGTCGGCGGCGCCGACGGAATACCGCGCGGATTTGCCGCGATGCTGCGCCACGCAACCGGCGTCGAACTGCCAACCGTAGCGATCGTCGTCTCGGACGAGTCGGCCGACTATCGCGCCGAGATGGATTGGCTCGCCGGAACGCTGCGTCGTCTGAACCTAGCCGACGCGTGGCTGCGGCGTCCGCAAGAAGTCATCTTTACCGAAGAAGGCCTCTTCATTCGCCACGAAGACGGCCGCGAGGCGCGTTTGGACGCGCTCTACCGTAACTTCGAGCTCTTCGATCTGTTCAACGTTTCCAAGCAAGAGCTCATGCTGTACTCGGCACGGCACAATCGCGTGAAGATAACGCCGCCGCCGAAGGCGACGCTCGAAGAGAAGCTTTCGTTCGCGCTCTTCCATCACCATGCGCTGGCGCCGCTCTGGCATTCCGAACTCGGCGACGAGACGTTCGAACGGCTGCAGCGTCTCTTCCCCAAAACGTGGGTGATCGATCCGCGGCCGCTGCCGCCGCAGGCGGCCATCGTCGGGCTACAAGCCGGCGGCGCACCGGTCACCGATTTTCGCCAGCTGACCGCGCTCCCCAAGAGCGACCGCGCCTACGTCGTCAAGCCGTCGGGATTCTCAGCGTTGGCCTGGGGTTCGCGCGGCGTAAAGATCGCCGACGACCTTACGCGCGAAGAGTGGACCGCGACCATCGACACCGCACTGGCCGACTTCGACCGCACGCCCTGGATCCTCCAGGAGTTTCATAAAGGCAAGCGCGTACGTCAAAGCTACCTCGATCGCGAACGCGACGAGATTCGTCAGTACGACGGCCGCGTGAGACTCTGTCCGTACTACTTCGTTACCGGCGAGGAGAGCGTCACGCTGGGCGGCATTCTGGCTACGATCGCGCCGGCCGATAAGCGCCTTATTCACGGCATGACCGACGCGGTGATGACCTCGTCGATTCTACGCGAAACGACGGCGTAACACCGTAGCGTGCGCCAAATCGTGTTGTTGCGCCACGGCGCGACCGAGCACAACGCGGCCGGACGATTCTTATCCACCGACGACCCGCCGTTAAGCGATGCGGGTCGCGCCGCGTGCCGCGGCGTCGCCGAAGCGTTAGGCGGTATCTCGATCGCGTGCAAAAGACGTGACGCCGATGGAGCCGTCGGAGTTTAGGATCGTTCGCGGGTAAGAACCGCGTTCTGCGACGGGGCGACGATCTGATCGGGCACCATCGTTGACGGATCGTACCAAATCGTTACCGGGATTCTTCCCGTGGATGACGCCCCGACCATAGAAATTGCAACGTCGTTGGGCGGCACGCCGTCCGGCGGCGAGCTCGGCGCGGATTGCGTGGCCAGCGAGGCCGCTTCGGCGCTGATCGGCGTCACCCAGGTGACCGAATCTTCGCGCCACGCGGCGAGCTGCGCGGGCAGAACGAAGAGCCCCGCCGCGAGTCCGGGATCGATGATCACCAGATGCCGCGTGTTGGGGACGAGCCCGAGATTCTTTGCCGGCGGCGCTTGCGAGCTCGTAACGGTAGCCCCGCTTGACGTCGCGGCGACGCTGACGATCGGATTGAGCCCGGCGGCGCGATAGTTTCCGTCATATTTGACCGGCGAGAAATCCGGGCCAAGCACGAGT
Organism: Vulcanimicrobiota bacterium; assembly: GCA_963730125.1. Taxonomy (GTDB): domain Bacteria; phylum Vulcanimicrobiota; class Vulcanimicrobiia; order Vulcanimicrobiales; family Vulcanimicrobiaceae; genus Cybelea. The sequence continues at coordinate 49,597 of CAVSQP010000014.1, read as the reverse complement.
GCAGCTTTGGCCGACATCTGCACGCCCATGAAGGTCGCGACGGAGTCTTCGTCGATCTCGGTTCCGTCCGAGCCCGCTTTGACGTTGAGCGTCCAGTGGCCGGCGGGTTGACCGTTGAGCGTCGCGGAGTAGCGATACGTTCCGGCCGCGGGAAAAGATGCAGTCGCGGTCGCTGCCGCAAGCATCAGTGAAGCGAGCATTGGAGCCTTTCCAAGAGTCTGTCGATCTCTTCCTCGGTATTGTAACCGTGCGGCGAGACGCGCACTCCGGTGCTGCGATACGTGGTGACGATCCCCTCTTTCTGCAGCGCTTCGCCGAGCGCGATGCTATCGTGCGGCGGCAGGCGGAAGGTCACGATGCCCGAGGACGTGCTCTCGCCGCGCAGGCTCGCGATCTCGGCCCCTAAGCGGTTCAAGCCTGCGCAGAGCCGGTCGGTCAGCGCCAAGACGTGCGCGGCGATTTTCCCTGGCCCGCTGCGCTCGAAGAGATCGATCGCCGACACCATCGAGATGGTCCCGATCAGGTTCGGCGTGCCGCCTTCAAACTTCAGTGCTTGCGTCGAAAACGGCTGCTCGTAGTTGTGAAAATCCCACATGTTCTGCACCGAACGCCAGCCCGGCATCGCTAACTGCAAACGTTCTAAAAGGCGCGGCCGAAGGTAAAGAAAGCCGACGCCGTGCAGTCCGAGCATCCATTTTGCCGCTCCCGCGTAAACCGCGTCCACGCCGGCCTCGCGCACGTCGAGCGGAAAGGCGCCGAGTCCCTGCATCGCATCCACGCAGAGCAACGCCCCGCGCACGCGCGCAACGTCGGCGAGCTTAGCGAGATCGTGGCGGTATCCGTCGGCATACGAAACCCACGAAAGCGCGACCAATCGCGTGCGAGGCGAAAGTTCGCGACCCAATACGTCAGGCGTCAGGCGTTGGCGTTGCGTCGGCAGCATACGCACCTCAACGCCGCGGCGCCGCAATGCAAGCCACGGAACGGCATTAGCCGGAAACTCGTTGTCGCAGAGCAGCACTTCGTCACCCGCATTCCAGTCGAGTCCCAGAGCGATGACGTTGGCGCCGGCCCCCGTGTTGACCACGATCGCGATCTCCGATCCCGACGCGCCGATGAAGTTCCCGATGCGTTCGCGATACTCGGCCATTCGCAAGTCGTGCGGAAAGGTACCCAGCACCGCCGACTCGCCCTGGGCGCGCACGAACTCGGCGATTCGATCTTGCGATGACCGCGGTAACGGGCCGGCCGAGGCGTTATTGAGATAGACGTACCGCTGGGTTACCGCGAACTCCGAGCGCGGCAGCGGCGGCGTCGTCACTCGGCGCCGATCATATCCTTCGTATGCCAGGCGATGTTGCCGGCACGATCGCCGACCCGCTCGATCGACGCGAGCACGAAAAGATAGCGCGTTCCGGGCCGGACGATATCCGGATCGGCGCGCATCTCTTCTTGAAGCAGCTTGATGCTGCGCTTGTAGAGCTTGTCGACTTCGTCATCGCGCTCGATAACGTCGGTGGCCAGATTCGCGTCGCGCTCGGTGTAGGCGCGCATCGCGTCGAGCAGCATGGCGTGCGCTACGCCCGCAATGCGGTCGATCTCGACGCGCTGCGGACGCATCATTTGATCGGAGAGTTTGATGGCATTCTTCGAGATGTCGACGGCGTAGTCGCCGACGCGTTCGAGGTCGGTGGCGATTTCCAGCATGGCGGCGACCTCGCGTAACTCGCCGGCGACGGGTTGCTGCCGCCAGATCAACTCGATGCAGTGCGCCTCGATGCGCCGGCGTAAATCGTCGACGACGTCGTCGCCGGCGACAACGCGCGCGCCGGCCGAAGCGTCGCGGCTATTGAGCGCGTCGACCGCAACGCGAATTGCATCGCCGACCAACGCGCCGAGGCGAACGACGTCGAGTCTGGTCGCCTCCAGTGCTTCATGATACGCTGTCCGAACCGCCACCAATTCCTCCTAGACGAAAACCGCTCATAGTATAGAACACGGAGCGTTTCCGTGCAACGCAACGCAGGAACCTGCGCCTTCATCAAACCATAAGGTTTTCACAATGCAATTTGAAGATATCCTGGTCGAAATCGAAGAGCCGATCGGCGTTATAACGCTCAATCGGCCAGCCGTCCTCAACGCATTGCGAAGCGGACTGTTAAACGAGCTTGGCGCGGCTCTCGCCGAGATGGAGCAGGACCCGCGCGTTCGTGCCGTCGTCCTTACAGGCGCGGGCGAAAAGGCCTTTGCCGCCGGCGCCGACATCGGCGAGCTCAACGCTCTCGCGACGGCCGGTTCGGGTACCGAGCAAGCGCGTCGAGGCCAGGCCCTGACGCGCCAAATCGAGCGCATGCGTAAGCCCGTCGTGATGGCGATCAACGGCTTCGCGCTCGGCGGCGGCTGCGAGCTGGCGATGGCCGGCGACATTCTCATCGCGAGCGAGAATGCCAAGTTCGGTCAACCGGAAGTTAACCTCGGCCTCATTCCCGGCTACGGCGGCTCGCAGCGCACGACGCGCCTAATCGGAAAAGGCATGGCGGCGTACCTTTGTCTCACCGGCGAAATCATCGATGCGAAGGAAGCGCTGCGCATTGGTCTGGTGCAGCGCGTCGTCCCCGCAGCAGAGCTGATGAACGAGGCCAAACGCGTCGCCTCGGTCATCGCCTCGAAAGCGCCGCTCGCCATCGCCGCGTGCAAACGTGCGATTAATAACGGCGCGCATCTTTCCATCGACGACGGTCTCGAACTCGAAGCACTGGAGTTCGGATCGCTCGTCAACACCGAAGATATCAAAGAAGGCACCGGCGCCTTCCTCGAAAAGCGCAAACCCGTCTGGAAGGGCCGCTAGCCTCTCTGTCATCCTGAGCGAAGGCGCGTAGCGCCGTAGTCGAAGGACGGAGCGCGTGTGTCACCCTGAGCCTGTCGAAGGGTGACACGAAGATACCGCAAGACCTACAAACTCTTCTCCGCGTTACTCATTGCGAGCGCGATCGCGGGATTCAAACCGTCCCACTTCGCTCGAATATTGCCCGCGGGGTCGATGACGACCACCGTAGGAAACCCAGCGACGCCGAAGAGCGCGCGCGACGACGCCTGCGGGTCGAGCGTAACGTTGGCGAGACCGTAGCGGCGCGCAAAAGCCGACGCGACGCCGGGTGACTCCGCAACGTCAACCGGAACGACGATTGCCTCGGGGTGGCTGCGAGCCCACGATCTTACCAGCGGCAACTCAACCTTGCACGGCACGCACCAGCTCGCATAAAAGTCGAGGAATACGAGATGCCCACGCTGATCGGCAACTCGGAACTGCCCGCCCTCGATGCGTTCGAAAACGGCGTGCGGCGCCGGATGCGCGCCGGGCGCCATGAACGCGCGCGGTGCGATGAAGATCTTCCAGACCGCAAACGCAATCGCCGCAGCCGCGAGAACGTCCCAGATCCGCGACGTGGTGAAGAACGGCTTTCTTGGTGCGCTACTCGGCGCTGAAGACGGCAGCGATGCCTTGACCTCCGCCGATGCAGGCCGACGCAACGCCGTAGCCGCCGCCGCGTTCGCGCAGTTCGTGAAGCGTCGTTATGGCTAGGCGCGCGCCCGATGCGCCGAGCGGGTGCCCCAGCGCGATCGCGCCGCCGTGGGGGTTGAGGGCAACGCCGTCGCCGGGCTTTTCGGACGCGCCCATTTCACGAAGACAGGCGATAACTTGCGGCGCAAAGGCTTCGTTGATCTCGAGCACGGCAAGATCCCCGAGCTTCATGTCGGCGCGCTGCAGCGCCTTCGGAATCGAAAAGGCCGGGCCGATGCCCATGATCGAGGGATCGACGCCGACGACGCTCGACGCTACGAGACGCCCAATCCATCGGCGGCCGTCTTCCCGCGCGCGCTTCACCGTGGTAAGCACGACGGCAGCCGCGCCGTCGGTGATGCCGCTCGCGTTCCCCGGCGTAACCACGCCGTCTTTAGTAAAACGCGCCGCCAGTTTTCCGAGCTTCTCCATCGTCAGGCCCTGGCGTGGTCCCTCATCGCGATCCACCGTTATCGTAGTTCCCTTTGGGCCGGGAATGTGGACGGGAGTAATCTCTTCGGCAAAATAACCGTTGCCTTGCGCCGCGAGCGCGCGCTCCTGGCTCGCTAATGCGAACTCGTCGCATTCCTCACGCGTAACGCCGTACTTCTTCGCCAAGTTCTCTGCCGTGATCGCCATCGGCGTATCGCCGTACGAATCGATCAGCGCGGTCCATAAGGAATCTTCGAACGCCACGTTCTGGCCGAGATGAAATCCCTTGCGCGCGCCGCGCACGACGTGCGGCGCCTGGCTCATGTTCTCCGACCCGCCGGCCAATGCGTACGCGGCGGTGCCAAGCGCCAGCGATTGGGCAGCAGAGAGAATTGCTTGCAGCCCCGAGCCGCAGAGCCGGTTGACCGTGAGCGCCGGCACGCCCATCGGCAGTCCGGCTCGCAGGCCGACGTGGCGGGCCAGGTAGATGGCATCGGCGCTGGTTTGCATGACGTTGCCAAAAACGACCTCGTCGATTGCATCTTTCGGCACGCCGCTGCGCTCGATCGCCGCCGACGCTGCCTCGACGGCTAGGTCGGTCGCGGTGAGCCCGGAAAGCGCTCCGCCGAGATTTCCAAATGGGGTGCGCGCTCCGGCGAGCACCACGATATCGCTGTCTTTAACTGGAATGCTCATGTCGGTGCGCAGTATTCCGCGGGCGTGGCGACGCGTCCCGGCAGGCGCCGCCGCCGGAGGTCACTAAGACCGACCGAGCATTATGCCGATTAATCGTCCTGCCGCGGTCACGCTCGACGCACGGTCGCTGGCGCCTGCGACCAAGACCGAGCAAATTCTCGAAAGCTTCGACCGGCTCCAGATCGGTTCGGCGCTCGAGATCAACGAGGAAACCGACCCGCGCGCGCTTCGCAACGAAATGGCCCAGCTCAGGCCGGGACGCTTCTCATGGGATGCGCGCAACCTCGGCGGCAACCGCTGGACGGTCCGCCTCGAGCGCATCGACGAGAACGCCGACGGCCAAACCTTCCTCTCGCACGTCTCCGCCTTCACCTCGGCCAAAGCGGCGACCATGAAAGAACTGGCCGCACAGATGAGCGAGCGGACCTACCGCTCGAGCGACACCATCTTCGACGAGGGCGAAGTCTGGCCGTATCTCGGCATCGTTAAGAGCGGCAAGGTCATCTACACGCTGCTCTCGCCCGACGGCAAGACGCATACGATCGGCGAGCGTTTGACGCACGACACGCTCAACGAAAGCGGAACCTTCGACGGCGGCGGTGCAACGACGCGCGCCGAAGCCCTCACCGACGCGACGATCGTAACGCTCCCGAGCGAAGCAGTTCTTCATGCCGTACGCAACGATGCCGAACTCGCGCTCGGTTTTCTGATCGCTTCGTCACAAGCCCGGCGCCGCTCGATCGACACGATCGCCGATTTGGCGTTCGCGCACGTACTGCAGCGCGTCGCGAAGTTTTTGCTCGGCTACGCGCGCACGTCGGTCGGCATGGCGCGCGGCCTTCCCGGCGTCGAAAACCTATCGCAGGCGCAGATCGCCGCCGCCGCCGGCACGGTACGCGACATGGCGGCCCGCGCGCTGCTGCGGCTGCGCACCGCCGGCGCGCTGGAACTCGATCGCGGCCGCGTCAAAGCAATCGATCGCGCCCGCCTCGAAAACTTCGCGCACAACGTCCAAGCCCCACCAGTATAGAACGCTTGTCATCCTGAACGCCGTCGAGATGTGCTAAGCGGTGCAGTTTGGTATCGGACCGGCAAGACACATCGAAACGCGCGAGGCGTCGCAGTAATGCGGCGCCTCGTTTTCGCCCGTAACTGAGTGTCACCCTTCACGCCGCTGCTGACATCGTGATCGTGCTCAAGCGCTAAGCGTTACCTGCGATAGACGTCGGCGGTGGCGTTCGGATCGACCAGCGCCGGATGCACGCGCGGACCGCTGCACATGATCGAGTCGTGGCCGATTGCGATCTTCATCCGCGAGACCTCGCCGCCGATGACGTCATCGACCGCGCAGCCTTCGACCTTGCCCGGAAACCGCGCCATAATGACGTAGCGTCCCGGGTTCAGCGTGACGTCGCTGAAGAATCCACGACCGTTTGTCTCCAGCTTCATGATGTGGTTCGCGTCCGGGTGGTTCTCGAGGTACGGCGCGCGATAATAATAGAGCGTAACGTTCGGCATCGTCTGACCGGTCTTCGCATCGACGACGGTTCCCGAAATGCCGCCGAGGTCGTCGGCGAAAGCGGGCGCGGCCATCGAAAGCCCGGCGAGCGCGAGCACGATTGCTAATTTTCTCATCTGGTCTAATTACCCAAGGAGGCGAGTCTTAGACCGATTCGAGTGCGGCGGTCTCCTCGGCGGCGGATTGGAGGTCGAAGGCGGCTCGCTTGCTCTTGGCCGCGGCGTCCGCCAGCGGTTGCTCGGGAGCCGGGGGAGGACGGCGTTCGAGCATCTCCTTCCCCTTGCGCACGGCACCCAGGGCGTTGGCCAAGCGGGCCTCCATCTCGGCCAGCGTCTCGGCAGCGTAGCGGTCGGCGCCTTCGCGAATCTTGCCGGCGCGTTCCTCGGCTTCGCGCAGAACGGTATCGGCGGTCGTGCGCGCGCGCTGGACGATCTCGTTCTGATCGACCAGCTCCTCGTGCTTGCTCGCGGCCTCGTCGACGATCGCCTGCGCCTTCTCCTGAGCCGCGCGCATGACGCGGTCCTGATCCTTGGCGATAACCTTGGCGCGGCCGACCTCTTCGGGCAACGAGGCCCGGACTTTCTCGAGCATCTCCAGCAACCGCTCCTCCGACAGAATCCGATAGCCGGCGGGCAACCAGGTGCCCTCATGCACGTAGGCTTCGAGTTTATCCAAGACGCGATAGACCGACATCATTACCTCCGTTGTAGGGTGGTTCGCTTCTCCGTCATGACGCGGAGCACCGGCTCGGGAACCAGCGCCGCGACTTCGCCCCCGAGAAAGAATACTTCTTTGACCAAACTTGAGCTTACGAACGAGTATCGTTGATCGGACATGAGAAAGAGCGTGTCCACGTCGCTCAGCGACCGGTTCATCATCGCCGCCGACATCTCACTCTCGAAATCGGAGACGACTCGCAGACCCTTCACGATGACGTCGGCGCGTTCCGCCTTGACGTAGTCGGCCAGCAGGCCGCGGAAGTGCTCGACCCGCACGTTGGGGATCGCGGCCACGCTGCTTCTGAGCATCGCCTCGCGCTCTTCGAGCGAGAACATCGGCGAGCGCTTCTGCGGGTTCACCACGATGGCGACGATGAGCTCGCCGAAGCATCGTGCTGCGCGCTCGATCACGTCCAGATGCCCGTTCGTCGGCGGATCGAAGGATCCGGGATAAACGGCGCGCGTCACGCGCATCGACTTACCGTCGTTCAACCGTCCGGCGCGAGGAAGGCGAGGGCGACATCGCCGTAGACTTCTTCGCGTTCGGAGCGATATCCGGGTATGTCGGGCAGCATCCGCTTGGCCGCGTGCTCGTACACCACCAGCGCGTCGGGGGCCAACAAGTTTCGCTCGCGCAGCAAGCGGAACACCTGCAGCGGCACCGGGTCGGCGTACGGCGGGTCGAGATAGACGATATCGAACGGCCCCTCCAGACGATAGAGCGCGCGCTCGGCCGGGGCCTGAAAGACCGTCACGACGCCGTCGACGCCTAGATTCTTAGCCGCCTCTTCGATCGTGCCGGCGATTTCACGGCTCGCCTCCACCGAAACGACGCGCGCCGCACCGCGCGAAGCGGCCTCGAACCCGATCGCACCGGTGCCGGCGAATAGGTCGAGCATGCGCGCACCCTCGAGACGATGCATCAGGATCGAAAAGAGCGACTCCTTAACGCGCCCCGGCGTCGGACGTACCTGCGTGCCCTTCGGTGACTTCAACTTCCGGCTCCCCAACGAACCGCCCGTAATCTTCGGCACACGCGCGTCCTCAAAAGCTCCTCGGGAGCATCGGCGTCAGCGTGGGCTCTAGCCACGACGAGTCGCCGAGCCACTCGTAGCGAATCGTCGAGTACGGCACGGTTCCATAAGAAAGAAGGCGATCGTGGAAGGCGCGCAGCGAAAAGCCGGATCCGTCGTGGTCGCTCACCGGTCCGATCAACATCTCGATTTGGGTCTTGCCGATCAGATAGTCGATGGCTTGACCGGGATCCATCGCAAAGCGCGTTGCCTCGCCACGCGCCGTGTCGTAGTCGATGCCCGCGTTCTTTTGAAAGTATGCGATGGCTTGCGGCAACGTCATCTCGCCGGTGGCGAGGCCGACGTCTACGCCCACCCGCGTGGCACGATGGCGCATTAAGTGGATCACCTGCTTGCGGGCTCCGGGATTATCGTCGTAGAGCCCTTCGCGCATCAGCATCTCCTCGCCGTAAAAAGCCCATCCTTCGGCAAAGACGCCGTCGTCGTGCACGTGCCGGATATAGTCGGGGTTGTGATAGGCGTAGGTAAACTGCATGAAGTGCCCCGGAATCCCTTCGTGTCCGAGCAGCGGCAGCACCGACTGCCGCGCCTGCTCGACGAAGAAGCTGGTATTGCTGGGGCTGAAATCCGGGACGAAATAAAATCCCTGCGGATCGGTCGAGAACATCGGAGGCGGATTCATGAAGCCGCCGGGATAGGTTGCGGCCAGCGCCTTGGGCACTTCGACGATGTGGAATGGTCCGATGTACGACGGGATTGTAACGATCTGATGCGAGTTGATGAAGGTGATGATCTTCTGCAGACTCGCTTCGTAATACGCTAAGAACTCCGCCTTGGTCGCAAACGTCGGCGCGGGCGACGGCGCCGGCTCGTGCGCGTCGCGGCCGTTCTCCCAAACTTCCAGCGCCCGATCGCGCGCCAGCTCGGTCCGGCCGATCGCCGCAACTTGGCGTGAATCGAACGGCAGCATCAGCACTCGCCGCAAGAAATAATCGTACTGCGCGCGACCGACGGCAAATCCGCCGGCTTTAAAGCTCGACATATGCGCGTCGAGCCACGCGCGATAGGCGTGCAGCGCCGACAGCGCCTGCGATTGGGCCGACTTTAGCTCGGCGCGGGTCGCCGGCGAAACGTCGCGCGCCACCTCGTCGAGCGTCGTCGTATAGAGTGCGTCGCCGTCGCGGATATCCTCGGACGCGATCTTCGCGAACTCGCGAACGGTCTGGGTCAGGTTGGCTTTGCCTTGCGAAAGGACGCGCGGGCAGGCACGCAGGCGCGCGATTGCCGAGTGAATCCGCGTCTCGTCGGCCGCGTACTGCCGCTTGACGATGGAAAATATCCCGTTGCTGCACTCACCTTCATAAATGCTCGGGTTGCGCTGGAGTCCTCGCAGCACCGTTCGGCCCCACCAATCGCCTTCGATGTCGGAGCGAATCAGCAAGTAATCGACGCGCGCGTGCGCGTCGGTGCCGGCCGGCGGCAGCAGCCCGGCAAGCTCGTTGCGAAATGCCCGCAGCCGCGTCATTTCGGCGCTCTGCGGTGGCGGCCGAGTAATCGGCGAGCTTGTTATCGTACGTGTGAATCCCGGCATCGGTCGCCGAGGCCGGGCTCTCTTGGAACGACCAGGCCGTGTAACTCTTCTGCAGATCGATGAGCTTCTGCTTCGTAACTCAGCGGTGCCGGTCTGGCCGGCGTCACGCTTGCAATCATCGCCAGCATCAGAATAACGGCAAAGCGGCGCATCATAGCGCGTACACCGGAGCGGGTATGAGCTCGAGCAGTTCGTCGAACGTGAGAATCGTATGTCGAGGCGGCGCCAACCCTTGCGGATACTCCCTTCGTTCCCAGTTGATCCAAATCGCGCCCATGCCGGCCTCTTGCGCTCCGGCGACGTCAACGTGCGGATCGTCTCCGACGTACCAGGTTTCGTCAGATTGCATGCCGAGTCGCGCCACGAGCAGATCGAAGGCTCCGGCCTGCGGTTTTCGCTCGCCGATTTCGCTGCTCACCAGCACCGGGCCGTCGAAGCCGGCTTGCAGAGCTTTGCGCGCTTGCAGCGGATTCCAGCCATTGCTGAGAACGGCAACGGCAATGCCGCGCCGACGCAGCGTCTCGAGCATGCGTTTCACGCCGGGCAGCGGCACGACGAACTCTTCGACCATCTCGACGGCATTGGCGCGGAACGTTTCGACGAACGATCGATTCGGCTCGAGGCCATGGTCGCTCACGAAGAGCCGCACCGCATCGTCGATGGTAAACTCGCCGCTGCGCTGACGCGCCAGCAACGCATCGATGCTCTCGATCTCGTCGGCCAGCGTGCCGACCGTGTGCCCACCGCGCGCCAACACGAACTCGAGCAGGCGCAGCAGCGCCACGCGTTCGAGACGGTTATCAATTGCGAGCGTGTGATCGATGTCGAAACCGATACCGCGGACGGCGGTCATCTTCGGCGCGTTCGGTCTATCGCGGGCCTGGTCCCGTCACGACGCGGACGAACGCGCTAGGACGGACGTACTTCGCCAAGGCTTGCTGAATGCTCGCCGCGCTGGCGTCGAGCTCGTTATGGGCGTCGATGACGTTTTGGTCGAGCGGCAACCCGAGATCGGAGAAATCCAGCAGCTGCTGCGTGACGCCCCCGTAGCTCGAAACGCTGATCGGAATGCGGCCCATCAGCAAGGCCTTCGAGCTCAACAGACGTGCCGGATCTATCGGCTCGCGCGAGAGCTGGCCGAGGATGGCTTCGATTTGGTCTTCGGCCGGCACGATCTTTTGCGGATCGCAGGCGTAGTCGATGCCGAAGGCGCCGCGTACGCGCTCCGCGCTCACCGAACTCTCGACCGAATAGACATAGCCGTGGACTTCCCGGAGATCGTGATAGAGCAGCGACGAGTAGAAGCCGCCCGTCAGTACGGCGTTGGCGACTTGGAGCGGCGCCCAGGCGGGATCCGAACGAACGATGGGCAGCGTCTCGACGAGATGCACCGACGATTGCACGCGTCCCGTCGCCGGTACTTCGGCCTGGCTCGGAGCGTTGGGCGGAACGGGCGGAAGCTCGACGTTGGGCTTGGGTCCGCTCGCGGTCCATCCGCCGAAGTATTTTTCGAAGACGGCGCGCGCCGCTTGCGGCGTTGTGTCGCCGATGACGACGATCGTCGTAAGATCGGGCCGATAGGCGGCCGTGAACCAACGCTTAGCGTCGTCGAGCGTTAACGCGGCGATGCTCTTTGGCGTCGCAAACCGTTGCGACGGATCGCCGGCCGGATAAAGCGCCTTGGCGAGCGCCACCGACGCGAGGTGGTCGGGCGCGGTCATCTCGCCCTCGAGCTCGCCGGCGATTTGCTGCTGCACGACCGAGAAGTCCGCCGCCTTAAAGGCCGGATGCAACTGCTCGTCTGCGAGCAACTGCACGCCGCGATCGAAGTTTGCCGAAAGCACGTCGACACCAAAGCTCGTGCCCGTCTCCGTTGACGCGGCGATCGCGTCGAGTTCGCGCTGCAAGCCGACGCGATCGTACGTCGTGGTCCCATAGGGGAGCAGCGCATCGGTGACGTCGGCGATGCCCTCTTGTCCCGCCGGCTCCTGCACTTGCGGGGTGTTTTGGATATCGCCGTCGACCACGACGGTGCGCGAAATATGTTCCTCTTGTACGATCAGGCGAATGCCGTTCGAGAGCGTCATGTCCACCGGCGCGAGCGTTTGTTCGGGCACGTGCAGGTTCTGCAGCACGCTCTGAGCCCAGGGCGGAAGCGGCTCGTGTTTGCTGGGTGGAATGAGGTTATTCTCTTTGGCCATCTGCCCGCCGCCGGCGTTAACCGCCCCGCTATTCTTCGGCACCGCATAAGCAACGACGGCGTGCTTTCCGTCGAGGTAGGTACGCAGAACGCGATTTACGTCGGCCACGGTGACGCGATCGAAGCGCCCGATCATATCGTCGGGCGAGTTGAGGCCTTGGACGGCCACGGCCTGGCTCCACTGGAAGGCTTGTCCCTCGATCGAGTTGGCGCTGAACTCCAACGACGAGATCTCGCGCAGCTTTGCGGCTTGCACGAGATCGGCCGGCACGCCGGTCTGCTGATACTTTTTGATGATGGCGCGCAAAAGCCCGTCGATCTTTTCCGGCGGCGTTGACACGGGCACCGCGCCGAAGGCGATGCCGATGCCGACCTTGGGATAGCTCTGCGTAACGAACTGCGTCGCCAGCGCTTTTCCGGTGTAAGCCAATCCGCCGAAATCGCTGCGCTGGTTGCCGAGCACGTCGCTCAATATCTCGCCCGCCGCGTAATCGGCGCTGTCGTAACCGGGAAAGCGGTATCCCAACAAGACGGCCGTATACGCTTGATCGGAGCTATCGCGGTAGAGCGCCGGACGCAGCGGGCGCAGCGTAACCGGCTCGCGTGCCGGCAGCGCCGCTGCCGGAAGATCGCCGAAGACTTCCCGCACTTTGGCGATGGTCGCTTGCGGATCGACGTTGCCGGCGATCACATAGACGGCGTTGTTCGGATGGTACCACTCTTGGTAAAACTTGCGCAGCTGCGTGCCGTTGACGGCGTTATCGAACGCAGCGACGGTGCCCAGCGTGTTCTTCGCATATGGCGTGCCGCCGATCAGCCGGATCTGCATCTTCTCGAAGAGCCGGTAGAACGCGTCGCTATCGTCTTGTTTGACTTCTTGGATGATCGCGCCGCGTTCTTGGCCCCACAGCTCGGTTGTCAGCAGCAAACCCTCGGCGCGCGAACGCTCCGCGCGCAACGCGATGTCGAGATACGCCGACGGAACGGTGAAGTAATATTGCGTGACGTTGCTCTCTGTATCCGCATCAAACGCACCGCCCGTAATCCCGATCGAGTCCATGAGCTGCGCCGACGAGAGCGTCGCGCTACCGCGGAACATCATGTGCTCCGTTGCGTGGGCCAGTCCCGGGATCCATTGCTCGTCGGAGCCCGCCTCGTAGTTGAGCATCGCGGTGGCGACCGGGGCGAGCGTGTTGCGCACGACGATGACGCGCAGGCCGTTAGAAAGGGTTGCTCGCGCGACCTCTTGCGTGGCGGCTTGGCCGATGCCCGGCGTGATGGAGAGCGCAGCCGCCGTCAAGACGGCCGCGAGCACAAAGCTGCGGTTGGACATGCCCGGCGCTATTCGCGCCGCTGCCGCCTAACCCTCACGACGAGAGCAGCAGGGCGCGCGTGCTCGGCGTGGCCTCGAGTGCCGCGCGCAGCCCGGCGTGTTCCGGCCGCGCCAGCGTCGGGTCGGCGGCAACGATGGCCTCGGCGGCGAGCTTGGCGGCGCGATACACGTCAATGTCGCGGAAAAGATCGCCGTGCTTGAGGTCCGCGGCACCGGACTGAACGGTGCCCGCGAGCTGGCCCGGGCCGCGCAGGCGCAGATCCTCGTCGGCAATCTTGAAGCCATCGGTGGAGCGGGTAAGAATCTCGAGCCGCTCGCGCTCGCCGTCGCCGTCGGGATAGACGAGGATGCAATACGATTTCGCTGCGCCTCGTCCAACGCGTCCGCGAAGCTGGTGCAGCTGGGCCAATCCGTAGTGGTGCGCGTCGAGGACGACCATCGTGGTTGCATTGGCGACGTCTACGCCGACCTCGATAACCGTCGTCGAGACCAGCACGTCGAGCTCGCCGCGCACGAACCGCCCCATCGTCCCCTCTTTGTCGCGCGACGAGAGGCGCCCGTGCAGCAGACCGACACGCAGATCGGTAAAGACTTTGCGCTGCAGGCGCTCGGCTTCGGCCACGGCGCTGGTGAGCCCGTTCTCGCCCTCGTCGATCGCCGGCGCGACGATGTAGGCCTGATTGCCGAGGGCCACGATCTTGCGCACGAACTCGTAAGCGCGTCCCAAGCGGCTCGATCGAATGGCAAAGGTCTCGATCGGCGTTCGCCCGGGTGGAAGCTCGTCGAGTTGCGAGTTGTCGAGGTCGGCGTAGACCGACTGCGCTAGGGTCCGCGGTATCGGGGTCGCCGTCATGTGCAGCGTGTGGGGCGATCCGCCTTTGGCGCGAAGCAGCGCGCGCTGTTCGACACCGAAGCGATGTTGTTCGTCTATGATGGCTAACCCCAAGCGGTCGAACTCGACGCCTTGCGTCAGCAGCGCGTGCGTTCCGACGGCAACGGCGGCCGCACCGCCGGCAAGCTTCTCGACCGCCGCGCTTCGCGAGCGCGCGCTTTGGCTGCCGAAAACCGCTTCCAGGCCGATCCCGAAGGGCAGCAGCAGCGGCGCCAGTTTTCCGGCATGCTGCCATGCCAGCAGTTCGGTCGGGGCCATCAGCGCCGACTGCATCCCGTTGGCGGCCGCCAACAGAATCGCGGCTGCGGCAACCAGCGTCTTTCCGCTGCCGACGTCGCCTTGCAGCAACCGGTTCATCGGAACGTCGCGCCGCATGTCGTCCCAAATCTCGCCGATCACGCGACGCTGCGCGCCGGTCAAGGCAAATGGCAGCGACTCCTCGAGGCGCTCCAGCAAGTCCGATGGAACCTGCAGCGCGCGGGCGTCGTGATCGCGCTCGCGCTCGGCGCGCCGCAGTTGCGCGGCCGTCGCCAGCGCCAGAAACTCGGCGAAAACGAACCGTTCGCGGGCAAGCTCGGCCTCTTGCGGATCCTGCGGTGCGTGCACGGCGCGGTACGAATCGCGTAACGCTACGTAGCCGCGTTCGCGCGCCAGCGCCGGTGGGAGCGGATCGGGCGGAGCCAGCTCCAGCAGACGCGGCAGGTTCTTCTTCACCACCATCGCGATCTTGCGGCTGGCCAGCTCTTTGCTGGCGCGATAAACGGGTACGAGCTCGCCGCGATATTGCTCGTTCTCACCGAGCAGCGCGTAGTGCGCGACGTTAACGATCGGACCGGTCAAGTTGCGTTCCACGCGACCGCGCACGAAGAGCTTCATGCCTTCGCGGAAGCGTCCGTAGGCGTAACGGTTTCGCCCGATCCACTTCGCCGCGAACGGCGTCCCAGCGTCGTCGCGCAGCGCAACTTCGACGATCTCGAGACCGCGAACGCGCCGTTCCTTTACGCCGGTCACCCAGCCGACTGCGTTGTCTTCTCCCTCAGCTTGCCCGAGGCGCGCGGCCGGCGTTGGAAAACGCAGGTCGTCGTAACGAAAGGGCAGATACTCGAGCAGCGCTTGCGCGGTCTCGATGCCCAACGATTCAAAGAGCGGTGCGGTCTTGGGCCCGACGCCGCTTAAACCGGCGATTTCCACGTCGCGCTCAACCGCTGCAGTTCGCCGTACGCTTCGCGCACTAAGGGAGTCGCGACGCCGTAACGCTCGCCCAGCTCGCAGACGGCACCCAAAATCGGGTCGAGCTCGAGCGCTCGCTGCTGCTCGACGTCCTGCAGCATTGACGTTCGCACGTTATCGAGCCGAGCTGCGTAGGCAATTCGCGCGTCTACGTCTACCTCACCAACGACGCCCATCGCTTGGCCGACCGCGAGCGCTTCATGCATCAGGCCGGCAACCTGCCGGCGCGCGGCGACATCCTCGAGCATCGGTTTGATCTTGAGGCCGCGCAGCGCGCTGACTGCATTGAGGCCGGTATTGTTGACCAGCTTGAGCCACACCGTCTGCCGGATATTGGTATCGGTCTCGGCGGCGAGACCGGCAGAACGGAACGCGCCCACGAGCTCGTCGACCGATGCGGCCGCGCCGCCGGCGGGATCGCCCAGGACGTAGCGCAATCCGCCGCTCTGGCGCACGTAGCCCGGTTCGAGGATCTCGCCGGAAACGTGTACGACCGATCCGATCGTTTGCTCGTCGGAAAAAAGCCGCCCAATGGCGCCCTGCGGATCGACGCTGCGCAGCGCCGGCTCGCGCACGTACCAAAAAGGAAGACCGTTCTGCATCGTGACGAGCCGAGTAGCGGTGCCTGCGAACGGGGCGAGTTGCGCGATGAAGCCCGGCCACTGATGCGCTTTAAAGGTAAGCAGCAAGAAGTCGAAGGTGCCGAGTTGACGCAGATCGTCGCTTGCGTCGACCCGCACGGTAAAGTCGCCGAGATCGCCGGCAATCCGCAGGCCGTGGCGCGCAATCGCCCGCAGATGCGCCCCGCGGGCCACGACCGCGACGGGGAAACCGGCCCGAGCAAGAGCCGCGGCAATAAATCCCCCGATGGCACCCGCGCCGACTACCGCGACTCGCATTGGGAGAGACTTCAGGCGACGGGCAGATTCGAACTGCCGAATGGGGCTTTTGCAGAGCCCTGCCTTACCACTTGGCTACGTCGCCTCACGTGTGACCGCTTCTTACCGAGCGGGTAGTGGGAATCGAACCCACGCATCAACCTTGGGAAGGTCGCAGGCTACCATTACATCATACCCGCGCCAGGCGACCCTTCCGGTTCGAGCAGCCCCATACCGGCCCCTACAACCCGCGCCAGGCCGATATCGCCGCACCGCTCAAGCAAGAAGACTAACCGAGCGCGCCAGCACGATGGCGATGGTGATGAGCGAGATCAAGGCTTCGAGTCCCATCAGCGTCTTGGCCCAACGGGTGAGCGGAAAGACGTCGGCCGGGCTAAACGCCAAGGCATTTGTTAGCGAGAGATAGAGGTAGTCGAGAAACTGCGACTTCCAGAGCGGATCGATGCATTTGGCCGCCGGGCTATTCGTGTACATCAGCTCCATCTGCGGAAAGAGGAAGTCGGCGTTGCGAATTTCGGTCGCCTTCGTCGCGTGAGCGCGTGCATCGGGTCCGTCTCCATCCAACTCCCAATACCATAGCGCAAAGACCAAAACGTTCGTAAGCCAAATCTGCGCGCCGATGCGCAAGAGATCTGCGGCCGAATGAATGACTGCCTTCTCCGGATGGAAGAAGTGCGCGATCAAGAGCAGTACCGACGTCAAGTTGAAGACGTTGACGAGCGCTATGATCAGGATGCTCCAGAATCGCGTTCGCCGGGTCTCTCGCCGCCGCCGCGGCTCCAGTATCGATAGGGGAATAAGGACCAGCAACACGAGCACCGGCGCCGCCCAAATCGGGACCAATGGTCAAGCGCGGCGGTAACGTCACGTAAAGCACCACCGCCGCCAATACCGCAAGCGACGCGTGCCATCGCGGCTCGTGGCGCACGACCATTCCTTCAGCCTGCACGACTACGCACCGTTCGCTTGGCTCGGCCGCGCAACCCGCCGCATTTGGTATGCCTTATGAGGAGCATGCCTACCGATTTTAGAGACGGAAAGACTTTTCCACGCCGTGGCCGCGAGGTGATCGGCGAAGCGCTGTGGCTGCTTCGCGTCTCCGACAAAGGCCGGGCCGCTGCCGCCGGCACCATCTACGACTACATCTATCCGTGCCCGATGGACAAGGGCATGTTGGAGCGTTGGGGCGTCACGCCCGCCGAGTTCGGCGAGGCCCTGCGGGAAAACGCCACCGACCAATCGCTTTTCGCCTGGTTCTCCGAGCGGGTCGCGCCCGAAGACGTGCAGCGCGCGAACACGTGGCTAGTGACCGAACGGCGCGAGAATCTCGATCGTCAGGACGCTGAGGAGACCGCTCCGGTCACGCACCGCTAATGGGTAAGATGGTCGAATTCATTCGGCCCGACGGCGCCGGCGCGCCGGGATATCTCGCCGAAGCCCCCGACCTCGACCTACAGCGCCCACCGGGCGTCGTCATGTTCGAGGAGTGGTGGGGCGTCGACGATCGCATCAAGGAGACGGCGGATCGCCTCGCATCCTACGGCTTTAACGTGCTCGTCCCCGATTTATTTCGCGGGCGCAGCGCTGCCACGGGCGACGAAGCGAACCACCTCATCGAAGGCCTCGATTTTGTCGATGCGGCCTCGCAAGACGGCGTCGGCGCGGCTCGCTATTTGCGCGAGCTCGGCGCGGAGCACGTCGGCGTCATGGGATTTTGCATGGGCGGTGCGCTGGCATTGCTGGATGTCATGCACACCACCGAGTTCGACGCCGCCAGCCTTT
Organism: Vulcanimicrobiota bacterium; assembly: GCA_963730125.1. GTDB lineage: Bacteria > Vulcanimicrobiota > Vulcanimicrobiia > Vulcanimicrobiales > Vulcanimicrobiaceae > Cybelea. The sequence goes on along the minus strand of CAVSQP010000014.1, from coordinate 31,708 downwards.
GGTATGGCTACCCGCCGCCTGAGGCCGGCGATCCGAGCAAGATCTCCGTTCCGGTGCAAGGACACTGGGCGACCGACGACGGCCACTTTACCATTGCCGGCGTCGATGCGCTCGAGAAAAAACTGCGCGACGCGGGCGTGCAATACGAGTTTCATCGTTACGACGCCAAACATGGTTTTTACAATACCGGCAAGCCCGGTCAAGGCGGTCTAGGACACTACCATCCAGAGCACGCCGAAACGGCTTGGCGGCGCACCGTAGAGTTTTTCGAGCGCACGCTGCGCCAACCAGGTTAGCTTTCAGCCGCGGAGAACGCGGCACACCTGGGAGGATCGGCGGAATGATGATTTCACGCTCGTATCGCTTTTTTTCGGCCGTCATCGTAGCGGCGGTTGCTCTGTCGGGCTGCAGCGGCTCGACCCTTCCCTCGAGTGCGACCGGTGCGCTCGGCACGCCCTCGCGAGTCAGTAGCGCGGCGGGCAAGAACCTGCTCTACGTGACCGGAGCTTGCGGCGGGACCTGCATTCTTTCGTATCCCAAAGGCAAACCTGTTTCGGCGCTTAGCGTCGCCGGTGCGAGTCTCTGTTCCGATAAGAGCGGCAACGTTTTTGTGCCGACGTCGACCGGAAGCGAGAAGGCCGTGGTCTACGAGTTCGCTCACGGCGGCACGCAGCCCATCGCCACGTTGAATCTCTCCGGCATTCTTGCCGAAGGTTGTGCCGTCGATCCAAAGAGCGGCGACCTCGCCGTTACCTATCTTTGCAGCGGCTGCGACTACGGGCCGGTGGCGATATTCCACAACGCGCAGGGCATGCCGTCGGTCTATTCTCAGAGCGGCGTCTTCCTTTCATATTGCGGCTACGACGGCAAGGGGAATCTCTTTGCCGACGGCAACGGCGCGAACGGTTTCGCCCTACTCGAGCTTCCCAAAGGCGGCAGCACGCTGGGACAAATCTCCGTGAGTCAAAGCATTTCGACTGCCGGCGCGGTACAGTGGGACGGCAAAGGCCTCGCGATCGAAGATCTCACCAATCCCGCGATCTACCGCTTCACGATCTCCGGCTCGACGGCAACGCTCGCCGGCACGGTGACGCTCAAAGGCGCCGGCAGCTACATCGGTCCCTCGTGGATCCAGGGCGGGACGGTTTTAGTGCCGTTCGGGGGCGCGAGCTACTCGCCAAAATACGTCGGCTACTGGAAATACCCGGGCGGCGGTAGCGCGAAAAAGGTCGTCAAGAAGCACCTCGATGCAACCGGCATCGCCGGCGTCACCGTCAGCGTGGAAGTCGCTAAACCCCGCGCCGCGGGCCGTACCCTTCCTCACCGAGATACGCGGCTGCGGCGCCGAGCCGGGCCGGATCTTCTTCAAAAAGGCCGATAGCTGTATTGCAAGCGTTGCAAAGGAGCCCGCGCACCCGCCCCGATTGGTGGTCGTGGTCGACGTAGAGGTAATGCAGAAACATCGCCTCGTGTCGGACTCGCTTGGCGGCCTTACATTCTGCCCAGCTCTTGCGACAGATCGCGCAGCGGCCATTCTGTGCCTCGAGCATAGCCTGGAGAAGGTCCATCGACAGGCCGTATTTGCGTGGACATACGCTGCCTGCTGCTTTTGCCGCCGCAGCCTGCTTTTGTGATAATACTCGCGCCCCCAGCGGTTATGACAGCTCAGGCAGCGGGACGCGCCCGACTTCAGCAAAACCTTCGCGGCCCCGCAGGTACCACAGTGACTCGTCCGCTCTCTTGGCATATCACTGTTGATCGCACGCCAGTGTGCCAGGGCTGTGGCACGCAAAAGGAAGAGGCCCGGGTTTTTCCGGGCCTCTCCGAGAGTGTGCCAAGGGCGCGAATCGAACGCGCGACACCGCACTTTTCAGGCGCGTGCTCTACCGACTGAGCTACCTTGGCGCGCCGGTTAAGGCGAGCGCACCGCATTCTTGTTTTGCGCTACTATGCGGTGCGCTCGAGACTATGGCGACGCTGATGGGGCTCGAACCCACGACCTTCGCCGTGACAGGGCGACGCTCTAACCAACTGAGCTACAGCGCCAGATGCCGAAAGCGACGTGGCGAGTGGTGGGCACGGTTGGGATTGAACCAACGACCCCCCGCGTGTGAAGCGGATGCTCTCCCACTGAGCTACGCGCCCGCACCGGCTACGGCACCTTGGACAAAACGGTATCTTACCCTACCGCTCCTTGGAGTGTCCAGCACGGAGAGCGCGGGGCGGCGGCAGAAAGTCCGCTCGTGAACGTCGCAGCCGTCATCGTTGCCGCCGTCGTGGCGGCAGCCACCTCCGTTCACCTGCCCGTCGCCGCTGCCGATCCGCAAGCGCAAGCCGAAATCGACCGCGCTCTCTTCTTCTACTATGCCTACAACGGCGACGCGGCGGCCCAGGCGTTCGCGCGGGTAACGGCGCGCGATCCGCGTCTTGCAATGGGATATTGGGGAATCGCGCTCGCCAAAGGACCGGATCTCAATACGCCTATTACGCAAGAGCGCTTCACGGCGGCGCAGCAGGCAATTACGCGGGCTGTAGCGCTTGAGTCGAATCTCTCGTCGACTAATCGCGGACTGATCGACGCGACGGCGCTTCGCTATAAGGGTGGTTTTGCCGACTGGCAGGACGACGACACCGCCTACCGTCGCGCGATGGTATCGCTGGCAAAGCGCTCCGGCGATCCGAACGTGAGACTTTTGACGGCCGAAGCACTGCTGGAGACCGGCGGATTAACCTGGAACAACTCGGCGCCACTCAGTTTGGAAACGCAGGACGCCCTGACGCTGGTCGAGGGTGTGTTGCGCGACGACCCAACCAATCCGATGGCCAATCACCTCTGCGTTCATCTTTACGATCTGGCGCCGCAACGCGAGGCGGCTCTCAAATGCGCTCAACTTCTCGATGCGGCAGACTTTCCGCCGCAAGCCGAGCATCTCGCGCATATGCCGGCACACTATTGGACCGAGACCGGCAATTATGCGGCCGCAATTGCCTCGAGCGAGCGCGCCTATACCTTAATGCAGCAGCTCGGTGCCGTGGGAAGCGACCCGCAACACACCGATCGCTATGTCAATCACGATATCGCCGTCGCGTACTCCGCCGCGATGATGCTGGGGAACTATGCCGTCGCGCGGCAGTGGGCGCAGCGCATGGCGGCCGGACTCGACACCAGCTTCGACGCCCTGACCGCCCTCCGCTTCGGCGACTATGCCGGCGCCTACGGAGCTACGGGCGATCAGTATGGTGGACCGGCCGTTCGCGGGCTCGCCGCACTGCAGCTGCAACACACGAGCGAAGCGCGCGCCATCGCGGCTGACCTCATGAAGAACGGCGGTCCGAAGCGCGGTTACTTACCGCAGCTTTTTTTAGCTCGGCTTGCCGAAGCGGACGGTAACGAGCGCGACGCGCAGCGCTGGCTCGAGGCCGCGATCGCCAATCAGCGCGCGGACTATTCCGGCGAACTAATTCCGTACATTCCTGCCGGCGAGGCACTGGGCGCGCTCTATCTGCGGCGCGGCGTAAACGCCCAGGCGATTGATGCATTCAACGCGACGCTGCAAACGTATCCCAACGATCCGCGCGCGCTTTACGGATTGGCTGCGGCGATGACCGCAGACGGCCAAGAAGCGCAGGCCGCGGCTACCCGCGCGCGCTTTGAAAAAGAGTGGAAGGGCGCCGACGTCACGATGGATGCCGCCGCCCTTCTGTAACGATTAGCGAGCTTCACCGCCAACCAGATTCTGCGCGAATGCTTCGAGCGCGTCGCTCAGTCCCTGCGCTGCGGCCGCGATGCGAATGCGAATCCCCGGACTTCGTCCACTCGATGCCAGGCTAGCGAGCCGGCCGCGGCGGGCGTTTTCCAAGGCGTCGTCATGGCGCATCCGAGCCTCGCTCTGATGCCAGAGTTCCATGATGTTGCCTCACTTATGAGAGTGAATTGTGGAAAATGAAAAGGCCCCCGGGTCGTTCGCGGAGGCCTTCGGATGGAGCGAGACGCCGACGTTACGCCGGTCCGTCCTCCGAAGGTCCAAAACACGCCGACCCGCCGTCGGTGATCGACGGCCAGGGGAAGCAAATTCGAAGATTTTCGTTCATCGTGCCTCCGTGTTGGCGAGTGAAAAGTGGTACGCGCCACTCTATCACGCGCGCGAAGGGCTTGTCAAACCACCGCTCGGCAGGGTCAGCGCGCGCAACTGCGAAGAATCGGCACTTCTCGCGATTCTGCGACGGGCGGTTAGCTCAGTGGGAGAGCGCTTCCTTGACACGGAAGAGGTCATAAGTTCAATCCTTATACCGCCCACCATCATAAACTTCGATAACCACAAGACTTTTTGAAGCGCCTGAAAACGGCGCTTCATTTTTGGTTTACACTCCAACCACTACAAACTGAAACGCCTTGTCCAGTGGTATGCCGTCCGGGCGGTGGAAATGTACGCGAAACACAGGGTTCTGGGCGGCGCAACCCTTTACGGTGACATCGCTGACAGTTTCATTATGTGGAAAATAGGCGAACGGTTCCACAACCAACGACGCGCAGCCGGTTGGGAAGAATCCCGGGTCAAACGTAATGTCGTACCGGCCTGCTTCAGGGTGCTGAACAGTAAAGCCCGCGCCACGACGTATCTGTCCATTTTCGAGTACGATGCCTGCCGCTGTCTTAGGGCTTGCACTGGCGGGAGAGAGATACCGGTAATAGGTTCCAGCCGAAACGGGGCCGGCAAGCGCAATCACAAAAGCGATAGCAAACATAATGTAACGATTCATTTCTGGTGTCTCCTTGGAACATAGGAAAACGCGGCAGTACGGTTATTCGAACGTTGGCGGGGACCCGTGGCCGGCCTTCTAAACCATTGATGCGACTTCGGATGAGGCGCCGCCTAAGTAAACGACGGCTATGGCCGTGCCGGCGTCATATCGTGCCGTTAGCGCGGCCGGGATTTCTTCGCGCACGGTTGAATTGCGGCTGAGATGATAGCAAGGATCTTGCCGCTATTCCTGAGCGCATCACTGACTCTACCTGGATCCTTCGTTGCGCCGAAAGGCTGGGTCGCTAAAACTCCGCCGTCGAACGGGCCGGTCGATTTTATTTGGCTGTCTCCCCACTTTGGCGTCAATGGTAATGGCGAGAACCTTTCGCTAACGACTCGTCAGGTTCCGGCGGCTGTGACGCTTGATGCCGAGGTACGTACCGCGATCGGCGATATGTCGCACGACCGCGTGATAGTAAACTCGCACAGCGAATCGAGCTGCCACGGCTTGCAAAACGGTTGGACGTTCGATGCGCGTCTTGCAACGCCAAGCGGTAAGACCGTCTCTCAAGTCTACCATTTAGCGATTGTTGACGGGCGAGCCTATTCGCTCATCTTTACTCATCTCGCCGGTCGTCGCATCGATCGGGCAATCACCGACTCGATCCAGTCGATTTGCCCAAGCCATAAACGTGCTTCTTACCTACGCTCCACAGGACAGGACATTCCCAAGAGGAAGCCTTTTCGATGAACTTCGGGTGCCGCTGCCCGCATGCTCCCTTTTCGGCGGACGTCTTCAATGAGGCGCAGCGCGCGCTCGGACGGCGCTCATTCATCCTGGGTACCGCTGCCGCCGGCATTCGCAATGCTCCTTCCGTTTCGCGCACGCGCCGACACCAATGTAACGGTTCTGCGCGCCGCACGGCTCTTCGACGGCCATTCGATGCATACGCCTGGCGTCGTCGTCATCAGCGCCGACCGCATCGTCTCGATGCAGCAAGGCGACGCCGGGAGCGGCGCTCAGGTCGTCGAGTTGGGCGATGCAACGATTATGCCGGGGCTGATCGATTGCCACACGCACATCGCGGACTTCGTCTTGCCTTCGCACTACCTCACGACGATGTTTCCGAAGTACCGCACGGCCGATAACGTGCCGGAAGCTACGATCTACAGCGTCCGCAATGCGCAAGCGATGTTGCGAAATGGCTTCACGACGCTGCGCGACGTCGGCGGCGGCGCGGGAATAGATCTCGCAATCCGCAACGCCGTCAATGACGGCGCGATTCTCGGTCCTCGGATTCTTGCTGCCGGACAGGCGCTTTCCATTACCGGCGGCCACGGCGATTCCAATGACGTACCTGGCTGGGTCGAGGAAGATCCCACCGTTAAAGGTGGCGCGATCTCATACGGACCGTACGGCTTTCGCGAACTGGTGCGGCAGAACGTCAAGCTCCACGTTGACGTCATTAAGATCCTGGCAACCGGCGGCGTCCTCTCGTACGGCGACGTCTGGGACATCCCTCAGTTCAATCTTGACGAAGTTCAAGCCGTCGTCGAAGAGTCGACGAAGTTTCGCCGTAAAGTCGCCGCGCACGCTCACGGGGACGAAGGAATCGCTATTGCGGTCGAAGGGGGCGTAAATTCCGTCGAGCACGGAACCGGCGTCAGCGAAAAGACGCTGAACAACATGCGGCAGCGCGGGACTAACCTCGTGCCGACGATTTGGGCACTCGACTCGATTCTGCAGCCCGGCAACCCGAACCACGTTCCGGCAACGTCCATTCAGAAGGCGGAGTACGCTGCGCGGCTTCGCAACGAAGGGATGCACCGGGCGATCGCCTCGAGCGTCACGATCGCCTACGGCACGGATGCCGGCGTCTTTCCGCACAGTCAGAACAATAAAGACTTCACTCTTCTCGTTTCGCTCGGAATGCGGCCAATCGACGTGTTGCGCTCGGCAACCGCCAACGCTGCCGCATTGATCGGCTTGAGCGACCGTGGCATTTTAGCGTCGGGCAAGCTCGCAGACGTCGTCGTCTTCAACGGCGATCCGACTCGTGACATTGCGTTGATGGAGCGCCAGCCGGCGCTCGTCATGCTCGGCGGCCAGAAGGTTGACCTGTCGCGGCTAGCGAGCTGACGGTACAGCTCGGCGACGACGTCACTTCAGTTCGACGATCGGGAACCTTTGAGAGTGCTGTCCGCCTTCGCTCTCCCAAGTGATCGTGACGCCGTTGTCGCCTCGCACAGCTTCGTCCCACTGACGGTACGTGACCAGCTCTGCGTTGCGCCCATTAATGGCAACGATCGTATCCCCTCGCTTCATCCCGGCCTTCGCCGGCGCGCGCCCCGGAAGCACGTCGCGTACGAGCCGTTTTTGCTGGCGAAACGATATGGATAAGCCGCACGTTCGTTCGCCCGGTACGATAAACTCGCGCCCCGAGAAGATCGGCGAAAATGCGACGCGGTGATGGACCCGGTCGAACTCGAGCACGAACTGCTTAATTACGTCCACCCCGATGTCCGGCAGCGGCAGCGATTCGTTGATGGCGACGGCCGGGCGCGGGGCGTAGAAGCTCGCGAGCTCTAGCGTTCCATCGATCGAGGTAATTCGAGTTCGCGTGGCTCCGGTCTGCCCGTTGTAAACAATCGCCGATTCCACTGGAGTCGAGTCGTAACTGAGCCCTTGAAGATCGGCCGACGTTCCCTCCCAGGCATACGCGTCGTCACCCGAATCGATGAGCGTCGGCAGCCTACGTCCATCGATCGAAAGCTCGATCGTCGCAAGATGCCGTTTCAAGGTATACGGCAGCCAAACAGGGGCCGGCAGCGGTAACGGCCGGCTTCCCACCGTAAGCGTCCGCCCCTCGAGGTTCAGCGTCAAGTAGTTCTTGCCGAACGCGTTGAAGCCGAGGATCCCGTCGACATCGTCGCCGTCGGCAATCACCACGAAGTAATCGCGCATCGAGATCCCGCCGGCACGAAGCTCGCGCAACTTCGCGATGGCATGATGCCCTGGAACGTGACTCACGAGCTCCGCCCCGGTCGCCCGCGCGACCTGCGAACTCACGGTCGTCACGTTCGCTCCGGTGTCGAAGAGAAACGTATACGGCCCACGCCCGTTAACCAAAACCTTGATGTAGGGCGAGCGGTAGTGCCCATACCAATCCGTGCCCTGCAGTGGAATCGTCGTTGGATCCGCGGGGAGATGTACGCTTGTCGCGCCCATCACATACTCCCGATGAATGCTCTCCGGAATCTCCGCAGCTCGAACGCCAACGACCGAGAGCACGGAAACCGCAACAACCAGGCACGCCCGCCGAAACTTCACGACCCGCCTAAACGGTCAGCGCGGCGCGCAGGTCCCGCAAGGCTCGCTGCGACGCAGCGTTCCCGGTGAGTTTGACGTTTAAATCCAGCGCCCGCAGTTCCACCAGCGGGCCGCCGGCAACGCGCGACAGCTCGACGGCTTCGCTGCTGCATCGCTGCGCTTCGCGGCTTGAGGACAGCGCCGATAAGGCGATTGCCTCGGCCAGCTTTGCGCGCGCGTGCAGCCGCGGCCACTCCGCTACGCGTGCGCCGGCCCGGCGCGCCGCATCGAGCGCGCGGCCCGGCTGATCGACGAGCGCTAACGCCTCGGCTTCCGAGATCGCGACGGCCTGTGTGATGGGAAAGGCGTCGCACCCGGTTTCGCGTGCAAGTGCCACCCACTCAAGTGCCTGCGCGCCGTCGCGCCGCAGGATCTCGATGCGAGCCAAGTTCGAGAGCACGATGGCGCGATCGAGCGCGCTGCCGAAGAGCTCGATCAGCGCGCGCGCCTGCAAGGCATACTCCTTCGCTTCATCGAGCCGGCCCAAAGTCAATAAGTGTGCCGACATCGTCTGCAATCCAAGGCGCAGCGTGCGCGCGTCGCGCCAATGCATGCCGGCGTCGACGATGCGCGCCGCCTCCTCCAGCGCGCCCGAGAGCCCATCCGGACGCACCGCGTGTAATCCCGAGACCCTCACTTGCACGTCGATCGCCAAGCGCGTGTCGACCAACGGCTCGCGCCGGACCAGCGCGGCGGCTTCTTCGATAAGTCCGAGCGCGTGAAGCTCGTCGCCTCGCCCAAAAAGCAGCGAAGCCTCGCCGATTAGCGCTTTGACCAGGAGCGAGGCATAAGGGCGATCGCCGCCGGCACGCGATCGCAAACGCCTGAGACACGCTTCCCGCGCGCCCGGCTCGGCCGGCGTCCCAAGGCAGTGCGCCGACTCGAAATCCTCTAAGTCACAAGCGAGTGAGAAAAGGTCGAGCAGGCGCGCGTCGCCGACTTGCGGCAGCAGCGCCCGCGCCTCACGCGTACTCTCCCGCGCGAATTCGAAGCGACCCGATTCCGTTTCGAGTTCGGCGCGCAAGCAGAGCAGCTCGATCGCCTCCACCGCACCCGCGCCTCGCAGCGACTCCGTCGCAGCGGCGCGAGCCCGATCGTGTTGACCCGATGCCCGCAGCGTTTCGACGGTCATGCGGCGCGCGGCGACCGCCGGATGCAAAAATCCCTGCGAGGCGCGCACGCTAAACGCGCGGTCGAGCGCACCGGCTAAGCGTTCGCGGGCCGCATGCAGGTCCCGATAGAACTGGCTGCGCGAAAGACCGACGTCGCGAGCGATCGCGTCGTGCGCCTCGTGCAGAACGTCGCTGCGGCGCAGCACGGTGAACCGGCGCCGCTCCTGTTCCGATTCCGACGCGATCTCGTCGATGATCTTACCGACGACGGCATCGAGCGACGGGCCGCCTAGCTCGGTTCGGCGAGCGGTCGGATGCACCGACTGCAAGTTCTGCAGTAACGCCGAGACCGGCGACCGTTTACGCTTGGGCATGGGACTAACGTGAGACTTTAGCGGACGGAGCCAACGTTATCAATCAGTAAACTAAACTCTGAGAAAACTTTCACGCCTCCAAAGGAGATTGTCCGCGTGCGTCTTTCCGCCTTCACCCTTACCGCTGCCGGAGCTTTGGCGCTTGGTTTGCTTACGGCTTGCTCGCAAAGCCCGCAGCAAAGCTCCGCGGCCGGCGTCGTTCCGCCGGCGAACGTACGCAGCGGCTTTACTCCGCTGCGCGCGCCCAACGGCGCAGCATCGGTTTTTCCGGCATCCTTTAAACCAAATCTCGTCCGCCCCGCGTGGATGAAGCCCGCGCCCGCCGGAACGCGGCGCCACTCGGGCATCGCCGTGGCCCAGTTCGGAGGGTCGAGCGTGCTGTGGTTCAAGGCAAATGACAAGACGAATAAGCCTCCCACCGTTTGCGAGCCGGCCGATTCCACCAACGGCATCCGCATCGACCGTAAGGGCAACCTGTGGGTTCCCGACGGGCGCGCCAACTCGACCACGGAATACGCGCCGAACTGCGGCGCTGCCAAGCTCACCATCCCCGATCCGACCGGCGAGCCGGCCGACGTCGCCTTCGACCGGCACGGGCACGTCTATATTCTCAACATCAACGACATCAGTGGTCCGCCGACGGTCAACGTGTACACGTCGAAGGGCAAGCTGCTGCGCACGCTCAGCGATCCTTCGTTCTCGGTGTTGTTCGGCGTGCAGAGCGACAACAAGGGCGACGTCTTCGTCTCGAACTTGACGAGCAGCAACCAAGGCATCGTCATCGAGTTTCCGCAGGGAAAAATGCCGGGAACGCAGCTCTCGGGCATCGACCTCGGTCTACCCGGCGTACCGGCCTTCGACGTGCAGGATAATCTGGTGATCAGCGACTGGGATCGCGGGACCATCGACGTCTTCGCACCGCCGTACACCAGCGCGCCGACGACGTTCCCGCTGATGGGTGCGTCGATCTGGTGCCCGCTCGACCACGCGCAGAAACACATCTACTGCGGCGACGCCGAGAACGGCTCGCTCGACGTGTACGCCTATCCGTCGGGAACGTACCTCTACAGCGACACCGGCGATCTCTCGGCCAGCGCGCTGGTGACCGGCGTAGCGCCGGCGCCGCCCGCTCCGTACTAGAGAACGACGAAGACCGACCGACTTGAGCCCGAGACTTCTCCCCTCGGGCTCAATCTTTTACATACGTTCCTTAATGCCGCGAGCGATGAGCCACCAGTTTACCGGAAACGAAGTAAAATAGCCGAGGATCATGCCGATCTGCATCATGAACCAGAAGGTCCACTGGTTCGCCTGCGAGCGACGGCTGAAACAGCACCATCTGCGTTATCGCCATCCAGCCGAAGAGGCCGATTTCAAACGCGGTCAGCGAGAGCGTGTCGGCCTGCACGGCGGCAACGAGACTGCTTGCGGCCCCAATCGCCGCGCATCGGCGCAATCGCGAAGTATTGGAAGGCGATTCCCAGGATGTACGCCAGCGTAAAATCTGCGGCATACGTTATTCCCATCCGCGCCCAACCCGTGATCGCCGCAGCCGATCAGAACAAAGAGCGCGAACTCCGCGATAATGTCGCCGAGCGTGCAGCCGGCGCCGCAATGCGTGCCGCCGACGACCACGCTCTGCCAAAACGGCTTCGACATGCGCCCGCCCATCGCGTAGTACGCCCAGATCGCAAACGGCCCGAAATACAGCGCGGTAATCGGCCAGACGAGATTCATGATCCACATCTTTTCCGGATGCCGGATCACCGCGATCACCAGATACGCGGCACAGACGAGCCCGAGAAGCACCGATGCTGTGGAGAGACTCTCCAACCACGGGGCGACCATGGCGGCGACGATTATGACGGGCCCGCGAAAGCGGGCCCGTCAACATTGCTCAACGATTGTATCTCAAGCTAGAGCTTAGTGATCAGCAAACCCGTGGGAAGGGTTATGCCGTTTGTAAGCGTGGCATACGACGTATACTGCCCCGGTTTGAACGCGTAGACCGAATCGGTCCCGAGATCGGAATAGACAACCTCACCCCTAGGTCTGCCCCTATTCTCCAGACTGATGGCATACGGGGATCCGTGACCGGCGATCGTTTGCTTGGGCATCGTCGAGCCGGCAGGGTAAATAACGATGTTATTTCCGCCCTCGTCCGTTACCCATAGGTCGCCGCTCTTTTTGTCTACGGCAACCCCGATCGGCACGACCAAGCCCGAAAGATTGAGCGGCGTCACGCTGGAGCCGCCTGCCGGCAACTCGAAGACCTGTAGGGCACCAAAGTCTGCAATGAAAAGGTTGCCGTTCTTATCGAGCGCGAGGCCGAACGGATCGGTAAGGCCTCCGCCGGTAATCGTCTTCGACGGAGACGTAGTGCCTTTCGGGTATTCGGTGATTGACGCCGGATAATTACTGACGTAGAGCGTTCCACTCTTGTCGATGGCAAGGCCCAGCGGATTGCTGACGCCGTTCGTAATCGTCGTCTTCAGAGTCGTCTGGCCTTTGGCGTACTCTTCGACGTCGTTACCGCCGCAGTTGTCGGCAACGTAGAGCGTACCTTTCTTATCTGCCGCTAGGCCGTAGGGGCAGCCATGGCTGACCACAATGGACGCGATTGGCGCGGGATTACTCGCCAGATTCTTCGTCTGGTAGATGTTGACGGCCGTTTGTGCCTGATCGCCTTCAAAGACGAGCGAACCCTTCGCAGCATAGGTCGAATGGATCGAGGGCAAAACCGCATGATGACGGACGGCCGGTGCGAACGGCATGCCCCGGTGAACGAAAGATGAGCCGGTTCCGTTTGCGATCGACGGTTGCGACGTCAGCGACGACGCACCGCTGCATCCGGCGACGGCAAAGAGCGCCGCGACCACGAGTGGACGGCGCAACGAGGTTACATACATAACGGGCGCCTCCGAAAGTGAAGAAATGAGGGGAGCGAGTGTTCTATCCTTACCCCTCTCCCTACTTCCTAACCCGTAGAGGCGCTCGGTTGGAAGCCCGAGCCGATCCTACGAGCTCCCGAGCTTATCGAGCTGCTTATAAACCTCGTCGCTCAACTGCAGGCCGGCGGCCGCGACGTTCTCCTCGAGATGGGTGAGCGACGACGTGCCGGGGATCGGCAACATTGCCGGCGAGCGATGCATCAACCATGCGAGCCCCACCTGCCAAATCGTCGCCCCGGCCTCGGCCGCAATCGGCTTGAGCGCCTCGATCGCGTGAAGATCGCCGCCGTCGAGCGGGAAGTATGGAATGAAGACGATGCCGTTATTTTCGCAATACTCGACGATGGATTCGCTCTCGCGATCGCCGACGTTGTAGCTGTTCTGCACCGAGGCGATTTCGACGATGCCTTGCGCCGCCTGCAACTGGGGTAGCGTCACGTTGGAGAGACCGGCGTAACGGATTTTTCCGGCGTCGCGAAGATCGCGCAGCGCACCGACCTGATCCTCAAACGGAACCCTGGGATCGACCGCGTGCAGCTGATAGAGATCGATCCACTCGAGGCGCAGCCGCCGCAGACTACCCTCGCACGCCTCTTTGAGATGCGACGGGCGTCCGTCGCGCCCCCAGTCGCCCGGACCGCCGCGCGTGGATCCGCCCTTCGTCGCGATTACCAGATCGGTCGGATACGGGTGGAGTGCCTGCGCGATCTGCTCTTCGTTGACGTTGGGGCCGTACGCGTCGGCCGTGTCGATGAAGTTTACGCCCAGCTCGATCGCGCGGCGCAACACGTTCAATGCGTTCTCCCGGTCGGCCGGCCATCCCCAGACTCCCGGTCCGCAAAGCCGCATCGCGCCGAAGCCCAGGCGCTTTACGCGCAGCCCGTCACCGATGCCGATCGTCGTCGCGTCGTTCATTTGCGCGCTCTTCGTTTGGAGACAAAAAAAGACCGCCCGGCTTTGCGCCGGGCGGTTTCGTGAACGGTCCCTGGAAAAGTTACTTGCTCGCGTTAACGGGCTTGTTCGAGTTCAGGTTCTGGTTCAGGTTCTGGTTGACGCTCTGGTTGACGTTCTGGTTCATCGTCGCAGTCGCAGCCTTGACGGTCTGCTCGGTCTGCTTTTGGGCCTCGACGATCATCTCGGCCATGCGAAGGGTCCAGGCCTTGCGCAGCTCCAGGAGCTGGCTGGCGAAGCCGAACGAGAACTCGACGAACTGGGTCGGGGTCGGCATGTTCTCGAGGGTCGGGACGGTGCCGGGCTTCTCGCTCATCTCGCGGGTGAACTCGCGCCACGTGCTCATCGCCTTGAGGCTGGTCTCTTGCGTCTGCTTGATCGCGGCGAGACCCTCTTCCTGAAACTTGTTCATGTATTCCATTACGTTGATAGCCATGTTAAAACGCTCTCTCCTCAATCGGTATTGCTTTTGTGCGCTAAGTATACCAAGCAGATGCTGTGTCTGTCAACCCTTCGCTCCTTCGGCAAGCTCAGGATGACACGACGGCTCAGGATGACGCACGAGAGGCTCAGGAGGCTGGGGAAAGAGCGGTTGCTTACTCTCTACCTACAAAACTGCGGTAGATGCGGATAATCGCTTCCTTTTGGTCGACGGTCAGGCGCGGATCGAGCTTGACGGCGTGCTCGACCCCGTGGTGGCTCTCGTCCCGGGAGCCCGAGTCGTCGAGAAGGCCGGCCTGGCCGTACATCGTCTCGGCCGAGATGTGGAGGGCATTGGCGATGCTCTTGAGGACGTCGGCCGAGGGCTTGTAGAGTCCCCGCTCGACCTGGCTCAGGTAGGGGTTGGAGATCTTGGCGATCTCCGCCAGCTGGCGCATCGAGAGATTGGCCAGCTCCCGCTGGCTTCGGATAAAGTCGCCGAGGCTGCGCCAGGCGCCGCCTGGGCCGGTCTTGTCGTCGTCGTTCATTGATGCGCTGTTACTTTCGGCGCGAAGGGCTCCGCACTCTCGTTCCGGACGTACCGGCCCGGGGCCGCTTCCCCCTCAGGGATCGGGTAAGGCTCGCGCATCGGCCCACCGTGCGCCTCGGCCCAGACGGCCCAGTCTTCCCACCACGAGCCGTGCTTGCGGTCGGCGCCCTCGAGCCATTCCTCGGCGGACTCGCCCCGCTGCGCGGCCGGCCGCGTGTAGTGCCAGGTCTTCTTCCCGCCCGGCGGATTGACGATGCCGGCGATGTGCCCCGAGTTGGTCAGCACGTATTTGGACTCGCCGCCGACGTGCTGCGTGGTCAGATAGGTGGCGTGCCACGGCGCGATGTGATCGCTCTCGGCGCCGAGTACGTAGAGCGGCGACGAGATCTTCCCGAGGTCGATCGGCGTCCCGCCGATCGTAAACGCCCCCGGCTTTACGATCGCGTTATGCAGATAGCAGGCGCGCAGATATTCCGAGTGCATCTCGACCGGCATGCGCGTCGAGTCGTTGTTCCAGGCCAGGATGTCGAACGCCGGCGGTTCCTTGCCTTTGAACCAATTGTTGATGACGTAACTCCAGATCAGATCGCGCGAGCGCATCCAATCGAAGGTCCGCGACATCTCCCGCGCTTCCAGGTAGCCGCGTTCGCGCATGCGCTTTTCCAAGCGCACGATCGTGTCTTCGTCGGTGAAGACGCCGAGATCGCCGGGGATGCTGAAATCCACCAGCGTGTTGGTAACCGTCGCGGAGGCGATGCGATCGCCCTGGCCGTTCGCGGCGAGATAGGCCATCTCGACCAGCGCCAGCGTTCCGCCTAGGCAGAGCGCGGCGAGGTTAACTTGCGGCGCACCGGTGATTTCCTGCACGGCGTCGATGGCGGCGAGAAGCCCTTCGCGCAGATAGTTCTCCATCGTGTAATGCGACATGGCTTCGTCGGGATTGCGGTACGAAATCATGAAGGTCTGGTGTCCGTTGCGTACCGCCCACTCGACGAACGAGCGCCCCGGCGCCAGGTCCATGATGTAGTACTTGTTGATCCACGGCGGGCTGCAGAGCAGCGGAATCGCATGCACTTGCGGCGTCTGCGGATCGTAGGCGATCAGCTCGATCAGCTCGTTTCGCATGACGATGCGGCCGGGCGTCGTGGCGAGATGCGTTCCAAGTTCGAACGCGGAACGATCGACCTGCTTCGGATAGCCGCCGTTGTTGACCATGTCGTCCATGAAGTTTTGCAGCCCGTGGAGCAGGCTGAGCCCGCCCGTATCCGTCGCCTCTTTCAGGACGCCTGGATTAAGCCACGGAATATTGCTCGGCGAGAATGCGTCGCACATCAGCTGCATCGCAAAGCGAGCCTTGTTTCTCGTCGTCGCCGGCAGACGCGCCGAATCGACCAGCTGCAGCGCCGCATTGGTGCGCGCCTGATAATCTTCGACGAATCCGGCGAGCATCGGGTTGGTGCTCCACTCCGGCTCGGAAAAGCGCTTGTCGCCGGAAAACGATGGTGCGGCCGTTTCGCCGCCCAAACGGCGCATCATGTTGAGGCCGACGTTCTGTTCGGCGAGGGCCAGGCCGGTCAGCCACGTGCTCATGCGCAGCGGATCGGCCATCGCGTCGGCCATAACCGCGCGCAGCGAGTCGGTCAGCGACGCAAAGTCTAGCCCGGCGACGTCGATGCCGTAGTTGAGTTCCTCGGGAGCGATTCGTTCTTCGACGTTCACATGTACCAGCCGCCGTTGATATTGTACACCGCACCGGTGATATACCCGGAATTATCGTCCAGGAGAAAGCGTACCAGCTTGGCGACCTCCTCGGGACGTCCCAAGCGCCGCCCCGGCGTCTGTTCGATCGCCGTTTCGATCGCCGCCAGCGGCATCGCCCGCGTCATCTCCGTATCGATGAATCCCGGGGCGACGGCGTTGACCGTGATGCCGCGTTTGGCAACCTCACGCGCCACGGTCTTCGTCAGGCCGATGAGTCCGGCTTTAGCGGCCGCATAGTTGGCCTGCCCGAAGTTGCCGGTGACCCCGACCACCGAGCTGACGTTGACGATGCGCCCGTAGCTGCGTTCGAGCATCGACTCCAGGACGGCTTTGATCATAAAAAAAGGCCCTGAAAGATTTACTTGCAGGACCGCTTCCCATTCTTCGACCGACATGTTGCGAATCGTGTGATCGCGAGTGATGCCGGCGTTATTGACGAGGAAGTCGATCTTCCCGTGCTCGCGGAGCACGGCGTCGACGGCCTCCTTACAGCGCTCGAAGACTCCAACGTTGGTCTCGTAAAAATGAAGCTTTGACGCCGCGCCGTTTAAATGCGATGCCAGCGTCTGCGTTCGTGCCCGGTCCTCCGGGAGACCGAGGACGGCAACCGTCGCGCCGTCTTGAGCGAGCAGCGAGCTGATTGCCCCGCCGATTCCTCGAGACCCGCCTGTGACGATGCCGACCCGTCCTTGAAGAGCTGATTGTTCCACGCGCTAGATTTACCCAACTTGCGCGCGGTTTACCTTCCGCTCGCCTACATATCCAGGCCGCCGTTGATCGAGTAGACCGCGCCGGTAATATAGCTGGAGTCGTCCTCGAGCAGGAACGAGACGACGCGCGCCACCTCTTCGGGCTTGCCCAAACGCCGCTGCGGAATCTTCTCGATCACTTTCGAAAGTGCGGCCTCGGGAATCGCCGACACCATCTCGGTCGCGATAAAGCCCGGCGCGACGGAGTTCACGGTGATGCCGCGCTGCGCCATCTCCAGCGCCAAGCTCTTGGTCAAGCCAAAGAGTCCCGCTTTGGACGCGGCGTAGTTTGCCTGACCGATATTGCCGGTTTCGCCGATGACCGAACTGATGTTAACGATGCGTCCGGAGCCCCGTTCGATCATGTGCTCCAAAACGGCCTTGGTCATTTGGAAGGCGCCCAAGAGATTGACGTCGAGCACCTGCTTCCAGTCGTCCACCGTCATCTTGCGCACGGTCTTGTCGACGGTGATGCCGGCGTTGTTCACGAGATAGTCGATCCGGCCGAATTGATCGAGCACTTCTTTAGCGACGCGATTGCAGTCGTCCGCCTCGTCGACGCGCCCTTGGTGTATCGATACCTTGGCGCCCTCGGCCGCCATCCTGGCTGGCGAACTTTTCGGCGCTCTCCTTGCCCCGGCTATAGCCCGCTGCAACGTGCGCCCCGTTGCGGGCCAGCTTCTCCGTGATGGCCGCGCCGATGCCGCGCGTTCCACCGGTAACCAATGCCACTCGACCTTCGAACACAGCCGCTTCCTCCTCTTTCAGTATGGAATCGCAGAAATTCGCGCCACGCCGCGCTGTCATCCTGAGCGCCCGCAGCTTGTCATCCTGAGCGCGACGCTGAGCTTGTCGAAGCGGAGCAGTCGAAGGACGAAGGACGCGCGGGTTGCGCCATTCCTGAGCGAGCGCAGCGAGTCGAAGGATGGCGCGACACGGCGTCCTTCGAGCTCCGCGCTCACGCAGGATGACAGGCGTTAGCCGAAGCGGCCGGTGATGTAGTCTTCGGTGCGGCTGTCGGTCGGCTTGGTGAAAAGCTTAGACGTTTCGTCGACTTCGATGAGGCGGCCGACGCCGGTTTCGTCGGCCAACATGAAGGCCGTGCAATTGGAGACGCGCGCGGCCTGCTGCATGTTGTGCGTTACGGCGACGATGGTAAAGTCTTGGGTGAGCGACGACATCAGCTCTTCGATGACCGCGGTGGCGATCGGATCGAGCGATGCGGTCGGTTCGTCCATCAGCAAAACGTCGGGTCGCGCCGCCACCGCGCGCGCGATGCAGAGCCGCTGCTGCTGGCCGCCCGAGAGCCGCAGCGGACTCGTCTTGAGCTTGTCCTTGACCTCATCCCAAAGCGCGGCGGAGCGCAGCGCGCGTTCCGCCACCTCCAGCTTGACGCGGTGGCCCATCCCGCGTCCGGCACAGGCCAGCGTGTTGTCGAGAATCGAGAGCGTCGGAAAAGGGTTCGGCCGCTGGAAGACCATGCCGATACGGCGACGGATCGACATCGGATCGACCTCGGCGGCGTAAATATCTTGTCCCTCGAGCAATACACGTCCCTCGACCTGTGCGTCAAAGGCTACTTCGTGAATGCGATTGAGGCAACGCAGTATCGTCGTTTTGCCGCAGCCCGAGGGTCCGATCAGCGCGGTCACCGCCTTGCGGCGAAAGCCGATCGTAACGTTGCCCACGGCCTTGTTACTGCCGTAATACGCGCTGAGATCGTCGGTCGCCAGCACGCTATCGGCGCCGGCAGCAATCGCGGACCTCACGCGTCGAGATCTCGCGTCGCGCGGCGCAGCATCAAGCGCGCGCCCAAGCTCAAGATCAGCACCGCTAGGATCAGCAAGAACGCGCCGCCCCACGCTTGCGTCTGCCACTCCGGGTACGGCGAGATTGCATACGTGAAAACTTGCAAGGCAAGTACGGCCATCGGCTGATTCGGGTTCGCCTGCCAGAACTGGCTTCCAAAGGCGGTGAACAATAGCGGCGCCGTTTCACCGACGACGCGCGCGATCGCCAGCAGCAGCGCCGTGATGATCGCCGGCATCGCCGTCGGCAGCACGATGTACACCGTGGCGCGGAAGTTCGACATTCCCAGCGCGAGCGCACCTTCGCGCACCGTCTGCGGCACCGAACGTATCGCTTGCTCCGACGTGCGCACCAAAAGCGGCAGCATCAACATCATAAAGGCGAACGACGCCGAGAACGCCGAGAAGTGCTTCAGCGGCGCGACGAGCACGGCGTAAGCGAACAATCCGATGGCAATGCTCGGAACGCCCGAGAGAACGTCGGAAAGAAAGCGTAGCCCTTCGGGAATCGCGCCGCGCCCGAAAAGCGCGAGATAAATTCCGGTCAGCAACCCGAGCGGAACCGCCATCGCCGTTGCGAGCCCGATGATGATGAACGTGCCCAGAATCCCGTTGCCGACGCCGCCGCCGGGCACGCCGATGGGATGCGGGAGTTGCGTGAGGAAGTTCCAGTCGATCGCGCGCGCCCCCTGAACCACGACGTACCCGAGGATGACCAGCAGCACGCCGGCGGCCAGCGCCGCGCAAAACAGCGCCAACGTCATGCCCAGCGAGGCATAGAGGCGCCGGCGTCCCAAGCGCCGGTAGCGCGGCGCCAGTTCCCCTTCGGGAAGGGCTCGGCCCATGGTCGACACGGCCTACGTACGCTCCGAGCCGCGGACGCTCCAGATCATCAGCCGCGCCAACGCGTTGACCACGATGCTGACGAAGAACAGGATCAATCCCAGCTCGATAAGTGCGCTGATGTAAATGTTGGTCGTCGCCTCGGTAAACTCGTTGGCGATGACGCTGGCGAGCGTATACGATGGCGCGAAGAGCGACGACGAAATCTCGGGACGATTTCCAATCACCATCGTCACCGCGATGGTCTCACCCAAAGCGCGCCCGAGTGCCAACACGCAGGCGCCGAAGATGCCGACGCGAGCCGCCGGCAACACCACGCGCATCGCCGTCTCCCATCGCGTCGTGCCGAGCGCCATCGAAGCTTCGCGCAAGTCGCGGGGGATTGCCGCGATTACGTCGCGCGAGATCGCCGTAACCGTCGGCACGATCATCAAAGCGAGGATGATGCCGGCCGTCAGCAATCCGACGCCGTAGATCGGCCCCGAAAAGAGCGGCGTCCAGCCTAGGAACTTTTGCAACGCCGGCCCGATGGCCGTGCGTACGAAGGGCGAGAGCACGAAGAGACCCCAGAGTCCGTAAACGACGCTGGGCACCGCCGCGAGCAGCTCGATCATGAACGACAGCGGCGTGGCCAGCCAACGCGGCGCGAAATCGGCTAAGAATACCGCCGCCATGATTCCCACGAACGAAGCCAGCGCGATCGCGATCAACGACGTCACGACCGTTCCGTAAATCATCGGAAGAGCGCCGAACTTATTGGCGACGGGATCCCAGGCGCTCTTCCAGATGAACGACGGTCCGAAGTGAACGATCGACGGCCACGAGCCGAGCACCAGCTCGACGAAGAGCGCGGCGATCAGCAGCGCAAACAGAATGCTCCCGCCGTAGACGACCGCGGCAAAGCCGCGGTCGACCGGGCTAACGAATCGCGCGACGCGCCGGAATCGCGGTTCAGCCGTCATCTGTCACCTTGTCACCCTGAGCTTGTCGAAGGGCTGTCGAAGGGCGAAGGGTCAGTGCTGCATCTGCCTCAGCGTGGCCGAGGCGGCGTTTTGCACGTTCACCGGGAGCGGAACGTAATCAACCGACTTGGCATTGGACTGACCTTGCGGTCCGACCAGCCACGCAAGCACGTCGTACAGGATCTTGCCGCGCGTTTTGTCGGTCTGATCCTTGTAGACCATGACCCAGGAGTAACCCGAAAGAGGGTACGAGTCCGCCCCAGTGCTGTCCACGATCGAGAAGTTCGTCGGACTCACGTTCGGTTTGGTGGCGGCGGCCGCGGCCACCGTCTCTGGCGAGCAGGCCACCCATTTGCCGGCCTTGTTCTGCAGCGTTGCAGCCGGCATCTTGTTCTCGATCACGTAGGCTAGCTCGACGTAGCCGATTGCACCCGGCGTGCTGCGCACCTGTCCGGCGACGCCCTCGTTGCCTTTAGCTCCGACCGAGCTCGGCGCGGGCCAAGAAACGCTCTTGCCGGTTCCAACCTTGCTCTTCCACTCGGGCGAGACGTGGCTCAGGAAGTCGGTAAAGATGTAGCTCGTTCCCGATCCGTCGGAACGGTGAACCACGACGATCGGGGTGTCGGGAATCTTGACCCCCGAGTTGATCTTGGCAATCTCGGGATCGTTCCACTTGCCGATCTTGCCAAGGTAGATGTCGGCCAGAACCTGGCGCGACAGGCGGATCGTGGCGTTGACGCCGGGGAGATTGTAAGCGATTGCCGCGCCACCAAGCGTTACCGGAATCTGTAACACCGGCTGTTTGGCGCGGCCGAGCTCTTCCGCGTTCATTGGAACGTCGGAGGCGCCGAAGTCCACGTTTTTGGCGGTGAACTGCTGAATGCCGCCGCCGCTCCCGATGGACTGGTAGTTTACGGTCACGTCGGGCCGCTTCTGATTGTAAATGTAGAAGGCTTTTGAGAAGAACGGGTAGTCGAAGCTCGACCCCGCTCCGGTTAGTTGGGTTGCTGCCGCGGCCGGCAGCGTCATCGCGGCTCCAAGGGCTAGCGTGACCAGCCCACGATAGAACGATCGTCTCACAGAAAAAACTCCTCTGGTGAAGTTAGTTCTAGTTGTAATCGAGACCGATTAACCTGACGTTAAGGCATCTCCGCAGCGGCACAAGGAGTCTCCCCGAAGGCCTCGATGCCGTGGGGCGCCGAAGCCGCGCCTCCTAATGATTGCCGACGCCCAGAGTGACGACGGCCGGCCTTCGCTTGCCGAGCTCCGCCACACGGCCGCTCACGTGCTCGCTTACGCCGTGCAGGACCTCTTTCCCGATGCCAAGCCGACGATCGGCCCGGCGATCGAGAATGGCTTCTATTACGATTTCGATCGTGCCATCCCGTTCACGCCCGAGGACCTGACCCGCCTCGAGGCCCGCATGCACGAAATCGTCGCGGACGACTACGCCATGACCGGGCGCGAGGTCAGCCGCGGCGAAGCGGTCGACGCCTTCGCGGCCAACCCTTATAAGGTCGAGATGGCAAGCGAGATCCCCGAAGGCCAACCGATCACGCTCTACACGATCGGCGCCTTCACCGATCTCTGTCGCGGCGGCCACGCCGACTCCACCGGCAAGATCGGAGCCTTCAAGTTGACCGGCGTCGCCGGCGCCTATTGGCGCGGCGACGAGCACAACGCCATGCTGCAGCGCATCTACGGGACGGCGTGGTACACGCAAGACGACCTCGACGCGCATCTGCATCGGCTGGAAGAAGCCCAGCGGCGCGACCATCGTAAGCTGGGCGCCGAACTCGATCTCTTCTCGATCGAGGAAGACGCCGGCGGCGGATTGGTCTTCTGGCACCCCAAAGGCGCGATCGTGCGCGGACTCATTGAGGATTTCATTCGGCAGGGTTTGCGCGAACGCGGCTACTTGCCGGTCGTAACGCCGCATATCGTTTCGGAACGCTTGTACGAGATCTCCGGACATCTCGAAAACTTTAGCGAGAATATGTTTGGTCCGATCGAAGTCGAAACGCAGCGCTTCCGGCTCAAGCCGATGAACTGCCCGGGGCACATTCTGATCTACAAGAGCCGTTTGCGCAGCTATCGCGATTTGCCGTTGCGTTTCTCCGAGTTCGGCACGGTCTATCGCTTCGAGCGATCCGGCGTGCTGCACGGGCTGACGCGAGTGCGCGGCTTTACGCAGGACGACGCGCATCTCTTCTGCACGCCCGACCAACTGCAAGGCGAGTTCGAACGCACCCTCGACGAGGCGTTGCGGCTGATGAAAGCCTTCGGCTTTAACGAGTTCCAATACGTGCTCTCGACGCGAGACGCGGCCGCGCGCGGCGAAACCGACGCGCTAGCCGAGGAGGCAATTCGGCAAGCGCTGAGGCGCTACGAACTGAGCTACGAGATAGACGAAGGCGGCGGCGCATTCTACGGGCCCAAGCTCGACGTCAACGTGCGCGACGCCATCGGCCGTCCGTGGCAGCTTGGTACGGTGCAGGTTGACTTCGTTTTGCCGGCGCGCTTTGGGTTAAAGTACCGCGCCGCCGACGGCCAGGACCACCAGCCGGTCATGATTCACCGGGCACTTGCCGGCTCGCTGGAACGTTTTTTCGGCATTCTCGTTGAGCACTATGGGGGCGCGTTCCCCGTCTGGTTGGCGCCGATCCAGGTCGTCGTCACAGCCATTTCTCAGCATCAAGCAGCATATGCTCAAGAGGTAGCTTCGCGTCTTAGCGGAGCGGGCTTCCGGGTAGAACTTGACGAACAGAATGAAAAGCTCGGTTATAAGATACGACACTGGAAGACACAAAAAGTGCCCTACATCTTAGTAGCCGGCAAACAAGAGGTTGCAGAAGGCACCGTGAACGTAAACGAGCGCGGCATCGAAGAGAAGCGCACGGTTTTGATAGAGACTTTCATCGAGGACTTGCATCGCGCAGTGGAGGCTAAGTTATGATGCGATGCGATCCGCGCGTCGTTTTTATTGCGCTCGCTCTCTCGCTCGCTTCCTGTCAGGGATCGGGCCTCGACAGCGGAATGGGCGGAATGGGCGGCGACATGACGCCACCGGTCTCGCAAGGCGGCGGCATTGGCGGCGGTCTTCCCGGTCAAATGGGCGGCGACGGAATGCAGGGCGCAATGGCCGGCCCCAGCACTGGTCCCAACGGTCAGGAGCAACTTGCACCCAACGTCGGTGCGACGCTGGCTCCCAACGTGGCGCAGTATCCGCTCGCGCAAGGTCCGAGCGGAATGAAGTGTCCGACCGTGACGCAGTTCAACACGCAGTACGGCTGCTCGCTCGCCTTCAATATTCCGGCGCCATCGGCCAGCGGATCGCCCAAGCCGACCGCGAGTCCAACGCCGACCCCGCAGCCCAGCGCATCGTCCGACGACGATAGCAGCGACGACAGCGATGCATCGCCGACGGCCACGCCGGCGGGGGGAACCATGACGCTGCAAGTCGAGCCGCTGCCGAAAGACGTTCCGTCGATGAACAATCCCAATCCGCTGCTCATGCGCGTGGCCCCGGTTGTTGCGGTTCGCCTGCAGAGCAACATGGACTTCCAGCTCAATGGCGGCGCGTCGGTGCAGTACACCCTTCCGTCGGTTCAGTATAGCGGACGCACGTTTGTGCTGCAGCTCTTCAACGAAACGACGTTCCGCGGCAAACGCGCCGATCAATATATCGGCAGCTACGCAAAGTATACGACCCCGCAAAATAACACCGTGAACTTTGCGTTTACCCTGCCGCGCGGCGTCAGCGTCCGTCATACGCAGGTTTGGCTGCTGGCGCTCTACGGCGCAACGCTCCCGCCCGGCAGCACGCCGACGCCCTCGGCGAGTCCCAGCCCTTCGCCCACGAGTTCCGCTAGCTCCAGCCCCTAGGACGCAACGAAGAGCCGCGGCGAAGACGCCGGGGTGACGTCGGCGGCTCGAAGGACCTTTATCGCGAGCTTCCTGGGATGGATGCTCGACGCTTTCGACTTTTTACTGTTGACCTTCGTCGTGACGCGCATCGCGACGACGTTCGACCGTACCGTTGCCGACGTCACGTTTGCCATCACGCTGACGTTGATGTGCCGTCCGATCGGGGCGCTGATCTTCGGCTGGTTCGCCGACCGTTTCGGCCGCCGCACGCCGTTGATGATCGACATTGCCTTCTACTCGCTCATCGAACTGCTGACGGCGTTCTCGCCGAACTTCACGACGTTTCTCGTCCTTC
Source organism: Vulcanimicrobiota bacterium (assembly GCA_963730125.1). Lineage (GTDB taxonomy): Bacteria > Vulcanimicrobiota > Vulcanimicrobiia > Vulcanimicrobiales > Vulcanimicrobiaceae > Cybelea. The sequence goes on along the minus strand of CAVSQP010000014.1, from coordinate 6,890 downwards.
GCGCTCTGTACGGCATCGCCATGGGCGGCGAATGGGGGCTCGGCGCCGCGATGACGATGGAAGCGCTGCCGCCAAACCGCCGTGGATTCTACAGCGGGTTGCTGCAGAGCGGATATATGGCCGGCTATCTCTTGGCGACGGTGGTTTACTTTGGCGTCTTTACCTTCACGCATTGGGACTGGCGGGCGCTCTTCGTCATCGGCGTGCTCCCGGCCGGACTGATTCTCTACATCCGGACGAGCGTTCCCGAGTCTCCCGTCTGGCTAGCGGGCCGCGCGGAGCGCATCGCGGTCCCGGCCGGCACGGTGATAAAGTCGCTGCTGCAACACTGGCCGCTCTTTCTGTATGCCGTGGCCTTCATGGCCTCGCTCAACGCGATGTCCCACGGAACGCAAGATCTCTATGCCACATTCTTGCAGAAGCAGCGCGGCTTCTCCACCTCGACGACTTCCTTGCTCTCGATCCTTGCCGCAGTCGGCGCGATCGCCGGCAGCATCACCTTCGGCACGCTCTCCCAACGAGTCGGGCGCCGGGCCAGCGTCATGGTCTGCGCGGTCTTCGGCGCGTGCGCGATCCCGCTCTGGGCCTTTAGTCCGACCGTTGCATTGCTGGCGGTGGGCGCCTTCCTCATCCAGTTCATGATCCAGGGCGCCTGGGGCGTGATACCGGCGCATTTGAACGAACTCTCACCGGCCGGCGTCCGCGGCACGTTCCCAGGCTTCACTTATCAGATCGGCAATCTCATCGCCGCCGGCACCGCGCAGTTCGAAGCGGTGCTCGCACAGCGCATGTCGCTGCCCGGCGGTGTTCACAATTATGGGGCGGCTATGGCAATTGTCGCTGCCTGCGTTTTTGCTTCCGTCTTCGTGCTCAGCGCACTCGGTTATCTCATTCGTAAGGAAAACCGCACCCTAAACTGGGCGGCGAGAGAGGCGGTAAGCTAGCGGTCGTAGCCTTTGATAAACGGTTTGTGAGGATACTTTGATATGTCGCTGAAACAGCCCGGCGCGCATTTCGGTATCATGTGTATGTCGTACTTCGATTAAGGAAAGGCCTATGACTACACGACAATCGTTTTCGCGCCTCCTCGGCGCGGCCGGCCTAGTCTTCGCGGTTGCCAGTCAGACGAGCGGAGCTATAGCCGGAACCAGCGGCGGCGTTGCCGGAATCGTTACCAGACTCGCAAAAGGGTACTCCAATCGCCGGCGCGACCATACGCATCAGCTCCCCCTCCCAAACGGTGACCACCAAGACCGACGCCAAAGGTCACTTCATCGTCTTCGCGCTTCAGCCTGACAACTACAACGTCACGGCGGTCAAAGATGGCTTCAATGCGCATTCAATCACCGGATATGAAGTGCAAGCCGATCAGACCCAGCAGGTCGACGTGCAGCTCAGTCCTTCTTCAGGAACTGACGCAAGTGGACAACCGCCTGGGCGTGGATCTGCGATACGCGCGATTCCGACACACCCAACGCGGTCTTAATATCCCTTAGGGTTCGTCCCTCGAAGTAATACCGTCGAATTACCGTCTGTTCTTGGGGTGAGAGCGCTTCGACGGCCCTGACGAGCTCGCGACGAAGCTCGTGGCGCTCAACCTCCGTGATTACATCGCTCTCCGCGTCCTCGATCGTGTCTCGAAGATAGAGTTCTTGGTCGCCGGAGCTCGGCAGCGGTTCCTCGAGCGAAACGACGCTCGTTCCGCGAACCCGCTTGCATTAGGCGATCGAGTTCGCGAACCGAAAGATCGAGGCGCCTAGCTAACTCAACGTCGTTTGGCGCGCGGCCGAGCTCGACTTCGAGCCGGTCGTGCGCCCGTTCGACCTGTCGCGCCTGCTGACGCACCGTGCGCGGAACCCAGTCTAAAGTACGCAGCGCATCGAAGATCGCTCCGTTGATGCGCGTCATCGCATACGTCTCGAACTTCACCGCTCGCGCGCTGTCGTACTTTTCGATCGCATCGATCAAGCCGAAGACGCCGTCGCTGATCAGGTCGTTGATGTCGACGCTCGACGGCAGGTTGACGTAGATGCGGCCCGCCGCATATTTGACGAGGGATAAGTAACGATGGATGATCTCTTCGAGCGTGAAAGCGGCTCCGTCGATGGTGTAACGGCGGGCGGGATCGGCGCGCAGCATCGCCCTACTCAGCGCACGCGGCGGTGCGGAGCCCAAAGCGCAACGCTTCCCGGTAAATGTAGAATCGATCGCTCACGGTGCGCTCGTAATCTTCCTTGAGCATTACTTCGGCCAGACGCGGAGTCCTCGCGAGCTGCTTGAAGAGCACCGAGTAGCGGCTCGGACGCTTTTCCAGATAGCGCATGAGCCGAACGCGATGCGCTAGTCGTCGCGCAAATCGTTTTTGAATCAGCTCGCCAAAACGAGCGGTCGTCTTATTGCCGCGGTCACGACGCACCGCATCGGCGGCAAAGCGTCCGCTCATCGCCGCTTCGTAGATGCCCTCACCATTGGTCGCGTCTACCAGCCCGGCGGCCGTGCCGCCGACCATCACGCCGCCGTCGGCAACCACCGGTCGCGGCATACCGCCGTAGAGTAGGTGCCCTTCGACTTTGACCGAGCGCACGGCGCTGCCGGGATACAGACGGGCGCGCGTCCTTTCGGTGAACTCGTCGAGCTCGGCGCGCAACGGCGCGCCGGGCATCTTTCCCATCACACCCAAACCGATCGCCAAGTGATCGCGTTTGGGAAACATCCAGGCGATGATCTGACGCCCGTCGCGGGCATGATAGTAATGCAGTTCGAGCGTCTGGTATGCTACCGCCGCCGCCGGCCTTTCCAGATAGACGCGATACTGCAACGTCGTTAGCAGTCCGTCGCGCCAGCGATCCCAAGCCAGCCGTCCAAAGGCGGAGGAATCGAGCCGCGCCGTTGCGCCGACCGCCAGGAAGACGTTGCGCGCCGAGATCGTGCGCCGGACGCCCGCAGCGAGATCGGCGTATTCAATCACCGTCCGGTCTCCGTCTCGCTCGATGCCCCGCAGCAGCGCCTGCGTGCGCACTTCTGCGCCCGCGGCTTGCGCCAGCCGCGCCATCGTGCCGTCCAGCTCCTCGCGCGTGGTGGTGTGACCGGGGGCCATGAAGATCTCGTGCTCGCCGCCGCGAGTGTCGAAGAGCGCGAGGCGCGGCGTATCGCAGTGCACGATCTCCCGCGGCAGATCGAAGGTGTTGCAGAACCCCGGGCGCAGTCCGGCCGCGCAGACGCGCTTAGCGCCGACGACCGCGTCGCGCTCGAGCACGACGGTTTCAACCCCCGCAGCGGCTGCCTCGCGAGCGGCCGTTGCCCCGGCGGGGCCGCAGCCCACCACCAAAAACTCGGTGCTCTCAGCGGCGCTCATTGTTCGCGAACTTCGCCGGTGGCCGCCCCTTAACCACGCGGACGCCTGTCTCGTTCATTAAGCAACGGAGAGAGTTCTTTGTCGGGCCGCAGCGCGGTCCGAGGCGACAAAGGGCACAGCCCAACGCCGCGGGTTCGGGTTACGCTCTAGCCCGCTTTATGCCGAACTAGCGGAAGGCGCCACGGATAGGACTTGCGCCTTTCGCCGGAGTAGGCAAGCCGGTCGGCCCGCTCCGGGCCGGTCTTTTTGCTTAAACAGGAATAGGAATGACCGCACAGACAGCGATCGATGCCGGGCTTGCCGGCGGCGCGCTTGCCGTGCTTTACGGCATAGCGCTCACCTTCTGGGTTCTCGCCCAACCGGCCGGCAACGAGCGGATGCGCGAGATTGCCGCCGCCATCCAAGAAGGCGCGATGGCCTTCCTCCAGCGTCAGTACACCACCGTCGGCATCGTCGCGATCGTGCTCGCGCTCGTGATTCTCTTCGCCCCGACGCTTGGCAAGGAGGCAGCCGTCGGCTTCTTGATCGGCGCGATTCTCTCCGGCGCTGCCGGCTTCATCGGCATGATCGTCTCGGTGCGCGCCAACGTGCGCACCGCCGAAGCGGCGCGCGGCGGACTCTCACCGGCGCTCAACGTCGCCTTCCGCGGCGGCTCGGTCACCGGCATGCTGGTGGTCGGTCTCGGTCTCTTGGCCGTCTCCGGCTACTTCGCTATTTTGCAGTCGATCAATAACGGCGACACGGGGACCACGCTGAACGCCATGGTCGGATTGGCCTTCGGCTGTTCGCTGATCTCGGTCTTTGCCCGTTTGGGCGGCGGCATCTACACCAAAGCTGCCGACGTCGGCGCCGACCTGGTCGGAAAAGTCGAAGCCGGAATTCCCGAAGACGACCCGCGCAATCCGGCCGTGATCGCCGACAACGTGGGCGACAACGTCGGCGACTGCGCCGGCATGGCCGCCGACCTCTTCGAGACCTACTGCGTCACGACGGTCGCCGCGATGCTGCTCGGAAATCTGCTCTTCGGCTCGACGATTCCCGGCGCGGTCACCTTCCCGCTGCTGCTCGGCGCCGTTTCCATCGTCGCCTCGATTATCGGCGTGATGTTCGTCGGCGTGGGCGGCGTGAAGAAAACCACGATCATGCGCGCGCTGTATAGCGGCATGATCGTCGCCGGCGCCCTCGCGCTAGTCGGTTTCTACTTCGTCTCCAACGCCGTCTTCACCGACGCCGTGGGGGTGAACCGCACGGCAATATTCATCTGCGCGGTCATCGGCGTGCTTAATTACCGGGCTCATTACTATCATCACCGAGTTCTACACCGGAACGCAGTTCCCACCGGTGCGCGGCATCGCCAAAGCGTCGATCACCGGGCACGCAACCAACATCATCGCCGGCCTCGCGGTTGGGATGGAAGCCACCGCGCTCCCCGCGCTGGTCATCGTCGTCGGCCTCCTTGCCAGCTACGCGCTGGCGGGCGTGTACGGCGTCGGTATCGCCGTCATGGCGATGCTTTCGCTGGCCGGCATCATCGTCGCCATTGACTCGTTCGGCCCGATCACCGACAACGCCGGCGGCATCGCCGAGATGGCCGACATGCCGTCCGACGTCCGCGCCGTCACCGATCCGCTCGATGCCGTGGGCAACACGACCAAAGCCGTGACCAAAGGTTACGCCATCGGATCGGCCGCGCTGGCCGCGATCGTGCTCTTCGCCTCGTTCTTACAGCAGCTGATCAACCACAAGTGTCCGGGCACGCCGACCGCAGCCTGCACCGAAGGAGTGCGCAATCTCTTTGCCATCGGCAACCCGTTCGTGCTCGCCGGACTCTTCATCGGCGGCTTGCTGCCCTATCTGTTCGCTTCGCTTTCGATGAAAGCCGTGGGACGCGCCGGCGGCGCCGTCGTCGAAGAGGTGCGCCGTCAGTTCCGCGAGATTCCCGGAATCATGTTGGGCACCGCGCGGCCCGATTACGGCACCACGGTCGACATCGTAACCCGCGCCGCGCTTCGCGAAATGATCGTGCCGGCGCTCATTCCGGTCGGCGTTCCCGTGCTCGTCGTGCTCCTCTCGTATTTTGGGGTCTTCCCGCGCGATACCGGCGCGCAGATGATGGGCGGAATTCTCGTCGGCTCGATCGTCACCGGCTTCTTCGTCGCCATTTCGTTCACGTCGGGCGGCGGCGCGTGGGATAACGCCAAGAAATACATCGAAGACGGACAGTACGGCGGTAAAGGTTCGATCGCGCATCAAGCCGCCGTCACCGGCGACACCGTCGGCGACCCCTACAAAGACACCGCCGGCCCCGCAATCAACCCAATGATCAAAGTCCTCAACATCGTCGCCCTCCTACTAGTCGCCTTCCTGCGCTAAGCCTCCTTGTCATCCTGAGCCTAACCTTGTCACCCTGAGCCTGTCGAAGGGTGTCATCCTGAGCGCGAGCGTAGCGAGCAGTCGAAGGACGAAGGACCAGTGCGCAGCACTGAGCGAGCGCAGCGAGCCGAAGTGCAAGCGTAACCACCGTGCAGGCTTTGCGATCTTAGTTCATATGAACGTACAAGAACAAATCAAAGAGTATATTACCAGCCAACCTGAACCAAAGCGTAGTGATATGCAAGAGTTGCACCACCTTACACTTCAAGTTTTACCAGGTTGTAAATTATGGTTCGACAATGGTAAAAACAGCGAAAACAAAACTGTTAGTAACCCTACCATAGGCTATGGATTTCACACCATAAAATATGCTGATGGAAAGACCAGGGATTTTTTTCAAATTGGTTTGAGTGCAAACAAAACCGGAATCTCTGTCTATATCCTCGGTATCAAAGATAAGACATACTTAGCCCGAACGTATGGAAACAAATTAGGCAAGGCGAGCGTGACCGGGTATTGCATTAGGTTCAAAACGCTAAAAGATATAAACATTGAGATACTTGAAGCGGCAATACGATATGGGGTAGAGCTGCGTACGAAGTCCTGAAGCTACATAAGCCCGTCACAACTGCCGGTTCGTCGGCGATCGTAGCGAGGCTCGCCGGCTGTTTGGCCCGCAAACAGGTCGTGCCGGCAACATAAATCGGGACGCCCTCCATCGAATCGTCCTGAAGACGATCGGTTTCGGGAACGGGCTGCGGCGTCCGTAAAGGGGAGTGCCTCGACAAGACCAAGACAACGGCATGGGCAGAATACAAGACCAATCATGAATCGCCTTATACTTGGGGTGATTTGCGGCCTAGTCTGGGGCGCGCTCACCGTCCTTTCGATGCTCCCGCTAACCTTTCCAGACAAGACCGCTGCACTGACCGGGGCATTCTTAAACCGCTTTGCGATTGGGGCGGTGCTCGGCGCCGCGATGGGATCGCCACAAGTGGCGGCACTCAACGCTCCGCCGTGGCTCATCGGCGTCGTCGTAGCGTTGCTCATCAGCGCCTCGGATGCGATTATTACGAAGGCTTACGGTCCGGTGCTCGCGTTAGGTGTTGTCGGCGGAGCCATCGTCGGTTTCGTCGTCGGACGGTGGGGCGCGTAAATCTAA
>CAVSQP010000013.1:0-21718 GCA_963730125.1 Vulcanimicrobiota bacterium | reverse complement strand
GAAGCGGCCTAGTCCTGCAAGAATTCCAGAGTAGGTACTTTTGCGTGCCCTCCGGTCAAGTCCGGGACGGCTCCACGCATAGCCCCACGCTAATTCCGTAACGGCGCGTTGAAACGTCATCATGAAGGCATCGGAACCTGCAAGGTTTGCGTCCACATACTTCGCGCCGAGCACCTGTCTTCGCGTTTCCAAACCCTTCTCAAATAATTCGCTATCCACCATCGCTTGATCTCTTCTTTCCCCCAGCTTGATCCTATTTAATTCCCCCGGCCGCAAAACGCGCCTGCGTGGTTAGCCATCGCCTCCCACACTGATGCTGCTACTGGGCAAAAAGCTGCACATCATCAAGTCCATTATTGGTGTCGTTCGCAGGGTCGCCGTTAATCAAGGCGATTTTTGTCTTCGACGACGTTGCCGTAATCGTCGTGCTGAACTTTCGCCAAACCTGAGTAGTTGACTCCCGCAAAAATCGTCGCGGTGAAGATCTGCTGCCCATCCACGAGGACGTTCACCGTGCTACTTACCCCGAAGATGCCGGTTGGATCGTAGACGTTTCCAACCCAGAAGACGAGTTTGTACTTCGCATTGGCCCTCGTCGCCAAGGTCTGGCTGAGCCCCGTCGCGGTTTGCGAGAGCCCGGTCAGGTCTACCCACTGCTTACCGGATTTCGCCGGAAAGTCGAAGCCGTTTTGAGTGAAGGTGGTGCTAACGATGCCCACGCTACCATTCGCACCGACGACGTGCCATTTCTCGAACTTTTGTCCGGTCGAAAACACCAGGAATGACCCAGACGGTACAGCCGGTTTTTCGAAGCCGCCATCTTTGAAAAGATTCGTCGCTTCCGGTTTGGCGAGTAGCGTTTGAGCGGAAAAGCGCTGATTATCGGAACGCCCGCGCCGTTGCCGTTCGCGCACGCAGTCAGCGCCAGAAGTCCTGTAGCTCTGGCGATAAGGCTAATCACTCGTATCATTGGGATCCTCCTCTTGAAGCGAGGGGCGAACCAGCCGCAAGTATTGGTGCGGATTAATCAGCGCTGCATTGGCCAAGAAAGGCCCTTCCTAAGCAATACGCATTTAGTCTTGTTTGATCGCCTCGACGTCGATGATGATGTCGATTCACCGGCTGACAACGATGCCGCCGTCCGGCATATCGTCATTCCAGTTAACTCCGTACTGATAGCGGTCGATCCGCGTGCGTCCGGTAAATCCGGCGCGCGTCTTGGGACCCTTGTCAACGCCGTCTTCCCACCACGGCGTCTGCCAGGCCCCAAGATAGCGCACGTCGAGCACCTCCGGCCGCGTGACGCCTCTGATCGTAAGATCGCCGGTTAGCCGGTAATCGACCGGGCCGATCTCCGCGACGGCGGTGCTTTTTAAAGCGGATTTCCGGATACTCTTCGCAGCTAAAGAAGTCCGGACTACGCAGGTGGTTGTCGCGTGCCGGTTCGCCCGTCCAGCACGTTGATGCATTGATTATCGCTTCCACCGAGAGCTGCCGCGGATGCTCCCGGATCGAACTCTAGATTACCGCTAACCGGCTTAAAGAAACCACACCCACGTCACCATCATGTGGCGCGCGCGAAATTCGGCGGCACTGTGCCCTGGCTCAAATACCCACTTCATAACCGTTCGGTGCGGGGTGTGATGGCCGTTAACCTCCGCAACTCTTCGGTTGCTAGGTCGCCAATCTTACGGCCGATATGAGCGACTATTGTGAACATCACGGTAAGAATTCACAATATCGTCGTGTTTTCGAAGGTGCCGCACAAATGGCGCTGTATCACACGTATTGGAATCCGCTGTTCAGTCATTTCTATCGGGCCGACTTGCATCGATTCCGGTCCCGCCGCGCTTCTCGGACTTGGCCAGGCCTCATAATCGGGGCCTGGCCGTTGAACTTCCTCATAAGGGGACGGCACGGTTAACTGACGAAATGTAACCTGCTATGAATAGGAACGCTTTCCACGTGCTTTTCGGCGTCGCCGCGGCCGCGCTCGCCACGGCCGGGTGCGGCGGAGGCGGATGCGGCGATCACGCCAGTCTACATTCAACCTGCAGCCCAGCACGTTAAGCCCGCTTGGTGGCGCGGAGCGCCGCGACCGCTCGCGCTGGTGTTTACGTCGCTCAGGCAAATGGCGCGAGCGACGGCGTCGTGTTCGGCTACCCACCGCAGAACCGCCGCAATGCCGGACCGTCGTGCTCGATCGACGGCCAGACCTTGAGCAAACCCAGATTGCTGCGGATCGCACGGGTCGCGTCTTATCTTCTCCCAGGCCTCGACGGGCGCGATCCGCATCTACGCGCCGCGTTGCGGAAAACTGTTACGCACCATCTCGGACCCAGGCGGATTCGATCTTTCGGTCGCGGTGGACGGCGCGAAGTTCTACGCCGCCGGCGGCACACACGTATCGTCGTGCTCCGTCAAGGGCTGCACCAATAATCTCTCTGATGGCTCAATCTTCCAGCTCTCCAGCGTCGCCGTCGATCACTCGGGCAACGTTTGGGCTTCCTACTACAACCAAAGTTTCGCGCCGTCGCTGATCGTCTGGGTCGGAGCTTCGATGCCGGGCCGCGTCGTTAGCGGCTACGTCAACCCGAACGCGCCCGGTGGGCTAATCTTCGATCGGCACGACAGCCTGATCTCGGTCGAGACGATTTTCCCGTTTGCTTTTCTTTATAGCTGCAACGCCGGCACGGCAAGTTGCATCAACACGAACACCATCCAGCTGCACGCCGGGTCGGCTTTCGGCTCTCTGAATGCGCGAACCACCGACATCCAGATTACCGACTATGCCAACGACGCCGTCGACGTCTACGCGTATCCGAGCTTTACCTATAAATACAGCTACGACAACGGCCTGATGTCAACGTACAGCGTACAGGGCCTCGTTCAGACTCGCTAACGAGCCACGCGGGACTCGTCAAAGACAACCTGGTCCCACTCCCAGAGTTGCCGGAAGAAATCGCGGGCCGCATTTTGGTCGGCGGCTGCGCGGCTGATTGCGCCGGCGGTTTGCTCGCCGTCGATCGCCTCGAACATTCGCAGCCGTTCGGCGTCTACCGGCAAATAGAGATCGGTATCGGTGTGATTGTGGTTGATCAGAACGGCCGCCGCTCCCGCCGGCAGCCGCTCTTTGACGACCGTCGTTCCGGGCAGCCGAATCGGAACGTAATCGAGCCACGCGTCCCCGCTAAAATCTGCTTGATGACGACCCTGCGGAGCGTCGGCCAAATACGCGACCGCCGAATGACGAACCATCGTTCCGCGAAAGAGCTCGACGGCTGCGTATTGCTCTTCGACCGGCAACGCCGTGAGCCGTGGACGATGCGGCGTTTGCGCCAGCGCTCCGCACTGCGGCAGATACGGCGCTTGACGCACCCAGCGTCCGAAAGCTAAACCCGCGCCACGCAAAAACTGCATGAACTGCGGCACCGAATACGCGTGGTCGTTGGGATGCAGCAGCGCATCGGCGAGGCCGGCCTTCGTCGCAAAATCCGGCGACCGCATCAAGAGCGGCACAATCGGATGGTCTCGAGGGAGCGCCCTCAGCGTCACCGCCAACTCGTCGAGCTCCTCGCTGGTCCATCCCATGCCCAGCCGGCGGCAATACTCTTGCAGCAGGTAAATCCCGGCTCGGCCAAACGGCGCATACATCATAACGTGCATCGCCCCGCTCGGAGCGAGCGCACTCCGAAGCGCCTGCAAACCTAGGGCGGGATCGGGAAGATGGTGCAGCACGCCGGTGGATACGACGTGGTCGAAGGTCTCGCCGAGCTCTCCGGCTCGCTCGATCTCGATGCGGTGCAGCTCGAGATTCTCGAGCGAATGTTTCTGCTTGAGTTCGCGTTCGAACGCGATGCTGTGCTCGCTGACGTCAATCCCGACGACGCGAGCGTCCGGCCAGCGCACGGCATAGTGCGCCGCCTGCATCGTGCCACAGCCGGCAACTAGGATACTTCGATCGCCTCGAAATTTTTCACGGGGCCAAAAGAGATGAGAATCAACGCGCCGCCGCGGGTCGTCCCACGTGCGGCGGTAGGCCTCGAGATCGTCTACAGGCGGCGGGTAAGGGTGACTTTCGTAAAAGTCACCCACTCGCTTTCCAACGGCGTCCGCCTTAGCGTCAGACACGCTAGCCGTGCGGCGTCTTTACCTGCTCCATCACCGAATCGAGGTTGAACGATGCCGGCTTTTGCCGCGGCGGGAACTTCACAAAGTCCTCGATCTGCTGCGCGATGACCGCCTGCATCAAGTACATCTGCGGAACGTGATTGACGCACCAATCCCAATAGGTGTTGGAGTTGAAGTCCGCCCGTTCGAACGGATCGCGGCGCAGGTTGACGATGTGCGGCACCCTCAGCTTGACGAACGGCTCCGCCCACTGTTGCATCTGATTGGCGCGCTGCACCGACAGGTTGAATTTATAGTCGCCGACGCGCACCGCGATGATGTCGCCGTCATCGCTAAAATATACGATCGCCTCTCTCGGGCTTTCTTTCGCTTCCCCGGAAAAGTACGGAATCATATTATATCCGTCCAAGTGCACGTTGTACTTTTGGCCGTTTACCGTCGTGCCTTTGAGCAGCTGTTCGGTGACGTCGGGGTTGCCGGCTGCGGCAAGGATCGTCGGGAACATATCGATGTGCGAAACGATACCGTTATAGACGCTGCCGGGCTTGATCGTACCGGGCCAGCGAATAAAGCAAGGTACGCGCCAGCCGCCCTCCCAGTTCGAGTCCTTCTGGCCTCGGAACGGCGTATTGGCACCGTCGGGCCAGGTGTCGTTCTCGGGCCCGTTGTCGGTCGAATACATAACGACGGTGTTGTCGGTAATGCCCAGCTCGTCGAGCTTGTCGAGAATCATTCCGATCTGCTCGTCGTGCACGACCATGCGATCGCTATACGGATCCTGACCGCTCTTGCCGAGATTCTTCTCGGCGACGTGCGTCCGGAAATGCATCGCGGTCGAGTTGTACCACAGGAAGAACGGCTGGTCGGCTTTGGCCTGCGTCTCCATCCACTCGATCGCGGCGGCCGGTGATCTCCTCGTCGACGGTCTCCATGCGCTTCTTGGTGAGCGGTCCGGTGTCTGTCGACCTTCTGCTTGCCAACACGGCCCCAGCGCGGATCGACAGTCGGATCATCTTTGTCCGTCGCCCAGCAGTGCATAACGCCGCGTGGTCCGAACTGCTCCTTGAACCACGGGTCTTCGGATAGTCGGGCAGCTCCGGCTCTTCCTCGGCATTGAGGTGATACAGATTGCCGAAGAACTCATCGAAGCCGTGCACCGTCGGCAAGAACTCGTTGCGGTCGCCCAAATGATTCTTTCCGAACTGGCCCGTGGCATAACCGAGCGGTTTCAGCATCTCGGCAATGGTCGGATCTTCTTTCTGGAGACCGACGGTCGCGCCGGGCATGCCGACCTTCGTCAAGCCGGTACGGATCGGGTTCTGGCCGGCGATGAAGCACGCCCGGCCTGCCGTGCAACTTTGTTGTGAGTAATAGTCAGTAAAAAGGCCGCCTTCGTTGGCGACCCGGTCGATATTAGGGGTTCGATATCCCATCATTCCGTTGCTGAACTTGCTGATGTTCCAGATACCGATGTCGTCGCCCCAAAGGATCAGGAAATTTGGTTTCTTGCAGGCATGCTCGGTCGCTTTCTCTCTTTCTGAGGTTCGGTGACGTCAACCTAAGGACGTTAACCTAAGGAGGGACTTGGTCGTTCGCCTAACCAGCGCCGCCATCATTTCGAAAACCTATCACTAGTACTGCAAGCCAAGCTTCTCCGACAGCCAGGCTCAGCGGTCCGCTGAGCAATAGCGTGCTTTCCGCTAATCTCCGCCGATGACCGCCGGCGCCGTTCCGGTTCCCGACCAAACGGCGTGCACCGGCGCTGCCGTGAACTCGCGCTCGTTGGGGTTCGACCACTGTAATCGGTACTTCTCGATCTTCAGGCTACCGCCGGAACCGCCGCTCGCGAGCAGATCGGCACCAGTCGTCGTCGAGGTCGTCGCGACGCGCACCGCCGATGCGCCCGCGAACGGTTTGAACGAAGCTACTTCGCTGAAGTTCGAAGTGAGCTCGTGCATCATCGCGCTGTGCAGGTACATCTTCGGAGCACCTTGGAGCGTGGTCGTCGTTGAAAAGACCTTTACCGTACCGGCTCCGGAGAGTTGCCCGACGGCGATCGCTTCTGCGCCGCCGTACTGACCGGCGAGCCAACCCGTCGCGACCGAGATGGGACCGCGATAGGTGTCACCGAACGGCACGAACGCGGCATCGAGATTCGGCGTGCCCGGGTTGTTCGGCCATGCCGGTGGCGCGCCGATCGGCGTCATCAGCGAGTACGAGAACACCTTGACCTGGCCGCCGCTGCCGGAAGCGGTCACGATGCTGTTGCGTCCGGTGAGGAAGTCGACGAAACCGGCGGACAGATTCACGCCGGACGTGTCGTTGCCGTACGGCTCGAAAGTCGCGAACGTTGCCGGCGCCGTCCCGGCCGGGGGGAGCTCGCTGCCAAAGATCCGGACCTGATCTTTCGTACCGGCGCCGGAACCGACGATGATGTTGTCCGGCGCCCGTCCATCAATTTGCGTGGAAGCGACGCTCACGCCGGCGGTCTGCGCGGCGTCGAACGCTTGGAAACGCGCGAGCTCGGTCGTAAAGGGCTTGCCTCCGCTTCCGGCTGCGCCGGAATACGCCACAACCTCGGGCGAGTGTCCCTTACCGGCACCGACGATGAGATCGTACGCGCCGTCGCCGTCGACGTCGCCCATCGTGACGCTGGGCGTGCCGAAGAAGTCGGGGAACGGCGTCACGGTTCCGATCAAGCGATCGCCGTTACCGTCGAAAACGTTGACCGTCGCCGGATGGCCCGGCGAACCCGGAACGGCCACCGCGTAGTCGGAGACGGCAGGAATGACGTTCACGAGCATCATCAACCCGTTATCCTCGTGGTTGAGCCGATGACAATGCAGCACGTACAAGCCCAAGTAGTCGATAAAGTGCGTGCGCATCGACAAGGTACCGGGCTGGATCACTGACTCTTCGGGCCCGAGCAGCGGCGCGGGAACGTTGGCGTTATCTTCCCCGTGCATTTGCGGTCCGAGCTTGAGGCCGGTCGTCGGATCGTGATACGCAGTAACCTGGAAGTCGTTAACATGCACGTGAATCGGGTGCGCGTCGTTATTGTGGTTAACGAAGTCCCATTCTTCCACCGAACCGAGCCGGGCTTGAATCAACGGCACGTTGGGAAACGCGTTTCCAAAAAAGGCATAGACGAAGGCCTTGGGATCCTGCTTGCTAGCGTGGTTGTTCAGGAATCCGCCGTTGATGAGCACGGTCCGCTTGACGTCGGGCGTGACCTGGGAGAGATCGTGGAACGGCGTCGGGGCGTCAAGCTTCTGTCCGGGCACGAACGCGGTCGTCACGCCTTGACCCTCCTCGGGCACCGCGTTGACCAGCGTCTGTGACGGGAACATGAAAAATCCGTCGGCGTAGCTGATCGACTCCGGAAGGACGCTCAGCGAGCCTAAATGAGCCGGCGGATTTTTTGTCCCGTCGTTGGTGTAGAGGATGCCAGGGGCCGAGAGCGCGCGCGCCCCTGAACCCAGACCCGGCAGCTCCATGCGCAGGCCTCCTTTGGCGGGCATCGTGACGGCGATCGCATAGCGCGAAGCCGGCGGAATCAGCAGCTCCGTTCCGTCCATCTCGTGCGGATACTCGACTTGACCGTAGGCGATGCCGTCTTGTCCGACGACCGCGATCTTCGGATGGTAACCGGTCGCGGTTTCGGTCAGCCGCACGTTCATGTAGGCGATGTCGCTAACGTTCGCGAGCACCCAAACTTCGGTTTGCCCCGGTTTGATTTTCAACACCGGCTCGAACTGCCCGTTCACGGTAAATTGGGTGTCGCGTTCATAGTCGGGGAGGTTGAGGTTGGCTTTCATGACGGGCGCGTCTTTGTCGAACGGCGTGAAGCGCTGCAAGTTCATCGGTACGAATTGGAAGCGGCCGCGCTTGTTCTCGATCGAAAGCGGTCCGGTGTACCATACCGTGGCCCACTGCGTGCCCTTCTTCGACTGCAGGAAGTCCACCGGCGCGAGGAGCGGACGGTATGTGCCTTTGGCCAGTTGGTCGCCCTCAGGCTTGATCAACGTGCTGACCCACTGCGGCCAGTTCGGGTTGGTCATCTGCGCCATTCCGTCTTTGCGATTGAAGACGGTGTTGTACTGCAGCAGCATCGTGCGGATTGGAATGTGGTTTTGCGTGACCAGCGGGATCTCGCTGTCGGCGCGCCCGACGAGCAGCATGCCGGCTAAACCGAAGTACGTCTGCATCGCGGTGAGTGTGTGAAGATGGCTATGATACCAGTAGGTGCCTGGCGTCATGTTCTTTGGAATGTCGTAAACGTACGTATTCGACATCCCGGCATCGATGTGCAACAGCACGTTGTCGGCGTTTCCGCGCGGGCTGACGTGCGCGCCATGGACGTGAAGATTGAACGGCGACGACGTGAGCATCGTCGGATACTTCGGTACCGTCTGCCCGACGGGCGTGTATTTTGGATCGTAGTAATCCGGGATGGAAAGATTGCGCAGCTCGTTGTTAATGTGAACGATGAGCCGTTCGCCGGGCTCGACGTGGAGCGTCGGCGCGGGATACTTTTGGCCGCCCGACATTTGGCCGTCGGACGACGTACCGCGCTGCACGGAATAGTCGAAGAGCAGCACGTTCTTAACGGGCTGCGCGACCGTATCGAGTGTCGCCGTGGTCTGCCGCGGCGTCAGCGTGACCTCAAGCACGCCGTCTTTGCTCGAGAGAATTACCGGTTCTGCAAATGGGCGCCCGCCCATCGACGGATCGGCTGCCGCTCCGGGCGCGAACGCCAGCGCAACAAGCAAGAGAGAAAAAGCAAAAATGCGCGACAATGCAATAAGCCTCCTCGAAAGGCGCAACGCGAGTATGCGCTGCCAGTTGTATGGAACGCCTGCTCGGTCTTCTTAGCGGGGGTACCGTTTGCCTTGGCGAACGCTAAACATTACTATGCGTTTGCCTGCCCTCGTTCTTTGGAGCGGGTGCGTTTTCGCACTTGCAGCCTCGTCCTCGTCTAGTATGATCAAGACGTTTCCGGTAAAGGCAGCCCGTCCGCACGGGATCGTCTATGATCCGGCCGGGCCGCTTCAAGGTCTGTGGTTCGATAACAGGACGACGGACGCTACGTCGAGCGTCGTCGAGTTCGATACGAGCAATGGGTCCGAAAAAACGTATCTGACGCCGACGGCCGGTTCGCAACCCGGGTCGATTAACATCGCTGCCGATCACTCGATCTGGTTCACCGAAAGCGCGGCGAACAAGGTCGCGACGGTTACACTGGCGCGCACGATCAAAGAATACCCCGTGCCCACACGGCACGCGTTTCCCCTCGACATCACGCGCGGACCCGACGGTGCTATGTGGTTCGTCGAGGAGGCTGTTGGCAAGATCGGCCGCATCGCTCCCAATGGAACGGTCAAAGAGTTCGTCGTGGGAGATCGCAAGAGCCATCCCACCGCATTGATCACCGGACCCGACAAGGCGATCTGGTTTACCGAGGTCGGGACCAGCAAGATCGGACGTTTGACGACCACGGGAAAGGTGAGTCATTTCAGCGCCGGCGCCGGCGCGATGACGGGCGACATCACGACTGCGGTCGACAATTCGTTCTGGTTCGGCAAACACGATGCGGTGACGCGCATGACGACAACCGGAGCGCTCACCGAGTACAAGCTGCCGAACGCCATCAACACGGGGTCGATTTTTGGCAGTCGGAACGGCGGCGTGTTTATCGGCGTGATGCAAAAGGACGGCACCGGCTCGGTCACGACCGTTTCGGCGGACGGTAAACTCCGGCAGTTCGACCTTCCGCAGATGAACCTGATGCCGGCCGAGTTCGCGCAGACCGCCGACGGCGCGTTCTGGATGGCGGTGGACAGTTTCGACCCGCACGCCTCGCCGGCGCAACTCTTCAACCTGCCGCTGCCGGCGGTGACCGATCTGCAGCGAACCACGATCGTGACGGGCGGCGGGCCCGACTGGATGGCGACCGGCTCCGGCGCGATGTGGATCGCGAACATTAGCTTAAAGGAGGTCGAGCGTATCGACGCGGCCACCAACGCGATCACGGCGCGTATCAAGGTCGACGGGGTGCCGTGTTCGGGCGCCGCATTCGGCTTTTCGAGCGTGTGGATTCCGCTGTGCGAGAACGGTAAAGGGACGTCGCTGGTGCGCATCGACGCGGCAACCAACCGCGTTGCGGCGGCGCTGCCGATTGCGCCCGCGAACTCCGAAGGCGGGATTACGGTCAGCCGCGACAGCATATGGATGGCGACCGGCGATACGACGCTGTCGCGTATCGATCCGGCAAGCGGCAAGGTCCGCCAGCGCGTTACGGTGCCGCCCGGTTCGCAGAATCCCGTTTACGCCGACGGCCTCGTCTGGATTACGAGCAAGGCGTCAAACGTCGTCACGGCAGTCGACGCAGCCGGTGGACACGTCGTAGCAAGAGTTCGGGTTCCGGGCGGTCCGCATTTTGTGGGGGCTGGCGGCAGCGCAATTTGGACGATCGGCCAGAACGATGGAGTGGTGACGCGCATCGATCCGCGCGCGAAGCGAGTCGTC
This sequence comes from Vulcanimicrobiota bacterium, assembly GCA_963730125.1. Lineage (GTDB taxonomy): Bacteria > Vulcanimicrobiota > Vulcanimicrobiia > Vulcanimicrobiales > Vulcanimicrobiaceae > Cybelea. Next base: position 11,059 of record CAVSQP010000013.1, on the reverse strand, counting down.
GCACGGATCAATGCCAACATCGCCGGCTTCGGCGGCGACGTAACGTATGGCGCCGGATACGTGTGGACGACCCTGGTAGACGTACCGCTAACGAAGATCGACCCAACGACGAACCGCATCGTCGCCCAATACTACGGTCGCGGCGGCGATGCGATTCATTTCAACTACGGCACCGTGTGGCTGGCGGACTACAACAACCATTTGGTGTGGCGGATTAGACCCTGACCGTTTCCGAGGGTTTGCTTTTTGCGGTGCTGCTGCTGGGAAGCGCTGCGCCGATATTGTCTCCACCGGTCGATCTGAGACCGCCCGTGCCACGCGCTACTCCATCGGCCGAGCCGTCCGGCGGTGGGTCGAGCCTCTCGATCTTCGGCCAGCTCAGCGGTCAATACGCCGCGAATACAACCGGCGGGCAGCAGTTGGCCGATGCTTTTGCCACTTCGTTTCTATTCGGTGCCAACTATTCGTTCGCGCACAAACGGGCTGATGAGGCGGGAACGCTCCATTTCATTTTTACCGACGCTTTCGGAAGCAGTCTCTCGCAAAACGCACTCGGAAGCATTACGATCGTTCAAGGTGCCTACGGCGGCGGCGAAACGCCTCGGCTGACGGCACTTAGCTACGAGCAAGATGCCGGGAAGTTCGACATACAAGCCGGGCGCGTCCCCATGCAAAGCGACATCTTTTCGTCCTTCGATTATTGGCAGTGCAACGTTTTATGCTTTTATCAAAACGGCACGATCTCCAACGCGACGCCAACCAACGATGGATATTCGTATTTTCCGTTGTCCGCGTGGGGTGCGTACGCACGGTTCTCCCCTTCGCAACATTTCTACGTCAGAACCGGCATCTATCAAGCGACGCCGGTTTCGCAAGCGAACCGCGGGCAGGGATTCGATCTAGGTTTTCACGGGTCGACTGGCGCCGACTTTCCGCTTGAGTTCGGCTTTCTTAGCCACGATGGTAAAGGCTACTACATCGGAAGCGCCCGTTTTGGTGCGTACTACGACACGTCGAACGCCCTGGGCGCCGAGAGTTCTCTGGGCGCCTTCGTCGCGCCGGACAATCCAGCGCTAACCCAAATTCCTACGACGTTATATCGTGGGCAAAAGGGGGCATGGGTCTACCTCGACCACCTCGTCAGCGGTTCGTCCGCTCCAAACGAGCGCGGCGTGATGCTCTGGGGTACGTATTCGTATGGCGATCCGCAAACCGCACAGTTCGGCAATATGGCTCAGGCCGGCTTTATCGTCCACGGTACGTTTCCTAATCGCACCAACGATACGATTGCGTTCAGCTGGTCATACCTGGACATCAACCCGCGGTTGCGAACGTTCGAGTATCAGCTGCAACGACAGGGATATGGAGTTCCCATCAATGGAGTGGAACAAGGCCTCGAGCTAAACTACGGTATCGACGTCGCCGAATGGGGCTTTTTCAGGCCGGCGATCCAATACATCATCAACCCCGCCGGTACGACCGGCGGGTACGTCTATCCGGGCGGCGTCGTCGGATTCCATAACGCGCTCGTCTTTGGTTTCAACGCGACGTACCTCTACTGAAAATTTCCGGAGCCATCGAATAGTTGGAGGTAAAGATGTTCTTGCGCGTACTCGTTTTGCTCTTGGCGGCAGCGCTCGCCGGCGCCGGGTTGGCCGGCGCGACGCCACGTCAATTCGCGCGCATGTTCGACGGACAGTGTTCGCCGCACGCGATTTTCATTCTGGCGCCACCGTACGCTACTCCGCCCGTGCCGACGGCGGCTATCGCTCAGCCGTGCGCCAACTCAATCGCGTTCGACCGAAGTGGCATGATGGCCGTTGCGGCGGGATCCATATTCGGAAAGCTTTCCATTCGGTTGTACCGTCCGCCCTATTCGGCCGCGTCGGTTCCAGCCGTGACCTTCACACCAGGCCGACTCTCGCACCCGCGTGGCGCCGCGTGGGATGGTGACGGTAATCTGTGGGTGGCCGACGACGAAAGCAATGGCATCTTCGAGTTTCGGCCGCCGTTTTCGAGCAAAACGCAGGCCGCAGCGATACTAAGGGCCGCAACTCAGCCGGTTGGCGTGGATGTGGATCGCACGACGAAACTGATGGTCGTAACCGACGTCGGCGGCAGCCGTGCTTGCAAGAAGACCGCCTGTCGGGTCTTCGTCCTGAAGCCGCCCTATGCTGGAAAGCCATCCGTGACGTGGATGTTCGCTCATGCCCAGCCATACGCCGCCGCGTTCGATTCGTCCGGACGCCTCTTCGTCGAAATCGATCGAAGCAAGAAGGCCGCCGATATCAACGTCTACGCGCCACCATTTGCAACTGGCGAAAAACCGGCATTCGTGTTGCATCCCGGGGGACCGGTGCGGACCCTGGCCTTCGATCCGCAGGGCAATCTCTTTGGGCAGCAGCTCGAAACGGGTGGACTCGTGGAGTTTGCGGCGCCCATCGATGGCGCCCGCGCGGCGCCGACCGCAACGTTAGGCTGCCCCAAAGGCTTTAGATGTGCTACGCATGGCTGGGCAGGACTGGCCTTCGGACCATGATCGCCTAGTTTGTCGCCTACCCCCGGCGTGCCTCGTCTAAGCCGTTCCAGAATCCGGCGACGGCGTCGAGGATCGCCCCTCCGGCGACCAGGAACCGCTCCGGCGAAAAGCCCGGTTTAGCGAACGCTTCGCGAAGTTCGTCGTCGGTGTGCGCTGCGTGCGTATCCTCTAACGCGTCGTGCCACGTCCAGAACCCCAGCGGAATGTCCGCTAGGCGCTCTGCTTTGATAGCGCGCAATCCCGCGATCAGCTGCTTCCAGAAGCCGGCCGCGGCCCAATGCTCGATGGCATACGAGGCGCCCGCTGCGGTCGACTCATCCTCCGACCCGTACCACTCCTTAAGCGCGTCGCAAAAGGCCAGCGTGGATTCACGCCCCAGCCGGCGCTTTCCGATCTCTTGCCATTCCAGCCCCAGCGAGGCCGGCGAAATTCGCCAGCCATTCGAAGTGCCCGGCGGTAAAGCGGAACGTCCCGCCTTCGACCGACCCGGCCGGCGTAAAGACGACGCCCAGCTCGTTCATCAGAATCTCTTTGCCCGCCCGGTAGCTCTGAAGATCGGGCGCGTTGATGCATTTGCGCAGCTGCGCCTCGATGAAAAGATGGCTGAAAACCGAGAACTGAACGGTGAAGTCGCGCAGTTGGTCGAGGCTTGCCTCGCCCCGCGAGAACCAGCTCGTATAGGCGTTGTGCCGCACGATCGGGTGGGTGTCGATGCTCTGCGCGACGGCTGCTTCGAACTCGTCGAGATCGGTAGTGGTCGGGGCGAGGGCAATCACGGGCGTTCTCCTTGTATGTATTGGGTAAAAAAAGAGCCGCCTCGCTTGTCGGCGAGGCGGCTTTGCATTTTGACGAACTCGTTCGTTATAGCAAGGGCGTACCTAGCCGGCTTCCTTCGAAGTAGCCATAATAATAGTAATACGCCGAGCTACGAACGTGCATGTTGAGCGGACTATAGCACAGGGCTGCGGCGCAATGCAATACTGAGCGCCAACGCAGGCAACCGAGGCAGGCAGGCAACCCCGGGACCTGACCAAAAGATGACCGTTGCGAGCCGCTGAGTACTGATGGCGAATAACGATCGAGCCGTGGATCAGGACCTGCTCCGGCGCATGCGCGATCTCCGAAAACGGCGCGGCCAATACCGATCGACCGACCGCGCTTCGCGAGAACTGCTGCGCTTGAGTTCGATGATGCCCGACGGCTCACTCGAACGAGAAGTCTTCGAACGCGCCGAAATCCACGGCGCGTCGTATAAGGCTATCGCCGCCGCACTCAACATCTCCGAACGCCACCTCTACCGCATTCGGCGGCGAATGATCGAGATGATCGCGGCAACCGAGAGCGATCTCTCGGCTCGAATGCCGGAGCGTCTCTCGGCGCTGGACTTGATCGCCACGCTATTGCGCTACGGACACGCGCAGCGTGCCGCCGAGGCAATCCGCCGCGCAGAGAACGTTTCATTCACCGCTCGCGAGCGTATCGAGCTGGCCGCACTTCAAGCCATGGCCGCCTGCCAAACCGGCGATTTTGCCGGCGCCCGCAACGTCGTCGAGCGCATCGCCGTAGAATCGGCGCGTTTAAGCGAAGTCGATCGCGGCTACGCGCGACGCCGCCTGCGTATGACGCAAGGCTACGTTTCCTATTGTTACGGACTCTACGAAGAGGCGCTGGCCCATTGCGAGGCCGCGCTTGGGCCGCATTTGCGTAAGTCACCGGCCGCCGTCAGCATTGACGAACTGCGCTCCGTCGCCGGCGATGCCGTATTCCTTGGCATGCTGCACCAAGAGGGAGGCTCGCCGCAACGCGCCGTCGAGGTCCTGACCTACGCGGAGAAACTGTTGCGCCGCTCCAACGGTGATGTGCCGCTCGTCGAGCTGACGCTGGCCTACCTCAACCGCGCCTTTGCGCGAGCGGCGCTGCCCGATTCGCTGCCCGAGGCGCGTCGCGACGCCGACGAGGCGCTGATGCTGACGCGATCCAATGGCCTGCTTTGCGAGGAAGTACTGGCGAGACTGGCATCGGGCGTTTTGCACGAGTTCGCCGGCGATACGGACGCGGCGCTGAGCGATGTACGCTACGCGCTCGATCTCGGACGCGCCGTGCTGTCGGGAGATCCGCTCTGCCGGACGCACTACATTACGTCGCGCGTGCAAGTCTGTTTTGGGCGAATCGATGAAACGCTGGCCCATATCGGAGCAAGCCCGAAGCCTCGTGCCGCCCGATTCGCTGCTCGGCACGATCGCCGACATCGTCGAAGGCCGCGTACACTGGGCGCGCAACGACGCTGCGGCGACGTTCGATTCCGCTTCTCGCGCCATCGTCGCATTCCAGCGGCGCAAGACGTCAACGCATTATCTCGGATACGCTTTCTTGAGCCGGGCATCCGCCGGCGAACGCCTCGGCGCAGACGTGCGCGCCGATGCCGAATCCGCCGTGCACCTGCTCTCGCGCGGCGGCTTCATCGCCGATCAGCGCCGCGCGCTCGAGCTCTCCGCTCGTCTGACGGGCAATCGCCGCCACGAACAAATCGCCCGCGAACTACACGCTTAAGATCTCCCCCTCACGTGTCACCCTGAGCCTGTCGAAGGGTGACGAGAGCCTCTCACGTGTCACCCTGAGCCTATCCCGTGTCACCCTGAGCCTGTCGAAGGGTGACCAGAACCTGACGCCGCTTCCCCAATCCGCGGGAACGATTGCGCCCTAACAAAACGTCCGGCTCATGAATAAGATTACCGTCATCGTCGCCTGCGCGTCGTTAATCGTCCTGGCCGGATGCTCGGCCAACGGCGTTGCGCCGTTAGGCGGCCAGACCGCTCCGAGCCAATCGCACGTCGTTGGTCTCTCCGCGCCCGGCTGGATTAACGAAGGCGGCGTGCTCTATCACGCACCGCACTATATGGCTACCGCGAGAAACGCCAGCCGCACCAAACCGCCGGCGATTCTCCTGAACTATGCCAACGGTCCGGTGCTCGTCAGCCCAAAGATGTACGTGATCTTCTGGGGCTACAAGACCTACGGCGATCCGGACAAGGTCAAGCCACTTCTCGTGAAATACGGCAAGGTCGCCGGCGGCAGCGCTCTCAACAATATCTACACCCAGTACTACGAAGTATCCAACGGCAGCACGATCTACATCACCAATCCCAAGAAGCAGTTCGGCGGCGCGTGGGAAGACGACGGCAACGCCGTTCCGACGCACCCGACCGACGCGCAAGTCGCGGCTGAGGCGCTCGCCGGCGTGGCCCATTTCGGTTACGATCCCAACGGCTCGTACGTCGTCGCGACGCCGCACGGACGAAACTCGAACGGTTTCGGCTCGTCTTTCTGCGCCTATCACAGCGCCGCCAGCTACAACGGTAAACTCGTCTCGTACACCAATCTTCCGTACATGCCCGACGCCAACGACTGCGGCTCCAACTGGATTACGCCGCCCTCCGACGAGAGCGGCATTGACGAAGGCGTGACGATCGTCGAGGGCCACGAATATGCCGAGTCGGTCACCGATCCCAATCCGCCGACCGGTTGGTACAACGGCCAGTACGGCGAGATCGGCGACATCTGCGCCTGGCAAAACGTTCAGAACGATCCGTTCCGCAAAAAATCGTATAGCTCGCAGCCAATGTACAGCAACGCTTCACAATCCTGCGTTCACTCATACTAATCTGACTCTCGCTCGAGGTGGGGAACAAGGGCGCCGGAGTTTTCCGGCGCCCTTGCGATGTAACGTCACAGCAGCGGTGCGGGGAAAGTCACCTGTGTTTGCGAACCGCAGTTACACGGCAACCCCTTTTGAGGTTCCCGCGGTTACCGAAGGGAGCTAAAACTCGTGCAATCACGTGCAGTGGCCGTTTGTGCAGTAAGTTTGGGCATCGCGCTTCTCGCCGGATGCGCCGGCGGAACGCAAGGCGCGGGGCAGTCGTGCCGCAACCAATCCGTTCATTTCACTCCAATTCCCGCCTGTGCCCCAAGTCAGACCGTTGAAAAACGGCTACAAGGGGTTCAAGGATCTCTTCGTTTCGGACTTCGGCACCGGCGCGGTCCAGTTGCTAAAGAACGGTAGCTATGCCCCTGCCGGGACGATCACCGCAGGCGTCGATGACCCATTCGGCAATTGGCTGGATAAAAAGGGCAACTTCTATGTATCGAACTTCGCGGCCGGGAATATTACCGAATACGCGCCCAAAAAGACTTCAGTAAAATTCACCTATACCGACAATGTAGCCATCTCGGTCTCGACGGATTCGAAGGGCAACGTTTACGCAGCCAACGCCGGCGGATACGTCAACGAATACCCACAAGGCAGCAACTCGGTCATCAACAGCTGTCTGCAAGGCGCCAGCGAGACGGAAGGCGTGGCCATCGACAAGAGCGGCAACGTGTTCGTTGACTACGAGAACCTCAACGCCAACGGAGCGTTCATCGCCGAATACAAAGGCGGCCTCAACGGTTGTAGCAGCACCGTACTTGGCGTACCGCTGAAATCTTCGGGCGGCATGGTGCTGGACAAGAACAACGATCTTGTGGTTTGCGATGAGCAAGCACGCGTGGTATATGTTATTGCTCCTCCCTATAACAGCATAACTCGTAGGCTCAGTTCCCCCTACTTCAGCGATCCGCTCCACGTAACGCTGAGCAAGAACAACAAGACCGCCTTCGTAGCCGATCGGGCAGCCGTGTATGTTTTTGACTACAACACGGGAAACGTCACTGCGACGCTCGGCAGCGCGAACGGCCTATCGGAGCCGAATAGCGCCGTCGACGGGCCCAACTACGTACCGTGAACCGATCCAGCCGCCGGCCTACGGCCCGGATTTTCTTCGAATCTTTCCGGTCTCTACGACCTCGAACGCGCTTCCCGGAACGTTCTTGAGCTGGTTGAGATCGTTGTCGTCCCAACACGTCGAGTCTTGGCCGCCTTCGCCTTGGAAGTACCAGTTCGAGCCGTTGTCGGCAACGAACATGCCGTACTTCTTCATCGCCGCGGCGATAATGGCCGACTGTCCGTAAAGGCCGGACGTATCGTACGAGGCCTTCATGCGCAAGCGCAATCCCATCGGCGGCAGCGTCTTCTTGCGGCTGTCGCTGGCGTAGTGCGTCGCCGGATGAATGTAGCCTTGCTGCGTTTCGTTGAAGGTTACGCGCAGCGCGTGGTCGATCTCGCCGGCTTGCACTTCGTCGCACTTTATCAGCGCGGGCAGAATCGGCAGTCCGGCGGCGTCGGCCGAGGTCCATCCGTCGGGCCGCAGCTTGTTGCTGTTTAAATGAAAGATTGCGCCCGATCCGGCTCGCCACTTCTTACCGCCGTTGATCGGATACGCGTCCCACATTTCGTAGAGCCGGCACTTGACTTGCTGCAGCACGAGAACGTGACGGTCGCCTTTGGATTTCTTACCGCCTTCGATCTGCGCGTCGGGCGGAATCGGGTACGGGCCGGGATCGCTCTGCGACCCGTAGCGGAACTTCACGGGAACCTTCTTCTGATCGCTCGGCACGATGTTGAAGGGAATGCCGTAATCCGGATTCTGCCCGAAATCGGGATGCAGATTACCGGGCAGCGCGTTGATATATTCCGACGAAAGCGGATCGAGCGGATAGCTGGAGATGTCCGTGTTCCACCAGTTGTCGGTCGGGAAGATCTGGCAGCCGCCGACGACGGGAACGGTGGGCGAGACGCGACCGAGGCTGGTCGCCGCAGTGCCGCGTAAGGCCGGCGGGTTGCCGACGCCTCCGCACGATGAAACGACCGCTAGCAAGAGAATGAGGGTGAGTATGCGGTGCATTTTTGGCCCCCTTTGTTTGCTCGTGACCTTAGGAATCGTCGGGGCGGCGACCTCCCGAGTCGAGGCCGCTTGCCAGTTCACGATTTTTCCACGACACGGCACGTATACGGCCGTCGCCCATCTCCACGGCCCCGGCCTCGTGCTCGACGGCGGCGGAATGACCGACGCGCCGGAGTCGACCCTGCGCTGGCTGCACCGGCGGCTTCTCGGCGACGACGGGAGCCGGCGCGGGGGCAACGTCGTCATCCTGCGCGCCTCGGATGCCGACGTAGATGACGCGCGCTCGTTCAAAGCCGGCAATTTCGCCTCGGTGCAGACGGCGCTGATTCCGCCGTGCTCGACCAAAGCACAGATCGACTCGGTCGCGCCGCGTGGTGGACAAAGCCGACGCCGTTTACTTTGCCGGCGGCGATCAGGCCAACTACGTGATTTGGAAGGGTTCGGCGCTCATCGACGCGGTGAAACGCGTCTACGCGCGCGGCGGCGTCGTCGGCGGCGGCAGCGCCGGCCTGGCCATTCAAGGCGCGGTCGTCTACGACTCCGTCGCCGGCGACCGTCTGAACGTCGAAACGCACACCAAAGACGCCGTGAACAATCCGCTCGAGCCGCGTATCAGCTTTACGACCGGACTTCTTCGCGTGGCCGGCACTCGCCGATACCATCACCGACACCCACTTAGTCACGCGCGACCGTATCGGCCGCACGATCGTCTTTCTGGCGCGCATCCTGCACGACAACGTCCTTCCCGGGGTGCACGTAGTCTACGGGCTGGGCATTGACGAAGGGAGCGCGGTCGTGGTGGATCCGGACGGGATGGCCACCGTGCTCAACGTGCCGGGATCGCACGGCGCCTATTTGATACGCGCCGACACGATGCCCCAACTCACCGCCGGACAAACGTTCAAGTATACGGTGCAGATCTCGCACATCGGCGCCGAAGGTTCGCGTTTCGACCTGCTGCATAAACGCGCGACGCAGCCGTGGTACTCAGTTACCGTCGACGGCTCGCGCAAGCCGATTTATAGCCCCAATCCGTACTGACCGTCACCGTGCGCTCCAACTACGAGCTGCTCGAGCGCCAGGCGCGCGAGCTGCTATCCAGTGAGGACGACTTCGTCGCCGGCGCCGCCAACTTCGCGGCCTTCATCTACCACGAGCTGCCCGACGTGAACTGGGCCGGCTTCTATCTGCTGACGCCGTCGGGCGATCTACTGTTGGGCCCGTTTGCCGGCCGGCCCGCCTGCGCGCGACTGCCCGCGGGCCGCGGCGTCTGCGGGGTTGCGGCCGTGCGCCGCGAGACGCAGGTCGTGGACGACGTCGACGGCGTTTGCCGATCACATCGTGTGCGACGCGGCGTCTCGTTCGGAAATAGTCGTGCCGCTCGTTGTGAGCGGCACGATGGTCGGCGTATTTGATTGCGATAGTCCGCGAGTCGCGCGCTTTTCGCGCGAGGATCGCGATGGTCTCGAGCGGTTGGTGCGGGCGTTCGCCGAAGCGGTTCGCCCGCCGCACATGCCGGTTCGCTAGGTTACGGAGCCGGAGGCGCGGGCGCTCCCGGTGACATTGGGCCGCCCATTCCGTGGGCCATCATGTCCATCATCGGGTGCGGCGCCAGCGCCATCAGCACGACGGTTCCCGCGTCGAGCTGACGGTGCGTCGGCGAGGCGCCGCTCATTGGACCGTGTCCCATCATGCCGGGTCCACCCTCCGGCATCATGCTTTTCATTTGCGAGCGCATCTGCTCGTGGAGCTGGCGGCTCTGGGCTTGGAACGAGGAATGGGCCGCCACGATGCGTTGCTGTTCGCCGGGAGAGAGGATGGCATCGAGGCGCTTCGCAGCGGCCACGGGGTCGGGACTTGGCTCGACCGCGAGATCGCCGATCGTTGCGGCCACGGCCCGGCGTTGATCCGGCGTGAACGTCGACAGGATCTGGCCGCGCATCTGCTGCCGGAGCTGCATCTCTTGCGCCATGAACTGCTGCATGGTCTGGCGCATTTGCTGGCGCTGCTCGGCCGTCGGCTGCTGCGGTGTGTTGGTCTGCTGAGCCAGGGCCGAGGTCGGAATCACGCTAAGCGCGAGCGCCAGCGCGAGAAAGCTTCTGTTCATGGGCTGATTGTAAAAGCGACTGGCCTAGAGGTCGCTGAGAGTGCAAGCGGTCTCGCCGTTTTCTAACGTCTTTGGTGGCTTAGCCGACCAAGTCGTGCCAGGTTGAAGCTCTGAGGCTTACCCCGCCGGCCGACTTCAAGGATTACGTATGAGCGTGCGCGCTAGCGCGCGAAATCTCGTATGATCGCCGCGGCCGCGCGTTTTCCGGGGAAACCGCTGACGCAACCGCCCGGATGCGCGCCCGAACCGCAAAGGTAAAGCCTCGGCAAGGGAGTCCGCGTCGCAAAACGGTCTTCGTAGATTTGCCCCGGCAGCAGTTCGCCGTGAAAGATGTGGCCGCCGGTCAACCCGAACCGCGCCTCGAGATCGGGAGGCGCAAGCACTTGCCGATGCTCGATCGCGCCGGGAAGATTCGGTGCATACCGCGCGAGAATCGTCATGATTTTATCGGCGGCGGCATTGCGGCGCGCGTCGGACCACCCGCCGGACCGATCGTATGGAAAGTATTGCGCGAAGATCGAGAGGATGTGCTTGCCGGGCGGCGCCAGCGACGGATCGGTCGGCGTCTGAAGAAAACACTCGATGAGCGGCTCTTCACTTTCGCCGGTCGCCCGTGCATTCCTCGTAAGCCTT
>CAVSQP010000012.1:0-20876 GCA_963730125.1 Vulcanimicrobiota bacterium | reverse complement strand
CCGCCGGCGGCCATGACCTCGAGGCCGACTAAACCGAACGGCTCGCGGCCGCTGTTGGCCAAGACGGCGTCGGCGACGTTGTAGAGCGCCAGCAGCGCCTCTTCGGGAACGAAGCTGCGCACGTTGACGATCGGGCCGCGCGCTGCGCCGAGCGCCGCAATCGTTGCCTCCGGCGCGCGCGATGCAACTGTAAGGTCCTCGACCACAACGCCCAGTTCGCGAGCGCGCGCAAAGATTTGGTCGCCGTAGGGCTCGCGGCCGCCGCGGACGATCAGCATCGCTTCCGGTTGTCTCGTGCGCAGCAGAGCAAAGGCTTCTATCGCCTGCATCCATCGCTTGTCTTCGTCGAAGCGCCCGATCTTGATTAACAGCGGCCGCCGCGTGAGGGCCGTTTCGGCCAGCTTGATCAGCGAGCTCGACGCGCCGTCGAGGAGCCGCTCGGGAATGCCGTTGGGAATCACCAGCGGCTCGACCCCGCAGCGCTCGAGCTCGAAACGCATGTAGCGGCTGACGGTGGCAATCGTGGCGGCGCGCTGCAGCGCGTTCCAGTCGATGCTGTAAAAACCGTAGGTGTTATTGGCGTTCCAAAGGAGGGTAACCCGATCGCGCAGGCCTGATTGGCGAAGCAGCCGATCGAGCCCGATTGCGGCGCGAGCCGTTTGCCAGTCTTCCGCGATAACGAGCACGGCTTCGCCGCGCTCGGCAGCGGGCACCACGATGCTCTCGACGACGAAGGGCGGAACGCTCGAAGTAAAGTCGTTGGCTTTCTCCCATTCCCCATCGTAAACGCCGCCCGGATGGTAGGCCGAGATCCATTGCCCCCAGCGCAGGTGATGCAAATGGAGAGCTGGGTGCTCGACCGGTAACCTTGCCGGGTCGCCGATAAAAAGCAGCGAAGTATTGATGCCCCCGCTCACTCAATGCCAGGCTCATCTCGGTAACTCGCGTGCCGAGACCGCCGACCATCGAGTACGGGTCGGGACCTTCGAAGGAAAGGATGACAACGTTCGGCGGGAGTCCGCGCATGCGTCGCTCTTGGCAGCGCGTCTGCAAACTCCCGCATGCGGGTACATAGCTAACGATGCGGCTGAGTCGATGCGCCGTAGCAGGGGGCGCCGTGGCTGGAATTCTCGTCATCTCTGCTCCGCTCGGGGCGAGCGAGGCAGTGGCCAGCGCACCGCCGTATACCTTCCACATGGACGTCGCGATGGCGATGCGGCACTTCCCGTGGCTGCACTTCAAAATGCAAGGCACCGGCTCGTACGAGCCTGGAGTGAGTTACGCCGTTCACTTTACGTCCGTCCCGTGGTTCGTTCCCAAGCAGCAAAACGACATCGATCTCTCGATGCTCGACCCGACGCTCTGGCCGAGGCATTTTACCTTCCAAGAAACGGGTCAGCTCGACGGCGAAACGTCTTTCGACCTTCGTCCGATCGACAATCCATCGCTGGAAGACGCGCGCGTCACCGTCGGGTCGCGCGGGCGGACCCGCCACGTCGCCATGACCTATAAGGACGGCACGCACGTCACGATGGACGTCAGCGTCAGCGACTTCGACGGCTTCCTTCTCCCCGCGACGCTCACGGCCGACATCGATAGGCCGCACCTGCCGCTTTCGGCGAACGCGGCCTTCAAAGATTACGCGTTTACCGTCGCGCGCCAGTCGCCCGCCGCACCGTGAGCGGGCTGGCAGCTAAAGCCTGTATTCCCTGCCGCGGCGGCGTACCGCCGCTGCGCGACGACGAGATCGCGCCGCTCTTGGCGCAGCTCTCGCCGGGCTGGCGCGTCGTTGAGCGAAACGATCCGAAGAAAGGCGCCGTGAAGTATCTCACCTGCACCTATCGCTTCGGCGACTTTGCCCAAGCGATGCGGGCGGCGCAGCGCATCGGCGAGATGGCTGAAGAGCAGCAGCACCATCCCGATTTGCATCGTCGCGTGGGGGCGTTTGGGCGTCGATATATGGACGCATAAAATCGGCGGTCTAACCGAGAGCGATTTTATCTTTGCGGCTAAGTGCGACGCGCTGATCGGGGCTCAGTAGCTTCTTCTCTTCGGCGCGCTTCGACTCGCTGCGCTCGCTCAGCGCTTACCCGCGCGCGTCCTTCGTCCTTCGACTCCGCCGCTTCGCGGCTCCGCTCAGGATGACAGCGCTTCGGGCCCGGCTCAGGATGACAGCGCTTCGGGCCCGGCTCAGGATGACAGCGTTAGCCGGCTTTGCGGAGGGCGGCGATTAGTGCGGAACGCGAATGTACGCCGAAGGCTAGGCGGACTCGAGCGGCGTGGTTCTTTACCGTTTCGGGCGAGATCTGCAGTTCGACGGCGATCTGCTTGTCGGGCAAACCCTCGCAGATGAGCTCGAAGACGCGGCGCTGCGCCGGCGTGAGCCGCGAGAGCCGCGAATCAAATCCGACCGCCTTGCGATTAATCTCTCGCGCGACGGAGCTTTCCCCAAACTCTTCGACCGCTTCGCCGGCACGCTGCAGCCACACGTGGTCGCGCGTAATTGCGTGGAGACGCAAGGCCGAAGCGGCGGCGCGCCAAGCATACCCGATCGGCATGAACGTCCGGTAAGCGTCCTCCAGCAGAGCCGCGGCGGCGATCTTGTCACCGGCGGCGGCAAGCACGGCGCCGCGGGCGTACTCCTCCATTGCGGTGAAACGCCGGTCGCGCGCAAACGCGAGCCACGGCGAGAGCGTCACCGGAATCGCGTCGTAAACTTTCAGCAGCTGTTGGGCCTGTGCGGCACCGCGGTCGGCAACGAGCTCCATCAAGTTGAGCATCGCAACGCGCTCTTCGCCGGGCGACTCCCAGTGCGTCTTGAGCGCGCAGGCGACGGCGTGATCCAACAAAGCGGCGGCGCTGGCGCTCTCGCCGGCCATTCGCGCTAGGTAGGCCTGATCGGCATAGCACGCCGTAACCCACATCGGCGAGGGCGCGATGTCGTGGGCGATATAGGCATAGTGCAGTGCCCGCTGATGCGAACCGCGCAATGCGCAGGCCCATGCCAGGCCGCGCATCGTCAGGAAACGCTCGCGTCCGAGGTCGGGCGTCCAGGCAATCGACTCGGCGGTTTGCAGCGCACACTCGAAGGCTTCGGGAGCGGCGATCTCGCGCACCAGGTGCACGAGCGCGCGCGTCGCTGATGCCAGCAGCGTTACGTCGTAGGCAACCGGCATCTGATTGACCTGATTGACCGTTTGCTCCAACAGACGCAGCTGCTCGCGGTAATCGCCACGCAGGCCGGCCGCCCACGACATCCCGTAGAAACGGCGGGCCGTAAGGTGGGGAGACAAGCGAACGTCGCACTCCGCCAACGCCCGCTCCATTGCCTCGGGCGAGCTCTCCAGCCAGCCCACCAGCATGCGTGCATAGGCAACTTCGAAAGCGGTTTCGGGATCGGTGACGGGATCACCAAGCCCGAAAAGCGCCTCGCGTGCCGGCTCGATCGCTCCTGCGAGCGCGTGACACTCCGACTTCAACGCGCGGCAGAGCACCTTTTCGTCGGCCGTCGTCGGCTCCAGACGAGAAACGGCCGATAGCGCCTCGGCATATCGCGTGAGGCGCATCAAGGCATAGACCGATAGTACTCGGTCTCGGAAAGCCGGCTCGTTCTCAGCGGCCCGAAGGCACGCCAAGAGTTCGCCCCTACTGAATAACTCGCGCGGTCCCAAACTTTGCTTCCTAACCTCGACGGGCAGCGCAGCAGCTAGTTCTTGCTGGGAGGGCCTATGGATTTACACCAATGCGGCCCGGTCCCTACGAGAACGTACCCGGTTTGTAGTAAGTTTCTACCCCCGAGACGTGGATCGCCGGGACGTTCATAACAATCGGTCCGCCCGGGGTGTCGATTGGGGGCGGGCCTATCAAGCTAAAAAAGAAGGCGAAAAAGAAAGCCACGAGGTCCCTCCATTAAATAGTGGAGCGAGGTAGTATCGAACTACGCGCCCCGATTCTATTGCACCGTAGGCCGTAATCCAAGGAAAACTCCTTGAATTCCCGCCTATCCGACCTAGCAGCCGGTTGCTTTGGTTCATAGAACATCGCTCAGGATTTCTAATTATGAAGAGAGTGGAGCAGGCCTGCTAGCTTTTGGAATTTCCAGAAACCCGGCGGCATCTCCCGAAGTAACGCGACCCAACCAGCACAACACTCGGAGGTAAGACTCGTGGCAGATCAGGACAAGCTTAGCTTTGCAAAAGACATCCGTCCGATGTTCACCGATTTGGACGTGGACCACATGAAGCCGGCGGGCATCGACCTTTCCGACCGTGCCGACGTCGAAAAACATGCGGCCGCGATCTATGAAACGGTGAGTTACGGGAGCATGCCGCCACGGAACTCGGGCGAACCGCGCTGGACGACCGAGATGTGCGATCGCTTCAAGCGGTGGCAAAGCGAGGGCTTCGCACCGTAGCTGCCCTCATCGTAGTATTCGTCGCGATCGTCATCCTGGTGACGATCGCGAATCGAATAAACGTTGCCTATCCCATCGTTCTGGTTCTCGGCGGCATGGCCATCGGCTATCTGCCCGGCGTACCGACGTTTCCGTTGCCGCCGGACCTGGTGCTGCTGGTCTTTCTGCCGCCGTTGCTCTATTGGGAGAGCGTGACCGCTCCGACCAGCGAGTTCCGCGCCGGCGCGTTCTGGATCTTCCAAATGGCCTTCGGGCTGGTCATCGTGACGACGCTCACCGTCGCCGCCGTCGCGCACGGCGTCATTCCGGGGATGGGCTGGGGCGTGGCTTTCGTGCTCGGGGCCATCGTGTCGTCGACCGATGAAGTCGCGTTCGCGGCGATCGCCGATCAGCTCAACGTGCCGCGGCATCTCATCGGAACGATCGAAGGCGAGAGCCTGGTCAACGACGCGACCTCGCTAATCCTCTACGCGATCGGCATCGCCGCCGTCGTCGGTGCGTCGTTTTCGTTGCTGCACGCGGCCGGCGAGTTGGTGCTGACCATCATCGAGTCGGTCCTCATCGGCCTCGCCTCGGCCGTCATCGCCCTACTGGCTTGGCGCGGCATTAAAGACGAAACGCTGCAAGCGACGATTTCGGTCGTCGTTCCTTTTATCGCCTACCTTCCGGCGTACTACGTCGGCGCGTCGGGCGTGCTGGCGACGGTAACCGCCGGAGTGATCGTCAGCCGTTGGTCGCCGCGGGTGTTGCAGCCGCGGGCGCGGGAGATGCTGACCGGCTTCTGGGTGATCGTCGTCTTTTTGCTCAACGCCTTCATCTTTACCGAAGTCGGCATCCGTTTTCACAGCATCGCCGACGGGTTGCGCCAATACTCTCCGCTTCAACTGCTTTGGTGGGGCAGCGCGGTTGCGCTAACGTGCGTTGTGGTGCGTCTGATCTGGACGTTCGCGCAAGGTTTGCTGCCGGTGACCAACGAGCCCGAGCATGTCGCGGGCAAGGCCGATTGGTCGCACGTTGCCGTTCTAGGGTGGACCGGGATGCGCGGCGGCGTTTCCCTCGCCGCGGCTCTGGCTATTCCACTCGAAACGGTCGCCGGGCCCTTCCCATTTCGCAACTTGCTGATCTTCTTGACGTTCGTCGTACTCTTGGTAACGCTGGTCGGACAAGGCGGAACGCTGCCGGCACTGATCGCCTGGCTCGGGATCAAGGACGACGGTGCGGCCCTGCGCGAGGAGCGGCTGGCGTTGAAGGCCACTGCCGGCGCCGCTTTGCAAAGGATCGAAGAGCTGGGGCGCGAGGGGAAATATCCGCTCGACGTACTGGAGCTGCACCGCTTGCGACTGCAGGCGAGGCTAGCCGAGTTCGCCGGCGACGAAGCGCCCAACGCGGCGCGAAAAACCGCGGCCTTCCGTCGAGCTCAGCAAGAGATAATCGTGGCAGAGCGAGCCAAGCTGATCGCGCTGCGCGACCAAGGAGAGATCGACAACACCGTTTTACGCCGGCTGCAGCGCGTCTTCGATCTCGAGTCGGTCGAGTTGCAAGTACTCGACACAACCGGTCACATGGAATTGGAAGAGTAGGGTTTACGATTCCGCGGGCGCCTGTCGCATGGAAAACGCGAGGCGATCCTCGGTAAACTCGACGCCGTCGATCTTCGGCCGCCACTCGTAACGGCGGCCCGGCTCCAGCGGCAGCGGGCCGATGTTGATGGCGAACGGCACGTTGAGTTCGGAGCCCGGCGCGATGCCGGGCGGACGGCCGACCTGAAAGCTCATCTCCACGTGAAAGGGCTGCGGTCCCGCCTGCGTCGGCGCCATGAAGGGCGCGCCGTCGTCGTTGACCAGATCGAAACGCAGCCGATGGTCTTGATTGGCTTCGCTCCACTCGACACGGACGATTCCCGTGAGCGCGCTCGGAAGGGCCTGCGGCCCGGTTACGTTCCAACCGCCTCCGAGCAGGTAAATCTTACCGCCTTGGACTTGCGCCGAATCGGCGAGCATGAAGGTCAATCGCATAGTTCCTCAATTCGACGCGAGAGGGTATTTAGGCTAGCCTAATAACTCCCTTAGGTGTGGTTAAATGGGTGGGTGGCCTGCTTTTCCTTCTGGCTCTGGCTCTACCTCCGGCCGGAGGGCGGGCCATACCCCTTTATGCCCATCAGTACGGCGTCACGTGCGAGAAGTGCCACAGCGTCATCCCCCATCTCAATGAGTTCGGGGCCGCCTTTCTGGCCAACGGCGAGCGGTTTCCCGGAATCTCGTCGGGGCCGGCGATCCCGCTGTCGGTCAAGGTCAACGTCGTGGACTCGAGCCAGTACCAGGGGGAAGGTCCCGACGGTCAGGGCCTGCCCAAACTCATCGTCGATGAGATCGAAGGCTTCGCCGGGGCGACGATCGGATCGCGCGCGAACTTTTTCGTCGAGCAATACTTCTTGGACGGCGGCGAGCCGGGTCTGTTGCGCGACGCGTGGATATCGGAACGCGTCAATCCGTGGAATGCAAGGATCCCCGTCCTCGTGCAAGGCGGGCAGTTCACGCTGCCGCTGCCGGTCGATCCGGAAACGTTTCGCGACACGTATCAGGACTATACGCCCTACGAGCAAAGTGTCGGAGCAAATCCGTTTATTTTTTCCGAACCGGTAATGGGCGCGCGTGTTAGCATCGGCGACCCGTTGCGCGGGCTGAATTTTCAGGCCTACGCCGGGCCCGGCTACACGCGACAGAGCGGCTTAGCGGCGACCGGGGTCGACACGCAGCTTTATTTGCAGAACGCGATGGGGCCGTTTACGCTCACCGCTTTTCGCTATGACGGATTACGACCGGTAGCCGGCGGTCCCAACGACCGCTTCGAGCGGCTCGGTCTCGGCTTTAACTACGGCCAGTGGCAGCGGTTCTCCAGCGAGTTCGTCCTGATCAACGGTTGGGATTCGAACTGCGCGATGCCGGGCCTCACCGGATGTCATTCCAGCGGCGGTTTCGAGCAACTGCGCTATGCCTTCAACCGCAAACTCTTTGCCGAAGCGCGCTACGAAGGAACCAACGATCCGACCAACGGCTTTTCGCGCGACGGCGTGGTCCTGCTCGGCTACGGGCCGACGGAGAACTCGCGCATAACCGTCGAAGACGTGATCTTCCACACTCCGCAAACGCAGAACACTATGAACCTCCAACTCACGATTGCATTTTGATTGCATGAAACGACTCGTGGCGCTAACGCTGGTCTTTACGTTGCTGGGTGCGGCGCCGCAGCCGCGGGCGATCGACCTGGCGCAGTCGCGCGCGCAGTTCTCGGTCAGCCACATCTGGGTGGAGCACGTCACGGGAACGATTCCGATCGTCGACGGCTCGGTAACGCTTGCGCCGGGATCGCTCGTGCCGACGGGCGCGACGGCGAGCTTCGATCCGGCGAGGGTTTCGACCGGCGAATCCGATCGCGACCGTTCGCTGGCATCGCCCGACTTCTTCGACGCACAAAAATATCCGCGCTGGACGTTTGCCAGCACCAGCGTCGTTTCGAAGGGAAGCGATGCATTCGAAATGGACGGCGATCTAACAATTCACGGCGTCACGCGACCAGTTCGCCTCAACGCAAGCGTGCTCGGTACCCCGGCGCATCCCGAATATCGCGCCACCGGACAGATCGATCGACGCCAGTTCGGCATGGCGGTCACGCGACTCGACCCGACCATCGGCACCGCCGTCGACCTCACCATCGACGTAACTTTGAAATAGACGCGCGCCCGCTTGACCGCCGTTTCAGCCCGGTCGCGCGCGGGTATTTCGATTCCATGCAAATTGACACGAGCTTATTGCCGGCGCGCGGAAACGACGCCGTCGAAATCCTGGAGAACGATCACGAAGTCATCAAAGAATTGCTCGATCAACTGACGAGCGCTACCAACTCCAAGCGCGCGGACGTGCTCGAACTGCTTAAAGGCGTGCTCACCATCCACAACGCCACAGAGGAGAATCTGGTCTATCCGGCCATCAATAAAGTCGCGGGAAGCAAGCTGGAATCCCAGCACTTGTATCACGAAACGGCGGAGGCCGACGTCTTGTTCTTCGAGCTCGACGGCCTGCTCAAAGAAGGCAACGACGACGAGTTCGCGCGGAAGGCGGTAAAGTTTCGCGACGCGGTGCTCCATCACATCGACGAGGAAGAGAATAAGGCGTTTCCGCGCTTGGAAGAAAACGGCGATCCGCAGAATGCGGCGAGCTTAACGGAGTCGATGCGCGAGTTCCGCAAGTCGCTCCGCTTCCAAACGAAGGATTAAGATAATAGATCCGGGTGCCCGAAAGGGCAGGGGCGCCGCGCAGTCAAACGAAGTTTCAATAATCGTCCGGCTACATGCTGGACAGCTGAGTGAGCGCTAAGTCCCGCAGAAGCGAGGCCCTCCCCGTGCGTTTACGCGTTCGCAATCTACCTCGAGCCATGGCGGTCTTCGTACTCGCCGTGGCTTTTGGCTGCGGTTCGTCGAGCACGTCGCGCGATTTCACCCAGCGCGGGCTGCCGCCGCTCTCGCGCACGACCGACCAAAGCGACGTCGCGAAATACATCAAACACGTCGTCATCATCATTCAAGAGAATCGCAGCTTCGACAACTTCTTCGCCGGTTATCCCGGGGCCGACGCGCCGACCTACGGTTACGGCGTGAGCGCCGGTAAACGGGTTAAGATCGCATTGCACCAGATCACCTTCGAGCACGGGCCTAACCTCTCGCACCTCTACCAAGCGGGCATCATCGACTGGAACCACGGCGCGATGGACGGCTTCTCGAAATGGGGATTGTACCACAACGATCCAGCCTACGCATTTGTCGATCGTTCGGAGGTCGCGCCGTATTGGACGATGGCACGGCGGTACGTCCTCGCCGACCACATGTTCCCCACCGAGTTCGGGCCGAGCTGGACGGGACATATGACGCTGATCGCCGGCACCGACAACCTAAAGCCGAAGCTCGCGGTGGCCGACTTTGCTTCGGGCCCCTACAATAGCTGCGATTCGCCTCCGCAGAGCCGCACGACGACGGTCAACGCGCGCCGCCACATCGGTTACCACGCCGGGCCCTACCCGTGCTTCACGCAGTTTGCGACGATGGCGTCAACGCTCGATGCCGCCGGCGTGAGCTGGAAATATTACGTCACCCGAGTTCGCCACGCCGGAATATGGTCGCCCTTCGAAGCGATCGAGTACGTTCGCCGCGGGCCGGATTGGCACGACGATTTGATCGCGCCCCAAAACCTGGTCCTCACCGACGCGCAAAACGGAACGCTGGCTTCGGTCAGTTGGGTGACGCCTACGAAAGAAGATTCGGATCATCCCGGCTCGCACAGCGACGCTGGTCCGTCGTGGGTCGCCTCGATCGTCAATGCCATTGGAAAGAGCCAATACTGGGACTCCACGGCGATCGTGGTGTTGTGGGACGATTGGGGCGGTTTTTACGACAACGCGGTGCCGCCGCAACTCGACTTTCGCGGCCTCGGCATCCGCGTGCCGTGCCTCATCATCTCGGCCTATGCCAAAAAAGGCTACGTATCGCACACGCGCTACGAACACGGCAGCATCCTCAAGTTCATCGAGCAGGCTTTCCACCTGCCTGCGCTAGGGTCGACCGAAGACGGCTACACCGATACGCGCGCCCAGAGTATCTCCGATAGCTTCGACTTCACGCAGCCGCCACGTGCCTTTAAACCGATTCACGCGCGCTACCCGATGGAGCGATTTCTCCGCGAACCGCCTTCCGACGACCCGGTCGATGATGAGTAGCGACTCGCTCCCAGCGTTGAACGAACTTCAAGGCGAAGCGCTCGCACGCATCGAGTCCGCGAGTATGTCGCTTGGAGGCGCCGTTTCGCGCCGGCAGCCGTAGTTCGCTCGTGTAGGTTTCGATCACCGCCGGATGCACGTAGGCTTTGCGGCAAATGGCCGGGGTGTTACCGAGCCGCTCCGCAACCCGTGCTAGCGCCTCGTTGAGGTTCTTCTTCGCCTCGGCAACGTGAGCGGCAGGGTCGACCAGCGCCGCGATACATTCGACCGTACCGATCCACGTACGAAAGTCCTTGGCCGAGAAATCGTCGCCGGCGATCTCGCGGATGTAGTCGTTGACGTCGTCGGAGCCGACGCTGCGAACCGTGCCGTCGTCTTCGACGTAATCGAATAACTCTTCACCCGGCAGATCGCGACAGCGCTTGATGATGCGGGCGAGGCGCTTGTCGTCGAGCAGGATGCGATGCTGCTTGCCGGTTTTTCCGCGAAACTGTAAGCGAACCTTCGGTCCTTGCAGAGTGACGTGGCGCGTACGGAGCGTGGTGAGACCGTACGATCCATTGGCCGTTGCGTACTCTTCGTTGCCGACACGAATGCCGGTCATATCGAGCAGCGCAACGACGGCCGCGAGAACTTTGCGGCGCGACAGCTCCGGACCGGCGAGATCCTTTGCGATCGCCTTGCGAATGGCGGGCAGCACTTTGCCGAAGGCGACGAGCCGGTTATATTTGGCCTCATCGCGGACTTCGTGCCAGCGCTTGTGATAACGATACTGCTTGCGCCCCTTCGCGTCGCGCGCGGTGGCCTGGATGTGGCCGTTGGCGATCGGCGAGATCCAGACGCGCTCGTAGGCGGGTGGAATAGCCAGTGTTTTAATGCGACTCAGTTCCGCATCGTCACGAACCGGCGAGCCGTCGGGATAGAAGTAGGCGAAGTGTTTCCCGCGGCGCCGGCGGGTAATGCCGGGGCGCCGATCTTCGACGTAACGCAATCCGGCATCGCGAGCGACCGCTTGGGAGTCCATCCTCGCCTTCTACCCGCAAGGGCGGGTGCGCGAATCAGGGGCGCGCGGTACGCGGCAGTTTCCTAACTGCCCAAGATGTTGATCGCGCGAGCACCAACCGCGATAACGGTGATCAGTGAGATGAAGCTCTGAACGACCATCAGCACTTTAGCGCGCGGACGAAGCGGCAGAACGTCGGTCGGACTGAAGGCCGACGACGTATTGAACGCCAGCGCGAAATAGTCGGCAAAGATCGGCTGCCAGCCCACCGGCATACCTTCGGTTGGATCGCCGCGCGTGAAAGAGAAATCGGCCCAGCCTTTCCAACCGCTTTCGCGGCCTTCCGGTCCCCCGCGATCGATCAACCAATAGGCCAGCGCAAAGACGAGCACGTTGGTTACCCAAATTGCGACCGAGGTCGTGAGCAGCGTCAAGCCGCTGGTGTGTGAATCCTTCGACGCCATCTCAATAAGGAGCATTGCGAGAAGTGTGAGTTGGAGTGCCGTCGTCAACGGTAGGATGACGGCGGCGACGCATCGCTCGATGCGCAGCCAGAGTCTCCGATTGGGCGCGTAGCCGGCAATCAGCATCGGAATAGCAACCGTCGCGGCAATAACAAACTGCAGCCCGCGCGGCATGAGTTCGTATCGTGCCGGCAGCAGGGCGAGGATCGTGGATATCGCGAGAATTGCTAGGGCCGGAAAGAACCGCGATTCACGCGGGGGCAGATCGCTCAATGCTGATGGCCTCCGTTTTCGGCCATTCTATCACAGAGGAAAGATATCTCGTGCCGCGCGGCGTGGACGCCGGCTTGTCAGTGTAGCGCCGAAGTTGCCGAAGCAATCGCCCGCGCCATGCGGTCCGTGGCGGTCGTAATCGTTTGCTGATTTCCGCCGGCAAAGACGATCTCGGGGAAGCTGGTGTAGACGCGGTCGATCGTGTGGTAGTAGCTGTTCTCCAGCAGTCCGCTATCGGCAAAGAAGGCGCTGCGCGAGGCTTGCTCGCGCTCGGCGATGGCCTGCATCGCGGCAACGTCGCCGTGCTCCTCCGCTTGCTGCATGGCCAGGTCGGTGGCGTGTGCCGCGGCTTGATAACTCTCCAGCCCATCGCGCAGATTATTGAGAGTAGTCGCGCCGTTGGTGCTTTGGAAAACCGCGAGCTGCGTTTGCGCGAGATCCTGCAGCATCTGCCAGGGGATCTCTTCAACACGCAGTGGTTCTACCGTCGCGTCGGCCGCGCGCATCGCCTGAATTCCCGTTACTTGCGCCATGGCGATGCCTTGTCGCATTCCGGGATCGTAGGTGCGCAATCCGTCAATGTTGTCTTCGGCGGTGTGGTGCGCGCCGAAATAGCCGTAGTATCCGTTTGACGTGCTGAGAATCCCAAGCATATACGACATGTTCTGATGGTCCGAGCCGCCGCTGATGGGGTTGAGCAGCGGCTCGCCGCGCTGATCGCGCATTCCGAGCATTCCCGTCCCGTCGGCGGAAGGAACGACGTCGGCAATCTGTTTTACGAAGGCGAAGAGCCCGGGCGACGCGCTGATGACGAACGGGTTGCCGGTGGTGAGCTGATCCGTGTTGATGTACTGAAAAACGTTCTTACGCAGCTGCGGTCCGTTCTCGTAGATCAGGGCCGCGGAGCCGAACAAGCCGAGCTCGTGGCCGTCCCACGAAGCGATCTCGATGGTTCGTTTCGGGCGCCAGCCTTGTTGCGCGAGCGCGTGGAAGGCATCGGCGTCCTGAAGCATCACCGTCGTACCGCTTCCGGGATCGATCGCGCCGAAGGTCATGGCATCGCGGTGGCTGCCGATCATGACGACCGAATCGGGCTGCTCCGATCCGGCCAAGTCGCCGAAGACGATCCAAATCGTCTTTACTTGGCGCTCGAACTTGGTGTGCACGTGCACCGTCTCGTTACCGCCGAAACGCTGCACGAACTCGAACATCGGGTGCCACGACGACGGCACGACCCTGCCGTTCATTCCCGCGAGCAGCGTGCGCGCCGTGTTTTGCGTGATGCTCAGCTCGGGAATCGTCGCGTGCGGAATATCGTTCCAGCTTTTGTGCGCGACGCCGGGCAGCGGTGCTTGGCCGGCCAACGTCGGATCTCCGGGGGGAAACATCATAAAGCCGCGCGGCGACATGCCGCCCATGCGCTCGGCCATGTTGCCGTTTTTATAGTTGCCGTTGGGCCACATCGCGCCGCCGCCGTAGCCCGTCGTCGAAGGCTCCATAAACATCAATATCGCAGCGACGCCGCGCTTGCGCAGTTCGTTGTAGGCAATCCAGCTTGGATTGACGCTGCGAATGCCGCCGCCGCCTGGCGCGCTCAAACGCACCATTGCGACGGCACCTTGCAGGCTTACGTGTTCCGAGTCGATTTCGGTAAGGTCGTCCTTTGAGGCGCCGTTGACATAGACGACCGGACCGGTGACATCGCCGTCGCCCGATTCCTCGAGAAACGGCTGTCCGGCCATGCGTTCCCATCGCGTGGGATGTCCGGGCGTGCCTTCCATGAGGTCGAAGGTTTGGTGGTGCGGCGACATCATGGTCAGGCTCTGCTCGAGCGGACCGGTGACTTCAACGCTGTACTCCTTTACTCGCGTCGTGAAACCGTCTTGCTCGAGGCGCTGCTTCACGTACATCGCGGTCGCATAGTCGGCCGGCGTGCCGGCGCGATGCGGAACCGACGAGATATGATGCTCGATCTCCATCGCCGCGGCGGCGTTGGGAACGCGCATCATCGTTTTCTCGGCTTCGAGCTCGGCAGCGACGGCAGGGCCGGCGGCCCAGCCAACCAGAGCCGTATCCGAGGTTACGGTCGAAGGCGGAGTAGCGACGCCCAGCCATCCAAGCATGGCGACAAAAGCAAGCGGAAAACGCAGCCTTGCAAACATGTCCCACCATTCCGGGAGCAACGAATTTAATCTTGCATAATCTATGGCGAAGTTCAAGGCGTCATAACGCGAGCTTAAGCCGGCGCTTGTATCCCTCACCGATGGTAGTGCCACCTATCGCTGGAAGGTGCAGAGAGTACTTAATGAAACCGCGTAACGCGACCGGTCATGTCGTTATAGGAGTCGGTAAACCACATTCTCTCGTCAGGACCCTTTACGATGCCCGAAGGACCGGCCTGCGCCGGGAGGCCATTCGAATATTCGGTGATGTGACCGTCCGCGGAGATCCGTCCGATCTTCGGCGAGTAGTACTGTCCGAACGTGCTTTCCGTGAACCACATCGCGCCGTCAGGGCCAGCCGCGATATCGATTAGGTACGGTCCGCTGATACCATGTGAGTATTCCGTGACTTTGCCGGCAATGGTAATGCGTCCGATCTTCGGTCCGCTCTCGGTAAACCAAAGCGCGCCGTCAGTTCCCAAGGCAATGGCGTCGGGTATTCCAGTTAAACCGGCGGTATATGAATCAATCTTTCCGTTAGTCATGATCCGCCCGATACCGCTGGGATATCGCTCGGTAAACCAGAGCGCGTTGCCGGGCCCGGCCGTAATGTCGTCCGCCTGGGAGGACAACGGATAGAAACTCATTTTACCTTTTGTGGTTATGCGTCCGATCTCGCCTGCGCTCGCCGCCGCCGCGGTGAACCAAAGCGCTCTGTCCGGCCCAGTTACAATATTCAAGGGCTTTTCGGTCTCAAGCGGATAATTGGTTATGTGCCCGCTCGTCGTTAAGCGAGAGATGTGATTGTTGTAGGAGTCCGTCAGCCATAGTGCGCCGTCGGGACCGGACGTAATGTCCTGATACCCAAAATAGTTGTTTTGCGCGAAATACTCATGCTTGGCCTTGCCCGATGTAGCGATACCGACGATAGCATCGGCACCAAAATCTTGGTCGATGCTATCGATAACCCAAAGTAAACCGTCCGAGCCCGCCGCAATGGCGACCGGAAAATAATCTCCGCTGCCGCTACCGTACCTTGGCAAATCGGCGAACTCCCTGATGTGTACGTGCACCATATTGGGGGACGAGGCGGGCACGGAACGGGCTCCGCCGGCGTTTGTCAGAACGTCGGGACTTGCGCCGTTAAAGCTGCAGCCCGCCATTGCGAGAGCTAGTGCCGTGAAAACGATGCAATAACGTGCGCGTGCCATATTTGCAACCTCCGAGGAATTTACGCCAATGCCGCCCGGCGTATAAGAGAGATTCCTTCGCTCAGGCTGCTACCCTAGCGACCAAGCAGGAACGGGAGGTGGGTGGTATCCCCCGCGCTGCTAATCGTGGTGCAAGGAAGACTCTACGGGACCACTGAGTCCGGCGGCCCAAATATAGTCTTCTAGTGCGGCGCCGGCGATCCGTCGGACCAGGTGAGCACCGGTACCATAACCAGCGTCGATAGATATGGACCGCGATCAACGGACTGAGTCGGCGAATTGTCTACGTTGGGGCCCCAACTAGCGACTTGATCTCGTGGAATGAAAAACATCAAGTGGGGATACCATGGTCCGTGCGCATGGTTAAGATACCCCTTCTTCGAGAGCATAAAGCCAAATGCACCAGGCGCCGGTGGCTTGAAGCTATGATCGGCGAAGGCAGCTCTCGTTCTTTCCGCCATTTGCTGCCCACTGAGCCCGGCAAGGGCCCATTGCGCCTCCTGAAGTAACTGCGGTATCTCGGTGCGCGCCGCAGGAGGATTGTAACAATCGGGCCCGCGTTCTTTCGGATTCCAAAACTCGGTATCGTTAAATGGCGCAGCCCAAGAACGTTCGACGAGGCACACGAAGCCGTTCGTTCCTTTCA
This sequence comes from Vulcanimicrobiota bacterium, assembly GCA_963730125.1. Taxonomy (GTDB): domain Bacteria; phylum Vulcanimicrobiota; class Vulcanimicrobiia; order Vulcanimicrobiales; family Vulcanimicrobiaceae; genus Cybelea. The sequence continues at coordinate 4,937 of CAVSQP010000012.1, read as the reverse complement.
CCGCCGTCTCGAAGCCGTGGAAAGTAAGCACAAGCACCTCGGCGTTCGCAGCGATCGATGGCGGGGCGGCACTTCGCGCCAAGGAAACTTCGCTTTGACGATCGGGCATAAGGTATGGAGCGATTGGGCCCCTCGTTGGCAATCCTTCGCTGGTGGCGGCTCGCGCCACAAGTGGCGGCGCGGTAGCGGCGAGGAGCAGCACGAGCGCCCGCAGGAATGGGGAAATCAACACGACCCAGTACCTCCGTTTCGGCGACGTGCCTTGCAACGCGCGAACCCGAGGCTTTGTGACGCTATTCCGCTGGGCTGATCGCTGCCCCGCGTGGTGCGGTGCATGTCCCATGGTTCGTCCTTGCTGCCGCCTCCCGCAGCTTACTTGCAACTTCAGCAACGCCAAAATCAAAAAACTGCAGCTCTAAGAACCCTACACTAATTGGGATGCAAGCGGCAGCATAAACCGTGCTTAGCACCAAAATGTATTTACCGGGTAGGATTGGGTCGAAGTAGGTTACATCTTCGTCGCGGACGCCCTTAAATCTAGGGCTTGCTCCTTGCTTCGTGAGGATTGTTACCCCTACGCCGTCCGGAACCCGAACTCCGACTGCTGCGCTGCCGAGTTCGAGGAGCGAACAGCAGAAAGTGGTGGTTACAATGTACTCATGCCGAGCGTGGCCAGGAAAAACTGAAAACGCAGTCGTCGCGGGCGATTTGCATCGTTGTCCATCCACAGCCGCAAAGTAGAGTCCTGATGGGACGGTAAGTTCAGCGCTATAGACGCCGGGCGTTCCCTCGACAGGAACAGTTGCAGCAGTCGTAGTCGTCGAGTCATCGCTCCGAGCGGTCGTATGCCCAATAAGTTTTATAGTTGGCGCGACGTGGGCGTCGGCCGCACAACTGACTACGGTAATGTAAACGCTCCCGCCAACACTTTTCGCGCCTCCAGTTGCCGACGTGAGTAAGACGGCGGCCAGTAGGAAATGAGACATGGGTTTGACCTTCTCACCCCGCTGACCCCAGACCCTCGATCGCCGGCAAACCGGCAGTTGTGAGAGCTTATGTAGTTGCGGCACAGAGCAATGCTACGCGACCGCCTCCGCGGTCGGCCGCCCGAGAGGTCGGTGCGGAGGCTGGCCGGAATGCGCCGACCAGCAACAATGCCGTATTTCATCGTCATCAACGAACGCGGGCCTGCGTGGGACTGGTCGCGACCGATGCGCGAGCAGCGCGAGTGGGACGCGCACGCCGCCTTCATGGACGCCCTCGTCGACGAAGGATTCATCGTCGTGGGAGGACCGCTCGGATCCGAAGATGCTGCGGCGCACGCGCTGCACGTGGTCGAGGCCGAGGATCAAGCCGTGATCGAGCAAAGGATGGCCGGTGATCCGTGGCTTCCACTAGGCTTACTTCGTCGAGCGAGCATCGAGCCGTGGACGATCCTGCTCGGAGGGTTGACTCCGCGATGACCTCCGATCAGAGGGAGGCGGCGCCGGAGGGATGGCCCAGCCGAGCGCTTTGGTTCTGCGGCTTCGCGTTCATAGCATACGTTCTTATCACAGCGCTTTGCGGCTATCAGGTTGGCCGCCAAATCGACGCGGCAAAAAACAATCCGTTCGTCGGGCTCGGCTCAGCGATGATCGGGCGCGATGCGACCGAAACGTTCGCCGTTCATCAGTCGCATCTGCCTCGCATCGTTACCGCGTCGCCGGTTTTTTGGATGGCGCTGCGCGCCGCCGAGTAGGTTTTCTCGTACTTGATGACGGTCGTGCCGAAGTGCTGCGCAGGACCGACCAGCGTCATCCCGATCCGGCGCATCACGGCAAAGGAACGATCGTTGTGCGGGAACGCCACCGCCACGATTCGATCCAACCCGGCGTTTTCGAAGCCGTATTGCACCACGGCACGAGCCGCCTCGCTGGCGTAGCCCTTCTTCCACTGCGGCGAATCCAGAATGTAGGCGACTTCGATCTCGCCGCTCTTTTCAAGCGGTCCTAGGCCGCAGTGTCCGAGAATGGCGCCCGTTTCGCGCAGAATGATGGGGTAAAAGCCGAAGCCCATCTCGTTATCCAACTCTCGCATCCGTTCGACGATGCGGGCGGTTCGCTCGGGCGTCCAAGTGCCGCCGGGGATGTTGCCATCCATCACTTCCGGCTTGGCATAGATCTTCGCCGCTTCGTCAATGTCGTCCAATCGCCACCGGCGCAGAATTAGCCGCGGCGTTTCGAGCACGATCTCGTTCATGGCGCCGTCCGAATGTCTACGAATGCCCTAACATCGTAACCAGCGCGAAGATTCCCAGAATGGCGATGATCCCCGCGAGCCACAGCGAGAGCGACTGAGAATGTTTGCCGTATTCCATTCGCAGCGCTCGCATGCTCTGGCGATACACCACGACCGCCATCGCAAGCGCGAAGAATCCGATACAGACCAAAATGGTCCCGAACTCCTGCGGGCCACCGAGCCGAGCTCGCTGCCCCGGCGTCGTCGCAAAGACGTCGGTGAGTTTGTATACGCTGAAGCCAAATGTGATGAGCGAAGTCGCGGTTCTGATCCACGCCTGCATCGTGCGCTCGTAGGCGAGCAGGGTGCGGTCGTAAGCGAGTTGCGTCGACTTTTCCATCCTGCCCGCTTCGTCGTTGCATCCTACCAAAACTGCAGCGCGAGGCCGGCTCCGATATAGTCGAACTTGAGCGCTGGGATGCCGGTAAAAGCGTGCCCGTACTCGACGTCGATTTCGGTGCGCGTGCCGAGCAGCTTTTGAATGCCGAAATCGGTAAACGCTCGTCCGCCGTCGACCGCGTCGATCTTCGAAACGTAGACGTACTCGGCGTAAAACTGATAGAAGTGCGGGATTTGAGCCGTCACGACAAACGATGGGTTCGTCACGCCGTATCGCGCGTAGCCGGCCGATGCCGCCGCGCCGGTCGATCCGATGGCAATGGTCGTACCGGCCGCCATGGCGGGGCTCAAAGAATACGACGCATCGAGATTGGCAAAGTAGGTGGTGTGTCCGGCGGTCAATGCCGGCGAGCCGTTGGGCGGCAGGTCCAAGCCGTCGACGGCAAACGTCCATCGACCCTGCAGCGGCAGTTCGTACTTGAAGCCCAAGCCCGAGTCGGTCACACCGTACGACGTTCCGTTGGTTGCGGCGCTCGATCCATAAGTGCGCGTCGCTAAGTAGTTGGGACCGATGACGTCGACTTCGAAGTTCTTTGCCACGCCAACACGCAAGAAATTCTGCGGCACTTGGCTCTGGATGGAGCCGTCGCTGGGCGTCCCGTTTTGCTGATTCTGATAGCCGAGTTCGACGACGACCGTATCTTTCTTTACCGCACAGGTGCTGTAACCAACGGTCGGGCGATTCGCGGTGGCCAGCAAACGCGCGGGGCCGCCGCACGGATCGGCGGTTGCCGGACTCGGCGAAGGCGCCGGCGACGCAGCGACGGCCAACAACGGTGCAAAAGCTGCCACTATTCGAATCGTTGCGCGCACGAAGAGCGCGTTCGCGTAGGCTACGCGCCGTTCCCCGTAGCGGAGGGGAAGTCCGCGCCGCGCGAAAGGTCTCGGCCAGATGCAGGAAAACGACGGCGCGCTGCGCCCGTTTCACTACACGATTTTCATCTATGCCAATGCGGGCGTTTTTTGCGATGGGTACATCTTAAGCAGCATCGGCCTGGCGCTGATCACGCTGACGCCGCGCTTTCATCTCGACGCGCTTGCAACGGGCCTGATCGGCGGCGCCACGCTCTTCGGCATCCTTGTCGGAGCGCCACTCTTCGGTCATCTCACCGATCGCCACGGCCGGCGAATCTTGATGATCGCCGATTTGTGCGCGTTTGTGGTCGTGGCGATCGCGCAGATCTTCGTTACCAACGTATGGGAGCTGATCGCGCTGCGCTTTGTCCTCGGTCTGGCTATCGGAGCCGACTACCCGATTGCTACCGCCATTATCGCCGAGTTCATGCCGCCCAAGCGGCGCGGAGCGGCGTTGAGCGCGATGGAAGCGGTCTGGTTCCTCGGCGCCGCCGTCGCGTACGTTGCCGGTTACGCTTTACTTCACACCGGCGGCGATAGCTGGAAGTGGATTCTTGCCAGCCCGGCGCTCTTTGCGTTGCTCGGATTGCTTCTACGAGCCAGCGCACCGGAGTCGCCGATGTGGCTGGCCGCGCGTAATGCGGGTGAGCTTAGGCGTTCGTCGTTTCAGACGATCTTTGCGCCGTCGTTTCGCGGCCCGCTGGCCTTTGTATCGGCGATGTGGCTGCTACAAGTCGTGCCGCTCTTTGCGATTTATACCTACGCGCCGACGGTTCTGGCAATGCTGGGGCTTAGCAGTCAGGGCCCCGCAGGCAGCGTCGCGATTACGGCAGCATTTGCCGTTGGTGCGTTTGCAGCGATGCCGCTGGTCGAATGGTTAGGACGGCGGCCGCTCTGCATCATCGGATTCGCTGTGGCTGCCGTTGCGTTCGGCGTTCTCCCGTTTGGCGGAGCGGCAGTGGTCGTCATCGCGTTTCTGGCCTATGCCGTCGGGATGGGCGCGGCAACCGTGCTTGAGCTGGTCTATCCGGCGGAACTATTTCCAACGTCGATACGAGCTTCTGCCACCGGGTTCGCCGCTGCGGTCAGCCGTGTCGGCGCTTTCGTTGGTACGTTCTTGCTGCCGATCGGGTTAGCGCGGTTGGGCACGACGACGATCATTCTCGGCGCCTGCGTGCTCTCGCTGATCGGGTTGGGAATCTCGCTGTTGTGGGCTCCCGAAACAAAAGGAAAGGCGATCGTATGATCTTTTCAAAACGCGTGCCGGCAGCCGCCACTGCCCTCGTCGCGCTCGTTGCCCTCGTGGTGCCGGCCGCATGCGCACACGTTCCCTACGCGATTTCGGGCGCCGACCGCACGCGTTTCGGCAAGAACCTCATCACCGTACACGTTCCGGGAAAAGCCGA
>CAVSQP010000011.1:0-19195 GCA_963730125.1 Vulcanimicrobiota bacterium | reverse complement strand
GATGTCGAAGATCTGACCGGCCTGCACGCCGCGATTGGCTCCGATGTCGACGATCACGTTGGCGCCGTCGATTCCGGCGATATGACCGGTCAGTGATGGTGCGGCCGGACCAGAGTTGAACTTGCTTGGGTCGAGGTTCGCCGCGATCGCAGTGGCCTCGTCGTCGATGAGATGCCCCATGTCGCTATTGACGAACTGCTGGTTGTTGTACGAACCGGCAGCGTAGCCGCTGAAACCGCCCGCGCTCCAGGACGTGCCCGAGCGCGTCTTTTCGTCGGAGAAGCTCGCTATGATCTGGCCGGTGCGCGAGTCGATGACGCGAACCGCGACTTTGATCGTTACGCGATGCGTCGACACGCCGCCGGCGGCAGCGCCGATATAGCCCGGCAGCAGGCTGCCCGCGTTCGCTCCGCTGGCACCGGTTTGATCGAATTGCAAGATGTTGCCGGATACCAAGTAGCGCGCGCCGATCATGTGCCCGGCTTTGATCGCCGTTTGCGGATCGACCTCACCACTCGCGCTCAGTTGATGTTCGCCGGTCACCGCATTGAGGCGGCTGCGATCCACGACGTTGAATTGGCCGCCGTTGACGAGGCGGTCGGTGAGCAGATCGCTCAGTGCCACGCCGGGTTGAAACGAGCCGTACCAATCCGAGGTAAGCCCCTGCGTGGAAAAGTCCAAAACGGCAAGCGTCGGATGCGCGCCGCCCTGAGACGGAGCTATCGACGGAAGCGCGGCGAGCGCGAAAGCGAGAGAAGCTACAAGCGAGCGATAGAACACGAGATTTCCTCCGGTTTGAGAGAAACGGACCGTCCCATTATGCCACAACGAGCGGGCAGGGGGTAGGCTGTGCCCGTGGCAGAACACCGCGGCCGCGACGCCGAACCATCAGGCCGGTATGTGCGGACGATTCACGCTGACCAAGCCCGAGGCGCTGCGTAGCGCGTTCCCACGATTTCGATGGCCGGAGTTCAGCGAAACCAAACTGCCGCGCTATAACGTCGCGCCGGCGCAGCGCGTTTTAGGCGTGCGCAACGATGGCCGCGATACGGTCGAACCGATGGTTTGGGGGATCCGCGGACGCATCAACGTGCGCGCCGAGTCTCTGGCGTCGTGGCGGCACCCGATTCGCCGGCGCTGCATCGAGTTCGCCGACGGTTTTTACGAGTGGCGCGACCGCCGGCCCTATTACTACACGTTGCGCTCGGGCGAGCCGTTCGCGTTCGCCGGTCTTTGGGATCCGCTCGACGGCGACGCTTGTTGCGACATCGTGACGTGCGAGCCCAATGTGTTGGTCGCTCCCGTGCACGATCGCATGCCGGTCATACTTGCAGCGGAGAACGTCGATTTATGGCTCGATCCCGAACCGTTGCCGCCGGAAGTTGCAAACGCGATCTTGCGACCGTTCGATGCGGAGAAAATGGTCGTGCGCGAAGTCTCAGCGCGCGTCAATAACGCTAACTACGATGGCGCCGACGTGCTGGCCGATCCGGAACTGCGGCTATTGTGACGGATCAGAATGATGCCGGTTGCCACCAGCCAAATCGCCGCCGGTAACGCGCCGAAAAACCCAGGGCCGGTCTGACCCGGCGCCATGAATCCGTCTTGGAAAAAGATCGAGAACGTTGCAATGGCGGCGCCCGCCGCCGCGAGATAACCCAAGCTCGATAGCCACGACGGGGCCGATTCGTGACGGCGCATGCTGTGCGCCGCGGCTAACAGAAAGACGGAAACCGGTGCGTACCCTAGGCCACCCTGCATGAAGACGAACGTATCGTAAATGCCGGCCAGAGCATTGTCCTTGAAGGTATCGGGCGAGGCGTAGATCGCGGCCGTCGAGAGGGCCGCAGCGAAAATTGCGCAGGCCATCATCACGACTCCGGCGATCAAGGCAAACGTCGGAAGCCCCTCTTGGCGCCCCTCCCGCGCGTGACTCAGGTAGCTGCGAAGGCCGACCAAAAACCAGAGGAAGAACGCCATGGCCGGAAAGGTCAGCCACGCACCCACGAGCAGCGAGAAACGGTGCGAATCGAGCGCTAAGGCGACGTCCGAGGCTCTGATGTGCGTCGAGGGCATGCCGCCGTTGAGCAGCGTCGCCAGAATCAGAACGCCGACGTAGCAGAGGACGGACCACCCCGCCGAGCGTTCCGCGTGCACGTTTTCCATAAGTGCTCTCTACGTCACACGCGCTCGAAAGCGATTCCTTCCAAAAATGCTTGGCGAAGCACTAAAGGCCGTAGTATTTGAACGCCGGCCACATGGCCGCCAGCGGCACGCGGGGCTGCGTGCAAAGATAGATCGGCAGCGGACCCTCGAGCATCCAGCGGTAGTCGTTACGATAGACCGCAATCTGCCGGACGCTTCCGAACCAGTGGAGCAGCAGATAGTAGTCCGTGGCGCCGACGGCCAGCATCGACTTCCCGCTGTACCCGCGGGTACCCCAGAGATAGTAAGAATTATTCGGGCTGATGGCGGTCGGCAGGCCGTAGCGTGGTCCGTAGTAGTTAAGGGCCCCGGCGTACGCGTAGCGATCGGCGAAGACGGCCGTGATCGCGCGCTGTCGCGGAGGCAGCGCCCAGTAGGCGCCGGCAACCATCTGCGTCATCGTCTTCCAGCCCAACTGATCGGCGAACATCGGATTGATCAGATGGCTCTTGCCGTCCGGAGGCGCGGGACGGCTCAGACCGATGGCGCGCTCGTAGGCCATGTACGCGGGCAGCGGCAGCAAAGGAATCGAGAGCGGAAACATCGGCAGCCCGGCGATGGCGACGGCCGCGAGTATCGCTTGACTCAGCCAGCGCGGCCGCGTGCTAAGCGCTCCTTCAATGGCAACGGCACCGGCGGCGAACAACGCCGGGTAGAGGCCTTGAATGTAGTAGCCGCGTCCGATCGTGAGTATCAGCATCCCCAACAGTATCAGATAAGCGACGGCTAAGAAGCGGTAGGCGCGCTCGCGCCAGAGCCAGATCAGCCCCCAAACCCAAAACAAAGCATAGAGCGGGTTTTGATAGGCGAACTGCAAGCCGAACATATAGAGAGCATTGACCCAGCGATTGGGCGATTCGTCGGCCATGCCGTTACGCAACGCGTGCCGGTTGAGTTGATCGTTATGCAGCACTTCGAGCATTGGGAATCCGTGATTGATCTGCCACAACGCGTTGGGCAGCACGAGGACGACCGTCAGCGCGACGCCAAGGAGCAGCCACCACGAGCGTAACAACCGAGCTTGTCCGGTAACAAGCAGCCCGATGGCCAGCGCAACGGCACACGCCGCAATCGAATACTTGGCGTAGAGCGCGAGCGTAACGACGAGTGCGATCGGCACGTAGTAGCGGCGGTCGTTCGTTTTGACCAGGCGGATGGTGAAGTAGATCAGCACCGTCCAGGAGGCAGGTGAAAGAAACTCGGTCGAGAGTCCGTAGGCGATGCCGATCAGCCCGGGAGCGAAGAAGATCGTCAGAGCGGTGAGAGTTTGCGCGAACGCGCCGCCCCGCAGCTCCTTGGCGATCGCGCAGCCGGCCAGCAGCGTTACGCCGCTGAGCAGGCCGGGGAAGAAGCGAAGGCCCCAAACCGGGTAACCCAGTGGGGCCGTTAGCCACGTTACGATTGCGACCAGCGGCGGCTGATCGACGTAGCCCCACGCTAAGTGCTTGGCGCAGTCGATAAAGTACAGCTCGTCGCGGTAGTAACCGAAGCGATGGGCGAGGGCGAGGTGCAGGATGACCGTGGCAAGCGCGAAGATGTACGCGCTTGGGTAGAGTCTCATGCCGCGCGGGGAGTGTTGTGCGATCCGGCGAGCAGCAGCTGACTGATGCAGAGACCGACGATTCCCGCTTCGGCGATCGATCCGAAGACGAAGCTTGCGTCCCACCACGTGCCGCCGAATAGCGGCACGGCGAAGGCAAAATATGCCGCAAAGTACGCCGCTGGAACGACGAAGCCGAGAAGCCGGAAGGCATTGGGACGCAGCGCCGACGGCCGCAGCTTGGCAACCAGCAGATCGCCGAGCAACCCGGCCGCGAGGGAGGCGAGCACGACCAGAACGAGTTCGAGCAAATCGGTGGAGAGCTCGCCGCCGATCCAAAGCTTCACGCCGACGCACAAGATCGCGACGGCGCCGAAGTGCAGCCGCTTATTCACCGCAAGATACAACACGACGGCGGCGAGCAGCAAACTTTGCCAGATGACGATCGCGATCTCGAGCGCTTGCCGATAGTAGAGGAATACCGAAAGCGCAAACTGCTCGTTCGGATGCGTAATCTGCGAGATCGGATGATCGCGCATTAGCGCTTCGGGATAGAAGCCGTATTGCGTAACGAACTGAATGATCTCGAAAGCGAGCCCGAGCGAGATCAGCATCGGCAGTTGCGCGAACAAGTTGGGCTCGTCACGGCGCAGCAGCCCGCTGCGCACCGGCCCGGTAATCAAGAAGAAGAGTCCGGTGAGCAGAAAGAGATGGGGCGGGCTCAAAAGCAGATCGAGTTGATGCTCGAATCCGAAGACCGCGTGCCACACGAAATCCAAGGCGCCGCCCAGCAGCAATCCTGCAACGCCGAAGGCGCTTTGCATATATCCGGGCGGAAGCGCTTTCCAGAACGAACCGGTGCGCCGATAGTTCGGGGCGGCCTCGATCGCGAGCACGACCGCGGCGAAGACCGCGCCGCTGTACATCGTCATGTGCCACGGATTGAGGAACGACTCGACCGCGAGAAATAGGTGTTGATGCGCGTCGATGAAGAGTCCCGTAACGATCCATAAGCCGGCGAGCGTGATGAGCCAGTCGAGACGGGTGGGCGTACCGGCCGGTTCGACGAGGTCGAATCGAGGAGCGGAAGGCTCCGCTGCTTCCCGAGCGGAAAGCAAATCCATCAACTTCATCTATCGGCAGTCATCCTTCGACTCGGCTCGAATCCCTTTTCGCTACGCCTTATTAGTATTGCTCGCGGCGTCGTGCGGTGCGCTCCTGTCCGCATGTTCGTCGCGGCCGGTAGCCGTTCCGTCGAATCTCATCGTTTCGGAGCGTCAGCCGCAAACGATGCCTACCGCGCCCGTCGAGCTTCCGAACGCGCCGCCGCGGATCGTCGCGATGTGGTTCTCGACGCTCACCATCGAGCCGGGGACCTGGTTCGACGGCACGATCGTCGCCAGTTCCAACGTCGCGTCGGTCGAGGTTCGTACCGCGGCATTTTCAATCAACAGCACGCACGTTGGCCCAGGTATCTATCGCTTTCACACCCATGTGCTGGAGCTTCCGCCGCTTTCTCGCCGGCATTGGTACGAGCTCTACATCATCGCTCGCAACACGCCGGGCGACCGCCAAGTTGAAGAGGCCCCGCTGCGCGTCGAGTAGCGGCTGTGCGTTAACGCGAAGGCCGTTGATGATGACCGCACGACGGTGACCCGGCTTCTCAACCCACTCTCGCGGAGATCTTGACGAAGGCGTCGGAGAGGCGCGACGAGCGTCTTTCTTGCTCGCGCCGGGAGTCAAGAGAACCGGACGACCCGGATGATGTTGACCGAGATCGCCACGAAGAGCCGGGCGGCCAGGCGTTCGGGCTTGACCCGTGATTTGGCGTTTGGTATGGCGTTTGGTATAAGGTAGTGTAAAGAATCGTGAGCGCCCTACTCGCCGTATTACTCGCTATTCCCGTGGTACTGATGTACCACCGGGTCGACGTGTCGTCGCCGGCCGACCACACCTCGCGGGCTCTAACCGTCTCTCCGTCGCAGTTCGAGGCCGAGCTCCGCTATCTCCACGCCCAGGGTCTGCGTACCATCGGGATAGACGAGCTCGAGCGCGACGTTGCCGAAGGCCGCAGGCCCGAACGTGCCGTGCTCATTACCTTTGACGACGGCTACGGCGACCAGTTCCGCTACGCGTTCCCGATCCTGCAGCGGTTCGGTGACCGTGCAATCTTCTTCGTCAATACCGGGAACGTCGGCAAGGCTCACCACCTGTCATGGCAAGAGATCGACATCATGCACCGGGCAGGCATGTCGATCGAATGCCACGGCGTCGATCACATCGATCTCGCCCTGCTAAACGTGGCCGCCCAGCAGTACCAAATCGACGACTGCATCCGTTCGCTGCAAGGCCATCTGCACGATGCGGTGCAGGCGTACGCCTATCCCAGCGGCGCCTTCGACGCGCAAACGATCACGATCGAAGAGCGGGCCGGCCTGCTCTTCGGTTTCACTACCGATCCCTCGTTTCGGACGCAACGCGATTCGCCGTACGAGTTGACGCGGTTGCGCGTTACCAGCGGCATAAGCGATGCAGGATTTGCCGCGCTTATTTCATCGTACCTGGCCCACCCGGAGGCCCTCCCGTCACGCTCGCTTGGCCCCTTTGAGGGCGCTCCGAGGGGCAAAAGCGACCCCAAATAAAAACGGCAGAGATGCCGCGCCGTTCGGTTCCCCCAGACTCTGCTGCCTCGTTACGACGCGGCACCTCGTACCGTTAGTCCATCGTAAAAAGGCGGCATGAAGAAAGCCTGAAGGCCCCGGCCACCGCGACCCGGCGGCAGCTTGCAAGAGGAATCTCCTGACTGGAGAACCCCCAAGCATGAATAGGCAATTTTCGTCATGGGGCTGCGCCGCGGCGCTCTCAGTCCTGGTCGCGTTCACTGCGTCGGTCGCCTTTACCACGGCGACGGCGCGAGCGACGGGAACGATCACGATCGTGCAGGCCGACGGCCAAACCAACGTCTACGACGACGTTGAGATCAAGGTGATCCACAACGCGCTCTACATGACTTCGGCGGACGGGAAAGGCACGCTGGTGATTAATCGCGCGGCGTGCAATCAACAGGAAAAGATTCTCGTCTGCTACGTTACGAGTGCGACGCTCGTGCAGGCTGGCGAGACCAGTCCGCTCGATTTTCAACGCGGTACGCTCTACGTCAACTCGACCGACGACCCGCAAACCATGGTGCTGTCGACCTCGAAGATCGCGCCTCATAGCGTGCTTCTTTCGATTACCACCAAGAAGGGTACGTACGTCAATCTGTCCGGGCGTATCGACAAGGTGGTGAAGTAATGAAGTACTTTTGTGTAGTCATAGCGATTCTGCTGGCATTGCAGCCGGCGATAGCTTCGGCCGGACGCGGGGGTGGCGGCGGCGGCGGCGCGCGGCGGTGGTGGTGGCGGCGGCGGCGCGTCACGTTCTTCCGGCGCGTCGCGTTCTTCCGGCGCGTCGCGTTCTTCCGGCGGGTCGCGTTCCTCCGGCGCATCGCGCTCCTCCGGCGCGTCGCGTTCTTCTGGCGGATCGCGTTCTTCCGGCGCGTCACGTTCTTCCGGCGGGTCACGTTCCTCCGGCGGGTCACGTTCTTCCGGCGGCAAGTCTTCGGGCTCGGGATTCAATCTCGCCAACGATAAGTCAGGGCCGTCGAAAGGCGGCGGTATCGGAACCGGCAGCGGTAATCGAGGAAACGCCGGCAGCGGTAATCGAGGGAACGCCAACCGCGGCAACAGCGTAGCGAACGCCGGCAGCGGTAATCGCGGCAATAACGGCAACCGCGGCAATAGCGTTGCCAACAACGGTAACCGCGGCAACGGTAACAACGGCAACCGAGGCAACGGTAACAACAACCGCGGCAACGACAACCGCGGCAACGACAACCGCGGCAACAACAACCGCGGCAACGGCAACAAGAATAACGGCAACAAGAACAACGGCAACAAAAACAACGGCAACAAGAATAACGGCAACAAGAATAACGGCAACAAGAATAACGGCAACAAGAACAACGGCAACAAGAACAACGGCAACAAGAATAACGGCAACAAGAATAACGGCAACAACAACGGCAACAACGAACGTCAATAAGAACGTCAAATAACAACGTCAACGTCAACAACGAACGCGATCAACAATCCGGTCTATGGCGGAGGCGGAGCCTACGGTTGGAACGGCGGAAACGCGTGGTATCCTGCGTCCGGCTACTACGGCGGAGGCTTCTGGGGTGCGATGGCAGTCGGCGTCACGTCGGCGGCCGTATACGGGTCAATCGTAGGGTCGAACGGCACTACCTACAACTCGTATCACGTCGAGCCGAATACGCCGGGCTCCACATTCCTATCTAACTACGGGCTCGTACAGGTCGAGTGCGGAGGCTCGGGCGAAGTAGTCGTCTACGGTCCGGAAAACAGCGTCATCTGCGCGAACCCCAACAACACGGTTGGAGCTGGCAACTACCAGCTGGATACTACGACGCTCTCGCTCACGCCGATGTGACGTCGTGCTCGGCCGCCGCGTTCGTCGCCGCGCTGTCGGCGCTAACGGCGTGATCGAGCGGAGTAATCGACGGCGTCGCGCCCTCGCCGGCCCAACCGGCACGCGCGGCGCCGTTTTGCGATGGGACGTCCTCGCAGCGGCCGGCACCAACCCATTCGTCCTGCTACAGCGGTCGCCACGGCAATAAAATGAACGACGCGATATTCGAAGTGCGGCGTGACGGATATGAAATCAGCACCGATCCGGCGCGCCTCGATCTCGATCGAGTCGAAGAGCTGATACGAACGAGCTACTGGGCGGCGGACCGCACGCGCGCAAGCACGGAAATCTCGTTGCGCAACTCCCGCTGTTTTGGTCTCTACGATGCGTCGAACGGGCGACAGATCGGACTGACGCGCGTCGTAACGGACTATGCGACCTTCGCTTGGATCTGCGACGTCATCGTCGACGAGGAATATCGGGGTAACGGTCTCGGCATTTGGATGATAGAGACGGTACTTGCCGATCCACAGCTCCGCGGCGTGCGGCGCTGGACCTTGGCGACGCGTAACGCGCACCGACTCTACGCGCGAATTGGTTTCATCCCGTTGGCCAAACCCGGGAACTGGATGGAGATTCGCTCTCGCCTTTAAGGGGCGCAATTCACAATGCCATACAGGTGGCACGCGACCCCTCTAGCCTGGCGCCATGCACGGGGAACGTTACTGCGTGATCGACGTCGAGACTACCGGCTTCAATCCGGTGTCCGACCGCGTCGTCGAGATTGGTTGCGCTGAAGTTGAGGGCGACCAGATCGTCGCGCGCTGGAGTACGCTGGTAAACCCCGGCCGCGCCATTCCGGCCGAGGCGACCGCGGTTCACGGCATCACCGACGCGATGGTCGCCCGCGCGCCGAGCCTCAAGCCGGCGCTCAAGTACGCGCGCCGGCTCTGCCGAGGCCGCATCGTCGCCGCACACAGCGCGCGATTCGATCTATCTTTCGTCGGTCCGTGGGTAGCAGCCGAGGCACTCTGCACGATGCGCCTGGCGCGTACCCTTTTCCCCGAAGCGCCGAACCATAAGAATCAAACGCTCCGACAGTTTCTAGACATCGACGATCGAGCCGGTGAATCGTTCTCCGTTCATCGAGCGCTGGGCGACGCGCTGGTAACGGCGCATATCCTCATCGCCTGTCGCAGCCGGTTCGCAGCCACGTGCCGGGGGAAATCCTGGAAGAAGTTCGTCAAAGAGCACGCCCTGGTGGTGCGCTGTCGCCGGGGCTAGCCGAGGGGTGGAGGGCAAATCGCCGACCCAACGGCCGCGACCCGCGAACGATGTAGCAACCAGCTTAGCGCCGGCTTGCGTGTCGCCCTCTTAGCGCCCCCTTCGATTTAATCGAACGAGGCCTCCTCGCAGGCGGATAAATGCATTGTCGCATTGCATAATCGTCGCGTGAGGTTGCGGGGCGTTGCGTTGGTAGCTCTCATTCCATTCGTACTTGCGGCCTGCGGCGGATCGGATCTCCCTGCCGCACCGGGGACGCAGCGCCTTGCAGCCGCTAACGGCGAGCGCCTCGGCGCCGCCGTTAAGTATTTTAGCGGATCGAGCCCGATCTCTCACGTCGTCATCGTCATTCAAGAGAATCGTAGCTTCGACGATCTTTTCGCCACGTTTCCCGGCGCTGATGGAACCACCATGGGGCGCTCGAAAAACGGCAGTGGCTATCAGTACATCCCTTTGAAGAAGTCGCCTCTCAAACTGCGCTGCGATTTGCGCCATTCTTATAACCGCTATCTGACCGATTACGACGGCGGCAAGATGGACGGTTTTAACTCCGAGGGCGGCAGTGGATACTGTCCGGGCAAGACCACGGCGCCGTACCAATACGTCAATCCCGCCCAAATAAAGCCGTATTGGAAAATCGCTCAGACTTACATTCTGGCCGATCACATGTTCCAAACGCAAGGCAGCGGCAGCTTTACCGCGCACCAGGATCTCATCGCCGGCGCGACCATTATCGATAAGGCCAAGACGACGAGCATCGTCGAAAATCCGGATCATACCCCGTGGGGATGCGACGCGCCGAAGAGAACGGTCACTTCCCAACTGCAATATATCTCAGGCGAGGTCGTCTTCGAGTACCATAAGGGACCGTTTCCGTGTCTCACGTATGAGACGATGCGCGATCTGCTCGACGCGCAAGAGGTTTCGTGGAAGTACTACTCGCCGCCGGTCTTCGGCAACGAAGGCGCCATCTGGAACGCCTTCGACGCGATCTCGGCGGTGCGTTACGGCCCCGAGTGGGGCGTCAACGTAACCGATTCCAATACGCAGTTCTTTACCGACATCTCGAACAATGCGCTGCCCGCCGTTTCGTGGATCGTTCCCGACCGCACGAACTCCGATCATCCCGGCCACGGCGGCGACACCGGACCGTCGTGGGTAGCGAGCATCGTCAACGCCGTCGGGCAGAGCTCGTATTGGCCGTCGACGGCGATCGTCGTCGTCTGGGACGACTGGGGTGGCTTTTACGATCACGTGCCGCCGCCGTTCCAAGACGACTGGGGCGGACTGGGTTTTCGCGTGCCGATGCTCGTCGTGTCGGCCTACGATAAACAGGGGCAATCGAGTCAAGGCGGCTATATCTCGCACACGCAGTACGAATTCGGTAGCATCTTAAAGTTCGTCGAGGACAACTTCGGCTTGGGCAGGTTGGGCACGACCGACGTGCGCGCCAACAGCATCGCCGACTGCTTCGCCTTCCGGCAGAAGCCTCGCGCGTTCAGGGTAATCTCGGCCCAATACTCCCGGCAGTATTTCGAAAGGCAGCGGCCGTCGTACGAACCCGTAGACGAAGAGTAGACCCGGGCGTTAACGCGTTAACAAATGCCGACGTTGAGTTAGAATCGCCCTGCCGCCGCGCCGGCCTTCTTGCACCCAGCCCGGCATAGCGCGATGATAGGGCGCAGTGGCCCGGGATTCTTCCACGGGCGTTCTTATCTCATATCTAGGGGATTTTTTTTGTTAGTGCGACCTATGGAGAGCTTCATGAAAGTCACGTCTCATTTCAAGACATTCTTCTTTGCTTCGGGTGCATCAGCGCTCGGGCTTTCCGTCCTAGTCTTATCGGCGTGCAATGGGCCCTCGGGGTCGTCGTGGGGCGCCGTGCCGGTGGCCTCCCAGCAAGTGACGCACGCACGCGCGACACCCTCACCGATTCCTTTCAAGTTTCAAACGGTTGACGATCCGAACTCGAACCAGAACGAAGTAACGGGAATCAATGAGCGCGGCAAAATCGTCGGGACCTTCGAGGGCGGTTCGGCGAGCAATATTCCCGAGAGCTACACTTCGGAACTGCCGTACACGAAGTTCCGCGGGATGAACGATCCGGGAGCCGAGGGAACCGCCGTGACGAGTCTCGGAAGAAACGGGATTACCGCAGGCTACGTCATCAATCCCAACTCGCTCAACGGTACCTGGGGCTTCATCAGGTCCAACGGCGTCTGGGCGCTGATCGAAGATAGCAAAGAAGGCACCGGCGCTAATGCGGTCACCGAGATTTTGGGAATCAACGACTCCTCGTACGCCGTCGGCTTCTACACGAACAGCTCCGGCGTGGAGATTCCCTTTAAGCTCAACATCCTTACCGAGGACTTCAGCAATCTCCACCCACCCGGCGCGAACGGCGCCGAGGCGACCGGCATCAACGGGAAGGGGAACCTCTGCGGCACCGAGGTGCTCAACAACGGAAGCAGCGAGGGATTCTATCTGCAGACCGGCACGTACTATACGTTGAATTATCCAGGTGCGATTAACACTTGGGCTCGGGCCCTCAACCTTGACAACCAGATCGTGGGTCAGTACCAAGACGCTAGCGGCATGCACGGCTTCGTCCTGACCAATCCGACGGCGGGCTCGGCTAGCCGCATCTGGCAGTCGGTCGACATAACCTACGCCGTTTCCACCCAGCTTACCGGCATCAACAACAGCCAATGGATATCCGGTTCGTATGTCGACACGGCCGGCAACACGCACGGGTTCGTCGGGATACCTAAGTCCTAACGGGGCCGGCATCGGTCGATTAGCGACGCGGCGCGGTTTTTGATGGGATCTTTACCCCGCCTTGATGGGGTCTGCGCGGCCTCTGCGATAAGATCGCTTCATGTTGGCCGTTGCTTTGCTCGCCGGTCAGCTCCACGCCGCCGCATGCAATGTCGGTAGGGCGAAGCTCGGAGCGACCTGCGGCACCTATACCGTCTACGAGGATCGTACGGCCCGATCGGGACGCGTCATCGCGCTCAAGTTCATCGTCATCAAGGCCGAGCATCCGTCGGGACGCGCCCTCGCCTTTAATCCCGGGGGGCCGGGCGCATCCTCGACCGTAACGGCCGGCGCGATCGCTGACGGCCTCTTTTTCCGCTATTTCCAAACGCTCCACGATCGGTACGATATCTTGCTGGTTGACCTTCGCGGAACCGGCGAATCGGCGCCGTTGCCTTGCAACTTCGCGCCGGCCGGCAGACCGCAGCTCTACTTCAGCCAGCTGTGGCCCGATTCACTGGTGCGGCAGTGCCGCGCCGAACTGGCGGGGCGCGCCAACCTGAGCCTCTACGCGACCTCTATGGCCGTCGACGACTTAGACGAATTGCGCGCGGCGCTGGGTTACTCCAGATTGGTGCTCAACGGCGGGTCGTACGGGACGACGTTCTTCCTGGATTACGCGCGGCGCCATCCGTCCAGCGTCGAGAGCCTTGTGCTCATCGGTGTCGCGCCGCCGCACTTCATCATCATCCCGCTGCAAGACGCGCAAGGCGCGCAGCTTTCGATAGACCGGCTGATCGCCGAATGCAAGTCCGACGCGGACTGCAATCGGAACTTTCCATCCCTTCGAACTCACTTCGAAGCGCTCGCGCGGCGTTTCGACAAGGGAGACATCAGCGTGCCGCTACTCGACGCGACGACAAAACGCATTACCGTCGTGCGTCTGTCGGAGGAGGTCTTTACGGACCGGCTGCGCCAGCTGCTCTACTATCCCGAGAACGCAAAGTACGCACCGTTCATTATCGATCGGGCCTATCGCGGCAACTACATGCCGCTGGCCACGATGGTCGACGTCGTTAGCCGCGGCTTCACAAAGCTGCTCGCCGAAGGGCTCAACCTTTCGGTGACCTGTGCGGAGGATATTCCGTTCATTACCGAGGCCGATATCTTGCGCACGAGTGCGCACTCGTTCGAGGGCGATCTTCGCGTCCGCGCGCAGCAGCGAGCTTGCCGTATCTGGAATGTGAATCCCGTCCCGGCCGTCTTTGCCGAGCCGGTGCGCAGCGACGCGCCGATCTTAATGATCTCCGGAAGCGACGATCCCACAAGTCCGGCGAAGTTCGCTCGAGAAGCACTGCCGTATCTGCCCAACGCGCGTATCTTGTTGATTCGCAACGGTTCGCACGGCACCGAGACGGAGTGCAGCGACCGCCTCGTTTCCGAGTTCGTGAGCGCGGGCAGCGCGAAAGAACTTGACCTGGAGAGCTGTGCCGGCACTTATCACCGTCCGCAGTTTGCGACGTCCATGGCGGGATTCGGCGACTAGGACCACCGGGCCGCTGGTGACAGCGTTAATGCGTTAACGAATAGTCAACGTTTAGTTAGAGTCGCGCCCCGGGCCGGCGCAGTGTATTGAAAGGGAGCCCATGCGGTGCGATGATAGTGGCCTAGTTACGAAGGAGACATCCTGTGCGGCCTCTATTTCGCAAGGCGACCTCAATTGGAAGGTCGCCACTCTACGTATCAGCCGCGATTTCGCTTGGCTTATCAAGCCTGGCCTTAGCGGCGTGTGCCTCATCTACGCCCAATGGTTTGTCCCAGCAGTTCGAGCCGTCGATGCGGCCGGCAAGCGCGACGCCGTCGCCGATTCCGTTCAAATTCGTAATCGTGGACGACCCAAACTCACTGAACAATCAAGTAACGGGCATCAACCAGCGCGAGAAGATCGTCGGCGTCTGGGGAGGCGGGTCGGGAAGCTCGATTTGGGAGAGCTATAGCGCGCCGCCACAGTGGACCAAACGTCATGCCATAGACGACCCCGGCGCTCAAGGGACGTTTGCCACGAGCGTAACGAGCAACAAGATTATCGCGGGCTTCGTGCTAGACCCCAAGAAGCACGACGGAATCTTCGCCTTCGTTCGAACCAATTCGCAGTTTGCGGTGATGCACGATCCTAAGCAAGGCAAGGGTAGTTACGCCATGACGGAGATCTGGGGCATCAACGACTCCGAGCTTGCCGTGGGATTCTACGAAAACGCGGGCGGCACGAAGATTCCATTCGAGCTCAACGTGCCCGGCGCAAGCTTCACCGATCTCCAGCCGCCCGACGTAATCGGAGACTCTGCGGCAACGGGGATTAACGGTATGGGCGACATCACCGGATGGGAGACGACGTCGGCCGGCGTCAAGAGTTTCGTCGTTGTGGCCGGCACGTACTATCCGTTCTACTATCCGGGCGGCACTGCGACGTACGCGCAAAGCATCAACTGGTCCGATTGGGTCGTTGGTTACTACTTGGATGCAAGCGGAATGCGGCACGGATTTCTCTTGATCGGTCCGTCGAGGGGCGGTGGCCAGCAAGTCTGGCAGACGATCGACGCGCCCGACGCCACCGGCGGAACGGTCGTCACCGGGATCAACAACCACCACGACATTTGCGGCTACTACGTCGACGCGAGCGGAGTTCAGCACGGCTTCGTCGCGGAACCGGCTAAGTAACGATGCGGACATTTATCGCGGCGCTAATCGCTGTCGGATTTTTCTCAGGCTGCAGCGGAGGCGATTCGTTTTCGCCGCTCGGCAAAGTTCCGTTTCAGCCTCAGGCAAAGATGTTGAGCTCGATTTCTTTCAAGTATCAGACCGTCGACAATCCGGCTTCGAGCGTAAATCAGGTCAACGGTATCAATCGGTCAAGCGACATCGTCGGCACGACTGGAAGTGGGAGTAAGAGCGATCCGTACGTGAGCTACATCTCGCAGCCGCCGTACGACACGTTTCAAGACGAGACGTACAAGAACGCGCAGGGCACGGTGGCGATGAATATCAACAGTGCGGCCAGCCAAACCGTCATCGGAGGCTGGGTCATCAATCCGCCGTCGTTGCCCGGCATCTGGGCGTTCGTCCAAATCAATGGCCTGTGGACGATCTTCCGCAACCTCAAAGGCGGTAGGGGACCCAACACCGCGACCGAAATGCTCGGCATCAACGACGAGGGGTTCGGCGTCGGCTGGTTCAAGAACACGAACGGCAATAGCGTGCCGGTCGTCATCAACATTCCAACCCGAAAATTCACCGCGCTCAAACCTCCGGGATACTTGAATGCCGAGGCGACGGGCATCAATGATGTCGGCGATATCGCCGGCTGGGAGACCACTTCCAGCGGCACGACCGGCTTTTTCGAACGGATCGGCACGTACTACTCGTTCGCCTACACGAAGGCGACGGCAACGTATGCACTGGGCATCAACTCGTCCGATCAGATCGTGGGATACTACACGGACTCGGGCGGCACGAAGCATGGCTTCATCCTGACAAACCCCAAGTTGGGACAGAAGTGGCAAACGATTGACGAGCCCAACGCGGCGCAAGGTACGGTCGTTACCGGAATTAACGATAACGATGCGATCTGCGGCTATTATATCGATGCAAGCGGCGTCCAGCACGGTTTCGTGGCAACGTCGAATCGTTAACGAAAAGCTACGTTAGGTTAAAGTCCCAAGCGGCTCACGCCTCGCCGGCCGCGAGATCGTAGGCTTCGCGCAGGTAGGGCAAGACTGCTCGCAGATCTCGCTGCGTCGCCACAAATGCGACGTGTGAGATGCGCTTACCGGACGGCCCGGCCTTAACGAAATGCGGGTCGTTCACTTGGTGCGAGAGGTGAACGACCACGCGCAGCGCGTCGCGCGTCACCGTTAGATCGGCGAAGATGCGGGTCGTTCGAAAGAGCGCGTACCGGTCGCGAGTGACTACCTCCACCTCGCCAAAGCCGCAAACTGTGCTCTCGAGCTTATGGTAAAGGTCGGCCAGCGATTTCGAACGGTCTTTGAGCAACGTTTCTCCGGCGCCGACGCCGCATGCGTGGCGTTGATTGATCTGACGGAAGATACGCCCGCATTTCGGGCATGCCCAGCTCATATGCTCGCTGGATCGCGGCGTAAACTAAGAAGTGCCGCAAGCCGCGCAACGGCCTTCGAACGTTACGCGTTCGCTTTCGATCTCGAAACCGTGCTGCGTGGCCAGCGCCCTGATGGTACGTGTCGGGATCGCGTAAGGAACGTCTTCGATCCCGCCGCAGTCGCTGCAGCGAAAGTGAGCGTGCCGGGACCCGGCCGGTTCGTATGTCGCGGCGTCAACGCCTGGCAAGTGAAGCTCGGAAACCAACCCGAGATCGCGCAAGCGCTCGAGCCCGCGATAAACGGTTGAGAAGCCGATGCCGGGCCGCCGCTTGAGTGCCTTCGCATAGATCTCCGAGGACGTGAGATGCCGGCCGACCCCGCTCGCTTCCACGATGTCGTAGATGAGGCGATAATCTTTCGGCAACGCCGGTTGCTTGGGCGAGACCATATTAACCTGACTTATCCCTATTGACGCCGCTCATGAGCAGGGATATTCTCCATGTGAGAGTGAAAATCACTTTCACATACTTTCGGTATTAGGACCCGCGCCTCCGCTCGCAACGCCGCGCGCCCGACCGGCTGTCTGGCCGTCCGGCGCCGATCGTGGCCGTGCGGCGAAGCGCCTGCATTTTCACCGGATCGGAGAAGTAGCACGAATGGAAAACACGATCGTAGAACTGTCGGACGCCGACCAGGGCTGTCCCGTAAAACACGTACCCCTGCGGCCGAGAATCAACATCGATTGGTTCCCCGAATTGCTGAACCTGTCGGTGCTGCACCGGCCGTCGGCACTCTCCGACCCGATGGGCGCCGACTTCAACTACGCCCGCGAGTTCAACAGCCTCGACCTCAAGGCGGTCAAGGCCGACATTGTCACGTTGATGACCACCTCGCAGGATTGGTGGCCGCCCGACTACGGTCACTACGGGCCGCTCTTTATCCGCATGGCCTGGCACAGCGCGGGAACCTACCGTATCGGTGACGGCCGCGGCGGCGCGGGCTCGGGCGAGCAGCGCTTCGCGCCGCTCAATAGCTGGCCAGACAATGCCAACCTCGACAAAGCGCGTCTACTGCTGTGGCCGATCAAGCAGAAGTACGGCCGTAAGATCTCATGGGCCGATCTCATGATCCTGGCCGGAAACTGCGCGTTGGAATCGATGGGATTCAAGACGTTCGGGTTTGCCGGGGGACGCGTCGACGCGTGGGAGCCCGACGAAAATATTTACTGGGGTCCGGAAGACACGTGGCTCGAGGACAAGCGTTACACCGGTGAACACGATCTCGAAAAACCGCTCGCGGCCGTACAGATGGGTTTGATTTACGTGAATCCCGAAGGCCCAAACGGCGAACCCGACCCGCTGGCGGCGGCCGTCGATATTCGCGAAACGTTCGGGCGAATGGCGATGAACGATGAAGAGACCGTCGCGCTCATCGCCGGAGGCCACACCTTCGGCAAAGCGCACGGCGCTGCCAATCCGGCGCAGTACGTCGGCTTTGCTCCGGCCGGCGCCGGCATCGACGAGCAGAACCTCGGCTGGCGCAACTCATTCGGCAGCGGGAGCGGTGACGACACGATCACTAGCGGACTCGAGGGCGCCTGGACTTCAACGCCGACGCGCTGGAACGGCGAGTACTTCTACAATCTCTTCAACTACGAGTGGGAGCTGACCAAGAGCCCCGCCGGCGGTTGGCAGTGGACGCCGAAAGACGGCGCCGCTACAAACACCGTCCCCGGCGCACACGATTCGTCGAAGAAGCACGCGCCGATGATGTTTACGACGGATCTTGCGTTGAAGGTCGATCCGCTCTACGGTCCGATCTCAAAGCGCTTCCACGATAACCCGCAAGAGTTTGCCGACGCCTTTGCTAAGGCGTGGTACAAGCTCACGCATCGGGATATGGGTCCCGTTTCTCGCTACCTCGGCCCCGAAGTGCCGGCCGAACCGCAGATCTGGCAAGACCCGTTGCCGGCGGTCAACCATCCGTTGATCGACGCGCAGGACGTTGCGACGCTCAAGAGCCGCATTCTCGATTCAGGGCTCACGGTGTCGCAGTTGGTTACGACTGCGTGGGCCTCGGCGTCGACATTTCGCGGCACCGACATGCGGGGCGGCGCCAACGGCGCGCGCATTCGCCTTGCGCCGCAAAAGGACTGGGCCGTGAATCAGCCCGTGGAGCTGGCGAAAATACTGCAAGCTCTCGAGAAAGTCCAAGCGGACTTCAACGCATCGCTTTCGGGCGGCAAGAAGGTTTCGTTAGCCGACGTCATCGTGCTCGGCGGGTGCGCGGCGATCGAGCAGGCTGCGAAGAGCGCGGGCCAGGACGTGAAGGTGAGCTTCGCGCCGGGCCGCACCGACGCATCGCAAGAAAATACCGACGTGCACTCCTTCGCCGTGCTGGAGCCGGCCTCGGACGGCTTCCGCAACTACCTCGGCAGCGGACGCTCGCGTTCGCCCGAGCAGCAGCTGCTCGATCGCGCGCAGTTGTTAACCCTGACGGCTCCGGAAATGACGGCGCTCGTCGGCGGACTGAGGGTCCTTGGTGCGAACGTCGGAGGCTCGAAGCACGGCGTCTTCACGAAGCGGCCGGGCACGCTGACCAACGACTTCTTCGTAAAGCTGATCGATATGACGACTAAGTGGCAGCCGGCGGGAACCGACTACACGTATGAAGGTCGCGACCGGCGCACCGGTGAGGTCACGTTGACCGGCACGAACTTCGACCTGATCTTCGGCTCGAACTCGCAGCTCCGTGCGGTCGCCGAGGTCTACGCCATCGAGGGCGACCACTTCGTGCGCGACTTTGTAGCAGCGTGGGAGAAAGT
>CAVSQP010000010.1:0-54670 GCA_963730125.1 Vulcanimicrobiota bacterium | reverse complement strand
AAAGGACGGCATCGCGAGCGCGGAACGAGCCTTCCCGAGACGGCGGTTGTGTTGGCGGTCTTTTTGGCGCTCCTTTTTGGAATCATCGATTTCGGGCGAGCGATCTACACCTATGGATTCGTTGCGAACATCGCACGCGAAGGAGCGCGCTGGGCAATGGTGCGCGGGTCCTCGTCGTGCACCAACGTTCCGGCTTTAGGTCAGTGCGGCGCGACCGGCGCCCAAATTCAGGCGTATGTGAGGAGTCTGTCCGAGGGCGCGACAGACCCGAACTCGATTACCATCAATACTGCGGCGAGCTCATTGTGGCCGGGCACCGTGGCCTCGGGTGCCGGCGCACCCGGCTGCGTCGCAGGTAGTAACGCCCCGGACTGCCTGGTGGTGGTGCAGGTAAGCTACCCGTTTAGCTTCATGCTGCCCTATCTGCCCGGCCCGACAATCAATATATCGAGCACGTCGGAGATGGTCATTTCGCAATGAGCGACCTCAAGGTGGGCAAACTGGCGGCCTACGGCGTGGTTGGGCTCGGCGCGATCGCGCTCTCACTGGCACTAGACGACCAGCGTAAGAAACCGCCGAACCTTGCCGATGCTTCGCCGGAAGAACCGCTTCCCTCAAGAGCCATCGCAATCGCGTCACCCGCTGCGAATCGCCAAAAAGCGTATCCACTCGAACTCTCGTTTCAAAATGGGTCGGGCAACGCCGTCCAAACGACCACCGGAAGCGTCGTGAGCTCCTTCACGCTCGCACGCTATGACAAGCGGCATCGCCTGGCGATGTACGCGCTGCGCATCGCGAACAACTCGAGCGCGGCGCTGATCTGCAGCATCTGGGTCATATCGCATGAGGGCATCGTTTTGCTCGCGTATCCCGTATCGTTCGAGATCGAACCCTTCTCGACGAAGTCCGCCGAAGTCCCCGTGCGCCTGGACGACCACAAATCATTTCAGCGCGCGATCGCCAAAATCACGGGCCACGGCGTGCACTGCCTGGTCGAAGCCGCCGCACCCGTTAGGCAAAGCGCGGGCCGCTCTCACGTCGCGATCGCGGCCGCCGGCCTCGCCGCCGCGTTGCTGGCGAGTGCGGCATTCTCGATTGCAGCGGCGCCGCGTATCGGCGCTTTTGCCGCACCGCCCATGGCGCTGGCCGGCACTACCGTCGAAGCAGAGTACAGCGCCTCCGGCGCCGGCTCGCTTGAGTATACGGTCACGGCTCCCGACGGCCGCCGCATCCAGGGCGGCGCGCTAGCGGAGCGCTCGGGCGAAATCCCCATTGCAATCCCGCCGTCGAGCGACTCCGGGGCCTACACCCTGCAACTGACGATGCGGGGCCCATTCGGAAACGCCAAAGAGATGCGCGTCCTCAACAGCGTCGCGCCGGGCAATCACAGTGGAGCGAGAATCAGCGACGTCTCGGTCAACCCCGTCGTTGCAAAACCCGGGCAAACAATCGCCGTAGCCTACAGCGCTTCCGCGACCGGCGGATACGTGCGGCTCGCGGGCAGCGATGGGGCAGTCTGGGCACAGAAACCGTTCTCGCACGCCGGGCTGACCACGTTCGTCGTGCCGCCGGTGCTCAGCAGCCGTGAAATGCGGGTGCTACTGCACGTCACCAAAGGACGTTCCGCCGCCGAATCGAGCGCCGGGCTGGTGGTCGTTGACGATCGTGTAAAAGCGCCCAAAACGATCCTGGCCGACAATAGCGATCCAGCTGCCGCTGCGGATGCGGGCAAAAACGGCACGTTCGAAGTCGCCGGCCGCAACAAGAGCGGCGGCGCGATCTCCGTCCGGATCCTGTCGCCCCGCAACGGCATGCGCATCTCCTTAACCGACACGCAGTCCCACGAGATTACGGGCGCGAACGTCGGCTCCGATCAAGAAAGCGTTACGCTGCGAGCACCCAACGTCGCGATCGCAACCCGCTACACGGTCGTTGCCGCTTTCACCGATGGTTTCGGTCAAGAGAGCATCGTCGAGCCGATCACCGTCGCCCCGTAACTTAGGGAATAATGATGCTGGCACGAATGGTTACCGTCAACGGTGAGCACATGAACGAACTGCTCGGACGAATCGTTACCGTGACCGGCTCGCAAATGACGGTCGTATTCGGGAAGGATGACGCCCAGGACTCGATTCGGATCGGCAATATGGTCAAGGTCGCCTGCCACGATCGTTCGATCGTCGGAACGATCGCCGAGATACGAGCCTCCGAGGAATCGGCGGCGGCCCGCGTGTTCCTCGTCGACTTTTTGGGCGAAATCGTCACTCGGCCCGGGAGGCGAGCGGAGTTCGGCCGCGGCGTCTCGCTCCATCCGGTGCCCGGCAATTTCGTCCTTGCCGCCTCCAAGGAAGACCTCGACGCCATTTACGACGAACCGTCGCGTTCGAACATCGAGGTCGGTTCGCTCCATCAGGACGCGTCACGGCCCGCCCGCGTGCTCACCGACGAACTCCTCAATAAGCACTTCGCGGTGCTCGGATCTACCGGTTCGGGGAAATCGTGCACGGTTACCGTGATCCTCTCGGCGATTTTGGAGCGGCATCCCAACGCCCACGTCGTGCTGTTCGATCCGCACGACGAATACACCACGGCGTTCGGCGACCTCGCCGAAGTCATCACCGTAGAGAACCTGAAACTGCCGCTCTGGATTTTCAATCTGGAAGAGGCCGCCAACGTTTTGGTCCGCGGCGGATCCGAGCACGAACAACAGTCGCAGGTGATGATTCTCAACGACGCCATCCTGTGGGCTCGCCGCCACTTCGCCGGCGGCGCCTCCGGCACGGCGTCTATTACCGTCGACACGCCGGTGCCGTTTCGCGTTCACGAGCTGCTGCGGTTCATTAACGAAGAGATGGGACGGCTCAACAAACCCGACTCGTCGGCCCCGTACCTTCGCTTGCGCACTCGAATCGAGGCCTTGCGAAACGATCGCCGGTTCGCGTTCTTGTTCTCGTCGGAGGAAGATTCGCTAGCCGAAATCGTCAGTCGCCTGGTGCGTGTGCCGGTTGCCGGAAAGCCGCTGACGGTGGTGGACCTTTCGGCCGTTCCGGCCGAGATCGCCGACGTCGTCGTCTCTATCTTGTGCCGCGTATTGATGGACTTCAGCATGTGGTCGGATCGCGACCAGATGCCGCCGGTTCTCCTGGTCTGCGAAGAGGCACACCGCTACGTTCCGGCCGACGACCGGATCGGCTTTGCCGAAACCGCCCGGGTCATCACCCGAATCGCCAAAGAAGGGCGTAAGTACGGCATTTCGCTGGCCTTGGTTTCGCAGCGGCCTTCGGAGCTCTCGCCCTCGGCGCTCGCGCAGTGCGGCACCGTCTTCGCGCTGCGGCTGGGCAGCGATGCCGACCAACAGTTCTTTGCCCGTACCGTGCCCGACGTCGCGCGTGGAATGTTGAGCGCGCTGTCGAGCCTTCCCACTCAACAAGCGATCGTCTCGGGAGAGGGCGTTCGCGTCCCGATGCGGATTCGCTTCACCGATCTATCCGAGGAGCAACGGCCCCGCAGCGCGGGTGCTGCGTTTGCGCAAGCCTGGCAATCGGACTCCGTCGGCGAGTCGTTCGTTGCCGACGGAATCCGCCGCTGGCGCGCGCAGATCAAGAATGGCCGTGCAGCGCACTGATTTTATGACCGCCCTCGGCGGCGTCGCACTGGCGGCCGCCATATCGCCGGCCGCTGCGGCGGCCGCCGTGGCGACGAGCACCAAGCGCGTCTTGTGGCTCAAGCGGGAAGGCTACAACGAAGAGATCATCGCCCCGTTTTCGCTCGACGGCCGAACGGTTTACAGTGCCGGATACCGTGAGATCTGCTGGCTGCTGCGCGATCACAGCGTACCGTTCGCTCAGGGTTACGTTCGATTCGACATCGTCGCGATCGAGGCGCTTTGGGAAGTGCAGCAAACGCTGGCACTACAGGGCGTCATTCGACCGTTGATTATCACCAGCGGATACCGGTCGCCGCAGACCAACGCTGCGACCGAAGGCGCCGCTCGCAACAGCCAACACCTGTACGCCAAAGCCGTAGACATGTGCGTCGAGGGCGTTTCGATGCGCGAACTCTTCGACGCATGCTGGTCGCGCGGGATTTCCGGCGGCATCGGATATTACTCCGATCACATTCACCTCGACTCGGGAACGCGCCGCTGGTGGACCGGCTGAGGGTTTAGGACCCCGAAACGAGTCGCAGGTTTGGTTCGTCGCCGGCTTGGTAATCGAGCGTGGAGACGATCTCCGCGATACGTTCGAGCACCATTACGTGACGCCGCTTGAGCGTGGCGTCGAGCGCCGCGACCCACGACTCGTGCGCGTCGCCGATGAGCAGATCGCCCCGGTATACGCGTGCCGCGCTGCGATAGTGCGCGTAAGCCGCGCGCAGCTCGCCGCGCTCGTACTGCTCGTCGGCGTCGTTGGTATGCAGCACGAAGCGATTGACGTCAACGATGACGTTCTCGAGATCGATGGAGAGCTCGTCGCCGGCGCGGAAATACGCCTCGACTTGCTTGAAGCCGACGAGTTGTCCGATTGCTTTGCGAATATTGGAGCAAACCGTGCGCAGGCTCTGCGCGACCAAGTGGCGGTCGGCGTCGGGCCAGAAAACTTGCCCGATCTCGGCGCGTGAGGCGCTGCCGTGAGGCTGGAGCGCGACGTACTTGAAGATCTGGCGATCGCGCCGGCGCACCCACTCGATGGGCTGTTTGTCGATCTCGGCGAGGAACCAGCCGAAGAGCCGCACCTGCATCGGGGTGGTGGCTTGAACGCGCCGCCCGTAGCGATCGTAGACGCGGCTGCGCGAAAGGGCGCGCAACGGACGATAACCGTCGGGCGTGTGAATCACGAAGAGGCCTTGCTCTTCAAGCGCCTGCAGCTGTTGGCGATCGTCCAAATACGAACCGCTCATGAGCTTGAGCACGAGATCGGCATCGCCTTCGGAAACGTGCGCCAGTGCAGCGGCAATGAACTCGTTGAAGAGATGGCCGTGGCGCATTCGCCAGTTTTCGAAGGCCTGAGCGAGGCTGCAGTTATCCTCGGCGGCCTTGCGTAACGCGCCGCTGACGACCTGCGGCCAGCCGTCGGTGACTTCGAGCATGCGCAGCACGTCGGCGTGCGTAAACGTCACGCCCAGCGTCTCGGCGACGTGGCGAATGCCGACGGCGTCGAAGCCGAGCCGTTCGGCATCGCAGAGCGAAGCGGTTCCTTCAGCGACAAAATGCCCCACCTTGAAGGCGGCGCGCGAACGGCAAGCGACGAGCAGGGAAACGTCTTCGGGAAGATCGTCAATAAGGCGAATAATTGCGTCGAGCCCGTCGGCGGCGGGGATGTCGTGGCAGTCGATGGCAAGTTCGAGCGGAGCGCGAACGGCCAGGGTGCGTAGGAGCTGGTCGTGCCCGGCGATCTCGCCCTCGACTTGCAGAGCTTCCGCGATAGCCGAGAAGACGCCCTGCGCATCGGCGCGGGGGCGGAGCGCGCAATAGAATCCGTTGGTCGCTGCGTGACGTAAGTATCCCAACAGCGCCATCGTTTTGCCGAAGCCCGGCGGAGCGATCAAAAACCGAACCGGAACGCTGCTAAAGCGCCCCAACCACTCCTCGAGCCTCGGCCTCCGTACAATAGACGGCCCAAGTCTCGACATTCCAAATCGCCGAGTGCCTAAGTGGCCCACTCGACGCTACCTCCTCTGCCAAGCAAGTATACCATATTTTGCCTCATTTTCGCAAGAAATTCGACGCCGCGGTTCATCCTACCAACCTGCGCGCCAATGGATCGAGAATCCGCCCTCGCCAGCGGATCTCATAGTTGACTTTACGCAGTAAATTGCGGGCTTTGACCCCCGGCGGCTGCGAGCGAACGACCCGCTCGGTGAGTGCGTGCGCGTCGCGCAGGCCGGGCCGCAGGCGTGCCACGGTGGCACGCGCCGCCGGCGGATGCGTCCCGCGAAAGCGCAGCAGACGGGGATAGACCGGCCGGTAGTAGTTGACGACGTCGAAGTCGTCGAGCTGATCCGCGCGCAGCACGTTGCCCGGTGCGCCAAGCGATGAATAGTGACGCCCTTTTTCGGCATGCCGGCGCGGCTCGAGAGTATGGCCGTAATGCGCGTAGACGTACGGCACGGCGACGCGTCGCCCGGGCGCGCCGAGCAGACGTTCGTGCACCGATCCCTCCCAGCGCAGGCCGGGACGATAGCGAAAGAACATCATTCGTCGCTCGATGGACGTGTAGTAGTCGAACGAGGCAAAGAAATGCCACGTATAACCGTCGACGAAATCGAACTGCGCGGGCAAGCTCGCCAAGGCGAGCGGCAATGCGGCGCACGGTTTGGCCGTGCACCTCGTCGGCGTCTACAAAGGCCACCCAAGCGGCGGGGCCGTTCTGCGCATGCACGCGCAGACAGACGTTGCGCGCGGCGTCAAAGCCGCTGAAAGGCGTGCGATCCACGACCAGCGAGCCGCTGCGGGCAAAGGAACTCGATTCCAGCGTGAGGGCGTGCGGCGAAGGATCGGGGGCGTTATCGTTGACGATGAGTAGCGTAGCGGCGCCGGAGACCGATTCCAGCATCGCCTCTAAGAAAGGCTCCTCTCGCGCGCCCAGTATTAGATGAGCGGCGATCGACGGGCCGGAACTCATCGGCTGAAGTCTTCGCGATTCGCGGCGGAGTTTCCGTTAATCACACGAAGGAGCCGCGGATGCCGCCTCTGCGTCTTGCCGTGGACGCGCGTGTGATCGCCGAGGATACGCGCGGAATCGGACGCTACACGCGAGCGGTTCTGCGCCGGCTGGCCCTTCGCGACGACCTCGCCCTGACGCTGCTGGCCTTCGGACCTTTTCCGCAACGGCGACGCGCGTGCGTATGCCCGCGCTCTGGGAAGCGACAACTTTGCGGTGGCGGCCAAAGTCGCACGCGATACCGATGTGGTGTGGCACCCGGCCAACGGCACCTTCTTCTCCTCATCCGTTCCCAGCGTGGCGACGATCCACGATGCGGTTCCCTTTCGGTATCCCAATCCCGACGAGAAACGGCGCGAGCACATGCAGGGGCCGTTTCTGCGCTCGGCACGCGGCGCTTCGCGCATCATCGCGGTGTCGGAGTTCGGCCGCAGCGAAGTGCACGAGGCGCTGGGCGTCGAGCTCGAGCGCATCGCGGTCATTCCGCACGGCGTCGAGCGCGAGTTCTCAGCCCGGTGCGGCGTTATCGCTCCGAAGGGATTGCAAGGGCAGCGCTATTTGTTGTTCGTCGGCGATCCGGAGGCCGAGCCGCGCAAAAACTTTCCGTTGCTCTATGAAGCCTACCGGCGCGCGTGGCCGGATGGTGACGGACCGCTGCTGGCGGTCGCCGCAGCGCAAGCGCCGGCAGTGCCGGGCGTCGTAGCGACCGGAGTCTTCGGCGGCGACATCGCCGGCAACGACGCAACGCTCGTAGCATGCTATCGCGGCGCATGCGCGTTGGCGCTGGCGTCGTATCACGAGACCTTTGGAATGCCGATGCTCGAAGCGATGGCCTGCGGCACGCCGGTCGCGGCATCGCATGCCAGCTCGTTGCCGGAAGTTGGCGGCGACGC
Source organism: Vulcanimicrobiota bacterium (assembly GCA_963730125.1). GTDB lineage: Bacteria > Vulcanimicrobiota > Vulcanimicrobiia > Vulcanimicrobiales > Vulcanimicrobiaceae > Cybelea. Next base: position 47,115 of record CAVSQP010000010.1, on the reverse strand, counting down.
CGCCCTCTACGCGCCGCCCGATGACGCCGATGCGTGGGCGGGAGCGTTGCGGCGCATCGTGGACGATGCGGCGTTGCGCGAGCGGCTCGTCGCGGCGGGACTGGAGCGCGCGGCGCGGTTCACCTGGGAGACGAGCGCGGAGCGGCACGTCGAGGTCTTTCGCGCGGTGGCGCGGTGATTCGCCTCGGCGTCGACGCGTGGAATCTTCCCGGCGACCGGCGCGGCATCGGGCGGTATCTGCGCTCGATCTTGCGCGAATGGTGGAACGGCGCGAGCGACCGCGTGGAGGTAACGCTGATCGTTCCGGAGTGGCATACCTGGACGGTGCGTGGGCGCTATTTGCGCGAGGTGGATGGCAGGGAGTATCGCGTCGTATCGCGCGCGCTGCACGCGCGGGCGGGATTGGACGCGCTGTGGTTTCCGTTCAACGGCTGCAGCTGGACGAACTTCTCGCTTCCGGCGACGGCGACGCTGCACGATGCATCGAACTTCGTGGTTCCCGATTATGCGCCGCAAACGCAAGCGATCTTCCGCGCCGCGGCGGAGAAGTGCCGGGCGCTGATAACCGATTCGCACTTTGCGCAGGCCGAGCTGGCGCGCGTGCTGGGAATTGCGCCGGAGCGTTTGGTGCCGATTGCTCTGGGCGTCGACCCGCCGCGCGACTTGCGGCCGGTATCGCCGGAGGTGGCGGCGATGCGGCCGTTCGTTTTATACGTGGGGGCGCCGGAGTGGCGTAAAGGCTTTGATACATTGCTCGCGGCGATGAGTGAGGTGCGGCGCGCGCGGCCGGATTTGCGGTTGGCGGTGACGGCGCGGCTGGAGGGGACGGGGTTTGCGGCAGTGGCGCGCGAGGTCGGGAGCGTGGTGGAGTTGGGGCACGTTGACGACGATCTGTTGGCGGAGTTGTATCGCGAGTGCGCGCTGCTCGCGTTTCCCTCGCGTTACGAGGGCTTCGGGTTGCCGGTGCTCGAGGCGATGAGCTACGGCGCACCGGTGGTGGCGTCGAACGCGTCGGCGATTCCCGAGGCGGGCGGCGACGCGGCGTGCTACGTGTCGGCGGGCGATGCGCCGGAGTTGGCGGCGGCGATCGTGCGCGTGGCGGGCGACGGGGCGTATGCGGCGGAGTTGCGGCAGCGCGGTTTGGTGCACGCGGCGGCGTTTACGTGGGAGCGGACCGCGGAGCAGACGCTGGCGACGATCGAGGCGACGCTGTGACCGTGCATCTGGCGACGGGGTTGGCGGTGGTCGACGGGCGCGTTCTACTGGTTGCGTCGCGTTACCCGAATCACGCGCAGCCGTTGTGGAATTTGCCGGGCGGGCGGCAGCAGGCGGGGGAGTTACTTACCGAAACCGTCGAGCGTGAGATTCACGAAGAGACGGGGCTGCGCGTGCGCGTTGGTTCGCTGGCGTATCTTGGTGAGAGTTACGATGGCGAGCAGCATTATTTGAGTGCGTGTTTTGTTGATTGAGGTTGTACCGCGGGTCATCCTTCGACAAGGCTCGATGACAAGCCCTTCGCTCACAAAGTGGACCACGTTGTGGCTTGGGAGTGGGTACCTATCGAAGAACTTGCTGAGCGGATTGTGGTTGGGGTGGTGCGGGAGCCTTTGTTGGCGTATTTGCGGGGCGAGCTGACGCAGCGTTACGCTGGATTTCACGAAGCCGGGATTACTATTGAGTGGCCGCCTGATTCGGCGTAAACGATTCCGCCCAGCGCGTCGTGTTCCAGCGAATGCAGGATGACGTCGACGGTTTTGCCGTCGACGGTTGCGCCGCGTTCGAGCACGCCTTCGTCGACGAAACCCAAGTTGCGCAAAACGGCGCGCGACGCGCGATTCTCGGGAACACAGAAGGCGCGGACCTCGCGTAGTCGCGCGTGCCGAAAACCTTCTTCCACCAGCGCGCCGACGGCCTCGGTGGCAATGCCGCGGCCGCGATGGGCGTGCACGACGCTGTAACCGATCTCTGCGGCGAAGCGATTGCTCTCCGAGATGCGCAGCGAGACCCAGCCGAGGGCCTCGTTACCGCTGGCGTAATGCACCAGCCATTCGTACCGGCCGGCGCTGCCCGATCCGAGGCGCGTGGGCCGGGCGCCGACGATGCGCACGAACTGGGCGCGGTTGACGTCGGGAAGATCCTGGTAGTCGCGCAGCTCCGGTCCCTGGAGCACTTCCCACAGCGTGGCGGCGTTGGCCGAAGTCACCGGTACGAGGCGCAGGCGTGCCGTTCGAATGATTCTCATCGCGTACCGTGATTTTCGCGCTCGGCGCGCGCAGCTCTTGTTACGTGCGCCGCTGCGCGTGATGAGAAGGGCGATGGACTTGGGCACCGCCTATACTGCGCGCACCCCGGCATGGGTCGATTTCTCGGCAACCGTGTGCTCGCCGCCACGCTTTTTCTATGGATCGCGCTCGCACGCGGTGCACGAGGCCTTCGACGTGCAAACCAGCGCCGGCCGCGTCGAGGTCGTCGACAACGTCAGCATCGCGCCGCGCTGTCCGGTGCAAACGGGCGATCGCGTCGAGATCCGCGGCGAGATGGTGCACGACCGCGGCCGGCCGCCGATCGTCCACTGGACGCATCACGATCCCCGGCACCATCATAACGACGGTTTCATTCGCTTGGATGGTAGGATCTACGCTTAGCCCGAGGTGTGCTCGCGCCGGCGCGGCTGCATCTGCAGGAGCTCGGGAATGGTAACGAAGCGATAGCCCTGCTTCTTGAGCGCCTCGACGATCAGGCGCGTTGCCTCGACGTCGGAGCTGCGGTCGCAGAGCCGTCCCGATGCAAGTTGCCGCGCGCAAACGATGCCGCGATTGCCGTCATGCAGGTCAATGATGGCGCCGTCGGAGGCGTAACGCAGAACGCGGTCGGCGATGACCTTGGCCGGCGGATATTCCCAGTCGTTGGCCAGCGGCACCGACCACATCACCGGCGTGTAGCCGAGCCGGCGCACTTCATCGAGCACGAGCCAATCGCGCCCGCCGAAGGGCGGACGCATGATCTTGCTGTGAACGCCGGCCGCGGCGTAGATGGCGCGATCGGTGCGCTCGAGCGTGCGGCGCAGGCCGTCGGTGCCGTAGAGCACCAGGTGGCCGTGGCTCCACGTGTGATTGCCGACGGCGTTACCGCCATCGACTTCGCGGCGAACCACCGCCGGATAGGCTTGTACCGCGCGGCCGACCACGAAGAACGTCGCGTGCACGTTCTCCTCACGCAGTACTTCCAGAATTTGGTCGGTGTACGGCGGATTGGGGCCGTCGTCGTAGGTGAGCGCGACGACGCGCTCGCCTTTGGGGCCGCTGACGAGCGTCTTGCCGAAGAGCTGATTGCCCGGACTCTCCGCCACCTCGTAAAATTCGAAGACGGCGACGACCAGCACGGCGAGCAGCAAGGCAACGCGCACGACCAGGCGGCGACGCGCGGCGATCAACCCCGCTTACCGCGAATCTTCGCCTGCGCGGCGGAGACGTTGCGCCGGAACTCGTCGGGGCCGAAGTTGCGAAAATCGTCGACGATCTGCTGGTAGTGCCCGCCGGTGGCTTGCTGCGCCTGCAAGGCGACAAAATCTTTGGGAACGCCTTTGGAGAGATCGATCTCGAACTCTTGTCCCGCTTTGGCGGCCCAATATTTTGGGTTGGTGAACGTGACGGTGCGTTGTCCCTGCTTGTAGTCGGCCAGCTGTTTGACATAGACGGTGTAAAACGCGTCGACGTCGGGACGTGGCGATTTATCCACCAGAGTCCCAGATGCCGTCTTGATCGAGCCTGCCGACGAAAAAACTCACGTCGTACACGCGCGCCGCCGGCGCCTTGACGGAGATCTGTCGTCCGTTGTAGCCGCGAACGCGATAGTCGAACTTCGAAACGCCCTCGACATCCGACATGCGATACTCTTCTTCAAAGACCGGCGGCTTTGGATAGCGAATCAGCAGCCGCGCGTAGAGCTCGCTGGGCGCCTTTTGCGCGTGGACGGCGGGACCGAAGCGACCCATTTCGCCTGCTCCGTAAATACGCCAACCCAAGATCAGCATGACGACGGCGACCGCGACGATGAAGAGTTCGATCGGAAAGCGGCGCACGGCAAGTCCTACTTTGCCGGCGGCGGCGCTTCCTGGTCGAGGACGTCATTGACCAATCGATCGGCCAGCTTATTGAGCGCGCGGCGGACGTGGCGCACGTCGACTTCATCGAAATGGCGCATCAGCTTCAGCGCTTTTTGATAGAGCGGCTGCAGGCCGGCATTTTTGACGCGGTACTCGCCGCGAAGCTGTTTGACAACCAGCTCCGAATCGAGGCGCACCGCCAAGCGTCGGATGCCGCGGCGTTCTGCGGCCTCCAGCCCAAGCAAGAGCGCGGTCCATTCGGCGACGTTATTGGTCGCCTCGCCGAGATAGGCGCCGATCTCTTCGATCGGCTCGCCCTCGCCGTCGAGAAGAATCGCCGCGCTGGCCGCCGGTCCGGGATTGCCGCGCGAGCCACCGTCGGCAAAGAGGGTCGCTTGCATGCAACGCCCTTCGGCGCGTGCGAGGCATAGACCGCCCGCTTCGGGGTATACTCACGGGCATGATAAAGACCATGCTTCGAGCCACCGCGTTCGCGGGTGCGACCGCCCTGGTTTGGGCGCTCCCGCAAGCCGCTCTGCCGATGACCAACTCGACGTTCTACGGCATAACGGTTCACGTATCGTCCAGCAACATCAAGGTAGAGAACCCGAAGACGAAGGAGACGCTGAGCTTCCTCATCGTTCCGAAGTTCGACCAGGTCTTCTCCGCCGACGGCAAGACGACGTATCAGATGAGCAAGATCAAGGCCGGTCAATACGTGGCAGTCATCTACGATCAAAAGGCGCTGGGCGCGCGCCACGCGGACAAGATCTACCTGATGAACAACGCCGACCAGCGGATCGGCACGCAGTAGCTTAATTCGGAAGACGCAGGCCGAGCTCGTGCAGGTTGGCGGCGAGATCGGCTGGGTCTTCATAGACGCGATAGGCGCCGGCATCGACGAGCTCGCTGAGGCCGTAACCGCCGCTGAGCAACCCGATGCCGAGCGCTCCAGCACGGCGCGCGCCAGCACGTCCCAGAGAGAATCCCCGACGACAAACGTGTTCTCCAGGCCGACATCGAGCGCGCGTGCGGCGGCGAGAAAGAGATCGGGGTTGGGCTTGGCGCGCGCCACCTCGTCGTGGGTGATCACGACGGTGTCTTTTGGCAGGTCGAGCGCCCGCAGCGCCGCCTCGGCGGTTTCGCGGTGCGAGCTGGTGGCGATGGCCCACGCGACGCCCGCGCGTGTCAGCAGCTGCAATAAGTCGATCGCGCCCGGCAGCGGCGTGATTTCTTTATTCTGCTCGCGATAGATGCGACCGTGCGCGCGCTGCAGCCGGTCGATGGTTTGCGTCTCCAACTCGTAACCGAGCTCGCGCGCCAACGCGCGCACCAATAGCCCGCCGCTCATGCCGATGCGACGGTGAATCCGCCAGATCGAAAGCTCGATATTGCAATCGCGCAGTGCTTGGTGCCAGGCCATGACGTGCTGGTAGACGGTGTCAACCAACGTTCCGTCGAGATCGAAAACTAGGGCTGCGTCGTGCACGTTCCTCGGCGTTCCCCTTGGCTCGCAAGAGGCCTCCCGCCCGAAAGCGAAGGGGCGGCGTTGATGAGAAACGTTATCATCGCTCTACTTCTTGCCGGCGCGAGCGTCGTCGCGCCGCTCGTTGCCGGCGGCGCGCCGGCGAAGATGCCGTCGGTTAACGACCCAGCCGTGCACGCGGCGATCGTCGCCGCGGTCGAAAAGGATCGCAAGGCGTATGGCGGCCGGACGCCGGTGCCGGGCGTGCTGGTTGGGGTGTTTGACGACGCCGGCAACAGCTACGTGCACGGGTTCGGGTACGCCGACGTGGCAAAGCGGCGTGCGATGTCGGCGGCGGACCACTTTCGCATCGGCAGCAATACCAAGACGTTCGTCGTCGGCGTGATCCTGCAGCTGGTGGACGAGAAAAAGCTGAGCTTAGACGATCCGCTGAGCAAGTTTTCGCTGGGCGTGACGGTGCCCAACGCCAAGAACATCACGGTGCGCGAGATGTGCAACATGCGCAGCGGACTGTTCGAAGCCTACGATACGCCGCAGATGAACGAGCTCAACGTTAAGCCCGAGCATGACGTTCGACCCGCGCACGATAATCACTGGGCGGCCGAGCAGAAGCCGTACTTTGCGCCGAACAAAGGCTACCACTACAGCAATACCAACTATCTGCTTCTCGGCCTAATCATCGAGAACGTTACGCACGACAGCGTCGGGAACGAGATTCAGAAGCGATTGCTGGTGCCGTTCGGCTTGAAGCAAACGTCGTTATCCAACGACGATGGCGATGCCCGACCCGTGGGCGCGCGGCTACGGCCTGGACAAGAAACGCAACTGGGAGGACGTCAGCAACACCGTCCCGGTCTCGCTGATGGGCTCCGCCGGCGAAATGATTTCCGATATGGACGACATGAAGCGCTGGATCAAACTCTACACGACCGGCAAAGTCAGCGGTCCCGCCACGTATCGCGCGCTGATGCAGTGCGTTCCGACGGGCCAGGGCGATCTTGCCTTCGGTCTGGGTCTGGGCTGCAGCGCCGGCTGGTTCGGCTACACCGGCGGCCTACCCGGTTACAACACCGCTAACTACTACTTCCCGAAGACGGGACTAACGGTCGTTGCATGGGTAGACGCGCAGCGGAACGACCCCAACCCCGGTGTCGCCAACGCGATGTTCCGCGATATCGCGGCGATCTTGACGCCCAATAACCGACCGTTTTCGAAGATCGGCAAGGGGCTGTAGTTAGACTAGGACGGCCTGCTGCTTGCGCTCGGCTCGGGACTCGGCGACATCGACGGGGCCGGCTGGGTCATCTGGCCGATCGTGGTCGGGCCGGCGGGAGCGGCCTGAGCGTTCGTGGCAACAACGCCCGTCAGTATGGATGCGGCCACCAGGGTGGCGTAAACTAGCGGCTTACTCATGCCGGCGGTTTACCCGCAACCGACGCTAGCAAACGTAATTTCTCAGAGGGGCTCGCTTGGTTTTAGCAAGCAGTGCGTCGCATGGAGCGCAGCGATATCGAAGATGCATTAAAGCTCACCGACTCCGTTGCCGCCGAACGGATATGGATCGGGACGGAGCCCGGATTCGATCGCGAGCGTTACGCCGCTCGATGGCGGATCAGAATCAACCAACCCACCAGCGCCATGCTCGTGGCAGTGGTAGACGATCGCCTCGTTGGCTTCGGCGACGTTTATCCCGACGCGCAGTGCGGACATCTGCTCGGGATGTTCGTCCATAAGGATTTCAGAGGCCTCGGCATCGGGAAGCAGCTGTTGGAAGGCATCGTTGACTGGGCACGCGAGCGAGGATTGCCGAGCATCAGTCTGCACGTCTTTCCGCATAACGTTCGCGCCATCGCGCTTTATAAGAGCGCCGGCTTTATCGAGGTAGCGCACGTCGCGGACCATACGACGCGTCGAGGCGGTGAAATATGGCCGGCCATCTTGATGAGCAAGGATCTGAGCAAACTCTGCTGAGAGTCAACTGTCGACCGAGCGGATATCGATTCGAGTAGACTTAGCTCCGGGGCGGAAGGGCCGGCGTGTGCGCCGTATCTCTAAGCTCTTCAAAAAACTCGACACATCCCCATGCGAAAAGATAGGCGATAGCAGAGCCTGCGAACACGCAGGCAACATACAGCGCACAGTACCACGCCGACCACGCGGGATTTCTAAAATAGAGAAGTCTGGCGCAGGCGTAAGCGATTGTAGCGCCTCCGGCGATTAGCCCAACGACTTTCTGACGGCTAGGCGCAATCACGGTAGCGGTGAAAACCGCCAATAGCGCTGCGACAAAGAAGAATCCGAGGGCAGCGACTTTGTACAACCATGGCCAAAAGCCGAAGTAACCACCCAAAAAGTCGCCGACTGGTGGGTATAAGTAGAGGACCAATTGATGCAGCACGATGGCGATAGGTGCAAAAACTGCCCAGCGCACATAGTTGATCAAGGCTGTTTACCCCGGCGGGCCGCCATCGTGCTCGATGACCATTTTCATCCCCCGCGGATTCGTAATTTGAGTCGCACATTTGCTCGGCTTTGGAACCTTGACCGGAACGAACGCGTTGGGACGTTGGTTGAAGTCGAAGACGTCGTCCATTGGAGTTGACGAGGCGTCAGTGGTGGCAAGCGAACCGAGGTGAAACGTAGTTTCGGCCAGTTTGAGAATGCTGCCAAAATTATAGAGCGTATGCGAGACGTTGTGCGGCTTGGCATAGGGCGAGATGACGATCATTGGGACGCGGGGCCCTAGACTAGTGTAGGTGACTTGTGGAGGCGGCACGTTGTCGTACCAGCCGCCCCAGTCGTCCCATATCAATATGACGGCAGTGGTCTTCCAGGCAGAGCTCGCGCCGATCGCGTTGATCACGCGGCTGACCCACCAGGGGCCGCCGTCGCAGCCGCTTGCGGGGTGATCGGAGTCATAAAGCGTTGGTATGACCCACGACAGCGCCGGCAACGTGCCGGATTTTAGGTCGCCAAAGATGTTGGTGTTGGGAATACTGATGTGCGCGTTCCAGTCGGGCCCGTACCTAAACTTCTCGATTGCGTCGAAACCATTCCATACCGCACCCGAAAAATCGTCGTGCGGCGGTTTACGATTATCTACATAAAACTGGTACGAAACATTCCTCGCATCGAGAAGGTCGGCCATCGTCTTGTATTGGGAGAAGCACGGAAACGGACCGTTGGAGTCATACTTTCCGTTTTTAAAGAGCAGGGGGGTGAAGATGAAGCGCTTCTTCCCGTGCGGTCCGGATGCATCGCAGCCCCACGGAGGCACGGTCGGCTCGTCGGTCAGGGAGGAATCGGCATTCCAGCGCGCCGTTCCAGCGATGATCTGCTGGTGCGCAATGAAGCTCGAAGCCGTATCGGTCGAGAACATATCATCGGCGAGCGTATACTCCTTCGCCAGCTCCCAATATGGAGTGATTTCCGACCGGTCCACGTATGAATATGGATAGTTCTTGGCGGGCGGACCGTTCCCAGCCTCACCCGTGAATATTAGGTCGAAGCCATCCATCCGGCAGACGCCGTTGCTATCTGCGTCACACTCAATCTTGAATCCATGGTGGCTATGATCGATGTCCGTACCTTGGTTGATGGGACCGCTCTTGAGGTTTATCGATCGTAGCGGAATCTGCTGCGGCGTCTTGCACCACGGCCGCTTTGGCTTACACGGACCCTCCATAGCAGTGTTGGCCCCCGGAAAGCCGGCAAAAAGATTATTGAAACTCCGATTTTCTTGAACCATAATAACGATGTGCTGCAGCTTCGGCGACGACTGCGGCGGGGAGAAGGCCGCTGTCGAACTGCTGTTACAAGCGACGAGCAGCACCGATGCTGCCGTAAGATAGGCGAACGGAACGCGCATGCGCGGGTTTTTGGCGGCACGAGCGGCGCTTCCATTCAAGGCGAGCAAATCTTGACCGTAGTCACTTCATTGTATTCGTGGGAGGTTTCGTGCACAAATCGGACGGAATAGCAGCTGCAACCGTACCGGCTCGGAGGTCACGCATGATCGGCTCGAAGACGAACCTGCCCACACTATCGTGTGTCGCGTTATTACTTTTGGGAGGGTGTGGCGGCAACGCCGGCTTCCCCATGAATCGCCAGATCAGCGGCGCGGCCTTACCGGCGTCGAGGAGTGAGTCGCCGGCCGACACGACGTCGATCTTAAAGAAGCTTACCAACGACGTACTGATCGGCTCGACCGTTGATCCGACGAACGGCGATACCGGGCCGCGTGCACTTTCTGGCGTACCGGTCAACTACGGGCTGAAAAAGGGACAGCTGCTGGTCTGCAACTTTGCCGACTCGTCGGGCTCGCCGGGCCAAGGCACGACGATTGACGTCTTCGATCCGAAGCCAAGCACGAACGCGAGCACCTTCGTAAAGAGCAGCAAGATCCTGGGCTGCGACGGCGTGGCGGCCAGCTTCGGCAATCAGGTATACGCCGCCGGGCAGACCAGTAAAGTGGTGGCGTGGTTCAACCAAAAAGGCAAATATAAAAAGAGCTACGGTCCCCCCATCGTGGTGCCGCTGGCCGACGCCGACCTGCACAATCCCAACGCGTACTCGACCGAATATCTCTTCGTCGGCGATCTCAAAACCGGCGGCATCGTCAACTTCGCCATCGGCGGGTACGGAAACCCGAAGCCACTGGAAGTAATCGGCGGGTTCGCCGTCAGCGGCAGCGGATGGAGCGCGCTCGGGCCGGGCGGCATCCACTACGACAAGAAGAAAGACGTGCTCTATATCGTGGACGGCGTGGACAATACCGTCGTCTCGGTTTCGCATCCGGGGAACTTGTTAGTCCAGGACGAGATCGTCGTTAAGCCCGGCGGCAAGACGTTCACATGCCTGCATAAGAATGTGACGTGCGCCAAACTCATCTACGCCGGCAAGCCGCTCAACGAGCCGGTCGCCACGGCGTTGCTGCCCAACGGGAATCTCATCGTCGCTAACGGCAAGGGCGGCAATACGCTCGTCGAGCTGACTCCCGCCGGCCAGGTTCTAGCGACCAAGGTCGTCGACAAGAGCAAAACGCAGGGAATCTTCGCGCTGCTGGCCGTCGGCAGCAGCGACAGCAATACGGCTTTGTATTACACGGATGCCAATAGCAACGAGTTGCGCGAACTCACTCAGTGACGCGATACCTTGCCAGAGTCTTGGGACTCTGGATCGTTCTGACGGAGCTCGGGATGGTCGCCAACCGGCAAATGACGATCGACGCGTTGAACGCGTTCTTTGCCAATCCCGCGCTGATGTGGATCGCCGGCGTCTTCACCACGCTCGTCGGGCTCGCGATCATCGTCGCCCATAACCGCTGGTCGGGGAGTCCGGCCGCCGTCATCGTCACGCTCTATGGATGGATTGCGACCGTCAAGGGCTTGACCCTCGTCTGGCTCCCGATGCGCGCGCAGCTCGATTTCTACCAAGCGCTGCAGTTTCCGCGTTTCTTCTACGCCTATTTCGTCCTCGGGCTCGCGCTGGGCGGATACTTGATTTACGCCGGTTTCCGCTCTAACGCCGGACGCTACTGATTGTCGACCGGCAGTTCCGACGGTTTTTGATGCATGAAATAGGCTCGCGAGTACTTTGATTTGATCGCCTTAAACGCGCGCGCCTTTTGGTTGAAGTTGAACATGTCGGCAATGCTGGCCGACGAACAGTCAGTCGTGCCCAGGCACTTCACTTTGAACGTGTCCTCGACGAACTTGATGACGCTGCCGAAGCCGTAGACCGTCTGCGAGATTTCGCCGGCGGGAACGTACGGTGAAATCACGAGCATCGGAACGCGGAAGCCGGGGCCGCCCTGATTGTCTTGCGTCGGGGGCGCGACCGGATCGTAGAAGCCTCCCCAATCGTCCCAGACGACGATGATCGCCGTCGAGTTCCAATACGAGCTCGCGCCGATCGCGTTGACCACGCTGCTGACCCACGACGGTCCGGTGTCCGAGGAATAGCCCGGGTGATCGGAGTTGTACGCGTCGGGCACGACCCACGACATCTGCGGCAGCGAGCCGCTGGTGAGATCGTCGTAAATGCTCGTTTCGGGTGAGGCGATGTGGCCGTCGGTCCACTCGGGACCGTAACGCACCGGCGCGATTACGTCGAACGCGCTCCACAGTGCGCTCTGCGTATTCTTCTTCCACTTCGGAGTGTAATATTTCCAGGTAACTCCGGCCGCATCGAACGGATCGCGCAGCGTCGTGTAGGTGTACGACCCGTACGGAAACTTGTTGGTGCACGGGAACGGGCCTTGCGCCGGCTCGACTTTCAGGCTGGTTGTAATCAGGCTGGTTTTGGTTCCGCTGGGAGAATCGCAGCCCCATGCCCGTACTCGACGTCGGATCGTCGATGAGGCTTACGTCGCCGCCAATCTCGCTTCCACCGCGAATTAAATCCTGATGCGCGGTGAAGCTGCCGCTGCCTTGGGTCGAAAACATTGCGTTGGCGATTCCGTACTGCGTCGCCAAATCCCAATACGGCTGAACGTCGCTTTGCTTCACGTATTGGTAGGGAAGCTTCTTCTCAGGCCCTTTGCGTCCTACAATCTTATTGAACCCGTCCATCTTCCCGTTGTCATATGCGATCAGGTACGACTTGTAGAGATGGTTGAGGTCTTTCTTGTCTTCGAGCGGCACTTGTTTGAGCGCGATCTTCTTTGATTTACCGCCCACGGATTCCAGCCCGGTCGTCGAGCCCGTAGCGCCGGGGAAGGTCGCAAAAAGATTGTTAAAAGTGCGATTCTCTTGAATCAGTACAACGATGTGCTTGATCGGCGTGCTCGATGGGTGCCGCAATCGCCCCATTGGTCCGTTACCGCCCGGAAGCGGGCCGCTACTGCCGCCGCAAGCAGTTAACGCGCCTCCTAAAACTAGGGCGAGTACCGAAAATCGTACCGCTCGCGTTATCATGATGCCGCGCTCCTTTAGCTGGTCAAGACGAATACGCAGGTTGCTCTACTTCGTCCTGGGGAGTTATCCCGCGAGACTTACGACCACGGCATCGGGCAGGGAGCCCGGCTGCTGTACCTCCCTCGCCGGGTGGTTGCCGCCGGCGGGGTATCGCCAAAGGCCGACGGTCGGCGTGCGGTTCTTTTGCGTGGTGTAGGGAACCAGCATGGTGCCGGTCTGTATCCACGACTGATACGCCGAGTCAAACGCCATTTTACCGAGCGTGGTGACCCCCACGACGGAGCCGCTCGAGCCGGAGAACTGCACGCGCGAAATCGTGTCGAAGGCGAGATCTTCGATCGCTAGATACTTGCCGTCCCATTGGACCTGGCCGGCACTGTAGAACTCGCCGGCGATAGAAACTTCGTTGAAGCTTGTTCTTTCCCTTGGGGATCTCCCAAAAGGAGACGCGCTCGTAGTCGGTGCCGCCGTCGAGAAACAGATTGCCCGAATTATCGAAGCCGCAGTAGGCGAGCGCCGCGTTGGGAGACGCATAAAAGAACGTGGGCGATCCTTGGCCGTGCGGATAGATCGCGACGCCTTCGCCTTGGCTGGGCGAAAGGAACAGCACCGCGAGGTTTCCGGTCGTTGGGTCGACCGAACACGACCACGTTTGGCCGGGAGCCGCGAGCGAGGCTTTCGGCATCTTCGCGCCGTGCGCGTACTCGTCAACCGAGTCGCCGCGTCCGTTGGTGATGAAGACGTCGCCCGATTTATCGACGCACTCGCCGCCGGGAGCGTTGAAGCCGGTCAGCGTTCCCTGCAGTTTACCCTGCGGGTAGGTGTAGACGTACACCACGTTGTTCGCCAGATCGGAAACGTAGAAAAGATTTTTGCGTTTGGCTTGCGGCGACATCCAAGAACGCGCGTGCACCGGATGGCCTAACTGGCGCGTCGGCTTGCGGCACGACGCCCGTCGGCATGCCGAGCGGCGAGTGCGCCCCGCTGCACCCGGCAACGAGTGCGGCGACCATACAGCCGAGCGCACGACGGCTAGATCCGAGGCGCTTCATCACGCGCTAGTTTCAGTTACTGCAGCACTTTTCCCGTTGCGAAGAGCACCCGTCCCGGAATGCAGAGCTCGGGATCTTCGCCTTGCCAAACCACACCAGCGAGTGCGTTCGGTGAGGTTGTGATTGATCTGCGCGTTGTGCGTGAACGATCCGCGATCGGTCAGCGTGTAGCTCTTGCCGTGATACTGAACGAGGAAGTCGACTTCCGTAGCCGGCGTTTCGTGTGAGTTATAATAGACGACGTTAACGCCGGTGGTTTGCGTGTGATCTTTGTTTTCAAGAATGATGCAGCGCTGAACGACGATGCCGAATGCCGACGCAATTTTCGCTGAAGCGGTGCACGGCGCCAACAGCATCGCAGCCGTCAGCCCGACGATGAACAAGGGACGCATGTTTTGCTCTCTTTCCGCGGCAACATGAAGGACGGTCGAAGGCGCGGCTAGCCTTCTGCTCGCTTGTTCCCACAGAGGACGGGCGTTCAAACGGCTTCCTCTGCCGATCAGAGCGAGTAAGCTGGCGGGAACTTTGTTGCCCGCTTTCGCCGTTACTACTACGTGATCCTTAACTCAATAAAGCAATCGAAACTCAACGTCTTCGACGTGGCGCTGACCATCTTCTTAGTGTGCGCTGCGATTATGGTGATTACGCGATAGTAGTTCGCGCGTCTTAACGATGAGGCGCGAGGCTGACGACGACGGCGTACGGGTCGTCCACGCCATGCGAAAATCCAGTGCGAGGCGCTCCGCCGGCCGGATAGCGGAAATAGTATACCCCGCTGCTGTAACCTTCGTTGTTATAGCCAACGAGAATCTGGGTGCCTTGGCGCTTCGAGTTGGACTCATAAATGCCATATTGTTTTCCTCGAAGATACGATGCTCCTAAGGCCGTCTCGCCGACGTAGTACGCTTGGCCGTTGATAAGGGCAATTTGATACGCGTCGTCCCGATCGAGGGCAAAAAACTTACCGTCCCACTGTATGCCGGTTACGTCGTTCCAAGTCAGCACCGCCGGTGAGATGCGTCACCCTTCCCTTCGACTCCGCTTCGACAAGCTCAGCGTCGCTCAGGGTGCGGGTATGGCGAGGTCCTTCGACTGCTCGCTGCGCTCGCGCTCAGGATGACACGGGGTTTGGGCTCGCGCTCAGGATGACAGGTAAATGCTGTTCGACTATGCGAACGCCGAATGCGGAATGAAGACTCGTTTGGCGGCAACTCTTCTGCTGGCGGGATGCACCGTAGGAGGCGTGCAGCCTCCGGGCGCAGCGACACGCTTTGTCGAGCCTACTCCGTTAGCGTCGCTCACGGCGCGCAGTTTGGCGCACTACCGAGCGCAGCCGCGCTTACCCGACCAGGGGCCGTCGTGGATCATCGCCGGCGCAGCGTTGTCGCCGAGGCTGCTCTACGTCTCCGATTGGAATACCAACGACGTCTTCATCTACGATTACTCAACGGGCAAAGCGGTAGGCAAGCTCACCGGCTTGCACAATCCGTATGGCCAGTGCGTCGACCGATCGGGCAACGTCTGGATCGCGGAGGCGGACGGCTTTACGGTCGTCGCCTATCCGTACGCCTCGAAAAAGCCGCTAAAACGCCTGCAAACCACCGGATATCCGATCGGCTGTGCGGTGAACGGCGCGAACGGCGACCTGGCCGTGTCGAACTTCACTGGAAAGAGCGAAGCCGGCACCGTGCAGATATGGAAGGGCGCCGCCGGCCATCCGACGACCTACAAGTCATCCACCCTCTACTACTTGTGGCCACCGGCATACGATGATAAGGGAAATTTGTTCGTCGAGGGGCAGGCTACGAATGGAACATATTCCGTAGCGGAGTTGGCGAAAGGCGGCCGTACGCTACGCGACGTGGCGATGCCGGGTGCGACTATCGATTACGCCGGCGCGACGCTATGGGACGGCAAATATCTCGGCTTCACCGATCAGAACGCCGGCGATAAAAATACTACGGTTATTTTTCGCGCTTCGGTCAGTAATTTCAAGGTAAAGATCGTCGGGCGCATTCATCTGACCGACGATTGCTTACACGGCTACACCGATGTAGTGCAGCCGTTCGTCGTGCCCGTTCCGGGCGGCTCGCCGAGCACCGTCGTCGGCGGAAACGTCCGCTGTAAGAATCGGTTCGATTTCTGGTCGTTTCCGTCAGGCAGAAATCCTAAGGCGACGTTGCCCCACGCGCCGCTGGAACCAGTGGGACAGTCGGTCACCCGCGGATCCTGAGGAAGGCCGCGCGGAGCAGAGCCGTCGAATAGCCGCGCCACAGCAAGGAGAGGTGAGTTCATGCGGGTTCGGGCCGGCGTCTTTTCCCTACTGAGCGTAAGTTTGGCGCTCGCCGCATGCGGCGGCGGCACGTCATCGGTTTCGGGCAACCCGCCGGCGGCACGGAGCACGCAGCGCGTGCCGAGCGGCTCCAGCCCGATCACGCACGTGGTGCTGATCATCCAGGAGAATCGCTCCTTCAACGACTTCTTCGCGCAGTACCCCGGCGCCGACGGCACGATTATCGGTAAGGTCGCCAAAGAGAAGAGTTGCTCACCGCCGATCGCCAAAGGCTCAATCCCTCTGGCGAAAGTGCCGCTCCTGGTTCCCAAAGATCTCAACCATCGCTACGCCGGCTACCTGGCGTCGTACCACAAGGGCCGGATGGACGGCTTCGACAGGGCGCTGTTCGGTAGCGGAATCCCCGAGTGCACCTATCCGTATCAGTACACCGATCCGGCCGAGATTCAACCCTATTGGACGATGGCGCAGCAGTATACGCTAGCCGAGCACATGTTCACCACGCAGGGCAGCGATAGTTTCACGGCTCATCAGGATTTGATTCGCGGCGACACCGTCGTACAAAAGTGGCAGGCGATGATCGATCTGCCAACCTGTTCGGGCGGCAAGTGCTACTGGGGCTGCGACGCGCCCAGCGGCACGCACACCCATCTGGTGACGCAAGGAAACGTCTACCTAAAAAAGCTCGGGCCGTTCCCCTGTTCGGATAAATATCAGTTGCCCTATCCGACGCTGCGCGATCTGTTCGACGCAGTCGGCGTATCGTGGCGATATTACGTGCCGCCCAACAACACGAGTTACGGTAAGCTCTTGAGCGCCTTCGACGCCGTCGCCGCCGTGCGCAAAGGCCCGGAGTGGACCGACGGTCACATCTCCGCTCCCGAGACGAACATTTTTACCGACATTGACAACGGTTCGTTGCAGAACGTGTCATGGGTGATTCCCGAGGTCAACAACTCCGATCATCCGTTTACTACCGCGGATAACGGGCCGGAGTGGGTGGCCAGCGTGGTCAACGCGATCGGTGAAAGCCAGTACTGGGGATCGACGGCCATCATCGTCGTCTGGGACGACTGGGGCGGCTTCTACGACAACGCCAAGCCGCCGATCAAGGACTATGGCGGCCTGGGGTTCCGCGTTCCAGCGATCGTCATCTCGCCGTACGCTATGGCGGGGCACATTTCGACAACGCAGTACGAGTTCGGCAGCATCCTACGCTACATCGAGGACAACTGGAATCTGAAGCAACTTGGTACGACCGATAGCCGCGCCACGAGCATCATCGATTGCTTCAACTACTCGCAGTCGCCGATTCCGTTCCAGCAGATTCCGTCGTCCAAATCGAAGTCGTACTTCCTGCACGAGAGGCACTCGTATCAGGCTCCCGATACGGATTGGTAGACCGGCGCCTCAGGCTTTTTTCATCACCCTGGCTTAGGCTCTGCGCAATCGTCCCTCTCCGAGACAGATAAGGAGCATTGCGTATGCGTTTTCTTCATTCGATTTCTACTGGTATCGCCGCGACTATCGCGATGGTTGCGCCGGCTGCCGCGGCTACGTCGCAGGGTTACAGCGGCAGCTGGCCGGTGACCGTCAGCCGCTCGCAGCACAGCAACGGCACGTATTGCCTGACGCTGACGGATGGCGGCAGCCAGGGCTTCCGGCATAGCGGCTTCGCGACGCTGGTGATCGGCAGCAAAAAATATACTTTCGGCACCTTCCAAGTCATCAACCGCACCCTGATTGCAACCATCGAAGCACAGGGCTACGGGCAGAATGCGGGCTTGGTCTTCGTCGCTTCCGCCAGCCACGGCGACATCGGCAAGGGCGTCTTCGAAGACGTCTACGGCGGGGAAGATTTTGACTCCGGAGCGCTGTCGTTCGGCACGCGCAACGGTTGCTGAAAGCTGTAAAGTAAAACCGCTGCGGCGCTAAGAGTCAGCGCGCAGCGGCTTTGCGAACCAGACCTCGATGGATTGAGTTAGTGGACCGGGCCTGAATCCTTGATGAGCTTCAGCTCGATCAGGTCGTTGTTATAGACCGTGTGCTGCGGAAAGTGGGTACGAATGTCGCGCACAACCACCGGAATCTTCGCCGCCGGGTCGTACGCGATGCGCTGCTTCGAGGTAGCCTTTAAGTAGCGGCCGCCTTGCTGCGTGAGGGTACCCGACGTAGTAACGAGAACAGCCGGTGCGGCGTTAGCGATCGGTCCCTTTCCGTGCAGCTCATACGAGCAATTCCACGTGTAGGGAGTGCCGGCAAAACCGTTGGCGCCGGGAATGATGGCGGCATAGACGGTGTAACTCTCGCTCCAACTGTTGTTCGCGTGCTCGTTGAGTTGCTTAAAGAGCCCGCGCGCTAAGAGCGGGAAGATCGTCAACTGCATCGGCGAGAGAGCGTACGGCATCTGCGAGCACTTGACGGTTCCACTCGAATAAACTTCACAGGTGTTGGCGGCGCGCGGACGCACCGTGTTCCACCACGAGTCGGTTCCCGTGACCTTGTAGCCGCCGTCGGGTTGAGGACCCTTGATGTCGATGGTCGTCGTCCCGGTTCCGTTGCCGGAGCTGGCGACGGGGGTGTTATATCCGAACTGATAGACCAGCTCGCGCGACACGCCGGTAGGAGCGTGCCCGTTCGCGGGCGGGGCGGTCTGCGCGCTCGCGGCCGTCTGCGCGCCGAGGACGATAAGAGCCGCGGCAAGCAGCCCAAACTTGTTGTACATGGGTAATATCTTCGTCGGCCGGAAGCGTGCGCCTGGCGGGCGGCCTGGGGCCCGTGCGGGTGACAAGGGATCAGCGAGTTCGAATATCAAGTTTTATCAAGCGCGGCCGCGGCCGCGGGAGCGCCAGGCCCAGATTAGGGGTAAAAGGAGCCGTGGCCGACGTGAAGCGAAATCGAGGTACCGTGGAATATAAAAAATCCATCGAGGACGTCAAGAAGGCGCTCGATTCGGTGAAGCAGGCGACGCGCTCGCCGGCCGTCACCGATCAGAGCCCCGGCGTCCGGGCGAGCCGTGCGCTCAAACGCCTCGAAAAGGTCGCGACAGCCGCTTAGGAAGGCACTGCTGGTGACGGCGCTGTTCTTAGCGCCGATCGCGTACTCTGTTCACTTCTTCATCCGGATGCCCAACGTCGCGTGGGCGCCGCTATTTATTGGATCGACGCTCGCATTTTCGAGTGTCGTCTACATGCGGATGCAGAACGATTGGCGTGCCGACGGTCAAACGGAACGTAAACGTAAGAAGACGCTAGGGGATGGGGCCCGCCCGTCACCCCCTAGGTTCAGTATGTTTCGGTTAGCCTTTTTTGCACATCGGCTGGACGGCTTGCGGCGCTTCCATTCCTAAGTGAACGTGCCACTTCTTGTCTTTGGAATCCGCCTCGAACCCCTCCGGTATAGGCAACGGAAACGAGGGGCTGACGATCGTGCACGTGTAGGCTGATTTCTGGGCACACGCCGACGACGGTGCCATCTGCTCGACCGTAAAATACCGGTGCGTCTGCATGTCGATCGGGGACGAGACGATGCGCGCCATGTAGCATTGATTCGGCAGCGCGACTTGCGCCTGAACGACGAAGGTGGACTTACTGTTGACACCGGCGACGACGCTGTTAGCCGTCGCCTTTCCCCACGATGCAGCCGATGCAATCGAGGGCGTAAGAGCGAGCAGTGCGATGGCGGCATAACGAATGTAGTGCATGGTTGTTAAGATCCTCCTGGCGGGCGTTTTCTTGCAGAAGTGGCCCCTCGTTTCCTTCGCTCAATGCCGCGTCGGTCACGGCGCCCTTCGACAAGCTCAGGGGCGCGCGCTCAGGATGACACGTTAGGTTTTGCGGAATTGATCGATGGCTAGGGCGCACTGCGAGGCGAGGCCGCGCGCGATGTCGTCGGCCGCCGTGCTAAAGAGAACGGCGCTCTGCTTGTCGGCGGTGATCATGCCGATTTCGTCGTCGCCGACCATCACCGGCGTGCAGAGAACGGCGCGATAGGGCGGCTCCTCGCCGTCGCGCGTGTTGAGATACGACGGGACGTTGCGAACGTCGGCCTCGTTGAAGCGGCGCCGCTCCAAGAACGCTTCGCCGATCATGCCCTCGCCGACGGCGTAGCTCTGCTTTGTCGGCGGTACTTCGTTGCTGTAGAAAAACTCCAACAGCTTAGTGCTCGGGATCGTACATCCAGAGCGCGATGCGAACGTCGTCGTCGGGATCTTCGCTTAGATAATTCTTTCGCCTCGCCCATGCGGTCGCGCAGGTAATGTGCCAGCAGCGTGGCGCGCTCGTCGTCGTCGGCGGCTTTGCCGAGCAAGTCGATGTAGAGCATCGCCGATGTCGACCAGTTTTGCACTAAGTTGGCGTAGTCTTCAATGGTGCTCTCGAGCTCTTCGGCGCTCTCGCGCGCCTCTTGACGCAGCTCGAACGAAACGTCGCCCAGCGTGAGCTTGCTGATTCCCGGGAGAATTGCCGCAATTGCGATGAGTCCGAGCCAACCGATGTCGACGGCGTCGAGCACCGGCCAGTTCTGCGCTTTGGTGGTCGGATGGATTGGGAAGGCATGGAAGATCGCGCCGAGCAGACCGGCAAGGCCGAGCGCAATCTGCGCCACCGGCAGGTAGGCTCGCCAGCGCGTCTCGTCGGTGTAGGCGCTCACACCGGGGCCTTACACGACGGCGGTGGAATAAACCTCGCGTGAACCCGGTCGCGCGCATCCTTTTGGTGTTTGTTTTCGCCGGCATCTATTTGGCGGTGGCGATCGCCGGTTTCGGCGGCATCGTTGCCTTCTTCTCCGACCCGGCGATGACGGCGCTGACCGGCGTCTTTATCGTGCTTAGCGTGGTGGCCTACTTTGCCGGCGGCAGCGTAAGCCCGGGCGTGCGCGAGGATCGCGCCAATCGCTGGGTGATCTGGGTGCTCCTCGCCGTCGCGCTGGTCGACGCGTATCTGCCGGCGTGGTGCGACCGCAAGAATTTCTGGACGATCGACGGCGAAACGACGCGCTGGATCGGCGTCGTCCTGATCGCGCTCGGCGGAACGCTGCGGCTTCTGCCGGTCTTTATTCTCGGCGATCGCTTTAGCGGGCTGGTCGCAATTCAGCCCGGACATCAATTGAAGACCGATGGGCTTTACAGCGTGATCCGCCATCCGAGTTACTTAGGGCTGCTGATCATCATGCTTGGGTGGGGCGTTGCTTTCCGCTCGTGGATCGGCATACTCATAGCGTTGCTGTTCGTCCCGATCATCGTCGCGCGGATTGACTCCGAAGAACGGCTGCTGCAGTCGGAATTCGGCGCGACGTACGATGCGTACCGCGCGCGTACCTGGCGGTTGATTCCGCGCGTCTATTAGGAGTTTACATGAGCGAAGATGCTGCCACGAAGATCGCGGAGCTGTTACATCAGGTAGGTGAGGTGCACCATATAGTGTTTGCCGACACCGACGGCAGCGACGACGATTGGGCGACGTTTTATTCCAACTGGCTGTTACATCACTCCGAGCTTCCGCGGCTGCTGGGGCACGTGCCGGTGCGCAGCCATCTCACCCGCGATTTAGTGGAGCTCGACGAGCAATACACTGCCGCGAATCCTCCGGATCCGTGGCCGGCATGGTATACGCAACGGTTGATCGCGAAGTACCGCTAGCAGAGCGCAATACTCGGCGAGCGGCTCGGAGTACGAGCGCTTACGTTCTTTAAGGTTGCGATATTCTTCGATGCAGTGGCTTGGCGGCGTGCATCGATGTGCTACGCGGTGGCGCCGATTTCGGCGCGAGGCCGGCGTGTTGGGCGTACACTGTAGGACGTTCGCACTATGCCTCGGGTGAGTAACTTGGCCCCTTTTCTAAAAGTGCCCTTACCGCGCTACCAAGGAGAATGCTAAGCTATGCAAGCCTGACCGTAGGAGTCGAGCCGCAGATTCAAAGTGGTCCCTCGATGAAACACCCTTAGAGGTGCTTGCGCACTCGATTTTGTCGCGATGGCGTCAATGCTAACGAGAGCAGCTTCGACATACATCTGTACTTCAAGCGTCGTCGCACCAATGATCGCCATCGAAACCACAGTGCTTGCAGCGAGCATCGGTACCGACAAAGCTAGAGGAGAACAATCATGCAACGGAATTTAGGCCAGCGTGGGGCCATTTTGCCCCTGGTGGCAATCTGTCTGGCGGTCCTGATGGGTTTTGGCGGGATGGCGGTTGACGTGGGGTACCTGCAGTACCAACAGCGCCAGCAGCAAAACGCCACCGATGCCGCCGCGATCGGCGGAGCCCAAACGCTTGCCTTCTCCAACTGTGGCAATTCAGCCGGCGCAACGACGGCCGCGCAAAACGATTCGGCGAGCAACGGTTTCGCGAATGGCGGCAACGTGACGGTGACGGTGCAGAACCCACCGCTAAGTGGTCCCTTAACGAACAACAACTGCGCGGTCATGGTCACGGTGAACAACTCGCACACGCAGACGTTTTTCTCGAGACTCTTCGGCTGGGCCAACGGCATGCCGGAGACGACTTCGGCGGCGGGCTTGGTAACCACGAACGCCAACGGCTGCGTCTATTTGCTCGATCCTGCCGGATCCCCCGACTTTAATGGCGCGAAGATTTCCGCTCCGGGGTGCGGCATCCTCATGAACGGCGCGCCCGTCTTCCATGGCGGGAGCATCGATTTTTCTTACATCGGATATGCCGGTTCCCTCACCGACCACGGAACAACCTACGTTGAAGCATCGCCGACGCCAATGCTTGCGGTGGCGGACCCATGCCGCGAGATCTCGGGCTGCAGCTACCTCACGAACAACCCGCCGACGACGTCGGGTTGCGCTCCGTTAGTCGTCACCGGCCCGACGATCAATCCCGGATGTTACAGCAGCATCAGCGGGAACGGATCGTTTACGATGAATCCGGGACTCTACGTCCTTACCGGAAGCAACAGCCTCCACGGCGCAAACATTACGGGCACTGGCGTCACGCTTTACGTGACGAGCACCGGCACGGGCATCGACTTTCACGGAACCAAGGTCAACCTAACGGCCTGCACGACCTCGTGCACGAATGGCGCCGTCGCCAACGTTCTCTACTATCAGGTGCCGACCAATGCGAGCTCGATCGACATTTCCGGACCGGCCGGAGTCTACACCGGGCTCATCTATGCTCCCAAATCGAACGTAACCGTTAATGGGAACGCCGGTTCGGGCCATACGCTCATGGTCTTCGGCGACTGGACGCTCAACGGCACGGGCCAAGGGATGACGTTCAATCCACCGCCGGCGCATCAATCGCTAATCAAGCAAGCGGTGCTGGCACAATGATTCTTCAAACAAAGGTAAAGAAGCGCGTGCGATCGCTCTTCCGCTCGCAGGCGGGAACGAGCCTGGTTGAGTTTGCTCTGGTGGCTCCGATGTTGATTTTCTTGATGATCGGACTGATCGAGGTCGGAAGATACACGTACTTTGCGATCCTCGCCGCCAATGCCGCGCGCGCCGGAGTCCAGTACGGAGCGCAGAATGTGACTACAGCGACCGACATAACAGGGATGCAAAACGCCGCCGTCGCGGATGCGCAGAACTTGCCCAATTGGACGGCGGCCGGTGGAGGAATAAACGCTCAGTACTTATGCTCGACGAACGGTGCTATAGCTGGTGTCTGCGGCTCGGGCACTCCGGCTGCCGGCACGGTCTATTACGTCAAAGTAAAGGTCACCGGAACCTTCAGGTCGCTCTTGAACTATCCGGGTATCCCGAACAACATTCCCGTAAGCGGAAGCGCCATGATGCGGGTCGTCGGCCAATGAGAGGACGGCATCGCTCAGCGGCGACAAAGTGGAAATGCAAAACGGCCTCGCAACTGCGAAGCCGTGTGGACCCTGAGTGGCCGCAAGGATCGTTTACTCTGCCAATGCAAGTCCCAGTGGGTCGGCAAGCCCCGTAGCGCTGCCGGCGATCGTTTGGATCGGCGCAACGTTGCCGCTTGCAGTCGCTGCAAAGCCAAGGATCGCGTTCGAGCCTGGGTTAGAGACGAATATCTTAGCGCTCGCCTTGCTGACCGCTAGCCCAAAGCTGAAACCGTTCCCTCCGCTCAGTCCCGTGTTCGAACCGGAAATGGTGCGGATCGGCGCGACGTTGCCATGCGCTCCGGCGGCGAACTCGCTGATCGTAGCAGTCGTAGTATCGAAGACGTAGACGTTGAGCGAAGCGTCGACCGCGACCGTACCGGGAGCTACCAGCCCGGTGTTGCTTCCGCCGATCTGCGCCTGCATGGTGGAGGATCTCGCCGGAAAGATATCGATCGTTGCCGTCTTCGAATTCGCCACATAGAGAAGGTTGTTGCCGTCGATAGCCAGGCTGCCCTCGTCCGAGATGGTGCGCTTTGGTTTAACGCAGCCATTTGCTCCAGGCGCGAATACCTCGACGGCGCGGCCGCCCTCTGGTAAGAACGCGGAAACGAAGAGCTTGCCCTTCCTATCGAACGCCACGGCGTTCGTCTGACTAGGCTTCGGGAAGCACGAGATCGCGGTCAAGAAATCGCCGGCCAGCCCGAACGTTTCGAGCCCGGCCTGGCCGCCCGACCCGATGTTGCCGTTTGCAATGCCGATGCCTTCTGTTGAACTGAAGGTGATGGCGTAAGGTCCGTTAATGTGACTGATCACGGCGCTCGGCGCAACGTTTCCGTTGGCGCTTTCGGCATATTCCCGAATCGAGCCGCCCAAGCCGGTGTTTTCGTTTGCGACAAGAATAAGTGCGGTCGTCGCTGCGACGACGGAAGTGGAAGAGGTCTGCGGCGCGCCTGCCGCCGGAACGGGGTTCACGATCGAACCGGTCTGTCCGCCGGAGCACGCCGCAAGCGCCATGGCTATGCAGACGGCTCCAATGCCATAGGGTGGTTTCATTTTGATTCTCCTTTGAGTGGTGTTGGTGTACGTGGATTTTGTAACATTTATCAGTTTGCGTTCCAGATCGATCCGTCTGCAAATCTTACGGTCGTAGCTGCACATGTCGTAGCATCGTTGCGTGCTAGTCCAAGCACGTGATTGATCGCGACACCCGGGCTAAACGTTCCAACGTCGCTAACCTGCGAGCCGTCGTCGAGAGTAAAGGTCACGCGAGAAATAGGCTCCGATGTCGCATCGGAAAAGCGTACGTGAAGCGTGTATCCGCCAACGGTTGTGGGACCGTTATCATTCTGAACGATGGTGGGCGTTGATACTTCACACGTTGCAAGCCGCACCGGAGCCGTCGACGAAAGCCCGACGAGCGAGCCGAGGATGAGAGGGACGAGCATGTTGTAGATCCTTTCTATGTTCACTGTGGCCGAACACCGGCTAGGTTTGGAGCGATCGGTCGGAGATGGTGGCGACATTGCGGGCGATTTCTACACTTCGGTATCCGAGAACGCTGAGTAAGCGACTGTCGGGAACCTTCAATGGACCGGGCTTGTCCGCAGCGCCGGGCGCGGGTTGTGGGTACGCGGTCGACGCCGCGGTCGCAAACCGGATGTTCCCATCCGTGTGCTGCACGATTTGATGGATGTGACCGTTCAGCACGGTAACCGCATCGAAGCGGCGCAGTGCCGCTAGAACGGTTGAGCCGTCCTCGGTCGTCCAGCCCCACGGTGGAAAGAGCGCGTAAAGTGGAACGTGAGCGAATACGACGATCGGTGTCGAGCTTTTTTGCGCCGCGAGGTCCTTCCTCACAAAATCGAGCTGCTCGGTTCCGAGTTTCCCATCAATTTCGAAGTTGAAGACGTTGACAAGCGACAGGAAGTGCACTCCACCTTGATCCCACGAAAACCACCCGTTCGGGGCGTCGCCTCGCCTAAACGCCGAGAAGAAGGCTTGCGGCGTTCCAATGACGTCGTGCTCTCCAGGGATGACGATGAGCGGAGCCTTTAAACCACCTAGCACCTGCTTCGCCGCGTCAAACTGCGCCGGCTTTGAAAGATGAGTTACATCGCCGGTATGGACGACAAACGATGGTTGGACCGGCAACGCATTAATCGCATCGATGGTTTTTTGGAGCGTCCCCACAACGTCGGGGTTCTCCGGTCTTGCGAAGCCGATATGGCTGTCGCTAATTTGAACGAAGGAAAGGCCACCTTCGGCGGCTTGAGCGCGTTGCGCGGTGAATAGGCCAGTCCCCGATAACGACCACGCGATACCACCGGCCCCGGTCCAGGCCACATGCTTGAGAAAGTCGTCGCGTTTCATGTTTTGCTCCTTACTTTGCCGGCGCTGCCGGCAGGACGATAACTGTTGCCTTCATGTATGGATGCAGCTCGCAGAAGTAGTGATAAGTGCCGGATTTTGTGAAGACGTGCTGCCACGTACCGTTGGTATCGAGGCCTTCGGAATCGAACGACTTGTCGATCGCGGTCACCGTGTGCGCTTCATCGTCATCGTTGACGAACGTGACTCGATCGCCCACATGGACGGTAAGGGCCGGCGGATTATACTTAAAATCCTTGATGTGGACCGTCGCGACTGCGGGAAGCAGGGATGGGGAGGCTGCGCCCGCAGCGGAGGTCACGGCCAAGGCCAGCAGTATGGCCTGCAGGCCGCTAAAAAGTGCTTTCATGTGGATGCATATGCCGCGGCCGCCTCATTCGGATGAGTCGGCCAATCCGGAACCGGACCTGGCGGCATATCAAAGGCATGAAACGAACGGGGCCGTATCTCAGTCGGATAGATGGACGACCTCGTCGATGACTTCATCGCGCGAAGGCCCTCGGGGCTTGAGAAAGCGTATGAGCTTTGGTCGCGCGTGTTGGTCAGCGTTGCACGCCATTCCGTTTCGGATAGAGCGCGCGCGGAGGACTGCGTTCACGATGCCCTCATACGGGTATGGCGCGCCCCCAACCGCTTCGAAGGCAACCGCGAAATGCTAAAGGCGTATTTGATTGCCTCCGTGCGCAATGAATCGCTCGTGATGCTTCGAAGTCAAAGCCGCCGCGATGCGCGGGAATTGAAGGCGGCGCGCCTCACTCCAGTGGAGACCGTCGATTCGATCGTGGACCCAGTTGAGGCGCAACGCTTGCAGGGGGCTCTCGCCCGACTTCCGGAGGAACAGCGGAAGGCGCTCGCGCTGGCGTACTACAGGAACAAGACGCATGTAGAGATTGCTGCTGAGTTGGGCGTTCCACTCGGTACGATCAAGAGCCGTATCTCGATGGCAATGCGTAAATTGCAGGCAGACCTAGCGGGCGTTGGAGGGAGTCGTACGTGACCGAGCATCTCGATGAAGACGCTGAACTGTATCCGCTTGGGGTTCTCGATGACGAAGCGGCTCGCAAGGTCGAGCGCCATATCACGCTTTGCTCGGCGTGCGCCGAGCGCGTCGCACAGGCGCAATCTGTTGCGGCTTCGCTCGCTGCAGCGTTGCCTGCTGCCGCACCCTCGCCGGCGTTGGGACGTAGGCTGCGCGACTCGATACGACCGCGCTCCCCTGCCGGCATACTCCGTACGAGCGCCTTTCGCTTCGCCATCGCGGCAGTGATCGCCCTAGCTCTTATCGGACTGTCGTGGCAGACGCTTGCGCTACGCGGAAGGCTCGCGACCGAAGATCTAGCGCTCGTAACGATGGTCCACAGTCATTTCAACCACGTTTCGATGGCTTCCCGAGTCCGCGAACCCGGTGGCAGCAAAGATTCTCTACGCGCGAGACGGCGCGTGGATCTACATCATCGCCGATAAGCCTGGCGGACCACTGCACGCCATCGCAGAGATGGCCACGGGCACAATGGATCTCGGCGTTTTAGCGAGCGCTGGAGAAACGGCAACGCTCCTGATTCGTCCCCACGAGCGTATCCGGTCGATCATATTGCGACGCGCCGGCACGAGCGTCGCCTCAGCTACACTAGCCTATTAGGAGGGGCCTCGGCCGTTACCGGCGAGCCACCAAATCGCGGAAGACGCCGGGCGGCGAGCCGGTAATGCTTTTGAAGGCTCGCGTGAGGTGGCTTTGATCGGCGAAACCACAAGCGCCGGCGATATCTGCCAACGAGGCGTTGGGGTCGACCATCTGGCGACAGGCCTGCTGGATGCGAACGCGCGTGAGATACTCGCCGACGGTGATGCCTTCGTCGAGACGGAAGCCGCGTGAGAGCGACGCCGGGTGGATGCCGATTCGCCGGCCGAGCTCGTCCAGGGAAACGCCGGTCGCGTACTCTTGACGAAGCAGACGCTTCACGTCGTTGACCCAGGCGCGCTGCGGACGATCGCCGTCAACCAGCCGTAGCGCAATGCCGAGCATTTCCGAGACGACGGCATCCACTTCGAAGACGTCGTCGAGCTGGTCGTGCAGGAAGCGCTGCAGCAGTCCGACCGCAAGCCACACCGCCTCGCCGTGCTGCAACTCGAAGCGCCAAGCCGCGGTGTCGAAAAGGTGGCCGACGCGATCTTGCCACTCCGCCTGAAACTCGATGGCGAAGAAGCGTTCCGGTCCGAGCACTTCGTCGGAATGGACGAAACCGGCGGGATGGAAGGCGATGCTGAACGGTTCGTATTGAATCGTTACGCCGTCGCGCGTCTCGCGGTAGCCGCCGGCAAACGGCAGCAGGAAATACGAGAGCGCGTGCTCGTGCACGCCGATCTTGCGCGGCCGATCGTGATAGACGACGGAGAGCAGCGCACCGCCGATGGTTTTCGAGCGCTCGACTTGGCCGTACCACTGGCCGGGTTTGAGCTTGTCGATCATGGCGTCTTGAACGATTTTAACATGTGCGATTCGGAAACGTCCAAGCAGTGCCCGGCACGCTACGGCGATAATACACGCATGAAGCGTAAAGAAGCATTAGGAGGCGTTCTCGCCGGAGCGGGACTTTTACTTGGCGCGACGGCAAAAGCTCGCGCCGCCGCGGCGCCCATTGCGCCGGGTGCACCGATTGCGGTTCCAAAAGATGGACGGATCAGAGTAGCGTTTGTTATTTCGAACAACGCTAACGTGATTGACTTGGCCGGCCCATGGGAGACGTTCCAAGACGTCATGTCGCCCAACGGCGACATGCCGTTCGAGCTGAGCACGGTCGCCGAAACGACGCAGATCGTCGAAACGACCGGCGGCCTGCGCATCGAACCGACGTATTCCTTCGATGCCATTCCGGCGATGCCGAACGTGGTCGTCGTTGGAGCGCAGTCGAATCATTCCGATCAGTTCATGGAGATGCTGCGTTACGTGCAGGGCAAGGTGGACATTACGATGTCGGTGTGCACCGGCGCGTTCAAGCTGGCGAAGTCGGGAATTTTGGACGGCAAGCAGGCCACGACGCATCACGAATACTACGATTCCTTTGCAAAGCAGTTTCCTAAGGTCACGCTCGTGCGCGGGGAGCGCTTCGTGGACAACGGGACGATCATTACGGCGGGAGGGTTAACGTCGGGTATCTCGGCGGCACTTCACGTGGTGGCGCGGTATTACGGCGTTCCTCATGCCGATCGGACGGCGGCGTACATGGAGTTCGTTCCGACGACCCGCCCTGCATAGCGTGGCTTCTTCCTAAAGAAACGCTTAGACTTCTCGCGCACGGCAAGGCCCATTGCCCTTTCCGGAAGGCCGGCGACCCGTCGGACCGAAGGCAACGGCGGGGGTACGCCATGAGAAGTTTATTCGGCCTTATTCTTCTTCTCGCGCTGACGGTCGCGTCGACGAGCGCGATCTCTGCATCAACCTATCGCGGCGATGCTGTGGCGGCAAACGCACAGCAAACCGCCGAGCCGGCTGACACCGCGGAGCCTTCCGAATCGCCCGAGCCGGGCGAGTCGGCGGAGGCGTCGGAGTCGCCCGACGCGATGGAGCCGGGCGACCCGCAAGGATCGCCGGGGCCCGTCGAATCGCAGGACGTTGATCAAACGCCGACGACGCCGCCGACTGGTGCGCCATAGTCAGGCTTCTGGCGGTCTGCGCGAGCCTCGCAATCGCTTTCACGACGTCGGCGCAAGTGCGCGCGGGCACGCTGCCCGACATCAGCGGCTCGTGGTTTGCCAACGGCAATCCCACGCTTCAATGCAGCATCAGTCAAAGCGGTAGCACCGTGTCACTGACCAACGAACACGGCGCGACTGCGACCGGAACCTTCACGGACCCGAGCACGGTTAGCACGGCCTGGGGCGGCAAACACATGACCGGCACCATCTCGAGCGATCTGCGGACGATCGCCTGGAGCGACGGTACGTATTGGTCGCGTGCCTCTGAGCCGAGCACGCCCGTCGCCACGCCAACGCCGGTACCGTCGAGCTAATGGATGATGCGACCCGCGGCCAGGCCGGCGATTGTAATCACCGCAGCGACTAAGGCGAATTGGCCCATCGGAAGACGATTGCTACGCGTTATCGCGGCCGTTTGCCAATTGAGCGCGAGCCAGAACAGCATTGCCGCAACGCAAATCGTTGTGATGAGCGACACCGCTCTGCTTGTGCCGAAAGCGTAGAGCAGCAGCGACGTAAGCGCTTCGAAGCACTGGAGTGCAACCGGTAGCCAAATGATGGGGCGGGGACCGTAGCTGTCGGCGCGCCCGTCGATGCCGAAGTGGACCGGAATTTGTTCCGGCAGATCACCGTACCGCGTCGCCGTCACCACGACGGTCGCGGCGATAAGGCCGAGACCGAGCGCTATCAAGGCAATAACCATGTCGAGTACTACTCGTTGAGTCTTTGCCAGGTTGCACTGCATTACAGACCATACCTACGATTGGCTCGGCGGCTCTCTCTTGTAGTAATTGTCGCCGCGCCGCGTGTGTTACTATTGTCGTCGTGTCCCGGACTGTCTATTGTCAGCCCTTCGATCTTCATGCAGGGCAGATCATCGAACTCGACGTCGAGCCTAACGGACTCGTCTACTTGATGACCGCCGAAAACCTCGCAAAATATCGTGCCGGCCGGGACGACTTCTCTGCGGAAGGCGGAACGCCGCTCACGCGACCGATCGAGTTGGTAGCCAGAAAAGGCGGTCGTTGGTACCTCGTGTCGGATGGTCCGCTTCAGGGCCCATACCGCTTACGAAGAGGCGTGGAAGCCATGACCGGTACCTTGGCGATGAAAGGCCCTTCCGGAACATAAACGGCTTCCGCTACGTTTAAGCTCCTGGAGAACCAACCAGAATTGACGATTCTTAGCCTTGCCCGCGTTGCCCTAAGCGCGGGGATAGTTGCCCTCGCCCTCACGGACTGGAGCGGGCGCCATTCGTGGCGTGCCGTGTCGGGTTTCGCACCGGCACACGCGCTCGTCGTGCCGCAGGCCGCGCAGACCCCGGCCGTTCGCGGTGGGGCGTTGCACTATTTTGCCGATCCGGCAAGCAACGAGCTGTACGTCGTTTCCGGCAAGCCCGGCGGAAAATGACTAGCCGCTAGCCGCTGCGAATTCAGCGGTTATTGTGTTGAGCGATCAGGTTAAGCTCGGGCGTCATCCCGAACGCGGCTCCTACGATTTTGAAACGGTCGCCGCCATTCTCGACGAGGCCTTGATTTGCCACGTCGGGTTCGTGTCGGCAGATGGGCAACCCGTCGTGCTGCCGACGATTCACACGCGCGATCGATCGGGCGCTCTATCTGCACGGGTCGGTGCTGGCGCGCTGGCTGAAAAATGCCGCCGGCGCGAAGCTTTGCGTAACCGCAACGCTGGTTGACGATATCGTGCTGGCGCGTTCGGCGTTCAACAGCTCGATGAACTATCGATCGGCGGTCGTGATGGGCGTCGCGGAAGCGGTGGAATCCGAAGAAGAGCGTTGGGCCGCGCTTGAGGCGATCGTGGAACACATTTGCCCCGGGCGGTGGGCCGACGTCCGGCTACCGACCGAAGGCGAGCTGCGGACGACGCTCGTGGTGAAGCTGCCGATCGAACAAGCTTCAGCGAAGATTCGCAGCGGACCGCCTGGCGATTTCGACGGCGACCTATCGACAGATTTCTGGGCGGGATTGCTGCCGCTGCGCACGGTTCGCGGCGAGCCCGTTCCGCATCCGGATTTGCGCGCTGATATTCCGGTTCCGCGGTATTTGCGCTCGTAGCGTTATCGCTTGGTCACCCTTCGACAGGCTCAGGGTGACACGGACCGCGCCTTCGTCCTCGACTGGCGCGCGCGCTCAGGATGACAGGAGTGCGGCTCAGGGTGACGGCTTTGTCTTCTTCGGATGGTTTTTCGACTGTCGACCATACGACGCGCTCGGCCGCCATAAGACCTTCGATGCGCGAAGAGAGGAGCGCTATTCCATCGGCTGCACCGGCATATCCACCGGCTCGCATTTCAAACTGGCTGCGCTCGCTCAACAATGCATTGCGCGTGTCTACGTCTCGAACCCAATTCTCGCGGCTTTTCCCAAGGCTGTCGAGACCTTTGGCGATTGCCACGACGGCACCGGCAATTGCCGCAGCAACTTTGGCGGAATCGCCAACGAGCGCAAGAGCCAAGATCGGGACCAGTGACGCCGCGACAATCTGCACTCCGTTCAGCGTAAAATAGATGCGTCTATAGAGATCGCTCTGCGATTTATAGAAGTTTACGCAGTCGTCAATACGTTTATCGATTAGTGCTAATCGCGGATCGTCGGTAGATACCATCTGCAATTACCTCCCCAAGTAACGGATCGTACGAGCCGTTGACACAATCGCTCCTACGTCACCTTTGCTAACGCCTGAGACGCCCGAAAGCGCTTTCGTTACGTCCGCCGGATTAGCCGCGCTCAGCTTGCCGACGGTGTCGAAGCCGGCCGCGGCCAGCGCGGTGCGGGTCTGCGGCGTCAGCGTGGTCAGCGTGTCGATACCGGCGTTGGAGGCGTTGGTTACCGTGGTCCCCAGCGCAACACCCATCACGCCAGGCAGATTCGCGGTGGACGAGGTGATCGACGCGGCGTTGCTTTGCGATAGCGCGTCGTTAAGCGCCTGAGCATTGGTAAAGGTAGCCGAGTCGGGAATGGTCTGCAGCACGTCGGCAATGGTGCGCCCGCTGGCCGTCGTGTCGCTGCCGAACTTCTGCACGAAGGCCTGCTTCGTGATACCGGTCGTGCCGAACGCCGCCGCCGCATCGGTGTTTTCGGCCATGAATCGCCCGAAGTCGGCTGCGTCCTGCACGCGCTGGTCGGTCAACGGGTCGCCCGCCAGAGGCGTCGTTGCCGGCAGTGCCAAAAGGCCGTTTTGCGTCTGCCACAGCATCACGTTCGTCTTCCCAATGGTGGTCGACGCGACGAAGTTCGGGCTGTCGATCAGGCCGCTGTAACGGCCCGGAATGACACTCGTTCCATGTTGCTGCAGGGCGAAGACGTCGCCGTCGATACGGTTGATCTCGGCTTTGAGCTCATCGAGGCGGTCGTGTAACTGCGAGCGCATCGCCGCAACGCAAGCGTAAAGCTTAGCAATTTCCGCGGCTAGACCGTCAATATCGCCTTCGATCCGGTGAAAACGCAGGTTAAAGCCGTCCTCGCCGGTAGTCTCCTGCGCCTGCACGACGCTCTCGCCGTCGACCCAGTCGGAGTGATGGAACGAGCGCGTGAAGGTGGCGGCTGCGCAGTTGATGTCGACCGCGTCGAAGGGAACGGCATAGGCAAACGTGCGCTGGACGTTTCCGAAGTTCTGATAGATCCAGCCGCTGACCAGCAGGCCGGCGTCGACCTCAGAGACACCCGATTGTTGAAGCTTCTGGTAGACCAGGTCGGGCGTCATTCCGCCGAGGTCGAGCGTATTGATTGCTGCCATTGATTTGCTCCTTACAATCCAAGGTCGCCGGCGTCGAGACCGATGGAGGCTTCGCCGCGGTAGCGCGCACGGCGGAACTGCCGGTACGTGCGCGCCTGGGCGGGAAGCAGCGGGTCGGCTTTGCCGTCGCCGTCGAGATCGACGTGCTGAGTTCGAATCGCGAAGGTGTTGATGGTGACACCCGTTGGGTAGGTTGCTTCCAATAAGTTCATCAGAAACTCGTACTGCCGGACACTCAGCACGGCGCCGTCGGGTAATCCGATCGCGTATTCGTAAGGGTCGGTGCCGCCTTGGCGCGCGTAACCGATCGACACGACAGCCGACAGGCCCGGCCCATTTGAATGATAGACCGTGTGACTGCCGAGCGAACGAATCGAACCGGCGCTTCCGGAGATCGGGACGACGTACCAGCGGAAGCCACTCGCGCGCCGCTCGTTGAGATTGATGCCGGCGATCGGCAAGCCGATGACGGCGACGACGAGCAGTACTTCGCCGGCAGCGTCAATTAGCGGGATAGCCGACGAGAGGCCGGCGTTGCGCAGCGTCGTCACCAGCGACGTCAGCGCCGTCGCGGCATCGGTGTGGCCGGCGACGATGCCGGCCGCCAACGCCGCGTCGAGGCGAATGGTCGTGAGATATTCCGCCGGCAGCGCAAGCAGCGACGCGACGACCGGCGCCGGCTGCTCGATCGCGACGAGACCGGCAGCGCGGAAGATTCCGAGCCCGGCATCGGTTTGCGCCCGGTTCGGCGCGGTCTGCCAAGCAGTGTGCGCGGCAGCATCGGTGAGGTTCGTCCAGGCGGCTTTTCCGGCAGCGGTCCAATGCGTCAGCGCCGCACTCAGTCCGGTGAGCAATGCCGCATTGCCCCCCGGATCTCCGGGCGCCTGATAGAGCGCGTCGAGTTCGACGTCGGCGCCGGCGGTTGCCGCCGTGGCACCGTCGATTACCAATCCGTAAATCGGCAAATGCGACAGATAAATCGTGCCCGAGTCGACGCGATGCACCGTCTGGAATCCGCAGGCTTGCAACAGCCAAGCCCCATTAGGGTCCGCGGACGAACCGGCCGGCGTCGCGCCGGCGAGCAGCGCCTCTTGCTCGACCGAACCCTTGGTGCGCGTCGGATCGGCAGCGCGCGTTGCGACCGCATCGAGCTCGGATGTGGGAATCGAGTCTAGCGCTACGCCCAGACCGAGCTCGAAACGGCTGCCGGCGCTCGGGTCCTGTGCGCGGACGATCGTCAACTGCCCCGTTGCGCCAAGGAGTACGCGCAGGCTCGCGTAGCGATCGAGCGATTCAGCGAGTGCGGGAGCGACGGCGGCGCCGGCGGGGAAGGCATATTGCGAGCGCAGTCGTGCGCGCAGATCGTGAATAGCCGTTTGCTGCTCGAGCGGATTGAAGCGTGCATCGTGCGCGGCGCTCGCGGCCGGCGAGTCTTCCAGCCAGATGAGAAAGTTCGACCGTACGTATTGCAGGAAGTTGTTGCGGTACGGGGCCGGCCCGGTTTCCATTAGATGGATGGTCATCGCGAGCGCTTCGTCGCTTTCGGCGACGCTGAAACGTTGTGTGAAGCCGAGGCCGGAAATGAGCCCGGCGTTTGCATCGGTGGGTTTCCCAGGGCCGTTGAGTACGTCGAGCAGCCGTTGCGGCGTGGCTTGGAAGAACGGACGATAGATGCGCAAACGACGGCTGTAGTCGTCGTCACTCTCCATCACGGGAGCTCCCTGCGCGCCAAGACCTGCGACGATCTGTTTTGACGTCGCGTCGTACGAGAGCACGTCGGTGAAACGAGGCACCCCAAGCTCGCGGCCGATGCGGTCGAGGGCTTCGAGCTTAGCGCTTTGCACGCTGCGCATCGCGGCGATTTGGGCGGCTTCGCGACGTACCCGCGCCTTCTCGAGGCTCAGCGCAAAGAGCACGCGGCCGAAAACGCCCTCGAGCAAGCGGATTTCGAAGGCAGCCGCGATATCGGCCGCGCTGAGAACGCGATCGACCGAACCATCGGCTTTGAGCGCCATGGCGGTAAACGCCAGTGAAAAGGGTGCCGCGGTGCGTGCCGCCGGATCGACGCCCGGTTGATGGATCGGAAGCGCCGCGCCCTGTTCCGTATACGCGACGAATCGTGCCGAACCGAAGCTCGCCGGCGAATGATCGGCCAGCGCGGCGGTAAACACCACGTCTTGCGCGACCGCAACGCTGGCGACCGCGACGACAAGCGGCTCGCGCGCCGCCCACCCGACGGTCACCGATGCCGTACCGTCGAACGGCAAGACGCTTTCGATGGCCGCGCTGCGCAACGGGCCAACCGCGTTCGCAAAGAGATTGCGATACGACCCCGAGCCGAGCTGATCCGGATCGAAAACCGTCATATTATCGATAGCAAGTCCGGCCGCTCGACGGTAACGGCGATTTGGTTGGCGAGCAACTCGGCATTTTCACCGCAGCCGAGCTGCTCGGGAACCTCGGGTGGAACGGTGCTGAAGTCGAGGTTACCGAGCGTAGGTGGATAACGAAGAATCGAGAGATCGCGCACGTCGGTGACGCCCGGCTCGTTCATGAACGCCCAGATGACTTCCGAGTGACGCACCGGCTCGCCCATTTGAAGCGAATCGACGTATTTGCGCAACCGAACGACTAGCCGGGCGAATAGCGCTTGCGCGCTCGGCGATGCGTTGATGAAATCGTGCGTACCAGAAGGCAACGGGATGCCGCGTACGACAAGACTGGCCTTGACGGCGATACCCACTTGCGTGGCCTGTTCGACGCGCGGGAAGATGCCGATCGGACGCAGATCTTCCAGCGTGGAACTGACGGCGGCGGCCAAACCGTCGGGGCCATCCCAGATGGCGGCCGGCGTCGGCGCCACCAACACGCTGAAGTAGTACGGCGAGCCAAGGTCCCGTTCGCTGCTGAAGACGCGCTCGATGAAATTGAAGTTGCCGAAAATTGACTGCTGCAGATCCAAACCGCCCCAGCCATCACGGATCAACACCTGGCGCACGCCGGGCACGAGCGACACGGCGATCCGCATCGCGTCGACCGTCCAGATCGAGCGCGGCGCCTGAAGCAAGAGCGCGCGGTAGCGATCGTCGGGCCACTGCAGTTCGCCGCCCGTGAGCGGCGCGGTGTGCGCGATAGTGACCAGCGTGCTTCCCGCGATTTGCTGCGCGTCGACCAGGTCGGCCAGCGACTCGTCATTGAGATTGAAGCGATCGATCTTTTCGGGGTGGCTGCCGTCGCCGGCCGTCACGTTCGGATCGAGGTTGTGGTCGGGGCCCGGGTAGAAGGCGACGACCGCTACCGTGCGGTTCTTGTTATCGGCCGAAAGCACGACGGTCTCATCGGTTGCAACGTGATGGCCGCCGGGCGTAAGCATTCGCGCGCCGCGCGGAATCGTCAGTTGGGCGTATTGCTGCGGCAGCGTGCCGGTAAGCGTGAAGATCACGCTGCCAGTCGCTTCGAGATATGGACGGCGCAGCGAAAGCTCTTCGCCGAGACGGCTCAGCGACGAGCCGGTAGCCGTTGCGACGTAGCAGCTGTCGTGAATGGCGGCGAGAGCGGCCCACGTACGCGCGTCCTCAAGCGCCGCCAGCTCGAACAGTTTGCGAACGACCGAGCCGGTCGTCAGATCCAAGTCGTCGCCAAAGAGCGCCTTGCCCAGCGCAAGCTTTTCGGCCAAGAGCCGGCCGAACGGCTTGGCGACAAAGCCCTGGTCGGTGACGCCGAACGACGGCGAGCCGGTCGACGCGACGACCGTTGCGTCGATCGCCAGCACGTCGGCGGTGGCGATGCTGGTGGAAGTATCAGGCATTGGGCACCACCGCGGCCAGATTTACGACAACTTGGGTCGCAGCGGCGGTTTGAAATGAAACCGAGACGTCGAGCGTGCGCGACTGTGCGAAAACGTCGCCGGCCAGCGTGACGTCGTTGATTTGCCGAACCCGGACGTCGCGCTGCAGCACCGAAATCACCGCCACGCGGATGCGCTCGCGTTGCAGCACCGGATCGGTTTCATCGGCCAGCGCGTTGATGCCGTCAAAGCCGTACGTCGTATCGAAGACGTCGTCACCGAGGCGAGTCGTGAGCGCGAGCGTTAGCGACTGACTCAAATTGTCGACGCCTTCGACGGTGGCCAAATCGGCGGCCCCGGCCACCGCCAGGACGATGTCGCGGCCAATATCCTGGCCCGGATAGATCGGGGTGGTCGCGATATCGCGGCCAAAGATTTGACGGTACAGATCGGCTTGCGGTGCGGTAATCATCGGCAGCTCCTCAGCTCGCGGTCAGTTTAGTCTGCTGCGCTTGGGCGGAAATGGTATCGATTGGATTGACGGAATCGCCGAAGCCGCCAACGCTGTCGAGCACGACGGGAGCGCCGCCGGCGGTGAGCTTGCTCGACATTCCACCCGACAGCGAAGCGACGCTCGTGCACGGCGTTGCCGTCGGCGAACTGGACGTGGGATGCGCGCACAGGGCAATTGACTTTCCGGCGATGCCGTTGGCGAGCAAGACCGGCGCGCCGCTGACGGTAAGCTTGGCGCTGCTCGACGTTTGGACGGTTCCTTGGCTCGAGCACGTCACCCGGCTGCTCGTCGTCAACACGCCGCTCACGACGCGACGTCCATTTTGCCGCTGACGTGGACCTTGACGTTCTGGGCGTGCATTTCGATGTCACCTTGGCTCGTAAAGGTAATCTTGGTATCGGAGCTGATCTCGATCGATGCATCGTCCTTGATCGTGATGCTTGCCGTCTTGCCGTTCTTCGTATGTTCGATCACCAGCGCCGAACCGTCCGGCGCCGGCGTAATCTTCGTTCCGACGTCGTTGAGGGTATCGGAGCCCGCGCGGATTCGCAAGGTGGCGACGTCGATAGCGCGTCGGCCGGCGGCGTCGATGAGGTCTTGCGAAATCTTGCCGCTGTAGTCGTCGTGGTCGGACGAAGTATCGCTGTCGTCGGCGGAGGCTAACGGATCGCCGTCGAGTTTGGCGGGCAGCGAGAGCCACCAGTCGCCCATCGCCGCACCGGTGGGAACGTGGCCGGATTGCCAAAGGGCGCCGAGATCGATGGGGTCGTTCGGGTCGCCTTTTCGATAGGCGAGCAGGACGCGCGTTTTGGGATAGCGCGGCAACACCAGTCCGCACTTGCCGAAAGCAAACGGCGTCAAATACGGCACGCCTAGCGCGACGCTTTTCGCGTCACGATCGACGTCCATGCGGCGGGCAGCGTTCGGGCCGATGTCCGGACTGGTCACCGAATCGCCGGATAAGCCGAACCAGACGCGCTCGGTCTGACCAGGCGGGTGGGTTTCGTCGCTGTCGGCGTTGGTGAAGGCGCGTACTTCGCCGACGTTGGGAGGCGTTTGCGCGTTGGAGGCGCTGGGTTGCGAGGTTGCCGCGCGTACCGCGTTGGCGGCGGTGGCGGTTGCAGTGGGAGCGTTGGTGGAGTGCGTTCCTTGCCCGAGTGCATCCCAAGCCTTACTCGGATCGTCCTTGTCGATTGCGACACCGGTTATGGTCGTTTGAAAACCAGTGCGGCGCCCGTACTGATGTTGAACGGACTCGACGTATACGCCGGTGTCCGGCGTCTCGTCGATGCCGGTCAGTGCGCTCGCGATGTCGGCGATCGCCGCGAGGGCGCCGAGTGACGAAGTCGTTGCCGGCTGATCTTCTTTGGGGAGCTTGAAGCGCACGACGTCGCCGGGCTTGATGTCGGGACGGCCGCGCAGGACGAGCGTGTGCTCCTTGCGCCCACCCGCACCGCCCCCGCCGGCGCCGGCAACGTTCGCACTCGCCCCGGCCGAAGCTGCGGCTCCGCCGGCGCCTGCACTGCTGCTCCCGGCGCCACCCCCGCTGCTGCCGGCGTTGCCGGCAGGCGATGACTGCAGCAATCCCGTTTCGGTCGTGAGATCGAATGGCTGACCGGCGAACGGAATCGGGCGTTTGCCGATATGCAACACGCCGTCGCGAATCAGGAGCATTCCGCGACCGGCGGAGTTAGGAGCGTTGGCACGCTCGAGGGGGCCGTTTGCACGCGCTAAGTACGCGATCTGCCAGCCGATCGTGGGCTCGAGCGGGAACGTGATGTGGGTTGCCGGCTCGGACGACGGCGGATAGTACTTATAATGGGTATTTGGTTGCAGCCCGAGTTGATGTTGAAGCAGCTCGTCAATCGCGGCGTGCACCGTTGCCGCGGGGTCAGCCGGTGCCGGTTTGGTGCGATGAGCCGGGGCAATTAGGTTGTAGACGCGCTCCTCGACCTCAATCGTGTATTGCAGGGTCGGGCGTCGCAACGGGGTCGAGGATGCACCCGAACCACCGCCGCCACCGCCGCCGCCGCCGCCGGCCGGAGAACCTGCGGATTGCGATGCTCCGCCGCCGGATTGTGAAGCTCCGCCGCCGGATTGTGAGGCTCCGCCGCTGGATTGTGAGCCTCCGCTTCCCCCTCCCGAAGGTGCGGGCGGCATGTAGACGGAGCGCTTGATGCTCTTGACGCGAAGATCGGCGACCAATGCGCCGGCCGGCGGGTCGCTCGAAGTTAAACCGATCAAATTCGAGAGGTAGCCGACGACACCAGATTTATCGGCGTAGAACAAGTACAACTGGACGATATCGAGCTTAGCCGCATCGCCCGTCGCCGCGATGGCTGTATAGTGATCGTCGGAAAGCCCATAAACGGTGATCGTATAAGTGCCGGCGGAAAGGCCGCTCTGGAGAGTGACGTTCAAGTCGGCGTCGTAGTCGCTGGAGCCGATTACGACGGGCACCGGCGAAGCGGCGGCCGCATGCGTCGAAGGATCCTCGTGCGAGAATTTTAGTGCCCAGGCAGCGACGAGCCCCGGCTTCTGATCAGCGGATGGCGTTAATGACGGTGCGCCCGGCATCGTAAGCTCCTCGGCGAAGTATCAGCGAAGCAGAGAGCGTCTTCGGAATCTCCACCGCGACATCGACCCACGATTCGATGCGCGGAATTCCAATGGCCGGAAGACGCCACCAGAGGTGCGGATTAATCGACGGCGTCGAATACTGCGCGACGGCGACGTCGGCACGGCGCCACGCGAACTTCACACGCGAGCCGAAGTTGCCCGGGCCGTGCACGTTGCCGATGCGAATGTCCCAGTCGAGAATCTGCAACGCGTAGTTAATTCCGCCCGGCGAACCGACCGGGAACGCCGCAGCGAGACCCGCAGCCAATGGAATCGAGGCAACGGTGCGTCCGCCAACGCGCGCATAAAAGCGAACCGGCGCGCGATGCAGTGCCGATTGTGGAATAGCGGGCGTGCCTTGCGGCGTGATTTCGGTTTGCGCCGAGGTCAGCACGGTCGCGGGATCGGGGTCGGCCCATTGGGTCGCCAGGCCCGTCGGCAGCGAGAGGACGAGCGAAACCGTGCCGTCGAGATCGATCGGATACGGCAGGCCGCCGGTCACCGACGCGTCGACGACGGTAAACCGCTCATCGAGGGCCGGCGGATCGACCGGCACGAGATAGCGCGCGATGGGAAAGGCCGGCACGTCAGTTACCCGCCACATCGCCGAGCGCGCCGACGAGAATCGATCCGGCGGCATCGACCAGCTTGCCGATCGTGTTCTTCGGCTTGGGCATGTAGTCCATGACAAGCGTCAGATCGAGCGACGCGCGTTTGGTGTTGAAGGCGTCGAAGGTGAGAGTGCGGATCTGCATGTCGGTGCGAACAGTCATCGCCGTGATAAGGATCAAGCCGTTGATGTACGTGTTTCCTCGTTTGCTGCTCTCCGCAAGCAGCTCGAGCGCGACTTTCCAAGTAAATCGGAGATCTCCGACCAGCGAACCTTTGATTGTGACGCTGTCGTCGTGGGTCTGTAGAATCGCTTTGGCACCGGTCGAACCGATCAGCGGAAACTGATAGTTTTCGTTGAGGGTCATCTGGCTGACGCCGTAAATCGGAATGGGCACGATGCCGTCGGAGATGATCGCCGAGGGAATGATCGGGATCAACCCACCTTGCGTGTAAAGCTGGAACGAGTTAGCCATCGTCGCGCGGCTCCGCAAATAGGAGAGCAGCGTCGCCCCGTAACTCGGCAACGACGGCGGTCAACAGCTCGTCGAGCCACTCGACGCCGGTCTGCCAGATCAATCCGCGGGCGCCTTCAGCGCGCCACTGCAAGCATAGCGCCGCGAACGACCGCACGAGATCGCGTAGTTGATTCAATCCATTCTCCGAGCCATAATACTGCGCGTCGGTTGCGTCGAGCGGTGGCGGAACGAGCACAAGGTAGAAGCCGCCCGCGGGACTGGCACGGAAATCGGCACGCCATTGGGGCGTCGCGGAAACAACGAAGAGCAGCGCCTTCTCAAGCCGCTTGCGCACAATGGCGGCTTCGCGTCCGCTCTCGACTGCCGCGAGCGGCGTCCGGCCGGCGATCGAGGCAACAAGCTCGGCGAACTCCGCGGTCAGGCGACGGACTTCGACGCCCGCAAGCGGCGCGGCACCGGCGTTGAGGACAAAGGTGCGCTGAATCGCGGCGACCCGGTCGACGACCGCATCCATCGCTTGCCGGTAGTCGTCGACGAGTGCTTCGAGCAGCGAGTGCACGAACGACGCGGTAAATGCAGCGGCAGCAGGTTGGTCCAAACCGCCGGTGATCAGCGCGTCGCGGAAATCGGCGATCGGCAGGCGGCTCGCGACGATCCGGTCGTACGAAATTGCGATCGGCGCGCCCAAGATCTGGTCCAACCGGGTCGGCGGGAAGGCGCGCCGCAGCGCGGCGAGAAGCGATTGCGCCTTTTCCGGGATCGGAAACAGGTCGTCGCCGATCAAGTAGCGGTAGGCGATGGCGATCAGCGGGACGATGGCGCGGTCGACCGTGAAGTCGACAAAATCGCGATGCTGTAGCGCCTCAGCAAACGCAAGGATGAATCCGCGGTCGAGTTGCGCGCGCATGAAATCGAGCGCCGGCACCTCGACGCCGGTGTTACGAGCCAAGCCGGTCTCGATGATACGCCGAACGTCGGGCACAAAATTTAGCGCGGCTTCCAGGCGGTCGGTGAACGCGTGTGCTTGCGTGTCGAAGGCGTCGCCGCCGGCCCGGGCTTCACCATCTGTTGCGAAGAGCGCGTCCCAGGCGTCGGCACTGGCGAGCCAGTGCGTCCATGATGCCTCGGTGCGCGTCTCAGGGGGCTGTTCTGCAACGGCCGGCACCTCGCGCACCGGTGCGATCGTCGCCTCGCTCACCGCTGCGATCGGCGCCTCGCTCACCGCCGCGATCGGCGATTGGGGCGCTTCAATCGCGACCGGCGGCGGCAACACCGTGCCGTCGTTCCAGGCGGCGACTCGCGCCAGAATCGCGTGCGCGATCGCGCTCTCGAGACTGCCGCGCGCCCCGAGCGCGACGCTTGGCAGCGCTTCGCCGCTCCAGGTAAACGACGGTTCCGAGGCGATTGACGGACGCGCACGCCGCGGGCGCGTGACGCATTGAAACGACGTTTCCAGCGCGCGTCCGAAGGCGGCGGAAAAAGCGCCAACGACGGCCGCCGGATCGGCGGCGGTACGGGGATCGACGCGGATGCGAATCGGGAGCGTAACGGCGACGGTCACGTCAAGCGCGCTCCAAGGCGGCGGCAAAGGCGCGAAACGCTTCGTCGATAAGCTGCTGCGTATCGTCCTGCACGTACACGGGGACCTCGCGCAGCTCGACGACCGGCACGCTGCGAACCTCGATCTCGACCGGGAAATAATAGACCGCGACGGGGCGGTCGCCGTTCGCGGAGGGCGAGTCGTACACGATCGTTAGGCCAGCGAACCGGCCTCGGCAGTGCTGTTATCGGCGGCGGTGACTTGCACGTGCAGACTTACCCCGGAAATGAGGATCGTCGGC
Organism: Vulcanimicrobiota bacterium; assembly: GCA_963730125.1. Classification (GTDB taxonomy): domain Bacteria; phylum Vulcanimicrobiota; class Vulcanimicrobiia; order Vulcanimicrobiales; family Vulcanimicrobiaceae; genus Cybelea. The sequence continues at coordinate 3,753 of CAVSQP010000010.1, read as the reverse complement.
ACCGCGCCCGGCGTGGTCGTAAACGGCCCTACCTGCATGGTCGTGATGATGCAGTTACTGAGCAGAATGCTCTGCAGGTTCCAATCGCTGACGCCGGTGACGGGATTCACTTCGCTGACCTGCACGCCGATGTTGAAGCGCTGGCGCTTGAGGCCCAATTCGGTGAGATGCCCCATTTCGGAAGCCGATTGCTTCACGGTCATCGTGAACTGAAGATCGGCAGGCGAAAACACGGCGCCGACGTGCGTTTGCTCGAGCGAATGCAAGGCCTGAGCCGCCGTATTCAAAGTCGACTGAAACACGTCGATCGGCGTGATTTGGAGAGGCTGGCCTTGCGGGCTTCCGGTTATCGGGTCCAGCGGTTGGTAGACGATTGCCAGCCGAGTATTCCAATCGGTCATAATTCTTTATCTCCGCTTAGAACTTGGGAGCGAGCGTAACTCTGAGGTTGTGAACGGCCGGGCCGTACGTGACCGAGATCAACACGTCCACGGTCCGATTGGCGCGAGCGTTTTGCACGACCGCGGTATCGCCGGCGCTCCAGGTGGACTGCGGCACGTTCAGGATATTGAGGACGGGGATCGTGTAGGAGTAATCGTCGATAACGGCCGACGCTTTGAGCGGGCCGAGGATCGAGTCGATCCGCATCGCGACGGAGCGCAGCCCGTAGGTGGTGATTCGCGCGTCGCCGATCGTGCCGATCAAGCCGGCGCGCAGCCGGAAGTCGATGTCGTCAAGGACTCGTACGATGTCGATATAGAGCAGCTCGGCGTCGGTCGTGTAGAAGCGACCCTCGGCAAAGCGCAGCGCGTCGCCGACGATGAGCGAGGGGCGGATCAACGGAATGATACCGTCTTCGGAAAGCTGCTTGATTTCGGTGGGCGTGAAGGCGAGCTCGATCGGCGTCGAGATGCCGGCCACGCGTTTGAGCACCATCGACACCTGCGGATCGTAACCGGCGATAGCGGCCATCGAAGCGGTCGCGACATCGCCGGTTGCGCCCCGCGCGACGACGACGACCATGCGGCTGACGTCGGATTTAAGCGTTTGCACGGCCGTGTCGACGTCGGCGGCATAGGTAAGGGTCTTGGGCATCCCGGGATCCACCATCGCGACGCCGATCCGTTTGTTACCCTGCGACGTCGCGCTCTCGACGTGATCCTTGAGCGCCATCAAATCGGTCGGCGGCGTAGACCCCGCAGTCGCCGCGCCGACGGTGTGCTCGTTGGCGAGCGATACAAAGTCAACGTCGTCGACGGCGGTCAGCGAAGCAAGCGCGCTTTCGTAATCGTCGCCGTCGACGCGCACCCCATAGATTTTGGAAGGACCGGGGTCTTGCAGCAACGCGATCTGCAGTGAGGAGTACAGCGTCGTCGGCGTCACCGTACCGCCGCCGCTCACCTGTGCGAACAGTTGCGCCGCATCGCCGAGCGTGCTAACTTCGTACGGTTTTGCGGGCGTTGCCGCGCCGCCGGCCGCACCGGAGGGGGTTTTGCCCACCACCGCAACGACGTGAGGCGATCGTTGGGCGACCGGCGCAAGTGCCGACGTGTCGATTGTGATCTCGATGAAGGGATAGGCGGCCGGAACGGTTGCCACGGCGGTTCTCCTTATTCTTACGAAGCGGTAACGAGGCCAATGCCCTCGGTGGCGAGCCAAGCGCCGGCGGCCGCGCGGCGCGCAGCATTGTCGGCTCCGGGCCAGCCTGGGTCGTCGAATAACGTCGCGGGGACGACCCAAGCAATGCCGAGGGTGCAGCGAAGCGGTAGGGTACGATCGGGCACGAGCGCCTTACTGCCCTCCGCTAACAACGCGCGAACCGCTTTACTTTCGTAAAGCAGGTCCGAGATGGACGGCGTTTCGCGGACGAGCAGTGCGAAGGAGACGGGCAATGCGGTGCTGACCGACGTCGACGGCGCCGCCGAAAAGCGCACGTTGAAGGCCGCGATCGTCTTGGTGCCGGCAGCACCTATCAGCTCACCCACAGATCCGAGCCCAGCGGCTCGCAGTTGCGCGTCGAATAGCTGGTCGGTGAGCGCGTCAGGCTGCGTCATCGCCGCTTTCAGCAACGCGACGTAACGCGTTCGGCGCTCCGCTTCCAACTGCGTGGGGTCGGAGGGCAGCGAACCCAGCGATGCGACGATTTCCGCGTCAACGTCGTGCGGATCGGGCCAGCTGGAGCCGACTCGATCGACGGCGGCTCCACCGACTTGTGCCCGAGCAACGATCCGGCCGCTCCAGAACGCGTCGACGCGATTCGATGAGTCAGCCAAGCCGGTAACGTTGAGATTGAGGTCGCCGCGCAGGGCGATCGGCGTGACAATCGAGAGTCCCAGCTCGAGCCGATCGAAAACGGCCGAGTAGGGCCCCGACACGCTCAGCATGTCGGTTCTGTATTGCGCTGAAAGCAGCTGCGCGAGGGAAGCGTCATCGAAGAGCGCCGTGCGCGTCGACGGATCGGCAAGTTTAACAACTACGGAGTCGGCAAAGTTCACGACTATCCGAAACTCCGATTATCCGGCCGTGTAACCTCGAGGTCGAGTGCGCGAGAGATTCCGGCGAGCTCATCGGTGCCTTGAATGTACGCGGTCGCACCGCTGGCTGGATGATGCAACGACCCGCGCACGACGTTGATCGATTCGTGCCATAGGCGTACGACCAGGATGGACGGCTTTACTCGAAAGCACTGGCCTTCGGTTGCGGGCGAGAGTTCGGCGTGCAACGTGCCGTCGCCGTCGGCGTGTAGCGCCATCGTGAACGCCATCGTGGTCACCCAAAGACGATACGACGGGCACCTGTCGCCGAGAGCTTCAAAGCGGCTTCAGTTTCCCGTCGCCGGCCTGTCGGGCGGCTGTCGGTTTTCTGTCGGCTAGTTAACGGAAGCCTTGAGCTTTAGCGCACGGCGCGAGCGGGCGGTGCCGCCGCCGTGGTATCGTCGCCCGCCATGACTTTTTCCAGCACGGCGGTGGTCTCCGGCATGGGCTCAACGCTCAGATGGAGACGAAGGTAGGCACGCAGCGCCTGGTATTCCGCCAGCACGCGACCTCGCCGACCGGCGGCGCCGAAGCAGCGCATGACCAAGCGCGACGCACCCTCGTGCGCACGGTCGATCGCCAGCAGCTCGAGCCCGTATTGAAGCGCGCGTTCATAACAGCCGTCTTCAAAAGCGGCCCACGCGAGCCGCTCGACCGCGGACGCGTACATGGTGGCGAACTTAAAGCGTGGGGGTTGGAGCCAATCGCCGTCGTCGCCTTCAAATAGCTCGCCGCGATAAAGCGACATTGCCTCACGAAGCGCGGCGCCGGAACCTTCGTCGTAGAGGCGGGTAAAGGAAGCAAGATCCGACTGCAAACGGATAACCGGGTGCCATCCGTACCCTTCGGAGGTGCAGCGGAGCGCGTCGAATCCCCCCAAGACCTCGCGCAGGTACGTTCGGGCACCGCTGGCGGCGATGTGCATGCGGTTTGCCAGCGACTGCAGATCGCCACCGGGCCAGAGGGCGTCACACAGCCGGGTGCGCGACACCGGTTGATTCGACCGTAGCACGAGGAACTGAAGGAGCTCTCTGCCGCGTTTTGCGGCAGGGGCTGACTGCCAACCATCGAGCGCGGCGAACCGGAACTCTCCAAGGCACCGGACCTTTAGGGTGATCTCCCCTGCAGTGCCAGGATCGAAGGTTCGTTCCTTAAGCAGTCGGGACACCCATCGCTTCCTTTCTTACCGGGGCCTACAATTCTAGTAAGGTAAGGCGCG
>CAVSQP010000009.1:0-6547 GCA_963730125.1 Vulcanimicrobiota bacterium | reverse complement strand
AGTCACCCCGCGCACCCACTGCAAAGGGTGACTGGCCACGCGCTACTTACCCATTAAGTAGTTTGACTCGCCTTGCCTCCAGCAAAGATCCGGCGTCTTTACACGCTTAACAGCCTTTCGTCGTTGAGGTCAGCACGTAGTTACGAGATTTGAGCGTCTTCTCGTAGCACGAGCCATCTACGTTGAGCGATTTGTACTGCTGGCGGCTCTTGCCGTTTGACGGCGAGTAACCGCCGCCCTTAAAGGTCAGCGTGTCGCTGGTGCTGACCGTGTCGAGCAACGACCACGACGCCGCTCGTTTCTTGGTCTGATCGAGTCCGCTGCCGCTCTTCGTCTGCAGCACGTCGGCGGTCTGCGTCGCCGTCGCTCCGGATACGACGTAGTTGTACTTCAGATTCAGCGGATAGCTCCACTGGCTCTGGGTCTTCAGTGTCCGGCCGCCCGAAGTAGTCTTACTGTTCGAATCGATCGTCGTCGTCTGAACGATGTTCTGCAAGAACTGCGACGCCGATACGACGATCTTCTGTTTGTTCGAGAACGAGATGTTCTGCGTGACCTCGGTCGTGACACGGCCGTGCGACGTCAGCACGTAGCCCCTGAGGCTGACCGGATGCGTGGCCCTCACCTGGATCGATCCCCGAGCGTTGCCGTACTGGTCGAACTTCACGTGCTCCACGGTCGACTGCGCGGGCGACATCGCCGTGCCGTTTTTAACCAGCGCGCCGGTGACCTGCGTCGAGCCGTGATCCTCGTACACCACCAGCGCGCGCGTTCGTCGCAAAGAAGTTATCGTCGTTGAAGACCGAGACCGCCACCGTGTGTGGGTTGCCGTCGTCGAGCTGCGCCGCGAACGGCGTGAGATCGATGCGGTACGGCTTGAAGTTGAGCGTCTCGACGCCCACGATGGGAATCCAGAAGTACGGATCGATGCCGCCGGTGTAGATCCAGGGATAGATCGGTGCGACGCCGGCCGGCTGGCCATCTACCGTCACCTCGCCTTCGCGGAAGGCCGTGCCGCCGCAATTGTTCAGCTTTTGCGCGAGATCGTTGGGGAAGCACGTGTACCAGAACTCGTCGCCGCCTTGCGACTCGAGGAAAACGTCGAGATATGCCGCTTCCACGTTGGTCGGGAAGGTGAACGAACCGCTCAGCTGATCGGTCGGACCGTTGAGATATACGTATCCGCCCGTCGGCCCGGCCGATAACGGATAGACCGCGTCGGCGACACGCGCCGCCGGATATTGTTTGCCGGCGGGATAAAAATCGAGTTCCGCCGTGCCGTAGATGATGCCGGTGTACTGCGAGTTGACGATGTTATAGACCGACGCTTGTCCGATCGACGCCTGCGAAAAGATCGGGGCATACTCGGTCACGTCGCGCTCGACGTTCCACTCCGGGCTAGCGTTGCTGCCCGGCTCCGACGTCGTTCCAAAGTACACGTTGGTCGCGCCGATCCAGACCGCTCCGGTTCGATCGTATTGCACGCCGGCCGTAACGCGGAAGTGCATCCTGAAGACGATCTTCGCATACGGTCCGGGGCAGTTCGCCGGCGGCGTGTAGTTGAACGGATGATCGCTATAATCGGCAAAATCTCCGACGTTCAGTTGTCCGGACTGGAGCGGCGGCGTGTTCGGGTTGAAAAGTTTGTCGACGCACGGCTTCTCTGCCGGATGCGATACCGGCGGCTCGGCGGTGACCGGATAACCGGCGCCGCGCGACGCGTCCGCGCCCAAGCCGCCTTTCATTGAGCGCAACTTCTGCGTGCTGCGCGCCGGCGCGAGGGGCCCTCGCAGTGCCGACGCCGCCGCGCCGTTTGGAATGGCTCCATTAAACCCGCCGCGGCCCGCACATGCGGTCGATGCGGCAAAAACCACCAGCGCGGCCGCGCACTGCAGCCGGCGAATAACATCTGGGCGCATCTTAAGAACCTCCGATAAAAACGAGCAGGCGGCATTGCTTCCGCACGCCGCCTTCACCTCGCCTTCTCCCGCCCAGAGGTTTAGTTCATCACCAGGTAGTTGGCGCCGCTGAGCGTCGTCTTCGAACCTTCGATCGTGCGCAGGGGCGTCGCGTTACCGTTGGCCGTCGCCGCGAACTCCTTGATCGAGTTGCCGGTGAAATCGGCGGCCCAGATGTGATCGTTGGAATCGGCCATGACGCCGGCAGGATACGAGAGGCCGGTGATCTTCTGCAGCGGAGCGACGTTGCCGTTCGCACCCTTAGCGAAGACGAAGACTCCGGCGTACTCGTCGGCGACGAGCAGCTCGCCACTAGAGTTGAACGCGAGGGCGAAGGGCTTCATCAGCCCGGTGTTGCTGCCGGCGATCGTGACGATCGGCGTCGCGTTGCCGCTCGCGCCCTTGGCGAACCCGACGATCGATGTCGAGTAAATGTTGGCCGCGTAGAGCTGACCCTGCTGGTTCATCGCCATGCCGGTCGGGCCGTCGAGCTGCGTTTTTGCGCCGGCTATCGTAGTTGATCGGCGCAACGTTGCCATTGGCGTTCGCGCCGTACGACGTAAGCGCACTGGCGGAATAGTTGCTCGCCCAGAGATGGCCCGCAGGATCGACGTAGAGTCCTTCGATAGAGCCGAGCTGCGTTTTGCTTCCCGCCAGAACGCGCGTCGGACTGACGTTTCCGTCGGCGCCTTTGGCGAAGACCTCGACCTGCGAGGCACCGTCGTCGGCCGTGTAGAGGTTGCCCTTGCCGTCGATGGCAAGCGAATCGGGCGAATAGAAACCCGTGTTCGATCCGGCAATCGAGGTCGACGGCACGACGTTGCCGTGCGCGTTGACGGTAAAGCCAAGGACGCTGCCGCCATCGCGGTTGGCGGTGAAAATCTCGGGGTGATGGTGGTGCTTGTCGGGCTCGACGGACTGGAAGGCGGCCGGAGCGGGGGCTTGAGGCGTGAACCCCCCGCCCGCGGGGGTCTGTCCGGCGCAAGCCGTGAGGCCGGCGGCCAGGACGAGGGCAGGCACTGTGTGCCGGGCGATGGATGACGGATTCATTTTAAGTGCATTCTCCTGGTGACTTTGTAATGTGGCCTCATCGTAGCCGCCGGGGCGCACCGAAACGTACGGGCCGGGAAGCGGTCACCGGACGCGAGAAGCCTTCTCCAACGTGGCTAAGGCCGTTGCCAAAAAGAACGACCCGCACCCGGCGCAGGCTACGACGCCGGGGCGCCTAGAGTTTCGCCTCTTCGGCCACCTCGAGGTAACCCTCGACGGCCGTCCCTTCAAGTTGGCGACGCCGCGCAAGTCGCTGCAAGTGCTGGCCTATCTTCTGCTGCACCGCAGTACCGCGGTCTCGCGTGAGTACCTCGCGTTTCTGCTCTATCCAGACGACGAAGAGAACGCCGCGCGCGCTAAGCTGCGCGCGACCCTGAGCGACCTCGTCAAGACGCTGCCGCAGCCGGCATCGCAGTACGTGATCGTCGACACCGACAAAGTCTCGTGGAACCCCGAGACCGAGGTGTGGCTCGACGTCGACGTGTTCGCCGATGCCGCGGCGGATCGACGCCGGCTGGCCGAAGCGATCGAACTCTACCGCGACGATCTCTTGCCCGAGATCTACGACGAGTGGCTCGAAGCGATTCGCGAACGGCACCGCAACGCGTACCTTCGCTGCCTCACCGAGCGCGTTTCGGAGGCCCGGCGCAACGCCGACTTGGCGCTGGCAATTGAGACGGCGCGAAAGGTGCTGGCTCTCGACCCTTGGCGTGAAGACATGGTGCGCCGCATCGTCGCCATGCGTTACGAGGCCGGCGACCGTGCCGGTGCGCTGCAAGAATATGCGTCGTTTGCCAAGCGATTGCATGACGAGATGGGCGCCAAACCCATGGCCGAGACGACGCGCGGTCGCCGAGCGCATCGCCAAAGACGAGGCACCCGGCGACGAGCAAGAAGAACCGGCCCGATCTGTCCCGGCAAGCGGATCGGCGATCTTGCCGTTCGTTGGCCGTCGCGACGAGATGGAACGCTTGTTGGAAATGTGGAGCCGCACCGCCGGCAAGCGCGGTGCGTGCGCGTTCGTCGGCGGCGAAGCGGGAATTGGAAAGTCGCGGCTGGTGCTGGAGTTCGCGCGCGCGGTCGAAGATCGCGGTGGACGCGTCCTCTTCGGAATGACCAGCGCGCCCGAGGCCGTGCCCTACGAATGCATCGTCGAAGCAATGCGCTCGGCGCTACCGCTCGTCGCGGCACTTAAACCGAGTATCGAGCTAGCCTGCGTGGCGGCGCTTTTGCCTGAGCTGCACGCGCGCGCCACCTTGCCCAGCGTACCGCGCCTCGACGCCGAAAGCGAACGCATCCGCCTCTTCGAGTCGCTTTTCCGCTGCGCGGCAGCGATGGCGACGCCGCGACCGATGCTTTTGATTCTCGAAGACGTGCATTTGGCGCAGGCGGCGTCGCTCGAGCTGCTGCAATACCTGCTGCGGCGAATTGCCGGCCTACCGGTGATGGTGGTGCTCACGTATCGCGATGAAGAGGGTGCACAACTGCATTCGCTGCATCGCTTACGGCGCGAGGCGCGCGTTTCGGTTGGTTCGCAAAGCCTCTGGCTGAGCCGCCTCTCCGAAACCGACGTTGAGGAGCTGCGCATCACGCTCACCGAAGCGACGGGCCGTTCGGCAAAGGCACTGGTCGCGGCCTCGAATGGCAACCCGCTCTTTTTGACGCAGATCGTGTCGGACGCTCGTGAAGGAGAGCCCGCCGGCGAACCAGCTTCGCTGCAGCAAGTCGTCGCGCGTCGCATCGAGCGGCTCTCGGACCCGGCGCGAACCGTTGCAGAAATTGCGGCCTGCATCGGCGATCGTTTCTCGCGCGACACGGTGCGCGAAGTCAGCGCATGGGACGAGCCCGCACTCAACGACGCGCTCGACGAACTTCTCGATCGCCGCATCGTCCGTGAGGCCGGCGGCCGCGGCTTGCTAGAGTACGCCTTCACGCACAATTTGATGCTCGAGGTGATCGCGCAGAGCATACCACCCAAGGATGCGGCGGTGCGGCGGCGGCGCATCGCGCGCGTGCTCGAGGAGCTCTATCCCGAGCGTTTTTCGGAGTTCTCTCCGGTGCTCGCCGCGCATTACGAGTGCGCCGGAGATATGGCCAACGCGGCGCGTTGTTATTTGGAAGCGATTCGCCGTTCCATTGCCATCGGTGCACTCGAGGAAGGGCGCGCGCTATGCACGCGCGCTCTAAATCTCGACGTGCAAAAGAGAGTTCGCGCCGAGCTGCTGCTCGAGGACGTCACCGTCGCCGCACGACTCAACGATCGCGAACGGCGCAGCCAGGCGCTGCGCGAGCTACAGGGTTTGGCTCGCGAGCTCGGCGACCAATCCATCCTGCGCCAGACGCTGCTGCAGCAGATCGAATTTGCCTCGGCAACCGGAGACGCCGAAGCCCAAGAAGTGGCCGTGCGTGCCCTCCGTGACTCGGTGACGGAAGGCGACGACGCGGGAAATGCGGTCGCGAGTCTGGCGGAAGCGCGGGTAGAGCTCACATACGGCCGTCTCGCGCAAGCGTACGACGCAGCACAGGCGGCGCTGCGAGGAAGTCGCGCCGTCGAAGATGAGCCCGGCGCGGTGCGCGCGCTCTGCTTTCTTGGCTAAAGTGGAAGGTTTCCGGGGCAATCTCAAGTCGGCGACCGCACTCTTTGACGAAGCCGCGCAGGTCGCAGCGCTGGCCGCCGATCCCGCCTTGGAGCTTCTGGCGTTGGGCAGCGGATGGGTCGTCGCCTATCAACATCGCGACATGGAGCGCTGCCGCGCGCTCAGCGAACGGTGCGTAAACCTCGCAGTAAAGATGGGCGACCGTCCGAGCGAGGCGCAGGCACTCGGCCGTCTCGGCATTTCGCTGCTGGCGTCCGACGCGCGGATCGCCGACGCGCGGCGTTACTTTGCCGCTGCCGTCCGCACCTACGAAGAGAGCGGCGACAAGATCGGAACCGCCGCGCAAGCGATGAACCAGTCTGTGCTCGAAGCGCGAATCGGGTTCTTCGAACGTGCCGTCGCCGCGACGGAAAAAGCGCTGCGTCTTTTCGAGGAAGCCGTGGATACGCGCGGACGTCTTGGCGGGCTCTCCAACCTGATCTATCTCCGCGCCTGCGCTGCCGACGTGCAAGGCGCGCACGAGGCCGCCGATCGGGCGCTCGACGATGCACGCCTTCATGGATTCGGGTTGCTCGAGGCCTCCGTTTTAGAAAACCTCGCGTTCGCCGAAGGCTCGGTCGGAAATTTCGATCGCGCTATCGAGCTGGCCGAAGCGTCGTTTGAAGTGCGATCGCGGTCGGAGTCGATGGTTTGGTCGAGTAAGACCCTCGCCGACGTCGCGATCTGGCACGCCAATCGCGGGAAGCTCGATGCGGCGCTCGACGCAGTCACACGGCTTCTCGCCAACGACGATGCCATCGTGCGCGGCGCCGACTGGCCGTCTTATTGCTATTGGGCGGCGGCGCAAGTCTTGCATTTCGCCGGTAAAGCCGGCGAATCGGCGCGCCCGCTCACCAAAGCGAATCGCCTCATGCGCGAAAGCGCCGCCAACTTAGAGCCCGG
>CAVSQP010000008.1:0-235558 GCA_963730125.1 Vulcanimicrobiota bacterium | reverse complement strand
TACCGTACCGGGATTCTTTGCGACACGATTAGAACCTCACGCTAGCGACGCCATTTGTGGGCCTAAGGGAGGCGTATGGAACTACACTCTGTTGACCGTGTGCTTTATAAGATTATGCCTTTTTGCTTGAGGGCGCGTATTGCCATCCTGATCGGCGTCTTTCTAACGCCGACGCCCGCCTTTTCCGCTCAATCGCTTCCGACGCCGAGTCCAGTTGCGTCGGCTTCGCCCGCGACACCGGTGGTAGATGAACTTCCAACGATCGTTGTGCCTGCGCGCTGGACCGCTAAGGACACGATGCCGACAGCGCCGGGTGCGGTCTACGTAGGAGCCTGGAATGCGCCCCCTCCGGACTCCCCCGCCGATAGATCGCGCTAGGCTACGTCACCCTACCCTCCGACAAGCCGGTGACGATCGAAGCCATCGCCCAAGCAATGGACGCGGCTTACAAGAAGCTCGTAGGAGCAAATAATATGATCGCATCGCACGCGGAGAAAGTCTGCGGCGGAACGGCGGACGGGTGGTACTTGGAAAACAAAGTCGCTATCGGAACGACGAATGTGGTCTTGGAACAAACGATCCTTCTCGGCAAGACGAGAGCGTTCGTGGCAACCTACGGGCGATCAGACACGAGCAAGGAAGACCCAGCTGCGCGCGCGTCGCTCGATACCATCTGCGTCAAGGGTTCCCAAAGACCAGCGGGCGTTGCGACCGATGTCTAAACGACGCCACGTTGGCTCCCGCACAAGGCGCAGTTGAGGCGACCCTGCTAAGCCCAACGGTATTGGCGTTCTCCGGTCAGTTCAGGGCCGATGCTCGCGTGACTTACGTTTCCTCTGGTCGACGGCACAAGCGAAGACTGCTGCCCCGGCGCTAGCGGCGAACCCTCCGCGATCGCGCCCGAGCGGGAAGCCGTTGCTTGAGCTCAAAACAAGGTAGGGCTTTCTCAGAATCGCCTTCCTTGGAGGTTTGCATGCGTCGCGTTAACGCTGGGTCGTTATGGGCAGTGATCGCCGCTGTTGGGATGTCGGCATGTTCTAACGGCGGATCGATGGTACCAGGCATCTCTCAACAATCGCTGGCGACTATGCAAAAGAGTCGCGCAGGGCAGTTTGCTCGCATCGGTCACCAGCCCCCGGTCGGGATGGCGATGGAGTGGTTGCTGACCGACGGCTCTGTTCTTGCGCAGAGCGGCGCGAACTGGAGCAACTGGTACCGTTACGTTCCGGACGCGAAAGGCAATTATAGCAACGGCACGTGGAGTCAAGTTGCATCGACTCAGTCGGGCTACGGGCCTCTTTATTTCGCGGCCGACGTACTGGCCGACGGCCGGCTAGCCATCTCCGGCGGCGAGTACAACTCACCGGGGAACGGCTATGACTTGCAGCTCACCAATCAGGGTTCGGTCTACGATCCGATAAAGAACACCTGGACGCCGCTCGGTCATCCCAAAAAGTGGAACTTTATCGGCGATTCTCCCTCGACCGTACTCCCCAACGGCAATATGCTTGTGGGAGACAAACTTCACAATTGGGACGCGTATGTGAATCCGAAGACACTGGCGTGGAAGAAGGTCGGTGATGCGGGCAAGTCGGACTTCAACGCCGAGGAAGGCTGGACGCTTCTTCCCAACGGCACGATTCTCACCGCTGACGTAGAGAACGCACCGAACTCGGAGATCTACAACCCAGCTACGGGTCGCTGGAAGAGCGCAGGCTCGACCATTGTGGATTTGCACTCTCCGTCACCGTACGGATGTCTTATGTACGGGCCGGGCCTCTGTTACTATCCGCCCGGTGAAATCGGACCTTCGATTCTCCGCCCCGACGGAACGGTGTTCTATACAGGATCCTACTCAACGAGCGGACCCGGCCACACGGCGATCTACAACACGGCGAACGGCAAATGGACGGCTGGGCCGGACTTCCCCAACGGCGACGAGGCCGGCGACAGTTATGCCGCGCTCGAACCGAGTGGAAACGTTTTGGTTTTCGGCGTGAGCGGGACCGTCTACGAGTGGAACGGATCGACTCTCACCCAGGTCAATGGGATATCGTATGCAGGGCCGCCGCTGCTGCTGCCGACGGGACAGGTCATGGTGTTGAGCTATTCGAGCGTCGGGCTCTACACGCCAACGGGGCAGCCGCAAGCGAGCTGGTTGCCGACGATCAAGAAAGTTTCCAAGACGCTGACGCGCGGTCAAACCTATAAGATCACCGGAACGCAGTTCAACGGCTTCGGACAGGCAATGTCATACGGTGACGAAAACGAAAATGCGACGAACTACCCGTTGGTGCGCATCACCAATAACTCTACCGGGAACGTCTTCTACGCCCGCACCCACGATCACAGCACGATGGGTGTCGCCACGGGGTCGCTCCCGGTCTCTACCAACTTCGACGTTCCGGCGAAGACGGACACCGGCGCAAGCAAGCTCGTCGTCATCGCAAACGGCATCGCATCAAAACCCGTCAAGGTAACGATAAAATAGGTTTAGATGCGCGCGGGAATCTGTGTTGCGCTAGGAGTCGCTATTGGGACCGCAGTGGGAGTGGCGACTCACGCCATTGCCGTCGGCGTTGCGATCGGTGCGGGCTTAGGCGTACTGATCGGGTTCGCCGGTCGTCGTTAAGGCCTAGCTCACCGGCGCTTCGTCGTGCAGCGTCAGGCCGTCGACCCGCTCCTTCTCTTTTAGACTCGGCCGCATAGCGCGGCGAGATCTCGCACGACTTCGCCGGCGCGCAGCGAGCGAAGGTACCGTGCGTTGCGAATCCCACAGCTCACGAGGTAGAGCCTCGAGCAGCCCAGCGCAGCCGCAGCTTCGGCGTCGACTTCGGTATCGCCGATCCACGCGCAGTCCTCTGGATCGGTTCCCCCTACGTCATGCCTTGCCGCCGCCGCTTTCCCGGCACTGCCGAGCTCGGGATCGCAGACGACGAAGCGCTCCAACAGTGCGGTGAGCCGTAGACGTTCGAGTTGCGCGCGCGCCGCTCGAGCGTCTCGTCGCAGCGTGACCACGATGAGCCGGTGGCCGGCGGCCTTCCAGGCAGCGACCGCTTCGGCCGCTCCCGGCTGCGGCGCATCGAGGCTGAGATAGCGCGGCTGCTCGATAAGATCGATCCACGACCTGCGCAGTTCCGCTTCATCGGCGCGGACCCCGCCGGCCATCAAGAGGTCGACCGCGCTGACGAGGCGGCGGCGGAGCCGCCAGTACCCCTCAGGCGCGCGCGGCTTGCGCCCGTACCGCGAACAGAGCTCGACGTAGCAGGCGTAATGGCGGTCGCGGCACTCAAGCACCGGTCCGTCGAGATCCAAAAAAATCGTGGCGCGGCCGCGCCTCACCGCGTTGCGAACTCCGTCTCGCGAAAGTGCGCGATCTCGCGAGCTAGTCCGTCGGCGAAAGGAACGAACGAGCGAATCCCGAGCGTTCTCTTCATTGCGCCGTTATCGAACCGCAGCGAATCGCCGTTGTGTCCGGAAAAGCAAAACTCCCCTTTATACCCGGTGAGCTCCGCGACGTGTTTGGCGACGTTGAGAATTGAAATCGACTCGCCTCTGACGACGTTGATGAGATCGAGCCGCTCGTGCATGGAGGCCGCGATGATGGCGCTGACGGCGTCGTCGACGTACAGGTAGTCGCGCTCGGTCGCTCCGTCTCCGCTGAGCTGCGGCTGGTCACCGCGGAGCATCGCACGGATCAGGTTAGGGATGACGCGACGGAAGACTTCTTCGCCCGGACCGAAGATGTGTCCAAGCCGCAAGACGCTGTAGCCACAGCCGGTGCTGCGGGCGTAGCTTCGTACGAGCTCCTCGCCAAAAACTTTGGAGGCACCGTAGAGCGTTGCCGGTCCGACTTCGCTCGTTTCGTCGATCGTGCGCCCGCTGACGCGCTTGTAGACGTCCACGGAGCTCACAAAAAGCAGATGGCGAGGCGTATTTGGAAGACTCGCGAGCAACGCTGCGGTGCCGTCCACGTTGCTCTCAACGATGGGCTTGACGAGATCGGCGGAGGCCACGTCTTTGGGAATATAGGCTCCTACGTGAAAGATCACGTCGATCGTGCCGACGCCGAGCTTCCTCCAATAGTCGCGGTCGAGCGCCTGAAGCGCGATGCTTGAGCGCTCCAACGCCAGCACCCGTGCCTCGGGAGCTTCGCGCAGGCGCGAAACGAGGGGGCGCCCGATAAAACCGGCCGCACCGGTCACGAGGATGGTCGTCAAGGCGCTTCCAAGGCGGCCGCGCCGCCCGCAAGCCGCTCCACTTCCTCGACCGTTGTGAGCACGGGCTCGACGTCCATTCCCCGGATCCAAAGTAACCCGTCGGGCAGCGGGTTGACGCGTTTCGCAATGGCGGGGAACTTTCCGGAAAGCGCAAGCTGGCAATAGATGTCGGGCATGTTGAGCCCCGCTTTGGTGAAAAAATAGTGAGTTGTAAAAAAGCGAGCGATGTTGATTTCAGTGACGTACGGCAGGCCCTCGTGCCCGTACGTCATATCGACGCCGAAAATTCCATGCGGCGCGGAGTCCACTGCACGGATCGCCTGCTCCGCAAGCCTATCCGCTTCGGCGTCGGCGAAAGTTTCCGCGACGCCGGTGATTCCCGTTACGCCCGAAAGCGTGCGGTTGCCGAAGTTCCAACTCCAGCGGCGACGGCTTTGGGCGACGACGAGCGCACCCTCGTACCAAATGGAGAGCCACGTCGTCGTCTTGCTGGTCAGGCACTCACTGGCCGTGAACGAACCCCATCCGTCGTGATGCTCGATCCAGAACCGTGCGAAGTCGAACGACTCCGTCGGCAGCGAGCCCGCGCCTCCCGCCCCCGCGATCGCGCGCACCCACAGCTTAGGCCCGAGCTGCGCGAAGGCCGCTTTCAAATCGCCGGCGTTATGCAACAGCATGGTTCGAGGCACGCGCACGCCCGCGCGCTGCCATACGTCGTACGAGCGGTATTTGTCCAGGCAAATCTCGACCGTTTCGCGGTCGGGCATGAACAGCACGACGCCAAGCGACTCGATGTCAGCGCGCAGGCGCGACACGGCTCGCACTTCGTAGTCGTTCTGTGCGTGCAAGAGTGCCGGCTTCGTACGGTCGAGCAGACGCAAGAGCTCTTCCCGGAACGTGGCGTCCGTAGCGAGCGGAATCACATACCGTTCGTCCACGTCGGCGAGGAAGATATCCGTCGGACTCGCGCAGGTTCCGATGAGATGGTACGGGCGCGGCGCCTCGCGAAGCGATCGTATGAAGTTGTTCGACGGCGCACCGCCCGCGCCACCGATCTGCACCCTCGTCGCATAACCCGACGTCAACTCGTCACCCTCCGGTTCCGTCCGCGCACTCGCTCGAAGGCGACGAAGAGCAACTGCTTCCAAAACTCGAACGCGAACGCAGCGCTGACGAAAGGATGATAGAGCCACTCTCGGCGCCCGTCTCGCGCCAAGCCGTAGACGGCCGCCGCTGCGGGTAAAACACAGGTCGCCCCGTAGAACGGCCAAAGATAGGCGCGAAATCGACGCATTGGATCGGCGGCCTCCAGGCGGTGCCAGACGGGCTGCTCCGCATCGGTTATGCGCTTTCGGATGCGCGGCCCGAACTTCGCAAGAGCGTCCCCAATGCCGCGCACCGTATGGTGCTCGACGTGCGCTTCCGGCACGAACGCGATCTCGCAGCCTTGGAGAATGAGCGCTTCGACGGGCGCAACGTCGTCCTCATCCGTACCAGCAGGCTTTGCGTAAGGCAAACGCACGGCGAAGGCTTGGGCCAGCGCGATGAGGGGTAGGGGACCGTTGATAAAATCGTACACGACATAGCCCCGCTCGCGTCGCTTGACACGGTACGTTCGGTGGTAGGACGCAGGCGACGCCGCGCCGCCGTAGACGAAGTGGTTGAAAGGGTCGGTAAACGCGTTGATGTATCGCGCGGTCGCGCCGTCCTCGCGCGTACTCACGACTGCCGGGAACGCTCCCGTTATCTGGAGATCTGCAAAGGGAAGCGCCAGCCTTGCGAGCACGTGCTCGTCGCTGAATCGGTTATCGGCCGCCGTCACGATAGCAACGTCGCCCGTTGCTATCCCAAGGAGCATTCCGGCACCGGGCTCGGCGCGGCGCATCGGATTGTGGAAGACCTTCGCGCCAAAAGATTGCGCGATCGCGACCGTCTCGTCGGTGGAGCCGCCGTCCGCAATCAGCACCTCGACGCATTCCCGAGGGTAACGTTGGCGCGCAATGGAGTCGAGCACGGCGGGAAGCCGCGCCGCTTCGTTGAGGGTCGGCAGAATCACGGAAAATCGCACTGTCGGCTCGGTCATTTTATACGTCGACTCGCTGCCCGCCCAGACTCGCCGAGCGGAGCGCCGTCTCGATGACGCGAACGACGCCCGCGCCAAAGGTTCCATCCGAGCGCACCTTCGAGCCATCTCTAATTGCGGCGGCAAAGTCGCTGACGAGTTTTCCGAGCGCTTCACGATTGTCGACCAGCGGAACGTGGAGATCTCCCAAACGGTACGAGACCATTTGCTGCTGCAGTGACGTGCTCGACGGGTCCAAGACGACGCCCTTGTCGTAGATGTAGATCTTTTCGGTAGGTTCTACGTCGTCCCAAACCGCCATCTTCAAGCTTCCGGAGACCATCGTGCGTCGCACTTTGACCGGTGAGAGCCAACTCAAATGCACGTGCGCCAGACAGCCGCTCGGATACCACATCGTCAGAAACGCGACGTCGGCCGTCTTGGCGTGAACGCACGCGCCGAGCTGAAGTGCTACCGATTCCGGGACCTCGTCGAGAATGTAGTTGATGATCGAGACGTCGTGGGGCGCGAGATCCCACACCACGTTGCTCTGCTGAAAAAGCCCGAGATTGGCGCGGGCGGAGTCGATGTAGTACACCTTGCCCAAATCGCCTCCAGCGCGCAGCGAACGGAGCTTCTCCACCGATCCGGTGTAGAGAAAGGTATGGTCGGTCATCAAACGGACGCCCGCGCGGTGCGCCTTGGCACAGAGATCTTCGGCGTCGCGGAAGGTCTCCGCTAGCGGCTTCTCGACCAGGACGTGTTTACCGCGCTCGATCGCGCGGCTTGCCAGCTCGTGATGCGTCCGCGGCGGCGTGGCGAGTGCGACCGCGTCGACGCTCGAGTCGGCCAGCGCGACCTCGATATCGACCTCTCCTGCAATCGCGGGGTAGAGCCTGCGGACGCGCTCGAGCCGGTCGCGATCGCGCTCGACGATGCAGCGCACCGACCAATCGTCCGAAGCGAAGAGGTTTCGGACGAGATTTGGGCCCCAGTAGCCCGCGCCGACCACCGCTACGCCCAGAGGCGCACGTTCCATCTCGTAAGACGCTATGCCACAACCATTCGGCTGCAGCTCGCGAGCGCACCGACTACGGCGTCGATCTGCACCTCGCTCAGCTCCGCGTACATCGGCAGGGAGAGAAGACGGTCGGCACTGCGCTCGGTGCGCTCGAACGATCCGCGGCCGAGACGCATATCCGCGTACGCAGGCTGGAGATGAATGGGAATGGGATAGTGTATTTCGACACCCACGCAGTAACGAGAGCCGACATAAGTCGCAAAATTCTCTTCGAACAGCGCGACGTCCGGGCCGAGGATAAAGGCCGCGCTCTCCATCACCCCGATCATGCGGGGGACGACCTCTGCCCTGATGTCGTGAAATTGCGCTCGCAAATCGACGAATGGAATGGACATCGACACTTACGCGCGCTTCGTCGGCTCGCGGGCCAGCGCCTTCAGCAGAAGCACTACGCAAACGAGACCGACGATCTCGGCGATCGACTGTAAAGACGCCGCCACTTGCACGAGAAAAACGTCGCCGGCGGAGTCTCGAATCAGAAGCCAAACGCAAGAAGATCACCATTGTCACCCATCATCTCGTGAATCAATGAGTCAGCCTGCAGATGCGTCTTCGTCGGGTTGGCGCAAGTATTGATGGATAAAAGCGATGGCCATGCTGCCTTCGCCCACGCCGGCAGCGACGCGCTTAACTGAACCGGCGCGAATGTCGCCGGCCGCAAAGATTCCTGGTATCGAGCTTTCGAGCAAGTACGGATGTCGCTTCGACCGCCACCCTTGTTCCTCGCCGACTTCATGCCCGGTAAGTACGAAGCCGTGACCGTCGCGCGCGATCTCGGGCGGCAGCCACGCCGTGTCGGTATCGGCCCCGATAAAAATGAAGAGTCCGCTCGTTTCGCGGCGTGATGTCTCGCCTGTCTCCTTATGGAAAACGTCGATTGCCTCGAGATGGCTCTCCCCATGGGCTGCAATCACTTCGGCCCCAAGCTCGATGTGAATGTTCGTTTTGGTTTGCAATTCCTCGATGAGGTAGTACGACATGCTCTTCGCCAGCGAATCGCCGCGGCAAAGAATCGTGACCGACCTCGCGTAGGCGGAGAAGAAGAGCGCCGCCTGGCCCGACGAGTTGCCCGCGCCAACCAGATAGACGTCCTGGCCGGCGACCGACGGCGCTTCGCTGCGGGAGGCGCCGTAGTAAATGCCGCGCCCGGTCAGCGGACCGAACGAGGGAATGGGAACACGTCGCCACGTCACACCCGTCGCGAGAACGATCGTGCGGGATCGCAGCACCTGTCCGCCGTCGAGCGTGAGACGCGTGGGATTGGCCGTAATATTCTGCACGCTGCGCGTCACCAAGATCTCCGCGCCGAAACGCTGAGCCTGCTGCAGGGCGCGGCTCGCCAGCTCGTCGCCCGAAATTCCGACGGGAAAGCCCAAATAGTTTTCGATGCGCGACGACTGTCCGGCTTGACCGCCCGGCGCGTCGCGCTCGATGAGCAGCGTGCGCAATCCCTCTGAAGCGCCGTACACCGCCGCCGCCATGCCGGCGGGGCCGCCGCCGACGATGACGACGTCGTACTCCTCGCGCGAAGGCACGACCGAGAGTCCCAACGCTTCCGCGAGATCGCGCATGCGCGGCGCTTCGAGGCACGTACCGTTTTTGAGCCGCACGACCGGATAGGATCCGGGCTCGCCGGCTACGACCGTCGCGGCGCGCGGATCGTCGGGAGTAAACCAGTCGAACGGCACTTGATTGCGCTGCAAAAAATCGCACAGCTCGTGCGTCGCTGCCTCCCAGCGCGGACCGACGACGAGCAAGTCGGGTGGCGGCGGCTCCAACGCAATCTCTTGCAGGCCCTCGATGCGTTCCAGCGCCAAAGCGCCGACGGCGGCGGAAATCTCAGGCGCCGCGGCGGCGACGGCGTGAAACTCTTTGGGCTCGATGCGGGCGACGCGCGACGTCTCGGCGGCACGAAGGCCGGCGAGAAACGGCGTGTTGAGCACCATCGGCACTTCGCCGAAGAGATCGCCGGGCACGCGCGTGCCGATGACGCGCTGCACGCCGTCGATTTCTTTGATCACTTCCAGGCGTCCCTCGATCGTTACCAGCAACGCGCGTGGCTCGCCCTCATGCACGGCAAACTCGCCGGTGCGCAGGTGTATGTCGGCAATGCCGGCGGCAAGCTCTCCGAGCACCGATTCGCTCAGGCGCGAAAAGAGCGAGATTGCGCGCAATTCACTCGTGGTAATCAAGAGGCGTCGCTGCTTAGAACAAAACGCCGGCGAGTTTTTTAAGAATGTCCGAGAGAGACATCAACGTCAGCAGGAGGGGTGCGACAGGCAACAGGGTGGCGATTCCAAAGGCGATGAGCATCTGTGTGGTTATCGGCACGCTGCGCATGGACTGCACGACGTCGTAGCTGCCGGACATATCGGCCAGCGACTGAATGTCCGCGCTTCCCACCAGCGGTTCTGCCCCTTCACCCTTATTGACGATCCACTTTTGGTTGAATTCGTTTGCATAGCGCGATGCCAGCGCGCCGTATTCGATGATGCCGCGCCGCTTGGTGCGGGCAAGCGGCGGGGCGAAGGTAAAGAGCGGTGCCACAGTCAGCAGAAGCACGAAGATCAGAACGACGATAATTTCCGTCTTGTAGGACGGCAGCTGCTCTTCCGGCAACAACCACGCGCGTCGAGAGCCAGGCGGCGAGCACCGCGCCGTGCGCCATGGCAAAAAACGTAAACGCTTGCGTACCCATGATGAGAAAGCCGAGGCCGCCGACGCGATCGGGATGTGTCGGCAGGAGATTGAGATTTAGCTTTGAGACCTGCCGCAGGAAGCGAGCCCATATGAAGAGCCGGAAGTACCAGCGCAGTAAGACGAACTGGAAGATCGGCAAACCGACGTACGCGTAGTAGAGGCCCGCCGGGGTGAGGTGCGACCCCGAGGTGGCCGAGCCGGCGTACCACGTCGTCGCCGGGTTTGCCGTGTGCGTGCGCCAAACGACCAACGTATCCACCAAATAGATGATTACGATGATGAGAATATCGGCCAGGGTGGAATCGCCCAACCGGAACGCCGAGGCGATCGCGGCCCCGAACTTCTCGTCGGATTCTTCCGGAACGATTCGCCGCGCGACGAACTGTTGGATCGTTGGGAGCAGGCGCGCTTCGGCAACTCTAGCCGCCAAAACAAAAAGCGGCAGGGCAGCCAGCAAACGTATGTGCGCCGATAGGTCGAGCAGGAAAGGCGTCTGCACGCTGCCCGGGAGCAGCTTTCCGTCGATGGCCGTGAGGAGCAGCAACGGTAACCAGGCGACGAGCGGCAAGATGATGATCGCCGCTACCCGGAGCCGCAGAAGGGTGCGGTCTTGAACTCCGATTCGCTGAAGGCCCCGGGAGACGAGGCCTCCGGTGAACGCCTGGATGCTGGTCGGAATCACGTCTCCTGGTGCTTGCTCGCTTTCCTGAGATGCTCCTGCCGTAACGTTCGCGTTAGCCGTGGAGAGCCGGCAAGTTGGCCGGCTTGAGAATCATCAGCACAAAGGCGACGATCGGAAACAGCAGCGCCACCGATCCCCAGAAGTTCCAGCTCTTCGAAAGGCGATCGTACTCGTCGATGTTCCCGGTATGGGCGGCGACCGACAACTGACGCTGCGTCCGCGAGAGCGGCCCGAAGGCCAAGCCCGATAGGATAAAGGCGATCAGCGCCCACAGGATCCAACCCGTACCAAGTATCGAGTATTTGCCGACGATCGCCGCGCCGATTCCGCCGGCCAACAAGAGCAGGATTCCGGGAATGGTGAAGATGCGATCGGCGGCGATGATGCCATCAATCGTATTTGCCATGACGGTGGTGTTGCCGCTTCTATCGGCATGGCTCTTCCAAAAGACGCCGACAATGATGTTTCCCAAGAAGAGCACTACGCCCGCCAGGTGAACCAGTTTCAGAATCAGATACATACCGGAGTGTTGCCTCCTAGAATAGGCATCGATCTCGGCGGTACAAAGATCGAGATCGTCGCGCTCGATCGCGAGGGTGCAGTGTTGATTCGCCGTCGCGTCGCGACTCCCGCCGGCGACTACGCCGCCACGCTGCGGTCGATCGCAAAGTTGGTGTCGGGCGTCGAAGCCGAAATCGGAAGGTGCGGCAGCGTCGGCGTAGGGACGCCGGGCGCGCTCGATCCAAGCGGCGGGCTGCTACGTAACTCTAACAGCACCGTCCTCAACGGCAAGCCGCTGGAGCGAGATCTCGAGAATGCGCTCGGGCGCGAGATACGCGTCGCCAACGATGCGAACTGTCTGGCGCTCTCGGAGGCAATCGACGGTGCGGCGCAAGACGCGAACGTTGTGTTCGCGGCCATTCTCGGGACCGGTGTCGGGGGCGGCCTCGCAGTCGGTAAGCGCGTCATCTCGGGCCGCAATAACGTTGCCGGCGAATGGGGACACAACTCTTTGCCATGGCCGGCGCCGAGCGAGTTGCCGGGGCCGCTCTGCTACTGCGGTAAACACGGCTGCATCGAAACGTATCTTTGCGGTCCAGCGTTCGCGGCCGAGTTTACGCGCGACACGGGTCGAATGTTGAGCGTACCCGAGATCTCCGAGGCAGCCGAGGCAAACGACGCTCAGGCCGTTGAGGCGCTCGCGAGATATGAAGACCGGCTGGGGAGGGCGCTGGCCGCCGTCGTCAACCTGCTCGATCCCGACGCCATCGTTCTTGGCGGCGGCCTATCAAACGTTGCGCGTCTGTATGCCAACGTTCCGGCGTCAATCGAACGCTATGCCATATGCCGGCCGATCGACGTCAAGCTGCTTCCCGCGCGCTGGGGCGATTCGAGCGGCGTGCGCGGAGCGGCGTGGCTTTATTCGTGACGGCGAACGGCGCCGTTCAAGCATCGGCTTAAATAATCGGCGAGCGACTCGATCTGCGCGATCTGTGCGGCATGCGTGATGCGATTGCCTAGCGCGATGGCCGCTTCGCGCGCCGCGGCGTCGACGGTCGCACAGGCCGAGACCGGGCGCGTGCCGTCGTAAACCAGCTTATCGATCTCATCGCGCGCCCATCGACGAATTGCACCGACGGTAAACTCGAGGCTCTCTTCCATCATACTGGGACCGTAACGCGCCAGCCTTAGACCGTGCTGCGAGATGGAAGTTACTTTTGATATGATTGCGCGGCGATGCGTATGCCGTCGGCGTACGGCGTTCCTGAGAAGCCAAACTCGGCAGCGAACTTCGACGAATCGAAGATATAGGGGCGTTCGCTTTGATAGAGCATCTCCAGCGACTCACGAACCGCAGGGTTGAAGAGACCTACAAGCCTGAGTATCGGCTTGCCGAGCACTCGAAACTTCGGCGGAACGCCGAACGCTGCGGCCGCCATTTCGATAAAGGCTTGCCCGGTAGGCGGGTCGGGGGTCGTCGGCAGATGCCAGATTTGGTTCCACGCCGAATCGCGTTCGATCAGCATGGCGACGCCTCGTGCCGCATCGGGCGTGAATGTCAGCGAGTGCGGAACGCGAGCGTTGACCAGCCAAGAAGCCGTCCCGCCACTCGCATAGGGTTCCAAGACGAGGACGTTGGGAACGCCGTTCTTGGTGTGCGGGCCATAGAAGTCGGCCGCCCGCGCGATCGTCGCCTGAAGGTTCCCCGCATGCACCTCGTCCATGAGCATCGTCGCGATCTCGGCGCGGATCGCGCCCTTCTTACTCGACGGGTGGTAGGGCGTCGCTTCGGTCATCGGGCCATCGACGCGGCCGTACATGTAGACGTTGTCGAAGAAGAGCAACTTGGTTCTCGAATGCTTGCACGCTTCGATTACATTGCGCATGATGCGTGGCCACAGCTCGCGCCAGATAGCAAGATCGTAAGGAAGACCGACGAGGAGGCAGGCCGTCTCTGCGCCTTCGACGGCGGCGCGGGCTTGTGCGGCATCCGACAAGTCGGCGGCTAGCGACTGCGTGCCGTCAATAGGTTTCGGGTTGCGCGCCACAAGACGCACAGCAGCTTGTTTCGCGAGGAGCATCTTGGCAAGGTCGTCTCCGATCGCCCCGCCCGCTCCCAGAATCGCGATCACTCTGATAAACCTCCAAAGTTATGGAACGATCTTGAACACCACGCCGCAGCCGCCCGCCAAGCAAGTGCAGCGAAATAGTTTTCATCGCGCGACGCTCCAGATCGATCTGCAAGCCGAAATGCCCGCTGCAATTCCGGCGCCGATCACCGAGGAGTTGTTAGGGGTCTGCGTTTGAGAGTTATCGGCGCTGTCATCCCACGCGTACCAGCCGACGTAAGCGGCTCCGAAGCGGCAAAAGGCTTTTGCTTGCGCGAGCATCTCGCCGCGGGTGAGACCCGGCTGAAAAAAGTGCTTGTCGTACGAACCCGCCCACGCTTGACCGATGCCGTACAACGGCGTGTAAGTGAGGTCCCAACCTTGTTTCTTTAAACTATGCGCCATCGCGGGAAGCAGTTGCGTCATCTTCCAGTCGAGATTTTTACCGTTGGACGGATGCCGTCGCCCGAACGGAGAGTAGTTGTACCATCCTACGATATCGCAGCCGCCGTTCGAGTAGTTTGCGGCGGTGCCGGGATCCCAACCGATTCTTCCCGGCTTGGTTACGCCGCCGCCAAAACCGCAGATTGCCGGCAAGCCGGGATTCTTCTCGGCAATCGCGTCGTGGATCTTCTGCAAAAGAGCCCGTCCGCTTCCCGGATCCCACGAGGCCCAATCGTCAAGGACCCAATGGCCGACGACGTACGGCCGGCGCGCGTCGCGCCGGAGAATGGCGTCGACATAGCGCAGCGCGACCGTTTCGGAGTTTATTTTTGGATCCTCGTCGATGCCGCAGTAGGGATTGTAGCCATAGCTTTTCGGAGGCGGAGCTACGGTATGCGTGCGGTGACACTCCCAGAGGAAGAGTATTCCCGATATGCCGGCATCGACGACTGAGATGCCGCGTGCACTCAAGGCCCGCTCCAACGCGCTGCCCGGTGCGGGCGAGCCGCCATACAGAATCGTCGTGTCGATTCCTTGCTTGGCCGCGGTCGCGGCGCGCTTAGGCGTGTCGACGCTAAAGCCGATGATCGCGTGCGCGTTCAAGCTTCGAGAAACACTAGAACTACCGGCGAGGGGTACGAGCGGTGCGGCGGTGCGCATGACGCCGCAACCGCCGAGCAGCAGTGCGGCGGCGAGCGATCCGGCGCGCGCTAAGTGATTTATTTCTGCAGCATCGTCGTTGAATCGGGGCCGATGCCGCTAATCTCAATCACCGTCGGACCTTTAGCCATGGCGTAGTGATGCACGCCTGCCGGAATCGATACGACGCTTCCCGCGCCGAGCGGCTTCATCGTCGCCGTATCCATCGTGTCGCCCAAACCGACCATCAGCGTGCCGCTGATCACGACGACGGTTTCCGCGACACCGTGCATATGCGGCATTGCTTTACCGCCGTCGGGAACTTTCAAGAGATAGGCGTAAAACGCGCCGGCCTTGGACGGATCGCCGACGACGGGCGCCATCTCCCATCCCGGAAATCCCGGAGCGGGTCCCCACGTGGCACTCTCCGGCGTTACGATCGTGGGCGCCGAAGCGGCCGATCCGATTGCCGTGAGCGCTGCAAAGGCGAGCGCGGTGAGGAAAATGCGTGAACGAAGCATCTGTGCTACCTCCGTGAGACGGGCTTCGGCTTACGGTTGCCTGGTTCCGTCCTTCGACAAGCTCAGGATGACAACGAGCTCACTTTGCATGGGGTGCGGCGATCGATGCGAGCATGTCGGTCGTGCCGGCGACGCGTTGGAGGTGCGGATAACGCATACCGTCGTGATAGTCGAGCGAGAGCGTCCGGTACCAGCCGGTTTGCGTTACGATCAGCGAGATCGGCTCCGAGCGATGCTGCGCGCGCAGGACCGCGTACTTCATCACATCGGGTGAGAACTGCTGGCCCTCGACCGCGACGACGCGCATGGCCGGAGCGAGGCCGGACTTCCACGCCGCCGAGTTCTCGCGCACCTCTCGTACGGTACCGTCGGCGGCGAGATTTGCACCGTAGGAATACCATCCGGTCACATCGCGGTCGTTCGGCGGCCTTCCGGCAAGAAAGACGTTTGGCTGGCTCGTATAGACGAGCCGCCAACCGGCGCGCGTGAACTCGTCGCTCGGCGGATGCGGGGCGACGTGATAAACGTACGTCTCGAAGAACGAGTGCCAGTCGTAGGGCTCGACGTCGTTGAGCAGCCCCTCGACGTCGTCGCGCGTGTAAGTGTTGACCATCGGCCCGGTCGTCGACGGCTCGGTGAAGCGGTGCAGAAAGTCTTCGATCGAGCGCGCGCCGTTGGAACGCTGGCGAATAATCGTGTCGACGTCGAGCCACACGAGCTCGCCTTCGGTGTAAAAGTCGCCCGAACCGCGGCGAATGTGTCCGTAATCGCCGCGCGCGACGTAATAATACGGCGCTCCGGTCGTCACGTCGATCAGCGGCGTCGCCGCTCGCCCCGTTTCGTAGTCCATATCGGCGTAGATTGTCGCCATATACTCCGGATATTGGCTGGGCTCGCGAATGCCCGACCGAAACGAGAGCAGGTCGCCGAGATATTGATTCATGCCCTCGTAGACCCAAAGCAGATCGGTCTTCTGCGGGACTTGAAAGTTTGGCGTCGTCAGGTCTGCCGGGCGGCGGTACTTCCCGTTCCACGAGTGCGAGAATTCGTGGGTGACCAGATCGCCATCGGCGATCGAGTCGGCCGGATCGGTCAGAAAATCGTCGGGCGCGCGATTGTCGCTCGATTGGTGATGTTCGATACCTTGAAACTCGACCGTGTCGCTGAGCGTCAGCAACGCGTGATAGTCTTCGAAATGCCGCGAGCCGTAAAGCGCGAAGGCCTCGGCCGGTACGCGCCGGTACGCCTCGAGCAGCTTTGCCGGGATATCGAGGTTCTGCGGATAGTCGGCAAAGGCGTCGAGTTGAACGAACGCGGCACCGTCACGCCATAGATCCCATTTCCGGACGAAGGCTCCCATATCGAGCGGCGAATCTACCAGCATCTCGAGCGGCGTAACGTTGAAATCCACGCGGTCGCCGCTGCGCGATGCGCCGCGCAGCGCGGTTGCATAATCCCATCCAGTGGGCAGAGCAATGGCCGGCTTGACGAAATAATGGCGAGAATCGATGCCCTCCTGATAGAGCAGCGCGCGATTCCAGTTCAAAACGGCAAGCGAATGCGACGACATATGATCGCCGGGCGCATTCATCAGTACCGTAAAGTTGACGTCCAGGCTGGTAGCCCCAGGCGGCACGGTTAGGTGAAAGGCATAGAGATCGATTCCGTCGCGATGCAACTCCAGCGGCGATCCGTTCGCAGAGACGCGCAGCTCGGCGAGATCGTTGAGCGGTCCCGTCGGCCCGTGCTCGCCCGGAATCCATTTGGGATAGACGATGGTGAAGTCGCCGGGCGCGGCCGGGATGCGCTCGCGCACGAACATCAGTCCCTCGGCCGCGCGCGAGGCGTCGACAAAGAGCGTAACCGGCTGCCGCTCGGTCGCGTACGGCGCTTGTTGCGCAGCGTTTTGGGCGCCGGCGGCGGCCGGCGCGAACAGGGCGAAGCAGATCAGGGCAAGGATCAAGCGCGCCATCCGCGGGCGGTTCGCAGCGCAACCGGTGCGACCTTCAGCGCGACGGCAGGTCCGGAGGGCAGAGACCACCAAAGTGCCCCAGTTCTTTCCTCCCCCGCCCTTTCCGACGGAGGTCGCTAGAACCACGTGAAGATCGTGGTGACGGTTAAACTCGTTCCGGATCCGAATGCCGAGAAGCGCATCGATCCGCAAACCAAACGCCTGGTGCGCACCGGCGTAGAGACGGTTCTCAATCCTTACGACGAGTACGCACTCGAGGCCGGACTTCAATTGAAGGAACGCGCCGGCGGCGAATCGCGCGTAACGGTCTTTTCGATGGCGCCCGAAAGTCTCAAGGAAACGCTGCGCAAGGCGCTGGCGATGGGTGCCGACGACGCCGTGCTGCTCACCGACACGGCACTCGAAGGAAGCGACGTTTGGGCGACTGCCTACGCGATGGCGGCCGCACTGCGCACCCTCGACTTCGATTTGCTCGTCGTCGGCGGCTTGACCGATGACAGCAGCACCGGTGCAGTGCCGGCCGCGCTCGCCGAGCACTTAGGCCTTCCCTGCGTTACCAACGCGCGCAAGGTCGAAATCGACGGCACGAGCCTCGAGGTGGAGCGCGAGACGGACGCCGGCTATCAGATCGTGCGGTCGCCGCTGCCGTTGATGCTCACGACGGCGCTCACTTTCGGCGAGCCGCGCTATGCGTCGCTTAAAGGCATCATGGGCGCCAAGAAAAAGAGCATTGCCACGCTCTCCGCCGGCGAGCTTGGGCTCGACCAACCGGTCGGGACGCAAGGCTCGAAGACGGAGCTGCGCAGTTTCGCGCCGCCGCCCGTCCGCGGGAAGGGCAGAACGGTCGAAGCCGCCGACGGAGTCGCCGGCGCGCAGGCGATCTTCGAATTTCTTCAAGAGAAGCGGCTGGTCTGAGGGCGTCATCGTGAAAAACGTTCTGGTTTACGTCGAGCATCGCCAAGGTGCGACCCGCAAAGTGACCTACGAGCTCGCCAGTGAGGCGCGGCGAATCGCCGACGCGTTCGGCGGGAAGGCCGCTGCGGTGGTGCTCGGTGCCGGCGCTGCCGAGCTGGCCGAGCGTCTGCGGGAGTATCCGCTGGACGCGATTTACGTCAACGAAGATTCGGCGGTCGACGCCTTCGTGCTCGATCCGGTCGTCGACTATTTGCAAGCGGCTGCGCAGAGCGCGGGGCCGTCGTTGCTGCTGATTCCCAACACGCTCTCCGGCCGCGACGTCGCCGGCCGTATCCTCGCTCGCCTTGGCGCCGGGATCGTCGCCGACGTGGTCGACGTCCGAATTGAGGGCGGTGAGGTGATTTGCGTTTCCCCCAAGCTGGGCGGCGCGATGGTCACCGAGTGCGCGCTGCGTCCGGGCGAATACGGCGTGGTGACGGTCCGTCCCAACGCTTTTACCGCCGCGACCGGAGGCGCCGGCGCCGAGATCCGGCCGCTTGAAAAGCCGGCCAAGGAATACGTGGCGCGCGTCGAGCGAGACGTGGAAGAGGGCGCCGGCGAGCTAGCGCTCGAGGAAGCGCCGGTGGTTATTGCCGGCGGCCGGGGGCTGGGGGGGCCGGAACCCTTCGATACGCTGTTGAAGCCTTTAGCCCGTGCGCTTGGTGGAGCCGTCGGCGCATCGCGAGCGGCGGCCGATGCCGGATGGGTTCCTTACAACTTGCAGATCGGTCAAACCGGAAAGACGGTGACGCCGAATCTGTATATCGCCGTCGGTATCTCCGGTGCCATCCAACACAAGGTCGGCATGCGGGCCTCCGGCACGATCGTCGCGATCAATAAAGACGCGGCTGCGCCTATTGCAGAGTTTTCCGATTTGCTCGTGGTCGGCGATGCGTTTCGCATCGTGCCGGAGCTTACGAAAATGATTGAATCATCTAAAGGACAGGTCTCTTGAAACGTATTTCGCTTATCGCGCTGATCGTGCTCGCTTTTGTCGTGGGCGTTGCGGCCACGACGCCGACGGCCCAAGCCTCGCTCTTCGGCGGAGGCAAGAAAGCCACGCCGAGCCCCTCGCCGTCGCCTTCGGCATTGCCGACGGCCAGCCCCGAGCCGCCGAACGTCGCGATTCCACGTCTCACCGCAAAGTTAAAGGCGAACCCGAGCGATCAGATGACCATGGCGCAGCTCGCCGCGCAGTATCTGCAAGTCAACCGGCCCGACATCACGCTGCAGTACACGCAGCACCTGTTGCAGCTGGGTAACAAGACCGTGCAGGTCTACTACTACGACGGCCTGGCTCAAGAGCAGATGGGTAACGCCGCCGCGGCAACCTATGACCTGGAGCAAGCCTCGAACCTGGATCCCACCAATCTGGGTGTGCTCGCGCAGCTGGCCGACATCTATCTCAAGACCGGACGCTACAACGACGCCGAGCGCATCGCCAAACGCGCCGTGACCTTCAATAAGAACGACCCGGGGGCGCTGATGACGCTCGGTGCCGTCTACGCCGCGGAGCAGCATTTCGACGATGCGCGCGCACAGTTCGAAGCGGCGCTGCTCCTCAACCCTAAAGACACGGCACCGATCTTTCAGATCGCAACCACCTACGCGCAGCAAAATAACATTCCCATGGCAGTGCAGACGATCGGCCGCGCGCTGGCGATCGATCCGCGCAACGTTCAGGCGCTCGTCCTCAAGGCCGATCTTTACGGCCGCCAGCACGACGACGTCCGAACGGCGGCCGCCTACGATGACGCCGTCGTCGAGGCGCCGACCGACGACGAGAAGGTCGTGATTCTCATTCGCAAAGCGAGCTACTTCATCACTGAGAAGAAGGACTCGCAGGGCGTAGCCATCCTGCAGCAGATCGTCACGCAGTTTCCGAAAGTCCCGGCGGGTTTCGTCGCCTATGGCGACTACTTCGCGACGCAGCATCAATACGACAAGGCGATCGCGCAGTGGCAAGCCGCCCTGGCCCTCGATCCCTCAACGCCCGGTGCCCTGATGGGCATCGGTGAGGCTTCCATGCAGATGGGGCGCCTCACCGACAGCGTGACCTATCTCAAGAAGTACACGCAGATCTCGCCCGACGCCCAGGGCTTCGCGCTTTTAGGCCAAGCGTATTCGCGAGTCCACGACTACTCGGGTGCGCGCGATGCCTGCGGTAAGAGTTTCGAGATCCAGCGCTCGCCGGCGACGCTCTCGTGCGTTGCGGGGGCAGACTTCGAGCTGCGCAACTATAAGGAGGCGGCGCAAATCTTCGACGCCCTCGACAAGGCCGCGAAGGGCTACCTCAACGCCAATCCGGCCCTGCTCTACATGGCCGCGAAGTCGTATGCCGGTTCCAATCAGTGCGCCAAGGCGCAGGCGACCTACAAGCGGCTCCTACCGATGATGAAGAAGGGGACGAAGGATTACACGACGGTGCAGACAGCCGCGGCGCAGTCGTGTCATTCCCAGCACGGCGGCTGAAGTTCGTCACCGATCCACTCTACGCCGCGCATCTGCGCGGCGTAGCGCATCCCGAACGTCCCGATCGGGTCGCCGCGGTTGCCGCGCGCCTGGAGCGCCGCGGCGTGCTCGCCGATTCGATCGCTGCTCGCGATGCCTCCGATGAAGAACTGGAGCGAGTGCACGCTCGTTCGTACATCGAGCTGGTCGAAGGAGAAACGGCCGGCCTGACGGGCGCGCGCTATCTGTCCACCGGCGACACCGTCGTCGACGCAGGTTCGTGGCGCGCCGCTCGGCGCGCGGCAGGCGGCGCGATCGTTGCCGCCGAGCACGCCTACGCTAACGGCGAGACGATCTTTGCCCTCGTGCGGCCGCCCGGCCATCACGCCGAACCGGATCGCGGCATGGGATTCTGCCTCTTCAACAACGTGGCCGTCGCCGCACGCGCGCTCCAAGCCGCGCACGGCGGGCGCATTTTGGTCGTCGACTTCGATTACCACCACGGCAACGGTACCGAAGCCGTCGCCGGCGCCGGGCTCTCGTACTGCTCGACGCACGCTCATCCGGCTTATCCGGGAACCGGCACGCGCAGCTATTGGCTCGGCGACGATCTCGTCGCCAACGTTCCGCTACCCGTCGACGGAATCTCGACCGAGGGCTTCGTCGCGGTCTGGGAGCGCCTGCTGCCGCTCGTCGCACGGATCGTTCGTCCCGACGCGGTGTTGGTCAGCGCCGGATTCGACTACGTCGCCGGCGACGAGGTCGGGGACCTCGGCGTCGGCGTCGAGGCCGCCGGTCCGATTGCTGCCGCGATCCGCCGTGTTGCCGATGAGTACTGCGGCGGCCGCATCGCCTACTTTCTCGAGGGCGGTTACGGTCTCGACGCAATCGAGAACTCGATCGCGGCAATCGCCGAGATTGCCGGCGCGAGCAGCGCGCCGGAGCCGAGCGCGGCCGAAGCTAGCGCCATTCCCGTACGGGCGCGCTCGATACTCGAAGGCCTGGCGCTCGCTCCAGGAAGCTGAGCGAGCCCTGAGAAGTAGCCTCGATTAAGCAACGGGTACGCCGCATTGGCAAATCCCGCATGCTAATTTTGAAAACTCGAGGAGATACGAATCATGAGGAGATCGCTCCGGCATCTCGCCACGGCGTTCGTGCTGCTCGTTGCGTTCGTTTGCCAGGAAACCTGGGCACTGGCAGGCGTTACGGGCGGTCTGACTGGTACGGTCCTCGACGCCGAAACGTCGGCTCCCATCGCGGGAGCAGAAGTCATCGCTACTAGCCCCTCGCAATCGACCACCGTTACGACCGATGCCTCGGGGCATTTTTCTTTCCTGACGCTTGCTCCGGACACGTATACGGTGACCGCATCGAAGAACGGTTATCAATCTACGAGCGTTCCCGGTGAGATCGTCTTCGCCGACACGGTGCAAAACGTTTCACTGCGCATCCCGAAGGCGCTTCGCACGATCGCGCACGTGACGTCTACCGCCGCCGGCTCGCTGGTCAAATCCGGAACCACCGCCGACGTCTATTCGATCAACGCCACCACGCAGGCCGCGACGGCCGCGCTGGGCGGCGGCGGACTCATAAATCAAGCATACTCGGCGATCTCGACGGTTCCGGGTGCCTACGTCATCCCCAACCAAACGGGATACTACGCTACCGTCAACATTCGCGGCGGCGATTACGACCAAGTCGGTTACGAGTTCGACGGCGTCCCCGTCAACCGTTCGTTCGACAACTACGCGTCGAGCTCGGCCTCGTCGCTTGGCAACGCCGAAGTACAAGTCTATACCGGTGCGAACCCGGCCAACTCCGAAGGTCAGGGCCTTTCCGGCTTTATCAATCAAGTCATCAAGACCGGAACGTATCCAGGCTTCGCAACCGGCTCGTTAGGAATCGGCGTACCGACCTTTTATCATCGCGCTTCAATCGAAATCGGCGGCGCCACGCCCGACCGACTCTTCTCGTACTACATCGGCGTTGCCGGTGCAAATCAGGCGGCCAACTACGTCAACTCGAACAACGGTTCCGAGTACGACAACTGGCTCGGGCCGCCGCTTGGCATCGTGGGCGGAGCCTACGGAAATCCGTTCGCTCCCGGCTGGTCGCTGTTTTTCGGCGGTACGGGCAACAGCTATTTCCCGTTGGGGCCCGCCGGCAACTATGCCAACTTCGCGACGATCTATGCGCGCAACATCGTCGCTAACGTGCACATCGGCATCCCGCATCACCACGACGCCGGGCGCGACGACGTGCAGATTCTCTACACCGACGAAGCGCTGAAGAACCAGATCTACCTCTCCGGCAACGACGTCGCTTCCCCATTCTGCACCGGCGCCGCCGCGCAGAGCGGAACGGCCTGCATGAATCTAATTAACGGAGAGCTCAACTCGCTCTTTACCGGCGGCAGCATCCCATACGGCACGTCGCTGCCGGTAACGTGGCTCAACACCTACTCCTGGGGCTGCAACCAGTCGGTCGGCGGCACGTACAACGCAGCGCAGCTCAATGCGCTGGCGAGCTGCGTACGTCCCTATACGTTCCCCAGTGGAACCAATACCGGCTCGCCCTCCAATCCCAACGCGATTCCCTCGGGGGCGCGCGACAATTCGTATAACGATACCGCCATCGTCAAAGTGCAGTACACTAAGAACTTTGGTTCGACGGCGTACCTCCGCTTATACGGCTACACCTTCTACAGCGATTGGTTCCTCAATGGACCGTATAGCACGAGCTTCTGTAACTTCGTCTGCCCCGATGCCCCCGACTACGAGTTGAACACGCACACACGCGGCCTCAGTGCCGAGTTCCAGGACCAGATCAATCCGCAAAACCTGCTCAGCGTGCAGGGCTCGTACACTAGTGCGCACATCGTGCGCGACAACAACGGGTTCTACGGCGTCAACGGCAGTCAAGCCGTCCTCGTGAATGCCGACAATCCATACGGCGGGTATTGTTTCGATCCGTACGGGAGCACGTCGGGCGTCGTGAACTGCCATCAGAACACGATCGGGCTCGGTCCCAACTTCAGCGTCGGCTCTCCTTTAGGAAGCTGCGCGATTCCGGGCAAGCCGCAATTCGGCAGCGGTTGCACATATATGATCGCGGAAAACGGCCTTGCCGGCACGTATAGCGGAACGATCCCGACCTTCTACTCCGCCGCGATCACGGATCAATACCGGCCATCAGATAAGTGGCTCATCAACGCGGGCCTTCGCCTCGACAGTTACGGCTTCGTCGGGCAGAACACCCTCGTCCCGCCGCTAGGCGGATCGGCGGCGGCGCGCGCGTTTTGGTTCAATGCTTACAATCTCGACAACTGCGTCAACAACCAGACGGGTGCGCCGTCTCCGAATCCGAGTCCCGGACAGACCTGTCCCTCGGGTTCGCATGCGGCCAACGTTCAAAACGTTCCGTCGCAGTCCTATACCTTCAATATCTACCAGCCGCGCATCAGCGGCACGTACACGTCGGATCCCAGCAACGTCTTCCGCTTCTCGTACGGGCGGTATACGGAGGCCCCAAACACCGCGTTCGAACAGTACAACACGCGCCAAGAAGATCTCGCCGACTACATCGGCTCGCACTTCTTAGCCTTCGGACGCAACACTCCGGGCTATCCGATTCAGCCGCCGACCTCGATCAACTACGACCTCTCGTGGGAGCACCACTTTAAGAGCACCGATCTCTCGTTCAAGCTGACGCCGTTCTTGCGCCAGACGCAGAACCAGATCCAGCAGTTCTTCCTCAACCCGATCCAAGGCTTCGTTTCGGGCCTCAACGTTGGAAGCCAAAGGAGTGAAGGCGTCGAGTTCCAGATGCAAAAGGGCGACTTTTCGCGCGACGGCATCTCGGGCTTGCTCTCCTTCGCCTATACGAACTCGTACATCCACTACGGTCCGATCGCGGCGGGAGCCTCGGGAACGACGGTCCTGGCTCCGATCAACAACTCGATTGCGCAATACAACGCGTATACCAAGTACTGTGCGAACCATCCGGGTGCGCTCAACACGATGTGCGGAGGGAGCACGACCAACGGACTTCCGGCCAATGCCTGTTATACCAGCAAGGGCATTCCGAAGCCGGGCCTTCCCGGCGGTGGCTGTAAGAATGGTTGGATCGCCAATCCGTATTGGAACCAAGCACCGCAAGGGCTGGTGGATACCGCCCAGGCGTTTCCCACGTACGACACCTTCCCGGGTGCCTTGGGCTTAGCCGCGCAAGGCTTCGGCTCGCCATACGTCGGCACGTTGCTGCTCAACTACCGGCACCAGCGGTACGCGATCACGCCGTCGGTGCAGTTCCAAGGCGGCGGCAAGTACGGTGAGCCGATTGCCGAAGCCGGCATCGACCCGGCAAGCGGCTGCGGCAAGCCGTTGTTCGGCGATCGGTACAATGCCACGGGTTGTCCGAACGTCGTGTTTATTCCCAATCCGTTTACGGGCGCGTACGACGGCATCGGCGCGTATACCCAACCCAACGAGATCATCGCCAACCTGCAGATGTCCTACGACGTGAGCCCGCGGATCACGGTGGTTGGCTCGCTGGTGAACATCGTGAACTACTGCTGGGGCGGATCGCAGATGCCGTGGACGTATAGCGACGGCAACATCTGCGCGTACAACAACGTCGGCGGCACGATCTATCCGGTTGCCCCATACGGAACCCCCGGTGCCGTGATCAATCCGCCGGGCAATCCCGGCTCGCGGATCCAGCCGTTCCGAAGGTTCCCATACGAACCGAACTTCGGGCCGGCACTCGTCTCCGCGCTGAACTCCTCGACCAAGACCCCGATCCAGTTCTACATAACGGCCAACATCAAGCTCTAGAACTCGACGGCGATCTACAATGAAAGAGGCCCCGCTCCAACGGCGGGGCCTCTCTCATTTTGTTTTTCGCTAAGGAGCGATCGCGGCGGCGATGTGGCGCAGATCGGTCAGCTGGAGATCGCTGACAAGCGCGTAGTGCAGCGTGCCATCCGACCACGAAAGGAGCGAGGTCGCCCCGTCCTCGGCATATTCGCCGCTGTGTCCACCGATGTTGAGCGGTTCGGGCTGGAGGTGGGTCATGTCCGTGATCGTCGGTCGTGCGTTCTCGAAGAGCGACACCGTGCGAATGCCGTCGGAGTAGAGCACGTGCAGCGTGCGCACGCCCTTGAGCTCGACGATGTTTCCCTCGACCGCTTCGAAGCCGTCGGGAAGCGAGCGCGGTTCGCGAGTGGCAAAGCCGGCGTTGCGCGCGACCCGCTCGGGGTCTTGGGAAGGCTCGGCGAACGTGGGGCCGGGCACGACCGCATACGCTTTAGGAAGGTTGAAATCGCGCGAGGGAATGGCGGGCGTATATCGCACCGCTTCGAACCGGAGATCGCTGATCATCGAACCATCGGTCCCGAACTCTTGCTGATCGAGCACGATTTTGCTTTCGCGGTCGATGCGCACGAGCAGGGCCGGCCGGTGGCTGTACTTGTTGATCAAGAGCACGTCGACGGTCGGGCGGCCGTCGAAACTCTCGGCGCCCTGCTCGACCGCACGATAGTTCTGGCGCATCAGCGCATAGTTGTCGCGCCAGGCCGCCCGGTCGTCGAGGGCATCGTTTCGTGCTTCGACGATGCGCCGGCGCTTGGGATCGATCGAGAAGGTGAGGTGACCCTTGGACACAACGGCGTCGCCCGAGATGGCCGACGGCGCCGTGTACGTGCGCCGCGTTAAGTCCGGGGCGCGATGCTCGACGCGATAGACCGAAGCCTCCGCATGGTGGCTTCCGATGCGCACGAACTGAACGACCCCGCTGTACGAAACGGTCGAGGGAGCCGAAATGGCCTCGTAGAGCAGCGCATCGACGGCGCCGCGCGTTGAGTTTGCGCTTGCCAGCGTCAGCGTCGCCGCTACCAGAAGCGGCGCAAGCAGGAGGCTAGCGCGGTTCATTGCCCGGTTGTTCGCCGGCGCTGGAATCGGAGGTCAGCATCACCGGCATTGCCGGCTCTTGCGCGAAGGGCGTCGTAGCGGTGAGCGCCGTGTGGTTGTCGAGGTAATAGGCGGCTTCGATGCGTGTCGACCGGGGCCCGGCGTGCCACGCGGGGATCCCGACGTATACGATCGCCGCGATCGCCGCGGCGGCACCAAGGGCCACGGCTGGGCGCAACAGCAACTGCAGCGGCGACCACGCCGGCCGCATCGGCCGGGCAACGGCGTTGCGAATCCCGGCGATTACGCTCGGCGGCAGATCGCGCTCCTCAGCGTTGGCGTGTGCCCGAAGCAAGTCGGTGAGCGAGGCTTCGGAGTCACGCATTTGCGAGCATGAGGAACAGTCAACCAGATGCGCGTGAACCGCGGCATCGCGTTCGGGGGTGAGCTCGCCGTGCATGTAATCTACGAGCTCTTCGATGCTCGGATGTATCTCGTTCATGAGGTTGACTTCATGTAGTGGTTGACCAGCTTTCGCAGTTGCCCGCGGGCGCGATGCAATCTAGACCGAACCGTTCCCACCGAGCACCCGACGATTTCGCCGATTTCTTGATAACTGCAGTCCTCGACGTCGGCCAGAAGAACGATCTCGCGTTGCTCGGGAGTGAGATCCTCAAGGGCTTTGGAGAGAGGTTCGCTGAGATAGCCTTCGACGTACTCTTCAATCGGTTGAACCGCAAGGCGCCCTCCTCCCGCGAATTCTTGCGGTTGGTTATCATTCGTAACCTCTTCTTGATAACGAACTTTACGGCGCCGAAGTTCGTCGCGGTGAAGATTTGTGACAATTCTGTAGACCCAAGACAAGAAGGAGGTTCCTGGCTTGAAGCTGCGCCAAGCCCGGTAGATCCGGATAAACGCCTCTTGGGTTAGGTCGCGGGCGTCGGCCTCGTTGCGCGTCAAACGATATGCAAAGTTGTAGGTCGCTTTGCCGTACTGTTCAATCGCGCGTTCCAAAAACGCCGCTTGCTGCGGCGTGGGGCTTTCGGACGACTTCTGCGACGCAGGCATAGGCTGAACCCGGCTTCCTTGCTCAGCTCGGAAGGTCCGCCTAGGGCGACTCGGTTTTGCCCCGCCGAGGCCAGAGAATACGGGCCACCAGCCACATTCCGAGCAGCGCGACGACCGTGATAATGGTGAAGAGCGAGAGCTCCAAGAGGGCGATGCCGGCGAACTGGCTGCCCCCGCAAAGCGCGATAGCGTTAGCGATCAGTGCTAGCTTGAATCGCTCGAAGGGGTTGCCTGCCATCCCCGCTACCGTGCGCGCCTGAGCGAGGGCTCCGTCGGGATCCCAGCTCGCCGTCTCGACGATGGTCGCGATGCGACCGGCCGGCGATGCGATGACCAGCTTGTCGTCGTGCAAGAAGTTTGCCGAGTCGACGCGCATCGAGCTCACCGAGAAGGCGTCGAGGAGCCGCGTAATGGTAGAGCCGGTTCCCGTCAGCATCGACCAGCTCTCGCGCTTGGCTCCGTAGCGCGATGCGTATTCGCGTAGGATCGCCGGCGAGTCGTACTGCGGATCCAGCGTGATCTCGGCCAGGGCGAAGTTCTTCGGATCGAGACGCTCTTGCAGATACCCGAACTTTCCGCTGATGGCCGGACAGAGCGTGCGATCGGGGCAGCGGGTAAAGATGAAGGAGAGCAGCAGCGTCTTTCCGGCAAAGGCGCGATCGAGCTGCACGGCGCGCCCGTCTTGATCGACCAGCTCGGCGGGCGGCAGCGAGCTGCCCGGCTCGACGCGCACCGCGCGCGCCGAGTCGGGCAAGCCCGGCGCGAAGCGGCCTGCCGCAATCGCATTGCGCAGCGTCGGCGGATGCGTGGCCGAATCCATCAGCCCATCGACGTTGGTTCCGCTGCCGAATGCTGCGGGAGGCGAGAAGCGATAGCGTGCGCGTGTGCGCGGGCTGCATCGCCGGGACCGGATCGGTGCGCACGATGGCGGTGTGGTCGGGCAGCGTATCGAGAACGACGCCGTGCACCGGCACGAGCGCGAACGCCGCAGCCGCGAGTAACGCGATCATCCCAGCAGCGCGATCACCGCGCGCGTAAGGGATGCTTGCGAATCTTCATCGTCCTGCACGCCGCGCAACCGTTGCTCTCCGTCAATCAAGAAGATCGCGGCACCGTGCGCGACGTCGTAGTGGCCGTGCCGACCGGCATGGCTTGCGACCACACGTGGTAGGCTTTTTCGACGGCAGCTATTTGCGGCGCGCTTCCGGTAAGGGCAACGAGCCGGCCGTCGCCGGGACGATCGAATCGCGCGACGTAGCGGTGAAGTGCGCTCGGCGAATCGCGGCGCGGATCCACGGTGACGAAAACAATCTCGAGCTGCTGCGAACGCGAACCGAGCCCTTGCGCGGTTCGCACGAGCTTGGCCAGCGTAGCGGGACAGGTATCCGCACAGTGCGTGTAGCCAAAAGTCAGCAGCAGCGCTTTTCCGTGCTGCTGTGAGAGCTGCCACGGCGCACCGCTATCGTCGACGAGCGTGAAGTCGGCAGCCCGTTGGCCGCTCGCGCACGCTGCCGGCAGCGTGAGCGCGAGGAGCACGAGCCGGCAAAGCCGGAACGGCATAGTTGTATTGTACGACGATTTACGCACGCGCACTGCCGGAAGAATCGCCCCCTTGCCAGGGGTTGAGCCGGGCTGAAGGCAACGAAAGGGTCGTGGACGCGGCTGTACTGGTGGTCCGCCTTCTTTTGGGGGCGTTGCTCGTCGTTGCCGGCGCGCTCAAAGTCGGCCACGCCGCCGACCTGGCCTCGAACATCGCCAACTTCCGATTGCTTCCCGCTGCGATCACCGGGCCGCTGGCCGTAGCGCTGCCCTATTTCGAGCTGTTGCTCGGCGGATATTTAATCGCCGGTCTCTTTACTCGCGTGGCGGCGGCGGTCGCCGCAGCGCAATTCGTGCTCTACGCGGGAGTGATTGCCTCGGCCGTGTTGCGCCATATTCCGGCGAACTGCGGCTGCTTCGGCCCGGGCGACTCGGCGACAGCGGATTGGCCGCACGTCGCGCTCGACCTCGCACTCGCCGGTGCGTGCGGCTTTGTCGCGTACGGGGCGCCGGGAGCCTTCGCCGTCGATCGAAAGCTGCGAAGCGCGTCATGAACCAACGCTCGCTGATTGCGGTAACGATTGGAGCGGTAGCCGTAATCGTCGCCGGCGCGCTGCTCTGGTATCATTTCGGTCCGGAGAGCCGTCGCGTACAAGAAGCGTCGACGTCGCCGATCACCGGAAAGGCGACGGTCGGGCAACCGGCGCCGTCCTTCGAAGTCGCAACGACGAACGGACTCTTCAAGCTCGATGCGGCGACCAAGCCCGTCTTTTTGGAAGTCTTCGCCACCTGGTGTCCGCACTGCCAGCGCGAAACGACGGTTATCGATCGCCTCTACCGTAACTATGGATCGCGCGTCGAGTTCGTCGGCGTCTCCGGCAGCGGCACCGCAATGGACGGCACGTCGGCGGCGTCGCAGCTCGACGTGCTCGAGTGGGTGCGGCGTTTCAACGTTCAGTACCCGGTTGCGTACGATCCGCTGCTCAACGTCGCGAACCTCTACTTACAGAACGGCTTTCCCACGTTCGCCATCATCGGCCGCGACAAACGCGTCTCGTATCTCAGCAGCGGCGAGGTTTCGTACCAAGAGTTGAGCGCGCAAATCAGCCGGGTGCTGCGCGCCGCCTCGGCGCGCTCCTAAACTCCCGGCGGAAAGATATAGTTCGGCGGCGGGACGACCGGCGTGCCGATCTCGAGGACGATTTGCTGGTGTGCGCTCAGCGGAATCGCGTGAAGATCGCCGTCGTACTTCAGGCCGTTGACGTACGCCGTGACCGGGCCGGTGATGCCGGCAACGATGCTGCGGTCGAGCGGCTGGCCCCAGATGTCGAAAAGCATGCCCAGCGTATAGGGACCGCCTTGGGGCGGCGAGAGGTCCGGCGCTTCGACGTGAATCACGCCGCTGCCGTCGTGGGTGTGAATCCAATAGAGGCATGCGCCCGACGCATTCGGTGCGGCGCCGATAAACTGGGGAACTTGTATCTGCTTGCCGTTGCGGAAGATCGCCAAGTGCGCGTGCACGTGCAGCGTTGCGAACTCTTGGGTGGCGCAGGTAATTCCGTCGACGGCTTGTCCGCGGCCGCCGCGCGTCGTGTCGGGGACCTTGTCCTTGAAGTACTTTTCGCCCAGCGCCTCGCCGTTAGTTAGCTGTATCGGCTTGGCCGTCGGGGCGCCGGCAGCCGGCGTCGGCGTCGCATAAGCTTGTTGGATGGTGCGCTTCTGCCAGAGGTTAAAGCCGGCAATGGCAAGGAGCAGCAACACGATTGCCGCACCGACGCCGATGTAGACGGGGCGCATCGGATCGCGGCGCGGGGGAGGCGAATCGCCTCCGCGCGTCTGACGGCGGCGTTCGGTGCGGGTGGGCTGTGACATCGATTTCTTTCGTTAAGAGGGTGCTTTGAGCGGCGCGGAAACGGCGGGATCGCCGATTTCCAGCGGTCGCTGCGGCACCAAGTAGTTAGTGACGTAATCGGTTACGGCATCGGCCAGCGGCGTCGTCGGGCTGTCGTAACCGGTGGCGTGCAGACGCTGCATGCGGGCGCACGTATGGTATTGATACTTGCCGCGCAAATGTTCGGGCATCTCGATGAACTCGATGCGTTCCGGCATCTCCAGCGCGACGAAGATCGGACGGACGAGATCGAGCCAGGTGCGCGCGGTTCCCGAGCCGACGTTGAAGAGGCCGTGGGCGTCGGCTTCGGCGAGGTGCAGCGTCATCTCGGCAGCGTCCTTGACGTACAGGAAGTCGCGCTGTTGTTCGCCGTCCCGGAATTCGGGCCGGTAGCTCTTGAAGAGCCGCACGCTTCCGCCATCGCGAATTTGCTCGTAGGCTTTGAAAACGATGCTGCGCATGTCGCCTTTGTGATCTTCGTTGGGTCCGAAAATATTGAAGTATTTGACGCCGCAGACGTGATGTTCCAGCCCCGTACGCCGCGCGTACAGATCGAAGAGATGCTTGGAGTACGCGTAGCCGTTAAGCGGACGCAACGCGTGCAGATCCGCCTCGTCGGAGAGTTCGGCCTCGAGGCCGCCGTAGGTCGCGGCCGAAGAGGCGTAAACGAACCGCGCACACTGTGGAATCGCCCAGTGCGCGAGATTCTTGGTGTACTCGTAGTTGTTGCGCAGCAAGAACCCGGCGTCCGATTCGGTCGTCGACGAGCACGCTCCCAAATGAAAGACCGTGCCGATCTTGCCGAAGGTCCCGGGCTCGGCGATGCGGCGCTCGAACTCGTCGGCGTCGACGTAATCGGCGAAGCGCAGAGGCACCAAATGCCTCCACTTCTCGGACCGGTCGAGGCGGTCGACGACGAGGACGTCGTCGAGACCACGCCGATTGAGGGCCCAAAGAATGGCGCTGCCAATCAGGCCAGCGCCTCCCGTAACGACGATTCTGCCGCGGCTTAAGTCGTGCATCAGCTCCAAAATTCTCTTTCCCCAAAGTTCGAGGGTGAGTCCTCCGAAGCCTGAAGATGCAAATCGTTCGCAATTTCGTCACGGCCGGCCGGTCTGTACGCCGATCGTAAAGGTCCGGGGTGCGGCGAAGTGGTTGCCTTGGGCGTTGATGAGGGTCACGTAGTAGCGATCGTTGAGGAGATTCTGAATCCCGAGGGTTAGCACCGTCGAACGATCGAGCGCGATGCCTTTGCCCACGTTGAAAATCGTGTGCGGTGTGGCGCTACAGAAACCCGGCGTGACCGGCGGACAGAAGCCCGACGATAATCCGCTGCCGTATTCGCCGTCAACCGAAAACCAGCCGCCGCGCGCATCGTTGAGGAGTATTCCTCCCGCGGCGCTGTACGACTGATTGTGATCGGCCGGCGTGAAGTCCGTCGAGCGAGCCGAAGCACGGCGCCAGCAACTGCGTCTCGCATCCTTTATTGAGCGAGACGGTATGCGCCACCGAGACATAGGCGCGTCCGTTGCGCGGCAACTGCTGCACGTAGTTGAGCGCCTCTTGCGAAAGCCGGCCCAAGACGTAGTTGATGTCCTGGTGCAGAAGCGTCACGCCCACCTGCGTGTCGTCGATCAAATCGTTGGCGTTCTTTTGCCAAATCCGAAAGCCGAGCTCGCCGCCACCCAGCGGCACGTGGCCGCCGAATTCCAGCTGCGTGTCGCGTTCCGGCTTGAGGTCGAACTGCGCCGGCGTCGGCTGAAGCGGGAGATTGAGCAGCTGCGCCGCCGCCGGCGAGACGTTTTCGAACGAGAACGGCTCGAAGAACCGCCCGACGTACGCGTACAGGTTAGCGCGCTTTCCGAAGTAACGGGTTAGCTTGATGCGCGGACTGAACGCGCCGAATCCCTGCGCAAACTCGGTCGAACGCAAGGTGAAGAAATCGTAGCGCAGCCCATAATCGGCTTCCCACCGGTCTGAAATGCGCCAGCTGTCCTGGACGTAGGACTGATAAGTGTTGCCGACGTTCGGCGCGTCGTCGACGACGGTCGACGGCGCGTTGGGAGATTGCGGCGTAAGGATCGGCGCCAAAAAGTTCCCCGGCTGCAGCGTGATTTGGTAGTCCTTTGTTGATGCGAGCTAAATCGTAGCTGAGGCCGGCGCGAATCTCGTGGCTCCGGGCGTGCTGCGTGTAATCGCCCTGCAAAATATAGTCCATGGCCGTACGGCTGTCGGTAAGCGTGTAGGCGCAGGTCGTCGGCGAGTAGTTGCCGGTCTTCAGTGCGTCGGCGCAGTCGCCGGGTTGGCCGCCGTTGCCGAACGGGGGCTGCTCGACGTTGAGCGCCTCGCCATAGGTCCAGTCGTTGACCGGATCGCCGAAGTCGGCGATCCGCGACACTTTCAGCGCGGGGCCGAAGGTGATGCCGGCGTCTTCGCCCAGCGCTCGGCGCAACTGCAGGCTAAAGAACGTGTCCTCTTGATTCTCGTTGTCGTCGGTTGTCGCGGGCTCGCCATAAGTTACGTCGTTGGGAATTTGAAACGTGTCGAAGCTGTGGACGAAGGTCAAGCTGGTGAAGTTGTTTCCACCGGCGGGAAGCGCCACGCCGGCGTACTCGTTGACGCCGCTCGCGTTGTTGTGCGGCGATTGAAAATCCGGCGGGTCGAGACCACGCGTGCTCTGCATCGCGCCCGCCGAGAGCGTATATCCGCCGCCTCCGGCGATCGGAGCGTGATAGTCTATGGTGGAGTTGAGGTCGGTGTACGAACCGGCCGTCGAGTTACTCTCCATGCCCGCGGGCCCGGTGCCGCTCTTGGTCGTCAAGTTCAAAATCGACCCGAACTTCAATCCGTACTGCGCCGGGTAGGCGCCTTCGATCACGTCGACGTAAGCGAGATCGTTGAGGTCGATCTCGCTTCCGATGTCGCGGTTCAAGCCCTGCGGCAGGGCCACTCCATTAATCTGATAGTTGATGACGCCGTGGTCGCCGTTGATATGCACCACTCCATTTGCGCCTCGGACCGCGCCGGGCAACTGGATCAGCATTTCGGGGAAGCTGTTGTCGAACGGCAGTCGAGTAAGGTCGGTCCGATTGAGCGAAACGTCGGTGCCGCTACCGCGGAGCGGAAGCGTGCGCGCGACAACGACCTGTCCGATTTGCCGCAGCGGCCGCATCGACAGCGTGACGAGTGCGCCGTCGCTGCCCAGGTCGACGCGCAACAGGGCGCGCAAATCGCTGCGCCGCGCCTCG
Organism: Vulcanimicrobiota bacterium; assembly: GCA_963730125.1. Lineage (GTDB taxonomy): Bacteria > Vulcanimicrobiota > Vulcanimicrobiia > Vulcanimicrobiales > Vulcanimicrobiaceae > Cybelea. The sequence continues at coordinate 201,568 of CAVSQP010000008.1, read as the reverse complement.
ACGTCGTAACTTCCCAGCGGCAACGGCGGAAAGCGAAACGAACCGTTGCGGTCGGTCCGCGTCTTGAGCGTCATGCCGTTGCCCGTAGCGGTGACGTCGACGTTCGGCGCCGCACTTCCGTTAATCGTTGCCGTCCCGGCCAGGAACGCCGTCGGCGTCGTCGCGCCGCACGGCGCGATCGCGCGTGCAGGCCAGAACGGCGCAGGCTCGAGAGTGCGAAAAAGACGCGTCCAAGCGAGCACATAGTGCCTCCAAACAGAGCCAAGGGAAGCAACCGGGTGCACCAGGTCTAGCGCGCTTATTGAAAATAGCGTATCATTTGCAAATAGTCAAGACGGCTCCCGTTTCCTAATGGAATAGGCAGGCCGTCGCGAAGGAAATCGCCGTGAATGAAAAGGGTCGCAAAACGCGTCAGCGCGAGGCGATCAAAGGAGTCTTCGAGCGTTCGGAGCGCCCGCTGACGATTGCCGAATTGGTCGACGAAGCGAGCCTCAGCGTCGCCGGTTTAGGCGTGGCCACCGCGTATCGCGCGGTCGCAGCGCTTTTGGAAGAAGGATCGGTCGAAAGCGTCGAGATCCCTGGCGAGCCCGCCCGCTACGAGCGCGCGGACAAGGGGCACCACCATCACTTCCAATGCGAGCGCTGCGACCGCGTGTTCGACATCCGCGGCTGTCTCGAGAACGTGCGAAAGCTGGCCCCGCCGCGTTTTCGCGTCAAGGCTCACGCCGTTACGCTCTACGGACTCTGCAGCTCCTGTAGTTGACGCTCTCGTCAGAACGGTGCCGACAGCCGTAACAAAAAGTTGCGGCTGTTGGCGATCTGGGTAGTGTTGAACCCGTTGGCCACCTTGATCACGTACTGATAGTTGAGGACGTTGTTGACGATCAGCGAGATGCCGAGGCCGGTATCTTGGCCTTCGCGTCCCGGTGTGAGAAAGCGTCCGGCGGCGATATCGAAAGTCGTGTGCGCCGGCAAACGTCCGCTCAGGTTCGTGTTGGCGCTCTCGAACGCGACCGGAAAGCCGCTGCCGTAGTTGCCTTGCAGCGTGGTGAACCAGCGGTGTCCCGATCCGAAGCGCCAGGTATAGGCTGCGCTCGAGACGACCGTTTCGTCGTGATCTTCGGGCGCCAGTTGTGCGACGCACGAAACGCCGGGCTCGTTTTCGTTGGGTGGAAAGAGGAACGTTGCGCCCGAGACGCAGGCGGCGTACGATCCCGAGTATGTGAGGTTGAACCACCAGAGATTGTCGTTAGGCAAACGCTCTTGGAAGCGCAGCTCGGCGCCGGTATCGATGCCGATCGCGTTGTTGAAGACGGCAAAGAGCGGGGTATCGAGCAGCTGCGTGGTGTCGAGAACGTTTACCGACGTCTTGCGGAAGACGTTGAGCGAGCCGGTAAACCGGGGATTGAACGCGTACTCCCAGCCCGTTTCGAAGTAGGCATCGCGCTCGGGCTGCAAGTTATAGACCGGAATGCCGGAGCAGCCTTGAAGCACGACGCAGTCCTGGCGCACGTCTTCCAGCAGGGGTGCCGCGTAGAAGCGGCCGTAGAAGACGTGATAGGAGTTCTTCCCGCCGTCCCATAGGTTGAGGGCGACGCGTGGACTGAACATCCAGCCGCCGGTGTAGCCGGTCGAATGGTCGTAGCGCAGACCGTAGTTGAGCTGTGCGTAGTTCGAAAGCTTCCAGTTATCTTGACCGTAGATGCCGATTTGCGATCCGGCTTGGCCTTGATTCGAGGGCGACGTGAGATAGTACGGTTGCTGGTGCGTCCCCGACGTCGCCCCGCAGCCCTCTTGGTAGTAGCACGCGAAGACCTGGCTGGCGACGAGAAACTCGCGGTCCAAGTCGAGGCCGACCTTCCATGCGTGATTAGACAGCGCGCGAAAATCGGACAGGCGCACGCCCCAGTAGCTGGCGTAGGTGTTCGAGAGTAGCCCGACGTTGTGGAGCTGCCCCGAGCCCGATCCCGAGGCGTCGAGCGGTGTGCCGCACTGCGCGCAGACGGCGTCGGCGCTGAAGTCAGGCGTGACGCCCAAGACGTCGTTGGGAAGATCGCCGTCGTAGTTGATGCGCGTCGAGCGCCACCACGGAATCACTTGGACGATACCGTTGCCGTCCAACGAGGTCACCGTGTAGTTGAGGTTGGAGAACCGGTCGTACTCGCGCTGCACGTCGTCGGTGCCTTGCGGCGTGAAGATTGGATCGTACGGATTGTTCGGATCGGTGTTGATCGGAATCTGGAACTGCGCCAGCTGATTGGAGTAGTCGAAAGCCAGCGTGCTGCGCGGCGTCAGCTGCGTGATCATGCGGAAGAACTGGTCGCTCTGCGACGAGTTGTCGTGAATGGGATCGAAGGTGGGCGCGTCGAGCCCGCGCGCGGTGGATTGTGTGTTGGCGGTCAGAAAGGCCTCCGTCGACCCGAAGCGCGCCGACGCTTCGAGCTGGCCGATCGCTTGCGATTGGTTGCCGCCGCCGCCTTCGACCATACCGTAGAAGCCTTGGGGAATGTCGGAGGGCCGGCTGCTGATGATGTTGACGACGCCGCCCATGCGGTCGCCGCCATACTCCGCCGGAATCGCTCCGGTGTAGAGCTCGAGCGAGTCGATGACCTTTGGATCGATGATCTCGGCGAAGTTCGAAGTCGTCGCCAGCGGCAACGGCGCGCCGTCGATGTTGTAGGCAACGCCGTGGAATCCGTTGATAATGGGTTCGTTATACGAAAACGGGATGACGCCGGGGAGCGTCTGCAGCATCTGGTCGAGGCTGTTTTGCACCGGCGAGGTCTGGATCTGCGCGCGGTCGATTTGATGGACCGACGGCGGATTGCTCTCCACGCCGGCATGGGCCGTTACCGTCGTTCGGGCGATCTCGGTCAGACTTGTGGAGAGCGGAACGTTGACGGTCGCGACCGAGCCGCTGTTCACCTCGACGATCACGACGTACTTGGCGATGCCTTTGGCCGCCACGGTGAGCCGGTACGAGCCGAAGGGCACCTCTGAAAAGACGTACTGCGCCGTTGGAGCGCGTCACGGCGGTAAAGCGAGAACCCTCGCCCTCGAGCGTGACGGCGACGCCGGCAGCCGGCTTGCCGTCGATGGTGACGGTGCCGCGAACCAATCCGTTCACCGCCGCCATCGCCGGCAACGCGAAGAAAAGAACTAAAAGCGCGGCAACGATCGCCGCAGAAATGCGAACCATGGAGCCTCCTCTTAAGAGCGGTGCTGTACGGCGCGCTTAAGCGCGCGATGCCAACGCGAGACGGATCGGAGGAGGACGTGCGAAGCGCCGCCGCGCCAAGCGGACGCGACGAAAGATGGGACGCGATTCGGCGCGGCGGCTCCAGATGGGAAGCCGCGGCGAGAACGCGACGCGCGCAATGGTGAGGACGGCTCGCGCCAGCAGGCGCGCGAGTCCGGAGCCGAGCCGTGTAACCAGCCACGCCGCCAGCGCCAAGATCAGCAGCACGACGGCGACCGGCGGTCCGGCGTGTTTTCTTTCCAGTGCCTCGCCGGCGACGTACCAGAGCAGACTCGAGCCGGCGACGGCACCGACTGAGGGGAAGCGCGCGCAGAGGCGGGCTGCGAGTACGCTGCCGTCGGCGGTCAAGCGCGCGCCCGACCACGCCAGCGAGGCGAAGAGTAAGCTAGCGCCCACGACGATGGTAAGCGCCGCCTGGAGGAAGAGTTCGTGGTACGCGCCGCCCATAGCGTGGCTGCCGCCGAAGAGCGCCGTATGGGCTGCTAAGGAGGCGAGCAAGCCTGCCGCCAGCGCGCCCGGAACCTTCCGAAGGGCCACTGCGGTCTTTTCTAGGCGCGGCCGCGGGGAGACCTTGAGGCCGCGTCGTACTGAGCCTGCCCCCCTTGGCGGCCCGCACGCCGGTGGGTATTGGAGCATTGAAAGAAGACCGCAGCCATGACCACCCGACAACTCGTTGAGAACGCCGACACCGTTAGTTTGGTCTGCGCACTGCTCGTGCGCTTCCCCGAACTGACGTCGATCCGCGCGGGCGCCGATCGCACGTTGCGCCTCACGTTTGCCGTGCGCCGGCGGCTCGATCGCGCGGCACAGGCGAAGCTGGGTGAGGCCATCGACGACCACGTTCGAAGTTTTCTCGCGCTGGTCAAGGACGAGCCGGCCACGCTGCGCGTCGAGTGTGAGGGCGACCGCGGCCTAACTTTCGTGCACGTGACGCGGGATTCTGAGACCTTTTCCAAAGAGGAGCTGGAGCTGCTGGCCGGCTTCCTGCGCGACCGGTGCGGCGACGCACTGGTCCTTAATCCGGTTCCGGACGATCATTTCGAAGCCGACCCCGCAGCCGAGGACGAGGCCGCTACCTATGCCGTCGAGGCACTGCGCGACCCGGCACAGTCGAAGAGTTTGGTCGGATTTAGAGAAGAAAAGCGCGTGCTCGTATACTTCTTGAAGTCGCAGAAGAAAGCGAAGGCCTCGGCTCGCCGCTAGAAGGCCCGACGCTGAATCTTCTCCTGATTGGCGACGTCGTCGGGTCGCCGGGACGCGAAACGCTCAAGCGTTGCGTGTCGCTGCTTCGAGAGCAGTATCGAGTACATGCCTGTATCGCCAACGGCGAGAATGCCGCGGGCGGTTTCGGTTTGACCGCGCAAACGGCCGAGGAGATGTTTGAGAGCGGCGTGGACTTTATTACGAGCGGTAATCATATATTCGATAAACGCGACTTCGGAGAATACTTGGAGAATAGCAATCGCGTAATCCGGCCGGCGAACTACCCGCCGGCCGTCCCCGGTCGAGGGGCGGGGACCTTTACCACCAACGGCGTGACCGTGGGCGTCCTTAACCTCATGGGCCGCACGTTTATGCCGCCCGTGGACGATCCGTTCCGCTGCGTTGACGCGCTGGTCGCCGACCTGCACGTGCAAACCCCGGTCATCGTCGTCGACGTGCATGCCGAAGCAACCTCGGAGAAGGTCGCGCTCGGGCGCTACCTCGACGGCCGCGTCTCGTGCGTTTACGGAACGCACACGCACGTGCAGACCGCCGACGAGCAAATTCTTCCCGGCGGCACGGCCTATATCAGCGACTTGGGGATGACGGGACCGATAGAAGGCGTCATCGGCATGGAATCCAAAGCGGTGCTCGACCGCTTCCTTACCGGATTCTCGGACCGTTTCACCGTGCAGAAGAGCGGCGAAAAGCAGTTCTGCGCCGCCGTCGTCCAGATCGATCCCACTTCCGGCAAAGCCGGCGACATTAAGCGGATCTTCTTGCGAGGGATCGCATGAGCGCCGGCGTGACGCTCAAAGTCTCGGCCAAGAGCAGCCCCAACGCTGTGGCCGGTGCGCTGGCCGCGGCCTTGCGCGAACGCGACAGCGTAGAGGTGCAGGCCGTGGGCGCCGGCGCAATTAATCAGGCCATCAAGGCCGTGGCGATTGCTCGCGGCTTTTTGAAAGGAGCACACTGGGATGCGGTATGCAGCCCGTCGTTCGTGCTCGTTTCAATCGGCGAGAGCGAGCGCACCGCGATCTCGCTGATGGTCGAACGCCGCAAGCTGGAAAAAAGGCTGAAGAAGAAACGGCTCAACAAGAAGAAAAGGCTCAACAAATTGAAGATTGATCTGCATTCGCACACGAACTGCAGCGACGGGACGCTGAGTCCGCAGGAGCTGGTCGATTTCATGGAAGAGCGCGGGGTCGAGCTCTTCTCTATATCCGATCACGACACGGTCGCGGCCTACGGCAACTTCGTGCCGTACGCCGGATCGCGCTTTATCCCGAGCATCGAGATCAACACGACCTGGCGCAAGAACGAAGTGCACGTGCTGGGCTATGGCGTTCCGACCGGACCGTCCCCGATCACCGAGCTGCTCGAATATAATCAAGTTCAGCGCCGCGTTCGCGCCGAGACGATGGTCAAGCAGCTGCAGGAAGCCGGGCTACCCGATTTCGCTCGAAGAGGTTCTGCACGAAGCCGGAAGCGCCGACGCGGTCGGGCGACCGCACGTCGCCAAGGCGCTGGTGCGCCTGGGCATCGCTCAAAGCGTGGACGACGCCTTCAGACGGATGATCGGCGGCGGCATGCCGGGCTACGTTCCGCAGATTTACACCACGCCCGAGCGCGCCATCGAGACGATCGCTGCGGCCGGCGGAATTCCGGTGCTGGCTCATCCCGGCCGCCTCGACGACCGCTCGCTGATCGACGAGCTGGTTCCGCACGGGCTGCGCGGCCTGGAAGTCTTCTATCCGCTCCACTCGATGGAAGATACGCGCGAGTTTCGCGAGACTGCCAAGCGTTATAATTTAGTGATGACCGGCGGAATGGACTTTCACGACATCCGCTATCACACCAGGGGTGTCGGCATGGAGGTTGACGCCGACGATCTCGCACCCTTCCTGGAACTCGTAGAAGTCTTCGCGTGATCGCTGCGGTCGCGACGGCAGCGCTCGCGGCGGCGATCGAGTCGCCGATGCGCGCCTCGCGGCTGCGCTACTCCGTGGTCGGCGCCGAGGTCTACGATCTCGACGCGAAGCGCGTGCTTTACGCGCGCAACGCACAGACGCTTATGGTGGCGGCGTCGACGACGAAGCTGTTGACCGAAGGCACGAGCCTCGCGCTGCTGGGGCCGGATTTCCGTTGGACGACGCCGGTCTATCGCGCCGGCACGGTCGACTCGGGCGGCGTGCTGCACGGCGATCTCGTTCTGGTTGCCGGCGGCGACCCGAATCTCTCGCAGCGCATCGGTCCCGACGGCACGCTTACCTTCGAAAACGAAGACCACGCGTACGACGGCTCGCCCGAGACCAAAGCCGTACCCGGCGATCCGCTGGCCGTTTTACGCGAGCTTGCCGCACAGGTTCGCAAATCCGGAATCTCGCGTGTGGAAGGCAACATTGTCGTCGACACGTCTCTCTTCCCCGACCAAGGGGCGGAGGGCGGAACGGGCGTCATCGTCTCCCCGATCGTCGTCAACGATAACGTCGTCGACGTCACCGTCACGCCGGGGCAGAATGCCGGCGATCCGGTGAGCGTCGCCGTTTCGCCGCAAACGCCGTACGTCAGCTTCGTCAATCAAGCGAAAACCGGTGCGCCAAAGAGCGATGCGAGCATCGACTTGAGCAACGACGTGCGCGACGCGACGGGACACCACGTCGTCACCATTACCGGTACGCAGGCGCCCGGCCCGAGCATTCTCTACGCATATCGCGTTCCCGAGCCCAAACTTTTCGCCCAAGCCGCGCTCACCGTGGCGCTGCAAGACGCGGGAGTGACGGTCGTGCCGCCGGCGTCGCCCGCGCCCGCACCGGTTGGGCCTTACGACCCGGCGAATCTGGTCGCGAGCCACGTCTCGCCGCCGCTATCCGAGGATGCGTATATCACGCTGAAAGTAAGCGACAATCTTCACGCCGGGCTGATGCCGTATATGTGGGCCGTCTATTTGGCGCATGCAAAAAGCGAGTATTTGAAAGCCGGATTTGCGCTGGAGGATAAGATGCTCGCCGGCGCCGGCCTCGACGTGAATCAAGCAATACAGGAAGACGGTCTCGGCAGCAACGCGTACTACACCCCCGATTTCATGGTGCGCTATCTCGTTTGGGTCCGCCGGCAGCAATGGTATCCGGCGCTGCTTCGCGGGCTGCCGATTCTCGGCGTCGACGGCACGCTCGCGAGCATCCAGACCAAGTCGGTGGCTCGCGGAAAGGTCTTCGCCAAAACCGGAACCGACGGCAGCCAAGATTACCTTGGCGACGACGAGTTCGTTCAAAAGGGGCTCGCCGGCTACATGACCACGCGCGGCGGGCGCCACGTTGCCTTTGCCTTTTACGTCGGCACGATTAAAGGGAAGACGCACGAAGACACCGGGCACTTCGCCGGCGAGGTCCTCGGGGCGATGGCCACCGCTACCTACACCTCGATCTAAGAATCGTTTCGCTAAGGTAGGGCTGCGGCGAGCCGCTCGCGCAGCCGCGCCAACGTCTTCATCGCTCGCTCTTCGATCGCTTTGAGTGCGTCCGCCTGGCGAGCGATCGCTGCCGTATCCTTCATATAACGATGATTGATGCGTACGTTGTAGCCGCAAGCCAAGACTGCGGCATTGGCGAACTCGGCCGCGCAGCCGGCGTCGCTAACCAGCGCCGCGGTCGAAGCCTCGAAGACGCGCTCGGAGAGTTCGAGCACCTCGAGTGCGAGCGATGCGGCGTGCAGCGGCGCTTCCGCAGCGCCGTTGAGCGCGGTCTCGAGAGCGCTACGACGCGCGGCTCTCTCGGAATCGCTGCCTTTCGGTAGTGCTTGTGCGGCGACGACTGCGCGAAAGGCGGTTTCGTCGCGGAATCGAGCTTCGATCAGTTTCGCGCGCAGCTCGTCGGCCTCGCGCGCCAACTGGCCGCCGGGCGCTCCGATCCGCGCCACCATTGCCGCCAGCGCGGCGCCAAGCGCGCCGACCAGCGCGGCCGCGCTGCCGCCGCCGGGCACCGCCTCCCGGGAGGCAAGTTGTTCCAAATAATCGCTCAGGCTCTCCACGCGCAATGGGTTGGCGGGCCGCAACCGCGAGCCTGCGACGTAGGTCGAACGAGGTGCGGCGGAGGTCGCGTATGATGCGGCGAAGGGCCCCGAGCCTTTCAAATTTTCGCGTAGGAGTCGAAAAGAGTGCCCCTTTTGGATCCAGCCACGGAGCCGCGCAGCGCGGCGATAGGAAGCGTTAAAGATCGCGGTCTTGCCGAAAGCGGCCGTTCGCGCATCGCCTGGTCGGCAGCGTACATGCCGGTGCTGGCGCAGATTCACGATCGCTTTGCCGAAGAGAAGCCGCTGCAAGGCGTGCGCATCGGGGCGTGCCTGCACGTCACGACCGAAACGGCGAACTTGATGCTGGCGCTGCAAGCCGCCGGTGCCGAGATCGCGCTCTGCGCGAGCAACCCGCTTTCGACGCAAGACGACGTCGCGGCGGCGCTCTGCGATTACGGAATCCCCACGTACGCGATCAAAGGCGAAGATCACGACACCTACTACTCGCATATCGAGTCGGTGATCGCCACGCAGCCCCAAATTTCGATGGACGACGGGTGCGATCTCGTCACCAGCATCTTCACCAAGCACACCGACTTGCTGGAACGCATGATCGGCGGCTGCGAGGAGACGACCACCGGCGTGATCCGCCTCAAGGCGATGCAGCGCGACGGCGTTCTTCCTTATCCGGTGATCGCGGTGAACAACGCGCTGACCAAGCACATGTTCGACAACCGCTATGGCACCGGGCAGTCGACGCTCGACGGCATCATCCGCGCAACCAACATTCTGCTCGCCGGCCGCACGATGGTCGTCGTCGGGTACGGCTGGTGCGGACGCGGCATCGCCGCGCGCGCCAACGGCATGGGCGCCCACGTCGTCGTCACCGAGGTCGACCCGCGCAAGGCGATCGAAGCGGTAATGGACGGCTACCGCGTGATGCCGATGAACGAAGCGGCTAAGATCGGCGACATCTTCGTGACCGTCACCGGCAACTATCACGTCATCCGCGAAGAGCATTTCAAGCTCATGAAGGACGGCGCGATCGTCTGCAACTCCGGGCACTTCAACGACGAGCTCGATCTCGAGTCGATCCGGGCGATGGCGCAAGCGCTGCATCGAGCCGCGGGCCTTCGTCGAGCAGTACGAGCTGCACGACGGTCGTCGCATCTGCATTCTCGCCGACGGCCGATTGGTCAATCTGGCCGCGGCCGAAGGCCACCCGGCGGCAGTGATGGACATGTCGTTCTCCAATCAGGCTTTGGCGACGGTCTATCTCGCGTCGCATTACGAAGCGCTGGAGAAGAAGGTTTACGACGTTCCCATCGAGATCGACGAAGAGGTCGCCAGCTTGAAGCTCGCGACGATGGGTGTCGAGATCGATACGACTGACGCCCGAACAGGTCAAGTATGTCGCGTCGTGGAGCGAGGGAACGTAACGTGCCGTACAAGCGGCTCTTCACCAGCGAGTCGGTGACCGAGGGGCATCCCGACAAGCTCGCCGACCAAATCTCCGATGCGGTGCTCGACGCGCTGCTCAAAGAGGATCCGTACTCGCGCGTCGCCGTCGAAACGTTTGCCATCACCGGGCAGATTCACATCGCCGGCGAGGTGACGACCAAAACGTACGTCGATATTCCGCGCCTCGCCCGCGAGGTGGTTCGCGACGTCGGCTACACGCGCTCGGCCATCGGCTTCGACGCCGAGACCTGCGGCGTGAGCGTCTCGATCGACGAGCAGTCGCCGGACATCGCGATGGGCGTCGATCGCTCGATCGAGGCCAAGGGCGGCGACAACGACGAGTTCGAGCTGCTGGGAGCCGGCGATCAAGGCATGATGTTCGGCTACGCCTGTCGCGAGACGCGCGAGCTGATGCCGCTGCCGATCGTGCTCGCTCACAATCTCACCCGCCACCTCGCTGCGATGCGCAGAAACGGCGACATTCCATATCTGCGCCCCGACGGCAAATCGCAAGTAACCGTCGAGTACGAAGACGATCGTCCGCTGCGCGTCGAGGCGGTGGTCGTGTCGACGCAGCACGATCCGGAGATTCCACTGGAAGAGATTCGCCGCGAGATCGCGGAGCGCGTCATCCAGCACGTCATCCCGATGTCGCTGCGCGACGAAGCGACGCGCATCTACGTCAATCCGACGGGGCGTTTCGTCATCGGCGGCCCCAAGGGCGACGCCGGCCTAACCGGACGCAAGATTATTGCCGACACTTACGGCGGCATGGCCCGTCACGGCGGCGGTGCCTTCTCCGGAAAGGATCCCACGAAGGTCGACCGCTCCGGCGCCTATGCGGCGCGCTGGGTCGCTAAGAACGTCGTCGCGGCCGGGCTTGCCGAACGCTGCGAGGTTCAGGTGGCGTACGCCATCGGCGTCGCGCATCCGGTGAGCGTTGCCGTCGAAACGTTCGGCACCGCAAAGGTGCCGCAAGAACGGATCGAACGCGCGGTGCTCGCGGTCTTCGACTTACGGCCGGCGGCGATCATTCACTTCCTCGATCTACGACGCCCGATTTACAAGCAGACGGCGGCCTACGGTCACTTCGGCCGCCCCGACCTCGACCTCCCGTGGGAGCGCGTCGATCGCGTCGACGCCCTTCGCGATGCAGCCGCTTTTCAAGGAGAGGATCTGCGTGTTCCAAACTTTGCGTCCTAAAGCGATCTTTACCGGAGTCGCGCTGGTGGCCGGAATCGCCGCCGCCGCGCCCGCATTCGCGACCACGTTCGTGCCGTCGCAAACGATCAAGGCCGGAACGAAGATTCAATGCACGCTCGACCAGCATCTCGACTCGTCGAAGCTCGGATACGGCGATCAGTTCAAGTTGAAGGTCGTCGACACGTCGCAGCCGGCGCTGCAAGGATCTGAGATCATCGGTTGGATTACCGACGTGCGCCAGCCGGCCGGCGCAACGAAGGGGCGCGTTGGATTCTTCTTGACGACGATTCAGCTGGCCAACGGCAAACAGAAGAGCATTACCGCGTACGTCATCAACAAGCGCGTGAAGCAGTATAACCCGACGGCGCAGTACCAGCAGCGGCAGCAGGTTTCGCCGATGGCCGGCGTTCCTTACGGCACCATCACCCCGGGCCCGGTAGCCTGGCAGATGCAGATGGGAAGCGGCGGACCTTCAACGGTCAAGCAGTCGCAGTCGACAACCTTAGGCGGCTACGTCTACGAGGAAGGCCACTGGCCGATCGTGGTTAACGCCGGCACGTCCGTCACCGTCGAACTGGCCTCTAACTTAACGATTCCGTAGACCCGTGTCGCCGTGAGCCCCGTGTCACCCTGAGCTTGTCGAAGGGTGCAATAACTGTTCCATCGTGCACGAGCGCGGCGCCTTATCGGGACGCCAGCGCAGTAAGCGCGTTGCGTGACGGAAACGATGTCCAGTCACGTGATCGAAGGCGATCTCGACGACGATCACCGGACGTACCGGAAACCACGGTGAGTCTTGCTCGCGGCGCCAGCGGCTCGGGCCGCCTGGTGCCGATCCGGTAAACCCCGGCGGCTCGACGATCGGTTGAAGAAGGGCGCCGGCGCGTTCGCGTTCGGCGGCGTTCATCGATCCGACGAATCCGACGTGATGTAACTTCCCCTCGTCGTCATAAAGTCCGAGCAGCAACGATGCGACCGTTCCGTCTTTCGACTTGCGAAAGCCGCCGATCACGCAGTCGGCCGTGTAGCTGCGTTTGATTTTGACGGCTGCGTCGCGGCTGCCGAAGGCGTACGGTACGTCGCGCTTAGCGATGACGCCGTCGAGCCGAGCGAGTTCTCCCTTGAGCCAGCGCCGCGCCAGCGCGACGTCTCTCGTCGCCGGACAGAGCCGAACGTACTCGCCCTTTTCGAAGTTGCGTTCGACGAATGCTTCGAGCTGCGTTCTGCGCGTGCTCAAGGGGCTTTCGAAGAGCGGGCGTCTTCCTTCGGCCAAGAGATCGAAGAGGACGTAGGTCGCGGGCGTCTCGCGCGCCAGGCGCCGCACGCGGCTCTCGGCGGGATGAATGCGCTGGAGCAGCGCGTCAAAATCGGAGGCAGTTTCCGTTGCAATGAGCAGCTCGCCGTCGGTGACGAAGCGCTGCGTAACGGCTTCGCGCAGCGCCGCGACGATCTCGGGGAAGTAGCGCGTCAGCGTTTCGCCCGATTTTGATTGAAGCTCGACGTCGTCGCCGTCGCGAAAGGCGATGCAGCGAAAGCCGTCCCACTTGGGTTCGTAGCTCCACGTCTCGCCTTCGGGAATGCGCGCCACTTGACGCGTCTCCATCGGCTCGATCGGCGGCTTGATCGGAATCGAGTCAAACAAGATGGAAGCGTCCCTTCTTGGCGAGCAACGGTTTCCAAAGATCGCCGATTTTGGCGACGCGCTCGGGGACGTTGAAAATGGTGAAGTCGCTGATCTCGCAGCCGGCCTCGAGTTCTTCCCAGGTGACCGGCGTCGAGACCGTCGCCGCTTCCTTAGCCCGGACGGAATAAATCGACGCGAGCGTTCGCCCCCAGGCGTTTTGATTGTAGTCGACCAGAACGTGGCGGTCGGGGCGTTTGGCGACGCGATACTCGGCGGTAAGCACGTCGGGATGCGCACGCGCCATTTGATGCCCGATTTCTTTGGCGATCTCCCAGACCTCGTGCTGCGTTAAGTTGCGCTCGATCGCCACGTAGACGTGCACGCCCTTACTTCCTGAAGTTTTCGCTAAGGGTTTCATGCCGAGCCCGCGCAGCACGTCGCCGACGATCAACGCGGCTTCGCGCACGACGGCGAAGGGCGTGTTCGGCGTAGGGTCGAGGTCGAAGTGTATGTAGAGCGGGCGGTCGGGATCGTCACAGAGGGAGTACCACGGATTGAGATCGATGCAGCCAAGATTGACGAGCCAGAGCAGCGATGCCAAATCCTCGACGACCGGAAAATCGATCACGTTGCCCGAGCGATGCTCGATGCGACAGGTCCGAATCCACTCCGGTCGCGGCGACGGCGTGCGCTTCATGTAGAAGAACTCGCCGGTGACGCCGTGTGGATACCGTTTCATCACCATGGGCCGGTCGGCGACGTGCGGCAGCAAAACTCTCGAAACGCTCGCATAATAGCGCAGCAGATCGCCCTTGGTCAGGCCTAGCTGCGGAAAATAAATCTTGCGCAGATTGGTAAGTGCAACGCTGCGGTCGGCGATTTCGACCGTCGCGTTGTCGACGTCGGCAGGGATCTGCACTATCAGCTAATCTCGTCGCGAACGTTAGCCAGGCGAAAGGACGCGACCTTTTGGCATTCCGAGCCGATTACGAAGCGGGGCAGCCCGTTCCGGTATCGTTGAGATCGAATGAGACGCTGAGGTGCTTCTGTGGAGCGTCGGTAACGAGGCGAGCGACGTACGGCGGCCGCTGCACGAGCCAAAACGTCATGTAGTTCTCGCCTTCGTCGGGATAGTATTTGGCCTGGAACGTAGCGCGAACGACGAGCGTCGGGAGAACGCACGCGCCCACGTGCAACTGCTCTTGCCGAAGAACCTCGACGGGCACGTACTGAATCGCCGCATCCGTCGGCCCGAACGTCGTTAACGTCGTCTTGAAGCCTAGAGCTAGAGGAAGCTCGAGTAGTGCCAGACCAAACTGACCGCCATTGAAATCGCTGTATCCCGGCGGCAACGCGGTTTTCGAGGTCGTCATCAAGCCCTTCGTCGATCCGCTCGAGGAGTAGTCGGTCGCCGCGCCATCGGCAAACGTTCGAGCGAAGATTTCGCCATCCGAGGTATTAAAAGTGTCGGCGATCGGCGTCAGCGTAGCGTGCTCGAAGAGCGAGATCCAGGTGCGCACACGCCCGTTGCTTTGTAAGGAAATTTGCGTACGCCGAAGCGCCTTCTTGCCGGCGACGTCACTTCCTCGAGCGTATCCTGCCATCGCGAGTGACGACGGTTCTTCCCCCCACATTGGCGGTAACCGAGTAAACGTGCGAGTAGGGCTGCAGCTCTATCGCGTCGGCGAGCCCGGGCGACTGCGCCCGCGATTGCAATCGCTGTGAGCAGAATCTTGGTATAGCGCTCTCATCATCCGTTCCTTCCCTAACCATACATTGCTTCCTTACGCCGGCGTCAAAGGAATATCAAAAGTCACGCTCGGCTTGCGAAGCGTTCTTGGCTGTGAAGTGTCGGCAGCGCGGTTCACCAAGGCGTCAGTGGCGGGCGCGATCGTTGGTTTGATCGCGATAACCATATATCTCGTGGTCGAGCGCGCGTTGGCCAGCGGCCTTCCGTTGATACAGTGCCTCCTGCAGTTGCTGCAGTGGGACGCCTCCAACGCCTACGGCAGGGCCGCGTTCAGCGGTGGATGGACGATGGGCCTAATCGGCCTGGCGATGGATTTCTTCGTTTCGCTTGCCTGGGGGATCGTCTTTACGGTGCTTTACAACGGCGTTCCGTCGGTTAGGCGGAACGTCATTGTCTCAGGGCTGGCTTTTGGGGCCTGCGTTATGGCGGTGATGATCTTCGCTATCGTTCCAATCGGCTATGCACCTCAGATGCATAAGACGCCGTCGAATCTCCTGAACGTGCTGATCGCCCATACCGTTTTCTTCGGTTTGCCCGTCGCGCTCACGGTTCAGAGAGTCCTTCGCGCGTAGAACAGGTCGGACGTGAGCTTCCAGGTAGCTCCGCCATCGTTGGAAGCATCGAACCGCTGCTCGACTCGACCGTCCGTGAGGAAGTTATAAGTCATTCGCACGCATTACGTTCGGGGTTGCGCCGGGCGCAGTGAAGACAACCAATGAGCCTTGCACGATACCGGTATAGTCGGTAGCCGTCGCGTTATCGCTTACATAATGTTGGAGCCATCGTTGAGTCGCAGCGTCGTATGACGTGAGGCTCACGCCCCGCTCGCCGAACTGTCCGGTCCAGTGTTCAACGATAACGCAGCCGTCGAAGGCGCGATCAACGACGCTCGATCCTCCCGGCCCGCTCGGATTGGTCACGTTCCAGTTCCCGATCCAACGATCCATTGCTCGGGCTGCGGGGTCGAAGCGGCAAGGGTATTGCCGGCGTTCGACGGACGCGACGAAGCCTGTCGTATCCGGGCAGCGTGCGGAACGGCGCAAAAATCGCGTCGTCGCGATAGGCGACGGCCGGAACGGGTGAAGCTTTCGAAAAGGCGTCGAGATCGGCAAGCGCCTCGGTCGCATTGCCCTGCGCGGCTCCGATTACGGCGAGGCGGTACCAAGCGCGAGAATCCTTCGGGTCGGCGCTCACGGCCCTCTGGTAAAGCACCTTAGCTCGAACGTAGTCGTGCCTGGCGTAAGCATCATCGGCGGCCGACGCGGGAGTGGCCTGCGCCACCGTGACAAGGGCAAGAAGCAGTGCTATCATGCCCTGGTCGTTCGTGCGGGCCCAGGCGAGACCGCGAGCCGAGCGGCCGCCGGTCACGTAAGCGTCAGGTACGCAGGGACGCCACCCAACCCGTGGAACCAGGGTCGGCGGCCCGACAACGCCAGTCGTTCCGGATTAGCTCAGTTGGTAGAGCAGCTGACTGTTAATCAGCGGGTCGTTGGTTCGAGTCCAACATCCGGAGCCATTTTAGACCCCTTGCAAATTAAGGACCTTGCGAGGGGTCTGCAATTTTAGAGCTGAGCTATGGTCACGACGGCGGGTGATCCCGACGACAACCGCCTTATCCAAAGTCGAAGTCTTCGTGTCACGGTTTGCGCGCCCAGGCGCCGACAAGCCCGATCCAGGGTACGACCCTCCTAGACGCGATAACTTCATCGTGCAATCGTTCCTGCAGCGTCGAGAGATCGCCCAGCGATTGATTGCGTAAGTCGAATCGTTCAAGCTCGGGTTGCACGCTTTGGACTACGTCCGAAGCCCAGCGCGTCGCGTCTAGATCGCCACCAAGGGTCATCTCGAGGTGCATGCGCGGCGCGGGCAGCCCCGCATCTTGGAATGCCGCATGCAGGCCCGGACCCATCTCCAAATTTGCGCCGGCGCGTGTTCCCACTTCGTAAAGCAGCGAAATTGCCGCGTACCACAGCGGAAGAGGCCGGGACATCGCAAGTAAGGGCGCCCACGAACCCTCTTGAAATGCGATGATGCCGCCGGAGCGTACGCGCACGGCGACCGAACGCAGCGTCGCGACCGGGTCGGGCAGAAACTGCAGAATGTAGCGGCCGACCGCAGCATCGAACGATGCATCCGTCGAGTAATCGTCGATGTCGGACTGAACGAACTCGACGTTGGCAAGCCCCGCCTCGGTCGCGCGTATTCGCGCGCGCTCGATCGCTTTGGCGTCACGCTCAATCCCCACTACCGTTCCGCTGGGGCCGACGATTGCGGCCACAAGCATTGCTACGTCGCCAACGCCGGAGCCGACATCCAAAACGGTTTGACCCGGCCCGATGCCAGCGTCGCGAAAGAATCGCTTCGGTAACGGGTGCCAGCCGCCGTGCCTGCCTGATTAGACGCTCGTGTTCCGTGTCGCTATGGCCGAGGTGATAGTTTGACACTATGCGCTCTCCGGATGAGAAAAGTATTCAATCTTACCACGAAGGTGTTTTCTGCGTCCTTAGATCGGCGACGCGGCAGTCACGGCCACGCCGATCGGCACGTACGATCCAGTCTGCTGTATCGTCTTGAGCGCCGTTCCGCCGGCCGGATATTTCCAAATTCCAACTTCGCCATCGACTGCAGCGGCACCGACGACTTTGCCGCCATCGATCCAGAAGTCGTTCAAGCCATATGTCACGCCTCCTAAGGATGTCGATCCAACCTCGGTGCCGGCGCTTCCGGTTATTTTGAACTGATAGATCACGTTACTTCCGGCATCGCCGACGGCGACGTATTTCCCGTCCCACTGCACGTTACCGGGCGTGAACGTCTTGCCCAGATTGATGCTGGTGAACTGGCTCGATCCGGCCGGCAGCACCGCGAACTTAAACGCGAGATCCTTGCTATATCCGTCGACGTAGAGGTTCCCCTGGGGATCGTATCCACAATGAAACGGCTCGAACATATCGGGGTCCGTCAATAGCCTGGGTCGGCCGGCGCTACGGTTGTAGATCGCGACGGTTCCACTGCTGTAGTCGTACGCGTAGAGGTTTGCAACCGCGACGTTTCCCGTCTTTGGGTCAACTGAGCAATCCGTGGGACTGTAGCCTTTATCGTTAAATACTTCGATCGGCACCTTTCCTCCGGCTGCGTATTCGAGAATAGTTGTCTTAGCGTAGTCGACGATATAGACGTGGTCATTCGCATCGGCACAAGCTCCGTAAAGACCACCGAAGCCGTTCAAATGCCCTTTAAGCTTAGCGTTCGGGTACGAATAGACATTGACAGTGCCATTATTTTCTATGACATAAATGAGTTGCCCGGTACTGCTGCGCGCCTGCCCGGCAAAAACGCCCGGGTCCGGACCCGAGTTCATCACGCTGCAACTGGCCACTGCGAGAAGTCCGATAGGGAATAAGCCGAGCCCCCATGCGCCGCCAGACTGTATCGGCGACTGCGCACCTTCTCAGCGATAAAGACGTCCATTTTGTCGAAGTACTTAATAAGCGCAGCGGCGGCCTCTGTAAGGCGCTTAGACATTAAACCTCCGAGACTGGAAAGAGCCTCGCGGGTCTTTTACCGCGCTCGCGGCCATCCTTCCAATCCATGCGACCGAATTTTGCGAGGCTAGTTCTCAAGGCGAGGGGGATGCTACGCACAAAGTCGCAGAAGGGGTGCCTATAATGCGTAAAGCCCTCGGCCGAGGAGCTTTGGCCCTCGTAACGCTGCTTGTCGTCATCCTCTATTACGTACCGATCGGACACGTCGATTTCGCCGAGAACTGGGGCGAAGGCTCGTTTGGAATTACGCTGCCCGCTCGCGAAACGACCGTCGTCGCGGTCGACCGCGGCTCGCCGGCCGATCGAGCGGGGGTGCGTCCCGGCGATCGTTTGGCGAACGAGGGAAATTTCGAAACCGCCTCGCGTATTCGGTCGCCGTACGCCGGCGAACGCGAAAGGCTAACCTTCGAGCGCGGCCGGACGATCTACGTTGTAACTCTAACGGCGCGATCCAAACCTGACTTCGGAATATTGCAGCGGATGGGCGGAGTGCTCGCATACATACCGCCGACGGTGTTTCTGATCGTCGCATTTCTGCTCGTTTTCTTGCGGCCTTCGCTGATGTCGTGGTCGTTTTACGTTTTTGCCGTCGGTTATTTCGGCACGGGCCCCGCATTCATGTATTGGTCGCACGTGCTCAGTCCGGGTGCATATGTCGGACTCTCGTTCGTGCTGAGCACCATTTTAGGCCCGTGGAGCGTTTTGCCGCTGCTGCCCTTCGTCTTGCGATTCCCCAATGGCGACGTTCTGGGGTGGCGCCGCCGCATCGATCCGTTTGTCTGGGCGTTTCTCGCCCTTGCGTACGTCTTATACGTGATTGAATGGCGGGCATATTCGGCTTCGCAGTCAATCCCCAGCTGGGATATAATTCCTAGCACGATAATTCCGCTAGGCGCCTTTGCCCTGGCAGGCCTGATTCTCGCGAAGAATTTCGCCACCGCCTCGCCTTGCGATCGCCAACGCTTTGCCTTCGTGGCGCTCGGCACGCTCGTATCGTTCGTAGCATACGCAGTTTACTACGTGCCGGGTGTGCCCTTCGCCGTCGGGCAGGTAATCGGTTTCGCGGTCGTGCTCATGCCGATCTGCATCGCGTATGCCGTCTTCAGATTGCGCGTACTCGACGTCAACTTCGTTCTCAACCGAGCCCTGGTCTTCGGCCTCATCTCAGTGGGCGTGATAGCGTTCGTTTCAATCCTCGATTGGTTCTTTTCGCGGGTCGTAGCCATCGGCAGATTCGCCGTCGGCATCGAGCTGCTGGCAACTATCGCAGTCGGCTTTCTTCTCGATCGAATCAATCGTCGGGTCGAAGGGTTGGTCGAAGGACTCTTCTTTCGCCGGCGCCGGCTCGCCGAGCGCCACCTGCGCCGCGCCGCATCGGCGTTGCCGTACGCAACCGATGAAGGAGCGATCGTTGATGGGCTCGTTCAGATTCCGGCGGATGCGCTCGAGTTAGCGGCAACGGCGCTCTATCGCCGTTCCCAGGATGGCGCGCGTTTTGAGGGCGTGGCAACCGCCCGTCAAACGACGATCGCCCCACCCGGGTTTGGCGCAAACGATCTCTTGGTGCGCATGCTGCTCGCGGATGAGAGGATCGTTTGGCTTGACGACGTGCGTTCTCACCTCGACCCGGAGAACGCGGCAATCTATTCGCTCGCGGTGCCGGTAACCGTGCGTCACGAACTCGTCAGCTTTACGCTCTACGGTGCGCACTCCAACGGCGCACAACTCGACCCTGAAGAAGTCGACCTGCTTGAAGAGCTAGCGCGGGAAGCCGCCCGGGCTTACGACCACGTTGAAGCCGAGCGCGCCCGCGCGCGATACGCGCAACTCGTCGCTCAGCGGACGCCGCACCCGGCCGTTTAAGACGCCATTCGTCCCCGCTCTCATCCTCCCCATCGTCGTCGTCCTCGTCGTCTTCGTACGGAGCATCTTCGTCGTTGTCGCGATCCGGTATCGGACTCTCCTCGGTGCTATCCGGATCGATGCCGGGGTCTTCGGGATAAGGCGTCGTCATGGCGTGCCTTTACCCAACCGACGTTCGGCGACACCAAGCTACGGCGACACGCGGAAGATCGTACCGCAGCCGACGCCGCTGCTGCAGCCGGTGCCCCCACCGCTGTGTGTCGTGCCGTAGAGCCAGCCCTTATAGAGCGTTAGCGGGCCCTGCGCATCGTTGCCGTCGCTGCCACCCAGGAAGCTGTAGAGCACCGTTTCCGTTGCGGGTAACGTAAACTTGAAGACCGTGCCGATGCCGGCAGTTCCGCCGCCCACCGTCGTGCTGTAGAAACTCCCCTTATTGTAGATAAGATTTGCCGCCGGAAGATTGCCGTCGGGAATGTCTTTGAACGAATAAAGGGTGGTCTCCGTGCCCGACGGAGTAATCGAAAAGATCGTGCCGGAGTTACGCGCGCCGCCGCCTTCGGTCGTGCCGTAAAGCACGCCCTTGACCTCGATGAGGCCGTTCGGATAAGCCCCGTCCGTACCACCGGCAAACCGGTAGAGCACTTGATGCCCCTTGCCGGAGCGATTCATCTTGAAGACGGTGCCGCAACCACCGGTGCCGCATCCCGAGCCGCCAAAGGTCGTCGTACCGTAGATCGTGTTGTGCGAAATTGCAACGCCTGCATAGGGACTTCTGCCATCTGATCCGCCGGCAAAACTGTAAAGCACCTTTTCTTGCCCCGAAGTCGTGACCGAGAAGACCGTGCCACAGCCGCTGCCGCCGCATCCGCTGCCGCCGCCGTAGAGCGTCGTGCCGTAAAGCGTCGAGCCTTTAGGCGTCAGCGCCGCCTCGGGAATTCCGCCGTCGTTCCCGCCCGCAAAGCTATACAACACCTGCTCCGACCCACCAGGCGTCACCTTAAAAACAATCCCTTCGCCGTGCGCGCCGGCGCTCGCGGTCGTTCCGTACATCGTTCCGTTGATCGCGATCAGCGAATCGAACGGCCACGAACCATCGTGCGCGCTGTTGAAGTCTCCTTGAAAGTTGTAAACGACGTGCTCCTTACCGGAAGGCGTTACCGAAAAGACCGTGCCGCAGCCGAGATAACAGAGATTCCCACCGCAGCTCGCCGAACAGTAATTCGTCGAACCGTTGAGCGTGGTGCCGTAGAGCTTGCCGTTCACCGCAACCACGTTTGAAAACGGCGTCGCGCCGTCCGGCGTCCCTTTAAACACATAAAGCAGCTGATATCCCGAGTGCCCCGTAGCCGCCGCACCACCGGCGAGCGTTCTCGCCGCGCTTAGGTTGCCCGTAGATGGAGTAAGCGCACCGCCACCGCCACCACCGCCGCACGCCGTAAGAGCAACCGACATAAAGAAAATTCCAAAGAACCCGCGAAAGTTTTTCATCGTTTCCCTCCTGAGGGTTGCACCATTCACGGCAACGCCGCCCGCACCCCGTTAGGGGAGGACGCTCTCCGATCCGCCTTTGCAAACTCCGCCGCTTGCTCGCCTAAAGAGAATGCGTTTAATGTGACGAAGCTCGAATCGTGCGACGATTTATCAGCCGGCCGATCGCGCCCGCGGGCGACGCCTTCGTCACGCCGGCGACCGGAAGCGAACCGCCGGTGCCGGCCGCCTTCACGTGGGAAGGTAGAACGCTTAACGTAAATCAGGTCGTGCGAACCTGGCGCTCCATTAAGGGCGACCGCGGCGACAACTATCTCAAGCGCCATTGGTTCGAGCTCGAAACCGCCGAGGGACATAGGATCGAAGTGTATTTTGATCGGGAAGCTCGCCGAGGCGCGCCGCAGTGGTGGCTCTACACGATCGACGAATAGCGCGGACTGCCGTGCTACGATGGAATCAATTCGTTTCTTCTATCTACAGTGGAGGCATAAATGACCGAAGTACAAGTCGAAGAGAAAGGCTATCAGATGCCACCGCGGGACGGGTTCACCGTCGCGCACTTTCTCACCGTAACCGACGTTGAGCGATCGGCTCGATTCTACGAAACCGTCTTCGGAGGCCGGATTATAAGGAGAAGCGACCGCGTTGGCGCGCCGGCGTACATCCAAATCGCGAACACGTGGGTCATTGTCAATATTGGAGGCGGTCCGACGCCCGACAAACCGACCGTGACGCTTACAGCGCCTGTCGACCCCGATGAGGTCAGCAGCTTCATGAATATTCGCGTCGCCGATATTCAAGCGTGTTACGAACTTTGGCGCAGTCGAGGGGCGACGTTTCTGACTGAGCCGATAGACAAAATTGGTGAGACGCGTTGCTACATACGCGATCCTGACGGTTATATAATCGAGGTCGGGCAAAGCAAACCGGGATTCTTTTAGTAATGGCTCGTGTTACTGGTATCGGTGGCGTGTTTCTGCGCGCCCGCAACCCGCAGGCTCTCGGCGAATGGTATAAACGCCACCTTGGCGTTCCATACAATGACGGGTTCGCGAAGCTGATTTGGACGGAAGATCCGGACCCGAACGCGCAGACGATTTGGGCGCCCTTTGACTTTGACACGACCTACTTCGGCTCGGATACACAGCAAGTTATGGTGAACTTCCGCGTCGATGATCTAGACGCGCTGCTTTCCAATCTGGCCGCCGACGGTGTCGAGATCGTTCCTGAAAGAAGCGAAGACCCTGCCGGGCGCTTTGCATGGGTTATCGATTGCGAAGGCAATCGCGTTGAGCTGTGGGAGCCCACCACTAAGCAGTAAGTCAACCCAATCGTCGTTACTTCGGCAGTGGGGCCCAGTCCTTACCGTTGCCGAGCGAAACAAACCAAGGTCGCGCGCCGGTGCGGCTGCGATAGTTGCCTCCGTTGATGCAGCCGCCGCCCGCGCCGATCGCCCGCGCGCAGAAATACACTTTGACGTACTTGCCGTCCCACGCGAGCGATTCGTCCATGCAGGCCGTCATAAACGCGGGATAGGTCGCGCCCCAATCGGCGGCGAGCGTCACCTCCCAGCCGGCGATATCTTGGTGGTCGTACCGTGCGCGATATAACTTGCAGCCGGAGGCGCCGAGGATCAGTGGATCGGCCTTTCCCGGAACGTGCACCGTGATGAGGTTCTTGCCGAAGCGCGTGCGGTCGGCACCCGAAATCGCGTAGGGAACGTGCGCGCATGCAGTCGTCGCCACGAGCGCAACCAGGGCGACGAGGGCAGCGGCGGCTGCCGCCACGCGTTTCGAAAGAATCAT
Organism: Vulcanimicrobiota bacterium; assembly: GCA_963730125.1. Lineage (GTDB taxonomy): Bacteria > Vulcanimicrobiota > Vulcanimicrobiia > Vulcanimicrobiales > Vulcanimicrobiaceae > Cybelea. The sequence continues at coordinate 178,356 of CAVSQP010000008.1, read as the reverse complement.
ACAATGGCCTTTCCTTTTGTTTCGGGAGCCCACAACAGCGAGATTCCCAATCCGATCAGCGAGAGCACGCAGGCGCCGAGAATGATCGTCGTCGTGCCAAATCGGGCTAACCCGATCGGCAGCAAGAACGTACCAACGAAAGCGCCGACGCGGCTGACTGCTGCCGCAAACCCGGTCGCAGAAGCTCGTATCGACGTTGGAAACAGCTCCGCCGGATAGACCAGCTCGAGCACGGTTGCCGCGCCCATCCCGACGGCATAGGCCAGAAACGCGATGACGACCACCGCTGCTCCGCCAAACGGAAGAACCCCGAACGCAACGGCAGCCACAGCGAATCCGATGATGCAGAGCGGCCGCCGTCCTAACCGTTCGACCAGCGGCATCGCGGCAAACGCACCAACGGCAAATGCTGCCGTAATCGCGACGCTGCCTGCGGGGCCCTGACTGCTAAGCCCCAGCATTGCCAGAACCGTCGGCGCGTACGTATAGATCGCAAAGAGCGGCACGACTTGTAGCAGCCACATCGCCGATACAAAGGCGAGCGGGCCGCGAAACGACGGCGCAAAGATCGTTTGAAACGACGAACGCCCAAGCTCGCCCGCCTCGCGCGCGGCCAGCCACATCGGCGACTCCGGTGCGCTGGCTCGCAGCAGCAGTCCGAGTAATGCAAAGAGCGCCGGGCTGGCGAGAATCCACTTCCAGCTATCGCCGCCGGTGTGAAGTAGAGCGTAACCGGCAACGTATGCGACGGCGGCGCCGAGGAACCAGACCGCTTCCATCGCGCTCAACGCCGCTCCGCGCTGCTTGGCCGGCATGAACTCGGCGATGATTGCGGTAGCGATCGGGTAGTCGGCGCCGATCGCCAAACCGAGGACAAAGCGCAGCGCGATCAGCTCCCATACGTTGGTAACGAAGATCTGTGCGACCGCCACGATCACAAACGCGCACAAATCGGCGATCATCAAGATTCGCCGCCCGTGGCGATCGGTGAGATGACCGAAGAGCGGCGCTCCGACGAGAATCCCGAACAGCGTGGCGCCGCCGATCAGGCCCGTTGCAAGCGCGTCGAGATGAAAGCGCGGCGTCAGCGTGATGAGCGCCAGGCCGATGCTGCTTAAGATGTACCCATCGCAAAAAACGCCCGCATTGGCATAGATGAAGATCGTGTAGTGAAACGGGCGCAGTGCGCCGTCGTTTTCCTGCATCTCGCCGAGACCTTTCGCGCGGCGCGGACTTCCCCTCCGCTACGGGGAACGGCGCGTAGCCTACGCGAACGCGCTCTTCGTGCGCGCAACGATTCGAATAATGGCAGCCTGTGCACCGTTGTTGGCCGTCGCTGCATCCCCGGCGCCTTCGCCGAGTCCGGCGCCCGCCGATCCGTGCGGTGGTCCCGCGCGTTTGCTGGCCACCGCAAACCGCCCGACGTTTGGCTTCAGCGCGTGTGCCGTGAAGAAAGATTCGGTCGTTTTCGAACTCGGCTATCAGAATCAGCAGAACGGCACGCCCACCGACGGCTCCATTCAAAGTCAAGTACCGCAAAATTTCTTGCGTTTGGGCGTCGCAAAGAACTTCGAAGTCGACGTCGTCGGTCCCAACTACATCGCGACGCGCACCTACGGCTCCAGCGCTGCAACAAGCGGAACGTCGCACGGCGTCAGCGACGCGGGCCTGGGCTTCAAGTACGAGCTGCCGCTGCAAGGACGATGGACGCTGGCCGTGGACGGTTTCGACCTGCCGCCCAACGGCTCGCCGGCGTTGACTGCCGGACACACGACCTACGTCGCCAATCTCGACGCGTCGTATTCCTTGAGTCCCGCTATGGCGGTCGGCACGACCATCGACATCGGATCGACCGGCGCGCCGGCAGCGGTCGGCTACGCGCGCTACGGCGTGACGATCCCATCGTTGGTCGTGACCGCCCAGATCCCGAACTTCTATCAGTTTTACGCCGAGTACGTTTATGTTTCGAAGATCGACGCCGTCAACGGCGGACGTGCGTTTACCGATTTCGGCATTCAAAAGCTGCTCGGCACGCGCACCGAAATCGACGTCGAGTACGGGCACGCTTTTACGGGCATCCCAGCGCTTAAGTTCGACTATATCGGAACCGGCCTCGTGCTGCAGTTTTGGTAGGATGCAACGACGAAGCGGGCACGATGGAAAAGTCGACGCAACTCGCTTACGACCGCACCCTGCTCGCCTACGAGCGCACGATGCAGGCGTGGATCAGAACCGCGACTTCGCTCATCACATTTGGCTTCAGCGTATACAAACTCACCGACGTCTTTGCTACGACGCCCGGGCAACGGGCTCGGCTCGGTGGCCCGCAGGAGTTCGGGACCATTTTGGTCTGTATCGGATTCTTCGCGCTTGCGATGGCGGTCGTCGTGTATCGCCAGAGCATGCGAGCGCTGCGAATGGAGTACGGCAAACATTCTCAGTCGCTCTCGCTGTGGCTCGCGGGGATCATCGCCATTCTGGGAATCTTCGCGCTGGTTACGATGTTAGGGCATTCGTAGACATCCGGACGGCGCCATGAACGAGATCGTGCTGGAAACGCCGCGGCTGATTTTGCGCCGGTGGCGACTGAACGACGTTGACGAGGCGGCGAAGATCTATGCCAAGCCGGAAGTGATGGATGGCAACATCCCGGGCGGCACCTGGACGCGCCGAGCGAACCGCCCGCATCGTCGAACGGATGCGCGAGCTGGATAACGAGATGGGCTTCGGCTTTTACCCCGTCATTCTGCGCGAAACGGGCGCCATTCTCGGACACTGCGGCCTAGGACCGCTTGAAAAGAGCGGCGAGATCGAAGTCGCCTATATTCTGGATTCGCCGCAGTGGAAGAAGGGCTACGCCAGCGAGGCGGCTCGTGCCGTGGTGCAATACGGCTTCGAAAACGCCGGGTTGGATCGAATCGTGGCGGTGGCGTTCCCGCACAACGACCGTTCCTTTGCCGTGATGCGCCGGATCGGGATGACGCTGGTCGGTCCGGCGCAGCACTTCGGCACGACCGTCATCAAGTACGAGAAAACCTACTCGGCGGCGCGCAGCGCCATCCAAAAAACCGGCGACGCGGTAACGATGCGAGGCAGATGCGACTGATGAACGGCGAACGTTTCGGTCGCATCGCGCCCGATCATCGCCGAGCCGAGCCCGACGAACGGATTGTTTTTCGCCGCGTCGATTTGGCGGCCAACCTGATAGCCGCAAAGCGCTGTGATGAGAATGTACGCTATAAACGCGAAGCCGCAGAACCAAAGCGCTCGGCTGGGCCATCGCTCCGGCGCCGCTTCCCGCTGATCGGAGGTCATCGCGAAGTCAACCCTCCGAGCAGGATAGTCCATGGCTCGATGCTCGCTCGACGAAGTAAGCCCAGCGGAAGCCACGGATCGCCGGCCATCCTTTGCTCGATCACGGCTTGATCCTCGGCCTCGACCACGTGCAGCGCGTGCGCCGCAGCATCTTCGGATCCGAGCGGTCCTCCCACAACGATGAATCCTTCTTCGACGAGGGCGTCCATGAAGGCGGCATGCGCGTCCCACTCGCGCTGCTCGCGCATCGGTCGCGACCAGTCCCAGGCGGGCCCGCGTTCGTTGATGACGATGAAATACGGCATTGTTGCTGGTCGGCGCCATTCCGGCCGAGCTCTGCACCGACCTTTCGTGGCGGCCAAGTACGAGTCACTACGCATTGAGCCCGTCGATGAAAGCGCTAAACTGCGGATTAAACCTATCCTTGATCTCGCGCCAACTGGAACGCGCCCCCGGCGACGCCATCACCCACACGATGCTTGCGCGAATGCCGGACCAATGTCGTTCGTGGAGCGTCCGGACCTCGCTCTGGAAATAGACGTTCTCTGCCCGACGCAGGAAGCTGAGCAGCATGAAGTTGTACTGCGTCCGTTCCACTTCGTCGAGTGCGGCAGAGTTACGTCCAGCGCGCAGGAAAAGCTCGGTGAGGTTCTTGTCCTTCGCGATGTCGAAAGAAATCGAAGCGAACGAATTGACGACCTGCTGAAATGCCGAGGATCGAACGGCGCTCGTATTATTCCGAACTTCAATGGACATGTAGATGACCGTCGCAATGACGCCGAGACCGCTGAGTATGTTGCCGAGCGAAGCGAGTTGCTCCAGATTCATGCGGCTAGGCTTCGCGCCCGTCGGTCTTACCCCCGGGCTACCGCCAAAAGAAGCCGGGCCTGCCTCGTTTTAGGCAGGCCGTGCTTGGGGTTTTCCTCGTCGTGATGCGATGGCCGCCGTTGTTTCCAAGTACAGCGTTGCCGAGGTCGAGTTGCGGTTTCAGATCTCGTGCCCGGGCCCAATGCGAATCGTCGGCGCGACTCCGACGACGACATCGTGGGCCAGCGCAGGCGCTCCGCTTGCCTTGTCGACGACGGCCTCTAGGTCCAACGACGCGACGCTGCCGTAGCCGCACAACGCTATCATTGGTGAGGGATACAAACGCCGGCTTAAGCTCGCGCTGCGGCGCCTTCTAATTTTTGCCATAGATTATGCAAGATTAAATTCGCTAGTCCCGTAATGCTGGGACATGTTTTCAAGGCTGCGTTTTCCGCTTGCTTTCGTCGCCATGCTTGGATGGCTGGGCGTCGCTACTCCGCCCTCGACCGTAACCTCGGACACGGCCCTCGTTGGCTGGGCCGCCGGCCCGGCCGTCGCCGCCGAGCTCGAAGCCGAGAAGACGATGATGCGCGTTCCCAACGCCGCGGCGGCGATGGAGATCGAGCATCATATCTCGTCGGTTCCGCATCGCGCCGGCACGCCTGCCGACTATGCGACGGCGATGTACGTAAAGCAGCGCCTCGAGCAAGACGGTTTCACGACGCGAGTCAAGGAGTACAGCGTTGAAGTCACCGGTCCGCTCGAGCAGAGCCTGACCATGACGTCGCCGCGCCACCAAAGCTTCGACCTAATGGAAGGCACGCCGGGACATCCCACGCGATGGGAACGAATGGCCGGACAGCCGTTTCTCGAGGAATCGGGCGACGGCGACGTCACCGGTCCGGTCGTCTACGTCAACGGCGCCTCGAAGGACGACCTTGCCGAAATCGATTCGGAACACGTAAGCCTGCAAGGCGCCGTCGCAATGGTGCGTTTGAGCGCGCCCGGCGGCGGCATTCGCAGCGTCAATCCTAGCTGGATTTCCTACAACGAGCTGCGCAAGCGCGGCGTCGCTGCGATTTTGATGTTTATGGAGCCTTCGACGACGGGCTACGGCGGCGGGGCGATGTGGCCCAACGGCAACTATAAAAATGGCAACATGGCCGAGCGCATGGGAGGCATGTCGCCGCGCGGCTTTATGATGTTTCCTCCCGGAGATCCGACGCTGGCCGGCCAAGCGCCGCTGCCCGGCGTCGCGCACAAAAGCTGGAACGATATTCCGCACGCGACGATTCCCGAGCTCAGCATCACGCAAAACACGGCGCGCACGCTGCTCGCCGGAATGAACGGCAAGGTCGTGCCGCAATCGTGGCACCCGATGTTCGAGTTCGTGCAGCGCTTCGGCGGCAACGAGACGGTGCACGTGCACACCAAGTTCGAGCGCCAAGTAAAGACGATTTGGATCGTCTTCGGCGACATGGCCGGATCGGAGCAGCCCGATTCGATCGTCATGATCGGCAGCCACCGCGACGCCATGACCTTCGGCGCGATCGATCCCGGAAGCGGCACGACGGTGATGCTTCAGGACGCCGATGCCTTCCACGCGCTCGCGCAACACGGCTGGCGCCCGAAACGAACTATCGAGATCGCTTCCTGGGACGGCCACGAGCTCGGCTTGTTCGGCTCCGCGGCGCTGATCTACGAGAACGGACCGCAGCTGCGTAAGAACGTTTTCCAGTACATCAACACCGATCAGCTCACCACCGGCAACCCGTTCGTCGATCAGCGCGTCGCCCGGGCTCTTCGCCTTCGTGAAACAGATTGCCGACGTCGTTCCCTCCGCCGACGGCACGGGAATGCTCGGAATGCGCGACCAGCGCGGCGAGCCGCTGCTCAACCCCATCAGCGGCGGATCGGACCATCAGAACCTGTCGTATATGCTTGGGATTCTCAGCACGTCAAACGGATACTACGGCTATTTCGGCGCGCACCACACCGCCGAAGACAACATTGACGGATTGCGCACCTACGACCCCGGGATGCGACAAGGCATCGCCATGGCGCAAGTAACGGGAATTCAGGCGATGCGCGCGGCCAACGCGACCGTCGAGCCGCTGCGCGTCGAAGAGATTCCCTGGCAGATGCTCCAGGATCTCGCCCAAACGCAGCTGGCGGTTTTCCAAAGCACCAACGGTGCGGTCACGCTCAACAATCTGCGCGACGGGCTCGAGAGTTATCAAGCCGCGGCGCACGCCACCGACCTGGCCATGCAGCAGGCTGAGGAACATGGCGACGTAGCCACGATGCAGGCCATTGCCACGCGCGAGCAGGCTTCGCGCGGCGCCTTCTTTGCCGATAGCGGATTGCTGGAGAACAGCTACTACCACACGATCGATCGCGTCTACACCAGCTTCCCGGAGATCGTCTTTGCCGGCGGAAACCAGCAGACGATTACGACCGCCACGGACCGCATGGCGCGGGCGATCGCTTCGGCAACTTCGGCGCTACACTGACAAGTCGGCGTCCACGCCGCGCGGCACGAGATACCTTTCCTCTGTGATAGAATGGCCGAAAACGGAGGCCATCAGCATTGAGCGATCTGCCCCCGCGTGAATCGCGGTTCTTTCCGGCTCTGGCAATTCTTGCGATATCCACGATCCTCGCCCTGCTGCCGGCACGATACGAGCTCATGCCGCGCGGCCTGCAGTTTGTTATTGCCGCGACGGTTGCAATTCCGATGCTGATTGCCGGCTATGCGCCCAATCGGAGACTCTGGCTGCGCATCGAGCGGTGCGTCGCCGCCGTCGTCCTGCCGTTGACCACGGCGCTCCAACTCACGCTTCTGGCGATGCTCCTAATTGCGATGGCGTCGAAGGATTCGCACACCAGCGGCTTGACGCTGCTCACGACCTCGATCGCAATTTGGGTAACCAATGTGCTCGTCTTTGCGCTGGCCTATTGGTTGATCGATCGGGGCGGACCGGAAGGCCGCGAAAGCGGTTGGAAAGGCTGGGCCGATTTCTCTTTCACGCGCGGCGATCCGAGCGAAGGGATGCCGGTGGGCTGGCAGCCGATCTTTGCCGACTATTTCGCGCTGGCGTTTAATACGTCGTCGGCATTCAGCCCGACCGACGTTCTGCCGCTTCGTCCTCGCGCTAAAGTGCTGATGGTCGTTCAGAGCTTCATCTCACTGATCACGGTTATCGCGGTTGGTGCTCGCGCGATCAACATCTTGGGCAGCTAGGAAACTGGCGCGTACCGCGCGCCCCTGATTCGCGCACCCGCCCTCGCGGGTAGAAGGCGAGGATGGACTCCCAAGCGGTCGCTCGCGATGCCGGATTGCGCTACGTCGAAGATCGGCGCCCCGGCATTACCCGCCGGCGCCGCGGGAAACACTTCGCCTACTTCTATCCCGACGGCTCGCCGGTTCGTGACGATGCGGAACTGAGTCGCATTAAAACACTGGCTATTCCACCCGCCTACGAGCGCGTCTGGATCTCGCCGATCGCCAACGGCCACATCCAGGCCACCGCGCGCGACGCTAAGGGGCGCAAGCAGTATCGTTATCACAAGCGCTGGCACGAAGTCCGCGATGAGGCCAAATATAACCGGCTCGTCGCCTTCGGCAAAGTGCTGCCCGCTATTCGCAAGGCGATCGCAAAGGATCTCGCCGGTCCGGAGCTGTCGCGCCGCAAAGTTCTCGCGGCCGTCGTTGCGCTGCTCGATATGACCGGCATTCGTGTCGGCAACGAAGAGTACGCTACGGCCAATGGATCGTACGGTCTCACCACGCTCCGTACGCGCCACGTCACTCTGCACGGATCGAAGGTTCGCTTACAGTTTCGCGGAAAAACCGGCAAGCAGCATCGCATCCTGCTCGACGACAAGCGCCTCGCCCGCATCATCAAGCGCTGTCGCGATCTGCCGGGTGAAGAGTTATTCGATTACGTCGAAGACGACGGCACGGTTCGCAGCGTCGGCTCCGACGACGTCAACGACTACATCCGCGAGATCGCCGGCGACGATTTCTCGGCCAAAGACTTTCGCACGTGGATCGGCACGGTCGAATGTATCGCGGCGCTGGTCGAGCCCGCCGCTCACGTTGCCGAGGCAAAGACGAACCTCAACGAGGCGCTGGCACGGGTTGCGGCGCGGCTCGGTAACACGCCGGCCATTTGCCGCAAGGCCTACGTGCATCCGGCGGTGATCGAAACCTACACGAGCGAACTACGGTTGCCGGCGCAAAACGGCACCCCAAAGCGACATACTGGTGGACTCGACGCGCGCGAACGCTTCGCCTTGAAGTTCGTACAACGCTGGGAGCGAGTCGCTACTCGTCATCGACCGGGTCGCCGGAAGGCGGTTCGCGGAGAAATCGCTCCATCGGGCAGCGCGCGCGAATCGGTTTGAAGGCACGCGGCGATCGCGTGAAGTCGAAGCTATCGGATGCCGAGGGCGCGCGAAAGTCGATGTGCGGCGGCACGGCTGACGGCCGGTCTAGCGCGGCGTTGCGAAGCGAAGCGACTTGCGGAACTCGCGCATAGATTCGGTCAAGGCAGCCGCGTTCTGCGGATCGGCGTTTTCTTCCAAGCGCGGAAACGCCTTATTCTCTTCCTCGTCGATGTGGTCCAGCACGGCCTCACGAAACTTTACCGCCTTGCGCGCAAACTGTTCGTCGTCGCCTTCTTTTAGCAGGGCATCGAGCTCGAAAAACAAGACGTCGGCCTCGGCCGTTTCGTGATATAGGTGCTGGGACTCCAGCTTGCCGCCCGCGACCTTATTGATGGCGGGATAGACGAGGTTCTCCTCGGTGGCGTTGTGGATGGTGAGCACGCCTTTAAGCAGTTCGAGCACCTCGGCGCGCTTGGAGTTGGCAGCGCTCGTCAGTTGATCGAGCAACCCTTTGATGACTTCGTGATCGTTCTCCAGGATTTCCACGGCGTCGTTTCCGGACACCGGCAATAAGTTCGTGTCAATTTGCATGGAATCGAAATACCCCCGCGCGACCGGAGTGAAACGGCGGTCAAGCGGGCGCGCGTCTATTTCAAAGTTACGTCGATGGTGAGGTCAACGGTCGCGCCGATCGTTGGATCGAGTCGCGTTACCGCCATGCCGAACTGGTGGCGATCGATCTGACCGGTGGCGCGATACTCGGGATGTGCCGCCGTACCGAGCACGCCGCCGTCGAGGCGAACCGGCCGCGTAATGCCGTGAATGGTTAAATTGCCGTCCATTTCAAATGTATCGCTTCCCTTAGAAACGATGCTGGTGCTGGCAAACGTCCAGCGCGGATACTTTTGCGTGTCGAAGAAGTCGGGCGAGGACAGCGAGCGGTCGCGATCGGGCTCTCCGGTTGAGACTTTCGCCGGATCGAAGGTCGCCGTCGCGGCCGTCGGCACGAGCGATCCCGGCGCGAGCGTCACCGAACCGTCGACGATCGGAATCGTTCCCGTGACGTGCTCCACCCAGATGTGGCTGACCGAGAACTGCGCGCGGGAGTGCGCGAGATCGATCGCCCGCGGCTGCGGCGCCGCACCCAGCAACGTAAGGACCAGCGTTAGCGGCACGAGTTGTTTCATGCAATCAAAATGCAATGGTGAGTTGGAGGTTCATAGTGTTCTGCGTTTGCGGAGTGTGGAAGATCACGTCTTCGACGGTTATGCGCGAGTTCTCCGTCGGCCCGTAGCCGAGCAGCACGACGCCGTCTCGCGAAAAGCCGTTGGTTGGATCGTTGGTTCCTTCGTAGCGCGCTTCGGCGAAGAGTTTCCGGCTGAAGGCATAGCGCAGCTGCTCGAAACCGCCGCTGGAATGACATCCGGTGAGGCCCGGCGTCGCGCAGTTCGAATCCCAACCGTTGATCAGGACGAACTCGCTGGAGAAGCGTTGCCACTGGCCGTAGTTGAAGCCGAGGCCGAGCCGCTCGAAGCGGTCGTTGGGACCGCCGGCTGCGGGCCGCAATCCATCATAGCGAAAAGCGGTGAGCGTAAACGGCCCCATCGAATTCTGCAGGTAAAGCTGCGTGTCGACGCCGGTCGCCGCTAAGCCGCTCTGTCGCGTGTAGCCGGGGCCGGCGTAGGCCTGGAAATCCAGCCCGCGCAACGGGTCGCCGATGCTGACGCGCGCGCCCATTACCGGTTCGGAAAAGATAAACGGATTTGCTCCGACGCTTTGCTCGTAAGGCGTATAGTCCTGATACGTGTCGCGAAACGTTTCCGGATCGACCGGCAGCGGCAGCGTGAACTGCCCGCCTTGCACGAGGACGGGGATCTTTGCATTCCACGGATTGACGCGTTCCGATATCCACGCATCGCGCAACAGACCCGGCTCGCCGCCGTCTAAGAAGTATTGCTCGACGAAAAAGTTTGCACGTGAGCCGATCGTCGCGGCGGCAAAGCCTTCGATCTCGTCGACGATGAGTTTGGGCAAGCCCTGACCGTCGGGACCTTCCCCCTGGTACTGGCTCGAGTCCACCACGTTGACCTTGACCGACAGCGGGATCGCCGGCCCCGACGAGATCCCGGGAAACCGTTCGCCGTTGGCCAGAAAGGCGGCCCCGAACTCGTTGAGATGAGGGATGACGCTGTGGCACTTCTCGCACGTGACGCCGTACTGATGGGCATAAAGGGGTATGGCCCGCCCTCCGGCCGGAGGTAGAGCCAGAACCAGGAAGAAAAGCAGGCCACCCACCCATTTAACCACACCTAAGAGAGTTATTAGGCTAGCCTAAATACCCTCTCGCGTCGAAAAGGAAGCACACTGTGCGATTGACTTTCATGCTCGCGGATTCGGCGCAAGTCCAAGGCGGTAAGATTTACCTGCTCGGAGGCGGCTGGAACGTAACCGGGCCGCAGGCCCTTCCGAGCGCGCTCACGGGAATCGTCCGTGTCGAGTGGAGCGAAGCCAATCAAGACCATCGACTACGTTTTGATCTGGTCAACGACGACGGTGCGCCCTTCATGGCGCCGACGCAGGCGGGACCGCAGCCCTTTCACGTGGAGATGAGCTTTCAGGTCGGCCGCCCGCCCGGCATCGCGCCGGGCTCCGAACTCAACGTGCCGTTTGCCATCAACATCGGCCCGCTGCCGCTGGAGCCGGGCCGCCGTTACGAGTGGCGGCCGAAGATCGACGGCGTCGAGTTCACCGAGGATCGCCTCGCGTTTTCCATGCGTCAGGCACCCGCCGAGTCGTAAGCCTTAGTCTTCCAGTTCCACGTGGCCGGTTGTATCGAGTACTTGCAGCTCGACCGACTCGAGATCGAAGACGCGCTGCAGCCGGCGTAAAACGGTGTTGTCGATCTTCCCTTGGTCGCGCAGCGCGATCAGCTTGGCTCGCTCTGCCACGATTATCTCTTGCTGAGCTCGCCGGAAGGCGGCGGTTTTTCGCGCCGCGTTGGGTGCTTCGTCGCCGGCGAACTCGGCTAGCCTCGCCTGCAGTCGCAAGCGGTGCAGCTCGAGTACGTCGAGCGGATATTTCCCATCGCGCCCCAACTCTTCGATCCTTTGCAAACCGGCGCCGGCAGTGGCCCTCAACGCCAGCCTCTCCTCGCGTAGGGCCGCACCGTCGTCCTTGATCCCGAGCCAGGCGATTAGTGCCGGCAGCGTTCCACCTTGTCCGACCAGCGTTACCAAGAGTACGACGAACGTCAAGAAGATCAGCAAATTGCGAAATGGAAAGGGCCCGGCGACCGTTTCGAGTGGAATGGCCAACGCCGCGGCGAGCGAAACGCCGCCGCGCATTCCGGTCCACCCCAGAACGGCGACGTGCGACCAATCGGCCTTGCCCGAGACATGTTCGGGCTCGTTGGTGACCGGCAGCAAACCTTGCGCGAACGTCCAGATCAGACGCACCACAACGCACGTTAGCGCAACTGCGCTGCCCCACCAGAGCAGCTGAAGCGGAGAGTATTGGCGCAGCCCGTCGGCGATGCTGTGAAAACGGATACCGACTTCGGTAAAGATGAAGGCGTTGAGCAAAAAGACGACGATCACCCAGAATCCGGTCAGCATTTCCCGCGCCCGGGGCTGCAACACCCGCGGCGACCAGCGGCTGACGACCACTCCGGCGGTTACCGTCGCCAGCACGCCCGACGCGCCGACGTAATACGCCGGGAGATAGGCAATAAAAGGAACGACGACCGAGATCGTCGCTTGCAACGTCTCGTCTTTGATGCCGCGCCAAGCCAATAGGGCGATGACGGCAGAGGCGAGGCCGATGAGGACCGACTCAACGATGGTCAAAACCAACTCGCCGGCCGCGTGCGGCAGCGAAAACGACGCACCGACGACCGCGGCGATGCCGATCGCGTAGAGGATTAGCGACGTCGCATCGTTGACCAGGCTCTCGCCCTCGATCGTGCCGATGAGATGCCGCGGCACGTTGAGCTGATCGGCGATCGCCGCGAACGCGACTTCATCGGTCGACGACACGATGGCTCCGAGCACGAAAGCCACGCCCCAGCCCATCCCAGGAATGACGCCGTGCGCGACGGCGGCGACGGTGAGCGTCGTCACGATGACCAGTCCGAAGGCCATTTGGAAAATCCAGAACGCTCCGGCGCGGAACTCGCTGGTCGGAGCGGTCACGCTCTCCCAATAGAGCAACGGCGGTAGAAAGACCAGCAGCACCAGGTCCGGCGGCAACGGAAACGTCGGTACGCCGGGCAGATAGCCGATGGCCATGCCGCCGAGAACCAGAACGATGGGATAGGCAACGTTTATTCGATTCGCGATCGTCACCAGGATGACGATCGCGACGAATACTACGATGAGGGCGGCTACGGTGCGAAGCCCTCGCTTTGCCACCGCTTGAAGCGATCGCACATCTCGGTCGTCCAGCGCGGTTCGCCCGAGTTCCGCGGCGGCATGCTCCCGTAACTCACCGTCTCATAGATCGCGGCCGCATGTTTTTCGACGTCGGCGCGGTCGGAAAGGTCGATCCCCGCCGGCTTCATGTGCTCCACGTCCATATCGGTGAACATCGGACGGATATCTTTTGCAAAGCTAAGCTTGTCCTGATCTGCCACGAATCTTACCTCCGAGCGTTGTGCTGGTTTTGGGTCGCGTTACTTCGGGAGATGCCGCAGGGTTTCCGGAAATTCCAACTCTAGCAGGCATGCTCCACATAAGCAGAGGTTCGACCAACAACCGGCCACTAGGTCGGATAGGCGGGAATTCAAGGAGTTTTCCTTGGATTATCGGCCTATCGGTGCAATAGAATCGGGGCGCGTAGTTTGATGCTACCTCGCCCCACTATTTAATGGAGGGATCTCGTGGCTTTCTTTCTCGCCTTTTTTCTTAGCTTGATAGGCCCGCCCCCAATCGACACCCCGGGTGGACCGATTGTTATGAACGTCCCGGCTATCCACATCTCAGGGGTAGAAACTTACTACAATCGGGGTACGTTCACGTAGGGACCAGGCAGCATTGGTGTAAATCCCTAGGCTCCCCCAGCAAGAACTAGTCTGTTGCGCTGCCCGCCGAAGTATAGGAAGCAAAGTTTGGGACCGCGCGAGTTATTCAGTAGGGGCGAACTCTTGGCGTGCCTTCGGGCCGCGGAGAACGAGCCGGCTTTCCGAGACCGTGTTCTATCGGTCTATGCCTTGATGCGCCTCACGCGATATGCCGAGGCGCTATCGGCCGTTTCTCGTCTGGAGCCGACGACGGCCGACGAAAAGGTGCTCTGCCGCGCGTTGAAGTCGGAGTGTCACGCGCTCGCAGGAGCGATCGAGCCGGCACGCGAGGCGCTTTTCGGGCTTGGTGATCCCGTCACCGATCCCGAAACCGCTTTCGAAGTTGCCTACGCTCGCATGCTGGTAGCCTGGCTGGAGAGTTCGCCCGAGGCAATGGAGCGGGCCCTGGCGGACTGCGACGTTCGCTTGTCGCCCCACCTTAACGCCCGCCGTTTCTACGGGCTGTCGTGGGCGGCCGGCCTGCGTGGCGATTACCGCGAGCAGCTGCGGCTGCTGGAGCAAACGGTCAATCAAGTCAATCAGATGCCGGTTGCCTACGACGTAACGCTGCTGGCATCAGCGACGCGCGCGCTCGTGCACCTGGTGCGCGAGATCGCCGCTCCCGAAGCTTTCGAGTGTGCGCTGCAAACCGCCGAGTCGATTGCCTGGACGCCCGACCTCGGACGCGAGCGTTTCCTGACGATGCGCGGCCTGGCATGGGCCTGCGCATTGCGCGGTTCGCATCAACAGGCACTCCACTATGCCTACGTCGCCCACGACATCGCGCCCTCACCGATGTGGGTTACGGCGTGCTATGCCGATCAGGCCTACCTAGCGCGAATGGCCGGTGAGAGCGCCAGCGCCGCCGCTTTGTTGGATCACGCTGTCGCCTGCGCGCTCAAGACGCACTGGGAGTCGCCCGGCGAAGAGCGCGTTGCGATGCTCAACTTGATGGAGCTCGTTGCCGACCGCGATGCCGCACAAGCCCAACAACTGCTGAAGGTCTACGACGCGATTCCGGTGACGCTCTCGCCGTGGCTCGCTTTTGCGCGCGACCGGCGTTTCACCGCAATGGAGGAATACGCGCGCGGCGCCGTGCTCGCCGCCGCCGGTGACAAGACCGCCGCCGCGGCTTTGCTGGAGGACGCCTACCGGACGTTCATGCCGATCGGGTATGCTTGGCGCGCCGCCGCCTCGGCCTTGCGTCTCAACGCAATTACGCGCGACCACATCTGGCTGCAGCGTGCCGGCGAAGCGGTCGAAGAGTTTGGGGAAAGCTCCGTCGCGCGAGAGATTAATCGCAAGGCGGTCGGATTTGACTCGCGGCTCTCGCGGCTCACGCCGGCGCAACGCCGCGTCTTCGAGCTCATCTGCGAGGGTTTGCCCGACAAGCAGATCGCCATCGAGTTGCAGATCTCGCCCGAAACGGTAAAGAACCACGCCGCTCGCGTTCGTCTCGCCTTCGGCGTACATTCGCGCTCCGCATTAATCGCCGCCCTACGCAAAGCCGGCTAACGCTGTCATCCTGAGCGGAGCCGCGAAGCGCTGTCATCCTGAGCGGAGCCGCGAAGCGGCGGAGTCGAAGGACGAAGGACGCGCGCGCGGTAAGCGCTGAGCGAGCGCAGCGAGTCGAAGCGCGCCGAAGAAGAAGCTACTGAGCCCCGATCAGGGCGTCGCACTTAGCCGCAAAGATAAAATCGCTCTCGGTAAGGCCGCCGATCTTGTGCGTCCACACCTCGACGCCCAAACGCCCCCACGCGACGAGCAAATCGGGATGGTGCTGCTGCTCTTCGGCCATCTCGCCGATCCGCTGCGCCGCCCGCATCGCTTGCGCGAAATCGCCGAAGCTGTACGTGCGGGTGAGATACTTCACGGCGCCTTTCTTCGGATCGTTTCGCTCGACGACGCGCCAGCCCGGCGAGAGCTGCGCCAAGAGCGGCGCGATCTCGTCGTCGCGCAACGGCGGCACGCCGCCGCGACAGGGAATGCAGGCCTTAGCTGCCAGCTCGCTCACGGCACGGCCGGCGATTGGCGCGCGACGGTAAAGTCGTAATCGTTGAAAGCGGCGTTGGCCGAAAGCGGCATGTGCGGCTTATCAATATCGGCCGTGAGCGTTGACGGGAGAAGAAAGCCGTCGAACTCGCTCACGCTGACGTCCATCGTTATGTGCGTGCCGTCCTTATAGGTCATCACGGCGTGACGAGCCCGCCCGCGCGGCCCGACGGTGACGCGCGCGTCTTCCAGCGATGGATCGTCGATCGGACGAAGGTCGAAGCACGTCTCGCCGTTGAGGTGGCCCGTCTCTTGGAAGGTAAAATGCCTCGGCCAGAGCGTTGGATCGAGCATCGAGAGATCGATATCGTCGTTCTGCTTGGGCATGAACCACGGCACGGACGTAAAGTGAACGGCGTAGCTCACTCCCGGCTCGTAAGCGCCGGTGCCTTGCATTTTGAAGTGCAGCCACGGAAAGTGACGCATCGCCATCGTGACGTCCATGTGGAAGGTATACGGCGGCGCGCTGGCCACTGCGTCGCTCGCCCCGAGCGGAGCAGAGATGAGGAGAATTCCAGCCACGGCGCCGCCTGCTACGGCGCATCGACCCAGCCGCATCGTTAACTATGTACCCGCATGCGGGAGATTGCAGACGCGCTGCCAAGAGCGACGCATGCGCGGACTCCCGCCGAACGTTGTCATCCTTTCCTTCGAAGGTCCCGACCCGTACTCGATGGTCGGCGGTCTCGGCACGCGAGTTACCGAGATGAGCCTTGCATTGAGTGAGGGGGGCATCACTACTTCGCTGCTTTTTATCGGCGACCCCGCAAGGGAACCGGTCGAGCGCCGATCTCCCCACCTACAGTACCTGCGCTGGGGGCAATGGATCTCGGCCTACCATCCGGACGGCGTTTACGACGGGGAATGGGAGAAAGCCAACGACTTTACTTCGAGCGTCCCGCCCTTCGTCGTCGAGAGCATCGTGGCGCCGGCTGCCGAGCGCGGCGAAGCCGTGCTCGTAATCGCGGAAGACTGGCAAACGGCTCGCGCCGCAATCGCACTCGATCGGCGGCTGCGCGAATCCGGTCTTCGCGATCGCGTAAGCCTGCTTTGGAACGCCAATAACACCTACGGTTTTTACAGCATCGACTGGAACGCGCTGCAGCGCGCCGCAACGATCTCTACCGTCAGTCGCTACATGCGCTTCGAGCTCGAGCGCTGCGGAGTCGAGCCGCTGGTGATTCCCAACGGCATCCCCGAGCGGCTCCTCGACGGCGCATCGAGCTCGCTGATAAAGCTGGCCGAAGCGGCTCTTACGCGGCGGCCGCTGTTGATCAAGATCGGACGCTTCGACGAAGACAAGCGATGGATGCAGGCGATTGAAGCCTTTGCTCTGCTGCGCGCGAGACAACCGGAAGCGATGCTGATCGTCCGTGGCGGCCGCGAGCCGTACGGCGACCAAATCTTTGCGCGCGCTCGCGAACTGGGCGCTGCCGTCGAGGACGTTACAGTTGCATCGCGCGCGCCCGAAGCAATGATTGCGGCGCTCGGTGCGGCGCGCGGCCCGATCGTCAACGTGCGCAGCTTCGTTCCCGAAGAGGCGCTCGCTGGCGCTCTACAACGTCGCCGACGCCGTCTTGGCCAACAGCGGTCGCGAGCCGTTCGGTTTAGTCGGCCTCGAGGTCATGGCCGCCGGCGGCCTCGCCGTCACCGGCTCGACCGGCGAAGATTACGTCCGCCCCTTCGAAAACGCAATCGCCTGCGACACCGGCGATCCGCGCGAACTCGCCGCATATCTCGACCAACTCGCAGCCGACCCAGTCGCTGGCAACCCGCATCCGCGCCGCCGGCATAGCGACAGCGCACGAGTACACCTGGCCGACGAGTACTGCAATTGACTGGCCCGTCGAAACTTGTCATCCTGAGCGAAGCGCCGTAGGCGCGTAGTCGAAGGGCAGGCGCGTCGCCGAGCACCTGAGCGAGCGCATCACCTTCAAGTGCGGCCTAGCGAGAGTCTACGCGACGACGCGGAGGAGGTCACTATGGCGAAGTTAATTTACATCACCAATACGTCGCTCGACGGTTACATAGAGGACGAAACCGGTGCCTTCGATTGGGGCGTCCCCCCCGATCCGGTACACGCGTTCATCACTGAGTTGTTGCGGCCGATCGGAACCTATCTCTATGGGCGGCGACTCTACGAGACGATGGCCTACTGGGATGAGCCGGTGGACGGCTATCCGCCCGAGCACCGCGACTTCGCACGCGTCTGGCAGAAGGCCGAGAAGATCGTATTTTCACGAACGCTGACAGGCGCTACGACACGCAACACGCGTGTCGAGCGGGACTTCGACCTCGAGGCTGTTCGGAAGCTCAAGCGGGAATCGGAGCACGACATCGAGATTGGCGGCGCCGAGCTTGCGGGGCTTGCGCTCGAAGCCGATCTCGTCGACGAATGTCACCTGTTCCTCAACCCGGTGATCGTCGGCGGCGGAAAGCCGGCATTCCCAGCCGCCTTACGACGGAATCTCGAACTCCTTGAGACGCGCCGTTTTGGCACCGGAGTAATCCACGTGCGCTATCGCATACGAGGCGGTTAACCGCGCCGCTATTCCAGACCCGATGCCGCCAGGTCGATCGTTACCACCGCTCCGCCCGCAGCGGCGTTCGCCAAATGCATTCTGCCGCGATTGGCTTCCACGATAACTCGCGCGATCGAGAGACCCAATCCCGTTCCGCCGCGCGGATGCGAGGCGTCGCCGCGCCAGAAGCGTTCGGTCGCGTGAGCGAGGCCCTCCGGCGTAAAGCCGGGGCCGTCGTCGGCGACCTCGATGCGCACCGCGTCGCGATCGCGAGCCGCGCTGAGCGTGACCGTTCCGTCGTTGCGGCCGTACGTGATGGCGTTGTGCACCACGGCCAGCAGCGCGCGTTCGAGGGTGGCGCGATTTCCGTGCGCCACCGGGTCGCCAACCGTCTCGACTCGCACGTCCATGCCGCGCGTAGCCGCTGCGGGCCGCACCCGTTCTTTCAAGCTTCGCAGCAGGGCGCCGGTATCGAGCTGCTCCTGCTCGCGGGCGTCGACTTCGGCGCGCGAGGCGGCGAGCAGCTCGTCAACGAGCTCCTCCAGGCGCGCGGCTTCGCCGAGCGATCGACTCCAAGGCGCGCCGGTACTCGACCTCATCGCGGTCGCGGCGTAAGGCGAGCTCGGTTTCGGCGCGCAGTACGGCAAGCGGCGCGCGCAGCTCGTGCGACGCATCGGCGACAAAGCGGCGTTCGCGCGCGAAGGCCGATTGCAAACGGTCGAGCATGCGATCGAACGAAGCGCAGAGCCGTCCGAGCTCGTCGCGGCCGTCGTGGCGCAAGCGTTGCGAAAGGTCGTAGCCCTCGATTCGTTCGGCCAGCGCCGCGATGTCGGCCGCCGGCGCGAGCACGCGTCCGGCGACGCGCCGCGAGGCGACGATTCCCAGGGAGATCAGCACCAGACCGGCGGCCAGACTTACCAGCGCCGCCTTTCGGTCGAACTCGTCGATCCATTGACTCGATTGCCACACCGTAACGGTTCCGAAGTGCCGGTCGTCTCGCAACACCGGGACGCTTGCCATCGCAATGCCGCGCGCTTGCGCGCCGGTCGGCGCCGCGTCGCCGGCGATCTTGTTTCCCGCCGCGTCGTAGACGGCAAAGGGCAGACCGGCATGGACCGGCGCCAGCGTGCGTACGTCGGAGGGATCGAGCGAGACGCGCTCGCCGTGCACGTCGACGATAGTGGCGATCGTTTGCGCCGTAGCGCGCAAACGTCCCGCGAAGTCGGCGCGCAGCGTACGATCCAGCACGACGATAGAGAACGTGGCAAAGAGCACGACGGTAACGGCCACGATGGCGGCGACGGTTACGGTGAACCGAGTGCGGATGCTCACGGCAGCCGCAACTGGTAACCGAGTCCGCGCAGTGTATGGAGCAACTGCGGCTCGCCGTTGGGGCTCAGCTTCTTGCGCAGTCGTCCGGCGTAGACGTCGAGGACGTTGGAGATATGGTCGCTCTGCGCGTCCCAGATCCGCTCTTCGAGCATTCGCCGCGTCACCGTCCGGCCGGCGTTTCGCAACAGCAGTTCGAGAAAAAGACTCTCCTTGGCAGTCAGCTGCAGATCGCGTTCGCCGCGACGCGCTTGGCGCGTTTCGGAATCAAAAACGAGGTCCCCGAACTGCATGACGTTGTCGATCCAGCTCGGCGGCCGGCGAGCCAGCGAACGCAGCCGTGCTTCGAGCTCGTCGAAGGCAAATGGTTTTCGCAGATAGTCGTCTGCGCCGGCGTCGAGTCCGGCCACCACGTCTGCGGCAGCATCGCGTGCCGTGAGAACGAGCACCGGAACGCGATCCCCGCGTTGCCGCACGCGCCGTAGAATCGAGAAACCGTCTTCGCCGGGAAGATTGAGATCGAGCACCATGGCGTCGTAGTGGCCGGCCGCAAGATACTCTTGGCATTCGCGCCCGTCGGCCAGCGCGTCGACGACGTAGCCGTCTTCCGAGAGCCCGCGCTGCAGAAGTGCCCGCAGCGGAGCGTCGTCTTCAACGACTAAAACGCGCACGTAAGCTTACGGATTCCATTTCAAGCGTTGCACCCAATCGCCGTTTTCGTCGGCGTAGACGATCCAAATGTCCCCGGTGCTCTCGTCAATGCCGACCGTGTGGACGCCGGTATGCCCCGTGTCGAGCCGTCCGACGACGCGCGGAGCGGCTCCGCTTGCGAGCGCGACGACGGTAACGATGCCGCGCCCCGCGCAGGCAACGAGCTTTCCTTGCGAACCGGTGCTGCACTGATCGATGTGCTCCTGCACCGCAGCGTCGCCCACGTGTTCGCCGCCAGGAGTATATGCCGAGATCATGCCGTTGGTGCCGCCGGTGACGACCTGGTTGGCAGCGCGCGAAAAAATCAGCGGATGATTTTTCTGGAGTTGCGGCGTGGTGACGACTTTGACGACCTTCAGCGACGTCGGGTCGATGATCGCGAAACCGCCGCCGGTCGAAAGATTCTGATAGACGATTCCGGTCGCCGGATCGACGGCCAGCGACTCCAGATCGGGCGTGGGCATCGTCAACGTCGCGATCGTCTTCATCGTTGCGGCGTCGATCACGTAGACCGAGCCGCCGCCGTCCTGGTCGGCATAGATGCGGCGGTGCAACGGATCGTAGGCAATGGCGTCGACGTTTCCAGTCACGTCTGCCGTGGCGGTTACTTTGAGCGTCGTACCGTCAACCTTGGAGACGGTCTGATCGGTGCCGTTTCCGGTAAAGACGTTGCCGGTCTCCGGATCGACGGCCGAGCCGTGCATCGGACCAACGTTAACCTGCGCGACGACCTTGCCGCTATTTGAATCGACGACCAGCAGCCTTCGGCTATACGGTGTGCGCCGCATAGACGCGGTGGCGGGCTTCGTCGATGGTCACGTAGTCGAAGCCGCTAAAGATGGGGACGCGCTCGGCGGGCGAGGCGACGATCGGCATGCTCTATTTATACCTCAGTCGTTGGGGTTGGGGCGGTGCGGGCGTGGATTGAAGTTCGGCGGCGGCGTTGACGGGGCGTTGGGAAGCGATGCGGGCACGATGCCCAGCGAACGACAGTTCATCGCCGCCGGAAAGCGATTAACCAGCGTTTCGGGGATTTCGGCCTGCGCCGCGGCGATCGGTGCCGCGCTTCCGCTCAGCCGTGCCGGATCGAAGGCGCCGAGAAGGTCGGTCACCATCGGGTTGGCGTCGCGCGGACCCTGCGGAAGATAGGGCCGTTCGTCGGGCAGCGAGGCCAGGGCCGGCAGGTCGAAGAGGCTCTCGGCGAACTTGAGGATTGACGTCTGATCGCCGGCATCGTGAACGACGGCGCCGCTGCGCGCGTAGGGCGAGATCACGATGAACGGCACGCGCGGCCCGTCGCCGCACGGCTGCCCGTCGGGGCACTTCTCGAACTGCGGCGGCGGCACGTGATCGTAGTAGCCGCCGGGATCGTCCCACGTCAGGACGATCGCCGAGTCGTTCCAATAGCGGCTATGCGCGATCGCGTTGACGAAGGTGGCGACGAAGGCTTCGCCGACCTGCGCGTCGGTATCGCCCGGACCCGGATGGTCGTCGTCGCCGCGATAGTGCGCCTGCACGTAGGCATCGCGATTGGCCGGCTTCCAACCGAAACCGTTGATCGAGCCGCCCTTGATATAGAAGATGCCGCGATCGGGTAGCGCGTTTGTGCGCAGCGCGGTCTGTATGGCATTAAGGTCGTGCACGTTCTGCCAGAAGACGTCGTTTTGCCGCAGGTATCCGAAGTATTGCACTGGATTGTGGTGCGTTTCGTAACCCGGCAGCGCGCTCTTCGGCGAAACGTAGCCTTCTTGATACCAACCCCACGGTACCGGCGCGCGCCCGCTCGATGCCGTTGCCGCGAGATCGCCGGCGACGCCTTGCGTCTCGGCCGATGCTTGCGATGCGTTGCTGCCCGCCAGCATCAGCATCAGCGTCGCGTAGCGCTGCGGAATCTGGTATTTCTTGCCGTTTTCGGAGTACGGGCCGTAGGCCGGGTCGAGATCGTTGGCGACGGGGACGCCCGCGCCGCGGTCGTCGGGCGCAAGCGCTTCGTTCGGATTGCGCGCCAGTTGGCTTTGACCGGCTTGTCCGGCGATGAGCGCGATCGCCGCCGGCGTCGAGGGACCGGCCATCGCGGTGAACATATGGTCGTAGAGCGCGAACGTGTGCGCGTATTTCCAAATGAAGGGAATCGTGTCGCAGTCGTAATGCGACATCGTCAGTAGGCCGACGTCGCGAGCCGCCGCCGGATCGAAGCGCTTGGCCGAGAGCTGCTCCTGGGTCGAGACAAAAGCGTCCATCTTACCGCCTGCCATCTTGTCGGCGATGACCGTCCGCGACTGCGACGGCGATTCGGTGTCGGGATCGGCGATTCGAAACGGTGTGATCCACTGCTTGCCGATCGGGTCGAACTGCCTGAAGCCATGGCTCTGTGCCAGCGGCGTGGCGAGATTCTCCGATTCCGGATAGGTCCCGAAGTAATTATCGTACGAGTGATTCTCTTGATAGATTATGAAGACGTGGTGGATTCGATTACGGAGCGACGCGACGTCGTCATTTTGACCCGCGAATCCCACTTGCGGAGCGAGTGCTACGGCGGCACCAATTGCCGCGATTCGCAGCATCATTCGGCGCACCGTAGCCAGCATCAAAAGCACCGCAGAATTTTACGCTTCCTACCTGAATCGATTATGAAGTACATCTTATGTCGCTACTTAAACCCAGCATAATTCAAGCATAAGATTGGAGTCCCATTGTCGTCGTTATGAAAGTCACCAAGAACGCGTACGCGTTACTCCTGGTACTCTCTGTAGCAACGACGTTCCGTAACGTCCTGCCTGCAAGCGCCGCCGGCGATCCCGGCACGACGATTTCCGGACGGATTCTCGATACCCAAGGGGGCCTGCCCGTTCCCGGCGCCGAGGTCGAGCTCACTCGCAGCGGAGTTCGCACTGCAACGGCACACACCGATGCCAACGGCACGTTCCGCGTGACCGGTCAGGCGCCGGGAACATACGTTGTCATCATACGCGCTTCGGGATACGAAACGACGCGTGTGTCGCCCGATCTTCTGGTGACGACGGAGGCGCCCGAAGTCTCGTTTCAAACCGCGATCAGCCGCCAGCGCCAGGGCCTCAAGCAGATCGGCTACGTGGTCACCGGCGCCCGGACGGCGCTGCAGACTACGGCAACGATCAACACGCACGTGGACGCAAACGTCATTCAAAGCGAGGGCTTCCAGCGCTTGGGTGACGTGCTGACCACCGTGCCGGGAGTAATCACGTCCACCAGCTCCTCGGTCGGCGACGATATGTCGCTGTCAATTCGCGGCTACGATCCGACCGAGACGGCGACGCTGCTCGACGGACATCCGATCGGACCGATCGGCGCCTTCGGCGGGGGTTACAACTATAACGTCTCGCCGTTCTGGGGCTTGAGCGGAGCCGACGTGGTCTTCGGCTCGGGCGCGACCGGGCTCTTCGGAACGACGACCATCGCCGGCGCGGTCAACTTTCTCACGATCAATCCCACGCAAGGCAACCACTTCGCCATCGAGCAGGGCGTGGGCAACAATAATAAGGCGATGACCGGCGTGCAAGGAACAGGCACGCTCGGCAAGCTCGGTTATGCGATCTCCTGGGGCGTGCAGGGCACGACCGGAAACTTTCCGGGCGGCTTCATCCAGCAAACGGCGCTGCTGCAGACCAGCGTGGTCAACCCGGCTTATAAGTCGGACGCGCCGCCGCCGGATCTCACGCACGCCAACGCCTTTAATCTGGTGAACTACTATCCGGTGAGCGGCGGCTACGTGCAGTACAACTGGGTCGGCAAGCTCGTCTATAACTTCTCGCCCAAGACGTCGCTGCAGTTCACGTCGTATGCCGCCAACGACTGGTCGAACTCGACCGGCGAAGGCGACAACGACTACGAGACCTATCCCTACGTACTATACGGCGCGCAGCAAGAGATCGCCGCGATCAAGGGCACCAAGAAAGGGCTCAACACCATCCTCGTCAACGGTAAGCCGAAATCGTGCCACGATTCGATTGCGGTGCTGGTGGATAACCCGCAGGGGTACACCTGCATGAACGCCCAGCAATATGCGGTGAACTTTTATGGGCCGTTCGGGGGCAGCATCGACCGCTGGCGCACGCTGGGCAACCAAGACTACGATGCTCGCGCGATGCAGCAGCTCGGCGCCGGAACGATCACGGTGGAAGGTTTCGTCGACTCCTATAACTACAACGCGCAAAAAGGTCCCGGCGCCGCGATCGGCCCGTACGGGCCGGGTCCCAACTTCCTCAATCTCTACAGCAACCGCGGCTACCTGCTGAGCGACGATTTCGCGATGTCGAAGCACGACTTCGGCTTCGGTTATACGTGGCTGCATCAATCGAATACCAACGGGCAGTTTCCTTACTCGCTGGCCAACGGTACGACGTACAACACGTTTGGGACGAATCCGCCGCTGTATTTGGCGACGGCGAGCTACTTTGTTCGGGATACGTGGACGCCTAACGACAAGCTGCAGGCATTTGGAAGTTTCTGGCTCCAGCGCTCGCTCGACACGTCTTCGACGCACTTTGACCCGCGGGTCTCTATCGTGTACCGGCCCGATCCGCACGACGTGATTCGCATAACGGGTGGCCGATCGTATAGCGAGCCCGACCCGTCGCTGATTGCCTTCGCCCCACCGATCTACGGTGCGCCCTCGAGTTTGAACTGTCCGCCGGCGACGAGCGGCTCGGGTGCGTTGGTGCCGATCGCCTCGACGGCCAATCCTGGGTTGGAGCCTGAGACGGCGGGGGATCTCGAACTGGCTTACGGTCACCGCTTCAACGCCACGACCAACATTCAGGCCGACGTGTATCAGTCGTACGAAAGTCAGGCGTTGCTTGCCGGCAACGTGTCGATCGTCGGGTTCCCGGGGATCACGGTGCCGCAAGATTACATCAACAAGGCGCTGACGCGGCTCGACTCGTGCCCGGGTCTGAATCCAACCGTGCATAATCTCGCCTTTGCCACGACCTTTAATGCCTCGTCGGCGCGCTATCGTGGAATTGTGCTGTCGGCCAACGCGGGCATCGTTAAGAACGTTACGTTCAACGCATCGTTCGACGTTCAGTCGGCGGCGTATTTGGGGATCCCGACCGACATTCTGATCGCCAACACGGGCTTATTGGATGGCAGTCAAATCTACGGCATTCCGCTGCGTCAAGGGACGATGGGTCTGGCCTATCAGGATAACAACGGCCTAAGCGCGCGCCTCGACTCCACGTACATCGGGAGTGACAACTCCTGGAATCGCAATCCCTTCTGGTTTGCCAACGCCAGCCTCTCAAAATCGACCGATCGCGTCACAATTGCGATGGGCGTCTACAACCTCTTCAATAGTGCGGCTCAGCACTACGGCCTCATCGGCGACGGCGTCTACCAGCCGCAAAACTACTTCGGCCTAGCAGCCCAAGGCGGCGCCACCAGTGCAATCCAACAAAGCAGCGAACAATACGGCCTCCCATTTAGGCAATACTGGTTCACCGTGAAGGTTGGAATCTAATTTGTCATCCTGAGCGAGCGCGCGTAGCGCGCGGAGTCGAAGGACCGGCGAGCCGTTGTCACCCTGAGCCTGTCGAAGGGTGACAACGAGACCACGTTTCATATTGAAATCATCCACCTTCGCTTATAATGGCCGCATGTGGAAGCCGCTCGCCTTAGTATTGTTGTTGTTGCTCGCCGTCAGCAGCACCCCGATCGCCTCAGCCGCGCCGACCGACCAATCACGTCTGTTGATGGTCGTGGTGATGAGCCGCCACGGGGTTCGCTCGCCAACGCATCCCTCGGAACTCAATGCGTACGCTGCACAACCGTGGCCGACGTGGTCGGGAATAAAGCCCGGCTACCTCACACCCCACGGCGCGACTCTCATGAAGCAGTTCGGTGCAGCATATCGCCACTGGTACGGCACCGCCCTGGGATTCGGCACCGGCTGCCCAGCCGCCGGCTCCGTCTACATCTGGGCCGATGTCGACGAACGCACCAAAGACACCGGCTCCGCGATCGCACAAGGCTTTGCTCCTAACTGCAGCATCGGGGTCGGCCACGCTCCTGCCGACCCCGACCCGCTCTTCGACCCGCTCCCCGGCGTCGGTACCGTAAGTAAAAGCGAATCAACCGCCTCAGTCCTCGGCGCCGTCGGCGGAAACCTCGACG
This sequence comes from Vulcanimicrobiota bacterium, assembly GCA_963730125.1. Taxonomy (GTDB): domain Bacteria; phylum Vulcanimicrobiota; class Vulcanimicrobiia; order Vulcanimicrobiales; family Vulcanimicrobiaceae; genus Cybelea. The sequence goes on along the minus strand of CAVSQP010000008.1, from coordinate 152,022 downwards.
CGATCACGCAAGCCTACGGCGCCGCCTTCACCACGATGGAGCGCGTAGTCGGCTGCACCACCGCCGCGCGCTGCAAGCAAATCTCCGCCGTCCCCACAACGATCGCCAACGACGGCGACGGCGGACTCGCCGGCATCAACGGCGGCCTCGACATGGCCGGCGACGTCGCCGAAAATCTGCTGCTGGAATACGTCGACGGCCACCCGAACGTTGGTTGGGGCCGCGTCAACCACGCAACGCTAATCCAACTGCTACAGCTCCACCAGATCGGCAAGGAGCTCGAGCACAACCGCTACGCCGCGCGCGCCCATTCCTCAAACATCATGGCACAAATCCAGCGCGGGCTCGAACAAGGCGCGACCGGCAAACCTGTCGCCGGGGCGAAGTTCCCCGCCGGCGCGCGGTTCGTCTTCCTCTCCGGCCACGACACGCAGCTCGCCGAACTCTCGACGATGTTCGGCCTCGGGTGGCTGGTGAAGGGCGATCAACGCAACGACACGCCTCCAGGCGGCGCGCTCGTTTTCGAACTCCACCAGGGCGGCGGCGAGCCCTTCGTACGAACCTACTACGCCGTACAAACCCTCGACGCCATGCGCGCCGTCCACGGCGAAAACCCGGAGCGCGTGCCGGTTTACGTCCCCGGCTGCCCCGGCTACGACTGCCCGTTCTCGACGTTCAACGCCGTCGTCGCCTCGGCCATCGACCCGAACTTCGTCGCGCGTTAAGTGTCATTCTCAAGACGAAGTGGCCGCCTGCGGTAACCTGACCCTCACGCGACAGCTTAGATAGGGATTAGCCGGAGTCCATTCAACCATATCTGTCCCGTACCGTCGGCTTGCCTTTGCGATTCCTCAATCGCGATGCTAGCGGCCGCTAAGAGCAGGAGCAGCTGTGGAGTATGACATCGCCATCGTTGGCGCAAGCTTCGGGGGAGTAGCCGCAACACTCGCTGCGGCTCGTTATGGCAAGCGGGTCGTGCTCGTAGAGGCGAGCGGTAACGTCGGCGGCCAGGCTACGGCTCAGGGCCTAACCCGCTGGGATGAGTCGGCTCACCTTCTTTCGCCCAAAACGTACGGCAGCACGAAGTCATACCAAGTACTGAAGAACGATATTCGCGGCTGGTACCGTAGCTATACGAAGGTGGGCGCGAACGGCAGCCGGCCCGACTTCAATCCCGGATTCGCAAGTCCCGGCCATCCGTTTTCGGCCGACTGCAACGTCGCCGAAACCGTTCTGCGCCAGCTCCTTAAAGATGCCGGGGACGTCGTAACGCTGATCCTTAATACCAAAGTGAGTTCGGCGAACATCTCCAACGGAACCATTCAATCGCTCCAGCTCGATTCGGGAGATACCGTTTCGGCGACAATCTTCCTCGACGCGACCGACCTCGGCGAACTCCTACCGATGTGCGGCGTCGCGTGGTTCATCGGCGCAGAAGCAAAAAGCGACACCGAAGAACCGCACGCCGAAGCCGTTGCAGCTCCCAATCACATCCAACCCATCACCGTCTCGATCGCCGTGGAGCATCGCCCCGACGGTGAGAGTCACACGATCCCCAAGCCCCCAAACTACACGCCGGAACTGATCCAATCCCAAGCCTTCCACGTTTATAACGAGCGCAACGGAATGATCGGCGGCGTCTTCAGTTCGGCGCACTCCCCAAACCCGGGATGGGAGACGCTCTTCAACTACCGTCAGTACATCGACCACAGCAATTTCACCGATCCCAACTACCAAACCGATCGCAGCGTCCTGAATGTCGGCTGCAACGACTATCAAGCCGCCGTCATTCCCACCGGCGATTCCGCGAAAGATGCCGCGATCGTAGAAGATGCCCGGGCAGCCTCGATCGCCTACCTCTACTGGCTGCAAACGGAGGCACCGCGGGATGACGGCAGCGGAACCGGCTACCCAAACCTAGCGGCTCGTCAAGATATATTCGGCCGCGCCGACGGTACCGCGCCCCAAGCCTACATTCGTGAGTCGCGGCGCATTTCGAAACCGTTGGTACGCCTTCTCGAGCAGCACATCGCCGTCGCGGATACGAGCACGCCCGGCGCTCGCGCTCCCGTAAACTTCTCCGACTCGTGCGGCGTCTCGATGTACGGCGTCGACATCCATCAATGTTATGGCCCGCCCGGAACGCCGTGGGTTTCGGTCGGCGGCGTTCGTCCATTTCAGATTCCGCTGGGAAGCCTAATTCCGTCCGACGCAACGAACCTCATCGCAGCGTGCAAGAACATTGGCGGAACTCACCTCACGAGCGGTGCTTACCGCGTACATCCCGGAGAGTGGGCGATCGGCGAGGCCGCCGGCATACTGGCGGCTTACTGCGTCGGGCAGAACGTTCGCCCCGCTGAAGCGCACGGCAACGCGTCGCGAGTCGCCGCACTGCAGCTCAGGTTACTCGAACAAGGCGTTCCAATCTTTTGGTGGGACGACCTCGACTACACGAGCGACCCGCAGACGTTTGCCGCGGCACACCTGCTCGGGGTGCGAGGCTACCTCATCGATTCGACGAGCCTGCATTTTCGCCCAACGGCCATCATCTCGCAAAGCGAAAAAGATGCCGTCAACAGTCACGCCGGCCGGCAACTCCCGTGGCCGGCAGGCGCGATGACCCGTGCCAAAGCGGCATCGTGGATTTGCGCCGAGCTCGGGCTTCCTTCCAGCGAGTCCGTCCAGCACTGGGGTTCGTAAGGAAGACGCGAACTGCGACTCCTAACCGAGCGCGAGTTCCCCGATTCGCACGGCGATCTCGTCAGCATAGCGATTAGCTTCTTCGTCTGAGCGTCCCTCAGCCCAGACGTTGAACAGCGGATCGCTCGCATCGGGCAGCACGAGAACCCAGCCGCCCTCCCGCCCTACGCGAATCCCATCTGTGAGCTCAACTTCTTGGCCATCGGTTTCCGCCAGCAGCTGCCGCATGATCTGCCCCTTACGCTCCCACGGGCATTGATCGCGTCGTGACGCGAGATACGACGGCGGCAACTCATCCACGATCTCACTCAACGGCCGCCCCTGCTTCGCAATCAACTCCATAATCTTCGCCGCGCCATACAGCGAATCGAACGCCGGCGCAAACTCGGGGAACATCAACTCAAAGTTTGCCCCGCCGGCAAACGCAATCGACGAACCCTCCTGCGCCGCCAACGCCATTAGCGACCTCCGATCCGTCCGCGTCCGCAAAACCGTCGCGCCGTGCAGCTCGGCCACCCGCTCGATCGCGCTCGGCGCCATCACCGGCACCGCAATCCGCGCACCAGGAACCTGGCTCGCCACCAACGCCGTCAGCAGCGCCAACAACTTGCTCCCCTCAATCACCCGCCCGCGGTCGTCCACCAACGCCAACGACTCTCCGCGCTGATCGAGCAGAATCCCCAACCCCGCACCCAGCGACGTCGTCACATTCCCCAACTGCTCCAAATGCCGCGGCCGATTCTTCCCAAACGCCAGCACCTTTGCATTATCGAAAAACGCGTTGAGCGCAATCATCTCCACGCCCAAGTTACTCAGAATCCGCGGCAGAATCAGCGACGCGTTCCCGTGCGCGTAGTCAATAACCACCCGCATGTTCGCCGACGAGATCGCCGTCGGCTCGAGTGCTTCCAAAAAGCCGCTGCTATACGCCTCAACGACCCGCTCGGGGAAGTTGAGATGCCCAACGCTCTCCATCGGCGTCCGCCGGAAATCCTCGCGGAAGAAGATGTTCTCGATCTTCCTCTCGGTATTCTTGTCCACGGTCAGGCCGTGCGAGTCGAAGAACTCAAGCAGCAGCTGATCGGGGTAGTGCGGCGAGATAGCAGTATGCACGCCCGCATCGCCCGACATCCGCACCGCATAGCGCGAAACCGGCACCGGCGTCTCGCGCAAGTCCCGCACGTCCGCCCCCACCGCAAGCAATCCCGAAATAATACACCGGTTCGTTAACCGCGACGCCGGATGCGCGTCGCGGCTCGTCATCACCACCTGCCCCGGCCGCAAAATCGACCCCAACGCCTGCCCTAGCTTCAGCGCAAACTCCGGCGTAATCTCGATATTCGCCAGCCCGCTAACGCCGTCGGCACCAAACAGCGACCCCGGCCATTTAATCCCATAGATCAGCGACATCGAAACGATCGAACCCGACGCCACCGACTTATCCGGCCACAACTTGATGTTCGCCGGCACCGTGGCTCCGCTCCCGAGCGTCGAGCCGCGCCCGATGACGGCGCCCTCCATAATCGTTACGCGATCCTTTACGATCACGCGATCGGCCAGCGTGCATCCCGTCAGCGACGCGCCCTCGCCGACGTATACGTCCTCCCAACCAATCGTACGATGCACCCGCGCGTTCGCCGCCACGATCGACGACGCGCCCAGCGACGTGAGCTCCTCGACCACCGCGCCGGCCTCGACCGTCACGTTGCGCCCCAAACAGACCGGCCCGTGGACGTGGGCATCGGGCGAGATGCGCACGTTCTCCGCCGCCCACACGCCCGGGCGAATCTCCGTCCCTGGAATATCAACGTGCACGGCGCGCGACAGCGCATCGTAGTTGGCCTGCATGTACTGCTGCAGGTTGCCGATATCGCTCCAGTACCCGTCAACCACGTGCCCAAAAATCGGCCGCCTATCCCGCATCATCGCCGGAAAAATATCGCGCGAAAAATCGTACGCCTTACCGCTCTCCATGTACTCAAAAACCTGGGGCTCGAGCACGTAAATCCCGGTGTTGATGGTGTCGGAGAAAATCTCTCCCCACGACGGCTTCTCCAAAAATCGCGTGATGCGGCCGTCTTCGCCCGTGACCACCACGCCGAACTCGAGCGGATTGGCGACGCGCTGCAGCGCGATCGTCGCCATCGCGCCGCTGCGGACGTGCGCCGCCACCAGCGCGCCGATGTCGATATCGGTCAGCGCATCGCCCGAGACGATGACGAACCGTTCCTCCGCGAGCAGCGACTCCGCCAGCTTCACGGCGCCCGCCGTTCCCAGCGGCGTATCCTCGACCACGTACGCCATCGAGCAATCCATCTCCGAGCCGTCGCCGAAATAGTTCTCGATTTCGTCGGCGAGATAGTGCAGCGTGGCGACGATGTCGGTGATGCCGTGGCGTCGCAGTAGATCGACGATGTGATGCATCACCGGTTTGTTGGCAATCGGCACCAGCGGCTTGGGCCGGCTCGACGTCAGCGGCCTTAGGCGCGAGCCCTCGCCGCCCGCCATCACGACGGCTTTCATCGTCCTACGCTCTGCACGTTCTGCGAACGAGCCTCCTCGATGATGCGGCCGATGCGCGCGAGCCGCCCGTCCGAGGCTAACGCCTCCAGCGGCAACGAGCGCTTGCGTTGCCAGTTCGGATGCTCGGTCACCGTTCCTGGCACGTTGACCGCTTCACGCTCGGACAAAACGTCCTCGATGGCGACGACCGTCAAGGCCGACGGCGTGCTCGCCAGAAAGCGCGTTGCGTCGTCAACGACCTCCGGCACCACGGCGGCATCGCCGGTAACGCCGGCAGCGTACAGCGCCGGCATCTCCGAAGCGCAGACTTCCGAGGCGCGTTCGAATGCATCCACCAAAAGATAACGGTCGCGTGCGCGATCTTCGCCGGCGCTGCGGTCGCCCGTCCACCAACCGGCAAGCGTCGGCAGGTCGTGCGTTCCGACGCTCGCTGCCGCCAAGCGCGGGTAGCGTTCCGGCGCGAGAAACGATCCATTGCTCCAATCGCGCTCAAAGTAGAGCACGCGCGACGATAATACGTTCGCGGCTTGCATTCGTTCGCGAAAACCCTCTGGAACCGTTCCCAAGTCTTCGCCGACGACCGCACACTGCTGACGGACGCTCTCCAGTGCGACGACGCCGAGCATCTCCTCCAGCGGATAGCGCACGTAGGCACCCTCTCGCGCGCTCGCCCCTTGCGGAATCCAGAAGGCGCGCTGCAAGGCCATCACGTGATCGATGCGCAGAACGGACGCGCAACGCATGTTCGCCCGCAGCAACTCCGCCAACGGTGCGTAGCCCTGCTCGCGCAACCCGCGCGGCGAAAGCGGGGCGAGCCCCCAAAATTGCCCCGCGTCGTTATGCATGTCGCCCGGCGCGCCGAGCGAGGCTTGTGTGATAAACGCCCTGCGGTCGCCCCACGTGTCGGCTCCGCCCAAATCGGAGCCGACCGCGAGGTCCCGATAAAACCCGACGCCGCACGCGCGAGCCGCAACAAAGGCCTCGTTCAGCTGCTGTGCCGCTACCCACTGCAGGTAAAGAAAAAACTCCGCCCGCTCCGCATGCGTATCCGCGAACTCCCCAACCGCGGAAGAATCCGGCGCCCGAAACTCGGCCGGCCACGACTGCCACCCATAATGCGAGGCATCCTCAGCGCGCAAAGACTCCGAAAGCGCCTCGTACACGGCAAGGTGCCGCAGCGCTTCGCCGCCGCGCTCGACGAAGCGCGCAAACTCCGCCGCTCGCGGCGAATTCGGATCCCGTTCGCGATTCGCCCGGAAGAAGCGATGCAGCCGCGCCAGAACCTCGAGCTTTAACGACGCAACGCCGCGGTAATCCACTAACGACGAACCGCGCAACGCCTCCGCCCGCGTGCGAAACTCCGCACCGCCTAGGAACGCCCGAACCTCCGGCGATGAATCCAGCTCCGCCACCCGATCAACATCGATGTAAAGAACATTGAGGAACAGCCGGCTCGACGGACTGTACGGACTCGCACTTACGGGGTTGCTCGGATAAAGCTCGTGCAGGGGATTCAAACCCACTGCACTCGCGCCGGCTTTACCAGCAAGTGCAGAGAACGCCGCTAAGTCGCTGAAATCCCCGATGCCCCAGTTGCGCTCCGAGCGCAACGCGTAAAGCTGCGTCGAGAGCGCCCACACCCGGCCGTCCTGCATCGCCGGCGGCAGATAGCACCGCCCGGGTACGACGATCAAACGGCACGCCCACTCGCGGCCGGAATCCGACGCCGTCAAACGATGATAACCCAGCGGCAACTCCGTCAGCGCCCCGCGAAACGCAGCACCGTCTTCCAATGCGATCGTCCACGCCGCGCCACCCAAGCCCGCAATAACTTCCGGCGCAACGCCGGCTTCGACGACCGCAACCGGCGGCAAGCGGCGCTCGCGCTGCTCGCGTTCGAGCTCGTGCAGTGTCGCCGCAATCGAGTCGTCGTCGGCAACCTCGTGACCCATCGCCGCCAACAACGAACGCTTCGTGGAGTCCGGCGTCTGAACGAGCCGTCCCCAGTAGTCGTAGTAGCGCGGCTCGATGCCGGCCAGCGCGGCCAGCCGTTCGAGACTCTCGTTCATTCGTTGAGATGCCCGGCAAAGAGCGAGAGCGAGCGATCGGCAATCGACAGCCGCGAGCCCGGCGCGATCGGCATATTCGGCGCGAGGCGCGGACGCGCGGTGTCGATCAGATGCGTCCAGCGGCGCACTACGGGAATCGCCGGCAGCGTAAACTCAATCGTTTCGTGACTAGCGTTGAGAATCAAGAGAAAGCTGTCGTCCAGTTCGGGATAGCCCTGCAGGCTGATAAACCGGTCGCCGACGTCGCCGCCTAACAGCGCGCCGAACGCCCGCCGGTTCGAATCGTACCAGTCGTCCTGCGTCATCTCGTGCCCCTCGGGCGCGAACCAGGTAATGTCTTTGAGCGGCGACGCGTCGGTCGCAACGCCGCGGAAGAAACGCGGACGCCGAAAGACCGGATGCGCCCGCCGCAACGCGATAAGCCGCCGCACGAAATGCAGTAGGCCGTGATCGTCGAGCGACCAATCGAGCCAACTGATTTCGTTATCCTGACAGTAGGCGTTGTTGTTCCCGTCCTGCGTGCGGTTGAGTTCGTCGCCGGCGAGCATCATCGGCACGCCCTGCGAGAGAAGGAGCGTCGCCAAGTAGTTGCGTTGCTGGCGCCGGCGCAGCGAGAGAATCTGCGCGTCGTCGGTCTCGCCCTCGGCGCCGCAGTTCCAGCTGTAGTTTTCGTTCGTCCCGTCGCGGTTCTCGTCGAGATTGGCCTCGTTATGCTTGTGGTCGTACGAGACCAAATCCCTCAAAGTAAATCCGTCGTGCGCGGTCACGAAGTTGAGGCTCGCCCGCGGGCGCCGCCCGCGCCGGTCGAAGATATCGCTCGAACCGGTGAGCCGCGATGCCATGTCGGAGATCGAGCCGTCGCCGCGCCAAAAACGCCGGACGCCGTCGCGAAAACGATCGTTCCATTCGCTCCAGCCGCCCGGAAAGTCGCCGACGTGATAGCCGCCCGGCCCCAGGTCCCACGGTTCGGCGATCAGCTTGGCGCGCGAGAGTACCGGATCCTGATCGATTGCCGCCAGGAAATTGCTGTGCACGTTGAAGGCGCCGTCGCTGCGCGCCAGCGTGGCCGCCAGATCGAAGCGAAAGCCGTCGACGTGCATGTCGCGTACCCAATAACGCATTGCGTCGGTCACCAGCTTGAGCACGTGCGCATGCCCTAGATTGAGCGAGTTGCCGCAGCCGGTGTAATCCACGTAATAACGTTCGTCGGCCGCCAGGTGATAGTACGACTTGTTGTCGATGCCGCGAAAGCTCAGGGTCGGGCCGAGCTGGTTCCCTTCGGCCGTATGGTTGAAGACGACGTCGAGAATCACTTCGATACCGGCGTCGTGCAGCCGCGCGACCATCGTCTTGAACTCGCCCAGATTTGGCTCCGAGAAATAGCGCGGATGCGGCGCAAAGAACGCCAGCGGGCTATAGCCCCAATAGTTGCGCAGCCCGCGTTCGACGAGATGCCGCTCGTCGATGAAGTAGTTGACCGGCAGCAGCTCGACGGCGGTCACGCCCAAGCGCTTCAGGTACTCGATCGTTGCGGGCGACGACATGCCGGCGAACGTGCCGCGAATGGCCGGCGGCACGTCGGGATGCTTCATCGTAAAGCCGCGGACGTGCAGCTCATAGACGATGAGGTCGTGCCAGCGCAGGTGCAGCAGCCGGTCGCCGCCCCACGTGAACGCCGTGTCGACCACCACGCACTTGGGGACGCCGGCCGCATCGTCGCGCCGGTCGAACGAGAGATCGGCGCGCGGCGAGCCGATCCGGTAGCCAAACTGCGCGTCGCTCCACTGCAGGCTGCCGAAGAGCATCACTGCGTACGGATCGATCAGCAGTTTGTGATGGTTGAATCGGTGGCCGTTGGCCGGATCGTACGGTCCGTAAACGCGATATCCGTAGAGAAGGCCGGGCCGTGCGTCGGGCAGATAACCGTGCCAGATCGAGTCGGTGTACTCGGGCAGCAACACGCGCTGCACCTCGCGCCTCCCGCGCGGATCGAAGAGACAAAGCTCCACCTTCTCCGCATGTTCGGAGAAGATCGCAAAGTTGACGCCGGCGCCATCCCAAGTAGCCCCCAGCGGATAAGGCCGCCCCGGCAAAACCGCCGCGCGCTTCATGCTTGCCGTGTCACCCTGAGCCTGTCGAAGGGTGACGAGAGAGACACGCCTGACTCAAACGATAAGTAAAGCGCGCCCAAAGGCGGCAACGTAAGCTTCAACGACTGAGCAAACCCATGTGCTGCGATCGGCACAGTCTCCACCGAACCGCCGTTGCCCACGTTGCTTCCGCCGTAGAAATGCGAATCCGTGTTGAGAATCTCGCGGTATACGTCCCGCCTGCGGCACACCGATATGGTACGCGTCGCGAACTACCGGCGTTGCATTGATCGCCACCACCACATGTTCGCCGTCATCCACCCCCGACATCCGCGCGAAGGCCAGTACGCTCTGCGCGGCATCTTGGTAGTCGATCCACCTAAACCCGGCCGGTTCGGCGTCGAGGCGATGCAACGCCGGCGTCGCGGCGTAAATGCGGTTGCAGTCGCGCACCAGCCGCTGCACTCCGGCGTGCAAACCGTCGCCCAGCAACCCCCAGTCGAGCGCGCCATCGTGATTCCACTCCAGCCACGGCGCGAACTCACTCCCCATAAAGAGCAGCTTCTTTCCCGGATGCGCAAACATCAAGGCATACAGCAATCGCAGGTTGGCGAACTGCTGCTCGCGATTCCCCGGCATCCTCCCCAATAACGAACGCTTCCCGTGCACCACCTCATCGTGTGAGAGCGGCAGGATGTAGTTCTCGCTAAACGCATACACGAGGCCGAACGTCAGGTCGTTCTGATGGTAGCGGCGGTGGATCGGATCGTAGCCAAAATAGCGCAGCGTGTCGTGCATCCATCCCATGTTCCACTTATAGCCGAAGCCCAGGCCGCCCACGCTCGTCGGCAGCGAGACCATCGGCCACGCCGTCGACTCTTCGGCAATCGTCGCGATGCCCTCGTCATGCGCGTAGAGAGTTTCGTTCAGGCGCCGCAGGAACTCGATCGCTTCGGTATTTTCGTTGCCGCCGTGTTCGTTGGGAATCCACTCGCCGGGGCGCCGGCTGTAATCGAGATAGAGCATCGACGCCACCGCGTCGACGCGAAGCCCATCGATATGGAAAACCTCCAGCCAATACAGCGCGCTCGCAATCAAGAAATTCGAAACCTCGCGGCGCGAGTAGTTATAGATCAGCGTATTCCAATCGGGAGCAAAGCCGCGCCGCGGATCGCTGTGCTCGTAGAGATGCGTCCCGTCGAAGAAGGCCAGCCCGTGCGGATCGTCGGGAAAGTGGCCGGGCACCCAATCTAAAAGCACTCCCAATTCCAGTTCGTGTGCGCGCTCCACAAACGAGCGAAACTCCTCGGGCGTGCCATAGCGGCTCGTCGGCGCATAAAGGCCCGTCGCCTGATAGCCCCACGATCCGTCGAACGGAAACTCGGTTATCGGCATCAGCTCGACGTGCGTGAACCCCATCTCCCGCACGTACGGCAGCAACTCGTCGGCCAGCGCGCGATAACTTCAGCGGACGCCCCTCGCCGTCACGCCGCCAAGACCCCAGATGCACCTCATAAATCGAAACCGGCGCAGAACGCCGTATCCGCGAGCCGCGTTCGCGCATCCACGCGCCATCGCTCCACTGCGCCGTGTCGCGTCGTTGCAGAGAATCGAGGCGTTTGGCGGATAGGCTTGCGCGAAGCGCGCCAGTGGATCGGCTTTGAGCGGCAGCAGGTCGCCCTGCGGGCCGGCAATCTCGTACTTATAGTGTGCCCCTTCGTGCGCACCCGGAACGAAGATCTCCCAGACGCCGCATTCGACGCGCTTGCGCATCGGATGGCGCCGTCCGTCCCAGTCGTTGAAATCCCCGACGACGCTGACGCGCTGCGCGTTGGGCGCCCACACGGCAAACGTCGCGCCGTCGACGCCTTCAACGGCACCGCAGATGCGAGCCGAGCACCTCCCAGAGCCGCAAGTGTGTGCCTTCAGCAATGAGATATGCGTCGACGTCGCCGAGAATCGGCGCGAAACGGTAGGCGTCTTCCAGTTCGACGCGTCCGGCCGGCGTTTCGGCGACCAGAACGTAATCGAACGGCGCGCTGTCGGCAATCCACAGCTCGAACAGACCGTCGCCGATGCGCTCCATCTCCCAGGGCGTCACGCCTTCGCGCGCGCGAACGAAGGCGCGCGAAGCTTGCGGCAGCGCGGCGCGCACGACGACTCCGGTATCGTCCTCGTGCATTCCGAGGTAGGCAAACGGATCGGCGCGATAATCCACGTGCTATGCGGTACGGATCATCAGCCGGGCGAGTATCAGGCCGGCGTAACAGGCGGCGATTCCCAACCCGACGCTGGCGAACACGTAGAGCGTCGCCAGCCGCCATTCGCGCTCGCTTCCCAGCGTCAGCGCGTCGAATGCGAACGTAGAAAAGGTCGTGTAGCCGCCCAACAACCCCGCGGTAAGCGCCACGCGAAGCAGTGGATCAAAACCGAGCACGCGCGTCAAAGCCAGCTGTGCGACGACGCCGATCAAAAATGAACCCGAGAGATTGATGAAGAGCGTCCCGAGCGGAAAGCCTGGCCCGAATCGCGCGACGAAAGCCACGGTCACCGCATAGCGACAAACTCCGCCGAGACCTGCCCCGAGCCCGACCGCGAGGTACGTCGCCAGGTTCGATCTCATCGGCCCTTCGGCGCCCCCGCGCGGTAGGCAATTACTTCGACGGTTTCCAGCGTAACCAAACCCTCGTTGACCATCTCGTCGAGCGTCGGCAAGAACGCGCGTATGCGTTCCTCGCTGTCGACGATCTCAACCAGTACCGGAAGGTCGGAGGAGAGATCGAAGACCCGTGCCGCGTGAACGACCGAGTGCCCGCCGAATCCTTCGATGCCTTTGAACACCGTCGCGCCGGCAAGACCAGCTTTTCGCGCGGCTTCGACGATCGCCGTGTAAAGCGGCTGGTAGCCGCAGCGGTCGCTCTCACCGATGAAAATGCGTAGCAGTTTTCCGGGTTCTTCGGTCTTCATTGCGTCTTCGCACCGTTCGTCATCTTCATCAGAAACGCCCGCGCTCGCAGGAGCTCTGCAACCGACCAGGCCTGCGCGATCGCGCCGCGCGGCGTAAACGGCGGCACGGCGTCGGCGATTTCCGAAATGCTCCCTAAACCGAAATCGGTCAGTTGATCTTCGAGCCGGTCCAAAAACGAAAGCGCCACCGCGGCGTCGCCATAGACGCGCGCATGCGCCACGGCAAACGACCCGAGCAGCCACGGCCATACCGTCCCTTGATGGTACGCCGCATCGCGATCGCGCTGAGAGCCGCCGTAATGCGGCACGAACCGCGGATCGGACGGCGCCAAGGTTCGCAGTCCATTCGTCGTCAGCAACTGCGCGGCACAAACATCCACAACCGCGCGTCGCTGGTCGTCCGGCAGCGGTGAGTGCGGCAACGAAACGGCGAAGATTTGATTCGGGCGCAGCGTTGCATCGTTACCCGTCGGGCCCGTCGATGACGTCGAAACAGTAACCGGCACTCTCGTTCCAAAATCGCGCAAACCCTGCGCGCGTACGCTCGGCGACCAGGGCGTACTCATCGGCAACCTCGCCCGCGGCCGGCGCCATCGAAGCCATACGCTTGAGCGCGTTGTACCACAAGGCTGCAATCTCGACCGGTTTGCCCATTCGCGGCGTGACGACCCAGTCGCCGACCTTGGCATCCATCCACGTCAGCTGCACGCCCGTAGCGGCCGCCACGATCAATCCGTCGCCGTCCATCCGAATCCCGTAGCGCGTGCCGGCGCGGTATGATTCGAAGATCTGACGCAGCGCCGGCCAGATCGCGCGGATCGTCTGGCGATCGCCGGTGGCGTCGAGATAACTTCCCGCCGCCTCGACGAACCAGAGTGCTGCATCCACCGTGTTATAGATCGGTGTCTCGTCGCCGGCCGGCATGATGTTCGGGAGCATTCCGCCGTCGACGAAACCGGCCAGCGTTCTGAGAATCTTCTTGGCGATGTCGAAGCGTCCGGTCGCGAGCGTCAACCCGGGAAGCGAGATGGCCGTGTCGCGCCCCCAGTCGCCGAACCAATGATATCCCGCGACGATCGAATACGCGTCGGGATCATCCCGCACCGGCCGGCGCACCACGAACTGCCGCGCGGCATGCTCCAGCGGTTTGTAGGGCACGTCGCACACCGGCCGCAACCGCTGGAAACGAGGAGTCCAGCGCGGCGTCCGGTCCCATGGCCAGCGTCACGCTCTCTCCGGGCGCCAGCGACACTGCAAACGTGCACGCCGCGAGATTATCGTCGCGGTCGTCGAGCCCGCGCTCGGTCTCGCGTGCGAGAACAAAATCGCGATACCAAACGTTCTCGATGCCAACATCACCGCGCTCGGCAACGACCGTGAACGGCACCGCGCCGGCAAAGGCGGCAATCGAAACGCCGCCCGGACATGCGGTGACGGCGACGTGCCAGTCGCCGGCGTGCGTGTTCCCGTGGAAATCGCGATAATTAACGAACGCGCGCAAGCTCAAAGAGATCGGCTCGGCCGCCCGCAAAGCGCGATACGAAACGTACGTGAGATTAGCGTCGTTCTTCATCCAGATGCGCTTTTCGAGCAGCGCGTCGGCGAGAGCGTATTCCCAAACCGGGACGCCGGCATCGAGATAAAAACGCTCGATCAGCTCGAAGCCGCGCGGCGCAACGTAATCGTCCTTCCAGCGGTTGGCCGCCAACGCATAGGAAACTCGCCGATACGTTGCAGTCTCGTCGAACTTCGTGACAAGCAGCGTTCGCTGCAGCGGTGGCTTGAGCGCGGCGACGAGCAGGCCGTGATAGCGCCGCGTCAACGTGCCGGCGATCGTCCCCGACGCATAACCGCCCAAACCGTTGGTTATCAGCCACTCGCGCCGTTCCGCCGCCGCCAAGTCTCCGCAGATCGGACGGCCGAAGGCGATCGCGCGCGGCGCGACGTCAGTCAAGCGGGTGTTTGCCCTGATTGAAGTACTCGCCGCGTTGCTGGATGAGCTTGGCTACGAGCGCCGTCCATCCGGTCTGATGACTGGCGCCGAGACCGGCGCCGTTATCGCCGTGGAAGTACTCGTAGAAGGGAATGTAGTCGCGCCACAGTGGGTTGCGCTGGAAAGTCTCATTGCCGCCGAAGACGGGGCGCCGCCCGTCGGCGTCACGCGTGAAGATGCTCGTCAGCCGGTGCGAGAGTTCCATCGAGACGTCCCAGATCGTCATGAACTTTCCCGAACCAATCGGCATCTCGACTTTCAAGTCGTCGCCGTAGAAGTAATGGTATTTCTGCAGCGCTTCGATGATGAGATAGTTGAGGGGGAACCAGATCGGTCCGCGCCAGTTGGAGTTTCCACCGAAGAGGCCGGTCGTTGACTCGGCAGGCTCGTAATCGATCCGGTACTCGACGCCTTTGAGCCAAAGCGAGTATGGGTGTTCGGCGTGCTCGCGCGAGAGCGAGCGAATTCCGTATGGCGAGAGAAACTGGCTTTCGTCGAGCATTCGGCGCATCAGTTTGCTGAGCTGGTGGCGGTCGGCGAGGGAAAGAATCCGCCGGATACTAAAGCCGCCCTCGTTCATCTCGGCGATGTTTTCGATGAGGTCGGGGCGGTTCTCGACGAACCATTCGACGCGCTTGGCAAAGTTCGGTAACTTGTGGCGGATCGTGCCGTCGAAGGTCATCACCGCCAGCAGCGGGGTGAGCCCGACCAGCGACCGGATTTGCAGCGGAATCACCTGGCCGTCGGCGTGCAGGTAGTCGTAGTAAAAGCCGTCGCCTTCGTCCCAGAGCCCGCGCTCCTCGCTGCCGCCGATGTTGTTCATCGCGTCGGCAATCAACAGAAAGTGCTCGAAGAATTTGATGGCGACGTCTTCGTAGACCGGCATCTCCGGAGCCAATTCCAGCGCAATCATCAGCATGTTGAGGGTAAAGAATCCCATCCAGCTGGTGCCGTCGGCCTGATCGATGTATCCGCCGCCGGGCAGCGGCGCGCTGCGATCGAAGATTCCGATATTATCGAGTCCTAAGAAGCCGCCTTGAAAAACGTTGCGGTCGTCGACGTCTTTGCGGTTGACCCACCAGGTAAAGTTCAGCAGCAGCTTTTGAAAGACGCGCTCTAAGAAGAAGCGGTCGCCGCTGCCTTTTTGTTTGCGTTCGATTTGATAGACGCGGTACGCCGCCCAGGCCTGCACCGGCGGATTGACGTCGCCGAAGGCCCATTCGTAGGCGGGAATCTGGCCGTTGGGATGCATGTAGTGCTCGCGCGTAAGCAGCGAAAGCTGCACCTTGGCAAAGTCGGGATCGATGAGCGCGGCCGCGACGCAGTGAAAGGCCAAGTCCCACGCGGCGAACCAGGGATACTCCCAGGTATCGGGCATCAGCACGACGTCGTCGCTATAAAAGTGGTCCCAGCCGCTATTGCGCCCCTGCAGGCGCGACGACGGCGGTGGCGGCTGCAGCGGATCGCCCTTGAGCCAGTCGTGGATCACGTAATCGTAAAACTGCTTGCTCCAAATCAGACCCGCCAGCGCCTGGCGCTGCACGTCGCGTTCGTCTTGTGAAACCGGAAACGGATTGAGGTCGCGATAGAACTCGTCGGCTTCGCGCACGCGCCGCTCGAGGGTTTTCTCGAAGCCGTCGAAAGGCTCGCGCCGTTCGCCCTCGCAAAGCCGCAGCCGCACCGTTTGGCTGCCGCCGGGGAGAATCTCGAGGTTGTAGCGAGCCGAACACTTGGTCCCGACGCGGCTGGCGCAGACCACATGTTCCCGTCCGCCGACGACGTAGTCGTTGATGCCGTCCTTGACGTACGGCGATTGATTCTCTGCGCCGAAGAGGCGCGCGAAGTTGGTCTCGTTCTCGGTGAAGATCAGCTCGTCGGCGTCTTCGCAGTAGAGGCGGAACGTCCCCAGACGGTCGTGACGCGCGGCGACGATTTGATAACCTGCAGTGGGCTGTTCCTCCTGGAGATGCGGTTTGGCCACGCCCGCCTTCCACGACCAGACGTTGCGAAACCACAGCGTCGGTAAGAGCGTGAGCTTGGCCGTGTTCAGGCCCGCGATTGGCAACCGTAATCTGAATCAAGATATCGTTGGGATCGGCCTTGGCGTATTCGATGAAGACGTCGAAGAAGCGATCCTCGTCGAATACGCCGGTGTCGATCAGTTCGTACTCGGGATCCAAGCGCGTCCGGCGGGCGTTCACGTCGACGAGTTGCGCGTAGGGAAACTCCGCCTGCGGATAACGATACAACATCTTCATGTAGGCGTGCGACGGCAGCCCGTCGAGGAAATAGTAATATTCCTTGACGTCCTCGCCGTGGTTGCCTTGGTTTCCGGTGAGACCGAAGAGCCGCTCCTTGAGTATCGGGTCGCGGCCGTTCCACATCGCGACGGCGAAGCAGAGCTGTTGATAGCGGTCGCAGATTCCGCCGATGCCGTCTTCGCCCCAGCGATAAGCGCGCGAGCGCGCGTGGTCGTGAGGCAGATACTCCCACGCCGTTCCGTAGGGACTGTAGTCCTCGCGGACCGTGCCCCATTGGCGCTCGCTCAAATACGGTCCCCAGCGATGCCAATCGCCGTGCTGCTGGTCCTTCGACAGGCGTTTGTGCTCGGCGTTCATTGACGGCAGACCTCACGTATCAGCTCGGCGATCGCGTCGGGTCGCTCCAGAATCGCATAGTGTGCGCATTCGCGGAGAACGACGCAACGCGCGTTGGGAAGCAGTGCGACGACGCGCTCCTCGGTCGACTCCGGCGCATCCTTCTCGGGCGCCACGACAACCGTGGGCGCGTGGATGTTTCGCGTCGCCTCGGCGAAATCGGCATGAGCCCACGACTCGAACGACGCGAGTGCCGTATCGCGCGCGGTGAGCGCCGCGGCCGCGCAGAGCGGCGCGAGCGTCTCTTCCCTCGGCGGAGCGGCAAAGGTGCGCGCCAACCACCCTTTGACCGCAACGGGATCGCCGGCGGTCGCGCGCAGATAGGCCTCGCCTTTCGGCGAGTAACCGCCTCCGCTAGCCGGAACCGGTGCGATCAGCACAAGGCCTCGCACCGATTGCGGCGCATCCACCGCCAAGCGCAGCGCCACGGTGGCGCCCATGGAATGACCGGCAACAATTGCCGGCGCGATGCCCAGCCCGTCGATGAGTTCGCGGACGTCCTGCGCGTAGCGCTCCAGGGTGTACGGACCTCGGGAATCTGCCGATGCGCCGCCGCCGCGCAGATCGATTGCGATGGCGCGCACGTCGCTGCCGAGCGCTGCGATCACGCCTTCCCAGACGCGGCGATCGGCCTGCCAGCCGTGGATCAGGACGATCGCGCAGTCACCGCTGCCGGTCTCGGCATATGCTAACTGCGCACCGTCGCTTAACGTAAAGGAGGGCATCGTAACCTTGGGAATCTCGCTGCCCATGGGCCCGTTCCTTCGTGACGTCCCCCGAAGCATCTTCATCGGCCCCAACGGCGTTCGCGCTGGATGGCGTTTCCTCGCGTACGTCGCGATCTTCATGGGCCTCGAGCAGTTGCTCGACGTCGCCGTGGCGCCGTGGGTCGTCAAACTTCTCCATCTTAACGAAAATGCTCTCGACGCGCCGGGCTTGATCGTCGGAGAGATCTTCGAAGGTATCGTGGTCCTCGTGGCAACCGGAATCATGGCGTTCTGCGAGCGTAAACGCATCGATGCCTACGGCCTGCCGGTCTCGTTAGCCTTCGGCAAGCGTTTCTGGGAAGGCGTCGGGATCGGCGTCGTAAGTGCGGGCGTCGTTGCGATCGCGATGATGGCGACGGGTTCGATGGTCGTTCACGGAGTCGCGCTGCACGGAAGCGCGCTTCTCGTGCAGCCGCTGCTCTGGGGCTTCGGCATGTTGCTGGTCGGCGTCAACGAGGAGTATATGTTCCGCGGTTATCCGCTTCAGGCGCTCAACCGCGGCATGGGATTCTGGCCGGCCGCGATCGTGCTCTCGCTATTGTTTGGCGCCGCGCATCTCAACAAACCCGACGAGAACGCCATCGACATCACCAACATCGTACTGCTCGGCATCCTCCTCTGCCTGACGCTGCAGCGCACCGGGACGCTCTGGCTGGCCGCCGGTTTTCACTTCAGCTTCGATTTCATGCAGTTCTTCGTAATTGGGACGCGCAACGGCGGAGCGCAACCGGTCGGCCGCCTCCTGGACGTCTCTTTCCCCGGCCCGGCGTGGGCCAACGGCGGGCCGTTGGGCACCGAGGCAAGCTATTTCATGCTCCCGGTCATTCTTTTACTCTTCATCTATATCGCGCTGCGCTTTCCTAAAGCGAAACCGCTAGAGGAGGGACGCCCCGGCGCGGCATAGGACGCGCCATGAAGCACGTGTGCGCACTTCCGGTTGCGGCGCTCTTGGCATTGGCGCTTACGCTTCCGGCGTGCTCCTCGGGCAACTCGTCGGCGTTGCCGTACATGCAGAGCGAATCGGCTCTCCAACACCTCAATGCCACTGGGGCCGGCAAGATCAAACACATCGTCTTTATCGTTCAAGAGAACCGCAGTTTCGACAATCTCTTCCAAGGTTATCCGGGCGCAGACACGGTCTCGCAGGGCAAAGACTCAAAAGGGAAGACGGTCACGCTCAAGCCCGTTCCGCTCTCCGATCAGTACGTCATCGATCACTCCGCCGAGGCAATGTTCTCGGCGTGCAACGCGCCGCAGGGCGACCTGCCCGGCACGAACTGCCGCATGGACGGTTTCGATCAGGAATTAAACTGGGGCGGCCCCAACGGCGAGCCCGAGTACGTCTACGTACCGCACAAAGATTCGAAGCCGTACTTCGACATGGCGCACGAAGGCGTATTGGCCGACCGGATGTTCCAGTCGCAGCTCGATGAAAGCTTCGTAGCCCATCAATACATCATCGCCGCGCAAGCGGCGTGGAGCGTCAATCTCCCGTCGGGTGGATGGGGCTGCGGCGGCGGAAAGTACGACACCATAAGCACCATCACCAAGAATCGCGGCACCAACGGACCGCAGATTCAGCCGTGCTACGACTACACGACGCTGGCCGACGAGCTCGATGCCGCCAAACTCTCCTGGCGCTTCTACGCCAGCTCCTACGGCAGCAAGTTCAGCGGCGACGGCGCCGTATGGTCGAGCTTCCAGGCCGTCAAGCATATCTACAACGGACCGGATTGGAAGTACGTGATCTCACCGAACTGGCGCTTCCTCACCGACGTCGCTGCCGGACGGCTCGCTAACTTTACGTGGGTCACGCCGGTCTGCGACGATTCCGATCACGTCAACTGTCCGGGCGGCTACGGGCCATCGTGGGTTGCCGCGCTGGTGAACGCCGTCGGTAAGAGCAAGTTCTGGGACTCGACGGCGATCTTCATCCAATGGGATGACTGGGGCGGGCTCTACGATCACGTGCCGCCGCCGTATCTCGATCGCGACAGCCTTGGCTTCCGCGTTCCGCTGATCGTGCTCTCGCCGTACGCCAAGAAAAACTACGTCTCGCACACGCGGTACGAAACGGCAAGCGTGCTGCGTTTTGCCGAAGACTTGTGGGGCCTAGGTCGGCTCGCTCCGGCCGACAAGCGCGCGAACTCGCCGGCCGCCGACTGCTTCGACTTCACGCAGAACCCGCGTCCGTTCGTCAAGATCGAGGCGCCCCTGCCGCCGAAGTTCTTCGAACGGCAGGGCACCGAGTATCAAATCCCCGACTACGAGTAAGTAGACCTTAGGGCTTCGCCACCGTTTGCGGTTCGATGGTGGCGACGTCCTCGTAGTTCGGCCATACCGTCTCCGCCTTGAGGCGCTTGACGAGATCGGCCTTTCGCTCCGGCGAGAGGCCGGGCAGAGCGGTATGGTAGCGATTCCAATAATCGCTGACCCTATTGGCAAAAGGCGCGACCCACGCCGCGTCGACCGGCGCGTAGCGAAGATCCGTCGGGGCGACCTTTTTAAATGCAGCGTTGAACTTCTTGATCGCGTCGGCCAGGCCGGCTGCGTACTGCGCGTTGCGGTCTTGCGAGAACGACGTGTCGTTCACGGCCTCGACCAAGAAGCCGGCATAACCGTTGCCGTGCTCCTCGAGCGCCGTGTAGGCTGCGGTAAGCGAGTTGAGATCCGAAGCATCGAGAAGACGCTTTGCGGTACCAACCAGGCGTAAGGCGTCATCGCGCGAGGTCGTGAAGGGTGCGACGGCCGTGTTGAACTGTCCGGCCGGCTCCGCACGATGCGCGCAGGCCGCCAGAGCCGTGATAACGAGCACCAAAGTAGTGAAGAGTTGCCGATTCATGCTTCATCTTGTACCCCTAAATTCGATAACGTACCGACAACTGCGCGGTTCGCGCGATCGGATACGACTGCGGGACGTAACCGGCGCGTCCGTAGTTCCACGGAGCGACCTGCGTCCGTCCGTCGTTGGTCGGTACGCCGTTGCCGAGCGTGTAGATGCAGCGGTTGCAATACTGGCTGCCGTACGCTCGCTCGTAGTAAGGATCTCCGCCGGCATATCCCGGCGGGCCGATGAGGTAGGGGTTGCCCTGCATCTGCGTCGGCGCGTCGGTCGCCAGGAGATTGACGATGTCGAGCGTCAGCGTCAAGCGTGGCGCGAGATCGTACTCCGAGTGCAGCGATACGAGCGTTTGCGGGGGCGTTCGCAGGGTGTTGGGATCGGCGCCTTCGTTGGTATCGAGCGACGCGACGTAGGGATTGCTCGAAGCGTTGAACGGCCGCGCCGGGTTCTTCAGAAAGTAATAGTTGTAACCGGGATTGACGTAGTTGTCGTTACGCACGAGCTGCGGGTTGCCGCTACTATCCGATATCCACACCATCGTTCCGTTGCCGTACGGGTAGCCGCTCTCGAAGGAGAGCAGAGGCGTCACCCGCAGGCGCTTCCCCGCGCCGTCGAATTCGTAGCTCAGCGTCGCGGTGAAGTCGGGAACGTAGCCGGCGGGATATAAATGCCCGGCGTCAATGGCCGCCGGATTGAGATCGTTGTAGGCAAACTGATCGACGCTCGAGGTCAGCGTTCGATTGTAGGTTGCGTTGAACGCCAGCGTGCCACGCTTGACGTAGAGCTCGACGCCGTGCGACCGCAGCAGGCCGGCGTTGGTAGGCACGCCGACCGCATTGGGGTTCTGCGGATTGGCGCGGAAGTTCACCGGTAAAACGTCGATGCGGTTTTTCTCGAGCAGAGCGTAGTAGGTCGCCCGGACTTGCGTCGGGCCTCCCAACTCGTAAGAGAGACTGTACTCGTCGGCGGTCTCCGGCGACAGCACCACCGGAGCGGCCGGCGCGGCCGAGTCGGTGCGCGCAACTTCCAAGGGAAGCGGTGCAACCGATGTATGATCGAACGTCGCGCGAAAAGCCGAGCCGTGCGGCATCTCGGTAGGCGACCCCGAGATGCGGATCGACTGCTCCGACGTTATAGTTTAGGCCGGTTCCGGTCGAAACGTGCTGGCCGACGGCGCGCAGCGTTCCGGTCGCACTCAAGCGGTCGTCGAACGACCAGGTGTCGGAGAGATAGAAAAGATATTGGCCCAGTCGCGGATTCGACGTTACGGTTTCGGCGGCCGTCGGAACGACCTGGTTGAAGTTGCTGTAGTTGAGAGAGCCTTGTGCTCCGGCTCGAACGTCGTGCTTTAATCCGGCTTGGTCCTGCCAATCGAAGCCGATGCCGTCCTGCCGCTGATTCTGCTGCGACCATAGCGAGATAACGCCGTCGGGAAAGGACAGATCGTCCCAGAACGGTCCGTTGGCAATTGCGCCCGTTTGCGATCGATAAAAATAGAAGCGACCCAGGGAGTGCGCCCAGTCGTGAAGCCATTGCAACTTTGCAACGAAGTAGGTGCCGCGAGTGCGGGATGGCGTGTCGACCTGCGCATTCGGATCGCCCGGCTCTCCGGGAAACGACGAGGAGCTCGAGTTGAACGTCGACCACCTCTCGCCTTGGTACGGCGTGTTGTATTGGTCGTACGTCGCGACGCCGGAGAGCAGGGTAGCCGAAAAGTCGTCCGAGCTGCTGGGACGGAAGTGCACGTTGGCGGACCACGACGATTGCGCGCGCGTCTGAAGGGCTAAGCCGTACGTGCCCATCTCCGCCGGATAGAACGTTACGCCGTCGCCGTACGGGAAGTAGGCCGTAGATACGCTCGTAGCCAGCGCATATCGCCAACGAAGGTCGGGCGTCGCCCACGCTTCCGATGCGCGCACCGCGCCATACTGCGCGCCGATTCCCGCCGCCAAATCGAAGCTGCCGTGAGCCGGATACGTGCCCACCGCCGGAATCTCGTTCACCACGCCGCCGAGCGCGTTTTGACTCGAGTCGGTGAAGCCGCTCAACGTAAGCGTTGTTGCGCCGACGCCGGTTGTCCCGAGCTGGGCGCCGGCGATATTACCGCCGGGCTCGGCAATCAACCCTTGCGGCACCGGTACGGAGTCATAATTGAACCCGGTGTCTTGCACTTTGCCGCCGCGTACGATTGCATTGGCGAATGAATCGAACTGGACGCCGGGGACGGCGCCCAGCGCGCCCTGCACGCTCTCTTGCGAATAGGTCGCCAAGCCGGAGCTCGATTCGGTGGGAACCGTGGCGCGCGCCGCCTGACCGCTTACGGTGAAGGTGTCGCCGGTGCTGCCGACCGCGAACGATTCTCCGCGCGCTTCGACGCGGGCGATCTCGCGCAGGCGCGTCTGCAGAATAAACACCAACTGCTCCCGCTCGCCCGGAAGCACCGTGACGATCTCCCGGCCTGCTTCGAAACCCTTAGCGCGCACGTCGATTTCGTACGTATCCGGGAGCATGCCCAGGATGATGAAGTGCCCGCTCGAGTCGGTAACCGCTCGGTAACGGCCCGAAGGCGCAAGAACCTCGACTTCGGCCGACGCGATGGGCGCGCCCCGCGCGTCTTGGACGCGACCCAAAATGCTGCCGAAGGTCAGCTCCGCCGCCGTTGAGTTCGCACGGCAGGCAACGATCGCGGTCAGCAGCAGGACGGTGATCGCTCGCATTCCCGATGCAGGTACGAGCGAAGCCGAAGCGGACCTCTCGCGGGTATCGTTCGGCCGCTTTCCGAAGTGCAACGGCCCCAACGGAGGAACGACTATGCCATCCACGATTTCAATTGGATCTACCGGTGACGACGTCAAACGTCTGCAGCGCGTGTTGGCGCGCCATCTCATGTGGAATCCCTTCGGTCCAATCACCGGCACTTTCGATGCCGGGCTGGAAACGGCGGTAAAGAGCTTCCAGCAGGCAAATGGACTAACGGTCGACGGAATTGTCGGCCCCGCGACCTGGGCCGCACTTCCCAGTTATCGCGAAGCCTCGCGCGAGCTGCACCAGGGATCCAAGGGTCCCGACGTGGCTTGGCTGCAGAAGGCGCTGTCCGGAGCCGACGTGGCGATTTCGTTCGCGCCCTACACCGGCGCGATCGACGGCGTCTTCGGCACGATGACGGAGACCGCGGTCAAAGCACTGCAGAGCTGGGCCGGCGCTACCGTAGATGGGATCGTCGGCGACAATACCTGGTTCGTGTGGATGACGCCCGGATCGGCCCAGCAGTTGACTCTGGAAGGGGCCTGCGGCCTTACGGACGGGCTATTGTAAGCGAGCGAGCGCTCGCACGATAGTCGGTTTCGCGAGCGCCGTTAAGGACATTTAAAGGCTCGCTTCTTTTGTTCTCCAACCCGGCAGGGAATCGGGATTAGGCGATAACATTTTAATGGCCTCCCGTATAACCTACACCGCTACGTCATTAGAACAAGCGAGCATTCGAGATGGAAGAATCTTTCCGATTCGATACAGCCCGACAAAATGTGCGTATGCCACGAGTACTCTATGCTGCCGTCGCGCTGGGAGTTTTAGGCATCCTCGCGCTCTTTTTCCAGTTCTTTGTCCGCTACAGTTACATCGAGATGGGGCATACGGTCTTGCGGGTCGATCGCGTCACCCAGCAGACCTGTCTGGTCATAAACGGCCGCCCCGATTGCGATGCTAAGCCGAAGAGTATTAGCCCGAGCTTGAGCACGAGCACGAGCGTAAGCCTAAGCCCCTCGCTGGCAGTGGCCCACAAGCGGCGGCATTAAACTGCTAGGTGCGCCTCGGTATGAGGTGCAGCTGGGCCGTCGCATAATCGAACTGCGCGACAAACTGCTGCAGGAAGGCCGCTCCTAAGTGGCCCGATGCGGTACCTTGTAGCGTTTGCGTGGTACCGATGCGCTGCGGACCGGTGCGATAGTCGCCGATGCGCACCTGCGGGATCTCGCCGAGCAGCTCGACGCTGCCGCCGCCGATGCCGCCCACCGTCCGGCGCGACGTAACCGCGAACAAGCCCGGGTGTTTGGTGTAAAAATCGTACGCCAAATTGACGTTCGATTCGTCGCCCGTATCGACGGCTAAGCGGGCGTCGAGCGATCCCAGGCCGACGCTAACGACCGGCACGTAGTTCTCGAACGATAGCGTGAGCGCGATCGGCGCGCGTCCGAGCGTCACACCGAGGCGCACGGCGTGCGCGGAGCCGTCGATTGTGACGCCCGTTGCGCCGAAGAGGTCGGAGCCGAGCACCACGTCGTAGCCGTAGCGTCGCAGATCGTTGAGCACGATGTAATACGCGTCGGGAAAGGCAGCGTTGCCAACGCGCAGCGTGCCCGCTCTTACGACTTGCGTCCGGTACCCTCCCAATCCGCGCACGCTGTAGTTTCCGACAACCGGAGCGCCCAGCCGGCTTGCCAGCTCGGTACTCATCGAGAGTCCGGAGTTGCCGGTATCGATGAGGCATCGCACGGTTATGCCGCCGACGCTGCAGTCGACGATCGGTGTCACCGCATCCGGATCGGTCGGAATCGCCTGCGGCTTGCCGGCAAACGCCGGCGCTAACCCGTGCGGCGGCACGAAGGCCGACGATACCACCGCGCGGTTGTCGTAGTGCTCGAAGATCTGGCCGTCGTGCAGCACGTCGAACGGGAGCATAAAGCCCCCGACGCGGCGGTAGCTCCGGTACTCGAAGCTGTGACTGCCGTCGAGCTCGCGGACAAAGCGCGTCAGTTTGGTGGCCGGATCGACGAAGACGCGCAGCGCGTACGACGACGCGTCGGCGACCACAAACGTGCGGTACGTCTTTCCATTCACCGATGCGTTGCCGGTATCTGCCCATCCGTCCGCCGGCAGTGAGAAAGGAGGGAGCCAAAAATCCGAGCGATGCGATCAGGCGTAATCCGCGCAGGTACGTTTGCGACTGCAGCGACTGCGGCAGGGTCGTCCCGTTCATATTGACCGAGTAAAGGCGATCGCCGTCGAAGTAGGTGCCGTCGCAAATCTCCGCGCTGCAGTGCCGCAAATTGAAGCGCAAGCCGGCGCTGTCGGTCGAGACGACGCTGGGTTCGCCATTGAAGCTCTGCCGCGACACCGAAACGACGTGGGCCGTCCAGAGCGGACCCGAGGCATTACGCATGCCATAGAGCAAATGGGTGAGGCTCGTATCGTTGCGGTTCGCTCCCAGCGTCGTGAGCGCGAGCACGCAGAGCAAAGCGGCTCGTGCGGCGAAAGCCATAACCGTGGAGTTCGAGTTGCTCGACGGCTATCTTCTCGGCGGCGAACCGCCGAAGGCCGAGGTCGTTCGCTGGCTCCTGCAAACGCGTCCGGATGCCCCGGGCGCAGCCCCATTTTACGAGGGCATACAGCGGCTCGGTGCGCGAACGCCGGAGCTCACGCTGATCGCGCTGCGTTTGGTCCTGGCGGGACGCAAGGCCGACGATGCCGGCGTCGTTTGGTTGCGCGACATCGTAGAGCGCGCCCGTGCCGGCGACGCAGGCGCCCGCGAGGAGTATCGGTCGCTCGATCGGCAAGAGCGCCGGTAATGCTCGAAGTCCGCGAGCTCACCGTCGCGTTCCCCGGTCGCGGCGCGCCCGCCCTCGACCGAATTTCGTTTGAGGTGCCCGACGGCTCGACGCTGGCGATCGTCGGTCCATCCGGTGCGGGAAAGACCACGCTGCTGCGAATTGTCGCCGGTCTCTTGCGGGCGAGCCGCGGCGACGTGCTTCTCGACGGCGCGTCGATCGCAGCGTTGCCGCCGCAGCAGCGTCGCGTCGCGCTGGTCTTTCAAGACGATGCCTTGCTGCGCAACTTGACGGTGCGTGAGAATTTGCGATTCGCCTTGCGCGACCGATCGAACGGCACGGCGCGGATTGATGCCACCGCTGCGGCTTTACACGTAGCGGCCTATTTGGATCGCCGCCCGTCGCGCCTATCGGGTGGAGAGCGGCAGCGCGCGTCGATCGCGCGCGCGTTACTCTCCGAGCCGGCGGCACTGCTCCTCGACGAGCCGCTGGCGCATCTCGACCCGTCGCTGCGCCGTTCGGTTCGCGACGAAGTTCTCGGCGTGCGACAGCATTTCGCCGGACCGATTCTTTACGTCACTCACGATCACGTCGAAGCGATGAGCGTGGGCAGCCAATTAGCGGTGCTCGTTGATGGCCGGCTCGAGGATACGGGCGAGCCGCAGCGCGTTTACGACGCACCGGCCAATCTCACCGTCGCGCGCTTCTTGGGAGAACGTCCGATGAATCTCTTGCCGGGAGACGGCGTGACGCTGGGAATTCGTCCGGAGCGCGTGCGCGTCGTCGCCGATGCCGCGCTGCGCGGCCGAGTCGCGCGACGCGAAACGACCGGAGCCGACACTTATCTCGACGTCGAGACGGCGCGCGGGAACCTCGTCGTGCGAGTGCCGGTGCGCGTGGCGGCATCCGCCGGCGATCTCGTCGCTCTCGAGCTGCCCGACGAGGCGATTCGCCGCTTCGATTCGACGACTGGGGCGGCATTGGCATGAGCGACCTCAACGAACTGGCCCGCGGCGTCATCGTCGCCGGTATCCGCGCGAGCGAACTCGATCCGGCAATGCCGAAGTTCGGCGCCTACGTTCTCTTCAACGACGCCGGCGCAGCGCTCAAAACGGTCCGCGCGCTGACCGATGCCCTGCGGGCTCGCCAAAACGATACGCCGCTGATCGCGATCGACCAAGAGGGCGGCGTCGTTGCGCGCCTGCGCGACGGCGTTGAGACGATGCCGCCGATGATGGCGCTGGGTGCTGCCGACGATCTCGACTTAACACGGCGGGCCGGCGAGCAGTTGGCTTTCGACCTGCGCCGCTCGGGCTGTACGCTCGATTTCGCGCCGGTGCTCGATCTGGCACTCGATCCGCGCAACACGGTCATCGGAACGCGCTCGTTCGGCAGCGATCCGCAGCGCGTCGCAGCCCTCGGCAAGAGTTTGGCGAGCGGCCTTTTGGCCGGCGGCATCACGCCGTGCTTCAAGCACTTTCCCGGGCATGGCGCGACCGCGATCGATTCCCACCAGGCCTTACCTTTCGTTGATTGCAGCGAAGCCGAGCTGCGCGCGCGCGACCTGGTGCCCTTTGCCGCGGTCGCTGCAACGGCACCGGCAATGATGAACGCGCACGTCGTCGCGCGAGCCTTCGATGCGGAACGTCCGGCCACGCTCTCCGTTCGCATCGCGACCGGTTTGTTGCGCGAGGAGTTGGGATTTCGCGGCACGCTTTTTACCGATTGTCTCGAAATGGGCGCGCTCGCGGAATCCGAACCCGACGACGTCGCGGTAGCGGCGCTGGCGGCGGGTGTCGACATGCTCGTCTTCAGCCATCGTGTCGATCGCGCGCTCCGAGCGGTTGAGGCGATCGTCGAAGCCGTTTCCGGCGGACGTCTTCCGCTCGCGCGCTTGGAAGAAGCGTACGCGCGGGCACAAAACTTGCGGCGAGCCGGAAGGCCGCCGATAGCTCTCGGTGAGTTTCCACCGCATCCCGATTTGGGCCGCGAGATTGCACGCCGCGCGATTACGCTGGTTCGTGGAATCGCGCATGCCGATCCGATCGTCTCGATCGCCATCTCGTTCGGCGGCGAAACCACGCTGGCGCGCGAGGCGCCGGCCTTAGCCCACGTCGCGCTCTCCTTGGATCCGACGGCGGAAGAAGTGGAGCAGCTCTTCGGCGAGCTGGAGCGGCGTGGACGTCGCCCGCTGGTGCTCTCGCGCCGCGCGCACCTCCATCCGGCGCAAGCGGCCGCGATCTCGCGAATTCTCACCGGCTTTCCCGACGCGACCGTCGTCTCGCTGCGCGAGCCGTTCGATCTGCCCCTCTTCGGCGCGGCTCGTCACCTGCTGGCGGCGTACGGCGACGACGTCGCATCGTTGGGCGGGCTAGCCGACGTGCTCTTTAGCGGTCACATGCCGGCGGGACGCCTCCCGATCGCGAGTTTGCAGCGAGATGTCACGGTTTAGACGGGTCGAAAGCGTTCTGCGCGATGGATGCGGCAAGCATTTTACCGCCGCCGTTGCCCGAATCGAACATCGGGGGAAGGTCGTGTTCGAGCGCGCTTATGGCGCGACGCGCGACGATGCTGTGGCACGTGAAGTGTACGTGGATTCGCTCTTCGATCTCGCATCACTCACCAAACTCTTCACCGCGACGCTCGCGTTGCGGCTGGTGGCGCAGCACCGTCTCGACCTCGACGCGTCGCTGGGCGACGTGGTTCCGGAATGGCGCCAAGGCGCGCACTCGGCAATCTCCCTGCGCATGCTTCTGGCCCACACCTCGGGCATGAACTCCGGCGCCGATTACCGCGCGATCCTCGACGAAAATGTCGAGCGCTTTGCACTGCATTCGGATCTGATTGCCGAGCCGGGAGAACGCGTAGTCTATAGCGATCTCGGGTTCATCGCGATCGGCGCAGTGCTCGAACGGACCGCCGGCTCGTCGTTGGCGACGCTGGCGGCGAATGCATTCGCACCGCCGCTGCGCTTTCGTCCGAGCGCCTCGCGGCGTGCCGCAATACCCGCCACCGAAGAGGACGAATGGCGCGGGCGCGTTCAGGGCTTCGTGCACGACGAGAAATGCTACCTCATGGGCGGCGTCGCCGGCCACGCCGGACTCTTCGGCACGGCATCCGATGTTGCGGCGCTTACCGAGAGCTATCTCGGCGCGATCAACGGACGTAACGGCACGTTTTTGCCGCCGTCGCTGGCGGGCGAAGCGATCGCGGAGCAAGCCTACGATCCGGTGCTGCGCCGCGGGCTTGGGTGGGCGCTTAAAACCAACGACGAGAACTCGTGCGGCCGTTTGATGGACGCCTCGTCGTTTGGTCACACCGGCTTCGTCGGAACCTGCGTTTGGGCCGATCCGCTGCGCGACTTGCAAGGCGTGCTGCTGACCAACGCAGTGTACTTTGGTCGAAACGCGCCGGCCCCGCCGGGACCGCCGCTCCGTTCGAGCTTCTACGAAGCGATGGTCGAGGATACGCAAGCCTGATGTTAGCCGTTGGGTTAATGAGCGGCACCTCGCTCGACGGCGTCGACGCGGCACTCGTCGGCATTCGGCCCGCCGGCAGCCGCTATCACGTCGAGCTGCTGCGCTTCCGGGAGCATCCGTTCGAACCGGGTCTGCACGCCGCGTTGCTGGCGGCGCTTCCTCCGAATGACGGCAGCGTGGCCGGCGTCGCGCGGCTGCACCACGAGCTCGGTCGCGTCTATGGCGCGGCGGCGCGCGTGGTTGCTGCCGGCGAGCGCATCGGCTTCGTTGCCTCGCACGGCCAAACCATTTGGCACGACGGTCCCGCGCACACGACGCTGCAGCTGGGCGACGCGTTCGTGATCCGCGAGAGCGTCGATGCGACGGTCTGCTACGATTTCCGCAGCGCCGATTGTGCGGCGGGCGGTCAAGGCGCGCCGCTGGTTGCGCGAGTTGACGCCCTGCTGCTCGGCAGCGACGGAGAGGATCGCGTTGCGCTCAATATCGGAGGGATCGCAAACGCGACGCTGCTGCCCGCCGGTTGCGAGCCGGACGCGGCGGTCGCCTTCGACACGGGCCCCGGCAACATGTTGCTCGACTCGCTCGTGCGCGAACGGACCCGCGGTGCTGACGAGTGCGATCGCGACGGCGAGCTCGCCGCGGCGGGCCGCGTTAACGACGCGCTGCTCGACGCCATGTTGGCCGACGAATATTTCGCCATGCCGAATCCCAAAACGACCGGACGCGAGCGGTTCGGCGCGCACTTTCTGCAGCGCCCCGATGTGGCCGGGCTCTCGTTGCAAGATGCCGCGGCGACCCTGACCGAGCTGACCGCGGCGTCGATTGCCGGTGCGCTCGATCGCGCCGGATTTGCCGCGGCTCGCGTCGTCGTCAGCGGCGGCGGTGCGCGCAATCCGGCGATGCTGGCGAGGCTGGCCGCGCGGCTTGGCGCGGCGCGCATCGAAACCTCCGATGCGATGGGAATTCCGGCCGAAGCCAAAGAGGCCATGGCGTTTGCCGTTTTGGGTTACGAAACGCTGCGCGGCCGCGCCGGCAACGTTCCCGCGGCAACCGGCGCCGCTCATCCGGCCGTCCTCGGTGCGATTGCCCCGTTGCGGCTTCGCGAGCTGCTCGCCGAAATCGCGGCCGAATGCGCGATCTCGGCATGAGCGCCGATCTTCCCCCGACCGAGGCACGTAACGAGCACAGCGCCGGGCTCGACTTACTCGATACGCCGTCGCTGGTCGAGCTGCTCGTCGCCGAACAGCGTGACGCCGTTGACGCCGTCTTGCGTGAGACCAAAACTATTGCCCGCGCGGTCGATGAAATCGCTGCGCGCTTGCGCGCCGGCGGGGTCTTGCACTACGTCGGCGCGGGGAGCAGCGGCCGGCTGGCGATGCTTGACGCGGCGGAGATTCCGCCGACCTTCGGAACCGACGCGGAGCTGGTGCGCGCGCACGTAGCCGGCGGTCACGAAGCGCTGGTACGCGCGGTGGAGGGTGCCGAAGACGACGGCGACGCGGGCGCCGCGTTGATGCAAGAGACGTTGCGCGCCGGCGATGCAGCGATCGGGATCTCTGCCGGCGGCGGCGCCGCTTTCGTCGTTGCTGCGATCTCGCGCGCACGCGACATGGGAGCATATACCGTGGCGCTCACGGCCGTCGCCGATTCGCCGCTTTCACGCGCGGCCGAAACGGCGATCGTCGTCGCGACGGGAGCCGAAGCGCTGGCCGGCTCGACGCGCATGAAGGCCGGCACCGCACAGAAGATTGCGCTCAACGCAATCTCAACCGCAGTGATGGTTCGCTTGGAGCGGGTTTACGACAACTTGATGGTTGACCTCGTCGCTTCGAACGACAAGCTGCGCCGGCGCGCGCTCCGTTTAGTCTGTAGTCTCGCGGAGGTCAGCACCGAGCGCGCTTCGGAGCTGCTCGATGCCGCCGGCGGTCGCGTCAAAGTCGCCATCGTGATGCAGCGCCGCGACGTCAATGCGGAACGCGCGCAATCCTTGCTCGAGGCGGCCGGCGGATCGTTGCGAGCCGTCTTATAGTGCCACTGCTGGCGGCGCTGCTGGCTACGATCGCATTTGTACCGATCGACGACCGCCCCGTGACGGCGCAGCTTCCGGTGCTGCTCGGGCGCGTCGCCGGAGTGCCCGTGCACGCGCCTCAACCTGCGCTGCTCGGGCGTTTTCTGCGTCCGGGAAGCTCCGACGCGCTCGTCATTTGGTTGAATCAGGAAGCGGCGCGGAGTCGTGCGCGCGATTTCGTCGTCTCGACCGACATGCTGGCATACGGAGGATTGATCGCGTCACGCGCTCCCGGCGCGACGTATTTCGACGCCGAATCGCGGTTGCGCGAGCTCGCACATTTGCGCGGCGAGTATCCGCACGCGTGGATTGGAGCCTTCGGCACGATCATGCGTCTCGCTCCGACGGGCATTCCCGCCGGGACGGCATTCTTTGCCGCCTATCCGCTGTGGGAGTATCTGCAGGAGTATGCTAACCTTCACGATCCGCTGCTTCCCACTGAAGAGGCGACGGCGGCGCAGTTACGCGGGCAGATCGGCAAAGTAACGTTCGACGCTTATCTGTCGACGCGCGGCCGCAATCTCGCCGTCGACCGTCTGCTGTTGACGATGACTGCTGCGGGAACGATCGATCGCCTCGTGCTGGGGCAAGACGATGCCGGCCCGGTCGGGCTGCACGTGCCCGACGTGCGGACGTTGCAATCCGATTTAGCGGCGCTCGATCTCGGCGACCGTGCCTCGATCGAGCCGGGTGCCGACGAGCTGGGCACGGCACTGGTCGCGCACGCCATCGCGCGCGCCGCACGGTGGCAGCCGCGCATCGCGGTGCGATATTCCACACCTGACGGGGCGGCGTTTCAAGATCCGATCGAGTTCGCGCCGGTCTCCAACGCCGTCAACGCGCTGATCGGGCTCTGCGGAGGCGTGGCCGACGACACCAACCCCGAGATCGTGCTGTACGTGCGCGTTCCGCATACGACGCCGGCGCAGGACGACGCGCTCGAGTCGGCGATGCGCGCCGACGCGGCGGGGGGCCGTTCCGTCGCTCTAGCCGATCTCTCGTTCCTGGCGTCGTATGACGATCAAGGTGCGTTCGCTCGGCGCATTCTCGCGTCGGGCGTCGCGGCAAAGCTCGACGCGTACTCTTCCTGGAATACCAACGCCAACACGGTGGGAACGGCCCTGGCCGAAGCGATCGCGGCGGGCGCGGGACGTCGCACACGCACCTACGATGGTCTCGCCCACCGGACGGTCACCTTCATCCGGTTCCTCGACGATTACGCGTTCCACGACCTGGTACGCCCCGACATCAACGCCGCGCTCACGGCGCAAGGCATCGCCGATCACACGCTGCTCCAGCCCGACGTCGCACGAGCGACCGAGCTGCGCGCCCGGGCATTACTGTGGAGTTACGCGCCGCAAATTCTCGCCCAACTCGACCCCGGCTATCACATTGCGGCAATGTCGATCACGCTCCCGTGGGACCGCACCTTCGAAACGGAGATCCAAGCAGGCTTAGCGCCTAATCTGATAATGTCATCCTGAGCGGAGCGCGCGAAGCGCGGAGTCGAAGGACAAGTCAGTGTGTCACCCTTCGAGCTCTGTCGCAAGGATGGCACGAACCAGACATCGTTTTACCTCCGCGCTTCGACTCGCTTCGCACGCTCAGCATGGCACACTCGCTCGCCCTTCGACTCCGGCTGCGCCTCCGCTCAGGATGACAATAAAAAAACAGGGCGGTGAGAAACTCAACCGCCCTGCCAGTTTCTAGCCGAGGCTAGCGAGTATTAGTTACTGCTTCGAACGCGGGTTCCGGGCTACGCCGTTGACGGTGTAGCTGGCCCCGAGGCCGTTGCTGATGCTGTAACAGTAGGTGAGCGACGTCGGGGTGTACTGGTAAACGTCGATGGTACCGTTCGCTTGGTCCGCCGCCGACAGCGTCATCGACTGCTTGTTGAGGTGACCGAAGACCGAGATTCCCTGCAGCGGGAACGGGCCGCCGACCAGCGTGCACGCCGGGTTGCATCCGTTGTACACATAAACGCTCGCGTCGCTCTTGCTGAACGAAACGATGTTGCCCTTGTTGTCGATGTCGAGGCCGCCGTAGTCGGCGTTCATGAAGCCCGTTACCTCCGTGCCGCCGCCGGCGCAGCCGGCGAAGTACACCATGTGCGCACCGGCCGAGACGTCTTCAGCCGACGCCCAGCAGTTGCCGCTGTTGTCCATCGCGACGCCGGCAACTTTGTACATTACGGCGTTGGTGAGATTTGTAGTACAGCCGCCCGCGACGCGTGCAGAGCGAGACGCTACCCGAGGCGCTGCTGTTGTCGAAGATATTGCCGACAGCGATCGTACCGTTGAGCGCATCGGGGCTCGACGCGTCGGACGGCTGTCCGTACGGGTCGGCGATGTTGCCGGCGAGGGCTCCGCACATTCCGGGTCCTTGCCAGATGTTAATCGAACGCGTTCCGCCGTCGGGCTCGATCAGGTTGCCGACGCCGTCGACGGCCAAGCCGTTGACGTAGGCTACGCCGCCGATCGAACATTCGGGAGGATTGTTCGCCGTGTTCTTAGTCTGGTAGCCGAAGACCGATGTGCCGAGAAACTCACCTGCATAAATGCCTGCCTGACCGGCACCCGCGGGGGCGGGTCTGCTCATGACAGCTCCTGGAAGCATGACGTGAAGATCGGCGTTGCCATACACGCTAGCGGGATACTCCCACCGCGGTTTTTGCTTGTGGCCGTGAAT
The DNA here is from genome assembly GCA_963730125.1 of Vulcanimicrobiota bacterium. Classification (GTDB taxonomy): domain Bacteria; phylum Vulcanimicrobiota; class Vulcanimicrobiia; order Vulcanimicrobiales; family Vulcanimicrobiaceae; genus Cybelea. Next base: position 117,636 of record CAVSQP010000008.1, on the reverse strand, counting down.
CCGGGCTTGGGCCCCGGCGCCCATTGACGGCATCGTCGGGCTCGTGGTCGAGGACGTGCCGCCCGAACAACCCGCGATAAACGCTACAGCGGCCGTGGTGTACAGCGCTGAAGTAATCAAACGCATTGACGTGATTCTCCTTAGGCAGTAGCGGGGTTTGGTGGCCGGGATAACCCCGGATGCTCGCTTCGGTTCGGCACCAAAGCGCTCGCCTCCCCGGGTCGGCAGGGAAGACGTTGTGAAGCCCGCTTCCCCGGTTCTTCCCCGCCTCGCGCTATGGTCTGGCCATGAATGCGCTCAAACTTCTCGCCATAGCCGCGGTGATAGCCGTTTCGGCCGTCACCCCCCGAGCCGCTGCCGCGGCTAGCACGAGTGTCGATATAGTGGCATCGAATTGGAAGTTCACGCCCGGCGCGATCCAGCTTCATGTCGGCCAGGTCACCACCCTCCGCGTAACGTCCAGCGACGGCGTCCACGGCCTGCAGTCCGACGAGCTCGGGATCCCGCAGACCACGATCGCGCCCGGCTCAGTCAAGACGATCACATAACGCCCAAAAAGACCGGCAAGTACGTGCTGCACTGTACGGTGTTCTGCGGTAACGGCCACGCCGACATGACGCTCACGGTGACCGTCGTTCCATAATTGGTTTGTTCCGAACAGTCATATAAGCGGAAGTGCTACAATAGCATCATGCGAGTCCATTGCAGGTTTGGATTCGGCACGTACGTTGCCGTAGTTGGGTTCGCGGCGATGACTCTTTTTGTGAATAGACCCGCGCAGGCAATGCCCAATTTTGCGCAGGCATATGGCATCCCGTGCTCTTACTGCCACATTCAGATTCCTGCACTGAACGCCTATGGACGCTGGGTTCAGCGGACGGGATACGCCGGTCTCAACCCCCACGTGTTGCAGCGCGAGTCTCCGATCTGGATTGACTATCCGGTCAGCTACAGCCAGCAAGCGCCAAACGCGGCGTCGTGGGACATCGGGAGTCTCGGAGTACATGCCGACGGTGCCTTTGGAACTCCCAAGAGCGAGTGGACCTATCACGTGCAGCAATGGATTTGGGAGGGGAGCGAGGCCGGCGGCCTCGACACGGCGTGGGTTGCCTACAACAACTTCTTCAATGGATCGGGGCACATCTTCGCCGGCAAGCTCGAGGTGCCGGCCCCGTCCGAGTTTAGTCAATGGCTTGACGTCAGCGGCCTCACGGCCAACTCGCAGGCGGAGATCACCGTCGGCGAACACGCGTACCAACTGGATGGCAATCGTTGGGGATATAAGTTCGCCTACATGCGCGGCTCGCTCGACGCAGAGGTTGCCTATGTGACCTCGGGCGCCGATCTCAACGGCTTCAATGCATACGACTGGGGCCAAGACAAGACGCTGCAATATAAGCTCGCCTTCGCGAATCGAAGCAATCCGCTGGAGTTTGGCTACTACGGTGCGCGCGGATCCTGGCCCCTGAGCGAGGGCGATTTCGATCAGTACTACAGCAACGGATTTTACGCGCAGCGCGACCCGGTCAACGGCGTGCCCGGATTCCTTGCAACCTATCAGATGAATCACGACAGCAATCCAGGTCCGGGCCTTTCCGCTTCGGGCAGCAACGGAATTTCGTACGAACTCTACGATAATATCGGTAAGCGAGCACTCATCTCAGTCGGCGAACAGCTCACCAACGATGGATTGGGTACCCATACACAAATTGGTAACATCGACGCGTCCTATCACATAACGCGTTTCATCATGCTCTACGCCGAGGAGGCACTTGGCGTCGGACAAAAGCCGACATGGAACGGACTAATCTGGTTCGCTCTGCCCACTGGGCCGTTGTGGCCGCCGCTCTCCCAAACAGGGTGGTGATTCATGAAAAGCACCGTTAGGTTTGCCTATCTCGCCGGGATCATCGTGGCGGGATCGATCGCAGCCGCTTCCCACGGGAGGGTAATGGGCGCACAGCCGCCCGACGGTAAAGCGGTTTTCGCCCTCAACTGCGCGGCTTGCCATCAAGCGAACGGCAAAGGCGGTGGGCCTTACCCGCCGCTGGCGGGCAATCCCGACGTCAACGCGGTCGACAGTGCCGCACTCATCCAGACGGTACTCAACGGACGCACCGGCCCGATTACGGTAAACGGTGAGCAATACGGCGGAAATATGCCGTCGTGGCGAGGGCTTTCGGATGCCGATATCGCCGCAGTGCTGACCTACGTGCGCTCCGCTTGGCACAACAGCGCGCCGGCCGTCTCCGTGGATCAGGTTGCAGCCGCGCGCGCGCCGGCGGCAATGAGCGGTGAGGCACTTTTTGCCGCGCATTGTGCAGCCTGCCATCAATCCTCTGGGCACGGAACCGACGCATTCCCGCCGCTGGCCGGAAATTCCGTCGTTACCGCTGCCGAACCGGGCGCGATGATCGCCGTCATCGTCGATGGCCGTACCGGTCCGCTTACCGTTAACGGGAAGACGTACAACGGTAAAATGCCGACCTGGAAAGGGCAGCTCAGTAACGCCGATATTGCATCGGTTGCGACCTACGTCCGATCGGCCTGGGGCAACTCAGCCTCACCGGTGACCGAGCAGCAAGTTGCCTCGGCCGGAGCAACGGTTTCGGTACAAGTTGGCGCTTCGCTTTATGCTAACAACTGCTCGGCGTGTCACGGGAGCGGCGGAGCCGGCGGAATCGGACCCGCACTCGCTGGTAACCCGCACGTAAACATCGACAGCCCGGTTCCGATGCTGACGACGATCTTGCAAGGCCGAAATCTCATGCCTTCGTGGAGAGGGCAACTCTCTGCCGGTGACATTGCCGCCGTTGCTACCTACGTTCGCTCCTCGTGGGGAAATGACGTGTCTCCCGTAACCGTTCAACAGGTCACGTCGATCAAATAATAGACGAACCGTTCCGCCCGCCGCGAAGATATTCACGGCTCCCGGCACGCCTTCATCGCTTTCGATGATCTAACGTGTCTTCGGATAACCTAAGATTGCCAGCGCCGCGTCGACGTCGAGCGGAAGCGGCTCGGCGCCGTCGCCCAGCGACTGAAGATTACCGGCCCAAGACGGATCGCCGGCCGCATCGTCCGGCGGTACGACCGCAAAGCGCGCCCGGCCGAGTTCTTTCGCAAACTTCATCGTAAAGAGCGCGCCGCCGCCGATCTCCGAACAGACTAGCACGACCGCGCGCGCCTGTTCGGCTTGCAGCCGGTCACGATCGATGCGGGATTGCTCCGAGGCCGGCGTACCCGGCGGGAGGATCGTTGCTACCGCGCCGCCGGCGCGCACGATCGCGTCCTCCAACTCCGCGTGCTCGGGCGGATCGGTCGCGCCGAAACCATAGCCGACAAAGGCAACCGTCGGCACTCCCGCCGCCAACGCGCCGCGGTGTGCGGCAACGTCTATTCCCGGTGCCAAGCCGGCGATGACCGGCTCGCACGCGCCGTACGCGAGCCGATAGGCAAAGGCCGCCGCTTGCGGCGGCGGCCATCGACTGCCGACGATCGCGATGCCGCCTTTTGGCAAACGACCGCGAACGTTAAGCTCCAATTTTAACGCGCTACTGTTGGCCGAAGACTTCCTTGAGCTTGTCAAAGGTTGGCCGCTGCGTGAGAACGTTGGGTTTTCCGTCGGCGATGCTGTTCAAACCGAACCACGCTTCGTCGTCGTAACCTCCGGGGAACTTCTCGTTAGGCGCCTTGGGATTTGGAAGCTGAATGCAGTTGTCGCCCGCTTTCCACCATTCGTCACTGTATTCGAAGTAGAAGCCGCCCATGGCGACGCCGCCCTTCTGAAACGAGTTGTTCCAGATCTCCTTCGCGAGACCGCCGACATACGAGGTCAGCAGGTGAGCCTTACCCGCGGGAAACTCCTCGGCTTTATCGGGGTTGCCGTTGGGATGATACGACGCCGGCGTGCCCCATTCGGCGACGATGAGGGGTTTCGACGAGACTTTTTTATAGTCCGAGAAAGCAACGCCGAACGTTTCGCCGCGGTAGAAGTTGACGCCCCAGACGTCAACCGGGAAGTTGTACTTTTCGCCTTGTTTCTCGGTCTTGAAGCCGTCGTCGACCATCGTCGTCGTGATGAACTTCTCGGGATGGCCGGAGAGCTTGAAACCTTCCTTAGCGGCGCGAGCGATCTTGCTCATTCCATTCCACCACGAAGGGTTGTCGCGAACGTTTTCGTCATTGACCTCAGCGCTGATCGACATGCCGATAACGCCGGGGTAGACGCCGTTTACTTGCGCGAGCTTGCGATACTGTCCGGAGAGATCGTCCACGGCTCCGTTATTGAGCGGCGCTTGCGCCGGGAAGAAGATGGAGAGGATGACGTAGATCGGATCCTTTCCATTGTTGTACGCCTGGCTAAGGAAGTCGCCGATCGGTTCGGCGTTGGGATTGGCATTGTAAACTTTGATGGCGTTGACGCCGAGCGAGCGCAGAATCTTGAGGTCGCGCTTCCAGATGACCGAGTTTTTGTTGCCAAGCGGATTGTCGAGGGGTCCGCTGCAGACTGGGCTCGGTGCGTAATTGACGCCCTTTAGAAAGATCGGCGAGTCGGCGCCATGCGCGCGGATTTGCGCGAGCGGGCTGGGTACGCTTGCCGAGTATGGCGCTCCGCCGCCGCTACAGCCGGCAAAAGCGATTAACAGGAAGATGGTAAGAAATCTTCTCAAGTGGGATGCTTCCTCCGAGATTGTTGTGATGCTAAGTGCAGATAACAGTTATATAGGTAACGCGCCTTCGCCGGATGGCGTTCTCAGAACTCTACATACGAGCGGTCAAGCGAGCGTACGTCGTGGCAGCCGAGCAACCTGAGAGTTCGGACGATATCGCTGCGCAATATTTCGATGGCGCGTGCGACTCCGGCTCCGCCCGCCGCGCCCAGCGCGTAGGCGTAGGCGCGGCCGATCAGTACGGCGCGCGCGCCTAAACAGAGCGCCTTGACGACGTCGCTGCCGCGGCGAATGCCGCCGTCGAGCAGCACTTCGGCGCGACCGGCGGTCGCCTCGACGACTTCGGGAAGCGCGCGCAGCGTCGCAGCGACGCCGTCGAGTTGACGGCCGCCGTGATTCGAAACGACGATTGCCTCTGCGCCGGCATCGATCGAGCGCCGCGCGTCTTCGGCGGTCAGAACGCCTTTCATAACAATCGGCCCTTGCCACAGATCGCGAATCCAGCCCATGTCGGCCCACGTCACGGTCGATCGTTCCAAAGCTGCGCCGATGTCTTCGTACGGCATCGTCCCCTGACCAGGAATGACGACGTTGGGAAACTTCATCATGCCGCCGTCGCGAATCAAATCGAAGGCCCAGCTCGGCCGCGAAATAATTTGCGAGAGATACGGCAGCATCTCCCAGAACCGCCCGCTCGAGAGCTCGCGCGCGCCGTTGCGAATGTCGCGTTCGCGCTGTCCCGCCACGGCGGTATCGATGGTGACGACCAGCGCCGAAAAACCGGCGGCGCGCGCCCGCCGAATTGCATCGGATGCGGCTTCGCGTCCGCCCAGGAGATAGAGCTGATACCAAACCGGCCCCGTCGAGGAAGCGCGCACGTCTTCGAGCCGGCATCCCGAGAGCGTCGAGAGCGTGTAGATCGTTCCGGCATTACCCGCTTGCGCGGCGGCGACACACTCGCCCCGCGGATAGAAGAGGCGGCTGCTTCCGACCGGCGCCAGTAAAAACGGGAGGTCGACCGGCGTACCGAGCACGGTCGTACCGAGACTGCAGACCGGAGCCGCCGCGGCGTTGCGCGGTCTAAACGTTACGCGCTCGAAGACCGTACAGTTTTCGCGCATCGTCGTTTCCGCCCCCGAGCCGCCGTCGATGTAGTCGAAGACGACGCGAGGAAGCCGCCGCCGCGCTGCGATCCGGAAATCCTCGATGGTAACCGCCTCTTTCATCGATTCAAGAACCCCATCGCCGCTTCGACGAATGCATCGGGACAATCCACCATCGGCAGATGTCCGCAGCGTCCGATGCGCGTCTCGACTGCGCCCGGAATCGCATCGAGAAGGAGCTGCGAATGCGGCGGCGGCAACATCCGGTCTTCGTCGCTCCAGATGACGTGCACCGGCAACCGCAAATCGCCGATTCGATCAAGCGTGTCGACCTTTAAATCGAGATCCCACTGCCGCAGCAGCGCGTCGCGCGGAGCGAGCGGCCGGATCCGGGCCCATCCCCACGACGTCGAAAGCCAGCTCGACGTTACCGTTTCGCGCCGTGCTCATCGAACACTTGACGTTGGCCTTCATCTGGCGATACCCTGTCGTCGCATCATGGTGGATCCTCGTTTTGTCGCTACTGCATTTGCAACCGCGTTCGCGATCATCGATCCGATCGGCATGATCCCGATGACGATTGCGGCCACGGCGCGCGTCTCGCCGCAACGCCGCAACGCAATCGTGGATCAGGCGGTGCTCGTGGGCGCCGTCGTAATTCTGTTCATGGGCGCCCTGGGACGCGTGATCCTCGACTATTTAGGCATCACGCTGCCGGCCTTTACCATTGCCGGCGGAATTCTGCTCTTCCTGATCGCCATCGACATGCTGTTCGCCCGGCCAACCGGTGCTAAACAAACCGAGGCGGAAGAGCGCGAAGCGGCGCAAGGGGAGAACCCGGCAGTTTTTCCGCTGGCCATCCCGATGATCGCCGGCCCGGGAACGATTGCCACCGTGCTGCTGCTGGTCAGTCTTTCGCACGGCGACCGGCTCGACTTGCTCGTTGTTGCCGCCGCTTATGCCTTCGCGCTCTTCGTTACGTGGCTCTGCATGCGCGGCTCTTCGCTGCTGTTGCGCGTTATCGGCACCACCGGCATCCACGTCATCAGCCGTCTTTTGGGCATCATTCTCGCCGCGCTGGCCGTACAGTTCGTTCTCAACGGCATCGAGCAGTCGCCGCTACGGCGGTGACCCTTTGTTGGCGGCTGCCCAACGCTGATACTCGTTCTTCTCCAGCGGAGGAAGATCGGCGTCGGCGGGGAGTTTGAAGCCGGGAAGCGGGAGCGGAAACGGGATCGGATGCGGCGGCAGTTTGAACGGATCGTCGTCGGCGTCGTAGCAGAAGGGCCAAGCAATGTTGCCGTCCTCCATCGCGCCGTCGGGGTAGGTGTACTCGTACTTTCCGTAATAGCAATCCAAGTTTCCGTCGTGCCAGCTGCGCGTCGGCGTAATGATGCCGTTGCCGTGCTCGCTGCCGCGCGCCGACGACGGAATCGCAAACTGATAGCTCTTGCTCGACGATTCGCGCGATGACGGATCGATCGTCGGGATGGCATGCGGATCGTTCTGCCGGTTGAGCTGCGCGACTTCCTTGGCGAAACCGGCCTGGTCGCGGGCCAGGCTCGACGGGGTGCTGTGAACGACCGGCGGCCGCGGCGGCTGCGGAGTCGCCGGCGTCGTGACGGTCTTGGCGAGCTCGTAACGCGGCGTCCGCGCCGGCGGGGCCTTCTGTTGATGCGCCTTGCGGGCGTGATGCTGGGGCTCGGGCGTCGGCCGAACTTTCTCCACGGTAAGAAGATGCGTCTCCGAGACGACCTCTTTGGTGCCTTGCGGTACGAAGATGCGTGCCGCCGCGTAGAGCAGCAGCGTCAAAAAGACTACGTGCAGGGTCGCCGAGGCAATCGTCGACCAAAACAGCGCGCGCCGGCGCCGATCCAGCCTTCCTGAAATCAAGCGACCGTCAGATTTCCTTCAGGGGTTCCCTGGTCTTAGCGGAGCGGATGAGGTTGGCAGAGTTCGATAAGAACGCCGCCGGTGGCCTTCGGGTGGAGAAAGGCGATGAGGTTGCCGTGCGCGCCCCGGCGCGCATGCCGGTCGATCAAGCGCACGCCCTTCGCTTCGAGGTCGCTCAGCGTCGCTTCGATGTCGGCGACGCGGTACGCGGTGTGGTGAAGCTTGGTCTCGGCCTCGCCACGGTAGCGAGCGATCGGCGAACTATCGTCGAGCGGCAGAATGAGCTCGACAAACGAGGCGCCCGCCTCTAGCCCGACCGCCTCGATGCCTTGATCGTCAACGACCTCACGGTAAACCTCGCGAAAGCCCAGCGTCTCCGTATACAAGCGGACCGTTGCTTCGAGGTCTTTGACGACGATCGCGACGTGATCGATCTCCACGCTTACGCCACCACCTCGCGCGCGCGATAGGTGCCGAAGACTTCGCGCAGCACGTTGCAAATCTCGCCCAGCGTCGCGCCGGCATCGACCGCATCGACGAATAAGGGCATGAGATTCTCACTGCCCCCCGCCGCGGTGCGGAGTCTTGCGAGCTCGCGCTCGACGGTGGCGGAGTCTCGAGATGCACGAAATGCTTCCAGGCGTTCGACCTGCTCGCGCTCGACGCTGTCGTCGACGCGCTGCAAGGCGATGGACGCGGAGCCGGTATCTTCGGCGAAACGATTAACGCCGACCACGACCTGTTCGCCGCGTTCGATCGCCTGCTGCGCGGCATAGGCCGAATCGGCAATACGCGCCTGCATCCAGCCGCTCTCGATTGCCGCGATGCTTCCCCCCAGCGTGTCTACCTCGGCGATGATCGCGCGGGCGCGCTCGATCAGCTCGTTGGTCAGGCTTTCGACGTAGTACGAGCCGGCCATCGGATCGACGACGTCCGCAACGCCCGACTCGTACGCGATGACCTGCTGCGTGCGCAGTGCGAGCTTAGCGCTCTCGGCCGTCGGCAGCGCCAGCGCTTCGTCTTTGCCGTTGGTATGCAGCGATTGGGTTCCGCCCAGCACGGCAGCGAGGGCTTGCAGCGCCACGCGCACGACGTTGTTGTCGGGTTCTTGTGCCGTCAACGTCGATCCGCCCGTCTGTGTATGGAAGCGAAGCATCTGCGAGCGCGGATCTTTGCAGCCGAACTCGTCGCGCGTGATCTGCGCCCAAAGATACCGTGCCGCGCGGAACTTGGCGATCTCTTCGAAAAAATCGTTGTGCGCGTTCCAGAAGAACGAAACGCGCGGCGCTACGTCGTCGAGCGCGATACCGGCTTCGCGCGCCGCCTGCAGATAGGCCTTAGCGTTGGAGAGCGTAAAGGCGATCTCTTCGACGGCGGTCGAGCCGGCCTCGCGAATGTGATATCCGGAGACCGAAATGGCGTTCCACTGAGGCACCGCCTTCGCGCAATACGACATGACGTCGGTCACCAGGCGCATCGACGGTTTGGGCGGATAGATGTAGGTGCCGCGTGCGGCGTACTCTTTGAGCACGTCGTTCTGCACCGTTCCGCCGAGCTTGTCGAAGGGGACGCCGCGGCGCCGCGCGACGGCCAGCAGCAGCGCGAGCAGGATGGCCGCCGGCGCGTTGATCGTCATCGAGACCGTTACGCGATCGAGCGGAACGCTCTCGAGAAGCGCCTCCATGTCGGCCACGCAATCGATGGCCACGCCGACCTTGCCAACCTCGCCGCGCGCCGGAAGTGCGTCGGAGTCTAGACCGAGCTGCGTCGGAAGATCGAAGGCCACCGAGAGCCCCGTCTGTCCGCGCTCGAGCAGGTAACGGTATCGCGCGTTAGATTCGGCAGCGGTTCCGAATCCGGCGTATTGGCGCATCGTCCAGAGTCGTCCGCGATACATGTCGGCGCGAATGCCGCGGCCGTACGGAAAATGCCCCGGCTCTCCGAGCTCGTGCGGCGTGCCTTCGACCGCGTCGTAGATGGGCTCGATCGGGATGCCCGAAGCGTTGATCTCTCTGGCCATGAGGGAGCCCTAGGCGATCCGCAGCAACGGCGTGGCGCGCTCGACGCTAACGCCGGCGCCGACGAATACGTCGCCGACGGTTCCGCTGCGGTGTGCGCGAATCTCGTTCATCATCTTCATCGCCTCGATTACGGCGACGACTTGCCCTTCGCTGACCGCCTCACCTGGAGTCACGCCAATTTCGACGATGATGCCGTGCATCGGAGAGACGACGTCGCCCGAGTCGGATGCGTTCTGCCGCCCGTGGGTGCCGCGCAGCCGCGGCGCCAGGCGGCGATCGCTCGCCGGAGGAGGCGTGTGGCGCCTCGAGCGGTTCGGCTCCTTCGCCGGTGGCCGAAAATCGCGCGCGAACGTTTCCAGGGTTGCCGTGCCATAGCGCGCGTCGCGCACGTCGGCTCGATCGCAGAGCGCGCGAATAAATTTCAGCGTCGTCGGCACGCCTTCGATGATGTATTCGTCGATCGAGCGTTTGAGCCGCGCGATCGCCTCGCCGCGTGACGGAGCCCAGACGATGAGTTTGGCGACGAGCGAATCGTACTCGGCCGGAATCGTCCAACCGGCGTACGCCGCCGAGTCGACGCGCACGCCCGGACCGCCCGGCTCGCGGTACGCCGTGATTCTGCCCGGTGCCGGCGCGAAGCCGGCCGCCGGATCCTCGGCATTGACGCGCGCTTCGATCGCGTGACCGCGAAAGTCTATGCGATCCTGGGAGTATCCGAGCGGCTCGCCCGCGGCGATGCGAATCTGTTCGCGAATCAGATCGAGGCCGGTGACCGCTTCGGTCACGGTGTGCTCGACTTGGATACGCGTATTCATCTCCAAGAAGTAGAACTGGTCGCCGGCAACGAGACATTCGATGGTTCCGGCCGAGTCGTATCCGATCGCCTGCGCGGCGCGCACGCCGGCTTCGCGCATCGCCGCGCGCACCTGCTCCGGAATCGCGGCGGGCGTCTCCTCCCATAGTTTTTGATGGCGCCGCTGCAGCGAACAATCGCGCTCGCCGAGGTGAACGACGCTGCCGTGCTTATCGGCGAGCACCTGCAGCTCGACGTGCTTGGGATTCTCGAGATACCGCTCGGCGTAGATGGTGCCGTCTTTGAAATACGCTTCCGCCTCGCGCCGGGCCGTTTGAAACGCGGATTCGAGTTCGGCCTCGCTGCGCGCGATGCGCAAACCCTTGCCTCCGCCGCCGGAAGCCGCTTTTAACGCCAACGGATATCCGTGGCGCCGCGCCGCATCGCGTGCTTGCGCGACATCGGCGATCGCTTGGACGTCGCCCGGAACGACGGGCACGCCCGCGTCCTGCATGGCGCGCCGCGCGCGAAGCTTTTCACCCATCGCTTCAATCGCCGCGGCGTTGGGCCCGATCCAAACGAGTCCGGCTTCGGTTACCCGGCGCGCGAACGCGGCGTTCTCGGCCAAGAATCCGTAACCCGGGTGAACTGCCTCGGCGCCGGTACGCCGGGCGGCCTCGAGCAGTTTATCCATCGAAAGATAGCTCTGCGACGGCGGCGCCGCGCCGAGGTGGTACGACTCGTCGGCGAGTTCGACGTGGAGTGCTTCGCGATCGGCGTCGGAGTAGACGGCAACGGTAGCGATTCCCATTTCGCGCGCCGTACGAATTATACGAACGGCAATCTCGCCGCGGTTGGCGATCAGGAGCTTGTCGATCACTTACTCCAGGCTCACGTCGGCGGGAAGAGACCCATCGCGTGATATCCCGCGTCCACGAAGAGAACGTCGGCCGTCACCGCACTCGAGAGATCCGAGACCAGAAAGACCGCCAAGTTTCCGACGTCTTGCGATGTGACGTTGCGGCGCAGCGGCGCGACCTTCGGGACGATGTCGAGAATGCGCGAGAACCCGCCCACCTGCCGCGAGCTGGCGGTCTTGATCGGGCCGGCCGAGATGGCGTTGACGCGAATGCCGCGATCGCCCAGGTCGAAGGCCAGGTAACGAACCGTCGACTCTAACGCCGCCTTGGCAATTCCCATCAAGTTGTAGTTCGGAACGATCTGCGTGGCGCCCAAATAGGTCATCGCCATCACCGATGCCCCGTCGTTAAACGAGTCGCGCAGCGCGGCGACCAACGCGATGAGCGAATACGACGAAACGTCGAGCGCGACGCCGAAGCCGCCGCGCGACGTGTCGAAGACCTTACCCGCCAGATCCTCTTTGTTGGCAAAAGCGATCGAATGCACCAAGCCGTCGAGGCTGCCGAAACCGGCGGCCAGCGCGTCGCGCATCGCGGCCAGCGACGCGTCGTTCGAAACGTCGCACTCAAACGACGGTGCGCCGCCGAGCTCCTCGCCGAGCTTTTCGACTTCGTCCTTGACGCGGTCGCCTTGGTAGGTCAGCGCGATCGAGGCTCCGTGCTCGTGCAGCCGGTGCGCGATGCCGCTGGCGATCGACCAGCGATTCGCCACGCCGGTCACCAAGACGCGCTTGCCTTCCAAAAGTTTCATAGTGTAAATCCCCAAAAGAAGACGGCGACGCCGATCGCGCCGGCCGTCAGACTGACGTACCAGGCCGGTTTAAAGCGCGCCAAGGCGGCGACCGCACCCAGCGCGATCCCGACCTGCAACAACGCCACGGCGTATTCGAAGGCGTAGTGCCGGCGTACTTCCGTGGCGGATTCTTCTTCCAGCTTGCGGGCCGTTTCCGCCAGTGGCCCTTCCTTAGTGACTTCTTTGTCGATCTGGCCGCGATAGGCGCCTACGCGGGCCTTATTCGGCGATCCGCGATCGATCAAATCGTTGAGAGCGATGGTATACAGGTGTTCCTTCTCGCGCGAGGCTTGGTACTCGTTCCACGTGTCGGAGGCTTTGATTTGCGCGATGGTTGCTTCGTTGATCAGCGAACCGGAACGCAGCGCCGAAACCGCTGCGACCACCGCAAAGATGGCCGCGCTCAAGCCGACGAGCCGTATCCAGCCCGGCGCGCGCTCTCCCGCCGCTTCCTGACCCGCCTCCGTTACCTGCTCTGCGAGGCGATGCGGCTCGAGGTCGATGTGATCGGTCATAAGGGAATGTTGCCGTGCTTGCGCTTGGGACGCTGCTCGCGTTTGTCCTGCAGCATCTCGAGAGCGCTCGCGATGGCGCTGCGCGTCCGGGCGGCTTCGATGACGTCGTCGACGTAGCCGTGCTGCGCGGCGATATACGGGTTGGCAAAACGCTCGGTGTATTGCTCGACGAGCTCTTGCATCTTGGCCTCTGGATCGCTCGCCGCTGCCAACTCGCGGCGGAAGATCGTTTTCACGGCGCCTTCGGCGCCCATCACCGCGATCTCGGCGGTCGGCCAGGCGAGGTTGACGTCGGCGCGGATATGCTTGCTGGCCATGACGTCGTACGCGCCGCCGTACGCCTTGCGGGTGATGATGGTGATCTTCGGCACGGTCGCTTCGGCGAACGCGTACAGCAGCTTGGCTCCGTGCAGGATGATGCCGCCGTACTCCTGGTCGGTGCCGGGCAAAAATCCCGGCACGTCGACGAACGTTACCAACGGAATGTTGAAGGCGTCGCAAAAGCGCACGAAACGCGCCGCCTTGATCGACGAGCGCGTGTCGAGGACGCCGGCTAAAACGTTGGGCTGGTTTCCGACGATGCCGACGGCGCGGCCGCCGATCCGTCCGAAACCGCAGATGATGTTCCCGGCGTAGAGCGCTTGGATCTCGAGGAAGTCGCCGTAGTCGACGACGCCCTCGATGACCGCGCGCATGTCGTAGGGTTTGTTCGGTGAATCGGGTACGAGCGAGTCGAGCGCCGGAACGAGGCGATGCGGATCGTCGTCGCTATCGTAGGTGGGCGGCGACTCGCGGTTGTTCTGCGGAATGAACGAGAAGAGGTCGCGCGCGAGATCGAACAGATTGTCTTCGTCGGCCGCGACGAGGTGGGCGACGCCGCTGCGCGTCGCGTGCGTCATCGCGCCGCCGAGCTCTTCGAAACTTACTTCTTCGCCGGTAACGGTCTTGATGATCTCGGGTCCGGTGATGAACATCTGCGAGATCTTTTCGGTCATGATGATGAAGTCGGTGATCGCCGGCGAGTATACGGCTCCGCCCGCGCACGGTCCGGCAATCAAACTGATCTGCGGCACGACGCCGCTTGCCTGGACGTTGCGCCAAAAGATTTCGGCGTAGCCGCCCAGCGAAACCACGCCCTCTTGAATGCGCGCGCCGCCCGAGTCGTTGATGCCGATCATCGGCGAACCGGTGCTCACGGCAAGATCCATGACCTTGCAGATCTTTTCCGCGAACGCTTCGCCCAGCGAACCGCCCAGCACCGTGAAATCTTGCGAGAAGAGGAAGATCTGCCGCCCGTCGACGGTCGCGCGACCCGTGATCACGCCGTCGCCGAGAAACTCTTTCTCGTCAAGACCAAACGCGTTGGTCCGGTGGACGACGAAGCGGTCGAACTCGACGAAGGATCCGTCGTCAACCAGCGCTTCGACGCGCTCCCGCGCGGTGCGCTTCCCGCGCTCGTGCTGACGTGCAACGGCGGCAGCCCCAGCCGGCGTCGCCGACTGGTCGCGCTTTTGACGCAGCTCCTCATATTTTTCGGCGCGGCTCTTCACTCGCTACCCTTTCACGCACCAGCACCGCAAGCCCCTGTCGTTCCGCGCGGGCGAAGGACGGGAGCGGGGCGGCGCTAAAACCGCCCAAAATGCAACGTCAACTGCTTCTTGTAATTGCCGCCGCGTTCGGCGTCGCCGTCCTCGGAACGCGCGCCGGCGCGCCCGCCGCAGCGGGATTCCCGACACCGCCGCCGCTCCCGCCCGAGCGTCCGGTGGCCGAAACGATGTATGGGTCGTCGGTAACCGATCCTTACCGCTACTTCGAGGACATGAAGAACCCGGCCGTCGTGAGCTTCTTCAAGGAGCAGAATGCCTATGCTCGCGCGGTGTTGAGCCGGCTGGGACCGGGACGCGCGCAGTTGTTCGATCGCATCAAGGAACTCGACAATGCGGGCGCTTCCGTTTCGAGCGTGACCCGCGACGGACCGTACTATTTCTACGAGAAGCTCAATCCCGGAGAGAACTCGCCCAAGCTCTACGTGCGCGAAGCCGCCGGCGGCGCCGAACGCGTGCTGGTCGATCCGCAGAGCTTGGCGACGACCGGGAAACACTTCACCATCAATTATTTCCAACCGTCGCTCGACGGCAGCCGCGTCGCTTACGGAATCTCTGAAGGCGGCTCCGAGGCGGCCGTGATTCACGTCGTCGAAACCGCGACGAGCAACGTTCTGCCCGATGCGATCGATCGTGCCTACTACGTCGGCGTGACCAGCTGGCTGCCGGACAATAAGTCCTTCTACTACGTGCGGTTTCCCAAGCTGAAGCCGGGCGAGTCGGAGAACGACAAGGAGACCCGTGCCGTTTGCTATCTGCACGTGCTTGGCGGCGATCCCGACAAGGACGTCGCGGTATTCGGTTACGACGTCAATCCGAAGGTGCGCTTTGCGGCGACCGATTTTCCGATCGTAGTGTACTCGCCGGCATCGCCGTATACGCTGGGCGTGATCGCGCACGGCGTGCAGAACGAGCTGACGATTTACGCGACCAACGGCACGGTGAGCACGGCCGACGTTTCCTGGAAGCCGGTAGCGGGCACCTCCGACGCCGTGACGGGTTATGACGTCAAGGGCCCGGTGTTCTACGCGCTGACGCATAAGGGCGCGCCGACGTTTAAAGTCGTCGCGACCTCGCTCGACGCACCGAATCTTGCCGCCGCAAAGACGGTCGTCGCAGCGGGAACGCCCATCGTCGAACAGATCGGCGTGGCAAACGACGGGCTCTACGTGCTCGCGCGCGACGGCGGCTTCGGCCAGGTCTCGCGGATTGCGTTGGCCGGCGACGGCACGCCGGGCGACACGACCAAGGTGACGCTGCCCTTTGCCGGATCGATCAACTCGATCTCGACCGATCCGCGCGAAGACGGCGCCGTCTTCGGGCTAACCGGTTGGACGCACTCGCTGCTCTACTTTGCCGTCGACGCCAACGGTGCCGTAACCGACACGCATCTCAAGGCCATCGCCAACGTGGACATGACGCCGTATACCTCGTCTGAGGTTAAGGTGCGCAGCGCCGACGGAACGATGGTGCCGCTGTCGATCGTGTATCGAAAAGGCCTAGCGCTCGACGGATCGCACCCCGTATATCTCAATGGCTACAGCTCGTACGGAATCACGCTCTCGCCGGCTTTCAGTGCGACGCGCGTCGCGTGGCTGGAGCGCGGTGGCGTCTTCGCGGTCTGCCACGCGCGCGGCGGCGGCTGGTACGGCGAAGCGTGGCACCAGGCCGGAATGATCGCCACCAAGCCGCACACCTGGCAAGACTTTATCGCCTGCGGTGAGTGGCTCGTAGCCCACAAATATACGTCGCCCGCGCACCTCGCCGGCGAAGGAACCTCGGCCGGCGGCATCACGATCGGCAGAGCCATCACCAGCAAACCGCAGCTCTTTGCTGCCGCACTCGACGTGGTCGGTGCCAGCAACGCGGTGCGCATGGAGTTCAGTCCAAACGGACCGCCCAACATTCCGGAGTTTGGAACGGTGAAAAACGCGACCGGATTCAAGGCGCTTCTCGCGATGGATGCCTACGAGCACGTCGTTCCGGGAACGCCGTACCCCGGGGTGATGCTGATCACCGGCTACAACGATCCGCGCGTTTCGTCATGGGAGCTGGCGAAGTTCGCCGCGCGCCTGCAAGGCGCGACGACGAGCGGCCGTCCGATTCTTCTACGCGTGGATTACGACGCCGGACACGGCTTTCTGGCGGCATCGCGCACGCAGAGCGAGGAGCTGCTGACCGACGAGTACGCGTTCTTGCTGTGGCAGTGCGGCGACCCGGCCTTCTCGTCCATCCCGACAAAGATCATGCCCCGGAATAAAGTGCGCTGACGTTGTCACCCTGAGCTTGTCGAAGGGTGTCGAAGGGTGTCGAAGAGTTACCAGATTCCCAGCATCGCTTTCACGTCGTCCGAGGCCATCGTGGCGGGATCCCAGGGCGGCGTGAAGGTGATCTCGACGTTGGCGCTCTTGACGCCCTCGATCGCCAGCACGTGATCTTCGACCGACTTCTTGAACATCGGCCCGACCGGGCACATCGGCGAGGTGAGCGTCATCATCACGGTGACGTTCTCACCCGTTTCTCCTTCGGTGGTGATATCGTAGACCAGACCTAGCTCAAGGATTCCCAGGTTGAGTTCGGGATCTTTGACTTCGATGAGTGCTTCGCGAACTTGCTCGACAGTGGGCATACTCCAGGCCTTTGTCAGAGTCGGCGAGGTTCCTCGCCACCTAGAGGAAAACCACCAACTGTCATCCTGAGCGCCCCAAAGTGTCATCCTGAGCTTGTCGAAGGACGTCGAAGGGCGGTCAGGGACCGACGCATCACGAAACTTGTCGGGGCCGGGCAGAGTTAATAAGGTAGAAGGAGAGGTAGAACTAGAGCGATGTCGATGTGGGAGCCCTTCACCGAGCGAGCGCGACGCAGCATCGTCCTTGCTCAAGAAGAAGCGCAGCGTCTCGGTAATAATTATATTGGAACCGAGCATATTCTGCTGGGGATTATCTCCGAAGGGGAGAGCCTGGCTGCGAAAGTGCTCGAGTCGCTCGGCGTCAACCTCAGCAAAGTGCGGCAGGAAGTCGAGGCCATCGTCGGCCGCGGCGGCCAAACCGTTCAGCAGGAGATGGTCTTCACGCCCCGGGCCAAGCGTGTAATCGAGCTCGCCTTTGAAGAGGCTCGTCAGCTCAATCACAATTACATCGGCACCGAGCACTTGCTGCTCGGCTTGATCCGCGAGGGCGAGGGTGTAGCCGCTCGCGTGCTTACCAATCTCGGCGTCGACCCGGCGAAGGTTCGGGTCCAGACGACGTCGCTGCTGGGCGCCGAAGGGCAGCCCACCGCGCCCAAGGGCAAGAGCAAGACCCCGACGCTCGACGCCTACGGCCGCGACCTCACGCAGTTGGCGCGCGACAACAAGCTCGATCCGGTCATCGGCCGCAACAACGAGATCGAGCGCGTCATTCAGATTCTGTCGCGCCGCACGAAGAACAACCCGGCGCTGATCGGCGAGCCCGGCGTCGGCAAGACTGCCATCGCCGAAGGCTTGGCGCAGCGCGTTATCAAGGGCGACATCCCCGAGCCGTTGCGCGACCGCCGCGTCATCACCCTAGACCTTGCCGGACTCGTCGCCGGAACGAAGTACCGCGGCGAGTTCGAAGAGCGCATGAAGCGCGTCATGGACGAGATCCGCGGCGCCGCCGGCGAGATCATCCTCTTCATTGACGAGTTGCACACCCTCGTGGGTGCCGGCGCTGCCGAGGGCGCGATCGACGCCAGCAATATTATCAAGCCGGCTCTCGCTCGCGGCGAACTCCAGTGCATCGGCGCGACCACGCTCAACGAGTTTCGCAAGCACATCGAGAAGGACTCGGCGCTGGAGCGCCGCTTCCAGCCGGTAATGGTCGGCGAACCGACCGTCGAAGAGACGATCGAGATCCTCAAGGGTTTGCGCGAGCGCTACGAGGCGCATCACAAGGTACAGATCACCGACGAGGCTCTGGCATCGGCCGCCAAGCTGGGCGACCGTTACATCACCGATCGCTTCCTCCCCGACAAAGCCGTCGACCTTATCGACGAAGCCAGCTCGCGCGTCCGCCTGCAGGCGACGCTGGCGCCGCCGGCGATTCGCGAGGCCGATGCGGCGCTGCGCAAGCTCGTCGCCGAGAAGGAATCCGTCGTCAAAAATCAAGAGTTTGACAAGGCCGCTTCCATCCGCGATCGCGAGGAGAAGCTGCGCGTCGAGAAGGCGCATCTCGAGCAAGAGTGGCGCGACCGCAAGGCGCAAAGTGACGGCATTTTGCGAGTCACCTCCGAGAACATCGCCGAGATCGTGTCTTCGTGGACGAGGATTCCGGTCAGCCGCCTGGCGCAGGCCGAGACCGAAAAGCTCCTCAAGATGGGCGAGCTGCTCCACGAACGCGTCGTCGGCCAAGAAGAGGCCATCAACGTAATCACTCGGGCGATTCGCCGCTCGCGCGCCGGGCTCAAGAATCCCAATCGCCCCATTGGGTCCTTCATCTTCCTAGGCCCGACCGGCGTCGGCAAGACCGAGGTGGCGCGCAGCGTCGCTGCGTTCCTGTTCGACGACGAGGAGTCGATGATCCGCATCGACATGTCGGAGTACATGGAGAAGTACTCGGTGAGCCGTTTGGTCGGTGCGCCTCCAGGATACGTCGGCTACGAAGAGGGCGGTCAGCTCACCGAAGCGGTGCGCCGTCGTCCGTACTCGGTGGTGCTGCTCGATGAGATCGAAAAGGCCCACCCCGACGTCTTCAACTTGCTGCTGCAAGTGCTCGAAGACGGGCGCTTGACCGATTCGCAAGGGCGTCAGGTCGACTTCAAAAACTCGGTCATCATCATGACCAGCAACGTCGGCGCGATCGGAATGACGACGACCACCGACATCGGCTTCCGCCCGCAGAAGCTCTCGGCCGAGGACGAAGTCAAAGCCTACGATCGGATGAAGAGCCGGGTGATGGAGGAAGTTAAACAGACGTTCCGTCCTGAGTTCCTCAATCGCGTCGACGAAGTCGTCGTCTTCCACCAGCTTACGCGCGAACAGATCGAGCTGATCGTCACGCTCGAACTCGAGAAAGTCGTTCGCGAGGTGCGCGCGCAGGAAATGGAGCTCAAGGTTACCGAGGCTGCCAAGGCGCTTCTCGCCAAGAAAGGCTGGGATCCGCAGTTCGGCGCGCGTCCGCTCCGCCGCGCCATCCAGCGCAACGTCGAGGACGAGATCGCCGAGGAGATGCTCAAGGGTACGTTCTTGGCGGGCGACCACATTCTCGCCGACGTCGATCCCGACGATCCCGAGAAGCTCAAGTACGCGAAGATCCCGTCGGTCGAACCACCCGCGCCGCCGGCCCCCGAGCACGCCGTAACGTAACCGCCTTGTCATCCTGAGCCGGGCCCGGAGGGCCCGTGTCGAAGGACGCGGGGTCTGAAGCACTGAGCGAGCGTAGCGAGGCGAAGTGCGCCACGAAGATAACCTGTCGTTCTGAGCGGAGTGAGCACAGCGTTTGTTAGCCTTCGTCCTTAGCTTAGCGCTCGCGCAAGCCACGCCGGAGCCGACGCCTGCGGCGAGCCCGACGTCATCGCCGTCGGCGGCGCCCCTTCCCGGCGCGCCGCTCAGCGTCTCACCGGCCAACATCGACCTCAATCCGGCGCAGCAACGCACGATCGCCGTTACCGGGGCGGCCGCGCCGCTGCAGGTGACGCTCGACAAGCGCCTCGTTACCGCGACGGCAAGCGCCGACGCGACGACGGTTACCGTCACCGCGACGCAGGCAACCGGCGACGATGTTCTGCACCTGGCAGACGCGAACGGAGCCCAAGCCGACGTTCCAGTTCGCGTTGCATTCAACGCGGGAACGATCGTCGCGCAGACGACGCTCAAGGTGACCGGAGAACCGGTCGATCCCGATTGGCTCGCCCAGCAGGTCGCCGCTTCGGTAGCACGACTGACGCAAGCGCAGCCCGGTGCGCGCACCACCATCGGTACCGTCACCCCGTCTGCAACGCCGCTGCAGCGCCGGCAGCGCGGCGCAGTTCGTCGTTCCCGTCCAGATCTCAGGAAATGGCCAGTACTTCGATCAAAGCGGTTCGACGACGGTGAGCGTGCAGAACGTAGCGCTGGATCGGTTTGCCCCGGAGCTGCTCTTTTACGACGACGATCCCGAACACGTCACTCAAGACGGCGTTTTCTTCCGTGGGTCGGTGAGCGCCGGGCGCCCGGCACGCCTCTACTACTATCACGACAACACGCAGGATCCGCGCCGTTTGCTGCTCGCGCTGCGCGCCAACTCACAGGATCCAACCCAGGTTCAGGTCGTCGACGCAACCGCCGGCCCCAATGCCGACGTGATGCACGTCGGCCACACGGTGACGCAGAAGTACCTGCTCGCCAAGCAGCGCGGCGAGGCCCTCATTCTAGACCTCGCCGACACGCCGTACTTTTTGCAAGACATCACGATGGGCGCGCGTGATCTCGTCGCCGGAAGCGTGGACTTCCGCGTGCTCTCGGGTGGTCCGGTTACCGTAACGGTGCTCTCCGTCTCGCCCGGAGTCGACCCCCGGGCACTCTTGGATGGCGCCGTCCTACCCGGCGACGGACATCACCGAACCGGCACCTTTGCGTTGTCGGGCTTTGGTTCGCACAGCCTAAGCTACTCGGTCGGCGGACCCGACGTGAGCCTCGACATCGGGGATACGCAGCCGACGCCGCCGAGCGCCGACCCCGCAGCGACCGGCCACGATTACGGTGACTACGGTGTCCTTCACACCATCGATCTGACGCTGACGAATCCAAGCGGCGCGGCGGCGACGGCCTATCTCTATTTCAAGCCGTCCGGCAACCCGGCTCGCGGCGGCTTTTTGGTGGACGGCAACTTCGTATCGGTCGGCTGCGTCCGCGTGCCGCAGCCATATCAGATCAGCGTCTTCGATCTGGCCGCCGGGCAAACGCAGCATACCGTCGTGCAGACGATGACCGACGGCGGCTCGTTCTTACCCGTTCAAATCGGCGTTACCACGACGCCGCCGCAGCCGGCAGCACCGCCGATCACGGCCCCGGACGGGTGCTTCCCGAAGCCCGCGGCCGGCTCACAATGACCGCATGACCGTCCCCGAAGGGGAGTCTAAAGTCGTTCTTCTCGTCCGGCTGCTCAACTCGATCGATCAGGGACGCCACTCGTTCGAAGACCTCAAAGACCGAATCGCCGAGGGCGGCAGGCGCCCTAGCACCCGCAGTCTGCGCCGCTATCTGGCGATCCTTACCGACGCCGGCTTCCCGCTCTATTTTGATCGTGCCGCCAACGCCTATCGCTTCGCCGATGGATATAGCCTCAAGCGGCTCGATCTCTCCGACGGCGAGCTTTTCGGCCTGGTCGCGCTGCGCTCGCTAGGCGCAAGCATCGGCGGAACGATCGGTTCCTCCATCGACGACGTCGCGGAAAAGCTCGTCGGAAGCGCCGGTCGCGGGGCGCGCGCGCTGGTTGCGGCCGGCTCGCCGGTCGCCTTTCGCCTCTCCGGCGTCCAACTGGACAAGCACGGTGAACGGGCCTTCGCGCTGCTCTCGCGTGCCGAAGGCGCTTCGCGCAGCGTACGCTTCACGTACCACGACAAGGAGGGACGACGCAGCACCCGTACCGCCGACCCATACGGCTTCATCATCAACGCCGGGCGCGTATACTGCGTCGCTTACGACAAGACGCGCCGAGATATGCGAACCTTCGCCATCGACAACATCGCCAAACCGACGATGCTTGCACGCACCTTCGTCCGGCCGAGCGATTTCAACGTCGAGGAGTATGCAGCCGCTTCGATCAGCGGCGTGCTGCACGGCGACGTTACCACGGAAGTTCGCGTCCGCTTCGCTCCGCGGGTCGCCAAGGCGGCGAGCGCGGCGCGCATCGTCGCCGATCGCGAAGTGGAAGCTCGCTCGGACGGCTCGGTGGATATTTCCTATCGCGTCACCAACGCCGACGAACTGATCCGCTGGGTCCTGGGCTGGGGCGCACAAGCCGAAGTGATCGGTCCCCCCGCCGCGAGAGCCCGCATTGCAGAAGTAGCGCGGCAGATTGCCCAGAAATACCGGGCAAGGAGGACGCCATGAACCGCTATAGCCTTCCAATCGCTCTGATCGCAGTGCTGTTGAGCGGATGCATGGGTGGCGTGCCGGCGAGCAATCTAGTTCGCCCGGCCCCGGGCGCACCGAGCGTGCGCGAGCCGGCCGGCAGGCTCGTCATTGGCTCATTCAATCCCGCTCGGGGTGGGATTGAAAGTCTCAAATCATCTGAAGTCGCCGGGTTGCGGGCGGCGATCAATCACATGTTTCATCCCGAGTTCCGGTATACGGCTAAATTGACGAAAAAATTTCTCGGTAAGGTCAACGTCATGGTCATCGGCGTCGCCTACGCGATTACCGGACCGATCAAGCCGCTCAGCTCCAAAGAGCAAGCCGCGCTATTGACCTTCGCCAAGCATGGTGGGGCGGTAATCATCTTCGCCGATAATAGCGACTTTCAAGATGCCGACAACAGCGTTCTCGCTGCCTTTGGCCTCAGTGCAACCGGCAAGCTGGAGGGAGACCAAACCGCAACCTGGGTGAATTTCTCGAATAATCCCATCGCCAAAGGCCCGGCCGGCACCTCACAGCAACTCGACACCTATTATCCCGGCTGGTTTAACGACCTAGGTTCGGCTCAAGACATCGCCGATCTGCCGGGCAGCGGACCGGCTGCTGCAGCGCTGCTACCGGCGGGTGCACTCGGTGCTCAAAGCGGTCCCGTAGTATTCTTCTCAGATTCGAGTCTAATGCTCGACGGTACTCGAACGATGAACGATCAAATTGCGATCCTCAACGCACTCGCTCTTTAATAACGAAACCCGCTGGAGACAAGCCCCCGCGGGTTCCGACGTACTCACTCACCTGCCTCGCCTGTTTGGCCACCCGAACGGGTGACCCCACTGACGTCGGCGGCGGTTTGACCGCTGCGGCTGAATCGCCGTTTATCACAGCGGTTGCAGCGTGTGCATTGGTCGCGAACGGTATGTTCGTCGCACTTCGAATTACTTCGAAGCACGTGCATCGTAACACGCAGCGCAACGTGCGACAACCGTCCCCTTGCGGCAATTCACAGGATGTCCACAACTTTTTTTAATTATGCACACAACGCCGCGTAGTTTTGCTCCCGAGGGACGGTCGCGCCATGGGCGCGAAGAGCAAGCGTGATGTTGATGATGGTTGTACTCGTCGCGCAGAGCTTTTTCGGAACGCTTCCGATCGACGGCATTCGCTGCGACCGCGAAGAGGGTGCCGTGGAGCACGTACACGTCTCGCTGCAGCTCTACGACCGGGGCCACACCGTTCCCGTGCCGGCTAACATTGGGGTGCCGCAGGGCGGCTACTGTCTCTACTGGATTCACACGCACGACGGCAGCGGCATCGTGCACATCGAGTCGCCCGTAAAGCGCCAGTTCAGCCTCGGCGAGTTCTTCGACATTTGGGGGCCGCAGCTAAGCTGGACGCAAGCCGCAACCCTGAGCGCGCCCCATGGACAGCAGTTGTCGATTTGGGTAGACGGCAAGGCCTGGCACGGTAAGGACCCGCGCAGCATTCCGCTGCACGACCGGGAGACGATCGTGATTCAGCGCGGTCCGCCGTTCGCCAAACCGTCGCAGACGGACTGGTCGAAGTTATAGTGACGGTACAGCTGGACGGCCGCAGCCTAACCCTGGAGGCTATCGAAGCGGTCGCCGCCGGCGAATCGGTCGGCATCACGCCTGCGGCGCAGAAGCGCGTCGCGGCAGCGCGCGATTTCGTCGAACGCGAGTTTGCCCGCGGCGAGGCCATCTACGGCGTCACCACCGGATTCGGCCGCCTGGCCAACATCACGGTGGATCCGGCCGACGCCGTCGCGCTGCAGGTCAACCTCGTGCGCAGCCACGCCGCGGGAACCGGCGAGCCGCTGGCGATTCCGTTCGTTCGAGCGGCAAGCGTGCTGCGCGCCAACTCGCTCTCCGCCGGACATTCCGGCGTGCAACCAGCCACCCTCGATCTGATCGTCGCCATGCTCGAGCGCGGCGTCACGCCGGTCGTGCCGTGCCAAGGCTCCGTGGGCGCCAGCGGCGATCTCGCTCCGCTAGCGCACATGACGCTCGTGCTCCTCGGCGAGGGCGAGGCGTTCTATCGCGACGCGCGTCTTCCGGGCGGCGTCGCGTTGGAGCAGGCCGGGCTCAAACCGATCGCGCTCGGTCCGAAGGAAGGTCTCGCGCTGGTCAACGGGACGCAAGTGATGACCGGCGTCGCGGCGCTCGGCGTTATGCGGGCCGAGCGCCTCGCCGCCGCCGCCGACGTGATTGCCGCGATGTCGCTGGAAGCCTACCTCGGCACCGAGCGCGTCTTCGACCGGCGTCTCAACGACTTGCGCCCGCATCCCGGCCAGGAGCGCGTTGCCGGCAACCTGCGCGCGCTGCTCGCCGGATCGGAGATCGTGCAGTCGCACGTCGAGTGCGGCCGCGTTCAGGATCCCTATTCGTTCCGCTGCATTCCGGTGGTGCACGGCGCCGTGCGCGACTCGATCGCCCACGTGCGCCGGGTCATCGAGATCGAGGCAAACTCGGTTACCGACAACCCCCTGGTGTTCCCTGAAGATGGGGAGTTCGTCTCCGGAGGAAACTTCCACGGGGAACCGGTTGCGCTGGTCATTGACTTTCTCAAAATCGCCGCCGCCGAGCTGGCCTCAATCGGCGAGCGCCGGCTCTACCTTTTGCTCAACGCGCAGGATCGCGGCCTCCCGCTCTTTTTGACCGAGCACTCGGGCCTGCAGTCGGGGCTGATGATCGTGCAGTATACCGCCGCGGCGCTGGTCAACGAGAATAAGGGCTTAGCGTGGCCGTCGAGCGTCGATTCGATTCCCACTTCGGCAGGTCAGGAAGATCACGTCAGCATGGGCATGACCTCGGCCAACAATCTGCCGCGCGTTCTGGACAACGTCGAAGGCGCGCTGGCGTGCGAGCTGCTCGGCGCATTGACCGCTACCGATTTTCGGCGCCCCCTGAAGTCGGGGCGCGGGACGGCGGCCGCTTGCGACGCCGCCCGCGAACGTATCGCGCCGTGGACCGACGACCGGCCGCCCGCGCCCGACATTGCTGCCGCTCGCGAGCTGATTCGTTCCGGCCGTCTCGTCGAAGCTGCCGAGTCGGCCCTAGGCCGTCGCCTTACAGGGTGATGTTGAGCGAGAAATAGGCATTGAACGGATTGGGCAGCACGAACGAGTTCGTGTCGGCGTACGCCGGGATATAGGACTGCGCGAAGGCAGAGTTGAGCGCGACGCCGTTGGCTTTGACGTCGTTGGGCGAGCTTCCGTTGTAGAAGTTCGACACGTAGTAGTAGTTGGAGATGTACCCGCAGGTAAAGCCGTTGGGCGGGAACTGTTTGGTCCACGGCTCGGACGATCCGCCGAAGCACGCGTTCACTAAGTTCGCCAGCAATACGTTAGCCTTGATCCGCGGCGTTAACTGATACGACATCTGCAGGCTGAAGTTGAGCTGGCTGGGCTGGCGGAAAGTGCCGAAGTTATCGAAGACGCCGGTCTGCGGGTTGGGAATGTAGAGCACGCCGGACGAAGTGCCGTTTTGCGTCGCCGCCAGGCCGCAGGTCGTATAATCGGCCTGCAGCGGATTGGCCGGATCGATCATGTGCGACGAGTTGTGCTTACAGGTGCGCGGATCGATGCCCATCACGTCGGCCGGGTTGCCGTACGGTTGGCCTTCGTTGAACGTCAACGCCGGCGTGATCGCGAACTTGTCGTGCCGGTAGTTGACGATCGCGCTCACCACGTTGGGTGAGAGATAGGCGTAGTCGAGGCCGACCGGATACCAGCCGTTGCGGTCGAGCAGCGGCTGCGTCTGCATCGAATAGTACGGATTGAAGATCGGCTGGTGGTACTTCGGCTTGATCTTGGTGCAGCTCGGATCGGGATAGACGTTGCCGTGCTCGTCGCTCTCGTAGCATTTCGACCCGCCGCCGGCCTTGGTCAGACCGTTGAAGTTGGCGATGTCTTGATTGTATGGGTCGATCGGGTTGATGGTGGTGCCCGGATAGTTCGCCCATTTCTCGGCGGCGTTGGTATACGTGTACGACAGTAAGAACGAAAGCCCGTTCTTAGAGAAGTCGCCTTTGGTAAACTCAACCTCGAATCCGTCGGCGCGCTCGACGCCGGTGTTCAGGCCGCCGGTCAAGCCGAACGGCAGCGAGATATTGTAGACCTGATTGGTCGCGTAGCGGTAAAAGGGCGAGACCTTGATCGACATGTCGGTGCCCTTGAAGCGCCGCTCGTACGAGGCGTCATAGTTATCCGAGTACTGGACTTGCGGATCGTGCTTTGGCGTCGTATAGCCGTACTGCCAAAAGGCCTGGAAGAGATCGTAGGCCAGATTGTTGTCCTTGGCGTTGTACTGCACTTGGTAGGTTTCCGGCTCTTGCGCGTAGCGTCCGGCGGAGAAACGCAGGACGGTATCCGGATTGAGCGTGTACGTCATCCCAAGCCGTGGCGTAAACGCATAATCGGCGAGTGATGGGCTGTATTGATTGCTGAGCAGCAGGTGGCCGTTCTTGCCGTCGGGGTGTACGGTTTGTACCGGATGCGCCGGAATCGAGCTATCGACGGGGCAGTTGAAGCCGATGAACGGAATCGGCGGCCGTCCGCTGGCCGGAGGCTGTGGAATAAAATACGGCGACAGCGTCTGCGGGTTATAGCAGAACTCGCGCTGTCCGGCTAGGAACCAGAAGTTCTGTCCGTTGTTGGAAGTGTTGGCCAGGTTATATTCGTAGATCTCGTCGCGCAGCCCGATATCGATGTTGAGCTGGTCGGTCGGATTCCAAAGATCTTCGAGCGCCAGCGCGGTGAAGTTCGGCGTGACGTTGTTGAGAAAGCCCGAGTCGCCCGTATACGTGACTTGCCACGTCGCGTTGCCGAACGGTGCCGCCGGCGTCGGGTTGGTGAACCAGCCGCTGGTCGAGGGGTCGTTGCACGGAGCGACGGCATGCGTTTTATAGTTGAAGCACTGCGTACCGTTGGTCAGGCTCGTAGCCGGCGTATTGTTGAAGTTGTTGAAGTTGGTGTTGTTGTAGCGATTGGTCGACGACGTGGTGTAGTTGGCGTCGAAGCTGAGCAGATGCTGCGCGTTGATCTGGTCGGAGAACGTGCCGGCCGCACCGCGCGTGTGCGCCTCGAGCTCGTAATCGTAGCTCGTTACGCCAAAGCCAAAGAACGGCGTACCATAACTAAGTGGGCTCGTCTGCAGCCAGTCCGAGTAGAAGCTGTAGCCGTAGATCCTGAAGTAGGCGTTCGATCCCATGTTGTGCTGGTATTGCAGCTTGAAGATCGAGGCGTTATTCCAGAAAGCGTCGCGCGCGTCGGCCGGGACCGCCGAAAACGTGCCCGGCGCGCACTGACCGCCAATTTGCGGAATCCCCGAGAAGTTGTATGGGTTGAGATTGGCGCAACGGTTTCCCGGCGAGCTGGGGTCGAAATACGGAATCGTCTTGAGATTGTTGGCATTTTGACCGAAATGCGTCCCGCTCGGCCACGTGTAAAAATCGCCCCACACCTCGGGCACCGTTTCGCCGTACACCACTTGACTGAGCTGCGTGATGACGTGCGGTCCCAAGTCGTTGAGCGAGCTGTAGAACTGGGTGTGCAGCGCGGCGTTGTTATAGAGCAGCTGCACGTCGTCGCGGCCGCCGTCGCGTTTGTGCGGAATCCCGATGTGCAGGTTGATCACGTTCTCCCAGTCGGAGATGTTGGAATAACTGGCGTAAGCCGGCGAAATCGTTTGATAGCAGCCTGGATCGTTTCTTACGCCCGTCGGCAAAGCCACATAGCCGCGCTGTCCCGGCGAGAGCTGGAAGGGGTCGTAAACCGGCGAGGCGTTCGGGCCGCCGTAGAAGCCGGTGCCCTGTGGCGGCGTGAAGCCACAGGTCGGAAAAACGCCGCCGAAATATAAGTACGCCGTGTTGAAGGCGATGGCCGGATATCCCCACACGTCGCCGAGATTCGAGCCGTTGAATTGATCGAGATAGCGGTAGGCCTGATTGTAACCGCCGATGCCGATGTAGTAGGAGAAGAGCCGGTCGGGTGTTGCTCCGCCGACTTCGAACTGCAGGTTGTGATAATAGGTCGGCGTTCCCACCCCCGCTTCAACGGTTCCGTAGCCGGGATAGGTGCCGGTCTTGATGACTTGATTGATGAAGCCGGCTAAACCGCTGGTGCTTTGCCCGACCGTTCCGCCGCCGGCGTAGACTTGCAGTTCCTGTTGTCCGAGCGTGCCCGCCGTGCCGCCGGGATAGTTGTCGAACGAACGATTGACGGGAACGCCGTCAAACTCGTAACCGATCTGATCGTAGTTGCCGCCGCGAATATAGACGACTTGCGCCCAGCCTTGCTGGTTGGGCGGCACGAAGACGCCTGGGACGGCGGCGATCGCCGAATAAGCGTTGTTCAAGTTGCCGCCGCCGCCGAGACCCGCCGCGGCCTGCGTGACCGTCGAGTTGACCGAGTAGACGTCGCTGGTCGTTCCCGGTTTTACGACGTCCATGACCGAGCGCGCGGTGACGTGTGCGATCGTGCGCATCGAGGGAGCGAGCGTCACGCGAATCGTTTGCACTTGATCGGCAAAGACCGAGATGCCGGTGAGCGCCGATGTTTCGAAGCCGGTTTTGGTCGCCGTGATCGTGTAAGTGTCGGGCGCCAGCGAGAGCATCGAGAAACGTCCCGACGCGTCGGTGGTAACGGTGGCCGTCTGTGACGGGCTGACCGCTTCGACACGCGCGCCGGCGACGGGCGCCCCCGTCGTACTTGTCACAACTCCGGTAATCGAGCCGGTCGTGCCGGCCGGCGACGTCTGTCCGCAAACGAACGCCAGCGCCAGTGTAAGAGCGTAAAAGCAATAATTCCGAAGGCGTAGCATCTGCCGTCTTTCGCGGCCTGACTTCGGTGTCATGCCTTCCGAAAAGCGCGGAGTCAGCGGACCGGCGGCGAACCCTCCCGCCCATGAGTGCGGTGATAGGAGCGCGTACCGTTCGAGCGCCGCGGGGCACGGAGATCTCGTGCCTCGGTTGGCCTCAAGAAGCGGCGCTGCGCATGTTGATGAACAACCTCGACCCGGAAGTCGCCGAACGCCCCGAAGATCTCGTCGTGTACGGCGGAAACGGCCGCGCGGCGCGCTCGTGGGAAGCGTTCGAGGCAATCGTGCGGACGCTTCGGCGTTTGAAGAATGATGAGACTCTCATCGTGCAGAGCGGTAAACCGGTGGCGGTGTGGCGGACTCACGCTCGCGCGCCGCGGGTCTTGATCGCCAACGCGAACCTCGTTCCCAAATGGGCCGATTGGAGCGTCTTCCGCGAGCTGGAAGCGCAAGGTCTAACGATGTACGGGCAGATGACCGCGGGTTCGTGGATTTACATCGGCACGCAAGGCATCGTGCAGGGAACGTACGAGACGTTTGCCGAGCTGGCACGCCGGAACTTCGGCGGCTCGCTCGAGGGCCGGGTTACGCTGACGGCCGGCGTCGGGGGAATGGGCGGCGCACAGCCGCTGGCGGTGACGATGAACGGCGGCATCTGCTTGGTCGTCGACGTCGACCGCACCAGGCTGGAACGCCGGCGCGACCTGCGCTACCTCGATCGTCTGGTTGATTCGCGCGAGGACGCGCTGCGAGAGGTCGAAAAGGCGCGCGCTTCGCGCGAGGCCGTCTCGATCGGCTACGAAGGTAACGCCGCGGTGGAGTTTCCCGAGCTCTACGACGCGGGCTTCCGGCCCGACGCCGTTACCGATCAAACCTCGGCCCACGATCTCATCGACGGTTACGTTCCGGCCGGTCTGACGCTGCCCGAGGCAACCGATTTACGCCGGCGCGATCCAAGCGAGTACGAGCGCCGCGCGCTGGAAAGCTGCGGCGCGCACGTCGCGGCGATGGTGCGCTACCTCGACGCCGGAGCCGTTGTTTTTGACTACGGCAATAACATCCGCGCGCAGGCCGAGCGTGCCGGATTCTCCCGCGCTTTTGCTTTTCCGGGTTTTGTGCCGGCCTTTATCCGGCCGTTATTCTGCCGCGGCTCGGGACCGTTCCGGTTTGTCGCGCTCTCCGGAGATCCAAGCGATATCGCGCGCTGCGACGAGAAGCTGCTCGAACTCTTTCCCGCGGATGCCGGGCTGGCGCGCTGGATCAAGTTGGCGCGCGAGCGCGTCTCGTTCCAGGGCTTGCCGGCTCGCATCTGCTGGCTCGGTTACGGCGATCGCGCCAAGGCTGGACTCGCCTTCAACGAGCTGGTTCGTTCGGGCGAGGTCAAAGCGCCGATCGTCATTGGCCGCGACCATCTCGACACCGGCAGCGTTGCGTCGCCCTATCGCGAGACCGAGGCGATGCGCGACGGTAGCGACGCAATCGCCGACTGGCCGATCCTAAACGCGCTGCTCAATACCGCGGCGGGAGCGCACTGGGTGAGCTTCCATCACGGCGGCGGCGTCGGAATCGGCTACAGCCTGCACGCGGGAATGGTCGTCGTTGCCGACGGCAGCGACGACGCGCGCGAGCGCCTGGGCTGCGTGCTCACGACGGACTCGGGTATGGGCGTCGTCCGTCACGCCGACGCAGGCTACGAGATCGCGATCGAAACAGCCGACGAAAAACACATCGACTGGCGCTTATAGTTCTCCCTTGTCATCCTGAGCCGGGCCCCGAGGGCCCGTGTCGAAGGACGGCAGCGACTATAAAAGGGCACTAGCCTCGCGACGGCGGATGCATCGTCCGTGGCCGAGCCTAAACGTTTCATCGTCCGTGCCAAGACGATCGTTACCTGCGATACGGATGCTCCGCAATGCGGAATCGATTTCGATGCGCTCGGACGGATCGACGACGGAGCCATTGCCGTCGAGGGCGGTGTCGTCACAGCCATCGGTAAGGCCGAAGAAGTGACGAAGACGTTCGGCGGCGACGCTGCCGAGGTAAGTCACGAAGGCGTAATCTTCCCTGGCTTCGTCGACGCGCACGCGCACCCGCTCTTTGCCGGCGATCGCGAGCCCGACTTCGCCGCGCGGCTGCGCGGCGAGAAGCCGCAGCTCGGCATGCTGTACACCGTCGAACGCACCCGCGAAGCGCTGCTCGACGAAGAGCAGTTCTATCGCAGCATCGTCCGCCCGCGCCTGCAGACGATCCTGGCGCACGGCACGACGACGCTCGAAACCAAGACCGGCTACGCGCTTCACAAGCCGGGCGAGTCGGCGCTGCTCGACCTCATCGCACATCATCGCAACGATGCCGACGTCCCGCGGCTCGTTCCGACGTTCCTCGGCGCGCACGCGTTGCCGCCGGAGTTTACGCGGGAGGAAGCCTTCGTCGACTACCTCATCGATCAAGTGATTCCGGCGGCCGCGGCGCACGGTGCCGTTTATGCCGACGCATTCTGCGAACCCGGATTCTTTTCGGTCGAGCAGTCGCGGCGCTATCTCGACGCTGCTCGCCTGCACGGCATGCGCCTGCGTCTTCACTGCGACGAAATGGCCTACGGCGGCGCGGCGGCAATGGCCGCGGCGCTCGAGGTCGATGCCGTCGACCACTGCAACTACATCACGCCGGACGACGTCGGCGCAATCGCGCAGCGCGGCATCGTTACCGTCGCCTGCCCGGCGACGATCGCCTATCTCGACCTTCCGGAACGCGTTCCCGCGCGGGCGCTGCTCGAAGCCGGCGGCGCGGTGGCGTTGGCCAGCGATTATAACCCAGGAACCTCGCCTTGCTTCAATCTTCAAACGGTCGCCTATTTCGGCCGCAAGCTGCTCGGACTAAGCGCGTCCGAAGCGCTCTACGCGGTAACGCGGGCCGCGGCACACTCGCTTCGCGTTGATGCCGGCCGTCTTCGCGTCGGCGCCCCCGCGGATTTCGTCGCGTTGCAACTCGAGTCACCCGATGAGTTCGGCTGGCAGTTCGGCGGCAACCTCGCGACCTTGGTGGTTAAAAACGGCGTGCGCTCAGGACAGGCTCTCGGCTCAGGATGACGGGTAAAGGCGAGCTCATACGCTGCGGGCGCGCGATCGTGAGCGGCGAGGTCCGCGATGATTACGCGTTCGTCGTGCGCGACGGAACGATCGTCACCACGGGAAACTTTCGCGAAGTGCGAAACGGCGCGCGCAACCTCGTGGAGCGAACCTTTCCCGCCGACCGTCTCGTGGTGCCCGGCTTTATCAACGGGCACAGCCACGCATACCAAATTCTGTTACGCGGTTGGGCCGATGATCTGGACTTTGCGACGTGGCGCAGCGACGCCCTCTACCGCGTCGTCCCACAGCTTACGCCCGACGACGTCTATTGGACCTTCGTCGCCGCCTTCTCCGAGATGCTCTCCGCCGGCATCACGACCGTGGCCGAGTTTTTCTACCTCAACGGTGAAGGCAACGCCCGCGCCGAGGCGGCCATCAAAGCCGCGCACGATACGGGAATCCGGCTCGTCTTCGCGCGCACCTGGATGGACGCCGGTTATGCGCCGCCACAGTTTCGCGAGAGCGCCGATGTGGCAGCCGAACGCACCCGCGAGTTGATGGAGCGCTTTCCTGATGCAAACGTTTGCGTGGCGCCCCACTCCCTCCACGCCGCATCGCACGAAATGATTCGCGCCGCAGCCGAGTTCGCGCGAGCGCAAGACTGCATGCTGCACGTCCACGTCGCCGAAGCCGCCTACGAAGGCCGGCAGACGCTCGAGAAGTTTAACCGGACTCCGATCGCTCTGCTCGAAGACCTCGGCGCCCTCAACGAACGCACCATCGCAATCCACGCGATCTACATCAACGACGACGACCGGCGCCGGCTCGCCGGAAGCGGTGCGCGCGTCGTGCACAATCCGATGACCAACCAATACCTCGGCGACGGAATCTGCGACGTGCGCGCGCTGCGCTCGCTCGGGGTGAGTGTGGGCCTCGGCACCGATGCCGACGTCCGGCCATCGCTTTTCGAGGAGATGCGCGCTGCCGCGCTGCTGCAGAAGATCTTACATCTCGACGGCTCCGCATCGCGCGCCCACGATGCCTATGCGATGGGAACGAGCGAAGGCGCGCGCGCGCTTCGCGTGGCGGCAGGCGATCTCGTGACCGGATGCGCGGCCGATTTTCTGGTGCTCGACGCCTCGCAGATCGACCCGTGGTCGCCGCCGGTGAATGCCCTCGTCTATCGCGGGCAGGACGCCTGGCTTCAGGCGGCCTTCGTCGGCGGGCGGCGCGTTTACGTCGGTGAGCCGTCGCCGCTAGCGCGGGAGGCCCGGGATGCAACGGCAGCGTTAGCGAAGCGGCTGCTTCCGTAGGAGGGCTAAGCTAATGCGTAACCTCGCAATCTTTACGATCTTACTCGCGCTCGTCGCGTGCGGCGGCGGCAAATCGAGCCAAAACGCCACCAGCGCGCCGGCGGCCTCGCAGGCTGCGGGGTCGGAGGCATCCGGAGGCGCGGCCGGGGGAAGCATGAGCGACAGTTCCGCGACCGTGCCGAACTGCGGCGCAGTGAAGGCGGTTTGGGTGAACCTGCGGACCAAGGTGTATCACGAGCCGGGCGACCCGCACTACGGCAAGACCAAGCACGGCGAGTACCTCTGTCCATCGCAGGCAGAGGCCCAGGGCTTCCACAAGGCCGGCGCTCGGGAGCATCGCCGGCACTCCTAAACCACCCCGGTCCGACCCAAGCAGGCGGGTGCGTGCAAGCACTTGCTTTGGCCTTAAGCGCGTGCTAGGATGTGCGTGCAAGTACTCACTTGCAGACCACTTGCCGCTTGCTAGAGAAGAACATGGAACCGGTTGTCATCGAGTACCGTCTGGCCGCTCATCCGGCGATCGAAGCCGCCACGCTGGCCGCCTTTGAAGGCGGCGCGACCCACGTCGTTTTAGACCTCGACGCCCTGGATAGCCTCGACCACGAGAGCGTCCGCGGGTTAATCTCCTTGCTGCGCCGCGCGCGCGCCGCCGGCGGCGAGCTCGGCTTGCGCGCAAGCCGTCCGGACGTCATGCGAACGCTGTCGGTCACCGGCCTCGACCGTATCTTCACCATCGATGAGGCGCAGCCGGCATGATCGTGAAGAACCTTCGTCTCGCCCCTCTACTCGTCTTCGCGCTGCTGCCGTTCACGCTCGGAGCCGGCCCCGCGGCTACGAACGCGCCGCAGCCGTCGCTCGACGTGCGCACCGTCCTGCGCAAGATGACCGATCGCAACCCGACGCTGCAATCCTATCGCGCGCGCGTGCACGTTGACGTTCGGATGCTCAACTTTCCGTTTCTGGCGCCCAAGCTCGACGGCACGTCGTACTACAAGCGTCCCGATCTCTACGTCGTCGTCTTCGATCGGATGCCGAGCTACGCTCAAGGCTTTCAGAAGCTGTTCAACGACATCGGCAATCCCAACAAGTGGCAGCGGGATTCCAACGTCGAGATGGACGGTGATGCGACGATCGACGATCGTCCGATGATCGTGCTGCGCCTGACCAAGAAGATTCACAGCGACATTTTGGACCACACGCTGGCCTACGTCGACGCTACAGACTTTAATCTCGTCCGCATGGAGTGGTACTACACCAGCGGCGGAAAGATCACGATGACGCAGCAGTACCGCACCCAAGGGCTCTATTCGGTGCTGTCGACCCAGCATGCCACGATTCAAATTCCGCACGTCCGCGCCGTCGCCGACGCGTCGTACGGTACCTACGAAACCAACGTCCCGGTCGAGCCCGGCGGACCCGAAGCGCGATGATCGAAACGCGCAAACCGGTTGACGCCGGCCGGCCGGCCTCTCCCGAAGATACCCGCGAACGCATCCTTACTGCCACGCGCGAAGTGATCGGCCGTAAGGGCAAGCGCGGCGCGACGACGCGCGAGATCGCCGACGTTGCCGGCGTGAACGAAGCGACGCTCTTCCGGCATTTCGGCACCAAGGAAGCACTGTTGGTTGCTTGCGCGCAGCATTTTTGCGGCTATCTCGAGCTGGCCGGCGTCGCCTCGCAGCAGCGGTCCGGCGGCATAGGCGAAGATCTTCTGGCACTGGCGCGGCTCATGTTCGCGCGCTTCGAAGCGTTGGGCGACATGATTCGTTGGTCGCTGGTCGAGCAGGAGTACGAAAACGATATTTTTGCCGCCACCACCTGGCGGCCGCAAATCGCCATCCTGGCGGTGCTCACCGAGTTCATGCAGCGGCGCGTCGGCAGCGGCGAGTTGCGCGGCGATCCGCAAAAGCTGGCGATGGTATTCCTGGGCTTCGTCTTCATGCACGCGCTGGGACGTAAAAAGTTTCCCGATTCGCAACTTCACCAGGGCGATCCCGACGACGCCCTGCGCTATTATATCGACGTTTTTCTCAATGGGGTAAGGAACTCGTAATGGACACGCGAGAGCTCGATCAGCAAAAGACGGCCCGCACGCCGCAGGCAAACGGCGCGGGGACGGCTGTGGCAGACGAACCAATCGATTCGGATCTCGACGAGGGCCGGAAGCGACCGAGCCGGCGCGTCATTCTGCTCGTCGTTGCCGCGATCGTCATCGTCGCCGCGATCGTCTGGGGCATCCCGTGGTTGACCTACATGCTCTCCCACGAGGGTACCGACGACGCGCACGTTGCCGCCGACGTCGTTGCCGTCACCAGCAAGGTTCCCGAACGCATCAATAAGATTTTGGTCGACACTAACCAGCAAGTGCGCAGAGGCCAGTTGCTCGTCGTGCTTGACAACAAGGACGAACTGGCGAGGCTGCGTCAGGCGCAAGCGCAGTACGATCTCGCCGTCGCCAACCAGCGCGCGACGACCACCCAAGGCCGGGGCGGCGTCGCTCAAGCCGGCGGCGCGGTTGCCAGCTCGCAGGCGCAAGTTCCGATGGCGCAAGACGCGGTAGCGCAAGCCAACGCGCAGCTGCTCTCCGCGCAAGCGCAAGTTCCGGCGGCGCAGTCGGCCTACGACAAGGCCAAATCGGATTATGGGCGCGTCAGCTCGTTGGTGAGCACCGGCGACGTCGCGCCGCAGCAGCTCGATGCAGTCCGCGCGCAGAGCGCCGGCGCCGCGGCGCAGCTGCGCGCCGCGGAGAATCAAGTGAGCGTTGCCGAAGCCAACGTCGCTGCGGCGCAGAGCCGGGTCACGGCCTCGAGTGCCGGGGTCAACGAAGCTTCCGGCGCGTTAACGACGGCGCAGGGTAAGCTCGCGCAAGCCTCCGATCCCAGTCAAGTCGAAGCCGCTGCCGCGCAGCTCTACCTCGCCAAACAGGCGCTCAGCTACACGCGAATCTACGCATCCACCGATGGTTACGTCGGCCAAAAGAACGTGGAGTTGGGGCAGACGGTCGGCGCCGGCTTGACGCTCATGACGATCGTTCCGCACAAGATCTACATCATCGCCAACTATAAAGAGACCCAGATGGGCAGAATGCGCGTCGGCCAACCGGTGGAAATTAAAGTGGATGCTTATAAGGGCGTTACGTTCAAAGGCCACGTCGCGTCGATCAATCCGGCCTCGGAGAACACTTATGCGCTCGTGCCGGCGCAGAACGCCAGCGGAAACTTCGTCAAGGTAACCCAACGCATTCCCGTGCGCATCGAAGTCGACGAGCAGCGATCCGACTATCCGCTGCGCGTCGGGATGAGCGTCGAAACGTACGTTAACGTGAAGTAGGCGCACCCGTGTTCGCCAAATACGAAAGCCCGGTCGTCGAGCACGGCCTGCGCCGGGTCGTCATCAGCATTGCGGTCATCACGGCCACGCTGCTCGAGATCATTGACGTCACCATCGTCAACGTCTCGTTGCCGAACATTCAAGGCAACTTCGGCATCGGCGTGGATCTGGGCGCCTGGATCGTTACCGCTTACCTGATCGCAAACGTCGTCGTCATTCCGCTCAATCCGTGGTTGGCCGCACGCTTCGGCCGGCGGCAGTATTTCGTCACGTCCATCATCATCTTCACGATCGCGTCGCTGATGTGCGGGCTCTCCAACACCTTCGGTCAGCTGGTCTTCTGGCGGCTCATTCAAGGTCTGGGCGGTGGCGGCTTGATTGCCACGTCGCAGGCGATCCTGCGCGACACCTACGGGCTCAAAGAGCAGGGCAAGGCGCAAGGCGTCTTCGCCATGGGTGTCATCGTTGGCCCGGCGCTGGGTCCGGTGATCGGCGGCTGGATTACCGACAACTGGAACTGGCACTGGATCTTTTTTATCAACATTCCAATCGGCATCGTCGCCGCGACGCTGATCCATAACTACCTGCGCAATCCCGCCGAGCCGCGGTATCAGAAGCTCGACTGGATCGGCTTGATCTTGCTCTGCATTGGTCTTGGCTCGATGCAGTTCGTTCTCGAGAACGGGCAGCAATACGACTGGTACGACGACGCCCGGATTCGCTGGTTCACATTTACCTCGGTCGTCGGCATCGCGACGTTCGTTTGGTGGACGCTGCGCTCGAAGATACCGGTCGTCGACCTGCACGTGCTGCGCCTGCGTCAGGTTGCCGCGGGCAGCGTGCTCGGTGCCGTGCTCGGCGTAAGTCTCTATGGATCGATTATTATCTTACCGCAGTACCTGATTAACTCGCTCGGCTTCACGGCGACGCTCTCGGGCACGACGGTCATGATTCGCGCCGCGGCCGTTCTGCTGTTTACGCCGATTACCGCGATCTTAACTCAACGCGGGCTCGTCGATCCGCGCCTCCAAGCCGCCATCGGATTCGTCCTCTTATCGCTTTCGAACTGGATGCTGGCGAACATTACCACGCCGCAGTCGGACTTTCACGCCCTGGTCCTGCCGCTGCTCATAAGCGGCGTCGGCTTGGCGCAGATCTTCGTGCCGCTCTCGGTGGCGGTTATCGGCAGCGTGCCCGATAAAGAGGTGCCGGCTACCGCCGCATTCTTCAATCTTTCGCGGCAGATCGGCGGCAGCGTTGCGGCCGCCGTTTTGATCACGCTTTTGGTGCGCGGTTTCACCGTGCATCAGACGGAGCTGGCCGCAACGCAAAACCTCGGACACGGCCCGACCCAGCAATACGTCACGTCGCAGGGCGGCGTGCAGAATCGCGTGGCGATGGAACGCCTTGCAGTCCTGGTCGAGGCGCAGTCGGCGGTGCAGTCCTATGCCGATACGTCTCGCTGGACGGCGGTCATCACGATCGCGCTCGCGCCTCTGGTACTCTTGCTCAGGAGGCCGCGCATCGGCGTGGCCATAGGAGAATAACGATGAAAAAGAATCGTCCGCTCTCCGCTTTTGTTGCGATGGCGGTCTTGGCAACGGCGCTCTTGCCGCTGCAACGAATCTCGGCGCAGCCCGACGATCCCATGGCAGGGCGAGTCGTCATTCCCACGGCCATTCCAACATTAATCCTGCCGGTTATTCCTAGCGTAGCGCCCGGATACCGTGCGCCCAACGTCGAGCCAAGCCCGGCGCACATTATCGGCGTGACGCAGCAGCCGTTCGTGGGCATCTCGCTGCAGGACGCGATCGCGATGTCGCTGCTCAAGAATCCAAACCTTGCCGTCTCGGCGAGCAACGTCAAAGTCGCGCGCTATCAAATCGTCGAGGCAAAAGGCGCCTTCGACGTTCAGCTCCACCTCCAGCCGTCTTCGAGCTTCTCGGTCAGTCCGCCGGTAAATTTCCTCGAAGCGGGTCCCGGTCAACAGGGAGACTACTCGCCGGCTCCGCCGACCAGCGGTCCGGGCAACATCATCCAGCACCAATCGACCTTCCAATACGGCGTCGGCGGCCAGACGGTCAACGGCGGAACTTACATCGCCGGCATCCAGCAGCAGCGCACCTATAACAACACGATCTTCAACGCATACAACCCGTACTATCTCGCGACTCTCAACCTCCAAGTCACCCAGCCGCTGCTCAAAAACTTCGGCATGAACGCCAACAAGCGGCAGCTCAAGCTGGCGATGCTCAATGCCGACGCAACCGCGTCGCAAACGCTGGTCGATGCGTCGAATACTATATCCAGCGTCGAGGACACGTACTGGAATCTCGTCTCGGGGTGGCGCAACGTCGCCATCCAAGAAGAGGCGTTGAAGGAAGCCATCGCGCAGCAGCAGAGCAACGTTCGGCTCGCCAAGCGTGGCACGGCCGCGCCGATCGACGTGGTCGAGTCGCAGACGCAAGTCTCCAACTTCCAAGACAATGTCTTCTCCGCGCTACAGAACGTTTCGCAACTCCAAAATCAGCTCAAGAGCTTAATTGTTACCGATCCGGGCGATCCGGTCTGGCAGGCGAATCTCGTCCCGTCGACGTCGGTGCAGCAGCTTCCCCCGATCCAAGACCTTCAGGCCATCATCGCCGCCGGCAATCAGAATCGTCCCGAGGTTCAGCTCGCGCGCGAGAAGACGGCGCAAGCCGCCATCGATCGCGCGTACGCGAAGAACCAGTCGCTGCCGCAAGCCGACGTTCAGGCGCAATATCTCAGCAACGGTTTCGCCGGCATTCTGACCCCGGTTCCGCAGTTCTTGACGTATCAGTGCCAAAACGTCTCGGGGCTAGCCGCCTGCCCGACGCCGCCGCCGCAGACCCAAGGCACGATGCCGTTCGCCTATCACAATATGTGGGCGGCCTACTACCCCACGTTCAATCTCGCCTTGGTCGTCAACTATCCGATTCAGGGGAATCTCGCGCGCGGCATGCGCGGCGTCGCGTCCGAGGAGACGACGCAAGCGAAGGTTCTCACGCAAGGGGTCGCCGAGCGGATCGGCGCCGAGGCGCGCAACGCGCTGCAAACCTACGAATCGGCGCTTTCAAAACTCCATTCGACACGGCAGTCCCGTGAGAGTGCCGAGGCCGTTTACGCCAGCGAGCTGCGCAAGTTCCACAACGGCGCATCCACGACGTATCTCGTGCTGCAGCGCCAGATCGAGCTGAACCGGTCGCGCGGCTTGGAGCTGGAGGCGCAGGCGCAGCTCAATCGCTCGATCGTGGAGATCCAGCGCGTTGAAGGAACGATCTTGACGAACAACGGCGTCAATCTGCAAACCCTGGGCACCGAGGCGCTGGCGCGCTAGGAATCGCACAATCTTGAGACTTCGCGCGATTCCCGCAGTCGTTGCACTGACGGCCGTCGTCGTTGCGGCGTTGCCGCTCGAGCGTACGTCTGCCCAATCGGACGATGCACTTCCGCGCCGGGCCTCGTTGCCGACGGCGATCCCGTCGCCGCGGTTACCCGCAGTGCCGTCGGTTGCGCCGGGCTATCGAGGGCCCGACGTGCAACCCAGCGCGGCCGACGTCGTCGGAGTGCTTCAGCACCCGTTCGTTGGGATAACGCTTCAGGACGCGATCGCAATGGCGCTCTTGAAGAACCCCAATCTCGCCGTGTCGGCATCGAACAGTCGAATAACGCGGTACCGAATCATCGAAGCAAAGGGAAACTTCGACGTGCAGCTGCGGCTCGAGCCCTCGTCAAACTTCTCGGTTACGCCTCCGGAGAATCTCTATTTGGCGGGTCCCGGGGAAGTTGGTGTCCAGCAGCCGACCTCCGTACCCTACACGACGCCTACTCCCATTTACACCGAAGGCCCCGGAAACATCATCCAGCACAAGTCGTCGTTCCAGTACGGAGTCGCGGGTCAGACGGTCAACGGGATGGCCTACGCCGCCGGCATTCAACAGACGCGCACGTATAACAACATCATCATCAACGACTACAATCCGACGTATCAAGCCTCCCTAAACCTGGCCGTGACGCAGCCGCTTCTAAAAAACGGCGGGATGAATCCGATCAAGCGCGCGCTGAAGGTTTCGATGATCACCGCGGATTCAAGCGAAGCGCAGGCGTTGGTGGACGCTTCGAACACGCTGGCTCAGGTAGAGGACACGTATTGGAATCTCGTGGCCGCGTGGCGAGCCGTCGCGATCTTCGAGGAAGCTCTAAAGGCGGCTTCCGCGCAAGAAGAGAGCGTGATCCGTCTCGCCCGGCGAGGCGTCGGTTCGCCGGTCGACGCCGTCGAGGCGCAGACGCAGGTAGCGAACTTTCAAACCGGCGTCTTCCAGGCAATGCAGACCGTTTCGCAGCTCCAGATCCAACTCAAGAGCCTCATCGTGGCCGACCCCAGCGATCCGATCTGGCAGGCGAACTTAGTGCCGTCGTCCCCCGTCCTGGAGCTGCCCAGCGCCGAAGACTTAAACGCGATCGTCGCGGAGGGTGTCCGCAACCGTCCGGAGATGCGCCAAGCCGCAGATCAGCATAAGGTCGCCGACGTCGACCGGGCGTACGCTAAGAACCAGGCGCTGCCGCAGGCCGACCTTCAAGTGCAGTACATGAGCAACGGCTTCGCCGGGATACTCGCCCCAACTCCGGCTTTCGAGAGTTTCGCGTGCGGCCTGCCTAATGGCGGTTGCCCCACGCCGCCGCCGGAGTCGCAGGGCAAGATGGCCTACGCCTATCACAATCTGTGGGTGGCGCGCTACCCGGCCTTCAATATTGGTTTAGTCTTTAACTTTCCGCTCGAACACAACTACGCAACCAGCCTAAAACACTTTGCCGACCAGGAAGAAGATCAGGCCTCGATCTTTACGGAGAACGTGAAGACTCGCATCGAATACGACGCGCGCAACGCGCTGCAGCTTTACCAGTCGGCGTTGTCGCGGCTCAATGCGTCGAGCCAAGCACGCGCCGCGGCCGAAGCGGTCGAGGCCAGCGAAGTCCGGCGCTTCCATCGCGGCTCTTCGACGACGTTCTTAGTCTTACGGCGTCAAGTCGAACTGGCGCAGGCGCGCGGCCGCGAACTGCAGGCCCAGACCGATCTCAACAAAGCCGTCGTCGAGCTCGAGCGCGTGCAGGGGACGATCCTCACCAATAACGGGGTTAACGTTCAAACGATGGGCTCCCGAGTGCTTGCAACACCAATGCCGCTTCCCAAGCCCACCTCAACCTAGCTCCTCGCCCAGCGCGCAATCAGCCGTTTCAAGCGCGGCTCTTGAGCATCCCCGCGGCCAGCTCGTCGACGATCCAAATCAGCCGTCCGGAGGCCGGAGCGACGACCTGCGCCGGATACTTAACCGGGTCGACCGGACCTTCGTAAACCTCAGCCACGATCTGGGCTTTGTCGACGCCTTCGACGGCAAAGACGACGGTGCGGGCGCGATTGATGATCTCCGGCGTCACGGTAACGCGCCACATCGCCTGCGAATCGGCGTACACGGCGCGCACGAGCGACGCGTCGTCGGTTTCCGGAGACGTTCCGGGAAAGAGCGAAGCGGTGTGACCATCGGAACCCAGTCCAAGCAGCACCAAGTCGAGCTGTGGCGCGTTTCCGAGCGCCGCGCGCAATACCGATGCATACTCGTTCGCCGCTTGCCCCGGGTCGATCTCTCCGCGAATGCGATTGACGTTTGCCGGCGGTATCCCGACGATATCGAGGAAGGCTTTGCTCGCCATGCGATAGTTCGACTGCTCGTCGTTCGGCGGCACGCACCGTTCGTCGCCGAAGTAGATGAAGACGTCGCTCCACGAGAGCTCGGTGCGCAGCGGGTCGCCGCCGAGCAGTTCGTAAGCCGCGCGCGGGGTTCTGCCGCCGGAGAGCGCTACGGTGAAGACGCCGCGATCGGCCATCGCCATCCTACCGGTCGCGACGAAGAGATCGGCGAGCGCTTGGGCCACTGCGGCCGAATCGCGATAGACTTGGATCTCCCCGCGATTTGCCATACTCAACTCTTTTCGCATCCCAGTATGTTGCCCGCCGCAGCCAAAGAATCGGCAAAAATCCGGTCGTTATGGCCCCAAAGAATCGCTCGCTCGACCAAAGCGGCGATGCCTGGGTTGTTCACCGCGCGGTATCGCAGCGGGTGCTTGCTCGAACCCGTGACGCTCAACCGAATCGTTTCGGCCTGGTCGTCCACTTCGGCGACGAACTCCGAGCGCGACGAGCGCAGCGCGACCCGGGCAACCCGTCGCGGCTCACCTTCGCGGCGTATCGCATATTCGATCGGCTCGTCGCGGCGATTGGTTAGCGTTCCGTTCGCGTGCGGGGTCCAGCGGAGACGGCTGGCCAGCCAGCCTAAGAGATAATAACCTTCCGGCTTAGAACCGCAAGTAATCTCGACGCTCTGCAAATCGGGCAGCTCCTGTCCCGCCGAGCCGTCGAATAGCACCGCCACGCTTTCTTGCCACGGCGAGAGGCGCAGATAAGCGATGTCGGCGATGTGAACGTGCGGGTGGTCTGCCACGTACTCGGCCAGTTCGCACAGCGCGGCGCTCTCGTCGTCGAGCAGCGAGCTGTTGTAGACGATCAGCTCGACCTCGTCGCCGAGCATCGCTGCAAAACGCGGATCGCTTCCGATGCCGCAGGCGATCCAGAGCAGCACGACGGGAGCTTCGGGAAGACGCAGCGTTTGCGCCGCCGAGTGCATCGTTGCGCCGTCGCGACCCTTCACGCCGAGCTCGATCCAGTCGCCGGTCTCAACGCGCGAGAACGTTGCATCCTGCGCCGCGTCGAGTACGACCACGCGCGACGGATGCTTGGAAGCCAGCATGTGGATTCGGTCGCGAGCCAGCGCGCCGATGGCGGCATCCTCGAAGAACACGACGATCGTCATCGTCGCCGTTCGTACGTCTTTGCCGTGCTCGCGGTGCTGACCGGCGAGGCCCTCGATCAGCGGTGCGAGATCCAGGGTCACAAGTGGCGCCACTCCGCGAAGAGCGTCTTTGCGCTCTCCGGTCCCTGGCTGCCGGCCGCGTAGTTGGGGAACGAAAAGTCCTTGGTGTTTTGCCAAACATCGAGAATGGGAGTAATGATCTCCCAGGCCCGCTCCACGGCGTCCCAGCGCGTGAAGAGGGTCTGGTCGCCGAGCATCGCGTCGCCGATGAGACGTTCGTATGCGGGCGGCGATTGCACGCCGAAGCCGCTGCCGTAGCTGAAATCCATGTAGACGCTGCGGACGTGCTCCTTAGGCCCCGGCACCTTGGCCTCGAAGCGCATCGAGATGCCCTCGTCCGGCTCGATCTTGATGACCAATACGTTCGGTTCGATTTTGTCGGTGGATTCGCCGTAGAAGCGGTGCGGAATTGCCTTGAAGGTAACGGCGATCTCCGATAACTTACGCGGCAGCCGCTTCCCCGAGCGCAGGTAGAATGGAACGCCGGCCCAGCGCCAGTTCTCGATATAAAGTTTGACCGCGGCGAACGTCTCGGTGTTGGAGGTGGGCGATACGTCCTGCTCTTGACGGTAGCCTTTGACCGGACGTCCGTCAATGGTTCCCGGTCCGTACTGTCCGCGGGCCGATACCGACCACACGTCGGCGTGATCGGGCGGCGCGATCGCCGAGAGCACCTTATATTTTTCGCCGCGAATGTCGTCGGCCGCAGCGCTGATCGGCGCCTCCATCGCGACCAGCGCCAATAGATTAATGACGTGGTTTTGAATCATGTCGCGCAACGCGCCGGCGTGATCGTAGTAGCCGCCGCGTTCTTCTACGCCCAAAGACTCGGCCGACGTGATCTGCACGTTGGCCACGTAG
Source organism: Vulcanimicrobiota bacterium (assembly GCA_963730125.1). Taxonomy (GTDB): domain Bacteria; phylum Vulcanimicrobiota; class Vulcanimicrobiia; order Vulcanimicrobiales; family Vulcanimicrobiaceae; genus Cybelea. Next base: position 72,892 of record CAVSQP010000008.1, on the reverse strand, counting down.
TTGCGGTTCCAGATCGGTTCGAAAATCGTATTGGCAAAGCGCAAGGCGATGATATCTTGCACCGGCTCTTTGCCGAGGTAGTGATCGATGCGATAGATTTCGTTTTCGGGAAAGACGGCCTCAATCGCGCGCTGCAGCGTGCGTGCCGACGCCAAATCCGTTCCGAACGGCTTCTCGACGACGATCCGCGTCCATCCCGTCTCGCTCTTTTCGAGTCCCGCCTGCTTAAGGTGCTTGATGATCTCGGGAAAGACCGGCGGCGGCGTCGAGAGATAAAAGAGATGGTTTCCGGCCGTTCCAAACTCTTCGTCGTTCTTGGCTAGGCGGTCTTTGAGCGCTTGAAAGTGGCTCGGGTCCTTGAAGTCCGCGGTGAGATAGCTGATCCTCCGCGAAAAGTCTTCCCACAGCGCGCCTTGCGGTTTCTTGCCGTCGGGCATGAACGTGTCGAGCTGCTGGCGGCAGTATTCGCGAAACTCATCGTCGCTGTATGGCGTGCGCGCAAAGCCGACGAGCGCGAAGTCGGCCGGCAGCGTGTCGGCCAGTCGCATCGAGTAGACCGCGGGCAGCAGCATCCGCTTGAAAAGGTCGCCGCTGGCGCCAAAAAAGACGGCGCTGCACGGATTGGTCGTCCGCTCTTCGGCAAGGCCGGCGCGCAGCGGATTGCCGGCAGCGCCGTCGCCACCGGCCGGAGTTGCCGTCGCGATTGCCTCGTCAGGCATTCGTCTCGCTCTTTACCGCGTGTCCGCCGAACTGATTGCGCAGCGCCGCGACGACCTTGGCGCTGAACGATTCGCTTTGACGCGACGCCATGCGCGCGAGCAGCGACAGCGTGATGACCGGCGCGGGGACGTTTTCGTCGATCGCCGCCTCGACGGTCCAGCGTCCTTCGCCGGTGTCGTCGACGTAGCCGCGAATATCTTTGAGTCCGGGATCTTCGCGGAAGGCCAAGACCAGCAGCTCGAGCAGCCACGAGCGCACGACGCTGGCGTGAAGCCAAAGCTCCGCAAGTTGGCCGAGGTCGAAATCGTACTGCGAATCCTTGAGGATCTCGAAACCTTCACCGTAGGCTTGCAGCAGCCGTACTCGATGCCGTTATGGACCATTTTCGAGAAGTGACCGGCACCGGCGGGGCCGACGTGCGCGTAGCCTTTGGGCGGCGCGAGCGTCAAGAAAATCGGCTCGCAGTGCGTCACCTGTTGGTCGTCGCCGCCGACCATCAGGCAGTAGCCTTCTTTGAGGCCCCAGACGCCGCCGCTCGTCCCCGCGTCGATCAACGAAACGCCCTTGGCTTTACAGTCGGCGTACAGCCGCAGCCCATCTTTATAGTTGCTGTTGCCGCCGTCGATGATGATCCCGCCTTGGCCCATCAGATCGGCGAGCTGATGGATGGTCTCGTCCGTCGGTGTACCCGAGGGTACCATTACCCACGCGACCTTCGGCGTTTCGGTGAGCTTGGCGACCATGTCGCTGAGGCTGTCGGCGCCCTTCGCGCCGAACGCCGCGACGCCGGCGACCGCTTTCGGATCTCGATCGAAGGCTACGACCTGATGGCCGCCCGCGATTAATCGCTGAGTCATGTAGTTGCCCATCTTGCCCAGCCCGACCATCCCAAGTTGCATCGCTTTTCTTATTCCTCTTAGCGTACGATCTATGCGCGCACCGCGAGCGCTTCGTCGACGGCGGCGACCAGCGCGCGCAAGGCCGGCTCGACATCGCCTTTGAGATGCACCCGCACTCCACGCCGGTGGCGTTTATCGAGCGACATCCAGTCGCCCAGTGCCTGCGCTGCGAGCAGCGTTCGGAATCCGACGTTCATCCCCGGGATCATCGGGTCGTCGGGATCGTCGGCGGTGATTTGCAGCACGACGCAGGTATCCGGGCCGCCCTTGTGCAGCTGGCCGGTGGAATGCAGGAAGCGCGGTCCGAAACCAACGGTCGTCGCGACCCGGTGCGCGTCTCGAATCTTCAGGCGCAACTCGTCGAGGAGGCCGGCGTGAGTTGGATTACGCGCGATATAGGCCGTTATTGCGTTGTAGTCGTGTGGACGCAGCTGCGCGAAAAGCTCGGCGAGCGCTTGCGTGGGCGTCTGCGCGGAGATGCCGGCGCTTCCCGACAGGTACGTGACGTTGAACGCCGGGCCGTCCACGTTGGCTTTCGGTTCGTCGAAGCTGCCGTTTTTCGCGTACTGCTGCAGCAGCGCGACCGTATTATCTTTAGATTCCTGAACGTTAGGCTGATCGAAGGCATCGATGCCCAGGATTACGCCCGCCGCTGCGACTGCGATCTCCCAAAGGTAGAACTGCTCGCCGACATCGTAAGCATCGTTCATGTCGAGGCGGATCACCGGATGGCCGGCCGCTTCGAGCGCGCGCAGCTTGTCGTCGGTACCGGCCGCAGGGCCGGGAAGATTCGCGCCGACATAGACGAAGACGCGGTCGTCGCCGTAGTTGTCGGGCACGCCGAGCGCCTCGCCCTCGATCGGCACGATGCCTTTGCCCATCTTACCGGTGGATTCCGCGATGAGCTGCTCCGCCCACGCGCCGAAGGCTTTGACCGCCGGGTGCGTGACGATCGTCAGCTTGTCGCGCCCGTTGCGCGCTAGTCCGCCGATTGCCGCACCGAAGCGTACGCCCGGAGCCGTGCGTGGATCGACGCTGCGGTCGTTGGCGTGCATCGCCCCCAGCGCGCGGTCGAGCAGAAGGTTGATGTCGTATCCGGCGGTCGCCGACGGCGCGATGCCGACGAACGAAAGCGCCGAGTAGCGGCCGCCGATGTTCGGATCGTTCTCGAAGTCGGCGCGGAAGCCCATGTCTTGCGCCTCCTTGTCGAGCTTCGTGCCGGGGTCGGTGATGGCGGCGAAGTTTTTCCCCGCCGATGCGGCACCGATTTCTTTGGAGACCTTCTCGTAGAAGTAGGCGTAGAACGCGTTGGGCTCGGTGGTCGTGCCGCTCTTGCTGGAGATAATGAAGAGCGAAGACGCAATGTCGATCTTGCCTTCGAGCTCCTTGATCTGTTGCGGACAGGTCGAGTCGAGCACGTAGAGCTGCGGGTAGCCGTCGATCTTTCCGAAGGTGTCGGCGATAATGTCCGGCGCGAGCGAGCTGCCGCCCATCCCGCAGACGACGGCAAAGTCGAACACGTCCTTGGCGGCGGACGCAAAGCTGCGCAGGCCCGGGACTTCGTCGAGCATATGCTGCGGTATGTCCAGCCATCCCAGCGCCTTCTTGATGATCGCGACGTGGTCGGGATCGCTCGACCAGAGCGTCGCGTCGAGCGACCAGATCCGCTTGAGGAAATCGGCCGTTACGAGCTGGTCGAGCGCGCCATCGAAGATTGGTTGCGACGAACCGAGTGCAAAGTGCACGCGGTCGGCGCCGCCCGAGGCCAACAGCTTCTGCTTATAAACGATAGCGCCCAGTAGGGCGGCGAACGAATCGGAGAAGAGCTTCACGCCTTCAGTCTGCAGGTCCGAGGTGACCTCGAACAGCGAGATCTTCGCGTCCTGCAGTCCGCGCATAACGTCCGTGGCTTCGCGCAGGCCGGTCTCGACGGTGTCGGGCACGACGTTGCCGTGATCGAGCAACGCCTCGAGCGTCGTGGGCGGCATGGTGTTTACCGTCTCGGGTCCGATGACCGTTTCGACGTACATCAAGTCGGGATAGTGCGGATTCTTCGTTGAGGTCGAGGCCCACAGCGGACGCTGCGCGGCGGCGCCGGCCGCCTTGAGCGGTGCGAAGTCGTCGCCACCAAATAGCTCCTTGAACTTCTGATACGTCAGCTTCAGATTGGCGACGCCCGCCTTGCCCAGGAGGTGATCGAGTTTGTCGCCCTTGGCGATGCAGTTCTGCAGCATCTTGTCAACGACGGTGTCGATGCGGCTGACGAACACCGAGTTGACCGAACGGATCTTATCGATCGGCTTACCATCACCGGCGCGACGCTGCAGGCCTTTGATGTAGGCGCGCGCCGCCTTCTCGTACATCTCGACCGAGAAGATCAGCGTCACGTTGATGTTGTAGCCGCGATAGATCGACTCTTCGATCGCCGGCAAGCCCGCTTTGGTGCCGGGGATCTTGATCATCACGTTGGGGCGGTTGACGCGGCCCCACAGCTCCTCGACCATTGCGATCGTGCCGGCGGTATCGTTGGCCAGCAGCGGCGAGACCTCGAGGCTGACGAAGCCGTCGTTGCCGCCCGAGGCGTCGTAAACCGGGCGAAAGGCGTCGCACGCGCTTTGGATATCTTGGATGGCAAGGTCCCAGAAGAGCGCGTCGGCGCTCTTTTCCGATCCGATCAGCTTGGCCAGCTGATCGTCGTAATCGTTCCCAGCACCGATCGCCTTTTCGAAGATCGTCGGATTGCTGGTCATTCCCCGCAATCCCTGATCGATAAGGCGTTGCAGCTCGCCGGAGGCAAACATGCTTCGTCGCAGGTTATCGAGCCATACGCTCTGCCCGGCGTCGAGCAGTTGCTGGATCGTGTTCGTCATTGTTCTCTCCTAGCGGGCGGCGAGGGCAAACCGGTCGAGCGCGGTTTGCGCGACATTTTCCGGGGTGAATCCATAGGCCTTGGCGACGTCGGCAAGCGGTGCCGACGTGCCGAAGCGATCGATCCCGAACGCAAAGCCCCGGTCCCCAACGTACTTTGCCCAACCGAACGTCGCCGCCGCTTCGATCGACATGCGGGCGGTGACCTCCGGGGGCAGCACTTCGTCGCGGTACGATTGCGGTGCGGCCTCGAAAAGCTCCCAGCAGGGCATCGAAACGACGCGGGTCCGGACGCCCTTACCGTCGAGAATCTTTTTGGCCTCGACGGCCAGCGATACTTCCGAACCCGTGCCGATAAGAATAAGATCCGGATTTCCACCGGGCGCGTCGGCGAGGACGTAGGCCCCTTTGGCGACGGCGGCGTCGCGCGATCCGAGGAAGGGGAGTTTTTGCCGGGTGAGCACGAGCACCCACGGGGCACCCTTGGCTGCGACGGCGAGCTTCCACGCCTCGAGCGTCTCGAGCGAGTCGGCTGGACGGACCACGTAGCAGTTGGGCATTGCCCGAAGCTGGGCGAGCTGTTCGATCGGCTGGTGCGTGGGGCCGTCCTCCCCGAGAAAGACCGAGTCGTGGGTGAAGACGTAGATCGAGCGCACCCCGGCGAGAGCCCCCAATCGCAGCGAGGGCTTGAGGTAGTCGACGAAGTTGAAGAAGGTTGCTGCGAAGGGCAGCAGGCCGCCGTGCAGCGAGATGCCGTTGGTCGCCGCAGCCATCGCGTGCTCGCGCACGCCGTAATGAATGTTCCGGCCGGCATAATTTCCCGGCGCAAAGTCACCGCAGTTCTTCAAGTACGTCTTGGTGGACGGATCGAGATCGGCCGACCCTCCGACCAGCTCGGGCAACGCCGTCGCGATTGCGTTCATTACCGTTCCGCCGGCATCGCGCGTAGCTACGCTGCCGTTCTCCGCGGTAAACGTCGGCCATGGTAAATCGGCCGGCACGTCGCCGCGAACGCCGCGCTCGAGCGTCGCGGCGAGATCGGGATTAGCCGTCTTCCATGCGTCGTAGGTTGCCCGCCACTGCGCTTCCAGCTCCGCACCCTTCGCTCCGACGTTGCGGAAAAACGCCAGCACGTCGTCGGGAACGTAGAAGTCGGGTTGGAGCGGCCAGCCCAGCTCTTCCTTAGATTTCTTGACGTTCTCCGGGCCGAGCGGCTCGCCGTGCGCCGTATAGTTGTCTTGGCGCGGCGATCCGTAACCGATATGCGTGCGGACGGCGATGAACGACGGACGGTCGGTCACGTTCTTTGCAACCGCGATCGCTTGGTCGATCGTCGCGACGTCGTTGCTGTGATTGACGTCGATAAACTGCGTGTGCCAACCGCTCGCGTCGAAACGCGCGATCGGATCGTCGGTCAGCGTGATGTCGGTCGGACCGGCCAGCGAGACGAGGTTGTCGTCGTAGAGTACGATCAGCTTACCGAGTTTAAGATGTCCGGCGAGTGAGATCGCCTCTTGGCTGATTCCCTCCATGAGATCGCCGTCGCCGCAGATGCAGTAGGTGAAGTGGTCGACGATGGCTTGGTCCTCGCGATTGTAGACCGCGCCGAGATGAGCCTCGGCGATCGCCATTCCGACCGAGTTGCCCACGCCTTGTCCGAGCGGACCGGTGGTGGCCTCGACGCCGGGAGTACGCTCCGCCTCGGGATGCCCGGGCGTCTTACTGCCGAGCTGCCGGAAGTGCTTAATGTCGTCGAGCGTAAGGTCGTAACCGGTGAGATACAGCAGCGCGTAGAGCAGCATGGAGCCGTGACCGGCCGAGAGTATGAAACGGTCGCGGTTGAGCCAGTGCGGATCCTTGGGATTGAATCGAAGATGGCGCGTCCAAAGCGTGTAAGCCATTGCTGCCGCGCCCATCGGCATGCCCGGATGACCCGAGTTGGCCTTCTGTACCGCATCGACCGCGAGGAAGCGGATTGCGTTAATTCGTTGCTCGTCGGCGGGCGAGTTCGCCATGAATCTCCTTTCACTACGCGGGGGCGGGCTTACCTGGTGCCGTAGCATTCGCGCGTGACGGTAGAACAACTGCAAGCTGAAATCGCCGCGTTAGTACGGGGCGAGGGAAACGTACAAGGCCCCGAAGGGCATGCGATCGACGAGGCAATTGCGATGCTCGACAACGGCTCGCTGCGGGTCGCCGAACCCCGGGACGGCGATTGGGTGACCAACGCTTGGGTCAAGAGCGCGATTCTTTTATACTTCCGGCGTCGCAACCGGCTGATACCCCTCAAGAATGATTACGAAACGGCAGGCGTACGCTGCGTCGCGCCGGGCGTCGCCCGTTACGGAAGTTTTCTCGGGCGCAACGTCATCTTGATGCCGGCATTCGTCAACATCGGCGCGTACGTCGGTGAGGGAACGATGATCGACACGTGGGCGACCGTCGGTTCGTGCGCGCAGATCGGGGCGAACGTTCATCTCTCCGGCGGCGTCGGCATCGGCGGCGTCCTCGAGCCGCCGCAAGCATCGCCGGTCATCGTTGAAGACGGTGCGTTCATCGGGTCGCGTTGCATTATCGTCGAGGGCGCGCGAGTCGAGCGCGAAGCGGTGCTTGGGGCCGGCGTTGTGGTGACCGCAAGCACGCCGATACTCGACGTCCGCGGCAGTGAAGTGGTTACGACCAAGGGGCGGATACCGGCGCGGGCGGTCGTGATACCCGGATCGCAGCCCAAGCGCTTCCCCGCGGGCGAGTTCGGTACGCCGTGCGCTCTCATCATCGGCACGCGCGGCGAATCGACCGATCTGAAAACCTCGTTGAACGCAACCCTTCGCGAGTACGACGTCGCCTTATGAATCCGCGTCTCGCAGAAATCTCGCCTTCGCTCATCCGGCACGTTGCGGCAAAACGGCGGCCGACCTCGATCGATCTCGGCCTCGGCGAGCCGACGCTTCTTCCCCGACGCGAGCATCTCGAAGAAGCGATGCGCTACGTTTGCGAACACGGCCTCAAGTACACGCCCAACGCCGGCGATCATGCGTTGCGCGAAGCCATTGCCCGGCATTACGCCTATCCGGCCTTCGATCGGGCCGCCAACGTTTGCGTAACCGTCGGCTCGCAAGAAGCGATGTACGTAGCGATCAAGTCGCTGCTCGATCCTGCGCGCGACGAGCTGCTCGTCGTCGAGCCGGCCTTTCCTTCATACGTAAAGATGGCCGCGCTCGAGGGCGTTGCCGTAACCAGAGTGGAGATGAGCGACGAAGACGATTTTGCCTTCGACGCCGATCGGATTGCCGCCGCCCTCAACGAGCGCACGCGCGCCATCGTTATATGCTCGCCCTGTAACCCGACCGCGCGCGTCGTCACGCGCCGGCAGGCCGAGCAGCTCGTACGCGTACTCGAAGCGCGCAAGGGCGATCCGGTTTGGGTGATTCACGACGAGATCTACCGCGAGCAAATCTTCGTCGACGACGCCGGCTTCTTCGCGCAAATCTATCCGCACACGGTCGTGACGAACTCGTTGAGTAAGAGCAACGCCTTGACCGGTTTGCGTCTTGGCTGGATCCTCGGGCCGGCGGCTTTCATTGACGAAGCGATCAAAGTGCATGCCTGGGCGACGTCGTGCGCCGATACGTTTGCCCAGCGTGCCGCTTTGGCCATCTTCGCAACGCCGGGCGGTCTGCAAGAGCACTTCGAATGGTATCGCGCGCGACACGGCGAGCTTCTCGACGCGTTGCGGGAAACCGGTCTGCGCTACGTCCCGCCGGAAGGCAGCTTCTACGTTTGCGTGCGCCTACCCGACGGGACCGGCTCGCTGCAAGCGGCCATGGACCTTATCGAAACGCAAGACGTCGTAGCGATTCCCGGCATTGCATTCGGCGAGTCGCTCGAAGGCTGGCTGCGGCTAAGTTGGGTCGCGCCCTCCGAACGCGTTCGCGAAGGCCTCCGCCGCATCGCCACCTACTGCAACACCAAGCCTGATGTGCGCACCCTGAGCCTGCCGCGTGTCATCCTGAGCCTGTCGAAGGACTGACCTACCGCGGTTTCGGGGTCGCCAGTTCGTTGTCGGGCAGCACCATGTTGGCGGGAAGCGCCTTCGCCGGCTCGGTTGCGGCTGCTGCGCAGACGCTCTTTTCGCCGCGATCGGTGTCGGCTCGGAGGATGAGGCCTTTGCTGAAGACCGCGTCGTGGGCGTGAACGCCGAAGGATAAGAAGCCGCTGCGCGTGCCGCCGACAAAGGTACGTTCGAAGTTGAGGTGCAGCGTGTCGCCGCAAAAATTGACCGCGTCATCCAACGCAGAGAACGACTTCTTGCGACGCGTTGGTCGAGAACGTGCGGTGCGTCACATTGGTGGCGCTGTCGTAATGGCCTTCGACGAGATCGCCGGCCTTGGCGATTACGTAACCGTCAACGACGACGTCCTGCGTCACCGCGAAGCGAACCTTACCCGACTGCTGCGCGGTTGCCGCATTGGCCCCTCCGACGCGTACGTCCTTGGTTACCGTCACCGGAACGACGACGCCGCGCGGGACGAAGATCGAAGTAGTGTTTGGGGCCGGCGGGGCGGCGGTGCCGGCGGCTCTTGTGCCTCGGCCGCAGCGGCCAGCGCGCCGGCCAATGCAAGTGCTGCAAACAGAATCATTAGCCAATCCAAACGGTTTGAATATTGACGAACTCGTGGATCCCGAAGGTCGAGAGCTCTCGTCCGTATCCGCTCTTTTTTACTCCGCCGAACGGCAGGCGGGGATCGCTGGCGACCATTCCGTTAATGAAGACGGCGCCGGCTTCGATCTTCGCGGCGAAGACTTCGGCCGCGGCGACGTCGCGCGTCCATAAACTCGAGCCCAATCCGTAGGCCGACTGGTTAGCCAACGCCACGGCGTCGTCGCGGTCGCGCGCCCGAATGACGGCGGCGGCCGGCCCGAAAACCTCTTCGTCGAACATGCGCATCCCGGCTACGACGTCCGCAACGACGGTCGGCTCGTAGAAGAATCCCGGGCCGGCTCCCGCTTTTCCGCCGGTAACCAGACGCGCGCCGCGCGCCAGCGTCTCGCGAACCTGTTCGCCGACCGTATCGCGGAGATCGGCGCGGGCGCAGGGACCAATCTGTACGTGCTCTTCCATCGGATTGCCGACGATTTGTGCGCCCGCGAGCGCGCCGAAGCGTTCGAGAAACTCGTCGTAGACGGGATCTTCGACGATGAAGCGTTTGGCCGCGATGCAGCTCTCGCCGTTGTTCTGAAAGCGCGCTTTGACCGCCGTTGTCGCGGCGGCTTGCACGTCGGCATCGGCGAAGACGACGAACGGGTCGGAACCGCCCAGCTCGAGCACGCATTTTTTGAGAGCGTCGCCGGCCGCGCGAGCGACGGCCACGCCGGCGCGTTCGCTCCCGGTCAGCGTTACGGCGGCGATTCGCGGATCGCCGATCAGGTCGTCGGCCTTCTCGCCGCTGACCAAGAGCACGCCGAAACAGCCCGGCGGCGCGCCGGCCTCGGTGAGAACGCGTTCGATCTCCAGCGCGCAGCGCGTGGTGTTTGCCGCGTGCTTGAGCAGCAGCACGTTTCCCGCCATCAGCGCGGGAGCGACCGCGCGAAAGACCTGCCAAAACGGAAAGTTCCACGGCATGATGGCGAGCAGCGCGCCGAGCGGACGAAACGCCACGTAGCTGCGCGCGGCCGACGACGGTGCGTCTTGTGCCTGCAGCATCGCCGGGCCCTCTTTGGCGAAAAACTCGCACGCCCAGGCGCACTTTTCGATCTCCGCCCGAGCTTGAAGGATCGGCTTGCCCATTTCGCGCACGGCGGTCGCGGCTAGCGTGTCGCACTCCGCGCGCAGCCGTCGTGCGACGGCGTCGAGAAGAGCGCTGCGCTCTTGCAGCGTCGTCGCCGCCCAGCCTGCGGCGCAACTCTCTGCCGCAGCGAGTTTGGCCTCGATTTGGCCCTCGTCCATGCGCGGGATCCGCTCGATAACCGTTCCGGTAGTGGGGTCGATCGTTTCTATCATAGCGAATGCTGGGCCCACGGACCCGACGGACCGGCGTAAACTTCGACCAAACTGCCCGGCTTGAGATAGGTGTGTGCGACGCGCTGAACGTCGGCGGGGGTGATCTGCGCGAACCGTTCGTTGAGCGTGCGATAATAATCGATAGGAAGATTATTGGTTGCGATGTCGAGCAGCTGTTTGGCTTGTCCCGACGATGAGGCTTCTTCCAGCAGCGCGTTGCCGACGAGCCTGACTTTGGCTTCTTCGAGTTCCGTGGCGGAGACCGGCTCTTGCTGTAATCGCTGCAGCTCGCGCCGCACGAGAGTGACGGCTTCGGTGACCCGCCCCGGCGAAGCGCTCAGCTCGATGCGGAAGTCGCCGCGATCGCCGTCGGCATCGAGCGTGCTGCCGACGCTGTAGACGAGCCCTCGTTTCTGGCGCAGCTCTTGCCACAGGCGCGACTCGAAAGCTCCGCTCCCGCCGAGAATCTGATTGAGCACGAGGAAAGTATTATAGTCTTTATTCGAGCGCGAGATCGCCGGCTGACCGAGACGGATGTAGACCTGATTGGCCTGCGTGCCGATGTAGTCGTGGCCGCTCGCTGCCGGCGGGATCGCCATCAAGTGCGGGTCGGGCTTAGGACCGGACGCCTGCCACGAGCCGAAGGCCGCTTCCAGGTTGGTGCGCACGCGATCGGGCGGAAGGTCGCCCGCGATTGCGATCGTGGTGAGGTCGGGACGCCAATAACGTCCGGTAAACGAGAGCAGATCTTGCTGCGTAATCGCGGAGACGCTCGGCGCCGTCGGTTGACGCAGGCTCGGATCGTCGCTGGCCAGGAGCAGGCGGTTGTATGCGCGATCGATCATCACGCCGGAGATATTACCCTCGGATTGCAGACTATTCGCTAGCTGCGAGCGCTCGATGTTGAACCAGGGGTTGCCGAAGGTCGGGTGTGCTTCGCCGTCGGCGATAATGGCGACGATGCGCTCGAAATCGCGTGCCTCACCCTGCGCTGAGAAGCTTTGCCCCGTTTGCACCTCAGCGCCCATATCGTCGGTCGCCTTGCGGCGCTGCGCGAAGGGGTACTGCGCGCTCCCGTAGTCGGCAACCGACGAGGCCAGGCGAATAATGCCTTCCTGTCCGGCCGGCTCGAAGGCCGGCGACGAAGCGATCTTCCCGCGCAGTACGAACGTCGACCGGTCGGTCTTGCGCTGCACGATCACGTGAACGCCGTTGGAGAGCGTGAACTCGACGGGAGCGAGCACGCTGTGCGCCGTCGTCGGGGCGTTGATCGACTTGGCGATCCAGTTCGGCATGACGATCGGACCGTTGGGGATTCGCTTCGAGAAGTCGTCGCTTACGGCCGCGGTGCTCTTCTGCGAGTTGCCGCGCGGCGGAGCGTCGTTGGGGCTCAAATGCCCGACTACGGTCGGTTTGCTCAAGTAGGTGCGCGCCGCGGCGACGAGGTCGCTCCCGGTCAATCCTTCGAGCCGCGCGTCTTCGTCGGAGATTCGTTCGCCGACGATGCCGTAGGTGTAGCCCGCGAGGCTGCCGATTCCGTCGATGGAGTCGGCCGAATAGAGCCGTTCGGCCATGGTCATATTCTTAGCCGCGAGCACGAGATCGGGATCGAATCCGCTCTGCAGCACCGATTCCAGGGTCGATTGAAAGACTGAGCGAGCCTCAGTCGCGCTGCGGCCGGGATTGAGGATGATGAAGACGTGAAGCAGTCCGCCGCGCAGCTGCGTGTCGGCATTGGCCTCGATGCCTAGGGCGATGTTGCTCTGGACCAGAGCCTGATAGAAGGGCGAGCGCTGATTTTCAAGGAGCGTCGCGAGCGTGCTTATGGCCGGCTCGCCGCGCTGCGTGTCGCCGGGAATGGAATAGGCCAGGTCGAGGATCTCAAACGGAAACGGAAACTCCGCCTCCACGGTTGCGCCCCTCGCCGGCACGGGCGTCAGCATCGGCTTCGCCGGAACCTTTTTCGATGGAATCGCGCCGAAATAACGCTGCGCTTTGGTGAAGACCGTCGCGTGGTTTACGTCGCCGGCAACGACCAGCGTGGCATTATTCGGTGCGTACCATTCGCGGTAGTAACGCACGATGTCGGCAACGCCGGCGCGTGCGACGTCGGCCCGTTCGCCGACCGGCGTTCTTCCGGCCGGCTGACCGGGAAACGCGGCAGCGCGGACGCGCGAGAGCAAGTTGAAGAACGGGGAGCTGACGTCTCCGTCGATTTCGTTGAGCACGGCGTTGCGTTCGATGGCCCAATCGGCGGCGCGAAGCGCGGCATGCTGCATGCGGTCGGCTTCGATGTAGAGCGCTACGTCGAGTTTGTCGGACGGCATTTCGAAATAGAACTGGGTATAGTCGTAGTTGGTTTCGCCGTTCATCTGAGCGCCCAAACGCGCGGTGACGTCGTCGAGGCCGCCGGCCGAGATCTCCGGCGTACCGCGGAACATCATATGTTCGAGTGCATGAGCCAGTCCCGTCTTGCCGGGTGTCTCTTGCAGCGATCCGAATCCGTACCACATACCCGTTTGCACGACCGGAGCGGCGCGGTCCTCGACGACGACGACGCGTAATCCATTGTGCAGAGTGGTGGTGAATATCCCCGCGTCGCCGGGACCGCCTTGCGCTCGTGCGGCCGCAGGCGCCAGCAGCAGAAACACTGCAGCGGCCGCAGAGGCGGTTTTTAGTGCGGCGCGCTGCACCGCGGCGAAACGGACCATTATAATTTCGTAACTCCCAAATAATACGCAGCCGAAGCCTCCACCGCTTCCCAGGGAAGACAGCCGACCAGTTCGCAGCGCGAGACTTCGACATCGTGCCGCGCCGCCAGCCGGGCTACCAACTCGACGATGCGATAGAGTGGCGTTGCACGATAATCCGTGACATTGAGGGAAACCTGCACGCAGCCCGGTACGCGCGGCAGTGCGAGCGCTCTTAGCGAGCGCAGGCCGCCGTCGCGTTCCCGAATCGTCCGCGCGATCGCTCGGGCTGCCGCTAGATCGCCGGTTGCGAGCTCGATGTTGAACGCGATGAGGATATCGCGGGCGCCGATCGCAACAGCCCCGGCGCTATCGTGGCGCAAAACGTCGCCCTCGTCGGGAAGCCCACTCCCGATTGCGGCGGACTTCGGGTAGAAGCCGCCGCTCGTTTTGCTTCGCCGCCGCGCCGTAATAAAAGGAAGGAATGCGGTAGCGCCGCCAGATTTCGGCCCCGGCGCGGTGCGCGAGAGCCGCGGCTCCCTCGAGATCGGCCCCCCGGAGCGGGACGAACGGCAGGACGTCGAGCGACCCGATGCGCGGATGCACGCCGCTATGGGCGCGCAGATCGATACGCTCCAGCGCGACGCCGGCAAGCGCCACCGCCGCTTCGAGGACCTGCGCTTCGTTGCCGACGATGGTCAAGACGCTGCGATGGTGCACTTGGTCGCTGCTCCGATCGATAAGGCGCGCTCCGGCGCGCTCGACGGCTGCCGCGGCGGCATCAATCGTCTCCGAATCGCGCCCCTCCGAGAGGTTCGGAACGATCTCGTAAAGCGGCGTCATGCAGCTTTTGCGCGCACTACCCGAGCGCGGCTTCGATGGCCGCAGCGACGTCGGTAACGCGTGATGGTGAAATCACGTGCGCGTAGCCTAACTTGCGCGCCTCGGCCTCGCGGCGATCCGCCGCACTGACGGCGCGCACTTCGCCCGACAAGCCCAACTCGCCGAAGGCGGCGGTCTGCGGCGCAATCGGCACGTTGCGAAACGACGATGCAATCGCCAACGCAATGCCGAGATCGGCAGCGGGCTCGACGACGCGCAATCCGCCGGCGACCGATGCGTAGACGTCGTGGCTTCCCAAGGAAAATCCCGCGCGCCGCTCCAGCACCGCGAGAATCATCGCCAATCGCTGCTGATCGAGATTGTTGGCCAGGCGTCGCGGCGTACCGTAGCTCGCCTCGCCGACGAGCGCTTGCACTTCGATGAGCACCGGACGCGATCCGACGATCGAAGCGACCACGCACGATCCGCTGGGCCGCTGCGCTTGCGCACCTAAAAAGAGTTCTGACGGATTGGCCACTTCGCTGAGCCCGTCGTCGTGCATTCGCAAGACGCAGATCTCGTCGATCGATCCGAAACGGTTCTTATAGGCGCGTAAGATGCGATACTCGCCGCCGGTTTCGCCTTCGAAATAGAGCACGGTATCGACGAGATGCTCCAACAGGCGCGGGCCGGCAATCGCACCGTCTTTGGTGACGTGACCGACGATGAACGCCGCGCAGCCGGTGCGTTTGGCGAACTCCATGAGCGCCTGCGTGCAGTCGCGTATCTGCGTGATGCTGCCTGCGTAGGCTTCCGATTCGGGGAGCCAGACGGTTTGGATCGAGTCGACGACGAGGGCTAGCGGCGGGCGTTCTTCCAGACGATCCAAAACAACGCGCAGGTTCGTTTCGGGGAAGACCAAAACGCCGGCGCCCGATTCCGCGGGCAGCGTGCGCTCCGCACGCAGCTTCACTTGCGCGGCCGATTCTTCGCCGCAGACGTAGACGACCTCGCCGTAGGGCGTTAAGCGCGCGGCGATCTGCAGCAGCAGCGTCGACTTTCCGGCGCCGGGCGGTCCGCCGACGAGCGTCAGGCTTCCGCGGACGATCCCGCCGCCCAGCACCGCGTCGAACTCCGGCATGCCCGCGAGCATTCGCGCGACGCCGGCCGATCCGACGTCGCGCAATGCGACCGGCGCATTCGCGCTCGAGGCCTTCGCTCGGGCCGGCCGCGCCGAGGCCGGCGCCAGACGAATAGGCTTCTCGTCGAACGAATTCCAGGCGTCGCATTGGGGACAGCGACCCAGCCAGCGCGGCGATTCAAAGCCGCAGGCGGAGCAAAAGAAGACCGCGCGCGATTTTGCCATGTTTACCGTGACCCGCAAAGTTCTGCGGGGCCATCACTTTGCCTAGGCGAAACGAGCGGCCCGTGAGCGCTAGTACGCCGCTACAGATTGCTATCGACGGGCCGGCAGCCGCGGGGAAGACCACCGTCGCCCGCGCTACGGCCCGTCGTCTCGGCGTCCTCTACCTCGACACGGGAGCGATGTATCGCGCGCTGGCGCACCTGGCGCTGAGCACCGGAACCGACGTCGATAACGGCACGGCGCTAGCGCATCTCTTGCGCGTCGCGCCGGTCGAGGTCATTTTGGACGAGTCGGCACCGCTTGGTTTTCGCGTCTTCGAAAACGAGCGCGAGCTCGACGAAACCACGCTGCAGAGCAACGAAGTAACGGCGATTGTTTCCACGGTTTCCGCGCACGCTCAAGTGCGCACGGCGATGGTCGAAGAGCAACGGCGCGTTGCCCTAAAAGGCCCGGTGGTGATGGCGGGGCGCGATATCGGCACCGTAGTCCTGCCCAACGCGCAGGTCAAGATATACCTGACCGCGTCGGTTGCGGCGCGCATTGCGCGGCGGCGCAAGCAGTTCGAGGCTGCGGGCGTCGACGTCAACGTCCACCGCTTAGCCGAAGAGATCGAAGAACGCGATCGGCTCGACCGTTCGCGCGCCGTTTCGCCGCTGGCGCCTGCGCCGGACGCGCACGTCATTGATTCGAGCGAGATCGACGCGACGCGCGTCGTCGACGAAATCTGCGCCATCGTCGCTCGCGTGGCGAAATCGCCGCACGCCGGATGAACTACGCGTTCTATGATTTTGCCAAGGTCTTCGTGCGGCTCTTGGTTCGCGTGGTTTGGCGCGCACGCGTTTATGGCACCGAGAACGTGCCGGCGCAAGGGCCGCTGATCGTGGCCTGCAATCACATCTCTTACCTCGACCCGCCGGCAATGGGGTGTCTCTGTCCGCGTCGCCTCAGCTATATGGCGAAGAAGGAGCTCTTTGAAGTTCCGGTTCTAGGGCCGATGATTCGAGGTTTGGGCGCGTACGCCGTCGATCGTCGAGGCAGCGCGACGGCCGCGGTCAAGCGCTCGCTGGAGGTCCTGCAGGCGGGGGGCGCGATCGGTATCTTCCCCGAGGGGACGCGCAACCGCGACGGCACGGTGGAGCCCCAGACCGGCGTCGCCCTCCTCGCCTCGCTGGGAAACGCACCGGTCGTTCCGGCGTATATCCGCGGCACGGACAAGGCGCTGCGCCTGGGTAAGATAGATGTCGCATTCGGCGCGCCGCTCGCGCTTGCGCCGGGGCGGAAAGCAACGCGTGAGGATTTGTCGAAGTTCACGGCCCAGATCATGAATGCAATCGAAACGCTGGCGGAGAGCATCGGTGGAAATTCGTAAGGCGGCGGTTCAGGGGTTCTGCTTCGGAGTCGCCATCACGGTCAAGAAGGCCGAGGAGGCGATTGCCACACGCGGCGACGTGACGACCCTGGGCCACGTCGTTCACAATCCGCAGATGGTGGAATCGCTGGCATCGCGCGGACTAAAGAACGCGCACTCGGTCGACGAGGTCGACTCGGGCGCGCTGTTCGTGCGCGCGCACGGCCTGCCGGTCGACGTCTTCGAGAAGGCTTCGCAAAAGAATCTGGAGATCATTGACGCGACGTGCCCGATGGTCACCAAGATTCACGTGCAAGCCGAGAAGCTCAAGGCCGACGGTTATAAGATCGTCGTCATCGGCGATCCCAACCATCCCGAAGTAAAGGGCACGCTAAGCCACGTGCCGGGTGCCTGGTGCATCCAGAGCCCGGCCGACGTCGAGAAGCTTCCGCGTTCGAGCCGAGTGGGCGTCGTCGTTCAATCGACATGGTCGGGCGAAGGCTTCACCGAGATCGTGCGCGCGCTCTCGGCCAAGTACTACGAGGTGCGCGCGGTCAACACCATTTGCACCGATACGCATAACCGGCAGAGCGAAGCGCTGCGCCTTGCCCATGACGTCGAAGTAATGGTCGTCGTCGGCGGAAAGACTTCGGCGAACACCAAGCATCTCGCCGATCTCTCGGAATCGCGCGGCGCGCGCGCCTATCACATCGAGGGCCCCGACGAGCTCGAGTCGCAGTGGTTCGACGGCGTCGAAGTTGCGGGCTTAATGTCCGGCGCGTCGACGCCGGGATGGCTCGTCGATCAGGTCGAGGCACGCATGGAGGAGCTCGCCGCTTCTGCTTGATCTGGCCGAGCGTTTCGAGAGCGCCCTCGAGGAACGGATTACCGGATATCGGGGATCGAAAGAGATCTCCGATATGCTTTTGCGGCACTTCGGCTATGCCCCGTACGGTCCGTCACGCCGCGGTAAGCGGCTGCGCCCGCAGATGGTGATGCGCGTTGCAACCGGCGAAGGCGCGCCGCTCGAGTACGGCCTCGACGCCGCCGTAGCCGTCGAGATCTTCCACAACTACTCGTTGGTCCACGACGATATAGAGGATCGCGACGAGCTCCGCCACGGACGGCCGACGCTCTGGAGCGCCTACGGCATTGCCGGCGCGATCAACGCCGGCGACGCGATGTGTGCGCTCAGCTTCCTGAGTTTAGAGAGTGCGGCGACTTACCTCGAGGCCGGCCGGGTGCTGCAGATGATCGCTCTACTGCACGAGGCACACGCGGTGATGTGCGAGGGCCAATCGCTCGATCTCCACTTCGAGTCGCAGCGCTCCGTCGATTTGCCGGGATACTATCGCATGATCGAGTGCAAAACCGCACAGCTCTTCGATGCGTCGTGCCGTTTGGGCGCTTACGCTGCGGGCTGTAACGAAGCGACCATCGCCGGCTACGGTGCCGTCGGACGTGCCTACGGTATGGCCTTTCAAATCCGCGACGACGTCGCCGGCATCTGGTCGACCGTCGACGAGACGGGAAAGATCGCGACCAGCGACATCGCGCGTCGCAAGTGGACTTTCCCGGTCGTTTGGGCGATCGCGCAGCCGCCGTCGGCGGCTCGCACCGCGGTGGCCGACGCCTACTCGCTGGGCAAGCCGCTCGATGCCGCAAACGTCGAACGGATCGTCGCTGCCCTCGAGCAGCTCGGAGCAAAAGAAGCGGCGCACCGTGCGGCCGCCGAGCATTTGGCCGTCGTCGAGAGCCACCCCAATATCGAGCTGCGCGACTACTTGCTCGCGACGCTCGGCCTCGCCCCGGCGCGTTGAAGCAAGGAAGTAGCATGAACGCCAACGGTACGGCCCGAGCGACGGCGCGGCAGGCTTCAATGGCGTGGGCACTCCCGGCTCTGCTCGTGGCCGGGTTGATCCTGCGCGTGCTCTACATCGGCAACGAAGGATTCAAGAGCGACGTCAGCACGTATATGTCGTGGGCGCTCTCGCTGAGCGAACGCCCCTTCGCGTCGTTCTACTCGACCGTCGGCTTCGCCGATTACCCGCCCGGATATTTCTATATCCTCGCGGTCGTCGGTCACTTCTGGCACGCGTTCTTCGCATCGCGCGACCACGGCTTTGCCGTGCTCCGGGTGCTCGTGAAAGTGCCGGCAATTCTCGCCGATCTCGGCATCGGCGTATTGCTCTACGCCATCGTTCGGCGTTTTGCGTCGACGGGGTACGCGCTCGGCGCGGCAGCGCTCTATCTGCTCAATCCTGCGACCATCTACATCTCGGCCGCGTGGGGGCAGGTCGACTCGGTCGCCGGCGGCCTCGCCCTGCTGGCCATCTACGCTCTCTTGCGCAGTTCCGACGAGGCTCCGCAATCGCGCGCCCAGCTGATGTGGATCGTCGGAGCCTGGCTGGCTTTCGGCTATTCCCTGCTCATTAAGCCGCAGGCCGCCGTGCTGTTGCCGCTGCTCGTGGCCTTTGCTTTCGTCGATCCGAAGCGGCGCCGCGAGCGGGTCGTCGCTACCGTCGCAGGCATGGCCGCCGCGCTGATTCTCGCGCTGCTCGTTGCCGAACCGTTCCATCCCGGCAACCCGGTTGCGGCATTCTGCATTGGCTGTGGGACCGTACGCCTACGGCGCCGGGGTCTATAAATACAATAGCGTCAACGCGTTCAATTTGTGGGCGCTGCGCGGCACGTTGTGGGTGCCGGACAGCCAGTACATCGTGTTGCTCCCGCAGTCGTTGTGGGGGATGCTGTTGGTGTTCGGCCGCGGTTGTGCTCGTCGTTTGGCGGTACGTGCAGGATCGCACCGAGCAATCGCTGCTCGAAGGCTGTGCCGTCGCGGCGCTGGCATTCTTCGTGCTGGCGACGCGCATGCACGAACGCTACCTCTTCAACGGCGTGCTCTTTACCATCGCCTGCCTTCCGTTCGCGCGGCGCTATCTGTGGGGGGCGGTCGCGCTCTCGGTGGCGCTGTTCGCCAATCTCATCTACTCGCTTCAGTATCTGCTGGTCGTCACCCACAACGTTCCCGGAACCAACGCTCAGAATTTATGGGGACTCGGAACGACGTTCTTCTCGGCGGTCGTCGTTCTAACGTTCTTCTGGCTCGGCTATTCCTACCTCGGCAGCGGTGAGGCGGCAGCGGTGGGCGCGCCGCCCAAGGAGCGCCCCAGCGCCGTCGAAGCCGCGGCTTCAACGACCGGCGCTCGATATTGGTTCGATCCGACTGAAGGCTTGACGGCACTGCGGGCACCGCTCGATTACGTGATCATCGCGATCTTCGGGGTGGGAAACTTCATTCTGTCGTTCATCGGCTATTGGTATCCGACCGAGAAGGTCTTCGACGAAATATACTTTGCCCGCGCCGGCGAAGAGTATCTGCAGAACCTGCGGATCTACGAGAATACCCATCCGCCGCTGAGCAAGCTGCTCATCACGCTCTCCATCGCGCTCTTCGGCGGCATGCCGCACGGCCACGGCCTGGGCGGCTGGACCGGCCTCAACGCGTTGATCGGCCATCTCGGCAACGGCGACAACTCATACGGCTGGCGCTTTCTCGACGTGGTCTTCGGTGCGCTGGTCGTGATGTTGCTCTACGTCTTCGCCAAACGCATCACCGGATCGACGCTCTTCGCAACCATCGCCGCGCTGCTGCTAACCTTCGACGGAATGCACTTCGTGCAGTCGCGCATCGCGACGCCCGAGGGTTTCGTCGTCTTCTTTGCCACGCTGGCAACGTACGCGTTTTATCGCTTCTGGATCAGTTCGCAGGTCGCGGAGCGCGTCCAAATCGCGTTTCCGGCTTGGTACCTCGCTGGGATTCCCGTTGCACTGGCCGCCGGCGGGATCGTCGGGCAAATCGGGCGGCTCGCCCTCGGCCTGGACCTTGCGACAACGACGATCGTTTCCGTCTACTTTGCGGCAGTCAGCTACTTGGTTCTGCAGTACTTCGTCATGCCGCGTTTTTTCGGTTCGGGGCGCAGCGAGCTGACGTATGCGGAGGGCTCGTACGCGTTACGCAGCGCGCAGTCCACGACGCTCTATACCGCCGACGGCGGCAGCATCGATTCGAAGGGCAAGATGCAGCGCGGCGCGGTCTCTCAAAATAAGGGCGGCTCGCTCGTCTATGAAGACGATCCGCTGACCATCGAGTACCGCCGCGACGCCGGCATCAACTACGAAACGCCGGCGGGCGAGGCGTCGTACGCGGGCAACGAGATTCGCACCGAAACGGTGATCGAGCCGGGCCGCTCCGCAAAGCTTTGGCTGGTGCTCTTTACCTTCGCCTTGGGACTCTTAGTCGCCAGCAAGTGGTACGGCGTGATGGGCTTCGGCGTGAGTTTTGCCGTGCTGATCGCCGTCTGGCTGCAGCGCTATTTCCTTGCCGGACGACCGACGCTGTGGGGCAACCCGCGCGGCTTCCGGCTAGGCGGCGCACTTGCCGCAATCGTCGTGGTCAGCGCGACGGTCTACGCGATGGCTTGGGTACCGGATCTCGCCCGGCACTCGTCCGATCCCAACGAGATTCACAACCTCAACGATGTCGTTTATCGGCAAAAGTCGATGTACGACTATCATCATAATCTTAAGGCAACGCACCCATACTCTTCGAAGCCTTGGGAGTGGCCGGTCGATTGGGTTCCCATCGCGTACTACTATCAGGACCGTCGCAAGGACCAGGCCGATCCCAACGGTTGCTGCGTTTACGAGATTACGTCACTTCCCAACCCCGTGATCATGTGGTTCGGCTTGATCTGCGTCCCGTGGGTAGCGTTCTTGGCTTGGCGCGAACGCAATAAAGCGTACGCGCTGATCGTCCTCACCTATCTGCTCCAGTGGCTTCCCTGGATTCCGTCGCCCCGGCTCACCTTCGCCTACCATTTTTACGTGGACATCCCGCTGATTTGCCTCTGCAACGTCATCTTGCTGCAGCGCTTCCTGCGGTGGGCGCGCGCTCGCGACATGCGCTGGGCGGGCTGGCTGGGCGTCGGCTCCTACGTGGCCGCGGCCGGTGCGGCATTCGTCTTTTTCTATCCGATCCTAGCCGCGCATCCGCTTAGCTGGAGCGCGTGGCACCACCGTATGTGGTTCCCGACCTGGATTATCGGCCCGGGTTAGCGAAGCTCGCACCGATGTCCGGACACTCCAAATGGCACAATATCAAGCTCAAGAAAGGGAAAGTCGACGCACAGCGCGGCGCCCTTTTTACCAAGCTGAGCAAGGAGATCATCCTCGCGGCCAAGGGCGGCTCGACCGACCCCGACGCCAACTACCGGCTCAAGATGGCCGTCGAAAAGGCGCGCGAATTCAACATGCCGCAGGACAACATCAAGCGTGCCATCGCGCGGGCCGGCGGGTCGGGCGACGAGCGCGAGATCGAAGAAATTCGCTACGAGGGCTACGGCCCGCATGCGTTGGCCGTGGTCGTCGACGCCGCGACCGATAACCGCAATCGAACCGCCGGCGAGCTGCGCTTTCTCTTTACCCGTCACGAGGGGAGCCTGGGCGAGACCGGCAGCGTCGGGTGGATGTTCGATGCGGTCGGCGTTATCGAGCTCGATCCGGCCGGAAAGTCAGAAGATGCCCTGATGGAAGAGGCGCTGATTGACGGCGTCGTGGACATCGAGTACGACGCCGAGCTCGCGATAATTTACACCGCGCCGGCGAGTCTGGCCGAAGTGCGCGATACGCTCCGGCAGCGCGGCGCGAAGATTTCCGACGTATATCTCGGCATGCGCGCGAAGACGAAACTCGAGCTGCACGGAGCGGAGCTGAAAGCGGCGCTAGCCTTTCTCGACGCGCTCGACGAGCACGAAGATGCGGCTCGCGTCTTTAGCAACCTCGACTTCAGCGGCGTTCCGGCGGAGGCGCTCGCCTGAGAACGGCAATCCAAGGCTACGTGCCGCGTGACTGGATCTTCCCGATCGTGCTGGCACTTTTCGTCGGCGTGGTCGTCTGGTTCGGTCACCAGATCTACGACTTTCTCATGCCCTCTTCCGGAACCGTGACGCTGCCCTCGTTCGTCGGGCAGACGCTCGGCGACGCCAACGCCGAGATCGCGCGTCTCAAACTCAACTCGGCAGTGGCGGATCACACCAGCAGCGATCGTTATCCCAAGGGCGTCGTCATCATGCAGCGTCCCGACAGCGGCGAACAAGTCCGTGCTGGGCGGCAGATTTCTTTCGTCATCAGCGACGGCATCGTATCGCGCCTGATGCCGGACCTGCGTTATCAGTCGATGCGCGAAGTGCAGTTCGATCTCTCGCAATCGCATCTGCAGCTCGGAAAGATCACCTACGCGCACAGCGACGTTATTCCGGAGGGTCACGTCATCTCGCAGAGCCCGGCGCCGCTACTCAGCGTGCATCAAGGCGATACGGTAACCCTTACCGTCAGCGCGGGTGGTAAAACGAACCTCCAGGTACCCAGCTTCGTCGGATTGACCGTCGATCAAGCGCGCGAGCTGGCGTCCGTGTCGGGTATCAAGATCGGCCAAGTCGTCTGGACGCCGCTCGGCAAGGACGGTCCCCCGCACGCCATGGTCGCGCGGCAGTACCCGCCGCCCAAGTCGAAGATCGCGTCGTACGATTCCGTATCGCTGCAGGTCAGCGCGGGCCCGAACGAATCCGGCTACCAGCTGCACCAGGTCCACGTCTTGGTCTCGGTGCCCGCGCCGCAGGACGCTACCGGCCAGCAGCAGCTCGACGTAAGATTGGAGCTGACCGACGATACCGGCCGCTACGATCTCTACCACGCCTTCGCCAATCCGGGACAGAAGCTCGATTTTACCGTGACCGCCGTGGGCACGTCCGTCCTCGACATGTACGTCAACAAGGAGCTGGTCGGAGAGACGCGGTTGGGCACGGAACCGCCGACCGTCTACAACGGCAAGGCGAC
This sequence comes from Vulcanimicrobiota bacterium, assembly GCA_963730125.1. GTDB lineage: Bacteria > Vulcanimicrobiota > Vulcanimicrobiia > Vulcanimicrobiales > Vulcanimicrobiaceae > Cybelea. Next base: position 49,281 of record CAVSQP010000008.1, on the reverse strand, counting down.
CCCGGCACCGACGCAATGACGATCTTCGCCCCGTCGCTGCTTTCGGCCGACTTCGCGCGCATCGCGGAGCAGATCGCTTCGGTTGAAAACGCCGGAGCGGAGTATCTCCATCTCGACGTGATGGACGGACGTTTCGTTCCTAACATCACCTGGGGTCCGAAGATCATCGGTGACCTGCGCAAGCTCTCGCCGCTCGTATTCGACGCCCACTTGATGATCGTGGAACCGGAGCGGTACGTCGACGACTTTCGCGCCGTGGGGTGCGATCGCATCACCTTTCACCTCGAGGCGACGTGCCACGCGCAGCGCCTGCTCGCGCACTTGCGCTCGATTGGAGCCAAGGCGGGCATCGCAATTTGTCCGCAAACGCCGGTGGCGATGCTGCAAGACGTCATCGACGATTGCGATACGGTTTTAGTGATGAGCGTGAACCCGGGTTTCGGCGGTCAACAGTTCATTCCGCGCGCGATCGAAAAGGTGCGCGAAGCGCGGGCCTTGATCGACCATCGCAATCCCGAGTGCCTCATCGAAGTCGACGGCGGCGTCGGTGAGGAGAATCTTCGGACGCTTGTCGAGGCCGGTGCCGATGCGCTGGTCATGGGGTCGGCCGTCTTCGGCGCGAAGGACCCCGGTGCGCAGCTGCGACGCTTGCGCGCGCTGCTGGCGTGACCGAAGACGAGGTCGTCGAAGCGATTCGTGCCCTCTCTGATCCTGAGCCTGGCGAAGGGCGCCGGATAGTTCTCGGCATCGGCGACGACGCCGCGCTATGGCGTCCGTCGCGGTCGAATCTCTCGGCGATCTCTAGCGACATGCTCGTCGAGGGCGTCGACTTCACCGACGAGCTGATGGGTCTCGAAGATGCCGGTTGGCGAGCAATGGCGGCCAATGTCAGCGATTTGGCCGCGATGGGCGCGCGTCCGGTGCTGGCGACCGTCGCACTCGGAGTTACCCGCGAGCGCGACGCACGGGAGTTGCTCGAGTGTTATCGCGGCATCGCGGCGGCCGCGCGGCGTTGGCATCTTACGATTGCCGGCGGCGACCTGTCGCGCGCGCCGGCGCTGACGCTCGCCGTGACCGTCGTCGGTGAGGTTCGCGCGTCCGATGCCAAGCGCCGCGACGGCGCGCATCCCGGCGACGTGCTTGCCGTTACCGGTCCGCTCGGCAATGCCCGCGCCGGGTTCGAACTAGCACGCGATCCAGAGCTGCACGTCGCAGATGAACTGCGCGCCCAAGCCTTGAGCGCGTTTCGGCGTCCGCAAGCGCGCGTTGCCGAGGGACGGTTCTTGGCGGCTAGCCGCAACGTCGGTGCGCTCATGGATTGTTCGGACGGCTTATCGACCGATGTGGCACGGCTCGCCGCGGCGAGCCGCTGCGGCGCAACGATCGAAACCGTTCCCGTAGCCGATGCCGCACGCGCCGTCGCGCAAATGCGCGACGAAAATCCGGAGCATTTCGTCCTTGGGGCGGGAGAAGATTTCGAGTTGATCGTTGCCGTCCGCGCGGCGGCATTCCGGCACCTTACCGCGCGCTACCGGGCGCGTTTCGGACGCGAACTCATTCGCATTGGGACGCTTGTCGCGCAGCCGGGTATAACGTGGAACGGAGCGCCCTTAGAGCGCTCCGGATGGGATCACTTTGCCGGCCGAGCTTAAGCCCGGCGGTTTACGCGTTTCGAGCGAAGACAGGCGGTGCAGACGCGAGCCGTGCGATGCACGCCGTGGTCGTCAATCCGAACCGATTGGAGATTCGGGAGCCAGCGGCGCTTCGTCTTATTCATAGCGTGACTGACGTTGTTGCCCGACTTGGGTCCCTTGTCGCAAATTTCACAGCGCTTGGCCATAGCCGGGCGATATTACCATGCGCCGCGATTGTCGGCAAGAGCGAAATGTTGACGACGGCAAGGAATCCGAGGGTGGCTCCCAAAGACGGCCCGCCATGAGAGCGCGCATCGCGGTGGACGCGATGGGAGGCGACCACGCCCCCGACGAGATCGTCGCAGGTGCCCTCTTAGCAGTCGAGGAGTTCGACGCCGAGGTCATCCTGGTCGGTGACGAGGCGCGCGTTCGCTCGCTTTTGCGCGGCCCTGCCGCCGGGCGGGTGAGCGTCATTCATGCCCCTGAGGCGATCGCGATGGACCTCTCGCCGTCGAGCGCCGTGCGCTCCTGCGAACGGACCTCGCTCGGCGTCGCCGTCAACCTAGTCAAGCAGGGAGAGGCCGACGCGGTCGTCTCGGCCGGCAACAGCGGAGCCTTCCTGGCGATCGCGATGATCAAGCTGCGGACCATCGAAGGCGTTTCACGGCCGGCTATCGCGACCATCTGGCCTGCCCTCGACGGCCCAACCGTGCTGCTCGATTCCGGCGCCAACGTCGACTGCCGCCCGGAGTGGCTGGTGCAGTTCGGCATCATGGGTTCGGCCTACTCGAAAGGCGTCTTGAATGTCGCCGAGCCCCGGGTCGCGATGCTCTCGGTCGGCGAAGAGCGCAGCAAGGGCAACCAGCTCGTGCTCGAAGCGGCGCGACTGCTCGAAGTCGCTCCGGTACGCTTCATCGGAAACGTCGAGGGTCGAGACCTCTTTCATAACGTCGCCGACGTGATCGTGGCAGACGGTTTCGTCGGCAACGTCGTGCTCAAGACCGGTGAGGGCATGATCGCCGACCTCGCCAACGTCATGCGCGACACGCTGCTGGGCGGTAACATCATCACCAAAATTGGAACGGCGATGCTCGCACCGGCGCTGCGGCGCCTCGGTAAGCGCTTCGACTACGAGACGTACGGCGGCGCACCGCTGCTCGGTCTGCGCGGCAACTGCATCGTCACCCACGGTCGCGCCAGCCGCAACGCGATCAAGCACGCCATCAAGGCCGGCGTCCAGGAAGTGGAAAACGACGTCGTCGGCCGGATTTCGCAGCTGACCGCACCGCATTTCGCGCCGACGTAAGGGCGCGCCATGCTCGGCGTTTACGTCCATCTCCCGTTCTGCCCGTATCTCTGCCCCTACTGTGACTTTGCTAAGTGGCCGCTGCGCGCAACTTCGGCAGCGCGCTACTTCGACGCGCTTCGCGCCGAGATCGAAAGAGAGCCGCACGCCCCCGCCGCGACGATCTATCTGGGCGGCGGAACTCCCAATTCGTACGAACGGCACGATGTCGCCGATCTAATGGCGCGGCTTCGCGAGCGCTTTCCCGGAACGACCGAGATCTCGATTGAGATCAACCCCGAGCTGGTGCGCGACGGAGATTTCGACGCGTATCGCGCGGCGGGCATCACGCGCCTGTCGATCGGAGTGCAGTCCTTCGAGCCGGGTGAGATACGGACGCTCGGCCGCAAACACACCGTCGAGCAGGTTCGTCGCGTCGTCGCGCAGGCGCGCGCCGCCGGATTGGCGTCGATCTCACTCGATCTGATCTTTGCCGTGCCGGGGCAGACGCCGGCGAGTTGGGAGCGCACGCTGCGCCAAGCGATCGATCTCGGCGTCGATCACGTCTCGGCCTACGGACTGACCGTCGAAGAGGGAACGCCCTACACGGCATGGCGCGCACGGGAGCCGGCGGCATTTTTCGACGACGCGCGCGAAGCCGAGCTCTACGGAATGGCGATCGACCGGCTGCGCGACGCCGGCTACGAGCAGTACGAAGTCAGCAACTTCGCGCGGCCGGGGCACCGCTGCGCGCACAATTTGAACTACTGGGCAAATGGGGAATATGTCGGTCTTGGCGTGGGTGCGGCGTCTTATCGCGACGGCGTCCGCTCGGTGCACACCCGCTCGCTCGACGAATATATCGAGGCCGCGACGCGCGGGCTTCCCGTTCCGGCCGAAGCCGAGCGGCTTGAGGGCCGGAGACGAGTGGGCGAAGCAATGATGCTCGCACTGCGGACGATGCAAGGGGTACGGCTGCTCGATTTCAAAGAGCGCTATGGTATCGACGTGTTTGAAGAATACGCTCCGGTCGTCGCGCGTCTGGCGCAGACCGGCTTGATCGAACGAGACGACGGCGCCGTGCGATTGACGCGGCGTGGAATCTTTCTTGCCAACGACGTTTGCGGAGAGTTCGTGTCATTCGAGTAGCACCGGCGAATCTAGGAGAGACCGTTCTGCGCATCGCGTTCGTCATCGTTTTCGGCGTGACGGGCTTCCTGTTGGGACGCGAGGCCTACTTCACGCTGCTCTCGCCGCACTTTGGTGGCGAAGCGCTGCAACTGATCTTCCTCATCCTCTCTCCGGTGATCGGCGCGATCATCGGCGCGCTGCTCGCGCCTATGGCACAGGGCATGTTCGAAAAGCAGCTCCACCATGCCGAGGGCGCGATGGAGCGCTTGAGTCCCGGCGAGATAGTCGGCGGCGCGGTCGGCCTTATCATCGGGCTGCTAATCGCCTTTCTGCTCAAGGGCATCATCTTCGAGTGGATCTCGGATATCGGCCGTTCCGGAACGTACGTCGCGATCGTCATATATCTGATCGTCGCGATCTTTGCCGCCTATCTCGGAGCGCGCGTCGGCGCAAAGATGCGCATCGTTCCGGTACCGCGCGGCACGACAACGAGCAAGTCGACGACCGGAGCACCGAAGCTCGTCGATACGTCGGCCATCGTCGACGGACGAATCGTCGAGATCGTCGAAGCCGGGTTTATCGAGGGCGTCCTCATCGTGCCGCGCTTTGTCTTGCGCGAACTGCAAGCAATCTCCGATTCGGTCGATCCGCTCAAGCGCGCCCGCGGCCGGCGCGGCTTCGACGTACTCAGCCGTCTGCAAGAGCTGGCGAGCTTCGAGATCAGCGAGCGCGATTTTGACGACATGGCCCCCGGCAACGTCGACGCGCGCCTAGTGCGTCTCGCTCAAGAGATCGACGCCAAACTGGTAACCAACGATTACAACCTCAATCGCGTCGCGCACGTCGAAGGCGTCGGCGTGCTCAACGTCAACGAGCTGGCCAACGCGGTCAAGCCGGTGGTGCTTCCGGGAGAAGAGCTGCACGTTGCGGTGATTCGGGAAGGCAAGGAGGTCCATCAAGGCATCGGCTATCTCGAAGACGGCACGATGATCGTCGTCGAGCACGGGCGGCGGCTGATCGGTGAGGAGACCGACGTGATCGTGACCAGCGTGCTGCAGACGGTGGCCGGACGGATGATCTTCGCTCGGCCCAAACGCGAGGGCGTCGCGTCGTGAAATGGGCCGCCGTCATCGTGGCGGCGGGTCGCGGCGCGCGTTTGGGGCGGCCAAAGCAGTTTCTCGAACTGGCCGGGCTGCCGATGGTGGGCTGGTCGATTCGTACCTTCGCCGGGATGCCGGAGATTGGCGCACTGGTCGTCGCGACCGAACCCGAGTCGATCGACGATATGAAGGCGCTCGCCGGCCGCCTGCGCCGAGCATATAGCGGTCAACGTCGTTCGCGGCGGTGCGACGCGGCAGGGCAGCGTTCGCGCGGCGCTGGCGGCAGTTCCCGCGGAGTGCGACGCCGTGCTCGTGCACGACGGCGCGCGCCCGCTGGTAACGCCGGCCGACGTACGCGCCGGAATGGCGGAAGTGCGTGAACGGCGGGCGGCGCTGCTGGCCACGCCGGTAGTTGATACGATAAAGATCGTCGACGCTTCGCGGCGCGTAATCAGCACGCTGGAGCGCAGCACGCTTTGGTCGGCGCAGACGCCGCAGTTTGCTCTGACCGGTGAACTGCGCGACGCGCACGCTCGCGCGGAGAGCGAGGGAGTCGAAGTAACCGACGACGCCGCGCTGCTCGAGCGCGCCGGCATCGAAGTCATCGTCGTTCCCTCGACCAGCGATAACTTCAAAGTCACGCTACCGGAAGACATCGCCCGCGCCGAAGCCCTCCTCCGTCATCCTGAGCGGAGGCGCGAAGCGCCGGAGTCGAAGGACATGCGAGCTGCGTCGACCCTGAGCGAGCGCAGCGAGTCGAAGGGTGACGCTCGTGTGTCATCCTGAGCCGAGAGCCTGTCCTGAGCGATGCTGAGCTTGTCGAAGCGGAGTCGAAGGAAAGGATGACCATGCGAATCGGCCACGGCTTCGACGCGCATCGCCTGGTCGAGGGGCGTCCTCTCGTTCTCGGCGGCGTGCACGTGCCGTTCGACCGCGGCGCGCTCGGCCATTCCGACGGCGACGCGCTCGCTCACGCAACTGCCGACGCTCTGCTCGGCGCCGCGGCACTCCCCGATCTCGGTGCGCGTTTTCCCGCGAGCGACCCGCGCTGGAAAGATGCCGACTCGATGGTGCTGCTGGAGAAGTGCGCGGCGGCGGTCCGCGAAGCGGGCTACGACATCGGCAACGTCGACGCGACGATCGTGCTCGACCAGCCCAAGCTCGGCGGTTTCGTCGGCGAGATGCGCGCGAAGATTGCGTCGTGTCTGGATCTCGATGCGAGCCGCGTCAACGTGAAAGCAAAACGCAGCGAAGGCATGGGTTATACCGGCGACGGCACCGGCGTGGCCGCCTACGCCGTCGTTCTTTTGTCCGAATCAGGCGTCCGCTAAGTAAGCGGTGCAGCCTCTCGTTGACCGCCTGGGTTAAACTGTTGCAGGATGGCAAGCTTTCTAGAAGCCGTCGAAGCCGATTTACGGGCGCCTCTCGAGCGCGACCCGGCGGCTCGCTCTTGGCTCGACGTCGTGCTCTCCTATCCCGGGTTTCACGCGCTCGTCGCACACCGAATGATCGCTCCGCTGGAGCGCGCGGGCGTTCCGGTTCTGCCGCGCTTTCTTTCGCAGGTCGCGCGATTCTTGACCGGCGTCGAGATACACCCCGCGGCCAAGATCGGCAAGGGCGTCTTCATCGATCACGGCATGGGCGTCGTCATCGGAGAGACTTCGGAAGTCGGCGACGGCTGCACGATCTATCAGGGCGTTACGCTGGGCGGCACGAGCCTCTCGCATGGTAAACGCCATCCGACGCTCGGCCGCAACGTAACCGTCGGCGTGAACTCGTGCGTGCTCGGCGCGATCGTGCTCGGCGACAACGTGAAGGTCGGCGGAGGCTCGGTCGTCGTGAAGGACGTTCCGGCAAACGCGACCGTGGTTGGCGTTCCTGCCCGCATCGTCGCGCAAGACGGCAAGCCGGTGCGCGCCGTTCCCGATCGTCCGCACGTCGAGATGCCCGATCCGAACGCCGATGCCATCGCGCGACTGCAGCATCAGCTCGAACAGCTGGAACGGCGCCTTTCCGAGCTCGAACACGGCGAGTCGTCGGAAGAAGAAGCCTGGAGCTGGGTCATCTAGCTCCGTAGCTTGAATTTGTGAAACTCTATAATACGCGCACCCGCACGGCGCAAGAGTTTGTGCCGTTGCGCCCCGGAGACGTGCGGATCTACGTCTGCGGACTGACGCCTTCGGCGCAAGCGCACTTGGGACACGCGCGATCCTTTCTTTTCTTCGACGTTCTGCGCCGCTACCTCGAGCATCGCGGCTATCGCGTGACCTACGTTCAGAACGTTACCGATATCGACGACCGCAGCATCAACGCAGCCAAGGCCGGCGGCGGCGATTATCACGACATCGTCGAGGGTTTCTACGCCGAGTTCAAGGCATCGATGCGCAAGCTCGGGGTGCGAGAGTACGATTTCGAGCCGTACGCAACGCAATACATCGAGCCGATTCAAACGATGATACGCGAGCTGATTGAAGGCGGCCACGCATACGTGACGCAGGACGGCATCTATTATCGCGTGGCGACGTTCGCGAACTACGGACGGTTGGCAAACCGCAACGTCGAAGAGCTGGAGTCGGGCGCGCGCATCGAGGTCGACGAACATAAGGAAGATCCGCTCGACTTCGCGCTGTGGAAGTTCGCCAAGCCCGGCGAGCCGCGCTGGCCCTTCGAGCCGTACGGCGAAGGCCGCCCGGGATGGCACATCGAGTGCTCGGCCATGTCGCGCGCGCTGCTCGATCCCGAGGGCACCGGTTTCGACATCCACGGCGGCGGCGCGGATCTCATCTTTCCGCATCACGAGAACGAGATCGCCCAGAGCGAGCCGCTGATGGCGCGTCCGCCGATGGCCAACTTTTGGGTGCATGGCGGGCTGTTGCTCTTCGACAATCGCAAAATGGCGAAATCGTTGGGGAACTTCGAACCCCTCTCGCAGTTGCTGCAGCGTCACGACCCGCAAGCGATCCGCTGGCTCTTCTTGCAGACGGGCTATCGCAAGGTGATGAACTTCACCGAAGATTCGATCGCCGCGGCCGCCGTCGGACTCGAACGTATCAAATCGGCGTATCGCCTTCTGGCACGAGCGCAGCGCGCGGAAGGTTCGGCGCGCAACCCGGAACTCGACGCCGATATGGAGGCGGCGCTCGACGACGATATCAACACCGCGGCGGCACTTGCCGTGCTCTACGATTTTGCCGGAAACGCGACGCGCTTTGCCGCCAATCCCGCTTCGGCCGGGGCCGCCTTTGAGGGAATGCGTTATTGGCTCGGTGTTCTCGGAATCGCGGCCGGCGATAGGTGGCTCGAGGAGCCCAAAGCCGAGCTCCCCCACGATTTCATCGAGCGGCTGAGCGGCGAGCTGCGCGAAGCTCAAGCCGACGGCGCCCTGCTGGCGCTCGAAGCCGCCAGCGCCGGCGATGCCATTGCGCGGGTGATCGACGCGCGCACGCAGGCGCGTCGGGCCAAGGATTGGGCCGCCTCCGATCGCCTGCGCGACGCGCTGGCACGCTGCGGCGTCGAGGTCAAAGACACGAAGGAAGGCACCACTTGGACCGTCGTTTCAAGCGCGTAAAGCCGCAGCGTCAAAAGAGCAGCGCGCCGCCGGTTCGCCGAGGGAAGCGCGACGAACTCGACTTTGACGACGTGATCTACGGCATTCACGCGGTCAAGGAAGCCTTGGAGGCGGGCGAGGCGCTCCGCTTGGTGCGCGTCTCCCTCGACCGCACTAAGGACGGTCCATTGCGCGCGCTGCTCGCGCTTGCCAAGGAGCAGAACGTTTCGGTCAAGTTCGAGCGGCGGGCATTCTTCGAGCGGCTCCCCTTCAAAGCGCATCAGGGCGTGGTGGCGATCGCGCCGCCGTTCCCGTACGTTACGCTCGACGAGATTGTGAGGCGGCGTCCGGCCGGAAGCCGCCTGATCGTGCTCCTCGACCATCTGACCGATCCGCATAACGTCGGAGCGATCGTTCGCACCGCCGAAGCGGCCGGCGCCGCGGGGCTGGTCCTGCCCGCACGCCGCTCGGCGGGAATCAACGCCACCGTCCGCAAGGCGGCGGCAGGCGCGGCGGCTCACTTGCCGATCGCTCGCGTTTCGAACCTTGCCGACGCAATTCGAGTCCTCAAGAAAGCCGGCGTTTGGGTGGTCGGCGCGGATGCTGCGCCCGAGGCCGTCGAGCTCTGGAAGGCCGACCTCAATCGCGACCTGGCGCTGGTGATCGGTGCGGAAGGGAGCGGCCTCTCGCCGCTGATCAAGCGAGAGTGCGACTACTTAGTCCGCATTCCGATGCGAGGGCGGCGTGGCCAGTCTCAACGCCTCGGTGGCCGGCGCGGTACTGCTCTACGAGGCCGTCCGCCAGAGGGGAACGCTCGCTCCGTCCTTGACGGGAGAGGGGGAACCTCCTATATACTAGCGGAGATGTGCCGCGCCCGACGGGCTGCGGCCTGCGCATGCGGCACGTCTTACGACGAGGCAGACAAACGATATGGCAATGACCCATCCAGTTGCGGATGGAGTGGAGTACCAGCAACGAGTCGACGAAGACTTGGTGGCCATCGCGAAAACCGGCGACAACCTTGCGATGGAGTATCTCCTTAACAAATATAAGAATTTCGTAAGGATTAAGGCGAAGAGCTACTTCCTGATCGGTGCCGACCGAGAGGACATCATCCAAGAAGGCATGATCGGCTTATATAAGGCCGTTCGCGACTTCAAGGCGGATAAGCTCTCCAGCTTCCGGGCCTTCGCGGAGCTTTGCATCACCCGGCAGATCATTACGGCGATCAAGACGGCGACGCGCCAAAAGCACATTCCGCTCAACCAGTACATCTCGCTCAATAAGCCGATCTACGATGAGGATAGCGAGCGGACGCTGCTCGACGTCATGGCGTCGCAGAAGACTTCGGATCCCGAAGAACTGGTCGTCACCCAAGAGGTCTCCGACGACATCCGCCAGCGGATTCGCCAGAATCTCTCGGAGCTCGAATCGCAAGTGCTCGAGTCTTACCTCGAGGGCAAGAGCTACCAAGAGATGGCCCGCGATCTCGGACGACACGTAAAGTCCATCGATAACGCGCTTCAGCGCGTCAAGCGGAAGATCGAAAAGAACCTCGCCGAGTTCGAGTTCCAATAGACCCTTCGCTCACATCGTGCGATTCATCGTACTGGCATCCGCCGTCATCGTCTCGATGGCGGCGGATGCTGTTTCGGGGAGCTGGACGACCGGACCGGCGATGCAAGTCGGACGCAGCGAGGTCGCGGTCGCGACCGTCAACGACCGCATCTACGTGATCGGCGGATATGCCAACGGCAACGTCGACCAGTCGCTTGTCGAGGTCTTGAACGCCGCTTCCGAGCCGGGTCGCCCGATCGACGCAGTCTGGCAATACGCAGCGCCTCTGCCACGCGGCCTCAATCACATCGCTGCTGTCGGCTATAAAAACAGGATCTATACATTTGGCGGATTTGCTGCGCAAAACAATGCCGCCGTCGCGGATGCAAACGCTTACGATCCTTCAACGAACCAATGGTCGCCAATCGCACCCTTGCCGCACCCTCTTGGATCGGTTTCGGTCGCGGTCGTCGACGATGAAATACATCTGGTCGGCGGGCGCAGCGTTCACAGCGTTGGCACGCATCTGGTTTACGATCCGGCGACGAACCGTTACACGGAAAGAGCACCGCTGCCGGTTGGGCGCGACCATATGGGGCTGGCCGCCTATGGCGGGCGGCTTTTCGCGATCGGCGGCCGCGTCGATACGGCGGCTCATAACACGTCGTTCGTGGACATCTACGATCCGCGCAAAGACGTCTGGAAATCCGCGGCTCCCTTACCCTCGCCCCGCAGCGGGATGGCGGTAGCGGCTTATCAAGGCTCCATTTTTGCCATTGGCGGCGAGCAGTCCGGAGATGCGAGCGCATTCACGACAAATTACCGGTACGATGCGAGCGCGAATCGATGGACGGAAAACGCGCCTCTACCGCAGGGCCGCCACGGCACCGGCGCGGTGGTCGTCGACAACCGCCTCTTCGTACCCGGCGGTGCGCCGGTTCCAGGCGGTAGCCGCCAGAGCGACGCACTCTTCGTGTTCGTCTATATCGTGCCCGCTCCAACGGATTGAATGAAACTTAATCTGCGATGATCGACCCACTCCACATTGGCATCGTCGCCTGTTCGGCTGAAGGCGCCGCGCTCTGTTACCGGACGATCTGCGCCGAAGGCGCGGAGCTGCTCGGCGAGCACGGGCATCCCGAGATCTCGATGCACTCGCCGCCGTTTTCGCGCTACAGCGCGTGCTTGCGGCGCAACGATTGGCGCGGCGTTGCCGGAGTTGATGCTCGATTCGGCGAACCGACTCGCGAGCATCGGTGCCGACTTCTTGATCTGCCCGGACAACACGATCCACCAAGCGCTGCCGATAATCGAGTCGCGATCGCCGCTGCCGTGGATGCACATCGCCGAGATCGTCGCGAACGAAGCCGCGGCGCGTGGGTTTAGACGCGTCGGCCTAACGGGAACGCGCTGGCTCGTCGAGAGCGACGTCTATCCCGAGAAGCTCACGGAGCGGGGCATCGAGTATCTGCGTCCGACGCCCGACGAGCGCGAAGAGATCAATCGCATCATCATGCAAGAGCTGGTATACGGCACCTTTAAGCCGGCGAGCGTCGCTTATTTCGAGCGCGTCATCGCGGCGATGAAGGATCGCGGCTGCGACGCCGTGGTGCTTGGCTGCACCGAGATACCGCTGATCGTGAGCGACGACAACGCCGTGCTGCCGACGTTGGATTCGACGCGTTTGCTGGCGCGGGCTGCGCTGCGACGATCGGTCGAGGGGCGCAGGCAACCCGCTTAGCATCGGGCAGTGAGTTTGCCCGGTTAATCGGCCGGTTAATATTGGCCGGTGGGGCGAGTTGCGACGCCGGTCGTGCTGCTCACGTTGTTGTAGAGGGATGTGGAGCCGCCGTTGGCTGGTGCCGTTAGCGTTTGGTTGGCGCCGTAGTCGGCGACGAACACGCTGCCGGTACTTCCGCCCCTAGTGGGCGCGAGCTGATAGACGGCGTTGACCGTCGAGGGATAGTTCGTCAGCGTGTACGGCGAGAGCGCCGTAAACGTGAGCGGACCGATGGACGGTCCCGAGACCTTCCAGTTCATGATCGTCTGCGTCGTGCTGCTGGGAGTGCTCGTTCCAACGCTGAGCGTGTCGTCGGCCGGACTGTTGATGCGCGAATACATCCCTACCCAGAACGACGCCGTTCCCAGGCCCGAGTCGATTAGCGTTTGGCTCGGGAGATTGACGAAGGCGGACGCGAGGTAAGCGATCTTCTGTCCGGCCGAGGTCGTGCCGTCGACGAAGAAGTTGCCGTTTTTATCGAACGCGCAGAACTGATCTGCGGTCAGGACGCCGTTGGCGTCTCCGCTGGCCTGGCTTCCGCTCGGGGCGTTGGGCATAAAGAACTCGACGTTGCCCGGCGGCCCGGTGTTGTTGTATTGACGGTTTGCGACGCCGACGAGTCCCCTGCGCGAGACGCAGACGCCCCACGGCTGGAAGAGCGCGCCGCCGGACGCGGTGCTCCACCATTTCACGTACGTTCCGTTGTACGTGAAGACCAAGATGCGATTGTTGCCGAGATCGGCAACGTATAGACGCTTGGGAGTGCGGCTAATGGCCACGGTAATCGGAGCGTTGAGGTTGAGGCCGTTGTACGGACCGGTGAGCGTTACGCACGGCGCGCTGCTCGGTGCCGTGTAACCGTAGACGGCATAGGGGCTCAGCGAAGTAGCCCAGACTTTGGGGATGCACGGAGGCGGCGGCTTCGATCCCGTGCGGACTTGCGGTACTACGGTGGTGGATGAGCCTGGCGCGTAGCCGGAGCTGCCTGCGCAGCCGGCGAGCGCGATTGTGACCAGGCACGCTGCGAGCTTAGATGCGGGCGAGAAGTTCATGGTTGGTGCCTCGCTTTCAGTAGCAATGCAACCGAGTGTTCTCTTACTCAGCTACAAGCAAGCGTACGACTACCAGCCTTAGATTAAGTTCAGATTAATCCCTTGTAACGGGAGCTGCAATAGCCTCGAGTTGCTCGACGATTTGCCGATAGACGTCGTCACGATCGGCGAGGGGATCGACGACCATCACCGTTGGCTCGCCCTGTGCCGGCTCGATCGCAACGGTGACGCGCCCGCGCGCGCACACGTCCATGCAGCTCGTGCTGATCGCGCGAATCGCTCCCCAGCGCCCGTCTTCTTTGAGTCGTTCCTTCAGCCAGTTGCGCAAATGAAAGTCGCCGATCCGCGCCGCGATGTCGGGATCTTCTTCGGGTATGCGTTCTTTGAAGCACCGCTCGCATACAAGTACGAGTCCGGCGCGCAGCCATTTAGGATTTACTTTTTGCATTCTTGGTTTCTAACAAATATTAGCCGACGGCCGGATTCGAACCGGCGATCCCGTTTTACTGGGGCACTGATTACAAGTCGGTGCGTTAAACCAGCTCCGCCACGTCGGCGTTTAGCAGTGGCAGTTGTGGTCAATGGCAGTTTAAACCCCTTTTAGGGGCGGCGCAAGACTGGTGCGGCATTCGGCGTCGGCGAAGCCTTCAGTGGATTGCCTCGTCCCCCAAGCCGATGCGCCCGTCCGCGCCCTCGATTTAACCCGCGAAACGTTGGCGTGAGCGCATGGCAGTTTGGGCAAAGCAACGTTAGGTTGTCAAGGTGGTTGTTCTGCCAGTCTCCGTCGATATGCTCCACTTCGATAGGGACCTTGCCGGTCTTCGGATGGCGTTCCGCCCATCCGCACCGCGAGCAGCGCTCGCCGTAGCGCTCACGAAGCATTCTCGATAGAAAACTGGAGCGGAACGTGGCCGTATACGCCGCCCTGATCGAGAAACGCCGCAACACGACTCTTGTATCGGTGCGCATGCATGCAATGAAACGAGCAGTGACGGCTCTTGGCCTTTTACGGCATTGCCGCAGTGGTTTAAGCACTGCACTCTTGGAACGATGGTCGCTCGGTGAGCGCATTGGGCGAGCAGTATTTCTTCCGCTTCTAACCTGTGATTACCGCAGCCATCACACAGAGACCGTTGCAGTTGTTGAAGTCATGAACAAATCGTACGGGCGTTGTGTGCCATACGTATGGCATTCCGAAAAACGCGTAACAATGTTGTTGGAGTTACAAGTAGTTTGCATCAGCGCTGCGTCTTAACGCATCGGCAATTTCCGTTCGATCTCGTCGTGAATTGGTCAGTATGTTTTTCCACGGCGACGTCAGCTACTCGAAATTCGATCGAATCCGCAGAACCATGCGTTCTGCGTAGGCTCGTAAAGCCGCTCACGCGTCGCCGGAATCGGCCGCCTTGCGTTCCCACAACGCGCGCGTGTAGAGCGTCGTAAAACCGCAGCGCCGGAAGTTGCGTTCCGAAGGGCTCGCCGGCCGCGCGGTCGCGCGCATGAACGAAGCGCCGGCTTCGCGCGCCCGTGCAATGCGGTCGTTAATAAGCGCGACGTGAAAACCGCGTCCGCGAAACGCCGGCACGACCGAGCCCGCGAAGAGTCCCGCGCAGCCTTCCTGGAGATCCATCGCTGCCGTAGCGACGATTGTGTCGCCGTCGCGTATTTCGAGCGGCCAAACGCCGGGCGACGAGGCAATAATGCATGCAACCAATTCGTCTCCGGGTTTCGGCGTCTCCGGATGCATGAATGCCTCTACCGAAGCGAGCGCCCACGCCTGAAAATCGGTCGCCACTACGACGCGAGGATCGCGCTGCGCCCGATCGCTGAAATCGTCGCTAGCCATGACGTTGTCGTATTCGGACGGTGCAAAACCGGCGGCGGCAAGTTCGCGCCCCAACGTCGGATGCGAGAACGGTGTGACGAAAACGCAAGGCGTGGTTCTGCGAGTTTCGTAGAACTCGACGATTTGCTCGATGTCTTCGCGGCGCACAGGTCCGGGATTCCAACGCCGACGGCTTGCGACATCGGCGACTTGGCGCCGGTAAACGCAACCAGGCCGCCGCATACCTCGATTGCCTCCGCGCCCAAGTCGGGACGAAGCCGTGCCGTCGTCGCTACGCCGTTGCGGATCCCCGCGATCTCGCACCGGCGTATCGTGTCGTCGAGTTCCGTCGTTAAGAGCACCGGCGTAACTTCGGACCGTCAAGGGGAAGCGCCTACCGCTCATCGACAGCCGTTCCGCAACCGCCAAGGTCAACGGAAATAAGAATACCGTGTCGGCAAAACACGTGACGCTGTCGGCGAGGAACCGGGTCGCCTGCGTAGCGCCCGACTAAATCGCGGATAACCGAGTTTAGAAGTTAGATTCCGACGACGACCCAGTCGGCGATCGCGTACTGCGCGCCCGTACTGGTAATTGCGAGCGTTCCGTTTCCGCCCGCGTCGGCGGTGAACGTCGCCAGCTGCTTGCGGCCGTTGCGGATGAAGCCGTTGACCGTGAGACGCTGACCGTTAGCTTCGCTGGTCACGTCGAGGCTTTCGCCGTTCGAAAATCTCGCGTCGCTTACGGCAAGGTTCGAAAGTTGCCCGCTGCGGAACGCCATCGAGATCGGAATGGAGAACTCGTTCTTGGCACTCCCGCCTGCAATAGTAAACGGGAAGGCGCCCATCGGGCAGCCGCTGCTTTGGCGGCCACGTGCCAGCGACAGCCCGCCGATTGCGCCGCGCACGACGATGCCGCTCGCGTTTGCCGACCAGGTTGCCGAACCGCGGCCATCGGTAGCGCGAGCGCCGCCGGCGACCGCGCCGCTCTGCCAGCCGAAGGTTTGATCCAGCGACGGAATTCCGCGGACGCTGTAGCCCGCCGACGCTTCGCAATAAGCGGAGACGTTGCCGTAACTAGGACGCACGACGACTTGCGAGCTCGAAACGATGGACTTGTCGCGCACGAAGTGCGTGACGCGAATCGAGTGCGACCCGGAATGTGCCCGGACCGAATCAACGACCCGCTCGTCCTCGGTAACGGCTCGAACGAAGGATCCCAGGGCATCAGTTACGGCGATCGCCGATTTGGCGCTCTCGGAGGCCGGCGTACGGTGCGCGTCCAGGGCGTCGGCCGCGTCCGCTACCGTTTGGACTCCGTCACCGGCGTGCGGCAAAGAGAGTCCGGCCGGGCCGAACGTTCCGCCGCTGCACCCGGCGAGCAGAAACCCCGTGAGGGCGGCAACCACGAAGGTTGCGTAGCGAGCCATCCTGGGCACACTCCAAATAAGTTGCGAGCGAGGTTGCTATGGCTCCCATGGTAGGTGCCCCGAATGACCGGCACATGAGAGAATCATGAGGAGCGGCTGCGGGAATGACCGGCATCACCTTGCCGAGGAGCCTGTAGCCATTCTATCGTACCCTGGTCAGTCGCTCAAATTGCAAAGGCGATACGCGGGTAGGTGGCCGAGTGGTTAATGGCGCCAGGCTGTAAACCTGGTGCGCGAAAGCGCTACGCTGGTTCAAATCCAGCCCTGCCCAGATCGCGGGCGTTGCATAGTGGTAATGCCCTTGCCTTCCAAGCAAGAGTCGCGGGTTCGATTCCCGCCGCCCGCTCCACTAACAGACAGCGCCTCCCACCGAGCGGCTGTTCTTATTAAGGTATGTAACAACGCTGCTTACCCGCGCTATCTCAAGGGGGCGGACGCTTGGCGAGCGAAGCCGACCAGCCGTACTCCCCTACGAAACGAAAGGTAGGCAAGATGAAGCATTCCATATGGCCGGTCGTGGCGGCGCTGGCCTTACTCCTGGGGTTCGCAGCCTCGCCGGCCGTTTCGACGGCTCAACCCGCTCCGGCACCCACGCCGGTGCCGATGCAGAAGCCGGACTTCTCATCCATGATGTTCCTCACGGGAACGTGGAACTGCACGCAGACGCTGCGCGGCAAAACGCGTCCCGATACGAGCACGACGTCGATCGGCATGGACGGCATGTGGATGGTTACTCAAGACACGGCCCCGCCGTTCGATGAATATCGCACGTTCACGATCACCGGCACGACGTACACGGGTTACGATCCGACGATCAAACAATGGGTTCAGTTAGGCGGCGATACCAGCGGCGGCTACGGCCTGGGTTCTTCGCCGGGCTGGCAAGGCAACACCATAACCTGGACGTCGAAGGGTCTTGACGGAAGCACGACGACCGACGTGGTCACCAAAGTCAGCGATACCGAGACCAACGATGCTCAGGCGATCACCGACCCGCAAGGCAAAGTAACGAACGTAGCGATCAACTGCAAGAAATCGAGCACCTGATCGTGATAAAACGCGCCCTGTAGCGCATTAAAGCGTGGGTCCTGTTGGGCCGCCGGATTGCGATCAGCATCCGGCGGCTCATCATTTTGGTAGACGCTCGCCTTGCTCCTCGGCTGTGGTACCTTCGTCAATGCCGTGGACGTCGTTTCGTCGGGGAATCTCGGTGCCGCCATCAGCCGTCCGCAACGTTCATACGTTCCCGGAGCGGCTTACGATCCGTCTGCGGAGGGTCCCGTTTCGTGCTCGCGAACGTCCGCAATCTTCGTGCGTAATATCTTGACGCTCGCGTCTACTTCGATTGTACTGCTCGGCGTGCTCGCTGGTTGTTCGACCTCGGCCAAACGCGCAACGGCGATTCCGTCGCTCGGCACGCCGGCCGTCGTCGCCCCATCCGACAAACTGCAGTTGCTTGAGCTGCAAGCCTCGGGAAGACTGCCCGCACCGGTACCGCGCTCTGCGATGTTGCGCGAGTTGGCGGCCGTCGGCCGCGCACGTCCGCGCGTCGCCTTTCGCGGTGTGGCCGGCCTGGGATTGTGGGCGTCGAGCAGCACCTACGAATACGTTTTCGGTCAGACCGCCAACGGCGGTAAGACGCGTTAGCGCGATCGACGTCGCGGCCAACGGCTGCGACGTCAATGTTGGGATCAAGGTTGACCACGATTCGAACCTGTGGGTAGCCTGCCAGGCGGATCCAACATTTCAGCACGGCTTGGTTCAGAAGTACACGAACGGTACGCTCGCCGGTACCTATGCGGAAGGCTGTCCGTCGCGGAGTTGCTCGCAATGGTATTCCGACGGCTTCGACGTTGCTGCCGACTCATTCAACCACATCTTTGCCGGATTGACGTACTTTCAAATGACGGAGGGAAGCGCGACGACCGCCGGAAGCGGTTTCGAGTGGTGGCCGTTGAAGTCGACCGTGTCGCAAGTCGGCCGTGCCGCCGAAGTCGGCCCTGCCGTCGCTCATCGCACTGCCGATCAACGACCCCGTTACTGCTGTCTACTTCTTCGACGTGGACTCGATCGGCAATATTTGGTTCGATTACGAGGGATGCACCACGACGTGCGGCTTCGGCTTGGCGGAGATCGCGTCGCCCACGAAGTCGCCGATCTTCACTTCGGTGTTGGCACCGGGGACGATCGGTTATCCCGGCGGCGTGTACGTAAGCAACGGCGGCGCCGTGCTCAACGTCACCGACCAAGAGTCGCGCACGACCTCGCAGTACAAACTTCCCTGGAAGCCGAGCGAAACGCCCTTTAACGTGCTGGGTCCGACGTATTTAAATGACGCCGGTTGCGGCGATCCCGTCAGCGGAGGCTTCAACCAGAATGAAACGCGCCAAGCCGACGGCGATCAGTGCGGCTGGCTCGACGTCGGCAAGCTGAAGAAGAAGGGGAAGAGCAGCTACTCCGCCGTCACTAATCCGAACTTCGCGGGGCTCGCGGGCGCCGCGTACGTGCCTTCCGACAAGTAGCGGGCGCCCGCACGCTAACTGATCCTATTTTCCGATGACAACCGCGTTGGTGAAGGTTTTGCGCGGAGCTTTGAACGTGGCGTGGAAAATGCCGCTAACGGTGGCAGTCGCGCCGTTGCTGCGCGACTGATTGGTCTTATCGATCACGACGATGCACTCGGAGTCGCAGAGCTGGAAGCCCGCGACCGTTCCCATCGGCGTGCTCGAGGTTTGGAATCCTTTGACCGTCCCCGCTACGGTGACGCTCTTACCGTCGTACGATGACGGATTAGCGACGATGGCCGACGGCACAAGCGCCGCGGCGATCGCGATGACCGGTGCGGCCGCGAGGAGTAACGCGAGTCCGAATCGCTTCACTACATTCCTCCCGGCGTCATGTTGCAGTCGATCATTTTATTGAGCAGCGGTCCGCCGACGATGTTGACGAAGTCGGTGCGCGCTTGCGGGTTTTCCTTGAGCTTCGCGGACATCGGGCTCGGCGTCGCGCCGGCCGGCTTTTTCATCTTCGCCATGGTAGCCGCGAAATCGCTGCAGCTTTCGCCTTGGATCTTGCTGACGAACGAGTTGCCGGCTTTGGTGGCCATTTGGTCGGCCATCTGCTGGCGCATCTGCGCTTGGCCCGGCAGCGCCGCAAAGCCTAATCGCCGCGCAGGCAATCGCGCCGATTCCGATTCGGCGCAGCGTGATTGAAGAAAGAAACATTACAGGTCCTCCTTTGGCGCAACGTCGTTCGTCCGGGAAGGGATCGAACCCTTGGCATCCGCCGGGCTTAAGGCCACCCTGTTGGCACAGTGCGGGCGTACGTTGGTTGTCATGGGAAAGCTGCTATTCTTCGGGCCGGTGCACGAGCAAGTCTCGTTTCTACGCGACACTAAGAGCATCGGCGACTTATCGGAAATGATTGTGGCTACGGAGCTGATCCGCGCGGGATACCGTGTTGCAATACCCTTGGGCGAGAACCATCGATACGATCTGATCATCGAAAAGGACGAACGTACTTTCACGGGTCCAAGTCAAAACCGGTCGCTTGCGCAATGGGGCCATTTTGTTCAACTGCTACAGCGTGCACGCCGCATCGGGGCAATTTAATAAGGACCTATTTTGGGGCAGCGGAGTATTTTGGGGTCTACTGTGCCGCGGTGGCCGGCATATTTCTTGTTCCCGTCGCGGACTGTCCCAGAAGCTGCTTTGCATCGTTGCGGTGGGCCGCCCCAAAGAACGGCCAAACGTCCAACGTACGCTGGGCCAGCGACTACTTGGTCTCGGTCGTTTCGCCTGTACGGTTCGGCCCGGTAGGGTCCGACCGGACCGACGGAGTAACGTCACCCGACCCAACGGCGCCGTCGTAGCTCAGTGGTAGAGCATTTCCTTGGTAAGGAAAAGGCCACGGGTTCAATCCCCGTCGACGGCTCCATTTTGTCGCCTTACCCGACAACGCATTTTGAGCGGCCCGTACGCTTAGGTTTCCCGCTCGCTCCATCATCGACTTGATGAACGCATCGGCGGCATCACTCCACGGCCGCTTGAACTCGCTCGGCCAATGCGTGCTGTCCGACCAAAGTTTGTTCAATCCCGCAGCGATCTCGGCGTTACCGCGCGTGAACTGCGCCAGCAGTTCGCGGTAGCGTTCCGCAATAACGCGCGCAGCATCGCCGTGCGGATCGATGCCGTTGCGCGCGGCCTCTTCGATTTCGCGCCAGTAGCGTCGCCCACGCGCGCTGCCCCTGCTCGATCGCTTCGCGCGACGTTTCGCGCAGATTCTCCTCGATTTTTGCGCGCGCTTCTTCGGAGTAATAGTTTTTCGTCCAGTCCCAATCGTCTTGCATTTTAAAAACCTCAATGACGGTTTGGAGCGCCTTCCAGCGGTCGGCCGATTCGTCTTGCTCGAGCGTTCTCTCGACCTCGTCGATCGCCGCGAGTGCCGATTCGAGCCGGCGCTTCTGGCGAGCGATGACCGCGCGCTGCATGCGCAGCGCTACCAGCAGCGGTGGGACCGGTCCGCTCAGGAGCTCCTTGATTTGTTCGAGATTGAATCCAACAAAGCGCAGTGCCAAGATCTGCTCGAGCCGCTCCAGCTCCGCTTCCCCGTAGAGCCGGTAACCGGAGCCGGTAAGCGCTGCAGGTTTGAGCAAGCCAAGCCGATCGTATAGATGCAGCGTGCGAACGGTGACGCCGGCATCGTCGGCAAAGGCCTTCACGTGGCGCAGCTTGGCGCTTGCGGTTTCCATCGTTCTTTCTCGCGTCCCAGCTTAAGGTCTGACGCGGCGTCGGAGTCAAGTCCACGCTCGTTCGCGGTTTTTGCGCGTATTCTAACCCCGCTCCCATCGCGAACGGCGATATACTAGGAGCATATGACGTCCCGACGCTTCTCGATTGCCACGATCGCAGCGACGCTGGCCGCGGCCGGCGCGCTCGTTCTCCCGTCCCTTGCTTCCGCGCAGCAGCCGCCGCCTTACCCGCAGCAAAACCCCTACCCGCAATACCCGCAGCAGCAGCAGGTACCCGCAGCAGCAGTATCCGCAGCAGCAGGGGCCACAGCAACAGGAGCCCTACCCGGACCAGCCGCCGCAGAACCCGCAGCCGCCGCCGTATCCGCAGCAGGCACCCTCATACCCGCAGCAATCGTACCCGCAGCAGCAATACCCGCAGCAGGAGCCCTATCCGCAGGAGCCTCAGACGTCAGGCCCGCGGCCGTCGTATGCGTTGCCTGAGCCCACGTACGCTCACAGAGACTATATTCGCGGCACCCTAAATGGTTTTGACGGGCAGTGGATCGTCTACATGCACGACTCCCACGGCTACAACGACCACATCACCCTGCACCAGGGCACGATCATCAACCCAACCGGCACTCGACTCGTCGAGGGCATGCAGGTGGTCGTGTACGGCCACGGCGACGCTGGGACGTACCAGGCCAACCAGATCGACGTCCTCAACTGGCAAGCGTTCACCCCATACCCGGGCTACAACGTCGGCTATGGCTACGGCTACGGCGGATATGGCTACCCGTACTATGGCGGCATCTACCCCGGGTACTACGGGGGATGGTACCCCTATGGCTTCGGCCTCGGTTTAGGCTGGGGTTGGGGCGGCGGCTATTACCGGCCGTGGGGTTGGGGTTATCGCGGCCCCTGGGGCTGGGGCGGGCGCGGCTACTACCATCCGTGGGGTTGGGGCTATCGCGGCCCGTGGCGGCGCCACTAGCCCAGCCCGGTTGAGAACGGCGCGCGGCTACCAGAGCGCGCCGTCCGCAGCCAAAATATAGAGAATCGGGCCGAGCCCCCATAGAATACTGACCACAAACCAGACGATCTTTACGGTCGTCGTCATATCGCCGCGTCCAAGCAGGTTGATCCACATCAGGATCATGGCGATCGGGTGCAAGAATATCGAGAGCAGGATTTCGAAGAGGAGCTTCATCTCGAAGTATTCTTCCCCGCATCGCTTTGCCGCCTTCGGTGTTTTTAAGGAGGCGAGGAGAGAACATGCGACACGACGTCACACCCGATATCCAAAAGACCGAGGAAGAATGGAAGAACGAGCTCGGCCCCGAGCGCTACCACATTCTTCGCGAAGCCGGCACCGAAGCGCCGTTTTCCGGTTCGCTTCTCGAGGTCACCGATGACGGGGCCTATGTTTGCGGCGCCTGCGGACAGCCGCTCTTCGGTTCGGACTCGAAGTTCGAATCACACTGCGGCTGGCCGAGCTTCACCCATCCCGAGCAGCGCGAGAACGTGCGGCTCATCGACGATTACAGTCACGGCATGCATCGCACCGAAGTACGTTGTAAACGATGCGACTCACATCTCGGGCACGTCTTCGACGACGGGCCCGGTCCAGAAGGGACGCGATATTGCATCAACTCACGTTCGCTAAATTTTCAGCGTTCGCCGCAATCCTAGCGTTGAGCGCAATACCAGGCGCCGCGCAAGCGCAGAATCCCGCCTGCCGTCGTGAGCGTTCTCTACGCCGGTTCGCTCGTCACCCCGATGGAAGGGCCGATAAAGGCCGCGCTGCGCGCTGAAAACGTCGACTTTCAAGGTGAGGGCGGCGGAAGCAAAGCGCTGGCCAATCTCATCGCGTCGGGCATTCGCACGCCCGACGTCTTCATCAGCGTCGATCCGAAGCTGGTTACAAAGCTCGGCGGCCGTATTGCGTCGTCCGTTACCTTTGCCAGTACGAGTCTCGGCATCGCTTGGGCGCCCAGCTCGCGCTACGCTTCACTCTTCCAGGGCGTCGTCGCGGGAAAGACTTCGCTCCAGAGTGCGTTGCAGACGCAGGGCTTGCGCATCGGGCGCACCGATCCGACGCTCGACCCCAAAGGCCAGTATACGATCGAAGGCATGACGACGTGGCTCGGGCGCGACGGCGCCCAGCGCATTTTAGGCGACGACGAAAACCCGGCGCAGATTTTCCCCGAGCAAGATTTGCTCGCGCGCATTGATACGGGACAAGCCGACGTCGGATTCTTCTATCGTACCGAAGCGGTGGCGCGCGGCTATCAGTTCATCCCGCTGCCGGGGAAGGCGGCCATGACCGATCGCATTACCTACACGCTGGCGGTCCTCAAAGCCGCACCGCATCCCGACGCGGCACGCAGCTTTGCCGAGTTCATCCTCACCGGCAAGGGCCGTGCGATTCTGGAAAAAGCCGGCGTAATCTACCTCGCGGGTAACTGACCTCGCGAGGTAACGCCCCGCTAACGGGTATGAACCTGAGCATGACGGTAAAAGCGCAGTTCCCCGAGGAGCAAGTCCAGGACGGTAACTTCAAGCGGCAGGCCGACGCCTTCCGCGATTGGGTGCGCGCCGACGGCAGCTCGCCCTATCCGGTCGAAGCCGGCCGCTACCATCTCTACGTTTCGCTGGCCTGTCCGTGGGCGCACCGCACGATCATCCTGCGACAGCTCAAAGGCCTCGGCGCCGCCGTCGGCATGACGGTCGTCGATCCGATTCGCGACGAGCGCGGCTGGAGATTCACCGCCGATGAGCCCGATCCGATCAACGGCTGGGCCTTCTTGAGCGAGGCCTACACCGCGACCGATCCCGGGTATCGTTCGCGCGTCACCGTACCGGTGCTATGGGATAAGAAGACGCGGCGCATCGTCAGCAACTCCGACGACGACATCATGCGGATGTTCGAGACCGAGTTCGATGCCGTCGCCACCAATCCAACGCTCGATCTCTATCCTGCGCAGCTGCGCGCGGAGATCGACGAGCTCAACGACTTTCTCTACGAAACGTTCAACAACGGCGTCTACCGCGCCGGCTTTGCGACCTCGCAGAATGCTTACGAGCAGGCCGCTTATGGCGTCTTTACGACCATCGACGCGATGGAGGAGCGCTTAGCCTACCGGCGCTATCTCCTCGCCGACGAGCCGGTCGAAACGGATTGGCGTTTCTTCGTAACGCTCGTCCGTTTCGATCCGGTTTACTACGGTCATTTCAAGTGCAATCTACGGCGCATCGTGGATTACCCGAACCTCTACGGCTACCTACGCGACCTATACCAAATCGACGGCGTCGCGCAGACCGTAAACTTCGACCACATCAAGCGCCACTATTACTACACGCACGACGACATCAATCCGACCCGGATCGTGCCGATCGGCCCGATCATGGATCTGGACGCCCCGCACGACCGTGCGAGCCTGGTTTCGGCTAGCGGCGCTTAATCTATCTGCTCGCCGAAACCGTGACGGCGACCGCCTTCGACGGTATGCCGTTGGCGACGACGACGAGGTGGCTTGCTCCCGTATCGATGCCCGTCGGAACGTCGAAGTAAGTCCAAACCTGCTTCGAACCCGTCGCTACGCCCATCGAGCTGTGATCGTGCGTCCGCGCGTAAAAGACGTGTCCGCTCGCATCGTTGGTGATGCGCACGAGCGGATAGTTCGTTGCGTTCTGATACTCGTCGCCGAACGCCATCACTTGCGAGAGGCCGTTGAATTGCGTTCCGGTGATCTTATACGTTTGCCCGGCCGAGACGCTCGCCGGGAAGTTCTTGATCTTGGGAGCCCAGCTCGCTTGCGGCTGCCCCGTCGGCGTGTAGAGCGCCACCGTGCGGCCCAGCATCATCACTTGTCCCGTCGGCAGTAAAAGCGGCGGTCCCGACCAGCTCAGGCTGGCTTCCGTGAACGTCTTACCATCCCACTCGTAGGTGCTGCCGCTGTTGCCAAAGACGAGCACCTTGCCGTTGGGTTCGAGCAGCGCGTACGAGTCGCCGGCATTATCGCCGTTGGGAAAATCCGGACCGGCGGTCCACTTCCCCGCAAGGCCTCCGCGCGTGTGGTAGATCGCGGTATGTCCCTGGCCGTACCCACTTCCCGCCTGCCCCGAGCCGGTCGCGAAAACCGTGCCGTCCGGACGCAGAACGGCGGGCCCGATCTCTCCCGGCGGATAGTAACAG
The DNA here is from genome assembly GCA_963730125.1 of Vulcanimicrobiota bacterium. GTDB lineage: Bacteria > Vulcanimicrobiota > Vulcanimicrobiia > Vulcanimicrobiales > Vulcanimicrobiaceae > Cybelea. Next base: position 24,011 of record CAVSQP010000008.1, on the reverse strand, counting down.
TCGCGTTTCTTTGGTCCGTAAGAAATGCAGCCACCGCTCGTCCAATGAGATGCCAAAATGACGGGTGTTTTGCCGGCGGTCTTCCATTGATTCGTCGATGGATCGTAAATCTCGGAGTCGGGATCGTTCTTCACGTCGATCGTCAAGATCGTGCCGTCGGGAAGCAGCGTCCAACCCTCCTCGGCATTGAAGTCCGCCTTTCCGGTATGATTGGGGAGATCTTTCCATTGCAGCGTCTTGGGGTTCAGGGTCGCATCGCGTTTGGAAATCTTCTGTCCCAGCAGCATCCGTCCGTCGGGCAGCATGCTCGAGGGCGAGTCGCCGATCCAACCCCAGCCTTTGGGATGGCCCAGCGACGTCCACGTGTCGGCAACCGGATCGTACACCGCGCCCAAATTCGTGAGCGCAAAACTGCCGTAGTTATATTCACCGCCGGACATGACCAGGCGTCCGTCGGCGAGCACGTTCGATGCACCGGCGTCGGGACTGTATCCCGAGGGCAACGATGCGGCTTGTTTCCAAGTCCCTTTGGAATAATCGCCGTTCGCATCGGGAGTATAACGGGACCACGAGGTGCCGCTGGTTTGGGCGAGCACCGTTCCGTCCGTTAGTAAAAAGCCGATGTTCGCGCCGGAAAACGATTGCGGCTGGACGGAGTGCGAGTGAATGAGGCGCCACACGCCGCTCGTCGGTTCTCCGGTGACCGGCGCAGATGCCGTTCCCGGTAACGTCGACCGGCCTCCGGAACAGCCGGTGATTCCAAGAGATAAAGCAGCGAGTCCAACGACAATCGATCTGATGCGCACGAGGCGGGACCTCCTTGAAAAAGCACCCAGAAAATAGCACCCGCTTCCTTATGAGTCAGAGCGGCATCTCCTAGTAAGGTAAACGCGACTCCCTGACCCATACCTGACCCCAAAACAAAGATTTCAGGCGCCTTGACAATCGAACATATGTTCGATTAGCATGAATCTCCCATGACGGCGCCGGCGGTATCCGAACCGGTTCGTCCCGAGGCCCTCGAGCGGCTCCGGGAGCGTCTGCGCGAGATCTCGGCTCGCCCCTCCCCCACCCTCGAGCCGAGGCTTGCGACCGACATTCCCGAGGTCGACCGGCTGCTCGAGGGCGGCTTTCCGGCCGGCGTCATTGCGACGATCGAGGGGGCGACCGGGCGTTGGAGCCTGGCGGCGGGTCTGCTCGCTCGCATGACCCGGCGCAGCCTGGTCGCCATCCTCGATGATGGCGCGCTCTACCCGCCGAGCCTGGTCGAAGCCGGAGTGCGTCTCGACCGCGTGCTGGTCGTGCCCGCCCGCGGAGCACTGGCCATCGCACGGGCCGTCGACATCCTGCTGCGTTCGCGCATCTGCCGCTTGGTGCTCATGCCGGCGATTGCGCTGCGCGACGCGTTGTGGACGCGCTTGGCGACCCTCGCGCACCGCAGCGGCGTGCTCTTGATCGTCGTGGCGGCGCGCGCCGGCGCCGCTTTGAGCGCGGCGGCGGGAGTGCGGCTGCACTGCACGCTCGAGCGGGTTTTCATGCGCGGCGAGCGCGGACTATGGGGGAGCGTCACCGGCTTCGAACTCTGCGTCGGCGTGCGCAAGCACGCGCGTCTGCCGGCCGGACGTACTGCGCGCGTGCGAGTTGGATGTGAGGCAATGCGCGATGCTGCTCTGCGTTGACGTCGAGGGCGAAGTCCCCGAGCGGACTCTTTGGGAGGAGATGCTCGACGCTCTCGATGCAGTCTCGCCGCTTGTAGAAGATGCCGCCCCAGGCCACGCCTTTCTCGACATGCACGGCATTGCAGGCGGCTCCGATGTATGGATCGCGCAAGCTCGCGACGTGCTGTTCTGCTTCGGCGTCAGGTTGCGCATCGGTGCCGGAGCCAATAAAATCGCAGCCCGCGCGGCCGCACGTCTGGCCGACGGCAGCGTCTGGGAACCCGGGAGCGAGCGCGAACGCCTCGCGCCGTTGCCGTTGCCCGTGCTCGAAATCGAACCCGATATCGTCGAACGCCTTCGCCTGCTCGGCGTCGAGCGTCTCGGCGAACTGGCGGCGCTCGCGCACGGCCCGTTCGTCAGGCGCTTTGGCGTCGCAGCAGCGCAGTGGCACGAACTTGCACGCGGTATTGATAACCGTCCGTTCGTTCCACGCGCGCATGCCGTGGCGATCGAAGCCGCGATCTTCGGCGAAGGACGCGCCGCCGAGGAGGCGCAGGTCTTCTTTGCGCTGCGCATGCTGCTGGCGCGCATCTGCACCGATCTCGAACGCTGCGGTAAGCGCGCCGGAGCGCTGCATTTGGCGGTCGAGCTCGAGGATGCCGACGCCCACACCTTCGACGTGCCGCTCGCCATGCCGACGGCTCACGAACGCACGATGTTCGAAATGCTCCGCGCCAAGCTCGAAGGCGTTACGTTTAACGCGCCGATCGCCGGCCTGCGACTTGCGGCCCGGCAGTTAGAAGAAGGAGGCGAGGCGCAACCGCTGTTCAGCGCGGACGATCTCGATCCGCAGAAGATTGCAGTCACCATTGCCCGCCTGGAAGCCGTGCTCGGCTGCGGCGTAACGCGCGCGCAAACGCGCGAGGCGCACGTCCTCGAAGAGCGCTTTAGTTACGAGCCGTTCACCGCGCCGTCTCGCGCTATGTTTGAAAAACCGCAAGTTCAAAGCGATCTCGTTCCGCAACTCCGTTTGCTCGCCGTGCGCGAAGTTCCAGTGCAGCTGAACGGCGGCGAACCGGCGATGGTCGATCGGCAAGCGGTGCGGCAATGCGTCGGTCCGTGGCGCATTGACGAACGCGCCTACACCGCCTCGCCGGTCACGCGTGACGAATACGACGTGGTCCTCGAAGACGGAACCTTTGCCCGCATCTACCGGCAAAACTCCCACTGGTATCTTGCGCGGCGTATATGAGTGAGTTTGTTAGAGATGGTCGTGGGACACAGTAGGTTCGGGGACGCTCACTTTTCCGCATCGTGCGGAAAAGCTCGCTCGCCTCGTCGTCGCTCTCGGCATCCTGCCTTCGCTCCTCCTCACACGCCCCTCACCTACTGCGTCCCACGACCACCTCTAACAAACTAGCCATGCAGACCTCAATACCAATGGAACTTTTGCCCGCATCTACCAGCAAAGCTTCCGTTGGTACCTATATGGCATGCATGAAGAATACAAAAAATAATTCTCACATGCTCCTCATCCATTGTGTCGTCCGCGTGCCTCCCGATCTTAGAAGGCTACGCAGAGCAGCATGGTGTTCGAACTGCAACTTCTCGCTCACCGATCACGCGCGAAGAAAACGACAGTGCCTCGAATACGGAACGTTTACTGCGTCTACCGGCAAGAATCTCATTGGTGCATGCGTGAGTGTATGAATAGCGTTGCCGGGCATGGTTGGGGGACGCGGTGGGTGAGGGGCGTGTGAGGAGGAGCGAAGGCAGGATGCCGGGAGCGACGACGAGGCGAGCTCGTTTTTCCGCCGGATGCGGAAAAGCGAGCGTCCCCGAACCCACAACGTCCCCCAACCATGCCTAGCGAACAAGGCTATGCAGAACTCCATGCATGGTCCAACTTTAGTTTTCTGCAGGGAGGCTCGCACCCCGAGGCGCTGATCGAACGCGCGGCCGAGCTTGGTTTAAGCGCGATCGCGCTTACGGATCGCGACGGATTGTACGGTGCGGTACGCTTTTCGACACACGCACGCCGGCACGGCATTGCCGGGATCGTCGGTTGCGAGCTGACCTTTGAAGACGGCGCGCGGATCGTGCTGTTGATCGAGGACGAGCGTGGATACGCGCATTGTTGCGAGCTGATCTCGCGCGCGCAAATGCGGGGAAGTAAGGCCGATGCGCGACTGCGCTGGGAGGATCTCGAAGCCTGCAACGAGGGCCTCATCGCGCTCTCGGGCGGTTCGTACGGACGCATCGAACGCGCGCTTAGCGACGGCGATGCCGCCGCTGCAGGACGCGACGCGCGGCGGTTGAGCGAAATTTTCCCCGGCCGGTTCTATGTCGAGCTCCAGCAGCATCTCACGGTGCAGGAGACGCAACGCAATCTGCAACTCGTGCGTCTCTCGCGCGATTGCGGATTACCCTACGTTGCCACCAACGCCGTCGTTTATGCCGATAAAGACGACGCGCTGCTGGCCGACGTGCTTTCTTGCGTGCGGGACGGCACGACGCTGGACGAAGCGCGAGCCGTCAACCGGCTGCGTCCCAATGCCGAGTTCTACCTCAAAAAGCCGGCCGCGATGCGCCGCCTCTTCGCTCGCTATCCCGAAGCCGTCGAAGCTACGCTGGCAATCGCGCAACGCTGCCGCTTTAGGTTGGAGCGGTTGAGCGGACAGTTCCCGCTCTTTCCGGTGCCGGAAGGAAGTTCGCCGCAGCGCCGGCTGCGCGAGCTCGTCTACGGAGGGGCCGCGAAGCGCTATCCGATGCCGCTCGAGACGCGCGTGGAGCGGCAGCTCGAGTACGAGCTCGGCATTATCGCCCGAATGGATTTGGCCGGATACTTCTTGATCGTCTGGGATATCGTGCGCAAAGCTTGCGAACTCGGCGTGCTCTGCCAAGGGCGCGGCTCGGCGGCGAACTCGGCCGTCTGCTACGCGTTGGGGATTACCGCAGTCGATCCGATCGGAATGGATCTGCTCTTCGAGCGCTTCATGTCCGAGGAGCGGCGCGAAATTCCCGATATCGACGTGGACTTCGCGCATCAAGATCGCGAGCAGGTCATTCAGTACGTCTACGAGCGCTACGGGCGCTCCAACGCGGCGATGGTCGCCGAGGTAATCACTTATAGAACGCGCTCGGCGATTCGCGACGTCGGGAAAGCGCTGGGATTATCGCTCGAGCAGGTCGACGCCGTCGCGCGCGAGTTCGACGCTCGCGAGGAGCTTCCCGACGAGGCCGGTCCGGAGATGCTCTTCGAGCTCTGCCGTCGCATCGCGAACTTTCCGCGCCACCTCGGAATTCATTCCGGCGGCATGCTGATCACGCGCGATCCGCTGGTGCGGGTGGCACCCGTCGAGTGGGCGACGATGCGCGATCGCACCGTCGTGCAGTGGGATAAGGACGACTTACAAGATCTTGGGTTGATCAAAATCGATCTGCTCGGCTTGGGAATGCTCTCGCTGCTGCGCGAGGCGCTGACGCTCTACCGGCGATGCGTTGCTCGCAACGATTCTTGGCTTCCGCAGGCGGTTCCGCGGCGGCTGGAGCTGCACACCATCCCGTCCGACGATGCCGCGACGTACGAGATGATCCAGCGTGCCGATACGATCGGCGTCTTTCAAATCGAGTCTCGTGCCCAGCAGTCAATGCTGCCCCGCATGAAGCCGGTCTGTTTTTACGACATCGTCATGCAGGTGGCGATCATTCGTCCGGGTCCGATCCAGGGGCAGATGGTTCACCCATTCTTGCGCCGGCGCGCGGGACTCGAAGCCGTAACATATCCGCATCCCAAGCTCCGGCCGGTGCTGGAGCGGACGCTCGGCGTGCCGCTCTTTCAAGAGCAAGGGATGCGAATGGCAATCGAGGCAGCCGGCTTCTCCCCGGGAGAGGCCGATCAGCTGCGGCGCGCGATGGGGCATAAACGGTCGCGCGATCGCATGCAGGCGCTGCGCGACAAGCTGGTCGACGGCATGGTCGCCAACGGCATCGATCGCGCTGCCTCCGAGCAGCTCTTTCATATGCTCGAAGGATTTGCCGATTACGGTTTTCCCGAATCGCACGCCGCCAGCTTCGCGCTCTTGGCTTACGCGTCGGCCTATCTCAAATGTCATCTACCGGCCGTCTTTGCCGCGGCGATTCTCAACGTGCAGCCGATGGGTTTTTACTCGACCGAAGTGCTGGTCAATGACGCTCGCCGCCATCGCGTGACGATCAAACCGATCGAAGCTAACGCCAGCGAGTATTGGTCGCACGTGGAATCCGGCGGCTCGCTGCGCTTGGGTTTCCATCTCGTGCGCGGATTGGGCGAGGCGCAGCGAAAGCGGCTCGAAGCGGCGATCGGACAAGGCGCGTTCGCCGACGTGCGCGATTTTGCCAAACGCACGCAGCTGGCACGCGAAACGCTCGAGAATCTCGCCATTGCCGGTGCCTTTGCGCCATGGTATGCTTCGCGACGCGAAGCGATGTGGGCGTTGCGCGGCATGGACGAACGCGAGGCGCGCGGCGAGCTCGGCGCGCTGATGGACGTTGACGAACCGCCCGTTCGCTTCAAAGCCGTCTCGCCCAAGCGGCTCGCGTCGTTCGATCTGTGGTCGACCGGCGTTACACCGGCCGGCCAGCTGATGGAACATTTTCGCGCGCGTCTGAGCGAACTGGGCGTCGTACCTGCCGCCGGTCTTGCCGATCTTCCGCCGCGAAGCACGTGTCGCGTCGGAGGGCTCGTTATCACGCGACAGCGGCCCGGCACCGCGAAGGGCTTCGTCTTCCTGACCCTCGAAGACGAGACCGGCGTCGTTAACGTGATCGTTCGTCCGAAGCTCTACGAAACGTTCCGCCGTCCCATTCGCTCGGCGAGCTCGCTCGTCGTCGAAGGCACGCTCCAGAAGGAGAGCGGCTGCATCGACGTGCTAGCTGAGAAAATCTGGAGCTTCGACGACGAGGGCATCGCTCGCACCCTCGCCATTCACAGCTTCCAATAAATCCCCGCCCCTCGTCATCCTGAGCTTGTCGAAGGATTGTCGAAGGAAATGTCATCCTGAGCTTGTCGAAGGATGACGAAGAGAGAACTACGCGAAGGAATCGGACAGCATGCTTAAAGTCAATACCAACGAAATCCAGCCGCTGCGCTGGTCGTCACCAAAAGGTAAGTTTGCCGGCGAAGGCATCGAGATCTCCGAAGCGCTCGGGCGCAAGCCCAAGTCGACCGACTTGCGCGAACGCCATCCCTTCGACGTCGAGATCCTGCGCATTCCTCCGGGAAAGGCGCCGTATCCCTACCACTCCCACAGCGCGCAATGGGAGTTCTACCATGTGATCTCCGGCAGCGGCACCGTGCGCCACGCGGACGGAACGTCGCCGGTCGTCGCCGGCGACGCCTGTCTCTTCGAGCCGGGTCAACCGCATCAGTTTTTCAACGACGCCACCGAGGATCTCGTTATCTACGTCGTCGCCGACAATCCCATCGGCGAATCGTTCCACTATCCCGATAGCGGTAAGTGGGGCGTGCAATCTCCGCAACGCTATAACCTGCGCTCCGATTCCCTCGATTATTTCGATGGTGAAGAGTGAGCGCGGCCCGCAAGAGCGGCGGGCCGCGTTCCTGCTTTAAGAGCAACGGCGCTCCGAAAGCACGTTTTGAAACGAAGAAGGACGCGGAGCGTGCCATTCCGCGGACCAGCAAAAGCCTGCGCCCCTATCGCTGCGAGCGGCACGGATGGCATTTAGGCCACTGAGCGTAGACCGCCGCATTCACGCGCGCTTGGTGCTGACGCTCGTGGTTTTGGCGCTGGTCGTCGTCTCGCTGATCGCCGGCGGCCTCTATCTTCGTACGATCGTCATGCGGTCGGTCGGCGGCGCGGAGCGGGTTCGCGTGGCGCGCATTCTCGTCGCCGAGATCGTTCGCGAGCAACTCGACGAGGAGACGGGCATGCGCGGCTACGTCGCCGCGCGCGGCAAGATTCTCCTCGAGCCTTACTATAACGGGCGAGCGACATTGCCGGCCTCGCTAAGTAAGCTGCGCGGGTTGCTCACCGCGATGCGCCTCAACGAGGCCTTCCCGCAGCTCGCCGACGCAACGCAGACCAACGCGCGCTGGCTCGCCGAGGTCGCTTTCCCGCTGCTTACCGCGCGCCGGCCCGATACGGCGCTTGAGGTACGCGGAAAGTCGCTCATCGATCGCTTCCGTAGCGACATGGCGGCGGTTGACGTCTTGCTCGCGCGGCGCGAAGCGCGCAGCGACGAAAGAGTCGAGCGCGCCATTGTCGGGATCGGGCTCTTCGCTGCCGGCGCCGTAGCCGCGGTCGTCGTTGCCGCCGTGCTCTTCACGACGCAGCAGTATCGCCTGGCCATTCGCTTAGAGCAGGAGCGTATCGAAACCGAAGAGCAGCGCCGCCGAACCGCGGAAATGGGTGCCGCCTACGAAGCCGAGAAGCGAATCGCCGATACGCTGCAAGAGGCCTTCAGGCAACGGGGCCTTCCCGAACTCGGCGGATTGCGTTTGAACGCGAAGTACGCTCCGGCATCGGAGGAAGACCGCGTCGGCGGCGATTGGTACGATGCGGTCGCGCTTCCCGAGCAGCGCCTTCTCATCGCCATCGGTGACGTGACCGGTCACGGCATCGACGCCGCCGTCGCGATGAACGCAGCCCGGCAGCACGTTATATCCGCGGCATTGATCGATCCCGATCCGGGACGCATTCTTTCGCGCGTCAACGCCGATTTGTACGACGGCGTATCGCCGGTGATCACGGCAATCGTCGGGCTCGTCGACGCGCGGCGATGTCGGGTCGCGTACGCGGCCGCCGGCCATCCCGCGCCCGTGTTGATCGAGCCGGGACGTCCTCCTCGTCTGCTAGAAGTCGGCTCGCTGCCGCTCGGCATCGCCGGCGATACCGTTTATACCGCCCACGACGTCCAGACCGAGCCCGGTGCGATGCTCGTCTTTTATACCGACGGCATCATCGAGTATTCGCGCGACGTGGTGCGCGGCGAAGCCGATCTCCTCGACGCCGTACGCGCCGCTGCAGCGATGCCCGAAGCCGACGCGGCCCTTGGAATCTACGAGCGGATTTTCAGCCGCCACGCGCTTGCCGATGACGTCGCCATTTTGACCGTTCGCTTCGTTCCGATGACTGTGCCGACGCTCGCCGGACCGCCCGAAGCGAGAAACCAGCGCGACTTCGATGCAACGGAAGCGGAGAGGACCGCGTGAGCCAAAGCTCGCCGGCGTCCCTCGCCGGTCCGCCGCATGCGGCGGCAGGCACGGCTAAGGTTTCCCAAAAAGATGATGCACGTCATCATTGACGATGTGCGAACCGTGAACGCAATCATGGGATTTGATGCGAGATTCGTCGTACCTTCGATTCGTTCCAAACGCTGCTACAAAGGAGAACGCTCATGCGTTGTGTTCCCAGCCCGAGTCGGGTCCTCTGCATTGTGGCCGTGGCTCTTTCTCTCTCAGCCTGCAACGGTAACAGCGGACTAAGTCCAACGCCGAGTCTGTCCGCGACGAATCAGGCATCCTCCTGGCACAACCCGAATCAACAGCTGCATCGCCGTACGTCGAGCAGCAAGATCCAGCACGTCGTTATTATCGTTCAAGAAAACCGCAGTTTTAACAATCTTTTCATGGGTTATCCCGGCGCGAAAACATCAACGTTCGGCTACACATCGGATAACCAAAAAATCACGCTTCAGCCGGTCGGGCTCGAGACGACCTGGGATATTGACCACAGCTCCAACTCGTTCTTTGCGGCTTGCAACGGCACCGGAAGCTATCCCGGCACCGATTGCCAAATGAACGGCTTCAATAAGGAGTGGGTGGGTTGCGGCGGCCGCGGACAGTCGGGATGCCCCAATTCGCATCCGCAGTACAGCTACGTCCCAAGGTCGGAGATCAAGCCGTATTTCCAGATGGCCAAGCAGTTCGTCTTAGCCGACGAGATGTACGCGTCGAACTTTGACGCAAGCAGCTTTATCTCGCACCAGTACATCATCTCCGGCCAGGCCGAAGGGGCGGTCAACTATCCGGGAGCTGGTGGGGCTGTCCGGGCGGAGGCAGCGATGAGATTGGCGAGGTCGGCCCGCAGCGCCAGATTCCTTACGGCTACGAGACCGTCTGCTGGGATCCCAATACGCTCGGCGACGAGCTCGATGCCGCCGGACTATCGTGGGGATTCTACACGTCGACCTATTACGGCGACGGCGGCATCTGGAGCGCATACCAAGCGGTCAACCATATTTACAACGGTCCCGACTGGAGCAAAGACATTATTACGCCGCAGAACAAGTTCTTGAGCGACGTAACGGGCGGCAAGCTCCGCGCGGTGAGCTGGGTCACTCCGACCTGCGCCAACTCCGACCACGCCGGCTGCGGCAATAAGACCGGACCCTCGTGGGTCAGTTCGATCGTCAACACGATCGGCGAGTCGCAGTACTGGAATAACACCGCGGTCTTCGTCTTTTGGGACGATTACGGCGGCTGGTACGACTCTGAAGCGCCGGCCCTCGTTGATTACGATGGTCTGGGCCTGCGCATTCCGATGCTGATCATCTCTGCCTACGCGAAGAAGCATCACGTCTCGCACGTGCACTACGAGCACGGCAGCATCTTGCGCTTCATCGAGGATAACTTCGGGCTCGGGCAGCTATCGGCGAGCGATCAGCGCGCTACGTCGCCGGCCGCCGATTGCTTCGACTTCAACAAGCCTCCGCGGAAGTTCAAAAAAATCAAGGCACCTTACGGTAAGGAGTATTTCATGCAACAAGCCGTCGACCAGAGGATACCGGATTGGGAGTAGCAGTTAGAGGCGCCGCGGCGGCATGTGCCGCGGCGCTCCTTCTCGCGGCATGCAGCAACGCCGGAACGCCCTCGGCTCCGGTGCTACCGGGCGTGAGGCCGGCCGCCCATCACCGCTCGTCGAGCGGTAAGATCAAGCACGTCATCATCCTCATCCAAGAGAACCGTAGCTTCAACAACCTCTTCTACGGCTACAAGGGCGCCAAGACGGCGAAGTTCGGCTACGACAGCAACGGCAACAAGATCAAGCTCCTGCCGATTTCGATCGCGACCAGTTGGGATCTCGATCACAGCTCGACCTCCTTCTTTGCAGCCTGCAACGGAACGGGAAGCATTCCGGGCACGAACTGCCAAATGAACGGCTTCAACAACGAGTACGTCGGTTGCGGCGGCCGCGGCCAGCCGCAATGCCCCCACCCCGATCCGCAGTACAGCTACGTTCCTCACTCTGAAACGAAGCCGTACTTCGAAATGGCCAAGCGATACGTTTTGGCTGACGAGATGTTCGCTTCGAACTTCGATGCGAGCAGCTTTATCTCGCACCAATATATTATCGCCGGGCAGGCCAGCTCCGCCGTGAACTATCCCAGAGGCGACTGGGGCTGCGAGGGCGGCACCGGCGACACGATTTCGACGGTCGGCCAGGAGCGCCAAATCCCTTACGGCTCCGAGCAGACCTGTTTCGACAATACCACCCTTGGCGACGAGCTCGACACCGCCGGCCTGCCGTGGGGCTTTTATACCGCGACGCTCTACGGCGATCTAGGCATCTGGAGCGCCTATCAGGCCATCCGGCATATCTACTACGGTTCGGACTGGACTAAGGACATCATCACGCCGCAGACGCAGTTTTTCAGCGACATCACCAACGGTAATCTGCGAACGGTGAGTTGGATCACCCCGACGTGGGAGAACTCCGACCACGCCGGCAGCAACTCTACGACCGGGCCTTCGTGGGTTGCGTCGGTGGTCAACGCGGTCGGTGAATCGAAGTACTGGGATTCCACCGCGATCTTCATCTTCTGGGATGACTACGGCGGCTGGTTCGATCCCGTCGCTCCTCAGATGCTGGATTACGACGGCCTAGGCTTACGTATTCCGATGCTGATCATCTCGCCGTATGCGAAGAAGGGCTACGTCTCGCACGTCCAATACGAGCACGGCAGCATACTGCGCTTTGTCGAGGATCAGTTCGGATTACCGCAACTCTCGGCTAGCGATGCGCGCGCGACCTCACCCGCGGCGGATGCCTTCGACTTCAATAAGCCGCCGCGCAAGTTCGTGCCGATCAAGTCGCCGTACGACCAACGGTACTTCATGGATCAGCCGTCGAGCGGCCACCCGCCCGACTGGCAGTAAAGAACGGCGCCGCCCCGGTTTGCCTACAGCGGACCGGGGCCGGACGCTACTCCCGTGGGCGGATCTATGCCCGTGAGGCCGTTGCTGATTTTCTTGAGCACCTTGCCGTTGGAGAGGCTGATCTGATAAAGCTCGGCACCGTATTGGTAGTTGCCGGTGTCACTGACCCAAATGCTCTTGAAGTCGCCCGCGAAGTTGACGAACTGCGGATCGACGAAGCTGTTGTAAACCAGCGTGCACGAGCTGACGCCGTTGCATTTATATACGCCGTTGGCCGTCGACATATAGCTGGTGTACCAGAGGTTGCCGCTCCCGTCGAAGGCTAGGCCGTACGGCGAGCCCGCGCCGAGCTTAAGACGCTGCGGTTTGCCTTTGCAGCCTTTGAACTCGTCGACTTGCGCGCCGGAGCTCTTGGTGACTAAGCTCCAATAGCAGTTGCCCTTGAGGTCGAAAGCGGCGCCGGTGCCCCTCGATTGATCGGAATCCTTGAGCGTGCGTGTCGGCTTAGTCGCGCCGGCGGCGAAGTAGGTCATCGAATGCTGATTGGCCACGGCGAGCGCGTCGCCGAAGACGGCGACGTCGACCGGAACGTTGCCGCCGTCGCCGATCGTCCCGACGAGCGATTTACCGCCCGCGGAAAAGACTACGATCGCTTGAGCCGCCTGGTCGGCAACGTAGAAGTGGCCATCCTTTCCGGCCGCAACCCCCGTCGGGCTTTGGATACCGTTCTTGATAGTCTTGTACAGCTTGGTCCCTTTGAAGACGAGACAGTCGACAGTGCCGATGTTCTGGCACGTGTAAGCATACGTCGTTGTCGCGTCGGGCGACGCGGCCTGTCCGGCGTTTGCACTCGCTGCGCCGTTGGGCGCGAGCGTCGGGGCGACGCCGCCGGCGTTGCATCCTGCGATCGTTAACGCGGACGCCGCAACTGCAGCGGCAATTAAGCTCGGCTTTGCACTCAACATGCCCGCCGTCGTTCCTAGCCTGGCGAGGCTAATCCTGCGCCTCATTGATGTGCTTGCGCTCGCTTCCCTCGCTACTTCGGCATCGCCATAACTTAACAACGATCCGACGATTTGGTCTTGCGGTTCAGCGTCGTTGCATGCGTGTTGGTCGATGCCGGATACGAATACTCGCGTAAGTTCCGCCTTCGAGCATGTCGAATTGGAACTTACCGGTCTCCGAGTTTAGCTCGAAGCCGGGCTGGATGCCCCAAGCAGCTCAGCTCCTCCAGATGTTGTGCGACTCGATGAAACCGAAGATTCAGCCGGTCTTACTAAGGTAGAAGCCGACCAGTTTCTCCAGGTTGTTAATTCCCGTTAACTCGTTGTCGTCCGGGTCGTCTTGATTGCTTCCCCGGCGGGACCTCACGGCCGAGATCGGGGTGGCGGCAAAGACTTTTGTCGAAGGGAACGGCAAGTTGGCCCGCTAGATTTATCTAGTCTGCGCAAGGTTTGCCAAGCGAACTATCCTTGAGTGGCCTTTTAGTACTAGTATATTCGTACTAGCACCGTGCTTCCTGGCGCCTTTCGGGCGCTGAAAGGCGTAGAACTGCAATGACTAAGACGCTCGTCGTTGGTGTCGCGCTTGTAATTTCTGCCTCGCTACTTGGCGGCTGTTCTTCCGGCGTAGCCGGCGGAACGATGCTCCCTGCGAGTCAGTCTGCTGCGATGCATTCGATGGATTCTGCGGGAGGCGGGCCCATCGTTGCGCGGCCGCAACTTCGAGCAATCAGCCCCGCTGACTCCGCGGGCGGTGGCCCGATCAAGCCTAACGATTCCGCGGGCGGTGGTCCGATCAAGCCTAACGATTCCGCGGGCGGTGGTCCGATCAAGCCTAACGATTCCGCAGGCGGCGGCCCGATCAAGCCTAACGATTCCGCGGGCGGCGGCCCGATCAAACCCAATGCAAAAAAGAGGATCAAACCTGCTGACTCTGCAGGCGGCGGCCCGATCGTAAAGGCTCAGTAGAAAACGTTGTCGGTTCCTCGGCCGGCGGCGCCGGTCGAGGATTTGTACTTGGTCGCTCAAAAGGCGAACGTGGACCCCTTCTAGAAGGGCTCAGACCAGCGGCTTATTGCCGGGCCTTGTATCCCTGCTCTTTAATCTATTTTAGGAACATGCTGACGACCGTTAATTTAGGTCGCTCCAGGTTCGACGACAGCGCATTTGAAAAAGCCTTAAAGGCTGCTGATTATGAGCGCTGTGGTTTGCTTGTTGCTTCGAACGACACCGCGGAGGCCGTATTGGCGGCCTCGATTTTGGCGTTGCGCGAGCGACGTTACGTGGACGTCATTGGGTCCCTCTCGGACTTTCCGCAGGAGCCGCGCGAGCAGCGCCTCGTGCGCGACGTACTACTCGGCGCAGCTCTTGCGTTAACGCGCGACTTCGTCGCCGGCCGCCGGCTGATTGACCGCGCTCTGATCGATTTGCAACCCGGCGAGCAGTACTATGACGAGGCCGTTTATTATCGGGCAGTCATCGCTTGGATGCAGCACGATTACCGCGAAGCCGAACGCGGGACGCTACCGCAGCTGAAGTCCAAGGACGCGAACAACCGGGCCCGCGCGCACGTCCTCCTTTCGTGGATCGCGCTGCGGCGCGGCGAAGTGCTGCGACAGGTCGATGAGTTGCAGAAGGCGCTCGACGAGCTCGATATTTCGGATCAGCCCGATCAATATTATCGCGCCAACGCGCTATTTACGCTCTCGCTCCTTTGTCGCGAGCTGCCGCTGGGCGCAGTCGTCGAACGCGTTCGTGGAATTTACGAAGCGTTGCCGTGGACGAGCGGCTTGACCCTCGAACGGTTTCAGGTTACGCGCTTTCTTGCGTCGATCGAAGAGCTGTCCGGTAACGAGCTTGCGGCGTTTGCGGGTTTCAAGGCGGCCGCGCGCCTCGCACCGTCGGAGCACTGGAGCGTTCTTTGTTTAACCGACCGCGCGTTGTTGGCTAGGAACACCGGCGAAAACGCGTTTGCGGCTGAGCTGCTTCAAGAAGCTCACGATTTGGCACAGCGCCTCTCTTGGAACGTCAGCGGTGAAGAACGCTCGGCGCTGCTCGTGCTGGCCGAACTTTTCGCGGATGAAGACGCTGCAATAGCGGAACAGTATCTGGCGCGCTACCGCTCGCTTACCGCGTCGGTGATTCCGCTGCTCTCATATGGCACCGACCCGCGAATTCGGGGCCTGGAAGCCTACTCTCAAGGCCTCGCGTGGTTGCGGCTAGGTGATGCCGGCGAAGGACAATCGGCGCTCTCGGAAGCGTGGTCGATCTACGAAGATTTCGACTACGGCTGGCGCGCCGCGCTCTGCGCGCTCCGATTGTTCGAGGCGACGCGCGACCGTCGGTGGTTGCAGCGCGCTACGCGCAAGATCGCGCCGTGGCCCAATAGCTGGATCGCTCGCCGCGTTGCAGAGGTGACAAACGCTTCCTGCGCGTCGCTTGAGTTGGTCCCTCCGGCAAAACGCGAGGTTCTCGAACTGGTTCGTGCCGGCAGGCGCAACTCAGAGATCGCTCGCGTGCTCGGCCGCAGCCCGAACACGGTGCGCAACCAAATCGCCCAGCTCTTCCAGACGTTCAACGTCAAGAGCCGCGCGGAGCTCGTTTCGATACTCGCTAAGCCGTCAACGGTAACCCAGCTGCGTCCGCGCACCGCCAAAACCTAACAACGCCGTAACTCAGTAGCCGCGAACGTCAATCGGCACCGCTCCGATCGCGCGGAACGTGCGTTCCTCTTCCCAGTGCGGCCACCAGCCGCTGACGAGCGTGTCGAGCGGCTGCCACAGCAACACCCAACCGGCAACGATGAGGCTTTCGGCCGCCAGCGTCCGCAGCGCTTCGGGGATAAAGAGCATCTTGTTTACGGCGGTCGACGCCGCGAGGCTGATTCCGAAAAAAGCTATGCCGATGGCAAAGGTGCGTAGGCCGACCCATCGCAACGCTGCCAGCTTTCGCCGAGCTTCGGTGACGGCATGGCTGCAGTAGCGCTCCAAAGCGCGCCGTACTTGGCTTTCCGTCTGCGAAGTGAGCGTGCTCGACGGCACTAGGACGCGCAGCCGTATCGTATCGAGCTTCGAGACCAGATGCGGAAGCCGAGCCATCTCGGCAATGCTTTCGAGGCCTTCGGGTTCGTCGGCGAACGGGTCGAACGCGCGCTGCGCGAAGAGTTCGCGCACGTCGTTGACCTTGACGGTAATTTCTTTCGACCGCTGCGACTGCATGGCACTGAGCCTCCTTCCGTAGCGCGAACGCCTTCCGTGCCTCCGCCCCGTTGTCATTTCATCCCGCAGCATAGCGAGCCGACGAAGTCGAAGGATACCGCCGTGCAGGCCAGCGCCCTTCCGAGCGGCATCGTCGTCTTCTTGTTCTCCGACATCGAGGGCAGTACGCGGCGTTGGGAGAGCCACGCAGCCGCGATGCGCGACGCCCTGCGCCGCCACGACAAAATCGTTCGCTCGGCGATCGAGGCACGGCGCGGTTACGTCTTCAAGACGATCGGCGACGCATTCTGCGCGGCTTTTTGGACGATCGAAGAGGCGCTAGAAGCGGCGATTGACGTGCAGCGCCGCCTGGGCAGCGAAGACTTTGATGGTGTCGGCGGCCTGCGCGTTCGCATGGCGATGCATGCCGGCGAAACCGACGAGCGTTCCGGAGATTACTTTGGCCCCGCCGTGAATCGCACTGCGCGACTGCTCGGCGCCGGTCACGGCGGGCAGATCCTTCTTACCGGAGTCGCTGCCGATTTGGCAATGACGGCGCTCCCGTCCGGCATATCGCTGCGACGATTAGGCACGCTTCCGCTGCGCGACATCAAGGATCCGGAGCGCGTCTATCAACCGATGGGCGAAGGGCTTCGCAGCGAGTTCGCGCCGCTGCGCGCGCTGGAGACGCCGCCGAACAACCTTCCGCTGCAGCGCACCAGCTTCGTCGGACGTCACGACGACGTCGCGCGTATCGACGCGCTTCTTGACGACGGCGCTTTGGTAACGATCGTCGGTGCGGGCGGTATCGGTAAGACGCGCCTCGCGCTGGAAGTCGCGGCTGCGCGCCTCGCCGACGAACCCGACGGGGTCTGGCTCGTCGATCTCGCCTCGATCGCGAACGGCTCGCTCGTCGCCGGCACGCTGCTGACGGTCCTCGGGGCGCAACCGTCGCCCGGCGTCGAGCCGCTCGACGCTTTGCTCGCCTATCTCGAAAAGCGCGATCTGCTGTTGCTTCTCGACAACAGCGAGCATCTCGTCGCCGAGGTTGCGGAGATAGCCGCGTGCATTCTCGAACGCTCGCAGCACGTTTCGATTCTCGCTACCAGCCGTCAGCCGCTCGACGTTTCCAACGAACGCGTCTATCGTCTGGGTTCGCTCGACACCTCCGCGGCCGTCGCACTATTTTCCGACCGCGCACGAGCCGTCGATCGTGAATTTTCGTTGGAAAAACATGCTGCCGAAATCCAAGGCATCTGCGAGCGGCTCGATGGGATCGCGCTTGCCATCGAGCTCGCCGCCGCGCGCGTTCGGACGCTCTCGATCGGCGATCTTGCCCAGCATCTGGAGCTGCGGCTGCTCGCGGGCGGACGAGACCGGCGGCCCAGACAGCAGACGATGCGCGCGCTCATCGATTGGAGCTACGATCTGCTCGCCGGCGACGAGCGGCGCGCCCTTTGCCGGTGTGCCGTTTTTTCGCGCGGTTTTACGCTCGTTGCCGCGACCGTCGTGTGCGACGAGCGGGATGCGGCTCGAGGCTTCGTGCTCGAGCTGCTTGGATCGCTGGTCGACAAATCGCTCGTCGTCGCCGAGTCCCCGGACGGCGAGCGCCGCTATCGCCTGCTCGAGCCGATTCGCGAGTACGCGTGGGAGAAGCTGACCGAATCGGGCGATGCGCCGGAAACGCAGCGCCGGCACGCCGTTGCGTTCGGTTCGTTGGCCGGCTCGGCATACGAAGAGTGGGAGAACGGACCCGCCGCCGATTGGCTCGCGCGAATGGAACGCGACCTTCCGAATATCCGCGCCGCGTTGCAGTGGAGCGTCGGCGAAGGTCACGATCTCGACCTCGGCGCGCGGCTCGTGGCCGACACTACGCCGGTTTTTCTGCGTCTCTCGTTGCTCGCCGAAGGCGTCGATTGGTGCGAGCGAGTGCTAACGAGCGGCGTCGGGCTTCCGCACGACGTCGAGGCACGGCTGCGCTACGGGCTCTCGATGCTTTTCAGTAACATGGGCGCCAACAAGCAAGTTCTCGAACAGGCATTGCGTGCCACATCGCTTTTCCGCGAGATAAACAACGCGCGCGGACTTACTCGCGCCCTTTCTCAAGTGTCGGCCCGCTACGCACCGTTAGGACGTTACGACGAGGCAAGAGAAGCGGCAGAAGAGGCGCTGCGCATCGCGCGTGGACTCGGCGACCGGCGCCTTCTTGCCGACATCCTGCGGCGCTGCGCCGGGGCTTTCGCCGGCGACGGCCCCGCCGAAGTACGCGCCCGCTACCAGGAGAGCGTCGAAATCTTTCGCAGTCTCGGCCGCGACGACGAAACGGCGCGTGCGCTGACGTGGTGGGGCCAATGGGAGGCGGCCTCCGGAAACTTTCGCGAGGCCGCGCAACGCATGCTCGCGGCCATTGAACTGGATCGCCGCAACCAGGTGACGATGTTTCTCGAGAGCGACGTCGCCGGCTGCTTCTTAGCGACCGGCGACGCCGCCGCGGCCGAGGCGCACGCCCGCGAGGCACTCGCCTTAGCCTCCAAGGCGCATCACCGGGTTCTGGTCGGAATTTCGATCTCGCACCTTGCGTCGATCGCGGCAACGAGCGACCCGGCGCGCGCCGCGCGACTGATCGGTTTTGCTGAAAGAGAGCTGCGCGCCGCCGGCTGGCAGCGCGCAGATTACGAGCAGCAAATCGTCGACGAGCTCCGGGCGGAGATCGAGCGCGTCGTCTCGACGGACGAAATCGCGAGGCTCCTCGCCGAAGGTGCGGCGTGGAGCGAAGCGCAGGCCGTTACCGCAGCTCTATCGACTTAGCAGGGTTGCGGGCCGTGGTTGGGCTTCACCAGCGTATCTCCGGCGCGTTGGTAGTAGCACTTGCGTTTAAGCGTGTACGTCCCTTGCTCGCCGGAGCAGCCGCTGATCGCGTAGTACGATCCGATGAGCCGGCGGTTGGGCCCATAGGTTGCGCTCGTGGCGAACGAACAGGCCGTCGTTCCAGGCTTTACCAGCGTGCCGCTGAGATTCTTTCCGTCGAGCGTAAACGCGACCGATGAAACCAATAAAGACGAGCCGGTGCCGATGGTAAACGGTCCGCCGACGCCGTCGCTGTATTGCGCCAGCGCCGCAGTCGCCGTTGTTTTGCCGTCCTGATTGTCGTCAATCGTTCCGGCGTATTCGCCGCTGACGTTGCGCGTCACGGTTGCGCCGGCGTTAATCGCAAGCGCTGTTTGGGATACCGTTGCGGTGCTTGGTGCGCCGCTTCCGCCGCACGCGGTCAAGAGCGCGCCGGCAACCGCCGCGCCAAAGGCCCGGCGGTAAAGTAAGCCTCTCATCGTTTCCTCCAACTTATCGAGCGAGCTTCTTAGAGGAGCATTGCGCCCTTTGCTTCTAAGAGCCTCTTTGCTGCTTCAAGGAGATCGCAATGAGGGCTTGTTTCGCACGTCGCGCCCTGGGCGCAATTATCGCGTCGCATCGTTGCTTTGGTTAGTAGAACCGGCGACGGCGGGAACGACCGGCGCGATCGCGGGAACCGTGCTCGACGCGACGACGAAGGCGCCGATTGCCGGCGCGCAAGTCACGGCCTCGAGCCCGTCTCAGGTTGCGCACGTGACGACCGACGGGGCGGGCCGATTTACGTTCATCTCCCTAGCGCCCGATACATATACGCTTTCGGCCGAACGTGCTGGGTACGACCTGCAGTCCGTTACCGGCGTCTCGGTCTTTGCCGACCAAAGCGTCTCGCTGCCGATCGCGTTGCAGAAGAGCATCAAACAAATTGCCCGCGTCACCTCGCGTTCGTCGCTCAGCCCGGTCCGGCCGGGAACCGGCACCGACGTCTACTCGGTCAACCCCGGTCTTACCGCGGCGGCCGCTACGCTCGGCGGCGGCGGCGGACTCAACAACGCATACTCGGCGATTGCCTCGATGCCGGGTTCCTACGTCCCGCCCAACCAAGTCGGAGTCAACCAGAGCGTCTATATTCGCGGCGGCTACTACGATCAGATCGGCTACGAGTATGACGGCGTTCCGATTAATCGTTCGTTCGACAACTATCCCGGAAACTCGGAGAGCACGCTCGGCCAGCAAGAGCTGCAAATTTACACCGGCGGCGGTGAGGCCGATGCGAACGCGACCGGCCTTGCCGGATTCATCAACCAGGTCATCAAGACCGGAACCTATCCGGGATATGCAACCGGCGATCTCACGATCGGAACGCCGGTCTTTTACCACGACCTCGACATTGAAGCGGGCGGCTCGACGCCGGACCGTTTGTTCTCGTACTACGTCGGCATCAGCGGCACCAATCAAGACTTCCGCTACTTCGATCAGTACAACGGCGCCAGCCTGATCGACACGATTCCGTACGGTTATTGGCCGTCGTACGTAACGACCAATCTCGCCTTTTGGCCGGCAGTCTATCCCGATTGCCGAAACAATACGACCTACAGTAACCCGGTCAAGAACCAGGTGACCAGCAATCCGGGCTGCTTCGGCTCGTATCCCTCGAACTACGGACAGCCGGCGACCTTCGACAGCCGCAACATCGTCGCCAACTTCCACGTCGGCATCCCGCACCACAACGACGCCGGACGCGACGACGTCCAGCTGCTCTATATGTCTTCGGCGAACTTCACTCAGGATTACTCGAGCCTCGACGACGCCGGGCCGCTCGGGCTCGGCATCCAGAACGACGGCTTGCTCCAGCATCCGCCCGACTTTTATGCCGGTCACGTCAATAGTTGGGGCGACTACTACACCTACTCGGGCAACACGCCGTGGCTGGCCAAAGCGTCGGCCCAGCCGATCGCCTATTTTTACCCGGGTTCGCCGACGACATCGCTGCGCCAACGTGACGGACGTTCCGGGTGCCTGTCCGATCGACGCGCACGGTAATCAAATCTTGCAAGTCATCCCATCGAACTATCGCGACGGGCGTTGGGACACCGCCAGCATCTTCAAGCTGCAGTATCAAAAAAACATCGGCTCGAACGCCTACGTGCGGCTCTTCGGCTACACGTTTTATTCGAACACTAACCGGGCCACGGCCAACGGCTGGGGCAACAACGTAACGCTCGGCGTGACCAACTACCAGTACGTCGTCGACGCGCATACCGGCGGGTTGGAAATGCAGTTTGCCGATCAGATATCCAACCAGCATCTGCTCCAAGGCATGGTGTCGTATCTTACGTCGAACACCCTGCGTTACGCCAACCGCAACTACGACAACACCGGCGGGCAGCAAGTGAGCAACTTCACCGACGGCTCGGAGTGTTTCGCCACCTACACGAGTCCTCGATATAACGTCGGAGATCCGGCGCCGTGCAATAAGTACGTCTCGCAGGGGCGCTTCGACAGTCCGTACGGCGGCTTCGACGGCCAGAATCCTTGCACTGACGGCGAGCTGAGCGGCTCTTCGCCGGCGTGTAAGGCCGGAGCGTCGATGCTGCTGACCTATCTCGGCAACATGGCCGACGTCAACGCGGTGGTGCCGAAGATCACCCAGGCGTCGCTGAGCGACCAGTGGCGGCCCGACGACCGTTGGGTCGTCAACGGCGCGGTGCGCTTCGAGAACGACACCTACGGCTTAGCCGATACCAACAATCCGGCGACCAACTTCTGGTTTGCTGCGGCGCAGAAAGAGTTTTGCGTCAATCCGGTAACGCGCCAGCCGATTTTCGTGCCGCAGCCGCCGCAGAGCATCTACTTCTATTCGCCCTTTGTTTCGTTCAAGTGCCCGATCGACAAGTCGACCGGAACGCCGGTGCAGACGGTTCATCCTAACGGCACCGACGGCATCTTACTGACCAACAACTATCCGTCGAGCTACTCGGTCGCGTACATCCTGCCGCGCGTCTCGGCAACGTACACGGTCAATCCCGATACCGTGCTGCGCGTTTCGGCCGGCCGCTACGCGCAGCAGCCGCAGAACTACGAGATTCAGTACAATACCGCGCAGCCTAATCTCGCCTCAACACTGTTGGGCTTCATTCCCTTCGGCTACAGCTCGCCGCTGCACGAGGCGCAGCCGCAGTACTCCAACAACTACGACTTCTCGTACGAGCATCATTTCAAAGGCACCGATGTAGCGATGAAGGTTACGCCGTTCTACCGCTACGCCACCAACCAGCTCTACGAGACGCCCAACTTACCCAGCCTCGGCGTTTCACCGTCGTTCAATGCCGGTACGCAGCGCGTGGACGGCGTCGAGCTGCTCATCACCAAAGGCGACTTCAGCCGGAACGGCCTTTCGGGAACGTTCTCCTATACCTACACCAACTCGGCCGAGAAGTGGGATAACTACCTCAACAGCACGATCGGGCCGGTCGATCAGTACAACCAGGACATTCAAGAGTTCAACGCGTTGACCAAAGCCGGCGGGGGCGCCCCGTGCTATAAGTCCAACGGCAAGGGCAAGCCCGAACCGTCGTGTCCTGCCAACTCGATTCTCAATCCTTATTACAACTTGTCGCCCGAGGCGCTGCTCGATCCCCGCGGGTGGTACGCACCGGGACTCGATTTCCCGTACGTCTCTCCCAACACGCTCGCGGTCGTTCTGAACTACCGGCACAATAAGTTCGCCGTCACGCCGGCGCTCGAGTTGCTCGAAGGCACGACGTATGGAACGCCGGCCGACGTTCAAGGCCTCGACCCGCGCAGCTGCATCGCAAATCAGGGAAGCATCGGCATCAATGGGGTCAACCCGCGCACGGCCGATTATACGTCTTGCGGGAAAGCGTTGACCAGCGACGGCACGAATCCGGGATACCTCTACATTCCCAATCCGCAGACGGGGACGTTCGATACCTTCGGCCAGTTCCGTCAGCCCTGGCAGTTCAATCTGGGCGTGCAGGCGTCGTACGACTTCACTCCACGCATATCGGGTAAGATGATCGTCACCAACCTCGTCAACCAGTGTTTTGGGGGATCGAGCGTGCCGTGGAGCTCAGCCTATCCGCCGAACAACTCGATCTGCGGCTACGTCTCCAACACGTTTTACAACGGCGGCCACTTCTATAACGGAACGAGTCCGAACGACCTCAAAGCCAACGGCGTGCCGGAGAATCCGTATTTCGCGCAGTCGTTCGTCCCAACGTTCGGCGACGCGTTCTCGGGGAACTATCCACTCGCGCTGAACCTTTACTTCACGTTGCAAGTAAAACTCTAGCGCGGTGCAGGCTCGCCGCGCGGGGCCTTCCTGGTGGCTGCTGGGAGCCGTTTTAGTCTATGGCCCTCTCGCGCTCTTTTTTGACGGACACGCCCGCGCGCCGTGGCCCGATCAATATGCGATCGGCGCGGTAACGCTCGTCGTGCTGTGGCTGGCGTCGCGCAGTCTGCCGGCGGCCGACCGCAGCACGATCTGGATATGCGTTGCGGTCGCAACCGGATTCGAGGCGCTCGGCTCGCAAGTCTGGGGCGGCTATCATTATCGCTTCGGCGGTATTCCGGCGTTCGTACCGTTCGGTCACGGCTTGATCTACGTTTTCGGAATCGGCTTGGCGGCAACGGATCTGGTTCGCCGCTACGAGCGGCCCTTCACGCTCGCGGTCCTGACGATCGCGATTGCGTGGGCGATCGGCGGTCTGACGTTGCTGCCGGCAGCCACCGGCCGCACCGACGTTCACGGCATACTCTGGCTCCCGCTCTTTGCTTACGTGCTGCTCTTCAGTCCGCGGCGCGCTTTTTTCGCCGCGCTTTTCATCGCCACGACCGACGTCGAACTCTTCGGAACGTGGTTCGGCAGCTGGAGGTGGCTCGAGCACACGCCGTGGGTGAACGTAACCTCGGGCAATCCGCCGTCGGCCATCGCCGGCGGCTATGCCATCATAGATGGTACCGTGATGATCGTCGCGCTCGCGTTAGGCGGCGCGGTTGCCGCCGTGCGCGCTCCAAACCGAACCGCTTTGATTCCGGCACGGCCGCCGGTTTGCAAAACGTAGGAGCGCCTTCCGGCTTGACGGAAGGCCGTGGGGACGCTGACGCTTCGCGAAGGAGTACGTTATGA
>CAVSQP010000007.1:0-13802 GCA_963730125.1 Vulcanimicrobiota bacterium | reverse complement strand
TACCGTTGCCGCGGTTGCCGTTATTGCCGGTACCGCGGCCGTTGTTGGCTACGCTGTTGCCACGATTGCCGTTACTTGCCGCGATTACTGCTGCCGGCGTTTCCTCGATTACCGCCCGCCGACGGCCCTGACTTATCGTTGGAGAGATTGAATCCCGAGCCCGAGCCTGCCGGAAGAACGTGACCCGCCCGAGACTTGCCGCCGGATGAGCGTGACGCGCCGGACGAGCGTGACGCGCCGCCGGATGAGCGTGACGCGCCGGACGAGCGTGAACCGCCGGAGGAACGTGACCCGCCGGAAGAACGCGACCCGCCGGAAGGGCGTGACGCGCCGGAGAGAGCGTGACCCGCCGAAGACCGTGACGCGCCGGAAGAAGCGTGACCCGCCGCAACGCGACGCGCCACCGCCCCCACCGCCGCGCCCGCCACCACCGCCGCCACCCCCGCGTCCGGCCGAAGCTATCGCCGGCTGCAATGCCAGCAGAATCGCTATGACTACACAAAAGTACTTCATTACTTCACCACCTTGTCGATACGCCCGGACAGATTGACGTACGTACCCTTCTTGGTGGTAATCGAGAGAAGCACGCTGTGAGGCGCGACCTTCGTCGTCGACAGCACCAGAGTTTGCGGGTCGTCGGTCGAGTTGACGTAGAGCGTACCGCGTTGAAAATCGAGCGGACTGGTCTCGCCAGCCTGCACGAGCGTCGCGCTCGTAACGTAGCAGACGAGAATCTTTTCCTGTTGATTGCACGCCGCGCGATTAATCACCAGCGTGCCTTTCCCGTCTGCCGAAGTCATGTAGAGCGCGTTGTGGATGACCTTGATCTCAACGTCGTCGTAGACGTTGGTGTGGCCGTCGGCCTGCACGATCGTGATCGTTCCCGTCGCTCGCGCAGTCGCCGTGGTAAAGGCGACCGACGCGGTGAGCGCGACCAGGACTGAGAGCGCCGCGGCGCAGCCCCATGACGAAAATTGCCGATTCATGCCTGGGGGTTCTCCAGCCAGGGGATTCCTCTTGCAAGCTGTCGCCGGGTCGCGGCGGCCGGGGCCTTCAGGCTTTCTTCATGCCCCCTTTTTACGATGGACCAACGGTACGAGGTGCCGCGTCGTAACGAGGCAGCAGAGTCTGGGGGAACCGAACGGCGCGGCATCTCTGCCGTTTTTATTTGGGGCCGGCTTTGCCGCTCGGAGCGCCCTCAAAGGGGCCAAGCGAGCGCGACGGGAGCGCCTCGGGGTGCGCCAGGTACGATGAAATCAGCGCGGCAAATCCCGCATCGCTCATCCCGCTGGTAACGCGCAACCGCGTCAACTCGTACGGCGAATCGCGTTGCGTCCGAAACGAGGGATCGGTAGTGAAACCGAAGAGCAGGCCGGCCCGCTCTTCGATCGTGATCGTTTGCGCGTCGAAGTCGCCGCTGGGATAGGCGTACGCCTGCACCGCATCGTGGAGATGGCCTTGCAGCGAACGGATGCAGTCGTCGATTTGGTACTGCTGGGCGGCCGCGTTTAGCAGGGCGAGATCGACGTGATCGACGCCGTGGCATTCGATCGACATGCCTGCCCGGTGCATGATGTCGATCTCTTGCCACGACAGGTGGTGTGCCTTGCCGACGTTCCCGGTATTGACGAAGAAGATTGCACGGTCGCCGAGCCGCTGCAGGATCGGGAACGCGTAGCGGAACTGGTCGCCGTAGCCGTCGTCAAAGGTAATGAGAACGGCACGTTCGGGCCTGCGGCCTGCGGCAACGTCGCGCTCGAGCTCGTCTATCCCGATGGTACGCAGACCCTGGGCGTGGAGATAACGGAGCTCGGCCTCGAACTGCGACGGTGAGACGGTCAGGGTCCGCGAGGTGTGGTCGGCCGGCGACGACACGTCGACCCGGTGGTACATCAGTACCATGGGAATAGCGAGTAGTACGGCGAGTAGGGCGCTCACGATTCTTTACACTACCTTATACCAAAGGCTAAATCACGGGTCTAGCCCGAACGCCCGGCCCGGCCTGCGGTTCTCTTGGCTCCCGGCGATTGCGTTAACGCGCAGCCGCTACTCGACGCGCAGCGGGGCCTCTTCAACTTGGCGGTCGCCGGGCGTGTTGCGAGCGATGATGTAGAGCTCGTACCAATGCCGGCGCGAAAGCGGCGGAAGCTCGAGCACGTGGGTGTGAAAGCGATAGATACCTGGGCCGACGTGCGTGCTGTTTATTGAAAATGCCGCGGTACGAACCTCGACCGACGCGACGTTGGAACTGGCGACGATCGTGCCGTCGAACCACGTCCCCGGCTCGATGGTGAGCGTCGAGAACCACATCGCGACGATCCGCGGCGGCGCGTTCGGAAGCTCGACGGGCGCGGTGGGCATCGTTTGCGGCTGATGCTCCGAAACGATGAGATTCGACGGAACGGCTACCGGCCGCGACGAACATGCGGACAGGAGCGCGCCGCACGACGCCGCGAGCAATACTAATAAGGCGTAGCGAAAAGGGATTCGAGCCGAGTCGAAGGATGATTGCCGATAGATGAAGTTGATGGATTTGCTTTCCGCTCGGGAAGCAGCGGAGCCTTCCGCGCCTCGATTCGACCTCGTCGAACCGGCCGGTACGCCCACCCGTCTCGATTGGCTTATCACGCTTGCCGGCTTATGGATCGTTACGGGACTCTTCATCGACGCGCATCAACACCTATTTCTCGCGGTCGAGTCGTTCCTCAATCCTTGGCACATGACGATGTACAGCGGCGCGGTCTTCGCCGCGGTCGTGCTTGCGATCGAGGCCGCCCCGAACTATCGGCGCACGGGTTCGTTCTGGAAGGCGCTTCCGCCCGGATACGTGCAAAGCGCCTTCGGCGTTGCGGGATTGCTGCTGGGCGGCGCCTTGGATTTCGTGTGGCACGCGGTCTTCGGGTTCGAGCATCAACTCGATCTGCTTTTGAGCCCGCCGCATCTCTTTCTGCTCACCGGACTCTTCTTCTTGATTACCGGGCCGGTGCGCAGCGGGCTGCTGCGCCGCGACGAACCGAACTTGTTCGCGCAACTGCCGATGCTGATCTCGCTAGGGCTCGCTTTCGAGATCATTCAGTTCGTGACGCAATACGGCTTCTACCCCGAAGCGCTAATGCGCGATCATCCGCTGTCGCAGATCACCCATCAGAACGAGCAGTTTACGCTTTCGGTATTCCTCTACTATCGGCAAGCGCTCGAGATCGCAATCGTCATCTGGCAGAGTTTGCTGCTCGCCGCCGTCGTGTTGTATCTTGCGGTGAATAAGCGGCTGCACTTCGGCGCCGTCGCGATCTTGTGCGTCGGCGTGAAACTTTGGATCGGCGGCGAGCTCTCCACCGATTTGCTCGAACTCGTTCTGGTCGTGCTCGCCTCCCTCGCGGCCGGGTTGCTCGGCGATCTGCTGGTTGCCAAGCTGCGGCCGTCGGCGCTCCGTCCCAATGCCTTCCGGCTTCTCGGCTTCGTCGTTCCGGCGGCGTACTTCGCGGCATATTTTGCCTTCGCCGTGCCGCTCTTCGGCGGCACGTGGTGGGACGCAAGCTTCGTCTTCGGATCGATCGCCGAAGCGGGCATCGTCGGCCTCTGCGTCAGTCAGCTGCTGCTCGCGGGATCGCACAACACTCCCCGCACGGCATGAGACTCTACCCAAGCGCGTACATCTTCGCGCTTGCGACGGTCATCCTGCACCTCGCTCTCGCCCATCGCTTCGGTTATTACCGCGACGAGCTGTACTTTATCGACTGCGCAAAACATTTAGCGTGGGGCTATGTCGATCAGCCGCCGCTGGTCGCAATCGTAACGTGGCTAACGGCCCCACTGGGTTACCCGGTTTGGGGCCTTCGCTTCTTCCCCGGCCTGCTCAGCGGCGTAACGCTGCTGGCCGGCTGCGCGATCGCCAAGGAGCTGCGGGGCGGCGCGTTCGCGCAAACGCTCACCGCTCTGACGATCTTCTTCGCTCCCGGGTTGATCGGCATCGCCTACGGACTCTCGACCGAGTTTCTTTCACCTGCCTCCTGGACGGTACTGATCTACCTCACGATCCGGCTGGTCAAAACGAAGGACCTCCGCTACTACGTACCGATCGCGCTCGTCGTTACGCTCGCGCTCTACGCCAAGTACTCGATTGCCGCGTGCGCCGTTGCGCTGGCCATCGGGCTGCTCGTTACCGGACAAGCGCGGCTGTTACGCTCGTCGTGGCTGCTCCTTGGCGTCGCACTGACGCTCGTCCTCGTGCTGCCCAACGCGTTGTGGCAGATCAATCACGGATTCCCGATGCTCGAAGTGCTGCACAACGATCAACTCAACCGGCACGCGTTGCGCAACGGCATGGCCGACGAATCTCCCAATCGCTGGGTCAATGCGCTCTATATGTTCGGCTTGCAGTTCGCCTATCAAAACCCGCTCTATGCTTTGTTTTGGGTTTGGGGGCTGATCTGGCTCTGGCGCGAGCGCGCCTACCGCTTCTTGGCCGTCGCTTATCTGATACTCTTGGGGATGCTGATCCTGACGATCGGACGCGGCTACTACATTCAAGGCCTCTACCCGGCGTTATTCGCCGCCGGCGCCGTTGCCATCGAAGGAGCGCTGCGCACGCGGCCGCGCTGGCTGAGTCCGGCGATACTCGCAGCCGTCGCCATCGCCGGGCTGCCGATGTTTCCGCTCTCGATTCCGGTGTTGCCGCTGCCCGCGTACATGGCCTACGAGCGCGCCATCGGTCTGAGCCGTCCCGCGCCTCCGGACGGCAAGAGCCATCTCATCAATCCGATGTTCGCCGATCAGTTGGGCTGGAAGACGATGACGCAGATGGTTGCCGGCGCCTATTGGGCGCTGCCTCCGCGACAGCGCGCGATCACGGCCGTCTTCGCCGATCGCTACGCGTACGCCGGGGCCCTTAACTACTACGGACCTCGCTACGGCCTGCCGGCGGTCATCAGCCCGAATAATTCTTACTATCTCTGGGGTACCCGCGGGTACAGCGGGAAGTCGATGCTGGCCGTCGGCGCCACGGACTACTATCTGCTGCTCCACTGGTTCGGAAGCGTCCGTCAGATTGCGGTCTATCGTAACGACTACCGCTGGATGCTCGAGGGTCCGCTGCCGATCTATCTCTGCACGCAGCCCCGCGTGCCGCTGGCGGCGATGTGGCCGGCGTTCAAATACTACGGCCTTTAGCGCTGCGCCAAGCATTTTGGAAGGAATCGCTTTCGAGCGCGTGTGACGTAGAGAGGACTTATGGAAAACGTGCACGCGGAACGCTCGGCGGGATGGTCCGTCCTCTGCTACGTCGGCGTTCTAGTTCTGGCGACGCTGCTCAACGGGGGCATGCCGTCGACGCACATCAGAGCCTCGGACGTCGCCTTAGCGCTCGATTCGCACCGCTCCGCGCTGCTCGTGGGCGCCTGGCTGACCTTTCCGGCGATGGCATTCTTCCTCTGGTTTTTGGTCGGCCTTCGCAGCTACCTGAGTCACGCGCGGGAGGGACGCCAAGAGGGGCTTCCGACGTTTGCCTTGATCGCCGGAGTCGTGATGATGGCCTGCGCAATTTTCGCCGCGGCCCTCTCGACGGCCGCGATCTACGCCTCGCCGGATACCTTCAAAGATAACGCTCTGGCCGGCATTTACGATACGTTCGTCTTCATGCAGGGCGGCCTGGGGTACGCACCGGTTTCCGTCTTTCTGTTAGCCGCGGCGCACAGCATGCGCCGTCACGAATCGGCGCCGTCGTGGCTATCGAGCTTAGGTTATCTCGCGGCGGCGGGCGCCGCCATTGCAACGTGCTCGATCTTCTTCCAAGACGGATTCATGGCGCCGGGTCAGACGGGCCCTGGGTTTTTCGGCGCGTTACCGGCGGCGATTTGGCTGGTGGCAACCGGCATCATTCTGATCCGTCACAATAGCCGCAGTTCCGGATCGGCGAGCACGTCGGCGCCATCGTAGTTAGCGTTATTGACGCGCGCTGACACTTCGCGCACGACCATTTTCTCGGCATCGAACGGACGCAAGATCGAGCCTGCAACTTCCGGCGGCAACGGTTCGGGATCGAGCCATAAATCGACGTTCTCCGGTGCGAGTATGACCGGCATGCGATCGTGCACGGGAGCGACCAACACGTTGGGCTCGCACGTCACGATGTCGCAGCAAGCGTCGCCGTCGAGCGGATCCCAAAGACCGGCGAAGGCGAACGGCTCGCCCGAGCGCAGCGTGTAGTAATAGGGCCGGCGGTCGCGCCACTCGTAAAAACCGTCGGCGAACTCGATGCAGCGCCGGCGAATCGGTCGACGCCACGAGGCCAGCGACTCGGCGCGCACGTTGATGCGTCCGCGGATCCCCCAAACCATCGGTTCGACCGTATCGCGGCCGTCGTTGCGCACGCCTAAAACGCGCTGCGCCGGCGCGACGTTATAGCGCGGCAGTTTGGTTTCGCTGAACTCCGGCCAGCGAAATCGCGGAAACGCGCTACGCAGCGCCTCGGGCTTGGTCAGCGTGAATCGTCCGCACATACCGGCGTGATGGTTCGGCGTCGCAGCCGCGGTGGTCTGCAGGGCACAGCCTACCCCCTGCCCGCTCGTTGTGGCATAATGGGACGGTCCGTTTCTCTTAAACCGGAGGAAATCTCGTGTTCTATCGCTCCCTCGTAGCTTCTCTTGCTTTCGCGCTCGCCGCGCTTCCATCGATGGCTCCGTCTCAGGGCGGCGCGCATCCGACGCTTGCCGTATTGGACTTTTCCACGCAGGGGCTTACCTCGGATTGGTACGGCTCGTTTCAACCCGGCGTGGCACTGAGCGATCTGCTCACCGACCGCCTCGTCAACGGCGGCCAATTCAACGTCGTGGATCGCAGCCGCCTCAATGCGGTGACCGGCGAACATCAGCTGAGCGCGAGCGGCGAGGTCGATCCGCAGACGGCGATCAAAGCCGGGCACATGATCGGCGCGCGCTACTTGGTGTCCGGCAACATCTTGCAGTTCGATCAAACCGGTGCCAGCGGAGCGAACGCGGGCAGCCTGCTGCCGGGCTATCTCGGCGCTGCCGCCGGCGGCGTGTCGACGCATCGCGTAACGATCAAAGTCGCGGTTCGCGTCATCGACTCGCGCACCGGCCAGATCATTGCGAGTTTCTCCGACGAAAAGACGCGCTCGGGCACGTCCTGGAGCGCAGGCGGTTTCAGCGGCTACGCTGCCGGTTCGTACAACAACCAGCAGTTCGTCAATAGCGACATGGGGCATCTCATCGACGACGAGGCCACTGCGATCGCGGCGAACCTCGACCCAAGCAAGTTCAACTCTGGTCCGGCCACACCGTCGCTGACCGGTCACATCGCCGGAATCGACGGCGCCAACGTGATCGTCGACATCGGAGCCAATCGCGGCGTGCAGGTCGGTCAGATCTTCGACATCGTCAAAGTGAAGTCGCTGGTCGATCCGACTACGCACCAAATTCTCAAGGTAAATGAAAACGTCGGCAAGTTGCAGATCGACACGGTGAGCGAGAATGCCTCGGTCGGTCACGTCATCTCCGGCCACGCCGCAGTACGCCTGACGATCACCTCGCAGCCGTAAGGGTTACGCCGTACCGGTAATGCGGGCGACGACGCGCTCGACCATCACGACGCGCGTCTTCGTCCACCGGTCGTGCAAGAGTTCGCGGCGCCAGACCAGGCTCAGCAGCATGATTACCGGCCACAGCGTGAACACGATGAAGTATCGCGCGATGGTACGCAGGATGCTGGGTTTGCCGTAGTCGATGGTTACTACGCGCAAGCCGGCGATCATCATGCCGAACGTCTGCCCGGCGAGGATCACCAACACCGCGAGGTAAATCGGCAGCCAGAGAAACACGCCCAGATGAGCGATGGCGTTGGCGATGTAGGTCGCCAAGGCATCGATGTTGATCGGAACGTTCTGTCCGGCAACCCTGACGGCCGCACCGCGGGTCGACGAACTCACCACGCTGCCGCCGAACGACGTGATGATCGCCGTGACGATGACGCCGTCGATGCTGAAGGCGGCAAAACGCCGCCACCAACCCGCGCAGTCGTTACGCGTCACGCGGAAGGCACCCGGTGCCGCCAGCGCCGGCGGCTCCTCGCTGCGTTCGCGCAAGAACCATTCCTCGGCGTTGGCGTAGGTGCTGGTCGCAATAAAACGGCGCAGCGAGGCGATGCGCTGCGTCGCGTAAGGCTCGCTGCTGAGCCACGATCCCCAGCGCAGCACCGAATCGGCTTGAATCTCCGCGTCCTGCTCGGCGAAGGCTTCGTAATCGACGCGCCGGCCAAACTCGTGAAACGCCGCGATGCCCATCGCGCGAATCGCCGCGTCGAGCGAACCGCAGCACAGCAAACCCACCTTGTCGCAGGTCAGCGCGCAACGCCGCAGCCACGCGCCGAAGATCAGCGAGACGATCGGGTTCTCGTTTCCGTTGACACTGAGAAGAGAATGAAAGCGCGTGTGACCGGCAGCGATATGCCCGAGCTCGCGGCCGATCATGAAGGAAAGCTCGTCGTCGGCAAAGAGCTCGATCCAGTGACTCGAAAGTACCAGCGCGTAGGGCTCGCCGAAGCCCAGCGCAACCACCGGTACGTAGTTGTCCTCGCGGACGAAAATCAGCGGCATCGGTATTTCGAGCGCCGCGCAAGCAGCCTTGACGATGGTAAAGACGCGCGGATACTGACGCTCGTGTACTCGCACGCTGGACCCGAGCAAGCGCCCTCGCGCGAGGGTTACGTAGACCATCGCGAGCACGATAAAAAGGGCCACCTGCGAGGCGCCGATCGACTCGTGCAAGACGTAACCAATGAGCAGCGCGGCCGGAAGCGACAAGAGTGCCGTCATCCAGAAGGAGATTCGTTCGGACGGCTCGCGCAGCGAACCGGACCCAGTGAAGAGAGGCTGCACGTTTGCTGTCTCTGACGATGCAGGCGATGGTTCCTCTCCGGCTAGACGTCAGACCCCTTCGGAGGTATCACAAATTGCGTTCGCTTCTCTATGCGGCCGCCGCATCGGCGGCCCTCGTCACGCTCGCAGCCTGCGGCGGCAATACAGGCTCTACGGCTCTCCCGCCGGGGCTCGCGGCCGGCGCCAAGCACGTCGCAAACGTCGTGCGCGCCTGTCCCGATACTCGCAATCTCGATGCCGCACGCTGCCTGGCGTTGATCCGGACCGACAGCATGGCGAGCCGTCTCGTTGCCGGCTACGGTCCGAGCGACTTGCAGAGCGCGTATTCGCTCCCGTCATCGACCCGCGGTAAGGGCCAAACCATCGCGATCGTCGACGCGTTCGACGATCCTAATGCGGCCAATGATCTCAGCGTTTATCGTTCCTATTTCGGCCTTCCGGCCTGCAACGCGTCGAACGCATGCTTCACCAAAGTCAACCAGCGGGGAGAGCAACGCAACTATCCGCCGCCGGATGCGGGTTGGGCCGTCGAAGAGTCGCTCGATGTGGACATGGCGTCGGCGATCTGCCCCAACTGCAATATCATTCTCGTCGAAGGCGATTCAGGCTCGATGCAAGACCTCGGCAAAGCGGTGAATGAGGCGGTGAAGCTCGGCGCCAACGTCGTCAGCAACAGCTACATCAACTACAATGGCCGTTCGCTGGGGGGGTCGCGTTACTACAATCATCCCGGCACGATCATTACGGCCGGCGGCGGCGATTCCGGATACAAAGTAGGTTTGCCGGCCGGTTTCCCCACCGTGATCGCCGTCGGCGGCACGACGCTGACGAAAGGCGGCGGAAGCCGCGGTTGGTCGGAAACGGCGTGGGCCGGTACGGGAAGCGGCTGCGAGTTTCGCTTCGAGAAGCCGAAGTGGCAGACGCATAAAGGTTGCCGCGGACGTGCCATGGACGACGTCGCCGCGGTGGCCGATCCGGGCACCGGCGTCGCCGTTTACGATAGTTATCCGAGCGGTGGATGGTTTACCGTCGGCGGAACGAGCGTCGCTACGCCGGTTATCGCCGGCGTGTACGCGCTGGCCGCCAACGAACGGAAGATCCA
This sequence comes from Vulcanimicrobiota bacterium, assembly GCA_963730125.1. Lineage (GTDB taxonomy): Bacteria > Vulcanimicrobiota > Vulcanimicrobiia > Vulcanimicrobiales > Vulcanimicrobiaceae > Cybelea. The sequence continues at coordinate 3,810 of CAVSQP010000007.1, read as the reverse complement.
CTATTCGCAGTCGCTCTATGCCAAGGCTGCATCGCTATGGGACGTCACCTCGGGCAGAGACGGATCCTGTAAGCACGCGTTCCTCTGCACGGCCGGACCCGGATACGACGGACCGACCGGAAACGGAACGCCCAACGGCATCGGCGCCTTCTAGCGAATCTACCCTGGCCGTATTATAAAGTAGAACATCCCGACCGCCGCGCTGCCCATAAGTGCGAAGGTGCCCCATCCCCAAGCGCGAGCGATGGGCGAACTAATCCATTCGCCCATCGTCTTGCGGCTCGACGCCAGCCAAACGATCACTGCAATGAGCGGAACCGCGGCAACGCCGTTGAGCACCGCCGACCAGAAGAGCGCCTTGATGGCGTCGACCTGCAGTAAGTTCATCGCGATTCCGATAAGGATTCCAGCGGTGATAATCCCGTAAAACAGCGGCGCGCGCCGCGGCGACTCGCTCAGACCTTCGCGGAAACCGAAGGTCTCGGCCGCAACGTACGCCGACGACGTCGCCAACACTGGTACCGCCAATATTCCGGTGCCTACCATGCCGAGCGTGAAGAGCAGGGAAGCGAATCGCCCGGCCAAGGGACGCAGCGCTTCGGCGGCCTGTTGTGCGGTCTGGATATCGTGCTTGCCGTGCGCGCCCAGCGTTGCCGCCGTAGTCACGATGATAAAGAATGCTACCAAGTTCGAGAAGATCATGCCGCCGTTGACGTCGGCATGCATCGCCGCCACGTCTTTCGCATTGGTCCCGCGGCGCTTGCGAAGCGTCGTCTTTCCAGCCTCCTTCTCTTCTTCGATCATCAGGGCCGATTGCCAAAAGAAGAGATACGGGGTAATCGTCGTGCCCAGTACGCCAACCACCGTCGCCAGCCACACGGCGTCCAAATGTATGTGCGGTACCGCGAGGTGGAGCAGTATGTCGCCCCACGGCGGCCGCACCACAAAGGCGGTCACCACATACGCGAAGAGCGAAAGCGTCAGCCACTTGAAGATTCGCTCGATCGTCGAATACGAAAGCCACGTCTGTACCGCAATCAACCCGATACCGAAGAGAAAGACCAGCGCGTCGACGGGAATCGGTACGACCAGCCCCGCGGCGGCCGCCATTCCGCCGATGTCGGCTCCGACGTTGAACGTATTGGCAATAATGACGAGACCGGCGAGCCCGTAGGCGAGCCACGGCGGTAGCGCCTTGCGTATGATCGCGGCAAGGCCTTCGCCGTTGACCATGGCGATGCGCGCAGACATCCCTTGAATGACGGACATCATCGGGGTCGAGATCAACGCCAGCCACAGCGTGGAGTATCCCGTCGCTGCACCGGCGACGGAGTAGGTCGAAATACCTGACGGATCGTCGTCCGCCGCTCCGCTGATGAGCCCCGGGCCCAGGCCGGCGAAGTAGGCGCGAACCCGCGACCAGAGCGACGTCATTGAGACATGAGCGATTCGATCTCGTTGCCGGGTATTGCGCCGCGCGCGGCTGCGAGCTCACCGCGCGAAAGCGCTTCTGCAGTTTGCGCCAGCGCGGTCATCGCCCGCAAGTAAAGCGCACCACCGATGCTGACGCGCTTCACTCCGGCAGCGGACAGCTGCGCCAGCGTGACGTCACCGTCTTCCGGACCGATGAGCACGTTGACCGGCTTGGGGGCTACGGCGCGCACGACGGCGACGATCGAGTCCATGTCGGGTAAGAACGGCGCGTAAAGAACGTCGGCTCCGGCTTCGGCAAATGCCGCAAGCCGGCGGATGGTATCGTCGAGATCGGTACGGCCGTGAAGGTAGTTGTCGGTGCGCCCGGTCAGTACGATGCGTCCGCGCGCTTCGCGTGCCGCGGCGCGCACGCGTTCCACGGCCGCGTCGAAATCGTGAATCGGCCGCTGCGGATCGGCCGTCGTATCCTCGATGCCAAGGCCCGCGAGGCCCGCGGCGATCGAGGCGCGCACGGTCAGCGCGCAATCCTCCGGTGCGGGCCCGAAGCCGTCTTCCAGATCGCCGTTGACGGGGAGACCCGAGACCCGCGCGAGGAACGCCGCGTGCGCGACCGCCTCTTCCCGCGAGACGGCGTGGAATCCGTCTTGCCGCCCAAGCGAAAGTGCAAGACCCAGCGACGTGCTGCCCAAGGCTTCGAAACCGGCGCGGCGCAGCAACGCCGCCGAGCCCCCGTCCCAAGCGTTGGGCAGGATGAAAGCGGACGCGCGTTCGTGCAGCGCGCGAAAAATCTCGTACGGCGACGATGGCATAAGGTGTCCTTTTCCCAAGTCGTTCGGGCGCCTGCACAGGGTGCGCACGCGGCGGCGGAAGAATCCGCAGCAACGATGCTCGAACGGCGGCGGCACCTTCGCCCCGGCGAACGCGTGGCGGCTCTCCTTGCCGCCGCGATGGCGCTTGCATTGAACGTCGCGGCAACGGTCCAGCTCTTTGCGTCGCCGACGACGTTCGGCTATCACCTGGTTTACACCGACGGTCACCGAGTCAAAGCCGTCGACAGCGAAACGCCGGCCGGGCGCGCCGGGATTCTGCCGGGCGACCAACTCGACTTTACCAAGTCGACAATGCACGATCGCATCGTCGGACTCGAGTACCAACCGGCGCGCATCGGCGAAAGCGTTAGGTTCACGCTCGAGCGCGGCGCGGAGACGCGCGTCGTTACGCTGCACGCGGTAGCGCTTCCATCGGCCTCGTCCGGACGCGCGCAGTTCTCTCTGCTAACCTCGTTTTTGCGGCTAACCGGTTTTGCGTATATCATCGTCGCGCTTGCCATTCTGCTGCGCCGGCCGAGCCGCATGACGTGGGGGCTATTCCTCTACCTCTGCTCGGCCACGAACGTCACGCTCTACCGCTTTCCTGAGTGGCTCTTTCCGTATACGCAGTTGGCAACCGATATTCTCGACATCGCCGGACCGATCGGACTCGTCGTTTTCGCGGCGCGTTTCCCCGACGACTGGCCGACCGGCTGGCGCAAGTGGCTCGATCGGCTGGCGATACCGGTCGGCGCAATCTTTGCCGTTCCAAATCTCGCCTGGGATGCGACGTCGCTCTTTTATGGCGCGGCGCCGTCGCATTGGATGTCGCTAGGATCGACGTGGGGCGCGCTCGCGCTCTTCGCCGTCGCCGGCGCGACGCTGGCGGCGACCTATCTCGGATCTCCGGCATGGCAGCGGCAACGACTGCAATGGGTGATCGCCGGAATACTCTTAACGCTGTTCAGCTCGGCTGCCTCATGGGCGCGGTACTGGGAAACGACCTATTCGCTCGCAACGTCGGATTGGTTGATTTGGACCGCGAATGCTGCTTTATGCATGCGCGCCGTTTGCAATCGCCTACGGCGTCGTGCGGCAGCGCGTATTCGACTTCTCGTTCGTGGTGAGCCGCACGCTCGTCTACACCATCGTCAGCGCCACGATCTTTGCTTTTTTCGCACTGATCGAGTGGGTCGCCGGACGCATCCTCGAGCACAGCGGGGTCGCGATTTTTTTAGTCGCGCTCGCCGCAATCGGCGTCGCGTTCTCACTCGACGCACTTTACGGCAACGTGGAGCGCTTCGTAGAGAGAACGCTTTTTAGGCGGCGCCATCTCGCCGAACGCCATCTCGCCCGAATTGCCGGCGGACTCGGCGCCGCCGAGAGCACCGCCGCAGTGGAAGACGCACTCGTGCGCGAGCCCATGCAGGCGTACGGCCTCGCTTCGGGCCGCCGCCCTGTACCAACGCGTAGCCTCGGGCGAGTTTCAGCGCAACGGCAAGGCGCTCGCGCTCCGCGGTCGCGCTGCAGCTCACCGGCGAGCGCCGGCCCGTTCGCCTTCACGAAG
>CAVSQP010000006.1:0-20393 GCA_963730125.1 Vulcanimicrobiota bacterium | reverse complement strand
TACACGAGCGTCAGTATCCGCGCGTCTTTACCATCGTCAAGGCTGCTTGCGCGGCGCTCGAAATACCGATGCCGCTGATTTTCGTCCGCGAGGACAACTACGTACCGGTGGTTGCGCTGGGCTTCGGCGAGCCCTACGCGCTGGTGCTTTCGAGTCACTGGATCGAGCTCTTTGCCGACGACGAGCTTTCCTTCATGTACTGCTCGCGAGCTCGGGCATATCGCTGCCGGTCACACGCGCTTTCATTCTCTTCTCAGTGTCAATGGAAACGAGAACCCGATCGTCTCGCTGATCTTCGGCGTGGCTGCGGCGTTGCGCGCTGACCTGCGACAAGGTGGGTTTGCTGTGCTGCGGTTCGCTCGACGCGAACGATTCGCGCGGCACGGGCATCGCGGCGTTTCACGAAGTTGGCCGGCGCGTGGATTACGAAGCCTTCGCCGAGCAGGACGCGGAGATTCAAGCCGATTCGGTGCTGCGCTGGGGATCGTGGCTCAGCAGCGAGCCTTACGCGACGCAGCGCATCGCCTCGCTGCGCCGTTTTATTGCGACCAGCACCTACGCCAACGCCGAGGAATGGTTCTTGCGCGAACGCAGCGAGGAGCCGCCGGCGCTGGCGGCACCGGGTGCCTTCCGCGTGACGCGTAACGACTGCGCGGGTTGGTGGCGGCGCTTTGCCGCCTTCAGCATCGACGGCGTCATCGTCACGGCGATCATCACGTCGTTCGGCGGCAGCGTGGTGAGTTCGTCGACCCGCGGTGCGGCCGTCAGGGTTGCCGGACAGAACGTTCCGATCAACATCGATGCCTTGGCGACCTACATCGCCAACGCCATCGCTCATCTGGGCGTGTTTCTCTGGCTGCCGATTTACCTCGCGGTGTTGGTGATCCTCGCGGGGCAGACGTTCGGCATGATGATCGCCGGCTTGCGCGTAGTAACCATCGACTACGGCAAACCCAGCATCCTGCGTACCATCGCGCAGAACCTCCATTTCGTGTTCACGCTGTGGCCGGTAATCATGCTGCTGAGCCTGGTCTGGCGCCGCGAACTCTTGCACGACCGGTGGACGAAGACGCGCGTCGTGATGGTCGAGCGCGTCGTCGCCCGCATTACCGGTACGGCGTAACCCTTACGGCTGCGAGGTGATCGTCAGGCGAACCGCCGGCGCGGCCGGAGATGACGTGACCGACCCAGGCATTCTCGCTCACCGTGTCGATCTGCAACTTGCCGACGTTTTCATTTACCTTGAGAATTTGGGTGCGTAGTCGGATCGACCAGCGACTTCACTTTGACGATGTCGAAGATCTGACCGACCTGCACGCCGCGATTGGCTCCGATGTCGACGATCACGTTGGCGCCGTCGATTCCGGCGATGTGACCGGTCAGCGACGGTGTGGCCGGACCAGAGTTGAACTTGCGTGGGTCAGGCTTCGCCGCGATTGTAGTGGCCTCGTCGTCGATGAGATGCCCCATGTCGCTATTGACGAACTGCTGGTTGTTGTACGAACCGGCAGCGTAGCCGCTGAAACCGCCTGCGCGCGTCTTCGAGGACGTGCCCGAGCGCGTCTTTTCGTCGGAGAAACTCGCAATGATCTGGCCGGTGCGCGAGTCGATGACGCGAACCGCGACTTTGATCGTTACGCGATGCGTCGACACGCCGCCGGCGGCAGCGCCGAGATAGCCCGGTAGCAGGCTGCCCGCGTTCGCTCCGCTGGCACCGGTTTGATCGAACTGCAAGATGTTGCCGGACACCAAGTAGCGCGCGCCGATCATGTGCCCGGCTTTGATCGCCGTCTGCGGATCGACCTCGCCGCTCGCGCTCAGCTGATGTTCGCCGGTCACCGCATTGAGGCGGCTGCGATCCACGACGTTGAATTGGCCGCCGTTGACGAGGCGGTCGGTGAGCAGATCGCTCAGTGCCACGCCGGGTTGAAACGAGCCGTACCAATCCGAGGTAAGCCCCTGCGTGGAAAAGTCCAATACGGCAAGCGTCGGATGCGCGCCGCCCTGAGACGGAGCCATCGATGGAAGTGCGGCGAGCGCGAAAGCAAGAGAAGCTACGAGGGAGCGATAGAACACGAGATTTCCTCCGGTTTAAGAGAAACGGACCGTCCCATTATGCCACAACGAGCGGGCAGGGGGTAGGCTGTGCCCTGCAGACCACCGCGGCTGCGACGCCGAACCATCACGCCGGTATGTGCGGACGATTCACGCTGACCAAGCCCGAGGCGCTGCGTAGCGCGTTTCCGCGATTTCGCTGGCCGGAGTTCAGCGAAACCAAACTGCCGCGCTATAACGTCGCGCCGGCGCAGCGCGTTTTAGGCGTGCGCAACGACGGCCGCGATACGGTCGAACCGATGGTTTGGGGGATCCGCGGACGCATCAACGTGCGCGCCGAGTCGCTGGCCTCGTGGCGTCGACCGATTCGCCGGCGCTGCATCGAGTTCGCCGACGGTTTTTACGAGTGGCGCGACCGCCGGCCCTATTACTACACGCTGCGCTCGGGCGAGCCGTTCGCCTTCGCCGGTCTTTGGGATCCGCTCGACGGCGACGCTTGCTGTGACATCGTGACGTGCGAGCCCAATGTGTTGGTCGCTCCCGTGCACGATCGCATGCCGGTCATACTCGCACCGGAGAACGTCGATTTATGGCTCGATCCCGAACCGTTGCCGCCGGAAGTTGCAGGCACGATCTTGCGTCCGTTCGATGCCGAGAAAATGGTCGTGCGCGAAGTGTCAGCGCGCGTCAATAACGCTAACTACGATGGCGCCGACGTGCTCGCCGATCCGGAACTGCGGCTATTGTGACGGATCAGAATGATGCCGGTTGCCACCAGCCAAATCGCCGCCGGTAACGCGCCGAAAAACCCAGGGCCTGTCTGACCCGGCGCCATAAATCCGTCTTGGAAGAAGATCGAGCACGTTGCAATGGCGGCGCCCGCCGCCGCGAGATAACCTAAGCTCGATAACCACGACGGCGCCGATTCGTGACGGCGCATGCTGCGCCGCGGCTAACAGAAAGACGGAAACCGGTGCGTACCCCAGGCCGCCCTGCATGAAGACGAACGTATCGTAAATGCCGGCCAGAGCGTTATCTTTGAAGGTATCCGGCGAGGCGTAGATTGCGGCCGTCGAGAGGGCCGCGGCGAAAATTGCGCAGGCCATCATCACGACTCCGGCGATCAAGGCAAACGTCGGAAGCCCCTCTTGGCGTCCCTCCCGCGCGCGACTCAGGTAGCTGCGAAGGCCGACCAAAAACCAGAGGAAGAATGCCATCGCCGGAAAGGTCAGCCAGGCGCCCACGAGCAGCGCGGAGCGGTGCGAATCGAGCGCTAAGGCGACGTCCGAGGCTCTGATGTGCGTCGACGGCATGCCCCCGTTGAGCAGCGTCGCCAGAACTAGAACGCCGACGTAGCAGAGGACGGACCATCCCGCCGAGCGTTCCGCGTGCACGTTTTCCATAAGTCCTCTCTACGTCACACGCGCTCGAAAGCGATTCCTTCCAAAATGCTTGGCGCAGCGCTAAAGGCCGTAGTATTTGAACGCTGGCCACATCGCCACCAGCGGCACGCGGGGCTGCGTGCAGAGATAGATCGGCAGCGGACCCTCGAGCATCCAGCGGTAGTCGTTACGATAGACCGCAATCTGACGGACGCTTCCGAACCAGTGGAGCAGCAGATAGTAGTCCGTGGCGCCGACGGCCAGCATCGACTTCCCGCTGTACCCGCGGGTACCCCAGAGATAGTAAGAATTATCGGGCTGATGACCGCCGGCAGGCCGTAGCGAGGTCCGTAGTAGTTAAGGGCCCCGGCGTACGCGTAGCGATCGGCGAAGACGGCCGTGATCGCGCGCTGTCGCGGAGGCAGCGCCCAATAGGCGCCGGCAACCATCTGCGTCATCGTCTTCCAGCCCAATTGATCGGCGAACATCGGATTGATGAGATGGCTCTTGCCGTCCGGAGGCGCGGGACGGCTCAGACCGATGGCGCGCTCGTAGGCCATGTACGCGGGCAGCGGCAACACCGGAATCGAGAGCGGAAACATCGGCAGCCCGGCGATGGCGACGGCTGCGAGTATCGCCGGACTCAGCCAGCGCGGCCGCGTGCGCAGCGCTCCTTCGATGGCAACGGCGCCGGCGGCGAATAACGCCGGATAGAGGCCTTGAATGTAGTAGCCGCGTCCGATCGTCAGGATCAGCATCCCCAAGAGTATCAGATAAGCGACGGCCAAGAAGCGGTAGGCGCGCTCGCGCCAGAGCCAGATCAGCCCCCAGACCCAAAACAAAGCATAGAGCGGGTTTTGATAGGCGAACTGCAAGCCGAACATATAGAGCGCATTGACCCAGCGATTGGGAGATTCGTCGGCCATGCCGTTGCGCAACGCGTGCCGGTTGAGTTGATCGTTATGCAGCACTTCGAGCATCGGGAATCCGTGATTGATCTGCCACAACGCGTTGGGCAGCACGAGGACGACCGTCAGTGCAACACCAAGGAGCAGCCACCATGAGCGCAACAGCCGCGCTTGCCCGGTAACGAGCAGCCCGATGGCCAGCGCAACGGCGCACGCCGCAATCGAGTACTTGGCGTAGAGCGCGAGCGCAACGACGAGCGCGATCGGCATGTAGTAGCGGAGGTCCTTCGTTTTGACCAGCCGGATCGTGAGGTAGATCAGTACCGTCCAGGAGGCAGGTGAAAGAAACTCGGTCGAGAGTCCGTAGGCGATGCCGATCAACCCGGGAGCGAAGAAGATCGTCAGAGCGGTGAGCGTTTGCGCGAACGCGCCGCCCCGCAGCTCCTTGGCAATCGCGCAGCCGGCCAGCAGCGTTACGCCGCTGAGCAGGCCGGGGAAGAAGCGAAGACCCCAAACCGGGTAACCCACTGGGGCCGTTAGCCACGTTACGATTGCGACCAGCGGCGGCTGATCGACATAGCCCCACGCTAAATGTTTTGCGCAGTCAATAAAGTACAGCTCGTCGCGGTAATAACCGAAGCGATGGGCGAGAGCGAGGTGCAGGATGGCCGTCGCAAGCGCGAAGATGTACGCGCTTGGGTAGAGTCTCATGCCGTGAGGGGAGTGTTGTGCGATCCCGCGAGCAGCAGCTGACTGACGCAGAGGCCGACGATGCCCGCTTCGGCGATCGATCCGAAGACGAAGCTTGCGTCCCACCACGTGCCGCCGAAGAGCGGGACGGCAAAAGCAAAATATGCCGCGAAGTACGCCGCCGGAACGACGAAGCCGAGAAGCCGGAAGGCATTGGGACGGAGCGCCGACGGCCGCAGCTTGGCAACCAGCAGATCGCCGAGCAACCCGGCCGCGAGGGAGGCGAGCACGACCAGAACGAGTTCGAGCAAATCGGTGGAGAGCTCGCCTCCGATCCAAAGTTTCACGCCGACGCACAAGATCGCGACGGCGCCGAAGTGCAGCCGCTTATTCACCGCGAGATACAACACGACGGCGGCGAGCAGCAAACTTTGCCAGATGACGATCGCGATCTCGAGCGCTTGCCGATAGTAAAGGAACACCGAAAGCGTAAACTGCTCGTTCTGATGGGTGATCTGCGACAGCGGATGATCGCGCATTAGCGCTTCGGGGTAGAAGCCGTATTGCGTCACGAACTGAATGATCTCGAAAGCGAGCCCGAGCGAGATCAGCATCGGCAGTTGCGCGAACAAGTTCGGTTCGTCGCGGCGCAGCAGCCCGCTGCGCACCGGCCCGGTAATCAAGAAGAAGAGTCCGGTGAGCAGAAAGAGATGCGGCGGGCTCAAAAGCAGATCGAGTTGATGCTCGAACCCGAAGACCGCGTGCCACACGAAATCCAAGGCGCCGCCCAGCAGCAATCCCGCAACGCCGAAGGCGCTTTGCACGTATCCGGGCGGAAGCGCCTTCCAGAACGAACCCGTGCGCCGATAGTTCGGGGCGGCCTCGATCGCAAGCACGACCGCGGCGAAGACCGCGCCGCTGTACATCGTCATGTGCCAAGGATTGAGGAACGACTCGACCGCGAGAAATAGGTGTTGATGCGCGTCGATGAAGAGTCCCGTAACGATCCATAAGCCGGCAAGCGTGATAAGCCAATCGAGACGGGTGGGCGTACCGGCCGGTTCGACGAGGTCGAATCGAGGCGCGGAAGGCTCCGCTGCTTCCCGAGCGGAAAGCAAATCCATCAACTTCATCTATCGGCAATCATCCTTCGACTCGGCTCGAATCCCTTTTCGCTACGCCTTATTAGTATTGCTCGCGGCGTCGTGCGGCGCGCTCCTGTCCGCATGTTCGTCGCGGCCGGTAGCCGTTCCGTCGAATCTCATCGTTTCGGAGCATCAGCCGCAAACGATGCCCACCGCGCCCGTCGAGCTTCCGAACGCGCCGCCGAGGATCGTCGCGATGTGGTTCTCGACGCTCACCATCGAGCCGGGGACGTGGTTCGACGGCACGATCGTCGCCAGTTCCAACGTCGCGTCGGTCGAGGTTCGTACCGCGGCATTTTCAATAAACAGCACGCACGTCGGCCCAGGTATCTATCGCTTTCACACCCACGTGCTGGAGCTTCCGCCGCTTTCGCGCCGGCATTGGTACGAGCTCTACATCATCGCTCGCAACACGCCCGGCGACCGCCAAGTTGAAGAGGCCCCGCTGCGCGTCGAGTAGCGGCTGCGCGTTCACGCAATCGCCGGGAGCCAAGAGAACCGCAGGCCGGGCCGGGCGTTCGGGCTAGACCCGTGATTTAGCCTTTGGTATAAGGTAGTGTAAAGAATCGTGAGCGCCCTACTCGCCGTACTACTCGCCATTCCCATGGTACTGATGTACCACCGGGTCGACGTGTCGTCGCCGGCCGACCACACCTCGCGGACCCTGACCGTCTCACCGTCGCAGTTCGAGGCCGAGCTCCGTTATCTCCACGCCCAGGGTCTGCGTACCATCGGGATAGACGAGCTCGAGCGCGACGTTGCCGCAGGCCGCAGGCCCGAACGTGCCGTTCTCATTACCTTTGACGACGGCTACGGCGACCAGTTCCGCTACGCGTTCCCGATCCTGCAGCGGCTCGGCGACCGTGCAATCTTCTTCGTCAATACCGGGAACGTCGGCAAGGCACACCACCTGTCGTGGCAAGAGATCGACATCATGCACCGGGCAGGCATGTCGATCGAATGCCACGGCGTCGATCACGTCGATCTCGCCCTGCTAAACGCGGCCGCCCAGCAGTACCAAATCGACGACTGCATCCGTTCGCTGCAAGGCCATCTCCACGATGCGGTGCAGGCGTACGCCTATCCCAGCGGCGACTTCGACGCGCAAACGATCACGATCGAAGAGCGGGCCGGCCTGCTCTTCGGTTTCACTACCGATCCCTCGTTTCGGACGCAACGCGATTCGCCGTACGAGTTGACGCGGTTGCGCGTTACCAGCGGGATGAGCGATGCGGGATTTGCCGCGCTGATCTCATCGTACCTAGCGCACCCCGAGGCGCTTCCGTCGGGCTCGCTTGGCCCCTTTGTGGGCGCTCCGGGCGGCGAAGCCGGCCCCAAATAAAAACGGCAGAGATGCCGCGCCGTTCGGTTCCCCCAGACTCTGCTGCCTCGTTACGACGCGGCACCTCGTACCGTTGGTCCATCGTAAAAAGGGGGCATGAAGAAAGCCTGAAGCCCCCGGCCGCCGCGACCCGGCGACAGCTTGCAAGAGGAATCCCCTGGCTGGAGAACCCCCAAGCATGAATAGGCAATTTTCGTCATGGGGCTGCGCCGCGGCGCTCTCAGTCCTGGTCGCGCTCACCGCGTCGGTCGCCTTTACCACGGCGACTGCGCGAGCGACGGGAACGATCACGATCGTGCAGGCCGACGGCCACACCAACGTCTACGACGACGTTGAGATCAAGGTCATCCACAACGCGCTCTACATGACTTCGGCAGACGGGAAAGGCACGCTGGTGATCAATCGCGCAGCGTGCAATGAACAGGAAAAGGTTCTCGTCTGCTACATTACGAGCGCGTCGCTCGTGCAGGCTGGCGAGACCAGCCCGCTCGATTTTCAACGCGGTACGCTCTACGTCAACTCGACCGACGACCCGCAAACTCTGGTGCTCTCGACGATGAAGGTTGCGCCTCACAGCGTGCTTCTCTCGATCACTACCAAGAAGGGTACGTACGTCAATCTGTCCGGGCGTATCGATAAGGTGGTGAAGTAATGAAGTACTTTTGCGTAGTCATAGCGATTCTGCTGGCGTTGCAGCCGGCGATAGCTTCGGCCGGACGCGGTGGCGGCGGCGGTGGTGGCGGGCGCGGCGGTGGGGGCGGTGGCGCGTCGCGTTCTTCCGGCGGGTCACGTTCTTCCGGCGCGTCACGCTCTTCCGGCGGGTCGCGTTCTTCCGGCGCGTCACGCTCTTCCGGCGGGTCGCGTTCTTCCGGCGCATCACGTTCCTCCGGCGGTTCACGCTCGTCCGGCGCGTCACGCTCATCCGGCGGCTCACGCTCGTCCGGCGCGTCACGCTCATCCGGCGGCAAGTCTTCGGGCGGGTCACGTTCTTCCGGCAAGTCTTCGGGCTCGGGATTCAATCTTGCCAACGATAAGTCAGGGCCGTCGGCGGGCGGTAATCGAGGGAACGCCGGCAGCAGTAATCGCGGCAATAACGGCAATCGCGGTAACAGCGTAGCCAACAACGGCAACCGCGGTAACGGCAATAATGGCAACCGCGGCAACGGTAACAACAACCGCGGAAACGGCAATAACGGCAACCGGGCCAACGGCAATAACGGCAACCGCGGGAACGGCAATAACGCCAATGGCAAAAACGGCAACGGCAAAAACGGCAACGGCAAAAACGGCAACGGCAAAAACGGCAATGGCAAAAACGGCAACAAGAACAACGGCAACAAGAACAACGGCAACAAGAACAACGGCAACAAGAACAACGGCAACAAGAACAACGGCAACAAGAATAACGGCAACAAGAACAACGGCAACAACAAGAATAACGGCAACAACAACGGCAACAATAACGGCAATAAGAACGTCAATAACAACGTCAACGTGAACAACAACTCGATCAACAATCCGGTCTATGGCGGAGGCGGAGCCTACGGTTGGAATGGCGGAAACGCGTGGTATCCTGCGTCCGGCTACTACGGCGGAGGCTTCTGGGGTGCGATGGCAGTCGGCGTCACGTCGGCGGCCGTATACGGGTCAATCGTAGGGTCGAATGGGACTACCTACAACTCGTATCACGTCGAGCCGAATACGCCGGGCTCCACATTTCTATCTAACTACGGGCTCGTACAAGTCGAGTGCGGAGGCTCGGGCGAAGTAGTCGTCTACGGTCCGGAAAACAGCGTCATCTGCGCGAACCCCAACAACACGGTTGGAGCGGGCAACTACCAGCTGGATACTACGACGCTCTCGCTCACGCCGATGTGACGTCGTGCTCGGCCGCCGCGTTCGTCGCCGCACTGTCGGCGCTAACGGCGTGATCGAGCGGAGTAATCGACGGCGTTGCGCGCTCGCCGGCTCAACCGGCAACGCGCGGCGCCGTTTTGCGCTGGGACGGCCCGGCAACGGCCGGCACCAACCCATTCGTCCTGCTACAGCGGCTGCGACGGCAATAAAATGAACGACGCGATATTCGAAGCGCGGCGTGACGGATATGAAATCAGCACCGATCCGGCGCGCCTCGATCTCGATCGAGTCGAAGCGTTGATACGCACGAGCTACTGGGCGGCGGACCGCACGCGCGCAAGCACAGAAGTCTCCTTGCGCAACTCCCGCTGTTTTGGTCTCTACGATGCGTCGAACGGACGACAGATCGGACTGACGCGCGTCGTAACGGACTATGCGACCTTCGCTTGGGTCTGCGACGTCATCGTCGACGAGGAACATCGGGGTAACGGTCTCGGCATTTGGATGATGGAGACGGTGCTGGCCGATCCACAGCTCCGCGACGTGCGGCGCTGGACCTTGGCGACGCGTAACGCGCACCGACTCTACGCCCGCTTTGGTTTCGTCCCGTTGGCCAAACCCGGGAACTGGATGGAGATTCGCTCTCGCCCCTGAGGGGCGCCCTTGCACAATGCCATACAGGTGGCACGCGACCCCTCTATCCTGGCGCCATGCACGGGGAACGTTACTGTGTGATCGACGTCGAGACCACCGGCTTCAGTCCGGTGTCCGACCGTGTCGTCGAGATTGGTTGCGCTGAAGTTGAGGGCGATCAGATCGTCGCGCGCTGGAGCACGCTGGTAAACCCCGGCCGCGCGATTCCGGCCGAAGCGACCGCGGTTCACGGCATCACCGACGCGATGGTCGCCCGCGCGCCGAGCCTCAAGCCGGCGCTCAAGTACGCGCGCCGGCTCTGCCGTGGCCGCATCGTCGCCGCGCACAGCGCGCGATTCGATCTATCTTTCGTCGGTCCGTGGGTAGCGCCCGAGGCACTCTGCACGATGCGCCTGGCGCGTACCCTCTTCCCCGAAGCGCCGAACCATAAGAATCAAACGCTCCGGCAGTTTCTAGAAATCGACGATCGAGCCGGTGAATCGTTCTCGGTTCATCGAGCGCTGGGCGACGCGCTGGTAACGGCGCATATCCTCATCGCCTGTCGCAGCCGGTTCGCGGCTACGCGCGGCGGGAAATCCTGGAAGAAGTTCGTCAAAGAACACGCCCTGGTGGTGCGCTGCCGCCAAGGCTAGTCGAGGGACGGAGGGCGAATCGCGATGACCCACCGGCCGAGGTAGTTCCCCGAGCGCCGGCTCGCGGAGCGCCATAAAAGATACTTTCCTCAATGTTTTTGCCATCGCGAACGGTCTAGCGGCCAGCTTAGCGCCGGCTTGCGTGTCGCCTTTTAGCGCCGCGCTTCGATTTAATCGAGCGAGGCCGCCGCGCAGGCGGATAAATGCATTGTCGCATTGCATAATCGCCGTGTGAGGTTGCGGGGCGTTGCGTTGGTAGTTCTCATTCCATTCGTACTTGCGGCCTGCGGCGGATCGGATCTCCCTGCCGCACCGGGGACGCAGCGCCTTGCAGCCGCTAACGGCCAGCGCCTCACGCTCCTTTCCAGCGGTTCGAGCCCGATCTCTCATGTCGTCATCGTCATTCAAGAGAATCGCAGCTTCGACGATCTTTTCGCCACATTTCCGGGCGCTGATGGAACCACTATCGGGCGCTCGAAAAACGGCAGCGGCTATCAATACATCCCATTGAAGAAGTCGTCTCTCAAAGTGCGTTGCGATCTGCGCCATTCTTATAACCGCTATCTGAGCGATTACGACGGCGGTAAGATGGACGGTTTTAACTCCGAGGGCGGCAGTGGACACTGTCCGGGTAAGGAGACGGCGCCGTACCAATACGTCAATCCCACCCAAATAAAGCCGTATTGGGACATCGCTCAGACTTACGTTCTGGCCGATCAGACGTTCCAAACGCAAGGCAGCGGCAGCTTCACCGCGCACCAGGATCTCATCGCCGGCGCGACCCTCATCGATAAGGCCCAGACGAAGAGCATCGTCGAAAATCCGGATTCTACCCCGTGGGGATGCGACGCGCCGAAGGGAACGGTCACTTCCCTGCTGCAATATGTTTCAGGCGAGCTCGTATTCAAGTACCATAAGGGACCGTTTCCGTGTTTCGCGTATGAGACGATGCGCGATCTGCTCGATGCGCAAAAGGTTTCGTGGAAGTACTACTCGCCGCCGGTCTTCGGCAACGAAGGCGGCCTCTGGAACGCCTTCGACGCGATCTCGGCGGTGCGTTACGGCCCCGAGTGGGGCGTCAACGTAACCGATTCCAATAAGCAGTTCTTTACCGACATCTCGAACAATGCGCTGCCCGCCGTTTCGTGGATCATTCCCGATCGCAAGAACTCCGATCATCCCGGCCAAGGCTCCGACACCGGACCGTCGTGGGTAGCGAGCATCGTCAACGCCGTCGGGCAGAGCTCGTATTGGCCGTCGACGGCGATCGTCGTCGTCTGGGACGACTGGGGCGGCTTTTACGATCACGTGCCGCCGCCGTTCCAAGACGACTGGGGGGGACTGGGTTTCCGCGTGGCGATGCTCGTCGTGTCGCCATACGATAAACAGGGGCAATCGAGTCAAGGCGGCTATATCTCGCACACGCAGTACGAATTCGGTAGTATCCTAAAGTTCGTCGAGGATAACTTCGGCCTGGGCAGGTTGGGCACGACCGACGTGCGCGCCAACAGCATCGCCGACTGCTTCGCCTTCCGGCAGAAGCCCCGAGCGTTCAGGGTAATCCCGGCCCAATACTCCCGGCAGTATTTCCAAAGGCAGCGGCCGTCGTACGAGCCCGTAGACGACGAGTAGACCCGGCGTTAACGCGTTAACAATGCGCGACGTTGAGTTAGAATCGCCCCGCCGCGGCACCGGTCTTCTTGCACCCTAGCCCGGCATAGCGCGATGATGGGACACACCTAGCCCTGGATTCTTCCACGGGCGTTCTTATCTCATGTCTAGGGGATTTTTTGTTACTGCGACCATGGAGAGCTTCATGAAAGTCACGTTTTATTTCAAGACATTCTTCTTTGCTTCGGGTGCATCAGCGCTCGGGCTTTCCATCCTAGTCTTATCGGCGTGCAATGGGCCCTCGGGGTCGTCGTCGGGCGCCGTGCCGGTGGCCTCCCAGCATACGCACGCACTCGCGACGTCCTCACCGATTCCTTTCAAGTTTCAAACGGTTGACGATCCGAACTCGAACCAGAACGAAGTAACGGGAATCAATGGGCGCGGCAAAATCGTCGGGACCTTCGGGGGCGGTTCGGCCAGCAATATTCCCGAGAGCTACAGTTCGCAACCGGGGTACACGAAGTTCCGCGGGATGAACTATCCGGGAGCCGAGGGAACTGTCGCGACGAGTCTCGGCAGAAACGGGCTTGTCGCCGGCTACGTCATCAATCCCAACCAGCTCAACGGTATCTGGGCCTTCATCATGTCCCACGGCATCTGGACGCTGCTCGAAGATAGCAAAGAAGGCAACGGCGATAATGCGGTCACCAAGATTTTGGGAATCAACGACTCCGGGTACGCGGTCGGCTACTACACGAACAGCTCGGGCGTAGAGATTCCCTTTAAGTTCAACATCGTCACCGAGGACTTCAGCAATCTCAACCCACCCGGCGCGAACAGCGCCGAGGCGACCGGCATCAGCGCGAAGGGGAACCTCTGCGGCACCGAGGTGCTCAATAACGGAAGCAGCGAGGGATTCTATCTGCAGAACAGCACGTACTATACGTTGAATTATCCAGGTGCAGCCAACACTTGGGCTTGGGCCATCAACTTTGACAACCAGATCGCGGGTCAGTACCAAGACGCTAGCGGCAACTTGCACGGCTTCATCCTGACGCATCCGACCGCGGGCTCGGGGAGCCGCATCTGGCAGTCGGTCGACATATCCTACGCCGTTTCCACCAAGCTTACCGGCATTAACAGCAGCCAATGGATATCCGGTTCGTATGTCGACACGGCCGGCAACACGCACGGGTTCGTTGGGATACCTAAATCCTAACGAGGCCGGCACCGGTCGATAGCGGCGCAATGCGGTTTTTGAGGGGATCTTGACCCCGCCCTGATTGGTCTGCGCGGCCTCTGCGATAAGATCACTTCATGTTGGCCGTTGCTTTGCTTGCCGGTCAGCTCCACGCCGCCGCATGTACCGTCGGTAAGGCGAAGCTCGGAGCGACCTGCGGCACCTATACCGTCTACGAGGATCGTACCGCCCGATCGGGACGCGTCATCGCGCTCAAGTTTATCGTCATCAAGGCCGAACATCCGTCAGGGCGCGCCCTCGCCTTTAATCCCGGGGGGCCGGGCGCATCCTCGACGGTCACGGCCGGCGCCATCGCCGACGGCCTCTTTTTCCGCTATTTCCAAACGCTGCACGATCGGTACGATATCTTGCTGGTCGATAATCGCGGAACCGGCGAATCGGCGCCGCTGCCTTGCGACTTCGCACCCGCCGGCAGGCCCCAACTCTACTTCCGCCAGCTGTGGCCCGATTCGCTGGTGCAACGGTGCCGCGCCGAACTGGCGACGCGCGCCAACCTGAGTCTCTACACCACCTCAATGGCTGCCGACGACTTAGACGATTTGCGCGCGGCGCTCGGCTACCCCAGGCTTGTGCTCAACGGCGGATCGTACGGAACGACGTTCTTCCTAGATTACGCGCGGCGCCATCCGTCCAGCGTCGAGAGCCTGGTGCTCATCGGCGTCGCGCCTCCGCACTTCATCATCATCCCGCTGCAGGACGCGCAAGGCGCGCAGCTTTCGATAGACCGGCTGATCGCCGAATGCGAGTCGGAGGCGGACTGCAATCGGAACTTTCCGTCCCTTGGGACCCATTTCGAAGCGCTCGCCCGGCGCTTCGAAAAGGGAGACATCAGCGTACCGCTGCGCGACACGACGACAAAACGCATTACCGTCGTGCACCTGTCGAAGGAAGTCTTTACCGACCGGCTGCGCCAGCTGCTCTACTATCCGGAGAACGCAAAGTACGCGCCGTTCATTATCGATCGGGCCTATCGCGGCAACTACGCGCCGCTGGCCACGATGGTCGACGTCGTCAGCCGCGGCTTCACAACGCTGCTGGCCGAAGGGCTCAACCTTTCGGTGACCTGCGCGGAGGACGGCCCGTTCATTACCGAGGCCGAAATCTTGCGCACAAGCGCGCATTCGTTCGAGGGAGAACTTCGCGTCCGCGCGCAGCAGCGAGCCTGCCGCATCTGGAATGTGAATCCCGTACCGGCTGCCTTTGCCGAGCCGGTGCGCAGCGACGCGCCGATCTTGATGATTTCCGGAAGCGACGATCCGACGAGTCCGGCGAAGTTCGCTCGAGAAGCGCTGCCGTATCTGCCCAACGCGCGTATCTTGTTGATTCGCAACGGTTCGCACGGCACCGAGACGGAGTGCAGCGACCGGCTCGTTTCCGAGTTCGTGAGCGCGGGCAGCGCGAAAGAGCTTGACGTGGAGAGCTGTGCCGGCACCTATCACCGTCCGCAGTTTGCGACGTCCATGGCGGGATTCGGCGACTAGGGCCACCGGGCGGCTAGTGACGGCGTTAATGCGTTAACGAAGAATCAACGTTTAGTTAGAGTCGCGCCCGGGCGGGCCCAGCGTATTGAAAGAGAGCCCATGCGGTGCGATGATGGAGCCCTAGCTACGAAGGAGAAATCCTGTGCGGCCTCTATTTCGCAAGGCGACCTCAATTGGGAGGTCGCCACTCTACGGATCGGCCGCGATCGCGCTTGGCTTATCAAGCCTAGCCTTAGCGGCGTGCGCCTCATCTACGCCCAATGGTTTGTCCCACCAGTTCGAGCCGTCGACGCGGCCGGCAAGCGCGACGCCGACGCCGATTTCGTTCAAATTCGTCGTCGTGGACGACCCAAATTCACAGACCAATCAAGTAACGGGCATCAACCAGCGCGAGAAGATCGTCGGCGTCTGGGGAGGCGGGTCGGGGAGCTCGATTTGGCAGAGCTATAACGCGTCGCCACCGTGGACCAAACTTCATGAAATGGACGATCCCGACGCTCAAGGGACGTTTGCCACGAGCGTAACGAGCAACAAGATTATCGCGGGCTTCGTGCTAGACCCCAAGAAGCATGACGGAATCTATGCTTTCGTTCGAACCGATTCGCTGTGGACGGTGATGCACGATCCTAACCAAGGCAAGGGTAGTTACGCCATGACGGAGATCTGGGGCATCAACGACTCCGACATTGCCGTGGGATTCTACGAAAACGCGGGCGGCACGATGATTCCATTCGAGCTCAACGTGCCTGGCGCAAGGTTCACCGAGCTCCAGCCGCCCAACGTAATCGGAGACGCGGCGGCAACGGGGATTAGCGGTAGGGGCGACATTACGGGATGGGAGAGGACCTCGGCCGGCGTCAAGGGTTTCTTCGTTCGGGCCGGCACGTACTATCCGTTCTACTATACGGGCGGCACTGCGACGTACGCGCTAAGCATCAACTGGTCCGATTGGATCGTTGGTTACTACTTGGATGCAAGCGGAATGCGGCACGGCTTTCTCTTGATCGGTCCGTCGAGGGGCGGCGGCCAGCAAGTCTGGCAGACGATCGATGCGCCCGGCGCCACCGGCGGAACGGTCGTCACCGGGATCGACAACCACCACGACATTTGCGGCTACTATGTCGACGCGAGCGGAGTCCAGCACGGCTTCGTCGCGGAACCGAGTAATTAACGATGCGCACATTTATCACCGCGCTAATCGCTGTCGGACTTTTCTCAGGCTGCAGCGGAGGCGATGCGTTTTCGCCGCTCGCCAAGGCTCCGTTTAAGCCTCAGGCAAGGATGATGAGCGCGATTTCTTTCAAATATCAGACCGTCGACAATCCGGCTTCGAGCGTAAATCAGGTCAACGGTATCAATCGGTCAAGCGACATCGTCGGCACGACTGGGAGTGGGAGTAAGGGCGATCCGTACGTGAGCTACATCTCGCAGCCGCCGTACGACACGTTTCAAGACGAGAGTTACAAGAACGCGCAGGGCACGGTGGCGATGAATATCAACAGTGCGGCCAGCCAAACGATCGTCGGAGGCTGGGTCATCAATCCGCCATCGTTGCCCGGCATCTGGGCGTTCGTCCAAATCAATGGCCTGTGGACGATCTTCCGCAACCTCAAAGGCGGTAGGGGACCCAACACCGCGACCGAAATGCTCGGCCTCAACGACGAGGGGTTCGGCGTCGGCTTTTTCAAAAACACGAACGGCAATAACGTGCCGGTAGTCATCAACATTCCAACTGAAAAATTCACCGGGCTCAAACCTCCGGGATATTTGAATGCCGAGGCGACGGGCATCAATGATGTGGGCGACATCGCCGGCTGGGAGACCACTTCCAGCGCCACGATCGGCTTTTTCGAACGGATCGGCACGTACTACACGTTCGCCTACACGAAGGCGACGGCGACCTATGCACTGGGCATCAACTCGTCCGATCAGATCGTGGGATTCTACACAGACTCGGGCGGCACGAAGCACGGTTTCATCCTGACGAGCCCCAAGTCGGGACCGAAGTGGCAGACGATCGACGAGCCTAACGCCGCGCATGGTACGGTTGTTACGGGCATCAACGATGACGACGCGATCTGCGGCTATTACATCGATGCAAGCAGCGTCCAGCACGGTTTCGTGGCGACGTCGAATCGTTAACGAAAAGCGACGACGCCGCGATCACGCCTCGCCGGCTGCGAGATCGTAGGCTTCGCGCAGGTAGGGCAAGATTGCTCGCAGATCTCGCTGCGTCGCCACGAATGCGACGTGTGAGACGCGTTTACCGGACCGCCCGGCCTTAACGAAGCGGGGATCGGTCACTTGGCGCGAGAGGTGAACGACCACGCGGAGCGCGTCGCGCGTCACCGTTAGATCGGCGAAGATGCGGGTCGTTCGAAAGAGCGCGTACCGGTCGCGCGTGACTACCTCAACCTCGCCAAAGCCGCGAACTGTGCTCTCGAGTTCGCGGTAAACGCCGGCCAGCGATTGCGGACGGTCTTTGAGCAACGTCTCTGCGCGGCCGACGCCGCATGCGTGGCGTTGATTGATTTGACGGAAGATACGCCCGCACTTCGGGCAGGCCCAGCTCATGGGCTCGCTGGATCGCGGCGTAACCTAAGAAGTGCCGCAAGCCGCGCAGCGGCCTTCGAACGTTACGCGTTCGCTTTCGATCTCGAAACCGTGTTGCGTGGCCAGCGCCCTGATGGTACGTGTCGGGATCGCGTAAGGAACGTCTTCGATCCCGCCGCACTCGCTGCAGCGAAAGTGAGCGTGCCGGGACCCGGCCGGTTCGTACGTCGCGGCGTCAACGCCCGGCAAGTGAAGCTCGGAAACCAACCCGAGATCGCGCAAGCGCTCGAGCCCGCGATAAACGGTTGAGAATCCGATGCCGGGCCGCCGCCTAAGTGCCTTCGCATAGATCTCCGAGGACGTGAGATGCCGGCCGACTCCGCTCGCTTCCACGATGTCGTAGATGAGTCGATAATTTTTCGGCAACGCCGGTTGCTTGGGCGAGACCATATTAACCTGTCTTATCCCTATTGACGCCGCTCATGAGCAGGGATATTCTCCATGCGAGAGTGAAAATCACTTTCACACACCTTCGGTATTGAGACCGCGCCTCCGCTCGTAGCGCCGCGCGCCCGACCGGCTGCTTGGCCGTCGGGGCCAATCGCGGCCGTTGCGGCGAAGCGCCTGCATTTTCACCGGATCGGAGAAGTAGCACGAATGGAAAACACGATCGTAGAACTGTCGGACGCCGACCAGGGCTGTCCCGTAAAACACGTACCTCTGCGGCCGAGAATCAACATCGATTGGTTCCCCGAATTGCTGAACCTGTCGGTGCTTCACCGGCCGTCGGCACTCTCCGACCCGATGGGCGCCGACTTCAACTACGCCCGCGAGTTCAACAGCCTCGAGCTCAAGGCGGTCAAGGCCGACATTGTCACGTTGATGACCACCTCGCAGGATTGGTGGCCGCCCGACTACGGTCACTACGGGCCGCTCTTTATCCGCATGGCCTGGCACAGCGCGGGAACCTACCGTATCGGTGACGGCCGCGGCGGCGCGGGCTCGGGCGAGCAGCGCTTCGCGCCGCTCAATAGCTGGCCCGACAATGCCAACCTCGACAAAGCGCGTCTACTGCTGTGGCCGATCAAGCAGAAGTACGGCCGCAAGATCTCGTGGGCCGATCTCATGATCCTCGCCGGAAACTGCGCGTTGGAATCGATGGGATTCAAGACGTTCGGGTTTGCCGGCGGACGCGTCGACGCGTGGGAGCCCGACGAAAACATTTACTGGGGTCCGGAAGACACGTGGCTCGAGGACAAGCGTTACACCGGTGAACACGATCTCGAAAAACCTCTCGCGGCCGTGCAGATGGGTTTGATTTACGTGAATCCTGAAGGCCCGAACGGCGAACCCGACCCGCTTGCGGCGGCCGTCGATATTCGCGAGACGTTCGGGCGCATGGCGATGAACGATGAAGAGACCGTCGCGCTCATCGCCGGTGGCCACACTTTCGGCAAAGCGCACGGCGCTGCCGATCCGGCGCAGTACGTCGGCTTTGCTCCGGCCGGCGCCGGCATCGACGAGCAGAACCTCGGCTGGCGCAACTCATTCGGCAGCGGGAGCGGTGACGACACGATCACCAGTGGACTCGAGGGCGCCTGGACTTCAACGCCGACGCGCTGGAACGGCGAGTACTTCTACAATCTCTTCAACTACGATTGGGAGCTGACCAAGAGCCCCGCCGGCGGTTGGCAGTGGACGCCGAAAGACGGCGCCGCCGCAAACACCGTTCCCGGTGCACACGATTCGTCGAAGAAGCACGCGCCGATGATGTTTACGACGGACCTTGCATTGAAGGTCGATCCGCTCTACGGCCCGATCTCAAAGCGCTTCCACGATAACCCGCAAGAGTTTGCCGACGCCTTTGCTAAGGCGTGGTACAAGCTCACGCATCGGGATATGGGTCCCGTTTCTCGCTACCTCGGCCCCGAAGTGCCGGCCGAACCGCAGATCTGGCAAGACCCGTTGCCGGCGGTCGACCATCCGTTGATCGACGCGCAGGACGTTGCGACGCTCAAGAGCCGCATTCTCGATTCAGGGCTCACGGCATCGCAGTTGGTTACGACTGCGTGGGCCTCGGCGTCGACGTTCCGCGGCACCGACATGCGCGGCGGCGCCAACGGTGCGCGCATTCGACTTGCGCCGCAAAAGGACTGGGCGGTGAATCAGCCCGCGGAGCTGGCGAAAATACTGCCAGCTCTCGAGAAAGTCCAAGCGGACTTCAACGCATCGCTTTCGGGCGGCAAGAAGGTTTCGTTAGCCGACGTCATCGTGCTCGGCGGCTGCGCGGCGATCGAGCAGGCTGCGAAGAGCGCGGGCCGGGACGTGAAGGTGAACTTCGCGCCGGGCCGCACCGACGCATCGCAAGAAAATACCGACGTGCACTCCTTCGCAGTGCTGGAGCCGGCCTCGGACGGCTTCCGCAACTACCTCGGCAACGGACGCTCGCGTTCGCCGGAGCTGCAGCTGCTCGATCGCGCGCAGTTGCTAACCCTGACGGCTCCGGAAATGACGGCGCTCGTCGGCGGACTGCGGGTCCTTGGTGCGAACGTCGGAGGCTCGAAGCACGGCGTCTTCACGAAGCGGCCGGGCACGCTGACCAACGACTTCTTCGTGAACCTGCTCGACATGACGACGAAGTGGCAGCCGGCGGGAACCGACTATACGTATGAGGTCGCGACCGGCGCACCGGCGAGGTCGCGTGGACCGGCACGAACTTCGACCTGATCTTCGGCTCGAACTCGCAACTCCGTGCGATCGCCGAGGTGTATGCCATCGAGGGCGATCACTTCGTGCGCGACTTTGTAAAGGCGTGGGAGAAG
>CAVSQP010000005.1:0-114191 GCA_963730125.1 Vulcanimicrobiota bacterium | reverse complement strand
ACGGAACCACCTATAAGTTCGACGGCGACAACGACGGCGTGGCGTACGAGCTTCGAAAGCAGTCCCACGGCTCGTGGAAGGACCGCGTCCTCTACACGTTCACCTCGAATGGCGGCGGTGAGGATCCGTACGCCGGATTGGTCATGCCGGCCAAAGGGAAGCTGTTCGGCACGGCGATCGAGGGCGGCTCGACCGGCGGCGGCGTCGCATTCGAACTCGTTCTCGGCAAGAAAGGCCACTGGGGTGAGAAAGTGCTGCACGTTTTTGGAAACGCCGGCGACGGCAGCGCGCCATACGGTGGAATCGTCGCAGATAAGTCGGGAAATCTCTTTGGAACGACAGTCTTTGGCGGCGCCCACAGTGCTGGAACGGTCTACAAGCTCAGCCGGACTCACGGCAACTGGAAAGAACGCATCCTCTACTCGTTTAGTGGTGGCAGCGACGGCGCGAATCCAAGCGGATCGCTAACGCTCGACCCGACGGGAAATCTCTACGGCGCGGCGGAAGGCGGAGGTCAGTACGGTTACGGCGCCATTTTTGAAATCCCCCGCTAGGGCGTGAATTTCAAAAGCTAGACGATATCGTCGGGCTCTCCATGATGTTCGTCCCATTGATCGCCGCGATTCTCGTCGGCGCTGCTCTCGCCGTACTTTTCTTGTTCGCGGCGAACGGCTTCCGCGGGAGAGATCGGAAGGTCTTTGCGCGCGGCAACGTCGGGCGTGATGACGTCGTCATCATCATCGCGGTACGGTAGTCCGTCTCGTTCAGTCATAGTTCACTATACCCTCAGGCTAGTCGCTTTCGGGAGCGGCAAGTCCGCCCCTCGCCTTCCCGCTTAGGAGCCCGAGGCGTGGCAGGGAGCCGCACCGCAGCTAAGGAAGGCCACCTCCTGCTTACTTCGCCTTCGCACGGGAGAGTCAAAACCGCATGAAATCCTTGGGCCGCCTACTTGCCGCCACCCTGGTCGGACTCGCAGCGGCAACCGCAACAGTCGGATCGGCGCAGGCAGCCGCGCCAATCCTCATCAAGAGTTGCACCATCGCTAAGCCGAAGCCGCTGAGCCACGTAGCGGGCGGCACGACGATTGAGTACGTCAATCTCGGCAACAAGACTGCCGCGAGCGTGACCTTCTTGGTCGGCTATCGTAATGCCCAGCAGAACTACCTGCGCCGCGTGAGCGACGTCGGCAGCTTTGCGCCGGGGGCGACGATCACCCACACGCTCCAGTTGTATAACGACGTGACCTATGCCGGTGCGCAGACCAGCTCGTGCGTTCCGATCGAAGTTAAGTGGGCAGGCGGCACCGTCTGGATGGCGCCGTCGTCTCATTAGCAGACTAGCGGGGAGAAAGACGGGGGCCGGTCGCGAGACCGGTCCCCGTTATTTTATATAGGACGAGGCGGCGGGGCGTCGAAGCGGCTGGGCGTGCGCGTCGGCTTTCGGACGCTCTTCTCCTTAGTGCTTTGCGCGGCTGCCGCAGGCGCCGCGCTGGCGCATGTCGCTATCGACTACGTCGGCGACTTCCTGTTGCCCCAGGACACCTACGACCACCTCGCGCACGGCTCACGCGACCTGATCAGCGGCATCGCCCTCGTTGTCGCCGCCGTTTTGGCGGCGCGCGGCCTACGCATTTGCTGCGAGATCGGCGCCGCTAACCGTACGCGGGTCCTTCCCACGGCTCGCATGCCGTACGAGCTCGCCGCCTTCTTGCTCGGCGCGGTCGTCGTCAGTTCCGCACTCGTTCCCGCGATGGAATTTTTCGACGCGCGACTCGACGGCGTCGCGCTGCAGCAAATCGGGGACGCCTTCGGCGGATCGCTGCTGCTGGGTCTCGTGACGACCGCAACGTGCGTGACGCTCGTCGCATTACTCGTCTATGCCGTCGTCGGATGGTTGATTTCTCATCGCGATACCATCGCCACCGTTATCGAAGCGCTCTGCCGGCGAACCGTCGGCGAGCGGCCGAGCCGGCACGATCTCGTTCGTCAGCTCGCAACTCCGCGGCGCCGCCGCACCGGACACGCCCTGTGCCTCACCAGGCGCGGACCTCCTGAGACGATCTTCGCTTAGTTCTTTTTAGCAACTAGCCCGTCTCCAGGAGTTAACCATGGGAATCTTTCGTGCAAGCGCGCGCGCATGCGTGCATATTTTGCTCGCGGCAGCATTCTTAGCAAGCACCTTCGCCGTTGCGCCGGCGCAAACGCAGACGATCGACGTAACCGGTACCGTTACGGCCTCCGACGGTTCGCCCGTCACCGGCGCTACG
This sequence comes from Vulcanimicrobiota bacterium, assembly GCA_963730125.1. Taxonomy (GTDB): domain Bacteria; phylum Vulcanimicrobiota; class Vulcanimicrobiia; order Vulcanimicrobiales; family Vulcanimicrobiaceae; genus Cybelea. The sequence continues at coordinate 111,925 of CAVSQP010000005.1, read as the reverse complement.
ATAACGCTCGAGTCGCGCGATCGGGAACATAAGACATCCAGCGATGCTTCCGGCGCCTTTGTCTTTAAAAATCTCGCGGCCGGAACCTATACGCTGTACGCCGTCGCCCCAGGCTATCAACCCATTTCGGAGCGCACGGTAACCGTCGATTCGGCCAACCCGTCGATCGCGGTCGTGTTTTCCGCGGCAACGACCAACTCGCTCACCGTTATCGGCACGGTTCATTCCGCTGCGCGCGAGACGGTATCGACCTCGTCCGCGCCGACCGTTACGCTCAACGCGCAGGACGCGGCGGCGGCAGCGGTGACTTCGGTGGGCCCGATGATCTGGAGTCAGCTCTCCACCACACCGGTATTGCCGCTCGGCGGGGGCAGCAATGCTACCCAAACCTTCGCAGTTCGCGGTCCGGATCCGACGGAGACGTTGGTCGACATCGACGGACATTACGTCAACAACGGCAACACCGGCGATTTCGACCTTTCGCTCATCGACCCGGCGGCGCTGCAAGACGTGCAGATCGTTTACGGGATCTCGCCGTCGTCCTTGATCGGGCCGAACACGATCGGCGGCGGCATCAACATCGTAACGTTGCAACCGACGGCCACGCCGCACGGGCTCGTGCGCCTGTTCGGCGGTTCCTACGGTACCTACGGCGGAACCGTGCAGGCGACCGGGACCGCCGACGGACTGGGCTACGCGATCTCGCTGCACGGAACCAGTTCCGATGGTTCGGTCAACCAGAACATTCTTGCGCCGTCCGTCAACCCGCCGTCTGACGATCTGACGACGCAGACCGTCGGCAGCGCGGCGTTCGGAAACTCGATCTTGACGAAGTTGCGCTATCAGTTGGGCGGCCCCAACGGCTACGGCTACCTTCAGTTCAACTTCCGCAACCAAAACGTCAGCAAGGATGAATCGGCACTGCTGACCACTTACACGCCGCCGGGCTTTACCGGAGGCGGCGGCGACGACGCGCGTTCGCGTGGACTCTCGCCGCAAGACGATGACGAGCCGACGAGCCCATATCAAAGCTTCGCCGGTACGTTCCTTCAAGCCCATAACGCCAACTACGGGTTGGACGCGCAGCTGCCGCTCGGAAACCAAATGGAAGACGGTGCACCCGCGACGGTTGCACTCTTCAGCCATATGACGACGCTCTCGGCGCAGTCCGTCGGCGGCCCGGGCGAAGCGGCGTTGCCCTATCTCTACAATCAGCGCGACCTGCTCGGCGACGACTGGCTCGAGATCGACCATCATTTCACTGACGGCACGCTCTCGTTCAAGTATGACCTCGGAACCGAGACGCTCGATACGAACTACGTTCAGGGACAAGTGACGGCCGAGGCCCGCGGCGGCGTTGGTTTGCCGTCCGCCGGTATTGGGTTACCGCAGCCCGGCATCGCCTTGCAACCCAACGCCGCGGAGCCACCGGTGCAGACCCTCTCGCTTGCGCAGACGCAACGTTATGCCGTTCTGCGCTATAACGGCGAGCCGTCGAGCGAACTGCATTTCTCGCTCGCGGCCTACTATAGCAACGACAGCAGTTTTGGAACCAGCTTCGACCCGCGCGCCGGCATCGTGTGGACCCCAACCGGTAACACTGCGGTGCGTGCTTCGGTGGGAACGACGTTTCAAACGCCGCAGCTCTCGGAACTCGTCGTACCGCCCCCGGAAGATCGGGTGCCGATCGGCGGCATCATCTTTATCGGCAATCCGAATTTGCAGCCGGATCACGCCACCGACTACGATCTCGGCGCAGAGCAGATCTTCGGTTCGCTAAAGCATCCGTTCAAGATCTCGGGCGACCTGTACCAAAGCAACGTCCGCTCGCCGGCAAACCAGCTCGAGGTCGACCCGGAACCGCACTGCCAGACGAAGCGAAATCCCACGCCGTGCCCGCTCAGCTATCCGGTCAATGCCGGCAATGCCGTCTATCGCGGCATCGAACTGAGCGGCGATTATCTCTTGTCATCCTTCGCGCATCTGCGCGCCGGATGGAGCGTCGACAGCTCTTACCTAACGTCGGTTCCCGAGAACATTCAAGACGGAACGCTCGTGATCGGCGAGCAGACGCTCGGGCAGCCGCTGCACAAAGCCTACGTTGCGTTCGAGCAATCGCCGCCTGCCGGCCTGGCCTATGGCGCGCGCCTGAACTGGGAAGGCTTCTATAACGAGCTGAATCGCTCGCCGTACGCCACGCTCGACGCCCACGTCTCATACCGGTATCACGGGTTTGAATACGGGCTGTACGGCACCAATCTCACCAACGTTTATGCCAATCCGTTTACCGTCGTCGGCGGGGGCGTTCCATACGGAGCGTTACCCGGCGAACCGATGATTACGCCTAACGCCTACGTACTGCAAGGTGCGGCGGTGACGTTCGTCCTGACGCGCGCGATCTAAGGCGGGCGAACCTCGATCGTGCGAATCGGGAGTCGAACGGCGGCGTATCTCGTCGCGATCGGAAACAATTGAGGACAGCGGCGCCGATGCCGGCGGCTACTGGTGCCTAGGGCCGCCGGCATCGTCCGCGCTGCACGCGCAGCCTGAGCCCGCGGCGGCCCTAGAAGAGCAGCGTCTGAAAGTCGGCGACGTGCTCGAAGCCGACGCGGCGGTAGAGTGCGATGGCGTGCTCGTTGAAATCGTTGACGTAGAGCGAGAGCGTCGGCGAGATTTCCAGCAGGCGATCGCAGATCGCCGCCAGCGAAAGGGTTGCCAACCCGCGGCCGCGCATCGCCGGCGGCGTCCAGATCCCTTGCAGCTGAAGGGTATGCTCGGACCACGGACCGATGTTGCAGAAGAAACACGGCTCGCCGTTCTCCGTGCCGATCCACCACAGATTCCGCTCGATCATTTGCCGCACGCCGGCGGAAAAATCGGGTGACGAAGCGCGCGGATCGTAACCCAGCTCGTGACGGATCATTTCCGCGGAGGCGGCGGCCACGTCACGCACGTCGCCGGCGCGTGCGTTGCGCACGACGACGTCGCCGTGCTGCGGGCGCAAGCGGTCACGGTCAACCATCATCACCAGCTGGCGCTCGCGAACGAGCCGCGGCGGTTCGTGCCAGGCACGAACGATCTCCCAATAGGCGGCGACGGTTTCGCGCGGACCGACGATCATCCGTTCGCCGGGCCGGCGCTGCGCGTATTGCGCGAACGGCTCGAGCGCTTCGGGCTCGGCCGCAAGCGTGATCTGCCGGCCGAAGTACGCGACGCCGTGGATCGCGTCACCTTCGCGGGCGACGACGACGTTGCGGCGCGTCGCCGAGAGCGATCCGTGCAGGATGAGATGCGCTAAAAACACGTTGCAGATCGGCGCGCGCGACAAATAGCCCAGCGCCGCTCCGCCGTTGGACTGCGAAATCGGGTCGACGCGCATGCCGGTCTCGAGGCTCACTGCAAGTATCTTCCCAGAGCACCGCCGAGGCCCTTGCCGCGCAGGCGTCGTAAGCAGCAAGCCATGGATCCCTTGGACGTGCTGCGCGCGCACATCGCGGCGTTTCCCGGATACGACGGCGTAAACAGTCAGCGCCTGGCCGACGAGTTCGTTCGTTCCTATCTGGGCGAAGCATTGGTCAATATCGGCGGTGGCAGTGTCGAGCTTCCGGCCGACGTGCAATCGCGCATCGACGCGCTGCTCTTGCGGGTCGGCTTCGCCGATCCCAAGTCGTTCGCCGCGCACGGCGTCCTCACGGCGCCCCGATCCGCCGACGGCGGCGAGGTTGCGATACAAGACGCCGCAACTGTCGAGATCGCCGATCGCGTGCGTTCGGTCGCTCCGGCGTCGCTGAACGGATTGCTCGACGAGGTGACGCAGACGCTCGACCGGCGCGAGGCCGCGATGCGCGCGGCGGCCACGGCCGCCGCCACGTCGTAGTCTCCGTTGCCGCTCATCGTCGTCGTTGCTGCGGCCGCGTTCCATCTCATACCGCAGCCCGCCCACGTTTCGAGCCAAACCTGTGCGCCGCAGAGCGCGCCGGTTCCCCAGACGGTATCGCCCGACTTCGATACGGCGGCACGCGAGGAGATCGACGAACGCTGGAGCCCGCTGGGCATCGGGCGCCTGCGCGTAACGCAAACAAATGCGGCGATCGTCGTCCGGCACGATGCCTCGCTGAGTCCGCAAGCCTACCGGCTAACGGTTAACGGTGGACGGGCGACGATCGTAAGCGGCGATTCCGCCGGTGCCTTCTACGGCGCGATGACGCTGGCGCAGCTGCCGCAGCGCGAGGGGAATGGCAGATGGACGATGCCGTGCGCGAGCATCGAAGATCGTCCGGCGCTGCGCTGGCGCGTGCTCTCCGACGACGTCTCGCGCGGCCCTCTTCCCACGATGCACTACTTCGAAGAGCGGATCCGCACGATCGCCGCCTTCAAGATGAACGGCTACTCGCCGTATATGGAGCACGTTTTCGTTAGCCCGACCGATCCGCTGCCCGCGCCGCTCGACGGAATCACGCCGGCGCAGCTGCGTGATCTAACGGTCTACGCACAGCGCTTTCACGTCTCGCTGATTCCCGAGCAGCAGACCTTCGCGCACATGCACAACACCCTCAAACTCGAGCGCTATGCCCCCGCGGCCGAACTTCCGCACGGCTTTCTCCTCGCGCCAAACGTGGCGCTTTCTTCAGAATATTTGTCGCGCATCATCGAACAGGAACTCGCCGCGGTCGGCCGTCCGCCGTTCTTCCATATCGGGTCGGACGAAACGGCGACGCTCGGGTTGGGACAGACGCAGCAATACGTCGCGCAGCGCGGCCGGTCGCAGGCGTATGCCGATCACATCGTGGCGATGAATCGCCTGATCGCGCCGTCGGGCGCTCGCGTGATGCTCTGGGACGACGGAATCGAGAACGATCCGGCGATCATGAAGCTGATTCCGAGCAATGCCGTCATCGTCAACTGGCATTACGGCGACGAGGCAAGCTTCGAACCGTACATCAAGACGATTGCGAGCGGCGGTTTCGAGCAGATGGTCGCTCCGGGTGCGAGCAACTGGAACGAAATCTATCCTAACGTCGATCGCGCGCTGCGCAACGAGGCGCGCTTCATCGAACAAGGAAAGAGCGCCGGCGTGCTGGGGCTTTTTCAAACGGTCTGGCACGATGACGGCGAGACGCTCTACGAAGCGACGTGGTATCCAGTGATCTACGCGGCTGCCGCCGCCTGGCAGTCGGACGGCGTGGACGGCGCAACCTTTGCCGCAAGCTTTCCCGGCGCGTTCTTCGGCGCGCAGGATGCGAGTTATAGCGCCGACGTCGCTCGGCTTGGCGAGGTGCTCCGCGCCCTCGAGCCGGCGCAGGGCGGCTACGGCCAGACCGACGGGCTCTTTTGGGCCGATCCCTTCGATCCGGCGGCCGAGTCGTTGGCCTCGAACGTGGACGTGTCGCAGGTGCGGCGCGCAGCGGAGGCAGGTTCAGCAGAATCGGTATTTTGCGACGCCGCCCCTGCACGCCAATGCGGCGTTCGTGATGTTCTTGGCAGCGCGTCGTTACGATGCGCTCGGCCGCAAGCTCCAGATGCCGGGAGAGATTCGGGCGATGTACGCCGACGCGCTGGCGCATGCCGCCAACGATCGCGACCGAACGGTTCGCGATCTCTACTGGTGCAAGTACTGGATGTGGGAACTTCGCGACGCCTACGAAGATATCGCGCCGCTCTATGCCCGCGCGTGGCGCTACGAGAATCGCGACGGGCATTTGGCCAGCAATCTCGAGCGTTACCATCTAGCCGCGCAGAACGCCATCCGCTATGCCGACGCCTTCTATCGCGTCACCGAAGCGTACGGGCGCAGCGGTAAGCTCCCGCCTTTTGACGAGGTGATTCACTCCTGAGCGCGGCGCTGGTTCTGCTCGTCTTCGCCGTCTTCGCGGTGCTGATGTATCTGCGTTGGGTGCCGGCGTTGGTGGCTGTTCCGGCGATGGCGATCTTGATGGCGCTCGTCGCCGGCGTTCCGGTGGCGAAGCTCGGCGAGATCGTCAGCAGCGGCGCGATCAAGCTCGCGCCGTTCTATGTGGCGGTGATCTTCGGCGCGCTCCTCGGGCGCGTAACCATCGAGACGGGAATCGCGCGGGCGATCGTGGATCTGGCGGCCGAATACGGCGGCGAGCGGCCTTTTGCGCTGGCGTTGGGATTTTCAGCCATCGTTGCCGTGCTCTTCACTTCGCTCTCCGGTCTGGGCGGCATCATCATGGTTGGATCGATCGTGCTGCCGATCATGATGACGGCCGGCATCCCGCGGACGGTCGCCGCGACGCTCTTTCTGATGAGCTTTGCGCTCGGGTTTATCTTCAACATTGCCAACTGGACGTTCTACACGACCTACTTCGGAATCGAGCGGGCCCAGCTCATTCACTACGCGGTAGTGCTGGCCGTCATCGACGCGGTCGCGCTGGTCATTTACGCGATCGTTGCATTCCGGCGCGAGCGAGGATACGCGACCTGGGCGGTTCGTGCCGAACCCGAAGCGCGGCGCGGCGTTCCGGCCATTGCCCTGATCACGCCGCTGGTGCCGCTGGTGCTTTATTACGTGCTCAAGATCGAAGCCGCGCCGGCATTCTTGATCTCGGCGCTCTACGGCGTGCTGACGACGCGCCCGAGTCTCGCCGTGCAGCGGCTCGTTTCGTCGGCCATTCGCGGCGTTGAAGACGTCGCCGCGGCGATCGTGCTCTTCATGGGCATCGGCATGCTGCTGGTGGCGACGCAGCAGCCCCAGTTTGCCGCGGCGCTGCAGCCGATTGTCGGGGGCGCCTGGCTGCGCAATCCGGTCGCTTACGTGCTACTCTTCGGCGTGGCGAGCCCGCTGGTACTCTATCGCGGTCCGCTCAATCCCTTCGGCGTCGGCATTGCCATCTTTACGGCCATGCTGGCGGCGCACGTGCTTCCTCCGGTCGTACTGGTCGCGGCGATCATGGCGGTGGTGCAAGTGCAGAACGTCTGCGACCCCACCAACACGGCGAACGTGTGGATAGCCAACTTCACCGGCGTTCCGATCGACACGATCACCAAACGAACGCTGCCATTTCAGGTGGGCGTGGCGATCGTTGCAACGCTAGTAGTGGTGCTGGCCGCGCCGGCGCTCTTCGGCGAACGCGTTTTTGCGTCGCTCGGCGCGGTTGCCCGCGCCGGGGAGCTCTGGCCGGGCCTCTACGCGCCGGCCGAAGCGCGCAACCGGGTTGCGGTCGACGACGACGGTACGCCGCTGGGACGGGTCGCGGCAGACGCGGTCGCGCAAGCGCTATCCGGATCGCTGATGCAGACGCTGCGCCTGCGCGAGGATCCGAACGCCGGCGACTGCACGAACAAGAAGTACGCAGCCTACGTGCTGGTCTCGACGTCGACGTTTGCGTTGACCGAAGGCGACGATCTAGACGTCGGTCTTGCGCCTGCAGGATTGCGGCGGATGGATCGTCGGCGAGTGGCACGACCACGAGGTCGTTGCCCCGCCGCCACAACCCGGCACGGCGCGCGAACTCGCCCTCCAAGGTGTGGCACGTTTGCAACTCTGGGTGCGCAACGAACCAGTGCGCAGCCGCTCGCTCTTCGAGCGCGGCGTCGCGGCGGCGCCGGGCGATAAGCCGACGTATTTTTATTCGTTCTTCAAGACGCCCGACGGCAACATGCGCGCCTACGTTCGCGCGGGTGGTCCGGCGTATGCGGCCGGAGTGCGATCGGGCGAAATCGTCGAGAAGATCGATGGGCTCGATTGGTGGCAGTACGGAACGTTTCGCACGCAGCAAATGGCTTACGACGGCAAGCCGCACGCATTGGAGCTGCTGGTTGCTGGCAAGCCGGTGGACGTGCAACTCGGCGAGCCCTTTAGTCTATAAGGTACGTTTCGTTGCCGGGAGCAGCGCAAAGTGGCGTAGCCGTTTCGCGGCTCCTGCGTCGAATGTGATCGTTGCGGTACAGCCCGAACGCTCGTTGCATTCGGCCACTAAAGCATCGGCGAAACCAGCGCCCCCGCGGTAGCGGGCTACCGCAGCGCGGACAAGGTCGTGATCCTCAAATGCCAATTCGGCGGTATCGAGCAACTTCTCGACGGCATCTGCAATTTGAGCGGCGTTAAAGTTGTAGCCGCGTTCCAAGACCCAAACCGTCTCAACGGCGACGACCCGGTCGATCCAGGCCGGCTCTTCCGGAGAGCAGTAGCGCGTAATATATTCCCGCGCAGATTGCTGCTGTGCGGCATCGTCACCCACGAGCAAACGGACAACGACGTTGGTGTCGAGGCCAATCACTCTCCGAGAGCTCCCCGCACGATAGCCTCGTTCATTTTCTTGACTGACACGGGAGTCTCCGGAGCCGGCAGCAGCGAGCACACGTCGCTGAGATGAAGAGTCTTCGGGATAAGGACGATCCGATGGCCTTCGACAGCAACGTCCAGCTTGTCGCCGGCTTGCAGTCCGAGGCGCGCCCGAATTGATTTGGGGAGCGTCATCTGACCCTTGCTTGTTAGCGTGGTCGAGGCGCCCATCTTTTTCCTTACCATTTTACAATTCCTTACTATAGGGTAAGTCATAGCTGATATCAAGGGGCGACGGGCTAACGCCTAAATAGCATTGGATGACCGATTCTACCGTGCGCTTCGGATCGCGCGCCGGCGCGTATGCCGTCTTCCGTCCGTCCTATCCGCCCGAAGCCGTAGATGCGGCACTCGCCGGCCTCGGCGATACGCACGCGCTAGTCGTTGCCGACGTCGGTGCGGGCACCGGGATCTCCGCGCGGCTCCTCGCCGACCGCTGCGCGCAAGTGATCGCGGTCGAGCCCAATGCGCGCATGCGCGAGGCGGCCCAGCCGCACGAACGCGTGCGCTGGGTCGACGGCAGGGCCGAGAGCACCGGCCTGGGGGATGGAAGCGTCGATCTCGTCACCATATGCCAGGCCTTCCATTGGTTTGCCAACGACGTCGCGATGCGCGAGTTCCGTCGCATCGCGCGCCGGCGTGCGGCGCTGTTGCAGTACGAGCGCGACGAATCCGACGCGTTTACCAAAGCGTATGGGGATGTCGTTCGCGCCTATGCAGCCGACGACACCGAAGCGCTGCGTGAACAAGGGCTGGCGATCTTTTCCGCATTTCCCGACGCGCGAGTCGCGCGGCACGTCGTGTCTTTGCGCCAGCCGCTCGATTGCGAGGGATTGCTCGGACGAGCCGCTTCTTCGTCGTACTTGCCGACGTCGGGTGACGCAGGCGAGGCCCTGCAGCGCGATTTGGTGGCCGTCTTCGATCGCTTCGCGCGCGACGGAAGAGTGGATCTGGCGATGTGCACGTACGTGCTCACTGCGGATTGGTAGCGATGGCTTCGCCGGAGCGCAAGCTTCGCGTTGGCATCGACGTCGGCGGAACGTTCACCGACGTCGTTGCAATCGATGCGGCGACGCGCCGGCTCGTCTCGGCGGTTAAAGTACCGACGACGCATTCCGCGATCGAAGGCGTCGCTGCAGGAATCGTCGCCGCCATCGAGCGTCTGCTGCGCGATTCCGGGATCGATTCGGCCGAGATTGCGTTCATCGCGCACTCCACGACGCAGGCCACGAACGCGTTGCTCGAGGGAGATTTGGCGCGCGTCGGCGTCGTCGGACTGACCGATGGTGCGCCGTGGCTCTCGCGCCGGGCGATGCACTTTGCCCCGCTGCCGCTCGGCTCGGGGGCGCGATTCGAACCGGTCTTTACGTTTGCATCGGCTCGCGACGAGAGCGGAATACGCGCTTGCGTCGACCGCCTCGTGGCCGGCGAGGTCGAAGCGATCGCCGCGAGCCGCAGCTTCGGCGTCGACCGCCCGGAGCGCGAGTCGTACGTGGTCGATTACGCGCGATCGCGGCAGGTCGATGCGACGAGCGGTCACGACGTCAGCACTGCTTACGGCCTGCGCGCGCGGACGCGCACCGCCGCGCTCAACGCGGCGATTCTGCCGAAGATGGTGCGAACCGCGCGAATGACGGCGGCGGCGGTCGAGCGCGCCGCGATCCCCGCGCCGCTAATGGTGATGCGCAGCGACGGCGGCGTGATGGACGTGCGCGAGATCGAGCGGCGTCCGATTTTAACGCTGCTCTCCGGACCGGCCGCGGGCGTCGCCGGTGCGCTGCTCTACGAGCGCCTTGGCGAGGGCGTCTTCGTCGAGGTAGGCGGCACGAGCTCGGACTGCTCGGCGATTCGCGATGGCCGGCCGCAGATGCAGCCGGCACGCATCGGTGGGTACCGCACGATGTTGCGCACCCTCGACGTTCGAACGCTGGGCATCGGGGGCGGCAGCATGCTGCGCGTCGACGGAAATAGTGTCGTCGACGTCGGTCCGCGCAGCGCCCACATTGCCGGATGCGCCTACGCCGCGTTCGTTACGCGCGACGCGCTCGACGGCGCGCGCGTCGAGCGGATCGCACCGACGCCGCGCGACCGCGCCGATTACGCCGTGCTCGTGACGCCGGACGGCAACCGCATCGCGGCGACGACGACCTGCGCCGCCAACGCGCTGGGCTTGATTCCCGAGGGCGCCTTCGCGCGCGGAGACTCGGCTTCCGCGCTGCGAGCGTTTGAACTGTTGGCTCGAGACCTTGGCGGCGACGCGAAGGCGCTGGCGCAACGTGTGCTCGAGATCGCATCGGCAAAACTGCGTGCGACCGTCGAAGCGCTGATCGCCGATTACGGCCTCGATCCGCAGCGAGCCGTCATCGTCGGCGGCGGCGGCGGAGCGGGTGCGCTGATTCCTCACCTTGCCGGGACCATGTCGCTGCCCCATCGCATCGCGCGCGACGCCGAGGTAATCGCGCCGATCGGCGTAGCGCTGGCGCTGGTGCGCGACGTGGTGGAGCGAACGATTCTCGCACCGACTCCGCACGAAATCGCCGGCATTCGCCGCGAGGCGGCCGATCGCGTCATCGCCGCCGGGGCCGCGCCCGATCGCGTCGAGGTTTCCGTCGAAATCGATACGCAGCGCAATCGCGTCACCGCGACGGCCTCGGGCGCTACAGCCCTAGTAGAGTCGGCGGCCGACACCGCCTGCGACGCTTCCGAACGCCGAGCCGCGGCCGCATCTTCCTTGAACTGCGAACCCGAAGCTCTCGATGAACGTGCGGTAACGCCGTCGCTCACCGCGTACGAGCGGCGCCGAAGCGTCGCCGGTGCGTTTGGACGAACGCGCGAGTTGTGCGACCTACGAGTCGTCGACGAACGCGGCGTCGTGCGGCTCGCCTTACGCGATGCTGAGATTACGCAAACGAAGGTGGGCGAACTGAAGTCCAGCGTGCGCGATTGCGTCGAAGCCGCGACGCGTTTCGGTGACGTCGGGCGCGCGCTGCCGGCGCTCTACCTGCTGCGCGGCGCGCGCATCGCTGCGTTTGAGGGTTTATCGAGCGCCGATCAAGCCATCGCACTCACCGCAGAAGAGACCGACGGCTGCGCGGCCGACGAGCGCGTTGCCTTGCTCGTCGTACCGCGCCTCGCCTAACCCATGTCATCCTGAGCCTGTCGAAGGATTAGTTTACCGGCGGTTGTCGTACCGCGAGGCCGTCCGCTTCGCCGAGTGCGACGGTGCTCTTATGCCGGCCGTACCCGAAGTAGAAAATCAAACCGACGGCCATCCAGATGAGGAACCACAGCCAGACAATCGGGAAGAAGCCCCACGCAACCGGATTGCCGACCTTCAGATAATAGATCAGCCCGAGAGCGGTTACTGCGGAGAGGATTGGAATAATGTACGGTCCCAGCGGTAGCTGAAACTGGCCTTTGAGTTCGGGATGCCGCGTCCGTAAGATCGGCACCGCGATCGATACCAGAATGAAGGCCACCAGCGTGCCCATATTGGTGAGCGACCCGACGATGTTGATCGGTGTCAGCGCCGCGATGACCGCGATGCAGATCCCGAAGAAAACCGTGGAGAAGATCGGCGTGCGCCACGTCGGATGAATGCGCGTGAACGACGGCGGAATCAGGCCGTCACGGGACATCGCGTAGAAGACTCGGCTCTGGCCGAACATCATCACCAGCAAGACGGTCGTGAGACCGGCAATCGCGCCGATCGAAATAATCACGCCGGCCCAGCCTAATCCCACGTAGTTCATCGCGAAAGCGACCGGGTAAGCGACGTTGAGTTTGAAGAACGGAACCATTCCGTTGAGAATCGCGACCACGATGATGTACAGAACGGTACAGATCACCAAGCTCATGATTATGCCGAACGGAAGATCTTTGCCGGGGTTGCGCGCCTCTTCGGCCGTCGTGGATACGGCGTCGAAGCCGATGTAGGCGAAGAAGATAAACGCGGCGCCGCCGAGCATTCCGGTCCAGCCGAACGGGAAGTAACCGCCGAGACCGGCCGGACCGCCCGCCGGAAGGCTGTAGTTCGCTCCGTTGATATGGCCCACGCCGATCACGATAAAGAAAAGCACGATCAAGAGTTTGATCGCGACAATGACGGCGTTTACCGAACCCGACTCCCGCGTCCCGCGAGCGAGCAGTGCCGTGATCACCAAGATGATGCCGGCTGCCGGAAGGTTCGCATAGCCCGAAACTCCGGCTTGACCGGCAAGGCCCCAGTGCGGTCCGTTGGCCCACTCGGGAGGAATGCTGAGCCAGCTGATTCCGCTTTGGTGCAGGATGTTCCCAAAGTACCCGGACCAGCCGATGCTGACCGTGGCCGCGCCGAGCGCATATTCGAGAACCAAGTCCCACCCGATGATCCAAGCCAAAAACTCGCCCAGTGTCGCATAGGTGTAGGTATAGGCACTTCCCGAGATCGGAATCTTGCTCGACACTTCGGCGTAGCAGAGCGCTGCGAGTGCGCTCACGAAACCGGCGACGACGAACGAGAATGTTAGCGCCGGTCCCGCACGAGTCGCCGACGCGACGCCTGTGAGAACGAAGATGCCCGTGCCGATGATGGCGCCGATGCCCATGGCGGTGAGCGCCCACGGCCCGAGCGAACGCTTGAGTCCGCCTTCGTGATCGCTCCCTTCGGCCAGAATCCGTGCGAGCGGCTTGACTCGTTGAAGCAGCATTAAACCTCCGTGGCTTCCGCTAACGCAGGAAGCGAATGGCGAACGGGTAGGTGTACGGGCGCCCTTCGGACGCAGCGATCGTTCCCATAATAATGAAGATCAGCGTTGCTAGCACGACGCCCAAACAGCCGGCAGCAAAGGCTATCCAGAGCGTGGCGATGCTGAATCCGATGGTCGAATCGGATTCCCAGTGCATCGGAATGATGAAGCCAAAGGTTGCCGCGACGCCGGCGATGGCGGCGACGAGGAACATAATCGTTAGGGTAAGCTGATAGTTGAGCGATGCGCGGGCGTGGCTCGCCACGAACTCCGATTCGTGCCCCTGCGCGAGATAGACGATCACCGGCCCCACGACGTGTCCGAACGGAATGCCCACCAGTCCCACCAGCGCGCTCAGGTGTGCGGCCATCGCCCAATTGCGTTGGACGGCCGGAGTCTGTACCTGCATGATCCGATATTAAGGAAGCTGCGGAAATGGCCTCCCGTACGAGGCGACGAATCGCGGCGCATGCACGACGTTCTCGTCGTTGGTGGCGGCAACGCAGGATGCGCGGCGGCAATAGCGGCAGCGCGTCACGGCGCCGCCACACTGCTAGTCGAACGCTACGGCTTCCTAGGGGGCACGGCGACCGCCTCGATGGTCGGCCCTTGGATGACTTTCCACTCCGGCGATGATCGGATCGTCGGCGGCATCGCACAAGAGATCGTCGAACGCCTGATGCGCCGCGGTGCGTCACCGGGTCACCTTCACGACTCGTCGGATTACGTCCCGACCATTACGCCGTTCGATCCTGAAGTTCATAAGGCGCTGCTCTTCGAGATGATGCGCGAGGCCGGCGTGACGCTGCTGCTGCACGCGTATTTTCTCTCCACTCAAATGAACGGCGAACGGGTCGACGGCGTGACCTTCGCGACCATCGGCGGTCAGCGTTCGTATCGCGGCCGGATCGTCATCGACGCAACCGCAGACGCATTGGTCGCCGCCTCGGCCGGCGTTCCGACGCAGCAGGGCGACGAACGCGGACGGGTGCAGCCGGCCACGCTGATCTTCCGGCTAAGCCACGTCGATCTCGACAAACTCGCCGACTACGTGCGCGCCCATCCCGACGAGATTCGCAGCTCGTTGCCGGTCGAGGGCCGCAACGCCGAAGCGCTGACCGCCGTCGCCGGCCTTCACGCGCTATGGAGCCAAGCGCGCGCCGACGGCATCGTCGACATTCCGCGCGAGGTCGTCTCGTTTTTCATCTCGCCCTATCCCGACGAAGTGACGGTCAACATGACGCGCGTCGTCGACGTGGATCCGCTCGATCCCGACGATCTCACCCGAGCCGAGGTCGAAGCGCGGCTGCAGGTGATGCAGCTGTTCGATTTTTTCCGGCAGCGCGTCCCCGGCTTCGAACAACGCGCGTTTGGCAGCGACCGGAACGCAGATCGGTATTCGCGAATCGCGTCGGATCGTGGGACGCTACACGCTGACGCGGGACGACGTGCTGCAGGGACGGCAGTTCGACGACGCCGTCGCACGAAGCGCTTATCCGATCGACATGCACAATCCCAGCGGCAGCGGGACGACGACGATGCGGCTTGCGCCCGGTGCTGCCTACGAGATTCCCTACCGGTGTCTCGTGCCGGTCAACGTCGAGCAGCTGCTCGTCGCCGGGCGCTGCATCTCGACGACGCACGAAGCGCTGGCCTCAACGCGCTTGACGCCGACGGTAATGACGCTCGGTCAAGCTGCCGGCACGGCTGCGGCATTGGCCTGCGCGCGGAACGTCGCCGTTGGAAACGTCGACACGCACGAGTTGCGCGCGCAACTGATCGCCGACGGCGTCGACTTGCGGCGCCAGCCGGCATGACGGCGCTCGAACTCGCGCGCTCCTACGGCGTCGGCGTTCGCTTTGCCGATTTGGGCGATTGGGGTGATGCCGAGCTGCGCTCGGAGTACGATCCAACGATTCCCGAGATTCGGCTCAACGCGCGCTACGCCGCCGCGCTTTCACCCGGTGAGTTGACCGAGTTCGTCGCCTTGGCCGTCGGCCACGAACTTTACCATCATCGCGAGGCCATCGCTGAGATGCCCGTGCTGCGCGACCGTCGGGCGCGCGAGGACGCCGCCGCCGACTTTGCTGCCGAACTGGTGCGAGGGTCGTCGTGAGCCTGCTGGTCGTGGGAATCGACGGAGGTCAAAGCTCAACCGTTGCGCTCATCGCCGACGAAACCGGGCGCATCGTGGGGCGCGGCGCGGCCGGCCCGGCCGACGAGATCGGCGCCGGCCCCGAATCCACGCGCCTGCGCGATGCGCTGCACGGCGCGCTCGACGATGCGATCGTCCGCGCAGGCATCGGAGCGGATGCGATCTTTGCGGCGATCGTCGCCGGTATTAGCGGTTACAACGGGACGCAGCGCGGCCGCCCGCCGCGGCTGCCGTCGGAGCGCATGAAACTCATGCACGACGCGCCGATCGCCCACGCCGGCGCGCTGGGCGGCCGGCCCGGCGTAGTGATTATCGCCGGAACGGGATCGGTGATCTACGCGCGCGACGAGTCGGGACGCGAGTGCACGCTAGGCGGCTGGGGATTTCTCTTCGGCGACGAGGGCAGCGCGTTCCGCATTGCTGCCGACGCGCTAACGGCGCTGATGCGCGCCCAAGACGAAGGTGACGCATCGCTAGCCGAGGAGACGGCAGCGGCGTTGGCCTTCTTTGATAAGGAATCGCTGCGGGCAATCGGCCGCGGCTTTTATGTCGGCGAGCCTTCGCGCGACCGCGTCGCGGCCTTTGCTCGGGTGGCGATGCGCTCGAAGGCATTGCGCGAACTCGCCTACGCCGGCGCGGACCGGCTTGCGGTGCTGGCCTGCGCGGCGGTGAAGCGCGGATTCGCGCCAGAGATCGCGCTGGCCGGCGGAGTCTTCGACGACGCCGGATTTCGCGAACGCGTGCACACTGCAATTCTCGAGCGCATGCCGAGCGCGCGGGTCGTAGCGGCGCGATACTCGCCGGCCGCCGGCGCGCTGCTGCTTGCCTATCGCGAGCTTGGCCTCGACATCGGAGAGCTGCGGGAGTGAGTACGCTCGATGCGTTGCGCGGCGGCTTGATCGTCTCCGTTCAGGCGTGGCGCGGCTCGGCGATCGACGATCCGGCCTTCATCGCGGCGATGGCCCAGGCCGCGCAAGAGGGCGGCGCGGTCGGCGTGCGCGTCGAGGGCGTGGCCGACCTGCGCGCGGTCCGGGCGCGCGTGCGCCTTCCCATCATCGGCCTCATCAAGCGCGAGTACTCCGGCTTCGATCCGTACATCACGCCGGGGCTCGCCGAGACTCGCGAGGTTCTCGAAACGGGTGCCGAGATCGTGGCCTTTGATGCGACCGGACGGCCGCGCCCCGATGGCAGCAGCATTGCCGACGCGATCGGGCTGATTCACGAAGCGGGCTGCCTCGCGCTCGCCGATTGTGCGACTGCCGGCGACGCCGCGTCCGCCGCGGCTGCGGGAGCCGACGCCGTGGCGACGACGCTATGCGGCTACACGCCCGGCACCCACGGCCACGCCCTCCCGGCCCTCGACGTGGTCGCCGAAATTGCGAGCCTGGCCGCCTTCTGCATCTGCGAAGGCGGCATCCGCTTCCCGCCCCAAGTTCGTGCCGCACTCGAGGCCGGGGCCGACGCCGTCGTCGTCGGCACGGCGATTACCAACGTCGATTGGCTGGTGCGTGAGTTTGCAGGGTACACCGACGGGGGCTCTTAACAGCCCGTTTAGTCGGTGCGAGTGCCCATACTCGGAGCGTATAGTAACGGTGGGGAGAGAGCATTTCATTGGTTGAGAACAGAGCGCAGCCCGTCCGCCTCGACCTCGGATTCTGGCTGGCAACGGCGGTCTTGTTCATCTTGGCGGTTGCTTCAATCGTCTTCTGGTACGTTTTCCCGATCGACCGCTACTTGCCCGAAGCAATCGTCACCGCGCGGCAGGTCGACACGCTCTTCCGCTTCATGGCGGCAACCGGCAGCGCGCTTTGGATTTTCATCGCCGGCTATTTGCTCTATTTCGCCATCGCATTCCGCGCCAAAGCGAGCGATCCACCGGATGCCATCGGCGTTCAGATCCACGACAACAAGAAGCTCGAGTTTTGGTGGACCGTCATTCCCACGCTCTTCGTCGTACTGCTCTCGATCGTGAGCGTACGGATTTGGTACGAGATCATGCTCGAACCGGAGAACGGCTTGGTCGTCGAGGCGATCGGTCACCAGTTCTACTTCTCGTTCCGCTATCCGCAGATCAACGGCGAGGTGACCAACGAGATGCACCTGCCGCTGGGCGTTCCGGTCACGCTCAATCTCACCGCAGCCGACGTCATCCACGGGTTCTGGGTGCCGGCGATGCGCCTCAAGAACGATACCGTGCCGGGCTTGGTCACGACGATTCGCTTTACGCCGCGCTTGGCGGGCCGCTATCCGATTATCTGCACGCAGTTCTGCGGCGTGCTTCATAGCGATATGGACAAGCAGATCCTGGTCATCGAAAACAAATCGGCTTTCGACAAGTGGTTCAAGATGGAGCAGCAGAAGAACGCGCACGCGAGCAACGCATTACCCGCGCGGGCAGCGGTGCGATCGCGCTGCAAGGCGGCAACGCGACCGCCGGCAAGACGCTCTTCGCGCAGAAGTGCACCGCTTGTCACAAACTTGCCCCGTACGACCAGACGCTCGTCGGTCCGGGCTTGTCAAACATTTTCCACGATTCGGCTCATACCAACTTGGTCAACGGCCAAGCGGCCACGCCGCAGAACGTCGCGGCGATCCTGCAGGCCGGCTATACCGGCAGCATGGGAACGATGCCTAATGCGAGCGCGAACGGACTCTCACAACAAGACATCGCCGACCTCGTGGCGTTTCTCAACTCTCAAAAATGATGGAATATAACGAAGCATGGCAGTAGCAGCAGTACACGCGGGCGGTATCGCCGACCACATTCATCCGGAGCCGCAGGGCTTCGTCAAGCGATACGTCTTTTCGCTCGATCATAAGATCATCGGCATCCAGTACTTGATTACCGGATTCGTGTTCTTCATGCTCTCGGGGCTGCTGGCCGAGGCGATTCGAACGCAGCTGCTCAATCCCAACGGCGGCTTCGTGGCTGCCGGAACGTATAACGAAGTTTACAGCGTCCACGGCAGCGCCATGGTCTGGCTGGTGGTGATTCCGCTGCTCACCGGGGGATTCGGCAACCTCGTCTTCCCGGTGCAGATCGGCGCGCGCGACGTAGCCTTCCCGTGGCTCAACATGCTGAGCTTCTGGATCTTCCCGGTCGCCGGCTTGATGCTCTTCGCGTCGTTCTTGATGGGCGCGCCGACGGCCGGCTGGATGGAATATCCGCCGGTTTCGCTACAGGGAGCAGCGGGCACGTCAATGTGGGCCGCAGCCATCTTCTTAGTCGGCGTCAGCTCGACGATGACCGGCATAAACTTCGTGGTCACCATTTTGAAGATGCGTGCGCCGGGCATGACCTTCACGCGCATGCCGCTCTTCGTGTGGGGACAGTTCGCCACCGCGCCGCTGCTGATGATCGCGACGACGGCACTGGCGGCCGCACTCGCCGCGCTTTTTATCGAGCGTCAGTTCGGCGTGCCGTTCTACGACCCGACCAAGGGCGGCAGCCCGGTCATGTGGCAGCACATGTTCTGGTTCTACTCGCATCCGGCCGTCTACATCATGATTCTGCCGGCCTTCGGGATCATCTCCGAAGTGCTGCCGACCTTCGCGCGCAAGCCGATCTTCGGCTACAAGCTGATCGCATTTTCGTCAATGGCGATCGCGCTGGCCGGCTTCATGGTCTGGGCGCACCACATGTTCACGTCGGGCCTGGCACCGTTCTTGCAGCTGCCCTTCATGATCATCACCTTCGTGATCGGCGTTCCGACTGGCATCAAGATCTTCTCCTGGACGGCCACGCTGTGGGGCGGCAAGATCCATTACTCAACGGCGATGCTCTTTGCCATCGGTTTCGTGGCGCTCTTCACGCTGGGCGGAATCACCGGCATCTTCCTGGCGGCGATTCCGTTCGATCTGCACGTGCACGGCACGTACTTCGTGGTGGCGCATCTGCACTACGTGCTCGTCGGCGGAAGCTTGATGGCGATCTTCGCCGGCATGTACTACTGGTTCCCGAAAATGTCGGGACGCCTGCTCAACGAGACGCTTGGCAAGATTCACTTCTGGCTGTTTTTCATTGGTTTCAACGCAACGTTCATTCCGATGCACTGGCTGGGCATGCTCGGCATGCCGCGCGAGGTGGCGACCTACGATCCGCAGTTCACCTTCTGGAATCGCTTCGAGTCGTTCTCGTCATACTTGATGACGATCGGCATCCTGATCTTCTTCGTGAACGTAATCTGGAGCATGCGTAACGGCAAGCGCTCCGGCCCGAATCCGTGGGGCGCGCGCACGCTGGAGTGGCAGATTCCGTCGCCGCCGCACTACTACAACTTCAAGCATATCCCGACGGTCTACGGTCTGCCGTACGATTTCAGCCAGCCGCTGCCGTATAAGGGATTAGAAGAAGAGCTTACCGATTCGCCGCCGCCGGTAGCGGCCGGAGTGCACTGATGGCCGTCGCGACGCTGCCGCACGATGCGCACGGAGAGGTCGATCAGCTCTATGTCGAGGTACGCGAGCTGCGGCTGCAGGGCTTTTTGCTCTTCCTCATCAGCGACTGCGTCCTGTTCGCATCGTTCATCTTCGCCTATCTCTACCTGCGCAACAGCGGACAAGGATGGCCGCCGCCGGGGATACAGCGCCTCGACGTGGCGTTTGCCGCGTGGAACTCAGTCGTGCTCTTCGGATCGGGTGCGACGATGCACTACGCGCTCGAAAACTTCAAGCGCGGGAACTTCATCAAGTACATGTGGTTTCTGCTGGCGACGCTGGTTCTCGGGGTCGGCTTCCTCGGCGGTCAGGCCTACGAGTACAACCACCTGATCTTCGGCGAGCACGTGACGTGGTGCGGGCAGCGGCATCTTCGGCGCCTCGTTCTTTACGCTGACCGGCATGCACGGATTCCACGTTTTCTTCGGCGTCTGCTACCTCACGGTGCTCGTCTTACAGTCTGCAGCGGGCGTTTATACGCGCGGCAAATACTTCGGCATCACGGCCGGCACGCTGTACTGGCACTTCGTCGACGTGATCTGGGTCGCGCTGTTCTCGATCTTCTACTTAATCTGAGGAGCCGAACGTGAATCTGGTTTTAGCCGAACGTTTGGGGGCCGTCATCGCCGGGATCATCGTCGCGGTTGTGTCGTTCTACTCGCTCTATCAGGAGCGCGATCACCACGGCGTCGAAAGCAACGTCTTCAAAATCATGCTGCTGCTGCTGGGCGTCGGCGCGGTGCTCGCGCTGCTCGCCGGCCTCAACATCCTCGGGTTCGCGCCGCCGGCGAAGGGAGCCTAACCGTGATCGTTAGCGACGACGAGTATCTCGATTTTAGCAAGGTTCCCGAAAGCAAGGGCGTTCCAAAGGGCATCTACCGACTCGTAGCGGTTGCCCTCGTTATCATCTTTGCGATCGGCGGCGCCGTCTGCCTGATGTCCGGTTATGGGCATCACTGGCCTGCTATCACGACGGAACGAGTCGATCTAACCCATCCCGAACAGTAAGGACGGTCTAACGACTCTTCCGAGAGCCCTTTATAAGGGCGGTGCCGGCGAAGAAGGCGCGGCGGGCGCTGCGGGTTTCGGGTTAGCCGCTTTGGCAAATCCACCGTCGGAGTCGCTGCTGCGAGTTTTCGCAACGATATAGACGCTGTCATCAACGTACGCTTTTAAAGGGTGCGTATTGTCGACGGTAACGTCGCGGCCCTTGACAAAGTTATGAGCGAAGAGACCAGCGAGGCCAAGCGTCGCCCAGGAGATGATGGTAACAGTCGAGGATTCGCCGGCCTTGCTTTCGCCTTCTTCGTTCACGTTCTGGCTCGTTAAACGAACTTTCTCGCCGTCTGTGGCGTAGATCCAGTTCATCTCTATTCCGAGACTACCAGGATGACCATGCGACCCTGCATGGTCAACCGATACGATCGTACCTTGTCCGGGGGCGCCCTTGGAAATAGCGATCCAACCGTCAACGACGACATCGGATTGCGCCTCGATAGCGAATGTGTCGGCGACTTTCGCGGTGGACGATGAAATCGGATTTACAACCACGACGGCGACGGCAGTCCCGCCCGGTACTACAATCTTTTGCGCCGAGAGAGCCGGCGCCGACGCCGTCGAGACGAAAAGTGCAAATAATGCAATAGCTGACCCCAGGCGTGTAACCATAGGAAAACCTCCGAGGCCCATAACGAAGGGCTTCCTGGCTATAGTACTGCTTTAGGCAACCAATCGGCAACTGGGTAGATCCGCAGGCCCGGGCGGACCGGGAGGCGCCTGTCGGCGATCTACAGGTCGGCCTTGTGACCGCGGCGAGTCGCGATCCCGATCGCGAGCGGCGGCAGATCATCCTCCGGTAAGAGTCCCGTCGGTTTACCGTCAATTTTGTGGATGCCGGCGTAGAGCGAGAATTCGACGAGCGCGGGAATCGTAACGTTCGGCAACGGCTTTGTGCCCAGCCACTCCCATTCGCAAGCCGCCGCGCGATCGTGGAATAGCGTAGCGACGTAACCGCACGCGTCGACGCGCGAACGCTCGTCGGGCTCGCGGTAACGCACGTAACCGTCGAGCACGTAGATCGGCGTGAAGGTCTGCACGTATGCCGCGACCGGCGCGACGAGCACCGCAACGAAGTATCCCGCGAACGCAACCGCGCCGACCGCAAAGATCCACGCGATCTTGCCGAGCGTTGCATCGTCTGGCACGTGATTGGCGCGATAGATGATACCCCACGTCAGCAGCACCATAAAAACCATGCCGATGAGCGGCTCGATCGCCAGCGCAAGGCGCCCGGTTAGCCCGCGCCACACGACGGCGCGCTCGCGGCTCGTCCAGGGACGTCGCGCGATCGATTTCCGCCGCTTGTCGAACGCCTTGAAAATCACACCGTCACCGCTTCTACGCCGGCCGGTGCGGCACGCTCGACGATGTCGCGCAGCGGCGTCCCTGCCGCCAGCGTTCCAAACGCAGAGCAAGAGCGATCGCCAAGCCGGTTGACGACGAACGCATCGGCAACAAACGCCGGGGCATCTTGCAGCAGGAGCGCTGCCTGCCAGAGCACCGCCATGCGCTCGCTCAGCCAGCGGGCTCGCGCCTCGGGGAACTCTTCTAGCGACAGCAAGTTGCGCTCCACCTCACCGACGACCCGTGCAAACCGGGGCTCGTTGCGCACGGGTTCGATCTCCGCGCGCCAGGCGGCGAGCGCTTCGGGTTGCTTGCGGAGGATTCGCAGCACGTCCAATGCATTGATATTACCCGATCCTTCCCAGATCGAGTTGAGCGGCGCCTCGCGATAGAGCCGCGGCATGATCGACTCCTCGACGTAGCCGTTTCCGCCCAGCGACTCGAGAGCCTCGCCGACAACCGCCGGCGTTCGTTTGCAGACGTAGTACTTCGCCAGCGCCGTGCCGATGCGCCGCAACGCGGCCGCATCGGCGCTCGATTCGGCCTCGTCGACGGACCGCGCGACGCGCATAAAAAGCGCCGTCGCCGACTCGGACTCCAAGGCGAGGTCGGCAAGTACGTTCTGCATCAGCGGATGTTCGACCAGGCGCTTCCCGAACGTCCGGCGGTAGGTCGCGTGGTGAATCGCCTGCACCACCGCGGCACGCATCAGCGCGGCCGAGCCGATCGCGCAGTCGAGCCGCGTCGAGTTCACCATGGCGACGATTCGCGCCAGTCCCTCGCCCTCTTCGCCGATCAGCCAGCCGTGCGTCGCGTCGAACTCGATCTCGCCCGACGCGTTGCTGCGGTTTCCGAGCTTATTCTTCAACCGCACGATCGCGTATGGATTGCGCGTCCCATCGGCGAGCACGCGCGGCACCAAAAAGCACGAGAGCCCGCCGGCGGTTTGTGCGAGCACGAGCAGCGCATCGCTGGTCGGCGCGCTGCAGAACCACTTGTGCCCGGTGACGAGATATTCGCGTCCCGCACCGCGCTTCGAGGCAGCAACGGCGCGCGTTTGATTGGAGCGCACGTCCGATCCGCCTTGTTTTTCCGTCATACCCATCCCGCAAAGCGCCGCGGACTTTTGGGCGATCGGCAGCGGACGCGGATCGTAGTGCGGCTCGGTCAGAGGCCCGAGCCACGCCGGCGCCAGCGCCGGCGCCATGCGCAGCACCGGAACCGCCGCATAGGTCATCGAGATCGGACAGCCGTGCCCCGACTCGACCTGTCCCCAAATGAAGAACTTGGCGGCGCGGCGCGCGTGCGGATGAGGCGCGGGGTCGCGCCACGGAGTTCCGTGCAAACCGGCGCTGGTCGCGCGGCCGAGCAGTTCGTGCCAAGCCGGATGGAAACGAACGTCGTCAACGCGGCGCCCGAAGCGGTCGTGCGTGCGCAGCTCGGGTGGGTGTTCGTTGGCTTCGAACCCCAGCGCGATGGTATCGGCGCGCCCTGCCAGCTCGCCCAACGCCTCGAGCTCGCTCGAATCGGCAGCCGGAGCCTCGCGAGCGACGGCTTCGCGCAGGGCGCGATCGGAGGTGAAGAGGTTATAGTCCTCAAGAACCGGCGGCTGGTTCTCGACGACGTGCGTCGCCATGTCCCGAGATTCGCCGCGTGGTGCTTTAGGCCGCTTCCTTTATGGGGTGGGTGCGCTCGTCGCGCTGCGGCTTGAGCGTCGACGCCAGCACCAGCGCCACAAAGGCAACCGCACAGAATGCGAGGTACGCATTGCGGTATCCGACGACATCGCTTTGCGCGGCGAAAAAGAAGCCGGCCAACGAACTTCCGAGGATCTGCCCGACGATCAGCGCCTGGCTCAAGAAGCCGACCGCCGTCGCGCGGGCGCGCTGCGGCGTTTCGTTGGTGACGATATAACGCGTCGGCGCGCCGAGCAGCGCCCCGAATCCGGCGCCGGCTACGATCATCGCGAGCAGCGTAACCCAAAGCGAACCAAAGCCGAGCGCAAAGATCGCCAGTCCAACTTCGGTGAGCACGGTTCCGACGAGCAACACGTCGCGGCTTCCTCTTCGATCGAGCGCGGCTCCCGCTAGCGGAATCACCGCGACGAAGGTCAGCGCGCCCAATGCGGCGACCGCGCCTGCCGCAAAGTAAGAGAGTCCTAACGCGCCGACCAGCACGGTGGGAATGAAGAAGAGCGAACCCTCCAAGATTCCGATCAGAATCTCTAACGAGTACGTTTTTGCCAGCTGTCGCGAGCGCAGCAGCTCAAGCGGCACGATCGGCGCGCGCGCGTCGCTCTCCCATAACACGAATCCCACGAGTATACCGACGCCGAGCAGCCCGATCAGCAGTCGCGATGCGATCAAGCCGTCCATCACGCCCAAGAGTCCGGCGCAGAGGAGAGCGAGTCCCAAAACGTCGAGCGGCGGCCGGCGGCGCGGCGCTTGCGCGGGAATATCTACGAGCGCCATCGCCAAAACGATCGCTGCGAGCGGAACGTTGGCGGCAAAGATCCATCGCCACGAGATGAAGTGCGTGATCAGGCCGCCCAAGAGCGGCCCGATAACCGCCGCCAACCCCCACGTTCCGGCAACGATTCCCAGCGCCGCTCCACGCCGCGCTACCGGCACGACGTCGCCGATCGTCGCGGTGGCGACCGGAAAGATTCCGCCCGCTCCAAGCGCCTGAATTGCGCGGGCGACGAGGAACACCGCGTAGTTCGGCGCGGTAATCGCAACGATGCTGCCCACGGCAAAGAGTAGGAGACAGGCAACGTAGACCGGGCGCCGTCCGTAACGATCGGCCGCCGTGGAAGCCAGCGCAATCGAAAGCACGGTAACGAGCAAGTACAGCGTGAAGACCCACGCCAAGTTGCCGGTTGCTACCGAGAACTCGCGGCCCAGCGCCGGAAGTGCCGGCGAGAGTACGCCGAGATCCAACGCGCCGGCAAAAACGCCGAGCGCAAGCGTCCAGAGCAGGCGGTTCACGAGACGATCCGGTCGATCACCATGACCGCGCACATCAGCGCGAGATAGAGCAGCGAGTAGCGGAAGAGTTTGCGAGCCTGCAGCGTGCCGCTCTGCTCGCGCCACGTGCGAACCGCATCGAGTAAGAAGATGCCACCGAGAACGGCCGCTGCCGCAAAGTAGAACGCGCCCATGACGTGCAGCGGGTAGAGCGCCAGAGATGCCGCGACAAGGAGCAAGCTGTAATAGACGATCTCACGCTTGGTGCGTTCGGTGCCGCAAACGTTGGGAAGCATCGGAATCTTGGCCTTGCCGTAGTCGGTCTCGGTGATCAGCGAGAGCGACCAGAAATGGGGCGGCGTCCAAAGAAAAATTAAGGCGAAGAGCCCGAGAGC
Organism: Vulcanimicrobiota bacterium; assembly: GCA_963730125.1. Lineage (GTDB taxonomy): Bacteria > Vulcanimicrobiota > Vulcanimicrobiia > Vulcanimicrobiales > Vulcanimicrobiaceae > Cybelea. The sequence goes on along the minus strand of CAVSQP010000005.1, from coordinate 86,537 downwards.
GGGCCCGCCAATCGCGTGCGTCACCGCCGCCCAGCCGACCAGCGGCGGAACCGATCCGGCCGCACCTCCGACGACGATGTTGAGCGGCGTCATGCGTTTGAGCCACATCGTGTAGACGACGACGTAATAAACGTTGCCTGCCAGCGAGAGCCACGCCGCGAGCGGTCCGACGAAGAAGTAGAAGAGGGCAAACGAGATTATGCCGGTGGCAAACGCGTAGATCGTCGCGTTGCGCACCGATATCCGGCCTTGCGGAATCGGACGTTGCTGCGTGCGCTTCATGATGCGATCGATGTCGGCGTCCCAGGCGCAATTGAAGGCGCCGGCCGACGCCGCTGCGAGCGCCCCGGCGAACAGCGTCCAGAAGAGCAGGGCGAGAGGCGGTACGCCGCGCGCGGCCATCACCATCGCCGCGGCGGTGGTGATCAGCAGCAGCGCCGCAATGCGCGGCTTGGAAAGCTCGTAGTAGTCGCCGACCCTCGCCAGCATCTTAGTGCGGCGTGCCGCTACGGCTCAAAACGCCCGCGCCGCCGCGCGAGACGTCGAGCGTCGCAAAGGCGCCGGCAACGAAGAAGGCCAGAAAGACGAGGGCGGCATTAACGGCGTGCGCTTCGCGCAACTCCGTCGGAAGACGCAATGCAACGTTGAGCAATCCTAACAGAACCTGCAGCGCGACGAGCGCGCAGCCGGCCGCCACCGGTATGCGCACTCTCTTCGAGGCGGGAAGCGCCCAGGAGAGAGCCAGCGCCCCGGCAGCACAGAGTAACGTAATGGCAGCGGCGATGCGGTGTAACATTTGAACGTACTGGCCGGGCGTATATACGACGACGTTACCGGCACATCCCGGAATCGAAAGACAGGCCAGCCCGGCGCCGCTCGAACTGACGTACGCACCGATGCACATCGTAACGAACGTTGCGATTGCGGTAACGGCAAGTCCGATCGCGAGTACCGACGGCGCCCGCGACGCAGCGCGTGCGTCGTGCGGTGTTTGCTCCGCGGCGGCAAAAACGGCCATCGCCGAGAGCGCCGCGATCAAAGCCATAGCCGTTCCCCAATGCAGCACCACGGAAAGCGGTGTGTTCGAAAGGCGAACCGTTTCCGCACCGAGTCCGAGCTGCACGAAAAAGAGCAGCACGATGACGCTCAGCGTCGGGGTGACGAACGGCGAACTGCGGCGTTCCCGCCACGCGACCACCACGAGCCAGACGACGAGCGGCGCGACCGCTGACGCAAGCAAGCGATGCATCCACTCCCAGAGCGTCCCGTCGCTCAGATTGGGAATCAGCCGGCCATGGCAGAGAGGCCAGTCGGGGCAAGTCAGCCCGGCCCCGTTGATGCGGGTCCAGCTCCCTAGCACGACCGTCAGCAGCGCGATGGCGTCGGCAGCCAACGCCAGCCGCAGGAGCCGTTTCATCAGGCCCCCAGCGTATCGCCGCAGGCACCCGCGCGGCAACGACAATTGAGAGATAAAAATTTCTGAAGGAGGGGAGGCCGCCGGGTAGCACGGGCGAAGCGGTCGGCCGTGAAGCGCTGGTTGGCCCCGGCGGGTCTAGCCCTGGGGCTCATCTTGCTGGTCGGATGTCGCGAAGTCCGCGTCAAGACGCTGTCCGTGGGCACAACCACCGTGCTGGGAGGGAACCAAATCCTAATAGTACGGGATGCCGAGGCGTTGGGCAAGCTGGGAATCCATGCCCCGGTTCACTATAAGGGAGAGTTCGGCGCTGTGTTGTTGATGGGTCCTCACCAACGTACGGGGTACAAGCAAATCGTTGAGTCGATCCGCGCCGACGCGCAACGCGTGCGCGTCGTGGCCTTCGAGCAAGCGCCGGCCGACGGCGGCGAGCCGTCGGCGCCCTATCGCACCTACACGTTATGGATCGTTCCCAATAGCGTCTACCGGCGCGGAATACGCGTCGAAGTCGTTACTCCCAGCAACGAACCGATTGCGTCGACGTACCTGCCATAGACTAAGCGCTTGATTTCGTCTCGTAAGCAAACTCAACAGATGCCGACGATCGCCGACCTCGACGTTCGCGTGCAGCGCCTGGGCCTCGTGATGGAACCCGATGGTTCGCCCGAGCAGAGCGGCGGCATTCTCAATCCTGCCGCGACGCGCGCCCCCGGCGGCGAGCTGTTGCTCTATCCGCGCTGCGTTGCGGCAAAAAACATCTCGCGCGTCGGCATGGTCCGGACGAGTTTAGAAGGCGATCGCTTTAACCTCGAGCGTTTAGGGTTCGCGCTCGAACCCGCGATGCCGTACGAACTGCGGCCTCGCCCTGGTTATGGATGCGAAGATCCGCGCGTCACCTACGTCGCGGCGATCGAAGCGTACGTGATGAGCTACACCGCGTACGGTCCGGAGGGCCCACGCATCGCGCTCGCTATCTCGACCGACGCCCATCGTTGGGAGCGCCTGGGCTTGGTCCGCTTTCCGGGGGGCGCAAATGCCGGCGAAGATAAGGATGCCGCCTTCTTTCCCGAGCCGGTGCTCTCGCCGAAGGGCCGCAAGTGTTTAGCCTTTTACCACCGGCCGATGTTGCATCTCTCCAGCGTCGACGGGCGCGCTGCAATACCGATGATCGAGCGCATGCCGTTTGAAGATCGCGAGTCGATCCGCATCGCCTACGTTCCGCTCGCACCGGTACTCAAAGACCGCAGCAAGCTCTGTCAGGTGGGTGAAAGCCTCCAAGTGCTCTGCCCGTTCGAGCGATGGGGGTCGATAAAAATAGGCGCGGGCACGCCGCCCGTCCGTATGAAACTGAACGGCGGCGACGTCTGGATGTCGATCTTCCACGGCGTTGACGTTCATGACGGCGGCGCTCGCAAACCCAAGCTCCGCTATAGTGCGGGCATCGTCATCCACGACTTGGAGCGTCCCGACCGCATCCTCTATCGCTCGCCCGAACCGATCATGTCGCCGGAAACGCCCTACGAGCGCCGCGGCGTCGTCGACAACGTCGTCTTCCCGACGGGAATTGATCCGCGCCCAGACCTCGGTGAACGAACCTACGACATCTACTACGGCGCCGGCGACTACTCGATAGCAGCAGCAAGATTCGGCATCGAGCTGCCCCGCTCGTAAAGCGCTCGTGTGACTTGCGACTCCGACGCTAGATGCTGAGGTATCTGCTGCTATCGACGGCGATCGTGCTCACGGTAGCCGTCGTAGTCGCCGGCTGGGTGAATCGCGATCTCATCCGTATCAAGATCGCGTCGGTCTACGCGCGGGTCGCGCCGAAGCCGGGGCCGTCGAACCCGCCGGAGAGGGCGAAGGAGCCCGGGCTTGCGGGCGACGCACCGTGGGCGCTCTCGGCGCTTCCGGAGTGCTTAACGCAGACGTCGGAGTCGCGGGGCCCGCTGCGCTACGTGCTGGCGCGCCTGCCCAAGGGGGCGCTGCCGATTGTGCCGCCGGCGAGCTTGGTGTATGGTGATTGCACTATACGGATCGTCGGAGACGAAGCGTACGTGAGCCGGGGGCAAGACCGGCTGCGGATTCCGCCGCGCGTGCGATTCTACCGGATGGCCGATTCCATCGTGTTGATACGCGACGACCGGGAGAGTGCGGAGCTGCGGGTCTACGAGCCTGCGACCGCTCGATAGAAAAAAACGTGACGATACAAGAAGAGATACAAAAGCGCCGGACCTTTGCGATTATCTCGCATCCCGATGCCGGCAAGACGACGCTGACCGAAAAGCTGCTGCTTTACGGCGGGGCGATTCATATTGCCGGACAGGTTTCGGCGCGCAAGCGTCAGCGACAGGCGACCAGCGACTGGATGGCGCTGGAGCGCGAGCGCGGCATTTCCATAACCACGACGGTGCTGCAGTTTCCCTATCGCGATCATACGATCAACTTGCTCGACACGCCTGGCCACCAAGACTTCGGTGAGGATACCTATCGCACGCTGCTCGCCGCCGATAGCGCGGTGATGCTGATTGACGCCGCCAAAGGCGTCGAGCCACAGACGAAAAAGCTTTTCGCCATCTGTCGCGAGCGCGGCATTCCTTTGTTCACGTTCGTGAACAAGATGGACCGGCCGAGCCGCGATCCGCTCGAACTGCTCGACGAACTGGAGAGCGTTCTCGGCATCGGCGCCTTTCCGATGAACTGGCCGCTGGGGAGCGGCGACGAGTTCCGCGGCGTCTACGATCGCCAAAGCCGGACGGTACACCGCTTCGAGCGCGCCGCGCACGGCGCGACGCGCGCGACGGTCTCGGTCTCGGACCCGTCCGACCCGCAGCTGCGCGCCCTCGTCAGCGAGCCGGTCTACGAGCAGTTCCGCGAGGGCATCGAGCTTCTCGACGGCGCCGGCGAGCGTTTCGACCAAGCCGCGATGCTGCAAGGCAAGGTTTCGCCGGTCTTCTTCGGCAGCGCCGTCACCAACTTCGGCGTGCAGCTCTTCTTGGACGAGTTTATCGAGATGGCGCCACCGCCATCGCGGCGCGCAGGCGTCGAACCCTCCGATGAAGCCTTTAGCGGTTTCGTCTTCAAGATTCAGGCTAACATGGATCCGCGCCATCGCGATCGCATCGCCTTCGTGCGCGTCTGTTCCGGCGAGTTCTCTCGCGACATGACGGTGCGCAACGCGCGCACCGGTACCGACGTACGGCTCTCGCGCGCCATGCGGCTCTTTGCCGACGACCGCGAATCGCTCGACGTCGCGTACGCCGGCGACGTCGTCGGCCTTGCCAACCCCGGCGCGTTCGCCATCGGCGACACGCTGTACGAAGGACGGCCCGTCAGCTTCCCCCCGATTCCCGCCTTTGCCCCGGAACATTTCGCATCGGTGCGGAGTATCGACGTTTCGGGTTACAAATCGTTTGGTAAAGGAATCGCGCAGCTGCGCGAAGAGGGGGCCGTGCAAGTCTTCTACCCATGGGGCGCGCCGCGAACCGAACCGATCCTAGGGGCCGTCGGCGAGCTGCAGTTCGACGTCGCGAAATACCGTCTCGAGTCGGAATATAATGTAAAGACGATCCTTCACACTCTGCCGTACACGCTCGCTCGCCACGTCGAAGGCGATCGCGAAGGCGTCACGCGCGCGCAACTGCCGTCGAACGCCAAGCTGGTCGAGGATTGGTCGGGCCGGCCCACCGCGCTCTTCGAGAGCGAGTGGAGCGTCCGGCTGGCCGAAGAATGGAATCCGCAACTTCGCTTCGTGCCGTTTGCCGCCGGCGAAGACGACGAGGCGCTGGCATCGTGAATTGCAGCGCCAAAATTCTACTCGTCGTCGCGCTGGCGCTCTGCGCCGGCTGCTTCGAAAACCGCAACGAACGCGAGGCCGACCGTATTACGCGAGCGGTAATCGACAATAACCTCAAGCCGGTGGAGAGCGACGTCGCCAAAGGCATCTCGATAACGCGCGTCAAGGTGGCGCAGTGGTCCGACGAGCTTAACGCCCAGGGCAAGCTGATATCGGTCAAGGAAGCCACCGAAGGCTGCGCGCCCGGCTGGCATTGCTTCAACGTGAAGTTCCAAAAGCACGCCTACGTCGAACGCATGCGTTTCGACGAGCACGGCAAGGTCGTGGACTGGAACTTCCACATGGCGCCGGAATAGCTTGACGCAGCCGACGCTGGCCGACGTCCGCGCGGCGGCGAAGCGTCTGGACGGCGTCGCGCATCGCACGCCGGTCATGCGCTCGCGGACGCTCGACGCGCGCAGCGGGGTAGTGGCGGTCGTCAAATGCGAGAACCTCCAGCGAATGGGGGCCTTCAAATTTCGCGGCGCCTACAATTTCCTCGTTTCATTGCCCGAACCGGAACGCCGGCGCGGCGTCGTTGCCTTCTCCAGCGGCAACCACGCTCAAGGCGTCGCTCTAGCGGCGCGGCTGCTGGGGATTCCGGCCACGATCGTCATGCCGCTCGACGCACCCGCGGTTAAAGTTGCGGCGACGCGCGAGTACGGAGCCGAGGTCGTTCACTACGAGCGCGAGCGCTCCCACCGCGAGTCGATCGCGCAGGCCGTCGCTCAGGAGCGCGACGCGACGCTCGTTCCACCATTCGACGACCCGCGCATCGTTGCCGGCGCAGGCACGGTCGCGCTCGAGATGCTGGAAGATGCCGGCCCGCTCGATGCGATCGTCACGCCGGTCGGCGGCGGCGGACTGATCTGCGGCACGGCGATCGCCGCGCACGGCCTCGATCCCTCGATCGCAATTTACGGCGTGGAGCCGCAAGCCGGCGACGACTTTGTCCGGTCGCTTAAGAAGGGCGAGCGCGTCACGATCGGCGTGCCGAAAACCATCGCCGACGGTCTGCAGACGACCGCGCCCGGCGAACTTACCTTTGCGGTAGCACGCGAACACGTCAGCGCCGTGGTTACGGTGAGCGACGACGAACTGCGCGACGCCATGCGCTTTGCCTTCGAACGCATGAAGCTCGTGATCGAGCCGAGCGGCGCGGCGGCGCTGGCCGCGCTGCTGCAGCGGCGTATTCCTGAAATTGCCGGGAAGCGCGTCGGGATTATCGTGAGCGGCGGAAATATCGACCCGGCGCGCTACGCCGACTTACTGCGCTAAGCTACATCGAGCTCGGCGCGGTGATGTTGCCGCACGAGACGTATTTGCCTAGGTCCGACGCGCTCTCGTGAACGTTGATCGAGAAGCCGCCGCCTTTGAGCCATTTTGCGAGGCTCGCGCTCCTGATCATCGTCGTCGACGATCCTGACGTAACGCTGGTTAGCGGATAAGCGACGCCCTTGACGTCTGGACACGTCCCGTCGTGAATGTGCGCCGGCTGCTCGGCTGAAGGCGCGCCCTTGAGCGAGATCACGACTTTTACGTCGCCGCCTTCCTGCGACAGGGTGGCGGTTCCATCCTCACCTGACCCGTTTTCAGCGTGCATCGGAATTGTGACCTCGGGCGGGGGCGTGGCGCCGATTGCCGTCGTTCCGGCAAAGCTGACGACGGCGAGCAAGCTGAGAAGTGCAATAGCGATTTTCATCATGGCTCCTTTCGAGAATGGAGTGTTTCGTAGCGCGACTCAAGCGAGCCTACCGCCTGTGTCGCTTGTTGCGTCGGGGGGGCGTCGGCGCCGTCGATCGCATCGAGGAACGCGGCGGCCGAGCCGTTGACGGCCTTAGGTCCGCGGCGTAGCTGCGATCCATCAGCAATACGAGACGCTGGGCAAGCGCGAACTGCGCTGCGAGCGATGCCTTCGAGATAGTGACGCGTGGATCCATGACCAGGTCGAGCGGCTGGGCCAGCGTCTTGCCGTCGACCGTTAATCGCACCGTGTAGCGGCCGGGAAGAACCAACGGTCCCTCCGGGATGCGTGGCGTGTCGTGCGGGTTTGCCGAGATCGGTAAGTCTTGTTCGAACGAGCGCGGCGCCGCTTCGCGCAAATCCCAAACGAAGCGATGCATCCCGGCCGTCGTTCCGGGACGCCGGAACGGCCGCTCCCAGTATGCCGGTTTGTCGAGCGGAATCGGCTTTGGCGCGGCATCGTCGCTGGAATAGCGGCGAACTTCGCTGCCGGATTCGTCGACGATCGAGACCTCGACGCGCTGCGCCGATGACGGTAGGAAGTAGTCGAGGATCGCTCCGTAGGGTGGATTCTCGCCGCGCGGTTCTTCGGGCGGCAGGGGCGTGTCGGTGTTGGTGCTGCGGCGAACGCGATAGGCCGTCTCCGGGGTAAAGAGGTGCACGCCGCCGGCAGTACCGCGGGCCAGTTCGCGCAGCGGCTCGACGTCGTCGAGAATCCAGAAGCCGCGCCCATGCGTCGCGACGACGACGTCGTTCTGATGGATGATGAGATCGCGCACCGAGGTGCGCGGCAGATCGAGCTGCAGCGATTGCCAGTTCGCGCCGGAGTCGAACGAGAGGTAGACGCCGTTTTCCGTCGCCGCGTAGAGCAGGCGCGGCTCGAGGGGATCCTCGCGCACTGCATTGACCGGCGCGTTGGGCAATCCGCGAATGGCGAGCGTCCAATGCTCGCCGCCGTCGCGGGTTATATACACGTACGGCCGGAGATCGTCGAGGCGAAACCGCGTTACGGCAACGAACGCAGTATTGTCGTCTTGGCGCGACGCATCGATCTGCGCGATCTTGCTCCACGGCGTCAGTTCCGGTGGGGTGATATTCTGCCATTTGGCCACGGTCGCAGGGCTCGATGCATTTCGCGTGAGCCAGACTTGTCCGTCGTCGGTTCCGGCCCAGATCGTTCCGGAGCGAACGTAGGAGGGTGCCAGCGCGTAGACGACGCCGCGATGCGCGCCGTTCATCGGGTCGTCGTTTTCGAAGTTTCCGAGAACTGCCGGCACGCCGGGATGCGAGCGCGTCAGATCGGGACTGATGGCGCGCCAGCTCTGACCGCCGTTCTCGGTGGCGAAGACGACGTTCGATCCGAAATAGAGCCGCTTGCGGTCGAAGTGATCGAAGGCGAGCGGTTCGGTCCGAACCGTGCGGTACTGTTTCGCCGGCAGCGCGATCGGCGAAACCTCTTGCTGTTGACCGGTGAGCTCGGTGAACTTCTGCACTTTTCCGCCGTAAAAAATTCCAGGGTGGAGCGGATCGGGAACGACGTAACCGTACTCCTCGGCACCCGCGGTGTGCCAGTCGCGTTCGGTGATCGCGCCCCAGTTGCCGCGGCTCGCCACGCAGGCCGAGCCGCTCTCCTGTTGTCCGCCGCAGACCCAATACGGGAAACGGTCGTCGGCGTTGACGTGGAACATCTGCGCCGTCGGCTGGTTGTACCACGAGCTCCACGTCGCTCCGCCGTCGACGGATATCGTCGCGCCTTGGTCGCTGGCTAAGGCGATAATTCGCGGATCGTTGGGATTGATCCAAACGTTGTGGTAGTCGTCGCCGCCCGGCGCGCCTTTGATGGCGACCATCGTGGCGCCGCCGTCGGCAGAGCGGTACGTCGAGGTGTTGGTTAGATAGACGGTCTGCGGATCGCGCGGATCGACCGCCAGCGAGACGAGGTCGTCGCCGCGCTCCGCAATTTCGTCAGCCTCGTTGACTTTACGAAAATGCGCGCCGGCATCGTCGCTGCGATAGAGCGCACCGGCATCCTGACCTTTCGCGGCGACGTCGGCGTAGGCGTAGACGATCTGAGAGTTGCTCGGCGCGATGGCGATTTCGGCGCGGCCGATGCGCGCCGGGAGCCCGTCGGTCAGCGCCTTCCACGTCGTCCCGCCGTCGGTCGATTTGAAGATGCCGCTGCCCGGCATCTCGAACGAGGCGCCGATTTCCCACGGCGCTTGCCGCGCCGCCCACAGCGTCGCATAGACCGTCGCCGGATCGTGCGGATCGATTGCAACCGCAAAGCCGCCGACGTCGTCGTTCTCGAAGAGCACCCGCTGGAACGTCGCGCCGCCATCGAGCGAGCGATAGATACCGCGTTCGGGGTTCGGTCCGTACGGGTGGCCCAGCACGGCAACGAAAAGTCGCTGCGCATTATTAGGATCGACGGCCATCCCGGCGATCTGCCGCCCGTCGCGCAGACCGAGATGCGTCCACGTCTGTCCGCCGTCGATCGACTTATAGACGCCGTCGCCGACGGCGAGATCGGGGCGCTGCAGTCCCTCGCCGCTGCCGGCATAAATAACTCGCGGATCGCTCGGCGCTACCGCAAGCGCACCGATCGAACCGGTCGGCTGCCCATCGAAGATCGGCACCCACGTGCGTCCGGCATCTTCAGTCCGCCAAATTCCACCGTTGACGGCGGCTATATAAAACAGATTCGGCCGCCCTGCCACACCCGACAACCCGACCGTTCGCCCACCCCGCAACGGCCCCACAAACCGCCAGTGCAATGCCGAATAAGATGACTGCGCAACCGTCTGAGCACTAGCGGCGCTGCTAGTCGCGAACAGCGTTGGAATCGCGAGAATCAAAAGCAGATGCGGCGCGACGAGCGTCCGAGTCGCAAGGCGTACGAGCCGCTCCAAAGACGACATTAGGTAAGTCGCTTGCCGTTACGCCCCTTGCGGCGCTTGGGTTGAAACGCCGGTCCGACTTTCCACGCCACATCGCGCGGTAACTCGACATCCACATCGACGCAGCCTATGGGCGTGAAGTCGCGGCAGTCGTGCGGACGTCCTTCGTAGATTCCGCAGTAGTGGCGTCCGCTGCGCGATCCCATCAGGAAGATGCACTGATCGGCGAGCTCGTCGCCGACTTTGCGCAGCCAGCCGACGTGGTAGCCGTCGGCTGAGGGGCGTTCGACCACGTAGCGGCGGATCGTCTCATCGTAGCTCATGCCGAGATGGTCGGCGATACGCTGCACGTCGGCTTTGCTGACGAACGGCTCGTAGCCGCTGCAGCATTCGGCGCAGCCCGGCGGGCAGGCGACGTTGTCGGGTAAATCTTTGAGATGCTTGCGCGCCATGTCGATGACGCGCCCGATCGCGCTGACGAACGCCGGGTCGTCGTTATACTTGTAGACCCATTCGCGATGGTTGATCTCGTTAACGTTGTAATACCGCGTCGTCTTTTCGTCGAACGTAATCGTGATATGCTCTTCGTCGATCTCGATCTTGTTGACGTGTTCGAGCGGGCGTGCGTCGAGCAGCTCCGGGTGCGTCGGCTGGCCCGTCCGGCGCGCGTAGTTTTTAAGGTTTGTAAGGTCGATGGTCTCCATAACGGCTCTTCGATTCCGCGTCTTGCGGGTACCGCCTGGCAGAGAGCAAAAGAAAACGGCCATGCAAACGGCTATCGGCGTCGACCTCGGCGGCTCTCACGTCACCGCGGCGGTCATCACGGAGGACGGCGCGATCCATCGCCAGCACGAGGAGGACCTCGAAGACCTACGTTTTGAGGCCGTTATCGCCGCGATCGACGCGCAAGTGGGTCTCGCGCTGCGCGACGCCGGCAACGTCGTCGGCATCGGTATCGGTTCGCCCGGCAACATCGACGCTTCGAGCGGTGCCGTTCTGTACAGCCCGAACTTCGGCTGGCAGAACGCGCCGCTGGGCGAGGCCCTGCGTAAGAAGTTCTCGGTGCCGGTCTTCGTCGCCAACGACGCGCGCTGTGCGACGCTCGGCGAGTACACCTTCGGCATGGGCAGGCAGACACAAAAGACTTTGTGCTGCTCACGCTCGGCACGGGAATCGGCGGCGGCATCGTCGCTAACGGCGAGCTGCTGCTCGGCAACCGCTGGGGCGCGGGCGAGGTCGGACACCACCAAATTCGACCGACCGATGGTTTCATTTGCACCTGCGGAAAGATCGGATGCTTCGAGGCGCAGGCTTCGGGCACGGGGCTGATCCGCCACGCCTTTGCGGTCGAGCCCTCTTTTCCGCGCAGCTCGCTGCTCGACGTCTGCGCGCGACAAGCTCAGCTCGAAGAAGATTCGCAAGGCGGCGCAGGCGGGCGACCGGCACGCACTTGCGGCGTGGAAGAACTTTATCGGCGACCTCTCGATTGGGTTGGCCAATGTCATCGCCTTTACCAATCCGCAAATGATCGCCCTTGGCGGCGGCGTCTCGTCGGCCGAGAGTTTTCATGCTCGATGCGCTGCGGCCGCGCGTGGACGAGCTTACGACGATGGTTCCGAAGGGTACGACCGAGATCGTGGTGGCGGCGCTGGGCAACGATGCCGGACAGGTGGGGGCCGCAACGATGGCCTTCCGCGGCGGATTGGCGGTTGCAACCGGTGCGCATTAGGACGCTTCTCGCGGCGGCTTTTTTAACGCTGGCCGCGACGCCGGCGCAGTCGCAGTCGCCCGATCCCATTCATAAGATCCGCCACGTCATCATCATCATGCAGGAGAACCGGTCGTTCGATACCTACTTCGGCACGTTTCCCGGCGCCGACGGCATTCCGATGCGCAACGGAGTGCCGGCCGTCTGCGTGCCCGATCCGACCGCGAACAACTGCGTGCGCCCCTACTACGATTCCAACGATCGCAATCGCGGCGGCCCGCATAGCGCCAAGGCGGCCGTCGCCGCCATCGACGGCGGCAAGATGGACGGATTCATCAGCGTCGCCGAGCGCGGCCGGCGCGGCTGCCGTGACGTCAACGCGCCCAGTTGCGGGGGCGGCACCGAAGTCATGGGTTACCACGACGGACGCGATCTCGCCAACTATTGGCGATACGCGCGCGACTTCGTGCTTCAAGACCGCATGTTCGAGCCCAACGCGTCGTGGAGTTTGCCGCAACATCTCTTCATGGTTTCGGAGTGGTCGGCGTGGTGCAAGCGCATCGGCGACCCGATGAGCTGCGAGAACGACCTGCAGTCGCCCGACTATCCGCCCGATTTCCGCTCCAGCAGTCCGCGTTTCCAAGCGCCCGGAGCGGGGCGTCCCGATTATGGCTGGACCGACTTGACTTATCTGCTGCACGCTCAGCACGTGAGCTGGGCCTACTATGTGATGGCCGGGACCGAACCCGATTGTGCCAACGATCGCGACGATTGCGGCCCGGTGCAGCAAAAAGCCAAGACGCCCGGCATATGGAATCCGCTACCGTTCTTCGATACGGTCAAGCGCGACAACGAGCTCGGCAACATCCGCGACCTTCGCGATTTCTACAAAGCCGCCGCCAACGGCACCCTGCCCAGCGTCGTGTGGATCTGCCCGGCCGGCCCGTATAGCGAGCACCCGCCGGGGCTGGTAAGCCGCGGACAAGCCTACGTCACCGGCTTGGTCAACGCCGTCATGCGCGGTCCGCAGTGGAGCAGCACTGCGATCTTCTTGACTTGGGACGACTGGGGCGGCTTCTACGATCACGTCGCGCCGCCGCGCGTCGACGAAAATGGATATGGGTTGCGCGTTCCGGGTATCGTAATTAGCCCGTACGCGCGACGCGGCTTTATCGATCACCAAACACTCAGCCACGACGCTTACGTAAAATTCATCGAGGACGACTTTCTCGGGTCGCAACGCATCGATCCGAAGACCGATGGACGGCCCGACCGTCGCCCGACGGTCCGCGAGAACGTACCGGCGCTCGGCAATCTACGCACCGACTTCGATTTCAACCAGGCGCCCCGCCGTGCCGACGTTCTTCCCGGCGCCATCATCTGGAACGGTGCGACCGCGCAGTAGGCGCTCGCTTCAGACTTTCTTAATTCAGAGTTTCTTCATCCGATGGCGGCACGATGACGCAACCCGGACTCACTTTACTTTGGGAGCTTCGATGTTTACGATACAGACAAAAATCGCGCAATCGGCCGCCGGCATGGTGGCGGTGGCCCTGATTGCGAGCGGATGCAGCGGCGGGTCGAACATGCCGTCGTCCGGTTCGCAATCGGCAATCGCGCAAATGAAAACGCTCGGCCACACCGTGTCGCCGGACGTGTCCTTCCTAAAGAAACTCAAGAAGCAAGTCGTGATCGGCTCGACCCTCGACCCGGTGAACGGCGCGCAGAATCCCTACGGTTTGACCATCGCGCCGAGCACCAACGGTGCGTTTACCGCAGGTGACCTCGTGGTGTGCAACTTCAACGCAAAATCCAACGTGCAAGGCACCGGTAAATCCATTATCGCCCTGCATCCTACGCCGGGTTCTCAGCCCGACGCACGTTTCCTCCGATGCGACCCTCAAAGGATGTGATGCGCTGGCCCTTAGTCCCGGCGACACCATCTGGGCGGCCGCGATGGTAGCTAACGACAATCCCGTTCTCGACCCTTCGGGCGGCTTGATCCAAAACATCAAGGGAAAACCGTTTAAGCAGCCGTGGGGACAGGTTTTCGCGCAGCCGACGTCCGGGTCGCCGGCCTTCTACGCGACCAACGCCGGAACGGGAACGATCGTACGCATCAATCTCGGTTCGCAGTTCACCTACGACGTCATCGGAAAAGGTTTCCCGGTCAACCACGGCAAGCCCGGCACCGCGCTGGCGCCGTCGGGACTCGCCTACGATCCGAGCGTCGACACGCTCTATTTTGCCGACGGTCAAAACAACACGATCGTTGCCTTCAAGAACGTTACTAATATCCCCAACGGCGGCATCATCGCCGAGAGCAACGGCATGAAGTTCACCGGCCCGTCTGCCAAGGACGCGCGGATCGTGTTCTCGGGTAATCCGCTCAACGGTCCGATCAGCACGGCGCTGCTGCCCAACGGCAACCTCGTCGTCGGCAACACGCTCGATCCCGACGGTCAGAACCTGATGATCGAGATCTCGGCAGCCGGAAAGCTGCTCGACGTTCGCAACGTCGACAAGGGGGCGGCCGGGTCGATCTTCGGCATGGTGGTAACCGGCACCAGTCTAGTCCGATACCAAGATCTACTTCAACGACGATAACGACACAAACGTCCAGGTGCTCGAACAGTAGACTCCCTCCCGGAGAGTGCCTAATAAGAATCGCTTCATGCCGTTGCGGCATGGAGCGATTCTTTTAATTACCCCGGTGGCCTACTTAAACTGCAGTCGCGGTACGCAGCGCGCGCAGCGAGAACTCGTCGTGCGCCAGAATGGTTCCGTCGTGCGTGATGCGCGCGATCAGCGCGGCGATGCGTCGAGAGCTGCGCCGTGGCGCGACGATCTCTTGCTGAAGGCGGATTGCCGCCAGACGATCGGGCGCATAAATGAGAGTCCGCACTGCCGAAACGACGCCGGCAGCTCCGCGCAATGCGATCATGCCGAGACCGTTGTGGCGGACGAAGTCGACGTTGCCGCGCTCTTGACCGGGAACGTAGTCGTAAACGATGACCGGCAGTTGCGCCGCGTTCGCTTCGGCCAGCGTTCCGGGGCCGGCCTTGGTAACCAGCAGATCCACGGCGCGAAAATACTCGGGAATTTTGTCGGTGAATCCGAGAACGTGCATCGGCGTCGGCAGCGATGCCGAGAGCTCGGTCAGCTTCTGCTCTAGCGGTTCGTTGCGGCCGCAAACGACGACCATCTCGATCGGAAGCTTGGCGCGCGCCAAGGCAAGCGCGGTCGAGAGCAGCTTGCCCCCGCCCTCACCGCCGGCCATCAGCATGACGATGGGCGTCTCGGCGGGCAGGCCGAGCTGCGCGCGCAGGGCCGCTTTACTGCCCGTGACGTCGTCGAACTTCGGGTGGATCGGGTGGCCCAGCAGCCGCAGCCGCGCGGGCGGTACGCCGCGCGAGAGGGCGCGCTGATAGACCTCGCGAGCCGGGACGACGACCGCGTCGGCGTCGCGGACGAGCCATGATTCGTGCACCTTGCCGAGGTCGGTGATCACGGTGACCACCGGCACGTGCTGCATATGCGCGTCGTCGCGGGCACGCAGCGCCGCATGATTGAGCAGAGGGTGGACCGAGATGATGACGTCGGGCTGATACCCGATAAAGAGATCGCGCAGGCGCTCGCGGTAGAGGGGCTCGCAGAATTTGACTAGGGCCCGGTAGCGGCGGCGCCCGTTGGTGGCGTAGTAGAGCGCGCCGTAGACCGGAGGTGCGTAACGTAGGGCCATGCTGTAGCCGAGACCGAGCTGAGTAAGCGGGAAGGCGCAGTGGGCGGCGACGTCCTCAATGCGCGTCTCGAACGTGTCCGGCGATCTAATCTCTTCCAAAGCGGCGACAATTGCGTTGGCCGCACTGCGGTGCCCGCCGCCAGTGTCGGAGATCAACAGAAGCGCTCGCTTGGTCAATGGGCCTCCCGATCAGGCTCTGGCCGGCACCCTCCTCGGGCTCCGCCGGCCGGCGTTGCGCGCTCGTCGGCTCGTTGGACCAAACCAAGCTAGCAGCGCTCGAGCCGGCGCATCATAGAAGCGAAAAATGTCGCCGAACTCGATATCAGGGTTTCGGTGATGGCCGTCGTGGTCCTCGGGAAGCACGATTCCAAGAGGGCGCAGGACCGCTTGCAGAGGGCTCGGGGTGCGCCAGCCGAGGTCGGTGGTGTGGCGCCACCAGACGTGAATCTGACCGAGCGCCAAGCCCGCTAATGCGCCGGGCCACGAGAGGCGGCAGAGGACCATTGCGACGATCAGGTACGGCACGGCACCCAGAAAGCCGTCGAGCAAGACCGCCGGATTGGTCGACAGCACGGCATGATCGAAATAGGACCGTCGCCGATCGTGATGGGTGCGTAAGTGCAGCGTGAACCAAAGATGCTGAGGAACGTGGTAGAAGAACGTCGAGGCGAAATCTCCGGCGATGAGTGTCAACGCGAGGGCCAAAAAGAAGAACATGCGTGGCGTCTCCCTACGCGGCGTGTTGCAAGGTCATAAGATCTGGTTCGCGGTTGCTTTGATCTCGCTAAACGGATGCACCGTAAATAGCATATACCATAGAAACGCGCGCGCGAAATCGCCCGTGAATCTCAAGCGCGCCCTTAATATCGCATTAAGCTGGCCCTCGCCCGCGGGCGTCGATGCGATCAAAGGCGCGGTCCTAATTCGCGACGGACCGCCGGTCGCGCAGCCCGAACTCGCCGTCGCGCGAGCCATTCTGCGCACCAATCCCCGCCTCGCTCAAGCAGCCGCTTTGCTCTTTGCCGCGAGCACGTCGCGTGCGGCCGGCGATCGTTCGCTGCCGCCGGAGTTCTTGGGTGCGACGCTCTTGCAAGAATCGGCGTACGATCCGCGTGCGTTTTCGTCCGCCGGAGCGATCGGCATCGCGCAGTTCATGCCCGAGACCGCGGCCGGCATCGGCATCGACCCGTACGATCCGTTCGCGGCGATCGACGGCGCGGCAGCGCTTCTCGGCGATTACGTCGCGGCCTATCGTGGACGTTATGCAGATCCGTATGCGGCGGCGCTGGCGGCGTACAATGCGGGACCATTGGCGGTGGCTCGCTACGGCGGGGTGCCACCGTATCCCGAGACGCGCGAATACGTCGCGCTGGTCTACGATCGCTGGGCCCGCATCGTCTCCTACGAGCGCTCCGGCGGAGTTTCTACCGCTGCGTGGAAGCGTTCCGTTCGTTAGGAGGTTCGTCGCCATCGGATTAGCCGCACGCATTTCGATCGCCGCGCTCCTTGCCGTTACCGCGGCGGGATGTTCCTTCAGCGCGAGCCCGGCCGACGGGCTTACGTTTAAAGCGCCGCCGGGCTGGCGCTCCTCACCGGGAATTATGGGGTTCATGCAGTTCTGGCGCCCGCCGTCGAACGATCGCGAAGTACTGATGCTCTTCAAATCGCCCCGGCCAATCGGAACGCAGGACTTCTTCCATAGTGATGCCGTCAAGAAGTCGCTCAACGACGTCTCGGTCGAGGACCAGCGGACGATAACGATTTGCGAGAACCAGCAGGCGACCTACGTGCGCGCTCGCGGCTCGTCGTCGCGCGGGGGCGACGAATCGGTCGAGATGGTCGGCACCAACGCCGGCGGCAATAGTTACTTCGCCTTGTACGTCCGTCCGCTGGGAGCGGCGCCGAACGCCGCCGCGCAAGCGGCGCTGCGCGAAGTCTGCACCAAACCGTGACCGCTTGCCCCACAATCGGGTCGTAAGACAGCTTCTCGCCTGTCAGCCGTTGGGCTGGACGTCGGCGGACGCGACGGGGCCGAAGCTGCGCCGCGTGCTGGGCTGGCCGGCGCTCACGGCGATCGGCCTGGGCACGATGCTGGGCGGTATCTTTCCGACGCTGGGGGCCGGCGCGCACGCCGCCGGACCGAGCGTCATTTTGGCCTACGTGCTGTCGGGACTGGTGAGCCTCTGCGTCGCGCTGTGCTATGCCGAGTTCGCCTCGATGGTGCCGGTGGCCGGAAGCGCCTATACCTACGCCTACGCGACGCTCGGCGAGCTCGTCGCCTGGATCATCGGCTGGGATCTAATTCTCGAGTACGGGCTTTCGCTCGCGCCGACGGCGTCGTCGCTCTCCGATTACTTTCAGCACCTTATCGGTAACGTCGGATTCGTCTTACCGGCGTGGGCGCAAACGGCCAACGTTCACGCGCTGCATCCGCAGATCGATCTGGTTGCCGCGATCGTGACCCTCGCCGTGACACTGCTCGTCGCAATCGGGATTCGCGAATCTGCCGGCGTCAACGGCGCGCTCGTCCTGGTGCAGCTGGTTGCGATGGTGGTCTTTATCGTCGCAGTCGCGCATGCAATTCATCCTTCGAACTTACAACCGTTTGCGCCGTTCGGCTATCATGGGGTGCTGACGAGCACCGCGCTGGTCTTTTTTGCTTACATTGGCTTCGACACGGTTACCGTAGCATCCGAAGAAGCGAAGCGCCCCGAGCGGGACGTGCCGATTGGAATCATTCTGGCGCTGAGCCTTGGCGGCATACTCTACGTCGCGCTGACCCTGTGCACCGTCGGGGTTCTGCGCTTCGATAAACTCTCCGACGGCGCGGCGATGCTCGATGCGATCGGCGCGGTAACCAAGAATCACGAGCTCTACTGGATCGTCGCCATCGGTGGCTTGGCGGGAAATGCCACGGTCATGCTGACGTCGCTGCTCGGCCAGGTGCGCATATTTTATGTAATGGCGCGCGATCGCATGCTGCCGCCGGGAGTGGCTAAGATTCATCACGTCTTTCGCACGCCGGCGCGGATGACCGTAGTAACCGGCATCATCGTTGCGGTCTTTGCCGCAGTCTTTCCGCTGACGATTCTGCTAAGACTCGTCAATATCGGCACCTTGGCGGCCTTCGCGATTGTCTGTGGCGGAGTGCTCGTCTTGCGCATCGTCAATCCGACGGCGCCCCGGCCCTACCGGGCGCCTCTGCTGCCCTTCTTTGCCGTGACGGGCGCGCTGGCGTGCTGCTATCTGATGACCGGGCTGGAGTGGGTCACATGGCAGCGATATTTAATCTGGTTCATAGTGGGAATAGTCATCTACGCCCTCTACGGCTTTCGAAAGTCAAGGCTCAAAGTCAAGCTTATCGAACCGTAGCTGCAACCTTCCGGCCCTGGGCGCTTTATAGGGGGTTTTGAGGCACAAGTGACGACCATTACCGCGCTCTCCGACCGCTTCGAGCTCGTGACCGTGCCCCGCCGCCACGGGGTGCCGTCGTTCGCCCAGGACGTCGCCAAAGGGTTGCAGTCCAAGCCGAAGCGTCTCTCCTCGAAGTATCTCTACGACGCCGTGGGGTCGGCCCTGTTCGACGCAATCACCTATTTGCCCGAGTATTATCTGACGCGGGCCGAGACCGAGATTCTTTCGGAGTGGGGCTGGCAAATGGTTCGCTTGCTCGATGCCCCGGTCGATTTTCTCGAGCTCGGCAGCGGAAGCGCGGTCAAAACGCGGTTACTAATCGGCGAGGCGCTGCGCGTGCAAGACGATTTACGGTACAGCCCGATCGATATTTCGACCGAAGCGATCCGCGCGTCGTCGATGGCCTTGGTCGAAGCGTTTCCGACGCTCTGGGTGCGCGCGTACGCGGGCGACTACTTCGACGTCTTGGAGACGGTTCAGGTGCGTTCGAAGCGCAAGATGCTGGCGATGCTGATGGGCTCGAACATCGGAAACTACGAGCCCGACGCAGCCAAGACGCTGCTCGGATTGCTTGCCGGTGCGCTGCGGCCCGGCGACGGACTCTTGCTCGGCGCCGATTTAAAGAAGGATCGCGCGACGCTCGAGCTGGCCTACGACGATCCCGCCGGCGTAACGGCGGCATTCGATCGCAACCTCATCGCGCGGATCAATCGCGAGCTCGACGCCGATTTCGATCCACGGCAGTTCCTTCACGTTGCCCACTACGACGAGGTGCGCGGCGCGGTCGACTCGTTCTTAGAAGCGCGCCAGGATATCGCTGCGTCGCTGCGTGCCGCCGACATTCGCGTCACATTCAGCGCCGGCGAACGGCTTCACACCGAATCGGCCTATAAGTTCGACGATGCCGACATCGTGCGGCTCGGCGAAGGTGCCGGGTTCCGTTCCGAAGCGGCCTGGCACGATCGCGCCCAACGCTTCAGCGTGCACCTGCTCGTTCGCCGCTAGCGCGCTCGGCTAAACGCAACAATCCGTCAACGGCCACGGCCAGCGCCGAGGCTGCGATGCTGCCCGCCACGATCATCTGCGGCTGGTGCAGCGTCAGCCCGTTGAAGATCAGCACGCCCAGGCCCCCCCCGCCGACATAACCGCCCAGCGTGGCGATGGCGATCATCGCGATCGCCGCGAGGCGCACGCCACCGATGAGGACCGGCAGTGCCTGCGGGAACTCGACGCGCATCAGAATCTGTCCCGGCGACATGCCCAGTCCGCGGGCCGCGTCGACTTGCGCGCGGTCGACGCCGTGGATCGCAGCGACGACGTTGCGCGCGAGCATGAACTGCGCGTAGACGACCAACGCCACGAAGATCGGCGCGAAGCCCAATCCCAAGAGCTGCACTAAAACGGCGAGCAGCGCCAAACTCGGGATCGTGTAGATAGCGCCCAGCGTTCCGAGCAGCCAGGGCTCGACGCGGGCGCGGCGCGCGGCGAAGATGCCGATCGGCACGGCTAGCAGCAGTGCAGCGAGCAGTGCGACGCCGACGATTTCCACGTGAATCGCGGTTAGTGCGGCAACGCGCAACGGGTGCGTGGCGATGTAGTTCACGACGACGATTGCCGCAGCAGCTCGCGCGCGTGCAGATAGTAGCGCCGGTAGACGTCGTCGCCGGCGTGCACGACGTCGCGCACGTATTCAGTGGCCGGGTTGTCGAAGAGTCCTTCGGGTGCCGCGACCTGCTCGACGCGGCCGGCACGCATCACCACCACGCGATCGGCGAGACGGAAGGCTTCGTCAACGTCGTGCGTGACGAAGATCGTCGTCGTTTTTAGCTCGCGCACGATGCGGACGAGCTCGCGCTGCAGGGTAGCGCGCACGACCGCGTCGACGGCGCCGAACGGCTCGTCCATCAGCAACGCGCGCGGCCGCGCCGCGATGGCTCGCGCCACGCCGATGCGCTGCGCCTCACCCCCGGAGAGCTGGCTGGGATACCGTTTGCGATAGAGCGACGGATCCAGGCCCACCATTTGCAGCAGCTCGTCGACGCGTTGGTCTATGTCGGCGCGGCTCCATCCGAGCAGCGACGGCACGACGGCCACGTTCTGAGCGACGGTCATGTGCGAGAAGAGCCCGATCGCCTGAATCACGTAACCAATGCCTCGCCGCAGTTCAACGGCATCGAGCTCGGCAACGTCGGTTCCGTCGACGACGATCCGGCCGGATTCGAGCGGCACGAGGCGGTTGACGGTGCGAAGCAGCGTCGACTTTCCACATCCCGACGGCCCGAGGAGCACGACGAGTTCTGCCGCGCCGACGTCGAACGAGATATCGTCGACGGCGTTGCGCGACGATCCGGGATATCGGGCGGTGACGCGTTGGAAAGAAATCATCGCAGCTTTGCCAGGAATGCGGAGGCAACGTCGGCCGGATCCTGCTGCATCCCCTCGACGGCGGCGTTCATTTCTCGCGCGGCTCGGTCGGTGACTGCTGCCGAGACGCGGTTGAGGACGCGAGCGATGTCGGGTCGTTTCTCGAGCGTTGCCTTGCGCACGACCGGCGCGATGTTGTAAGCCGGCCAGAAGTGGCGGTCGTCGTCGAGCAGCACCAAGTCGCTGGTGGCGATGGTTCCGTCGGTCGAGAAGGCGGTAGCCACATCGGCCTTTCCTTCGAGCAGCGCGCGGTACTTGAGCGCGATGTCGTAGGTACGAATCGCAGCGAACTGAAAGCCGCCGTAGAATCGCTGCAGCCCGGGTAGACCGTCGGGCCGGGCGAGAAACTCTTGGATGGTCGCCAGTCGCAACTGCGGAGCTTGGCGCGCGCACTGCGAGAGCGTCAAGAGATTGCGCTTGGCCGAGATCGCGTGAGTCGTGGCCAGCGCCTGCGAGTCGTTCATCGGTGATGGGGCGAGCCAGACGAGACCGTAGCGTCGCGCGAACTCACGCGAAACAACGTCGTAGGCTTGGCGTGGGTTCGATATCGGCGCGAGGTGCAGCACGTCGATCAGCGCCGTACCCGTGTACTCGGGGTAACAGTCGATGTTGCCGCGCTCCATCGCGGCGATTGCGATCTGCGTGGATCCGAGATTGAAGAGGCGCTCGACGTGCATGCCGGCCGCCTCCAGCGCTTGTGCGTAGATCTCGGCGATGACGAACGATTCGGTGAAGTTCTTCGAACCGACGCGAACGGCCGACGGGTCGAAGGCGCAGCGCGCGAGCAGGGGCGCAGCGGCGAGTACGGCGAGCGCGCGCCCGCGCGAAAGCGTCACGCGATCGCCGCGG
Source organism: Vulcanimicrobiota bacterium (assembly GCA_963730125.1). Taxonomy (GTDB): domain Bacteria; phylum Vulcanimicrobiota; class Vulcanimicrobiia; order Vulcanimicrobiales; family Vulcanimicrobiaceae; genus Cybelea. The sequence goes on along the minus strand of CAVSQP010000005.1, from coordinate 64,514 downwards.
CGCGCCGCCCAACCAGACCCAAGAGTAAGTCGGCGCCGAGTGCGAGCGCGGCAACGATTGCCGCAGCAGCGAGAAGCAACGCGGGGTCGTCGGTTTGCAAGCCGCGCACGATCTCGTCGCCGAGGCCGCCCGCGCCGATGAACGTTGCCAGCGTCGCGCTCGCGATCGTCTCGGTTGTCGCCGTGCGCAGGCCGGCAAACGAAACGGGGAAGGCCAGCGGCGCGACGACGCGAGCGAAACGCTGAACCGGCGTCATGCCCATTCCGGTGGCCGCATCGAGCGCCGCCGGCGAGACCCCGCGAATTCCGAGGTCCACGGCGATAACGATCGGCGGAATGGCCAGCAGTGCCAGCGCGATCACGGCAGGAGCCGCTCCCACGCCGAGCCACGGAAGGAGCAGCATCAAAACGGCGAGGCTCGGCACCGTCCGGCCGATTCCCGCCAGGGCCAGGACCGCGCTGCGCAAGGCCGGCGATTCGGCAGCGAGAATCCCGACCGGCAAGCCCACGACGAGCGCCAACGCGAGCGCAGAGAACGCGAGCGCGAGATGTTGGACGACGTGCGCGGGCAGCTCGGCCATGCGGGCAAAGTTTTTGCCGCCCGGGTGGCGAAACCCGGCCCGGAACACCAAGCCAAGAAATTTGCAGTGATAACCCAGCCTCAAGCGGCGACGACGCCCGCGAAAACTCCCGTCGTATTGCTCGACGATCCGTCCCTGTTTATCAGCCGCGAGCTCTCGTGGCTCGAGTTCAACGACCGCGTCCTCGAAGAGGCGTTGGACGCGCGCACTCCGCTGCTGGAACGCTTGAAGTTCGTGGCAATTTACGGAACCAATCTCGACGAGTTCTTCATGATTCGCGTGGCGGCGATGAAGCAGCAGATCGAAGCTCAGGTCGTGCGGCGTTCGGAAGACGGCCGCACGCCGACCGAGCATCTCGCCGCCATCTCGCAGCGGCTGCGCACTTCGCTGCCCCGCCAAATGCACGTCCTCAACGACGACCTGCTTCCGGCGCTGGAGCGTGAAGGCATCCGGCTGCTGCGCGTCTCCGAGCTCGACGACGAAACTCAGAATGCGCTGGAGCACACGTTCGACGAGAGCGTCTTTCCGGTGCTGACGCCGCTGGCGGTCGATAGCGGCCACCCCTTCCCGTACATCTCAAACTTGTCGCTCTCATTGGCCGTCGAGCTCGAAGAGGCGACGCGAGACGGAATCGAGCTCCATTTCGCGCGGGTAAAAATTCCGCCGACGCTGCCGCGCTTCGTTCCCGTCGGCGAGGCGGCCAACGGGGACCGCCGCTTCGTGCTGCTGGAAGATCTCATCTCGCACCATCTCGACGTGCTCTTCCCCGGCATGCACGTGCGCGACTCATATCTCTTCCGGGTGACGCGCGACGCCGACCTCGATCTACAAGAGGACGAGGCCGACGATCTGCTGCGGGCGATCGAGTCGGAGCTGCGGCGCCGCCGCTTCGGCGAACCGGTGCGCTTGGAGATCGAGCGCGGCATGCCGGAGTACATGCGCGATTTTCTCTGTACGTCGCTCGAGCTCGGCGCCGTCGACTGCTACGAAATCGACGGATTAATTGCGCTCAGCGACCTGTGGCAGATCGTTAACCTTCCGGGCTACAACGATCTGCGCGACAAGCCGTTCCAACCGGCGATTCCAAAGCGTTTGATCGGTGCCACCGACATCTTCGCTCAGATTCGCGAAGGCGACATCCTGCTGCACCATCCTTACGAGTCGTTCGATCCGGTCGTTCAGTTCGTAACGCAAGCGGCCGAGGATCCGAAGGTTCTCGCCATCAAGGCGACGCTCTACCGAACGTCGGGAAAGAACTCGCCGATCGTTCGCGCGCTGCTCACGGCCGCCGAGAACGAGAAACAGGTCGCCGTCATCATCGAGCTCAAGGCACGCTTCGACGAAGAAAACAACATCGAGTGGGCAAAACGCTTGGAGCGAGCGGGCGCGCACGTCGTCTACGGCTTTGCCAACCAGAAGGTGCACGCCAAAACGATGCTCGTCGTTCGCGAAGACGAAGACGGATTGCGGCGCTACATGCACTTCGGCACCGGGAACTACAACGAGAAGACCGCGCGCCTTTATACCGACATCAGCCTCTTCACGTGCCGCCCCGAGCTCGGCGCCGACGACACGCAGCTCTTCAATGCGCTCACGGGTTTCTCGAAGGTTACCGATTACGAAGAGCTATGGGTCGCGCCCGTCACGCTGCATCGCGAGCTGATCGCGCGCATCGAGCGGGAGACCGAGCACGCGCGAGCCGGGCGTCGGGCCGGCATTCGCGCCAAGATCAACGCGATCACCGAGGTCGACGTCGTGCGCGCCCTCTACCGCGCCTCGCAAGCCGGCGTGCCGATCGAGCTGCTGGTGCGCGGCATGTGCATCCTGCGTCCCGGCGTGCCCGGCGTCAGCGAGAATATCCGCGTGCGCAGCATCGTCGGACGTTTCTTAGAGCACTCGCGCATCTTTGTTTTCGAAAACGGCGGCGAGCAAGAGACGCATATTGCCAGCGCCGACTGGATGGGCCGGAATCTCGACCGTCGCGTCGAGCTCGCCGTTCCGGTGCTCGATCCGGTACTGGGCGAGACGATCACGTCGCACATTATGGCCGTGCTGCTTTCGGATAACGTCAAGAGCCGCGAACTCCAGGAGGACGGCACTTATCGCCGCCTTGCGCCGGGGCCGGGCGAGATGCCGATCGACTCGCAGCGCGTATTTCTAACGCAAGCGCAGGGGCTGGACTAGATTTCCTCGGGAGCGCGCGCGGCGAGTTCCAGCACGATCTTCCATTCGTGCGGCATAACGGGCTGCACCGAAAGGCGCTGACCGCGACGTAATAGGGGCATCGCGACCAGGCGCGCCTCGGCGCGCATCGTTGCCAGCGTCACGGGATTCGCGAAGCGCTCGACGTACGCGACGTCGACCATGAACCAGATCGGTTTATCTTGCTTCGCTCGTCCGTCGAAATACTCGCCGTTGCGATCGAACTGAGTGAAGTCGGGATAGGCGGTTCGCACGACCTTGCAGATGCCGACCGCGGCCGGCTGCGCGATGCTGGAATGGTAGAACAGCGCGAGGTCATCGAGCCGCATCTCCATCATGTTGTTGCGAGCCTGGAAGTTGCGCACGCCCGTCCAGGGCGTCGTGCCGTCCTTTTCGAGCCGCTCGAACGAGTAGGCGTCCGGCTCGGTCTTCATCAGCCAGTAGCGCATCGGAAGGTCGCGTTCCGCCGGTCCGTCATGAGTCCTGGTCGGCGCCCCGCCGGTGTGCTATCGTAGTGCGGCAATGCCTGCAAAGATCGTAAGAGCCAAACAGGATGGATGGGACGGCATCGACCCGGTCGGGTACACCCCCGACGACCCAGGGTACGGGCGTTGCGCGTCACACTATCGTCGGCTCGCGTAAGCAAGAGCCGTCCGATCCGGGTCCGAGGCTCGAGCTGCGCTACTTCGAAGTTCAGCCCGGCGCAGCGTCGCGCTTGGAGCGCCACGAACACGAACACTACGTCATCGTGAAGCGCGGCCTCGGTTACGCCGTCATCGGCGATACCGCCACCGAGATCGGAGCCAACGACGTAATCTACGTCGCTCCGCTCGAACTGCATCAGTTCGTTAATCGCAGTGACGAGCCGTTCGGCTTCTACTGTATCGTCGACAGTTGCCGCGACTTCTCGCAAGCGCCGACGCCGGAAGATCTCGCGCGGCTCGAAGCGTCGCCGGCCGGCGCGGTTGCTAAACCGTTTGCGATTCCTCCGCCGGTGAAACGATAGTTTAGCCTCGTTCGATGGGGCGTGAGGGGTCGGCGATCCATTCGCTCCACGAGCCGTTGTAGACGCGCGAGCCTTCGAGGCCGGCGAGATGCATCGCGAAGAGTTGCGCCGCTGCCGAGACGCCGGACCCGCATTGATGGACGATGCGTTTGGGGTCGAAGCCGCCGGCTTCGAACTCGGCACGAAGCGTATCCGGTGACTTGAAGCGGCCGCTCTCATCGAAATTATCTTTAAAGAATCGGTTGTGCGCGCCGGGAATCCGGCCCGCAACGGGGTCGACGGTTTCCGACTCACCGGTGTAGCGTTCGCGCGCGCGCGCGTCGAGCAGCTGCATCGCATCGCTGCCGAGATGGGCGAGCACGTAGTCGGCATCGACGATATACTCGGGATGCAGACGAACCGCAAGCGTGCCTGGCTGCGGCTTGGGAAGCTCCGCGGTGACCGGATAACCGAGCGCGGTCCAGGCGGCGTAGCCGCCGTCGAGCACGGCGACATCGTTGTGGCCGATCCAACGCGAGAGAAACCAAAAACGCGCGGCAAACATATCGCCGCCGGCATCGTAGGCGACGAGTTGCGACGTGTCGGCGGCACCACATTGGCGCAGAAATCGCGCGAAGCGCTCCGGGTCGGGCAGCGGGTGACGTCCGTTCTTACCGGTCTTAGTTCCGGCAAGCTCGTCTTCGACCGACGCGAAAAACGCGCCGGGCAGATGCGATTCTTCGTAGAGCCGAAGTCCTAGACCGAAGTCGGCCAGCGCGTGCCGGCAATCGACGACGACTAGACCCTCCTCGCCGAGCCTCTCGAAGAGCTGCTCGGGCGAAATGAGCGTACGGTACGCCACTAGCGCAAGTTGATGGTTTGCTTGGGCTCTGCCGGAGCGCCGCCGAAGGCATCGCTCAGCGTAGTCTGGAGCTCGCCGTTCTGCGCCATCGGTCCCAGAATGTCGGTATCGCCGTAAAATTTACCGCTGATGAAGACCTTCGGCAGCGTCGGCCAGTTGGTCATTTCGGAGAGCGCGTCGCGCTTCGGCATATTCTCCAGCACGTCGATCACTTCGAACGGATAGCCGAAATTACTGAAGAACTCGACGGTTTCCAAAGTGAAGCCGCAGCGCGGCGCGTCCTTCGTACCTTTGCCGTAGACGAGAATTGTGTTGCTCGCGATCTCGCGAGCGATCTCTTCTTTCAGTTCGTCGGACATGTGGCTCTCCTAATTCTCGGTGACGATAGTTTTGAGCTCGACGGCATGAACGCGGCCGTCTTTGAGCGCGGGCTTGAGCGCACCGTAGACCAGCTGGTGTTGCTCGATGAGCGTCTTCCCTTTGAAGGCTTCCGAGCGAACGACCAAGTTGAAGTGGTCCATCGTTCCGGTGCGGTCGTAGATTGAAACCTCCGCATCGGGAATTTGGGTGCGAATCAGGTCGGTAAGGGCCGTGTTTTCGATCACGACTTCAGCCGCGGGTTGCGCGCGTTGAGGGAATCGGCGAGTCCGCGGGCCTCGCCAAGCGTCTCAGGCAAGCGGCTAGCCGATTTCGAAAGCGCTGCGGTCACGCCGCCGGCCAATATGATACCGGTAACGCCGACGAGAATCGCCGGAACGCCGGTGGCGCGCAGCGGCCCGACTTCGAGTGTAAAAGAACGCTGCAAGCGAGCGATGCCGCGAAAGATCGCGCGTAAGGTTCGGGCTCGTTTATTCATCTCGCACCGTTCTACGTCGCTTTATCGAGGAAGGCCTGGGGCCGCATCGCGAATGCCCGGCCGCATGCTTGGAGTGCTCGTTGCCGCATGCTGCCTAATCGGCGGCACCATTCATACGCCCAGCGGCGCGCCGATCGCGCAGGCGCAGGTTTCCATTAGTGGGCCGCAGCGTGCGGCCGCCACCAGCGACGCAAAGGGCCAGTTTAGCCTCTCGATTCCTCCGGGACGCTATGCCCTTACCGTAGTCGCGCACGGATTTGCCAGCGTCACCGTCAACACGGGGGACGTCGTCGAGGGGTCACACTTCGACGTCGTGCTCGAACCGACCGATACGCCGAAGCTGCGAACGATCGGTCAAGTGACCGTCAACGGCGGATTTACGCTCAACCGGAACGTCATCCCGGAGGTGGAAGTTTCGCGCTCGCAGATGGACGCGTTGGGTTATGGGCAGGCGCTCCAGGCGCTGCAAGAAATCCCGTCGGTCATCGTGACACGTCCGGATGCCGGCGCGCCGACCACGCCGGCCGTCGTTTCGCTGCGCGGCCCCGATCCGTCGGAGGCGATGGTAACGCTCGACGGCCAGCTGCTCAACGACGGCAACACCGGCGACGTCGATCTCTCGCAGTTTGCCGTGCCGGCGTTCAACAGCGTCAGCGTCACCGAGGGCCTCGGCCCGACCGATTTGGAAGGAAGCAACACTTTCGGCGGTGCGGTAAACTTCGTCTCGTTGCGTCCGACGCTCGAGGATCATCTCAATCTTTCTACGTCGGTCGGTTCGTACGGCATGTCGCAGAGCTGGATCAACGCGACCGGAACGATCGGAAAGCTCGGGTACGCGTTTGCCGGCGACAGCTACCATCAAGGTGGCCAGGTCAATGAGAACGACATGGTCGTCCCGGCGAACAACCTGCCGGTTTACTGCGGACCGCAGACCAAGACGAAGACGCCCAACTGCCCGTTCTTCACGCATCTAGGATCGACGATATCGGCGATGCTGGGCTTGGTGAACCTCGACTACTTCTTCTCGCAGCGATCCGACGTGGGCTTCCGCCTCTTCACGCTAGGAGATAATCGCGACGAGTCGAGCGCGCTCAACGGCATCGCCGGCAACTCCTCGTGCGTTTTTAGCGGACCGGGCCCGGCTTGCGGCTTCGGGCCGAGCGGCTCGAGCGATGCGACGCAAGCCCCCAATCCCGTGTACGGCGACCACATCGGTCAGGGAAGCGCGACCTTCGCGCAAAGCATCCGCGCCTACGACGCCTATTCGCGCACGCCGCTAGGCTCGGGCACGCTGACCGCCGACTTTTACGCGGGCGACAACAACATCGACTTCCAAGGCGGCGGCGTCTCGCCGTACGACGTGGCGCACCTCGACACGCGATACAACGAAGGCCTGTCGTGGGGCCGCAGCTTCGATGCCGGCGAGTTTTCGTTCGGAGCGTACCTGCGTCAGGAAGCGCTCTCGGGTTTGGGAATCGATCAGACGCTCTCGCAGAGCATCGGTTCGTATTACGTTCGCGGCGCGCAGCAGATCGGCAGCAGTACGCGAATTTCGGCCGGACTCTTCGACGCGAACTACACCACCTTCGGAAACTCGCTGAACTGGCGCCTCGGCTTGAGCCAGGATATCGGAACGACGAGCGTGGCCCGGTTCTCGGTCGGTACCGGATTCCGGCCGCCGCTGCTCGCGGAGCTCCTTTTCTTTCCGCCGGTGCTGGTGGACGGCAAGCTCCAGCCCAATCCCGCGGCGGGGCCGATGGACTCCAACTGCGTGGCGCCCAACGGTAACCCCAACGAAAATCCCGAGCACGCCACCGAGTACGAGCTAGGCTTCTCGCACCTGTTTTCGAGCACGTCTAACCTCGACGTCTCGATCTATCGCTCGAACCTGCGCGACACCATTGAGAACTACTATCCCGGCGGCGGCGCCGAGACGTTCTGCAACTCAAAGCTGGGGTTTGCGTACGAGATCCCGATCAACATCGGCAACGCCGTCTACGAAGGCGCCGAAGCACGCTACAAGCAGCGCTTCCCACGACAGAACCTTACGATGACGCTCTCGTACGGCCTTAACGTCGCTTATCCGTACTCGCTCGGACCGTTTGTCTCGAACCCGACGTCGGGCGGCACGCTGGTCGACAACCAGCAGTTTCTCGGCGTTCCGCAGCAGCAGGGTTCGGCGGTCTTTACCTGGGCGCAGCACGACTGGCATGCCTCGACCGCATTTACGTTTGCGGGCAATAACAACACGCTCAATCAGTCGCCGTACACGCTCTTCGATCTGGCGGTCGGCAAGAACTTAGATCGCATCGACATTACCGTTGCCGGCACGAACATCTTCAACTCGGCGGCCGGTCCGTTTACCCGCTACGATGCCGGCACACCCTATCCGGGACTTTATTCCACCTCGAATAACGGTCAGTATCTCGCCAACTATCCAACCGACGCGCTTTACGTACAGCCGGCATCGGTGAAGTTCATCGTCACCCTTCACATCTAAGTGCATCGGATGAAAGCTGCGCGGTTACTGGCGATCGGCGGCCCGCAGAATCTTCACGTCGAGGAGATTCCGGTGCCGGTGGTTCGCGAGAACGAGGTGCTGGTTCGCGTCAAGGCGGCGGCCCTCAACCATCGCGACGTCTTCATAACGCAAGGCCTCTATCCGAACGTTCACGTTCCGGTAACGCTGGGAAGCGACGGTGCCGGAGAGATCGCGGCGCTCGGCGCAGTTTTTGGCGATCTGGCCGTCGGCAACGCGGTCGTGATCGACCCGATGCTCGACTGGGGCGACGATCCGCACGTGTGGGACGCGGAGCATTCGCGACTGTTGGGGATGCCGTCCGACGGAACGTGGGCTGAGTACGTCGTCGTTCCGGCAGCCAACGTTTATCCCAAGCCGCCGAAGCTTTCGATGGAAGAGGCGGCGGCAATTCCGCTCGCCGGTCTGACCGCCTACCGGGCGGTCTTTACGCGCGGCGCGCTGCAGCGCGGCGAGACTGTCTTGATTCCGGGAATCGGCGGCGGGGTGCAGACCTTCGTGCTGCTCTTTGCCAAGCATGCCGGAGCTCGCGTGGTCGTAACGTCGAGCAGCGACGAGAAGCTCGAGCGCGCAAAAGCACTCGGTGCGGATCTGGCGATCAACTACGCCGCGGCACCGCAGTGGGCGAAGGAGCTGCGCAAGGCCGGCCCTTTCGATCTGGTCGTCGATTCATCGGGCGGCGACACGCTGCGGGCGGCGATCGATCTCGTTCGGCCCGGCGGTCGCATCGTCGTCTACGGCGGCTCGCGCGGCGAGGCGACGATCAAACTCTTCCCGCTCTTTTGGAAACACGTTACCGTAATGGGAACGTCGATGGGCAGCCCGCAAGACTTCGCCGCAATGCTGGAGCTCTTCGGAAATGATTTGCGGCCGGTAGTGGATCGTGTCTTCGCGCTCGACGACGTCGCAACGGCGGCGCAACGTCTCGATGAGGGGCGTCAGTTCGGGAAGGTCGTTCTGAAGATCGCTTAGCCTTCGGGCTTGCCGTAACAACTGCCGTCGGGCGCGGGTTTGTTACGGTAGATCGGCCCCGGATGTGCGACCGGCAGGCCGTCCTTCGGATAGAGGATCACGTCGACCTGACCGTTGGGCGTAAGATGACGCTCGCACCAGATGACGGCGTGCTTCTTGGACGCACCGTTGCCGCCGATCCACAAATCGAACCAAAGCTCGTAGCACCCGTTGCTTCCGCTGCCCGTCGGAGGTCCCGACGTCGTGCATAAGTCTTCGCGCACGAAATATTGCTTGAGAAACGGAACGTAGATCTTCGTGCCGTACGGAATCTGCTTGTTGTTGGCGCGCTCGGTGGCAAAGGTCGTCGGGTTGCAGTACGTTCCGTCGCCGCCGGCATGTTTGTGCACGACCCCGTGCGCGATCTTGTTGCCCGGCGGCGCGTTGTCCGGCCACCCGTAAAAGGTGATCGTGGCCTGCACCGTCGTCGGATCGATCTTGGCGACGTAGCACGACGTCTTTGACGATGGCGCGAGGGGCGGAATCGCCGGGTTCGTCGATTGCGAACACGAGGTCAGCGCGACGGCGACGGTAAGTAGCAGGGCGCGCCGCATCATGTCAGGTGATATTCGTAGAGCGTCTCGAGCCGCATCTCGGTGCCGAGTTCGGCAACGATAACCTCGGCCTCCTCGGCTCCGACGAAATCGGTGATGCGGGGATTGAGCATCGCCGCTTCGTCCGCCGAAAAGAGACGATCGAGGCGCGTCGCCGCGACGCGTCCTTCGCCCTCGAGTGCGACCAGGTGCGCTAAAACCTGACGGGCCATCGCCGGCCACAGCACTTGGCGCTGCGTTCCGTAAATGCGGCGCACCAGATCGGGGATCGTCATAGGCCGCTCCCTCAGCGCCGTCAGGACCTGCTCTTCGCGCATCTGCCGGTGCGCGATGTATTCGGCGATTTTTGCGGCCGGCTCGGTGACGACCGGTCCATGTCCGGGATAGATCAGTGCCGTCGCCGGAAACTCGTCAGCAAGGCGCTGCAAGGTCCGCTGATAGGGGCGCAGCGCGCCGCCCGGGGGCGCGATTACGGTCGTGCCTTCGCCGAGGATCGTATCGCCGGTAAAGAGCGCGGCCTGCGCCTCGAGATAGAAGATGGCGTGGTCGTCGCTGTGGCCGGGTGCATCGATGCATTTCAGCGCATTCGCTCCGACGCACAGATCCGACTCCAGCGGCAAATCGACATCATGCGGCGCGCGGCTGCGCGGGTGCGCGTAAACCGGGGCGCCGGTCGCGGCGGAAAGGTGCGGGGCGCCCATCGCATGGTCGGGATGCGCGTGGCTCAGCACGATCGCCGCAATCGTGAGTCCTTGCGATGCCGCAGCGCCGATGAGGCCCCGGAGATGCTCCTCGAACGGCGGCCCGGGGTCGATAACCAGCGCTTCGCCGTCGCCGCAATCGATGACGTAGGAGTTGGTTCCGGTCAGCGTCATCGCCGACGGATTGTTGGCACGAACGAGCGTTACCATGTACCCTCGAGCAACGGAGGTATCGCGAAATCTTCGCCGGCATCGGCCGGCATGATGGTTACGATCGGCTTCGATTTGGCGTACGCGAGCGCCGCTTCGATCGAGTCGAAGTTTGCAAGACGCTCCAGATGTTTGATCGTCGGATAGACCAAGTGCATCGTGCCGTTGCGATATTGCTCCAGCGCTCGGGTGGGGCCGATCCAGATTCCATCGTGCATCTCGTCGGCATCGGCCAACGCGGCTTGATCGGCCGGCGCGGCGGCGAAGAAGAAGTGTGTGTTGTAGCGGCGCGGTTCGCTGGGCGGCGTGATCCAATGGGAGAAGAGCGTCAGCGCACCGGCGTCGGCGTACCAATCGTGTGCGGCGAGGAAATCTGCGAACGCCAGATCACCGTTGAGAATACGGACGCGTTCCGCGGTTGCCCCGCGTTCGTCGAGCATCGCGGCATCCACAAGACGCCCATCGGCCGTTTGCGCGAAAAGGACGCCGGCCTCTTCAAAAAGCTCGCGCAACGCCGCAACGAGCAGGGCGCAAGCGTCGGCGCGAGCGATCGCCGGTTCGCTGGAGCGCAACTCGTTGGAAACGGCGGCGCGAAACTCGGCGTCGACGCGCGCGGCGTCGAGGCCGAGCACGCGCGATTGCATCTGCGGCGAGCCGTCGGCGGCGTCGATCGTGCCGCCGGGAAAGACGAAGGCGTCGGGTGCGAACGCGCTGCGCGCGCTGCGGCGAGCCAGGTACACTTCGAACGGAGGGCGAGCGAGTATGACCGTCGCCGCCAGACGCACCGCGGACATGATGGCGTAGGTCCACCCGCGTTTTGACGAAAACCTCTCGCTATGCGCGTAGCACTCGGAAGCGACATGACCGGCGAGCTGCCCGAAGCTATTGCTCGCTGGCTCACGACCCGCGGCCACGACGTTCGGCGCTACGGCGCTCTGAACGCCGGCAACGGCGACGACTGGCCGTCCGTCGGACGGGCCAGTACCGGCACCGGCGTCAGCATCGCCGCCAACAAGGTTTCCGGCGCACGTGCGGCGCTCTGCAACGATGCGGCAACCGCTGCCGGCGCGCGCGAGTGGAACGACGCCAACGTCCTCTGCTTCAGTCTACGCGCCACGTCGGTTCCCGTCGCGGAAGAGATGCTCGACGCTTGGTTTGCTTCCAGCCCAACAAACGATCCGTCGTACCGAGCGATGATCGACTCCGTCCGCCCGCTCTAAGCAGAGGGGTGAGGCACTCGCCCCACCCCAAACAATCTGCCGTTCACCGGATCGTAGAACAAACGCTGCGAATCCGGCCCTCTCCCCCGGTGGTATCGGCGACAGGCGCGCCGTCCTGACCAGAGAGGCCGATTCTACCAAAATCATAGCCCTCGACTCAAGACGTCCGGCAAGAATATCCAACATAAAATTAGGAGGAGGGCCCAGTTGACCGCATGAGACGTCATGCAGAACGGGCATTTTTGCCGGGTTATAAAGAATAGCGAGTAGGCCAGCACGGCCGATGTAGCTGCTGCAAACAATGCAATTGCGAGCAGCGCCGTCATGGCGACCGGCGTCCTTACCCACCAAACGGCGAGTCCCACGATAACGTAGTACATCGTACCTAGCGCAGCGTTAGGTATACCAAAGAGATTTGCCCTCGGCGTCTGGACGACGCTGGGCTCGGTTAGCTCGCCGCGCGCGGCCCGCCGACTCTTCGCAAGCATGAAAAGCGAGGCGTAGAGACCAACACCGCAGAGCAACGTGATAACTATCCGCACAACGACCACCGGTTGAAGGTCCTCCTCCGTAAAGTCGGCGCTTTCGGCCTTCTCGCCGCGTCCTTCGCCGTCGCGGCCCTGGTCATTCGGTACCAGCCGCAGGTGGCCCACATGATCCGCACGATCGGCCCGCTGGCTTACCCATTGGCCGTGGCCGTTTTTGTGGTCGTCGCCTCGGCGCCGTTCTCGGTGACCGACGCGCTGGCGATCATGAACGGCGCGATCTTCGGTCCCATTACCGGTACCCTCGTCGACATCTTCGGACTCGTTGGAGCGGCGCTGCTCGGCTATTGGATCAATCTACACGCCTCGTCGCTCTTGCAGCTCGACGAGTACTTGCATCGCCTCCCGCGCTGGGTCAAGCGCTTCCCGGTAGGTTCGCCGGCCTTTCTGCTGGCGGTGCGCGTCATTCCCGGATTCGGCGGAACGGTTGCCACGGCAACCGCGGCCGCCTTTCGCATCCCGGTCTGGGTTCACGTCTGGACGATGTGCGCGATTGCAATACCGATCTGTTCGCTGCTGACGATCTTCGGCGACGGGCTGACGATTGCGTTACACGGCTACGAAACACGGGCCCGTCACTACGCCAGTCACTACTGTCAGACGCATCGCTGTCCGCACTTCCATTTCCGGCGGCGGCAGGAGCCGGGGCGATCGCCTCAGCCGGCGCGATCGCCGTGAACGCTACGCCGATCGTCGGCACGCCGGCCGAGCTCGCGCAACTCGTCGCGCGCGTGCGCGATGCCGGACGCGTAGCGATCGATACCGAGTTTCACGCCGAGCGAACCTATTCGCCGCGTTTGATGATCGTGCAGATTGCATTCGACGACGGGGCGGCAATCGTCGACGCTCTGGCGCTGCCCGATCTTCGTTCTCTCGCCGACGCGCTGACGCAGACCACGGTGGTCGGTCACGCGCTCTCGGCCGATTTGAAGATCTTTGCCGATCGTTTCGATCGCGTGCCGCCGCGCGTTTTCGATACGCAGGTCGCGGCGGCATTTCTCGGTTACGGCATGCAAATCTCGTTGGCGGATCTGGTGCGCGCCGTTTGCAACGTACGTTTGACTAAATCTCAGACCGTCAGCGACTGGTCGGCGCGGCCTCTCTCCGAACGGCAGGTCGAATATCTCATCGGCGACGTCGCGCACCTCTTACCGCTCTACGACGCGCTCCGCGACCGGCTCGAGGCCAAGGGACGCTATACTTGGGTCTACGAGGAGTGCGCCGAGCTCGGCGACATCGAGCGGTACCGCATCGACGAGCGGCGCGCATACATGCGCATTCCCGGCGCAACGCGCATGAGCCGCCGCGAGCTCGGCATTCTCAACGAGCTCGTCAAGCTGCGCGACCGAGTCGCCCGCGAGCGCGATCTTCCCGTTCGTTACGTTCTTCCCGACGACGTCGTCGCGGGTCTCGCTACGCTCAAGCCGGCGCACCTAGAAGATCTCGGACAGCTGCGCCGTCTCGACGCCGGCATGAAGCGACAGCTTGGATCCGCGATACTGCAAGCCGTCGCGCGCGGACAAGCACTCGATGAAGCCGATCTTCCGCAACGCCCGGCGCGTCCGTCGGCACCGGCACGCGACGCGCTCGTTGCCCTGCTCGGATCGGCCGTCGCCGAGATCGCGCGTGCCTCCGAGCTGCCCCCCAGCTTGCTCGTTCCGCGCGCCGCACTGGACCGGCTCGCGCGCGAGATTCCAAACGAGCGCGGCGAATTCGAACGCGCGCTCGATTTGCAGCCGTGGCGTTTGGCATTGGTCGCCGAGCCGCTCTGGCGCCTCTGCACCGGCCGCGCGGCGCTTCAGATCGAAGGCTACGCTGAGGGCGATCCCAAAGTACGGCTGTCCGATGAAATCACAGCCCAATAGTTTCGGATCGCTCGACACGCTGCGCGTCGGCGATCGCTCCTACGCGTACTACCGGCTCGACGCCCTGGAACGGTCGGGCGTTGCGTCGCTCGAGCGGATGCCGTTTTCGCTCAAGATTCTCTTGGAGAATCTGCTGCGCTTCGAAGACGGAAGTTCGGTCACCAAAGAAGATATCGAAGCGTTGGCGCGCTGGAGCGGCGATCGCACCGAGCGCGAGATTGCCTTCACTCCGGCGCGAGTGCTGCTGCAAGATTTCACCGGGGTTCCGTGTATCGTCGACCTGGCTGCGATGCGCGACGCGATGGCAGCGATGGGTGGTGAGGCCAAAGCGATCAATCCGCTGCAGCCGGTGGAGTTGGTCATCGATCACTCGGTTCAGGTCGATTACTTCGGCAGCAACGACGCGCTGGCAAAGAACACCGACTTAGAGTTCGAGCGCAACCGCGAGCGCTATGCATTTCTCAAGTGGGGTCAGGAAGCGCTGCGCGGGCTGCGCGTCGTGCCGCCGGGAACCGGCATCGTCCACCAGGTCAATATCGAGTATCTTGCGCGCGTCGTTTTCGGCGTCGGCCAATCGGGCGAAATGCCGCTGGCCTATCCCGACACCGCCGTCGGCACCGACTCGCACACGACGATGGTCAACGGTTTGGGCGTCCTGGCGTGGGGCGTCGGCGGCATCGAGGCCGAGGCCGCGATGCTCGGGCAGCCGGTGACCATGCTCGTTCCCGACGTCGTCGGATTCCGTTTGGAAGGCGAGCTGCGCGAAGGGGTGACGGCAACCGATCTCGTGCTCACCGTGGCCGAGATGCTGCGCCGCAAAGGCGTGGTCGGCAAGTTCGTCGAGTTCTACGGGCGCGGCGTGGCCGCGCTTCCGGTCGTCGACCGAACGACGATTAGCAACATGTCGCCGGAGTTCGGTTCGACCGTCGCGATCTTCCCCATCGACGACCGCACGCTCGAGTACCTGCGTCTGACCGGCCGCTCCGACGAGCAGGTGGCGTTGGTCGAGGCCTACGCCAAAGCGCAAGGGCTCTTCCTAAGCGACGCATCGCCCGATCCGCAGTTTGCCGATACGCTCTCGCTCGATCTTTCGACTGTGGAGCCGAGTCTCGCCGGACCGCGCCGGCCGCAAGATCGCGTTCCGTTGGGCGAGGTGAAGAGTTCGTTCGACGCGGTGTTGCGCGAATGGGTCGCGGCGCGCGAACAGAGCAGCCGCGCCGTAGCGCGCTTCGAGGACGAAGGCGGCGGCGGCACCGCGACGATTGCGCGCACCACGGAAGATCTTTACGACGGTGCCGTAGTTATCGCGGCGATTACCAGTTGTACCAACACGTCGAATCCGTCGGTCTTGATCGGCGCCGGTCTGCTGGCGCGCAACGCCGTCGAACGCGGCTTGCAAACCAAGCCGTGGGTCAAAACGTCGCTCGCGCCCGGCTCGAAGGTCGTTACCGACTATCTGGCCGCCGCCGGCTTGCAGCCATATCTCGATAAGCTCGGATTCGAGCTGGTCGGTTACGGATGCACGACCTGCATCGGAAATTCGGGACCGCTGCCGGCCGACGTTGCCGAGAGCGTCGCCGATCAAGACATGATCGTTGCCGCCGTGCTCTCCGGCAATCGCAACTTCGAAGGACGCATCCACCCGCAAGTCCGCGCTAATTATCTCGCGTCGCCCCCGCTGGTCGTCGCGTACGCGCTAGCCGGACGGATGGACGTCGATTTGACGAGAGAGCCGATCGGGACCGGTAACGACGGCAAACCCGTCTACCTGCACGACCTCTGGCCGAGCAACGACGAGATCGCGGAAACGATGGCCCGCTGCATCAGCGAAGAGATGTTCCGGCGCCAATACGCCGACGTCTTCAGTGGCGACGTCAACTGGACGCGCCTCGAAGTCGACGCCAGCGAACGCTACGAGTGGGATCCCAAATCCGAGTACGTCAAGCGACCGCCCTTTTTCGACGGCATGCCCGTCGGGCCGCCGCCGCTATGCGACGTCATCGGCGCGCGCGCCATCGCATTGCTCGGAGACTCGGTCACGACCGATCACATCTCCCCGGCCGGCGCGATTTCGAAGAGCAGCCCGGCGGCGAAGTATCTGATGGAGCACGGAATCGAACCGCACGAATTCAACTCCTACGGTGCACGTCGCGGCAATCACGAGGTCATGATGCGGGGAACCTTCGCCAACGTTCGGCTGCGCAACGCGCTGGTGCCCGGGGTCGAAGGCGGTGAGACGCGGTATCTGCCGGGCAACGAGCGCATGTCGATCTTCGAAGCGGCGATGAAGTACCGTGCCGACGGGACGCCGCTCATCGTGTTGGCGGGGAAAGAGTACGGCTCGGGTTCGTCACGCGACTGGGCGGCCAAAGGTCCGTATCTGCTCGGCGTAAGGGCGGTCCTCGCCGAGTCGTTCGAACGGATTCACCGCAGCAATCTGATCGGAATGGGCGTGCTGCCGCTCGAGTTCCTCGACGGCGTCGATCGGTCGACGTACGGCTTGACCGGCGAAGAGATTTACGACGTCACCGGCATTAGCGGCGGAATCGAGCCGGGGATGCGCGCTCACGTAAAGGCGACCGATGCCGAAGGTGCCGGTGCGATCGAGTTCGACGTGCGCGTGCGAATCGATACCCCGAACGAAGCCGCTTACTATCGTCACGGCGGCATCTTGCAGTACGTGCTGCGCCAGCTTCGCGACCGTTCGCGGGGAGTCGATCTCCCTATATAGTCGCGCGTCCGACGCGGTTGCGACCCGACTCGACGAACCACATGTTTCCGTCGGGCCCTGCCGTAATGCCGGTTGGTTCTGCCGAGATATTGAGATGCCGCGAGTGTTGGGCGATTTACTTGCGCTGGTGGATGGCGAAATTATTTCCCTCGGGGTCCTGGCACCAGGCGATCCGGCAGACCGGCGTCTCCATCACGCCGTGGGTGTAAAAGTGAACCCCGGCTTCCTCCAGGCGCCCGGCCGTGGCATCGATGTCCTCTACGGCGAAGACCACGCCGCCGCACGGATACCAGGTGCCGTTGGGCATCTTGAAGACGCCGAACGTGCTCCCGTCACCGAGCTCGAACTCGCTTCCGTGCTCCCACGATGCGCTCTCGCTCGCCGTCAGCCCGAGCACGTCGCGGTAAAAAGCGATGGCCCGCTGCAAATCCTTGGCCAGATAGTGGTGCGTGTCGATTCCCCGTATCCGCGTTGCCGTTAGGCTCATCGCAAGAGCTCCTTTTAGCGTCGTTGCGACCAGACTACCGCGCCATAGTTGACAGTCTCTGTCATGTTTGGATAGTTTGATGGAACCGTGAAGGCCGATCGCCTCGTCGCGCTCCTCTTATTGCTGCAGTCGCGCCAGCGCAGCTGCGCGCGCGTGCTGGCCGAACGCCTCGAAGTTTCGGAGCGAACCATCTATCGCGACGTCGACGCGCTTAGCGCCGCCGGCGTTCCGGTTTACGCCGAACGCGGATCCACCGGCGGCATCGTGTTGGCCGACGGTTATCGGCGCGCGCTGATGAACTTCAGCGAAGACGAGGTGCGTGCGCTCTTCGTCTCGGGCGCGAGCCCGCTGGCCGATCTCGGGCTCGAGCATGGTTTGAGCCGTGCTCTGGAAAAACTGCGCGGGGGCTTCGCCGACGTGCACCGCCGCGCGGCCGACAAATCGCGTTCGCGGATTCATGTCGATCAGCGGCGCTGGAATCAGCCCGAGCCGCCGCGCGAATTGCTTACCGCGCTGCGGCGCGCCGTTTGGGACGACCGCCGCGTGCGAATTCGCTACGAAGACCGTAATCGCAAGGCGACGCTGCGCAGCGTCGATCCGTTAGGATTGGTCTCGAAGGCGGGCGTCTGGTACCTCATCGCCCGATCCGAGGGCGAGCTGCGCAGTTTCCGCGTAGAACGCATTCGGCGCGCACAGGAACTCCCCGAGCGATTCGATCGCCCCGCAGATTTCGATCTGGAGCGCTACTGGGCCGACTCCTCGGCTCGCTTCGCCGAAGCCTCGCGCGGTTACGATTTCGTCGTTACGCTGCGCGCGCGCAACGAGTTGCTCGAGAACCTTACCTACTATTGGCCGGCAGAAATCGTCGAACGAGGCACGAGCGAATCGCTGATTCGCGTGACCTTCCCGGGAAAAGAAGTGGCGCTGTTCCAAGCGCTGGCGTGGTCCGAGATGGCTACGCTCGTCGAGCCCGCCGCACTCTGCGAGGAGATCGTGCGGCGGGCGCAGCGTGCGTTACAGCGCTACGACTTGCGCTGATGGATGATGATGGCGTTGCCTTCCGGATCCTGTCCGAAGGCCATGAAACATACGGGTGACTCCATCACGTCGCTGAGCTGAAGTCCCCGCCCGCGGTAGTGCTCGACCGCGTTCTTCGCGTCGTCGACGGCAAACATCACGGCGCCGCCGGTCGCGCCGTCCTCGGGCTTCCAGACGCCGAACGTCGAGCCGTCGGCGAGGGTGAACTCGGCGCCGCGCCCTTCGTCGTCAATCTCCGTCGGCTGCATCCCGAGCACGTCGCGGTAGAAGGCGATTGCCGCCTGAGGATCGCGAACCAAATACGCCGCGATGTCCATACCTTTGATCATCGTCGTCTCCTAATGTCGTTTGGTGATAGGGTGAGCATATCCGACAATATATGACATAGCGTGTCATGATTGTCCGGTAAGGGGCTAAATCAGAGCATTACTCGGCGGAAGTCGGCCAACAGTTCGGCGACGTAAACGAGAAAACGCGCTGCGCCCGCGCCGTCGACCACCCGATGGTCGTAGCTGACGCTGATCGGCAGGATCAGGCGCGGTACGAACGCCTTCCCGTCCCAGACCGGCTTGGTTGCCGTTCGCGTAGCGCCGAGAATGGCGACTTCGGGGGCGTTGACGATTTGTGTGAAAGCGGTACCGCCGATGCCGCCGATCGACGAGATCGTGAACGTGCCGCCTTGCATGTGCGTCAGCGTGAGTTTACCTTCGCGCGCTTTGCCGGCAAGCTCTTGCGCCTCTCGCGCGATCTCGATCAAGCCTTTCGCTTCCGCGTTCTTTATCACCGGAACGACGAGACCGCCTGGCGTATCGGCGGCGAAGCCGATGTTGTAGTAGCGCTTGAAGACCAACTCGTCGCCGTCGAGCGAAGCGTTGAACTCGGGAAAGCGCTGCAGCGCTGCAACGGAGGCTCTGATTAGAAATGCCAGCATCGTCAGCTTCGGGCCGCCGGATTTGGCCTGTTGGGCGTTGACTTCGCTGCGCAGCTCTTCGATCGAGGTGACGTCGGCTTCGTCGTAGTTGGTGATGTGCGGAATCTGCAGCCAGTTGCGATGCAGATTCGGTCCGGACAGCTTCTTGATTCGCGAGAGCGGCTTGCGCTCGACGGCGCCGTACTGGGCGAAATCCACTTTCGGCCACGCAGGCAGGTTGGCGAACGGGCCGGGCACGCCGCCGGCGCCGCTGCCTGCGCGCAACGATTGCTTGACGAACTCTTGCACGTCGTCGCGCGTGACGCGACCGTTCGGGCCGCTTCCGCGCAGTGCGCTCAACTCGACGCCGAGCTCGCGGGCAAAGCGGCGAATCGACGGACTCGCGTGTACCGGACCGTCGCTCGTTGATGCGGGCGAAGAGGGCGGCGCGGGAGGCGGTGCCGGTTTTGCCGCGGGTGGCGCGGGACTGGGCTGGGCGGGCGAAGCCGTGGCTGGGGCGGGCGTTGCTTCGGCCGTGCCGATTAACACGATCGTCATGCCTTGCGAGACTTTGTCGCCGACCTTCACCTTGACGTCTTGCACGACGCCATCGGCCTCGGCCGGCACTTCCATCGACGCCTTCTCACTCTCCAGCGTGATGAGCGAATCGTTCTTTTTGACGCGATCTCCGGGCTTGACCAATACCTCGATCACCGGAACGTCTTTGAAATCGCCGATATCGGGGACGCGAACCTCGACCGTCCCGCCGGCCGCTGCAGCAGGCGCCGCCGCTGCAGCAGCCACCGCAGCCGAAGGCTGGGGCGATGCCGCGGGCTGCGCAACTGCGTCGGTGCTGAGCACGAGAAGCGGCGATCCTTGCGAGACTTTATCGCCGACCTTCACCTTGACGTCTTGCACGACGCCCTCCGCCTCGGCGGGCACCTCCATCGACGCCTTCTCGCTCTCCAGCGTGACGAGCGAATCGTTCTTCTTGACGCGGTCTCCGTTCTTGACCAGAACTTCGATAACGGGAACCTCTTTGAAGTCGCCGATGTCGGGAACGCGTACCTCGATCTCGCTCATCTCGCCCTTCTATACGGTAATCGGGTTGGCTTTGTTGGGATCGATGCCGTATTTCGCCACCGCTTTTGCGACGGTCGCCGCGGGAACCGTGCCTTCGTCGGCCAGCGCGCGCAACGCGGCAATCGTAACGAAGTGCCGGTCAACCTCGAAAAACTCGCGCAGTTTGCGCCGGAAATCGCTGCGTCCGTAACCGTCGGTGCCGAGCGCGACGTAGCGGCGTCCGACGAACGGCTGAATCTGTTGGGCGAAAGTGCGGATGTAATCGGTCGAGGCAACTCCGGGACCGCGGCGGCCGCGCAGACATTCCTCGACGTACGACGCTTTCGGCGCCTCCTCGGGATGCAGCATGTTCCACCGCTGGGCGGCGACGCCGTCGCGCTGCAGCTCGTTGAAGCTCGTAACCGCCCAGACGTCGCTCTGCACGTTCCAATCGTTTGCGAGAAGGTCGGCGCCGGCGACGACCTCGCGCAGAATCGCACCCGAGCCAAAGAGCTGGACGTGCGGTGCCTTGTCGTCGCTGGAATCGGAACCACGCAAGAGATACATTCCGCGCAAGATCCCCTCGCGCGCATCTGTGGGCATCGCTGGATGCGGGTAGTTCTCGTTCATCAGCGTGAGGTAATAGAATGCATCTTCCTGATCGGCCAGCATTCGCTTGAGACCGTCTTGAATGATGACGGCGAGCTCGTAGCCGTAGGTCGGATCGAAGCTGCGGCAGTTGGGAACGAATGATGCCGCGACTTGACTCTGTCCATCTTCGTGCTGTAGGCCCTCGCCGTTAAGCGTCGTGCGGCCCGACGTCGCGCCGAGCAGGAAACCGCGCGTCCGGCTGTCGCCGGCCGCCCAGATGAGATCGCCGACGCGCTGGAAGCCGAACATCGAGTAGAAGATGTAGAATGGAATCATCGGCAGGTCGTGATTCGAGTACGACGTGCCGGCTGCGATCCACGACGAGAGCGCCCCCGCTTCGTTGATGCCTTCTTGGAGAATCTGCCCGAGCTTGTCTTCGCGATACCACATTAGCTGCTCGGCATCTTGCGGACGATAGAGCTGGCCGACCGACGAGTAGATGCCCATCTGCCGGAACATGCCTTCCATTCCGAACGTGCGAGACTCGTCGGCAACGATCGGCACGACGCGCGCCCCGACCGTGTGGTCGCGCGCGACGGCGTTGAGAATGCGAACGAAGGCCATCGTCGTCGAGATGGGGCGATCGCCGCTGCCTTGCAGCTGCGCATCGAATGCCGACAGCTCCGGCACGACCAGCGAGGCCGACTTGCGCCGCCGCTGCGGCAGGCTGCCCAGCGCGCGAACGCGCTCCTGCAGGTAGCGCATGTCCTCACTGTCGGCGGGCGGCCTGTAGAAGGGAATTTTCTCGCCGCCAATCGCCGCGTCGGAGATGGGCAGAGCGAAGCGGTCGCGGAAAGTCCGCATCGCTTCGACTTCCATCTTCTTGGCTTGATGCGCGATATTCTGGGCCTCGCCGGCTTCGCCCATGCCGTAACCTTTGATCGTTTTGGCCAGCACGACGGTCGGCTCGCCGCGATGCTCGAAGGCCGCTTTATATGCGGCGTATACTTTTAGCGAATCGTGCCCGCCGCGCTGAAGCGCCCAAATCTCGTCGTCGGTCCATCCCTCGACCATCTCTTTGGTCTCCGGGTAGCGACCAAAGAAAGCATCGCGGACGTACTTTCCGTCGCGCGCTTTGAACGTTTGGTAATCGCCGTCGACGCACTCGGTCATCAGCTGCACGAGACGCCCGCTCCGGTCGGCGGCAAGCAACGGATCCCAACGGCTTCCCCAGATCACCTTGATCACGTTCCAGCCCGCGCCTTTGAAGACGCCCTCGAGTTCTTGAACGATCTTTCCGTTGCCGCGAACCGGGCCGTCGAGCCGCTGCAGGTTGCAGTTGACCACCCAAATGAGATCGTCGAGTTTCTCGCGGCCGGCGAGCGAGATCGCACCGAGCGTTTCGGGCTCGTCGGTTTCGCCGTCGCCGACGAATGCCCAAACTTTTCGTCCGCTCGCTTCGATCAGTTCGCGATCGTGCAAATAACGCATGAAGCGCGCCTGATATATCGACATGATCGGGCCCAAGCCCATCGAGACCGTCGGGAACTGCCAGAAAGCGGGCATCAGCCACGGATGCGGATATGACGAGAGTCCCTTGCCGTCGACTTCCTGGCGGAAGTTTTCGAGCTGCGCTTCGTCGATGCGGCCTTCGAGAAACGCGCGCGCGTAGACGCCGGGCGAGGAGTGACCCTGGAAGAAGACGAGATCGCCGCCGAACGTTTCGCTCGGCGCGCGAAAGAAATGATTGAAGCCGACGTCATAGAGCGTCGCTGCGGAAGCAAAGCTGGCGACGTGGCCGCCCAGCTCCGAGCTAATCTTGTTGGCGCGAACGACCATCGCGAGCGCGTTCCAGCGAATGTAGTGGCGCAACCGTGCCTCGATGGCGCGATCGCCGGGCATCGCCGGCTGACGGTCGACCGGTATCGTATTAACGTAGGGCGTCGTTAAGCCCAAAGAAATGTGAGAGCCGCCGCGCTGCGCTTCGTCGACGAGCCGCGCGATGAGCTGGCCGGCACGGCCCGGCCCCTCTGCCGCGATCACGCCGCGAAGCGCCTCGAGCCATTCTCGGGTTTCTTGGGGATCGGGATCGGGTGCAATGAGGGCCATAGGGCTGCAGACCATTCCGCGCGACGGCGCGAACTCTTACCGGGTGGACCGGTCCATTACGCGACCTGGTTGGTTCCATTCAATCCGGCGGCAGTCGAATGAGCTTGCGGATGCGCGTATAACAAATACGCTCGAAGTTGCAGCGGGAGCTCGCGCCGAGGCGGGCTGAGAGGGCGGGCCGGAAGGCGCTCGCCGACCGCAAGAGACCTGATCCGGATAATGCCGGCGTAGGGAGGTAGTCATGAAAGTTTACGTCGAGGGATCCAGCCCTTCAATCCGCGTACCGCGGCGCGCCGTGGCGCTGACCGATGGAACGATGCACACGTTCTACGACACCAGCGGTCCGTACACCGACGATACCGCGTCGTTCGATTTTCGCCGCGGCTTGACGGCCCTGCGGGGAGCGTGGATCGACGGACGCGCCGATACGGTAACGCTCGAACGGCCCTCGTCGATCTACCGCCGCGGCCGCGACGCGATGGCCGAACTCGAGTCGCTGCGCTTCCCGCAGCCGCGCCGTCCTCGCCGCGCCAAGCCCGGCGCCAACGTAACGCAGATGCATTACGCTCGCCGCGGTGAGATAACGCCGGAGATGGAGTTCGTCGCGATTCGCGAGAACGTCGAGCCGGCGTTCGTGCGCGACGAGATCGCACGCGGCCGCGCCATCCTGCCAAACAACATCAACCATCCCGAGAGTGAGCCGATGATCATCGGGCGCAACTTCCTGGTGAAGATCAACGCCAACATCGGCAACTCCGCGGTCAGTTCGTCCATCGACGAAGAGGTGGAGAAGATGACCTGGGCGACGCGCTGGGGCGCCGACACGGTGATGGATCTCTCGACCGGTAAGAACATTCACGAGACGCGCGAGTGGATTCTGCGCAACTCCCCGGTGCCGATCGGCACCGTTCCGATCTACCAAGCGCTGGAGAAGGTCGGGGGCAAGGCCGAGGATCTGACGTGGGAGCTATTTCGCGACACGCTGATCGAGCAGGCCGAACAGGGCGTTGACTACTTTACCATCCACGCCGGCGTGCTCTTACGCTACGTTCCCCTGACGGCCAATCGCATCACCGGAATCGTTTCGCGCGGCGGCTCGATTCTGGCAAAGTGGTGCCTCTCGCACCACCGCGAGAACTTCCTCTACGAAAACTTTGAAGAAATCTGCGAGATCATGAAGGCCTACGACGTCGCCTTCTCGCTCGGCGACGGGCTTCGGCCGGGCTGCACCGCCGACGCCAACGACGCCGCGCAGTTCTCCGAGTTGGAAACGCTTGGCGAACTGACCGAGATCGCGTGGAGGCACGACGTACAGGTAATGATCGAAGGCCCCGGCCACGTCCCGATGCATCTCATCGAAGAGAACGTTCGCAAGCAGCTCGAGATCTGCAAGGAAGCGCCGTTCTATACCCTCGGGCCGCTCGTTACCGACGTCGCGCCCGGTTACGATCACATCACCAGCGCCATCGGCGCGGCGATGATCGGCTGGTTCGGCACGGCGATGCTCTGCTACGTGACGCCGAAAGAACACCTCGGTCTGCCCAATAAGAAGGACGTCAAAGACGGGGTGATCGCCTATAAAATCGCCGCGCACGCTGCCGATTTGGCAAAGGGACATCCGACGGCCGCGCACTGGGACGACGTGCTGTCGAAGGCGCGCTTCGAATTTCGCTGGGAGGATCAGTTCAATCTCTCGCTCGATCCCGAAACGGCGCGCGAGTTTCACGACGAAACGCTTCCCGCACCGGGCGCAAAGATCGCGCACTTTTGTTCGATGTGCGGACCGCACTTCTGTTCGATGAAGATTACGCAAGAAGTTCGCGAGTTCGCCGAACGCGGCATGGCCGAGAAATCGCGCGAGTTCATCGAGCAGGGCGGCGAAGTCTACGTACCTTTGGTGTCACCCTGACCCTTCGACCTTGTGCAGTTTTATTCGACCGCGACGAAACGATCGTCGTCGACGTCCCGTTCAACGGCGATCCCGATAAGGTCGAGCCGGCGCCCAACGCGCGCGCCTTACTCGACCGCTTACGCACGGCGGGACTGCCGCTAGCCGTCGTTAGCAATCAGAGCGGCATCGGCCGCGGCTTTATTACCGCAGATCAAGCCGACGCGGTAAATCGTCGCGTCGAGGAACTGCTCGGCCCCTTCGCCGGTTTTTTCGTCTGTCCGCACGCGCCGCAAGACCAATGCGAGTGCCGCAAGCCAAAGCCTAAACTCATCCTCGACGCCGCGCGCGCCATTGGAGTCGATCCGGCCTGTTGCGTAGTGGTGGGCGATCGTGAGAGCGACGTCGAGGCGGCTCGCAATGCCGGCGCGATTGCGCTGCGCATCGACGGCCCTGACGGGCTGGCTCGGGCAGTCGAGAGGGTCTTAGAGCTCGTCTACTCCCCGTTCGACTCCAGCCAGTAGTCGATGTCGCGGCCGTGGGCCGGCAGCGCCGCAAGTGCTCCCGGCGGAAGATGGATCATCTTGGCGAGGTACTGCCACGTGTCGAGCACGCGTACGACGTAAGTTTGCGTTTCGTCGAAGGGCGGAATCCCGCCATACTGGGTGACGGCTTTCGGGCCGGCGTTATAGGCAGCGAAGACCAAAGAATAGTGGTCGGCACCGAAACGGCTAATCAAGCCGCGCAGATAGCGGGCCGCTCCGGAAAGATTCTGCGCCGGATCGTGCGGGTTGACGCCGAGATTCGCGGCGGTACCCGGCATGAGCTGGCCCAGCCCAATCGCACCCGCTCTCGAAACGGCATGCGTGTGCCAGCGCGATTCGACGGTCACGATCGCCACGAGCATGGTCGCGTCGAGGCGCCAGCGCTCGGCGCTGACCAGAACGCGGCGGGCGAGGTCCTGGCTCTGCCAGCTCGGCATCTGCGGATTGATGTGATGCAGCACCTTGGCATAAACGGCGATTGCGCTGGGCGTTGCCGGAACCGTGTCGGCCGCTCGAGCCGGCACGCGCGTCGCGAGCGTGGCTCCGAAAAGCACGCAAGCAGCCGTCAAGCAGGGGAGAATCCCTCGCATATCGGAGGTCCGGCGTTCGGGCCCCGGCTTTGAGGCGCCTTCCGGGAAGCGAGCGCTTCCTGAGGAAGATATCCACAGCATGCGCCGCACAGCCATATGGATTGCCATCACAGTATTCGTGATTATGTGTGGGATGATTGCGTGGTCGCAATGGTATGCGATTCACGTGAACGTACCGAAGTATACAACGCACTGATTTGAGAGTTCTTTGAGCGTTCGCCCGCAGGACGGCGGGCTGCATTCAACGCTTTAGGTTGCTAAGGAGAAAACTTGGAGTGATACGACGCACGTTTGTTGCAGTTGGACTATTCGTGGCGACCGGTTTGTTTGCGGTAAGCGCCGCGCGAGCCGCAGAGCCGTCGCCGACGCCGCCGGCTTCGCCGCTGCCGGCAGCAACGTCGACACCATCGGCGTCACCATCGCCGATGGGATCGCCGACGCCGACCCCCGGACCTCCGTTTGCCAATATGTCGTGGCGCGCAATCGGTCCCGCCGCGGCCGGCGGGCGCGTCACGGGGGTTGCCGGGTCGGCGACCGACCCCAAACTCTACTACGTCGGCGCTGCCGGCGGCGGCGTTTGGCGGTCGACCAACGGCGCGCAGACGTGGGACTCGGTTTTCGATAAAGAAAGCGTCGCGGCGATCGGTGCGGTTACCATCGACCCGGTCGACAATAAGATCGTCTGGGTGGGAACGGGCGAAGCCAATCCGCGCAACGACGTCAGCTACGGCGACGGCGTCTATAAGACGACCGACGGCGGCGATACCTGGACCAACGTTGGGCTCAAAGGCACGCGGCACATCGCGCGCATACTGGTCGATCCTCACAATCACAACCACGTCGTCGTCGCGGCGCTGGGCGATCTGTTCAACGACAGCACCGAGCGCGGCATTTACGTGACCGGCGACGGCGGACACACGTGGAAGCAGACCCTCTACGTCGGCCCGCAGAGTGGTGCGGCCGACCTGGCGATGAGCGCACAGAATCCGAGCGTGATGTACGCCGGAATTTGGAAGTTCCAACGCCGCCCGTGGACCTTCGTCAGCGGCGGAGCCGAAGACGGGCTCTATCGCTCCAGTGACGGCGGCGAAACGTGGACGCGGCTTTCGGGCCACGGACTGCCGGCCGACCCGATGGGGCGCATCGGCATCGCGGTCGCGCCGAGCGACGGCAATCGCGTCTACGCCGCCATCGAGTCGACGGAGGGCGTACTTTGGCGCTCCGACGACGGCGGCGCCAATTGGACGATGGTGAGCAAGGATTCGCTCGTAAACGCGCGTCCATTCTACTTCACCCACGTCGAGGTCGATCCGAAAGATCCCAATCGCGTCTACGCGCTCTCCTTTCAGACGATGTTGAGCACCGACGGCGGCAAGACGTTCAAAGCCACTGCGCGCGACGTGCATCCCGACTTCCACGCCATCTGGATCGCACCCAACGATCCGACGCGCATCATGCTCGGCGAGGACGGCGGCTACGCGCTGACGCTCGACAAGGGAGCCACGTGGTTTTTCTCCGCCAACCTGCCGATCGGACAGATCTATCGCGTCGGCTTGGGCACCGACGATCCCTATACGGTTTGCGTCGGCCTGCAAGACAATAACGGCTGGTGCGGTCCCTCAAACTCGCTCGACCCGGCCGGCATTCAAAATCGCAACTGGATCAACACGGTTGGCGGCGACGGCCAATGGGGAGTGCCCGAACCCGACGATCCGAACTGGATTTGGTCGGACGCGCAAAACGGCGCGCTGTCCATCTACAACCGCGTGACCAAAGACGGATGGAGCGGCCAGCCCTATCTGCAGACGGGCAGCGAATCGTGGCACCTGGCGACGAGCAAGTATCGCTTCAACTGGGAATCGCCGATTGCGTTTGCGCCGTGGCGAAGCTCCGACGGTAAGGTGATCGGCTGGATCGGCGGCAACGTGATCTTCCAGACGACGAACCGCGGCCGCAGCTGGACGGCGATCAGCCCCGACCTTACGCGAAACATCAAGGAACATCAAATTCCGTCGGGCGGACCGATCGTTAACGACGTGTCGGGCGCCGAGTACAGCGACACCATCCTCGACATCGAGGGCTCGACGCGTGCGCGTGGCGAGATTTGGGTGGGAACCGACGACGGGCTGATTCAACTGACGCGCGACGGCGGCAAGCATTGGAGCAACGTCACGCCGCAAGGCGCGGCGCACCTGGGGCGCTTCGCCACGGTGGCGCCGTCGACGCTGGTCGACGGCACCGCCTACGCCACTGAGGATGCCCACTACATGGGCGACAATGCGCCGTACGTGTTCGTCACGCATAACTTCGGGCAGAGCTGGACGAAAATCGTCAACGGCCTGCCTTCTAGTCAGTGGGCTCGCGCGATTCGTCCCGACATAATCTCACGCGATCTCGTCTATCTCGGAACGGAAGAGGGGATCTGGATCTCGTTCGACGGCGGCGCGAACTGGCAGAGCTTCCAGAACGACCTGCCGCAGGTCTCGGTACGCGACATTCGCATGCAGCCGTCCTACGACGATCTCGTCATCGCCACGCACGGCCGCTCCGCTTTCATCATGGACGACATGGCGCCGGTGCAGCAGCTGCAGCGAGCGATCTCGCAAGGAAGCTGGCTCTTCACGCCACGGTACGCGCGCGAATGGACGCAGCACTCCGATTCCGACGCAACCCTGACGAGCTACTCGGCCGACAATCCTCCGTATGGCGTGGCAATCACGTTCTATCAAAAGGAGCCGCAAAAGGGTGCGCCGTCACTGCAGATTGTCGACTCGCGCGGACGCGCGATCCGCTCGGTATCGGGAACGCACAAAGTCGCCGGCAAGGACGAGCCGTATATCTCCAACAAGGCCGGCCTCAATCGCTACACGTGGGACTTCGCGGTGGATGGGCCGGTGCTATGGAAGGCCGGCAACTTCTTCTTAAAGGGACCCGAGACCGGACCGGGCGTTCCTCCCGGGAACTACGCCGTGCGCATGACGTTGGGCGGAAAGACGTCCGTCCGCCGCTTCAAGGTCGAACCGGATCCGCGCTCGGAGTTCACGCAGGCCGACTACCAGCGCAGCTTCGATACGGCGATGGGTCAAATGGCGCTGCTCTCGCAGGTTGACACGATGCTCAACGATCTCGACGATCTCAAGAAGTCGATGGATACTGCGACCGGCGATGCGAAGAAGGCTAATAACACGGCGTTGACGACGAAGCTGGAGGATGCCGCAAAGGCGCGGCAGACGCTCTACGATTCGCTGGCGGTCAACGTCCGCGGCGAAGGC
Organism: Vulcanimicrobiota bacterium; assembly: GCA_963730125.1. Classification (GTDB taxonomy): domain Bacteria; phylum Vulcanimicrobiota; class Vulcanimicrobiia; order Vulcanimicrobiales; family Vulcanimicrobiaceae; genus Cybelea. The sequence goes on along the minus strand of CAVSQP010000005.1, from coordinate 35,161 downwards.
ACGATGGACGAAACGAAGCTGCACGAAGATCTTCTCGGTGCGTACTTCAACGCGCAGGGTTTGGTCACGCCGCCCGTTCTCGACTTTATCGGCCGCGTCCACGTTCTCTATCGCAACGGTGTGTCGCAGTACAACGCCTTTATAAGCGGCGTTCTGCCGGGGGTCAACGACGCGCTGCACCAAGCGGGCATGAAGCCGCTGACGACGATCAAGCAGGTCACGCCTCGATGATCGCGTTCGCTCCAACCGTCCTGCTCGCAGCCGCCGCGTACTCGAACCTTACGTGGCGATCGATCGGGCCGGCGGTAGCCGGCGGGCGCGTTGCGGGCGTTGCCGGAACGCCGCAAAACGACCAGCTCTACTATCTCGGCACGGCCGGCGGCGGCGTGTGGAAGTCCGACAACGGCGGGGCCACCTGGAAGCCCGTCTTCGACAAGCAGTCCGTTTCGGCAATCGGCGCGGTAGCGATCGATCCGACCAACGAGCGCGTCGTTTGGGCGGGATCCGGCGAAGCCAATCCGCGCAACAACGTCAGCTACGGCGACGGTCTCTACAAGACGACCGACGGCGCGAAGACCTGGACGCGCGTCGGCCTGCAAGGCGTGTGGAGCATTTCGCGGATCGCCGTCGATCCGAAGAACTCACAGCACGTCGTCGTCGGCGCGTTTGGCGATCCGTTCAAAGACTCGTCCAATCGCGGCGTCTACGTAACCTTCGACGGCGGTCGCTCGTGGAACAAGACGCTCTACTTGAGTGCGTCTAGCGGCGCCAGCGACATCGCGATGGACCCGCAGAACCCCAACGTCGTTTACGCGGGCATGTGGCACTTTCGCCGCGTTCCGTGGACGTTTACCAGCGGCGGACCCGACGACGGATTGTACAAATCGACCGACGGCGGCAAGACGTGGCGTCGCCTGACCGGCAACGGTCTTCCCAGTGGATATACGGGCCGCATCGGCTTAGCGATCGCGCCGAGCCGTCCTAATCGCGTCTTTGCGCTGATCGAGGCCAAGGGCGGAATTCTCTGGCGATCCGACGATGCCGGCAGCCACTGGACGATGGTCAGCAACGATACGCTGGTGGATCAACGGCCGTTCTACTTCACGCACATCGCCGTCGATCCGCACGACGCCGGCCACGTTTACGCCGTCTCAGAGATGCTCGCCGAAAGCAAGGACGGCGGACATAAGTTTACCGAGATCGCCAAGGGCGTGCACGTCGACTATCACGCCATCTGGATCGACCCGACCAACTCCAAGCGCATCATCACCGGCGAAGACGGCGGCTACGCGCTGACCAACGATCTGCAGAACTGGTCGTTCTCGCGCAACCTGGCCATCGGACAGGTCTACCACGTCGGGCTCTCCGACGAGAACCCGTATCTAGCGTGCGCGGCATTCCAAGATAACGGCGGATTCTGCGGACCTGAGAACTCGCTCGACAGCGAGGGCATTCTCGACCGGCATTGGATCGACGTGGTCGGCGGCGACGGCATGTGGACGGTGCCCGAGCCGGGCGATCCGCGCTACGTCTGGGCCGACCTCGAAGACGGCGCGCTCACGATCTTCGATCGCAAAACCGAAACCAGCCGGTTCATCCGCCCTTACGACGCGTTCCCCGGCAGCTTCTTAGGCCCGTTCGATCTCAGCAAGGTGCCGTACCGGTTCAACTGGGACGCACCGATCGCGTTCGCGCCATGGTCGCAAGGCACGGCGACGGCGTGGTTCGGCGGCAACGTCGTCTTCGCGTCGAGCGATCGCGGCGAAACGTGGACCACAATCAGCCCCGATCTCACGCGTAACATCAAGGAACACCAAGTTCCGTCGGGCGGCCCGCTGGCCAAAGACGTTTCGGGCGCGGAATACTCCGACACGATTCTCTACATCGAAGGTTCGCCGATCGATAAAGGCGAGATTTGGGTTGGGACGGACGACGGCTACGCGCAGACGACCCGCGACTCGGGCGAGCACTGGCACAACGTCACGCCGCCCGGCACGCCGGAGTACGCGCGTATCGAGACGACCGCGCCGTCGCCGCTAGTGGCCGGCACCGCCTATGTGGTGGCCGACAATCATCGTCTCGGCGATTACGCCCCATATCTTTACGTGACCCACGACTACGGCGCTACGTGGAACAAGATCGTCAGCGGGTTACCCGCCAATCAGTACGTTCGCACGATCCGCCCCGACATTCACAATCCGTCCTTACTCTACGCGGGAACGGAGAACGGCCTATGGGTCTCGTTCGACGGCGGCAGCCACTGGCAAGACTTCCGCATCAATCTGCCGGCCGTCTCGGTGCGCGACATTCGCATCCAGCCGCAGTTCGACGATCTCGTGATCGCAACACACGGCCGCGATCTTTGGATACTCGACGATCTCGGATCGCTGCAAGGGCTGGGCGGACCGCAGCGAACCGGCGCCGGGCTTTTCGTCCCGCGAACCGGCTACGAATACCACTACCATTCCAACGATTTGGGAATCTACACGCGCTTCGACGGCGAGAATCCGCCCAAGGGCGCGATCGTCGACTTCTATCAGAGCGCGCCGCAGAAAAACGCCCCGACGCTGGAGGTCCTCGACTCGAACGGCCGCACGATCCGCACCGTTTCGGGAACGCACAAAGTCAAGGGTAAAACCGAGCCGTACGTTCCCAACAAAGCCGGCATCAATCGCTACGTTTGGGATTTCACCGAGGACGCGCCGTTGAAATGGCACGGCGCGGCGCGCGAAGAGTACCAGGGGCCGAAAACCGGGCCGACCGTGGTGCCCGGAACCTACACCGTTCGCATCGCGCTCAACGGCCAGACGTACTCCGAGCCGCTGACGGTCAAGGGCGATCCGCGCGACTCTTTGACGGCGGCGCAGTATCAGGCCGGTTACGATTTCGCGCGGAAATACTCGACCTATTACGGCAAGATCGACGAGGCTCTCAATAATCTCGACTCGATCAAGAAGTCGCTGGGCTCAGCGGCGACGGCGGCCGGCGCCAACGCGGCGATAAAGTCCCAGATCGCGGCGGCACAGCAAGCCTGGACGCCGGTCTTCGGCGCCTTTACCGCCGACTACAAGAACGACGAGGACTCGATTCAGCGCCCGGGTTCGCTGCGTGAGTCGGTGCCCCGCACCAGCGGCTTCGGCGGCGTTCAGCTTCCGCCCACGAAAGCGCAACTCGATTACGCTCAGCGTTTCGACGCCGCGTATAACGCGGCGATCGCCGGCTACAATCAGTACGTTTCGTCGCTGGCCGGGCTGCAGTCGGCGCTCAAGCAGGCCGGAATGAAGCCGTTGGAGGGCGTCAGCCCGGTAATGCCGTGACGGCTACTCGTAATCGGGCGCGAAGTAATCGTCGGTAAACCGGCGCATGAAGAACTTCGGCGGCAGCGGCGCTTTGATCTTTACGAAACGCCTCGGATTCTGCGAGAAGTCGAAGCAGTCGTCGGCCGGTGAGTTCGCCCGCTTGTCGGCGTCTGCCAGCTGACCCAGGCCGTAGAGATCTTCGGCGAACCGCAGGACGCTAGCCGTTTCGTACTGCACGTGCGAAACGTAGTTCTGCTTGGCGTACGGCGACATCACGATCAGCGGAACGCGAAAACCGAGGCTGTCCTTATCGATGTACGGCGGCGGGACGTGGTCGTAGAGGCCGCCCCAGTCGTCCCACATCACGAAGATCGCCGTGGTGTTCCAGAACTTGCTCTTGCCGACGGTATTGACCAGTGCGCTGACCCATGAGGGGCCGTAGCCCTTCGGGCAGTTGACGTGATCGGAATCGTCGCAGACCGGAGTGATCCACGTAAAGTTTGCAAGCTTACCGGCGCGCACGTCGGTGATGAACTTCCAGTTCGGTGAGATCACATTTTCCTTCCACTCCGGCGAGTGGTAGATGTGCTTGATCGCGCTGAAGCTCGACCATTCGGATCCGGCACCGCTCGAAGAGCTTCCGTAGGCGCTTGCGTAGAAACGCCACGTCAGTCCGGCTTTGTCGAGCTTGTCGGCAAGCGTCTGATATTCGAAGCAGGGACGCTCCGTCGGTCCGAATGGATTGCGCTGATCGGTGATGGTGCTAACGGTATCGTACTTTCCGCCGTTGCAACCCCAGGCTCCGAAGGGAAGATTGACCGCCGAGGCGGCCTGCGCCGCGATGATATATTGGTGCGCGACGAAGCTCTCGTCGAGCTGCGATTGGAACATGCGGTCGGCAACGACGCCCTGATGCGCCATGTCGAAATACGGTTTCGACTCTTTATGCGGCACGTAGACGTACTCGGGATCCAGATAAGGGCCGCCCCACGCCTCCTCTTGGTCGAAGCCGTTCATCTTGCAGTTGGTCCCCGGAAGGCTTCCCGTTCCGTTGCACGCCGCGAACATGGCTTGCGCCGAGTGATCGATAACGTACCACGCTCCCAAAGATTCGGGCTGCAGCTTGACGGTGTGGCCCTTGGAGTCCTTGCCTTCCGAGACCGTATCGGCGCCCGGATATCCCTGGAAGAGATTGTCGAAGCTCCGGTTCTCTTGCACGATAAAGACGACGTGATCGATCTTGCCTGCGCCCGTTGCGTTGAGGGAGCGGATCGCCGTCGAGCTCTGCATGTACGGCAGCGAGCTCTGCGCGCATCCGCCGAGAACGAGGCTGGCAACGAACGAAATGGCGATAGATAGAGCCCCGAAGTGTCTCATTGTCGAGCGCTTTAGGCGCGCTAGGCGGGCCTCCTTCAGGGTTTCCGAGGCTTGCCGAAGAGCCGCTTTAAGAAGGCTTCGTGGCGATACGAGTTGCTGCGTCCGAAATGCACGACCGCGACGCCGAGCGACGGAACCAAGTAGAGTCCCTGCCCAGCTGAGCCGCTTGCATACACGAGATCCTCGGGTGCGCCGCGAACGCCGATCCACCAGCAGAGGCCGTATCGCGCGTTCGCATCGGAGCCTTCGAAACAGCGTTGCAGCGACGCGCGCCGGCCGAGAACCCAGCGCCCGTAAGCCAACCAATCGCACGCTCGCAGCGATGCCCCGGTCGGTAACGGATTGGTTCCGTCGCCGAGCGTGCGCCACGCGGCAACGCGCACGCCGGCCGGATCGAGAACGCGCTCGCGCAGATAGTCGTGCGGCGACAGCTTCCGTGATTCGAGTTTCCGCGCGAGCACTGCGCCGAAGACTTGCAACGGAACGCCGCCGTAAGTGAACCGCGTACCGGGCTCGTCTTTGAGCGGAATATCGAGCGCGCGTTCGTAGACGGGCACGCTCGCGCCCAGCCCGCCGAAACCGAAACCCGCCGTAAGCGAGAGCAGCATGCGCAAGGTGACACGCCGCTTCCACGGATCGTCGCGCCAGCTGCGAAAACGTTTCCGCGACGGGCTCGTCGAGCTGCAGCAGTCCGTCGTCTTGCGCGAAGAGCGCGGCAACGCCCCAAAAACTCTTCGTTCCGCTGTAGAGCGCATGCGGTTCGTCCGGCGAGAAGCTCTCTCCGTACTCGCTAGCAACGATAAGGCCATCGCGCTCGACGACCAACGCGTGCAGTCCGTGAGCGCGCGCGTACTCGGCGGCATCCGCGATTGCGAGTTCGGCCACGATGAGAAGGAGCGTTGTAGCAAGTTTGGAAAAGCGCCTGCATGAGAGCGTACGTGCTGCTCGTGGCTTCGGTCGCGGCGCTAGGCGGGTTGCTCTTCGGCTACGATACCGGCGTAATCTCCGGTGCGATCCTCTTTATCACCAAGGATTTCGGGCTTGCAACGCGCCTGCAGGCCTTTACCATCAGCGTCGTCCTGATCGGCTGCATGGCCGGCGCAGCCTCGGCGGGCGCCGTTGCCGACCGAATCGGAAGGCGGCTAACGCTCTTCGTGGCGGGGTTGATCTTTCTGGTCGGCGCGCTGATCTCGGCGTTCACGCCCGACGAAAACGTGCTGCTCGCCGGGCGCTTCGTCGTCGGTATTGGAATCGGTTTCAGCTCGGTCGTCGCACCGCTCTATATCTCCGAAGTCGCGCCGGCCGACGTGCGCGGAGCGCTCGTTTCACTCTATCAGTTTGCGATCACGGTCGGCATTTTGGCCGCGTACGCCGTCGATTTCGCGTTCTCGGCCGGCGGCCAATGGCGCTGGATGCTCGGCCTGGCGGTCATTCCCTCGCTGGTGCTCGTGGGCGGCATGCCGGCGATGCCGGAGAGCCCGCGCTTCTTATTCAAAGCCGGCAAGCCGGCGCGAGCGCGCGACGAGCTGGCGCGCATCTACGGGAACACTTCCGAGAGCACGCGCGAGGAGCAATCGATCGTCGAAAGTTTGAGCGCAAAGAGCGCGGGTTGGGAGGCTTTGCGCGAGCCTTCCATTCGGCTGGCGCTCTTCATAGGCGTTAGTTTGGCCGTCTTGCAGCAGGTCACCGGCATCAACACCGTGATCTACTACGGCCCGCAGATTTTCGAGATGGCGGGCTTTACGTCGGACTCGGCGTCGATTCTGGCGCAGACGCTGGTCGGCGCGGTCAACTGCGGCATGACGCTCATCGCCATCTTCTTTGTCGACCGGATCGGGCGCAAGCCGCTGCTCTACATCGGATTGGCCGGAATGTTCGTCGCCCTTGCGGCGCTGGCGACTGCGTTCGCTCAAGTTAGGCTCACCGGATCGCTCGGGACAATCGCGCTGGGCAGCATGATGGTATACGTCGGATGCTACGCGTTCAGCCTTGGACCGATTGTGTGGCTGCTCATCTCGGAAATATTTCCTTTGCGCGTGCGCGGCATGGGCATGTCGCTCTCGACGCTCGCAAACTGGGTCGGCAACTTCGCCGTCTCGCAGTTCTTCCTCACCATGGTCGAGAAGCTCGGCCGATCGGCGACGTTCGGGATCTACGCCGCGCTCTGCATCGTGACGATCCTCTTCGTGCGCGCGATGGTGCCGGAGACCAAGCGCGAGCTCTTGGAGGACATACGCGTGGACGCCATCGGACGCGATGCGGCCGGCGCTTAGCGTCGTCATACCAGTCTACGACAACTGGTGGCTGACGGCGCGATGCTTACGCCGTCTGCAAGAAGTCGCGCAATCCAGCGCCGTCGCGTTTGAAACGATCGTCGTCGACAACGCTTCGACCGACGAGACGCCGCGCGCCGTCGCCGAGTTTCCGGAAGTGCGCTACCTGCGCCACGACGCCAATCGCAATTTCGCCGGCGCCTGCAACGCCGGCGCGCGTGACGCCCAAGCACCCGTCACGCTCCTGCTCAATAACGATGCATACCCCATCGGCGACGCGCTGGCGCCGCTCGTCGCGGCCTTCGAGCGTCCCGAGGTTGCCGTTGCCGGCGGTGCGCTCTTCTTTGAAGACGGCGTAACGCAGGCGGCCGGCCTCGTGGTGCTGCCCAACGCGCATTGGCATTACTCGTGCCGCAACCTGCCCGCAGATCTGGACGGAGTCACCGATCCGCGCGATGCGCTCGCCGTGAGCGGTGCAGCGATGGCCGTTCGGACGCAATGGTTCTTAGATATCGGCGGGTTCGACGAGTCCTACATCAACGGGTTCGAAGACGTAGATCTTTGTCTTCGCGCACGCGAAGCGGGGCGGGCCATCGCCTATGTCGCGGCGGCGCGTTTCGCGCATTACGAAGGTGCTTCGGCGGGCCGCTTCGATCGCGAGGCGCAGAACGAGCGGCGCTTTTATGCGCGCTGGTTCTCGATGATGGGCACGCTGCCGCGGGTCGCGCGCGGCGAGGTCGGAGCGATCGCGCTGCGCAGCGCTGCCGGGTCGAACCCGCTCGTGCGCGCCGCCTCTACCGATCTCGAAGAAGCGTTGCGCTCTTTCGGCCATCCGCTGGTACGCGGCGCGATCGCGCCGTGGCAGCGCATCGACCGCCGCTTTCGTCACGCGGCGACGCTGGGTTGGTTTTGCGACGACGCAACCGCGCCGCGCATTACGGTGTCACGGCGCGGCGGCGCGCTGCCGGTCATCCGCACGCACGGCGCGGTCAACCTGGAAGTGCCCTGGCTTCCTTGCGCGTCTGCGCGGCGCTTGCGCGATTTTCCGCTGCATCCGTCGAGCGATCTCGCTTGTACGGCGGTTGCGATCGCCGGCGGCTCGGGAACCACGGACGAGCTCGATCTCCCCGGTCTCGATGCAAGGATCTTACCCTTGACGCCGGCGAGCCTGCTCGACGGCGCGTCGAGCGACATCGCTTGTGTCGTTCATCTCGGCCTCACCGACGATGCCGCCTTCGGAAACGTACTGCTCGCCGAAGCGGGCATTCCGGCGGTCGTTCTCGATTCCGCCGAGCTGCGCGCGCTCTTTGCGCCCGACGTTGCGCTCCTCACCGAGCGCAGCGGCATCGCCGATGCAGTGAAACGACTGCTAACCGACGCGAACGCCCGCGAGCACTACGGTAAGGTCGTCGCCGCCGATGCGCGGCGGCGCTTCTCACCGCGGCGCAGCGCGATCCGAATCGTCGACCTGCTCGTCGCCGCGCGTTTCGGTCTCGAACGCCCTGCGACCGCGCGCAGCAACGCTCCCTTCTGACGCCCCGAAGCCTCCGCCGCCCGGCGTTTGCACGGTAAGAACGTCGCCCGGCTCGAGACGCAGGCTCACCTTCGCAGCGAGTTCCGTTTCGTTTCCGCCGCGCTGTAAGGCGTGCCGTCCGCAGCCGCCCGATGCCCCGCCTTGCGCGCCCGGAGCGCCTTGCGTGTGCCGATCGCCCAGCAGCGTCGCGCGGCACGAACCTTCGAGGAGCTGGAGCGAGCGGATCAGCCCGTTGCCGCCGCGATAGCGGCCGGCGCCGCCGGTGCCTTCCGCAATCTCGTAACGCGTCACTCGCAGCGGATACTCGCGCTCGATGGCTTCGATCGGCGTATTGAGCGTGTTGGTCATGTGCACGTGGATCGCGTCGATGCCGTCGCTCGACGGACGCGCGCCCATACCGCATCCGTTCGTCTCGTAGAAGGCCCAGCTGCGTCCGTCGCGACGCGCTCCACCGAGCATCACGTTGCTCATGCTGCCGCCGCTGCTTGCCGGTACGCGTTGCGGCGCGGCCTTCGCCAGCGCTTGCAGCACCACGTCGGCGTTACGCATGCTGGTCTCAACGTTTCCGCCGGAGACCGGAGCCGGGCGGCGCGGATTGAGCAGCGTTCCCTCCGGAGCGTGTACTTCGACCGGCCTGAAGCAGCCTTCGTTCATCGGGATCGTGGGATCCGTCACCGCGCGCAGCGCGTAGTACGCGCCGGAAAGGGTTACGCCGAAGACGGCGTTGAGGGGAAAGTCCACTTGAGCGCACGTGCCGGCGTAGTCGAGTTTTGCGAGGCCGTCGCGCAGTTCCAGGCGCAAGGCAATCGTAAGGGTCGGCCGGCCGTCGCGGTCTTCCAGGGCGTCGCCGGCTTCGAAGACGCCGTCGCCGAGCGCGCGCAGCGCCGCGCGCATTCGCTGCTCGCTGTTGTCGAGCGCGCGATCGACGGCGCCGGCCAGATCTGCCGCGCCGTAACGATCGCAGATCTCCAAGAGGCGCCGCTCGCCGGTGTAGTTGCCGGCTACTTGGGCGCGAAGATCGCCGCTGCGTTCGTGCGGCGTGCGCGAGTTCGAGCTGAAAATTGCTACCGTATCGTCGACGATCCGGTCGCCCGCAACGAGCCGCAGCGGCGGCACGACGATCCCTTCGGCGAAGATGTCGGGTGCGTCGGCCGGCATCGAACCGGGAACCGATCCGCCGACGTCGGCGTGATGCGCTTTATTTGCCGCGTAACCGACCAGCACGCCGCGATGAAAGACCGGGCGCAACAGCGTGACGTCGTTGCAGTGCGTTCCGGTGATATAGGGATCGTTGGCAACCCACATTTCGCCCTCGCGCAACTCTCCGTGCGCGCGTTCGATCTCGCGCAGCATACGGCGAAGTCCCCAGGGAAGCGAGCCGAGGTGCACGGGGATGTGCTCGGCTTGGGCGATCAGCCTTCCTTCCCCGTCGAAGAGCGCGCACGAATGGTCGAGCCGCTCCTTGATGTTCGGTGAGTAGGCGCTGTTCCGCACCGCGATGCCCATCTCTTCGCCGGCATAGATCAGCGCATGCTCGATGATCTCGGCGGCGATCGGATCGATCATTGCGGCGTCGCCTCGAGCAGCAGCAGATCGTCTTGGCGCGTGACCGTCCAGCCGGGCGCGACGTAGGTCGTGCTGTCGTACTCTTCGACGACTAGGGGACCCGCGCGGCGTACGTCCGGCGTCAGCATCGCGCGCGTCAAAACGGCGACGCGCTCGAACTTTTTCCCCGTCCAAACGTTGCGTTCGGCCACATCCGATGCTTGCGCCGGCGCGTCTGCAGCCTCCGCGGCGACGGTGGTCTCAGGCACGATGCCGTAAGCCGTCATTCGGGCGTTGACGATCTCGATCTCTTCGCCGGCAACGTCGTAGCCGTAACGGGCTCGGTGTGCCTGTGCGAAGCGACGGCTGACCGTTGCCGCAGCGCGATCGTACTCGACCGGAAGCTCGAAGCTTTGTCCGCGATAGCGCGCGTCGTACTCCCGTTTGAACCGAATCCCATCAGGATCTGCGCCCTGCTCGGTCAATGCCTTGCGCGCGCGCCGCTCCATCGCGGCGAAATCGCTCTCCAGTGCCGCATCGTCTATCGCGCGAAGCGAGCGGAGCACGGGGCGCAACTCGTTGTAGTGCAGCTTGGCCGCGAGCAGCCCGAAGGCGGAAAAGAGCCCCGGATGCGGCGGCACCACGATGCGACGCAGACCAAGCTCGTGCGATACCGCGCACGCGTGCAGGGGCCCGCCGCCCCCAAATGCGACCAGAGTAAAGTCGCGCGGATCGAGCCCGCGTTCGATGGTAACGATGCGCAAGACATTGGCCATAGCGTCATCCACGAGACGAACCACGCCCGCGGCAGCGCTTTCCAGAGACGTGTCGATCTTTTGTGCCAGCGCTTCAATCGCCGACTGCGCGCGCGAGCTGTCGATGGGAAAGTCGCCGCCGAGCAGGTACTGCGGGTTAAGCCGTCCGAGCACGACGTTTGCATCCGTGACGGTCGGACGATCCGATTTCCCGTAACACGCCGGGCCGGGATCGGCGCCGGCCGAGAGCGGTCCAACGCGCAACGCGCCGGCCGCGTCCGTCCACGCGATCGTTCCGCCTCCCGCGCTGATTTCGGCGAGGTCGACGAAGGGAAAGCGAACCGGATACCCGCTACCCTTGAGCGCGCGGCCGCTGTGCGTTCGTCCCGCGGCTTCGAACTCGCCGGCGACCTGCGGGACGCCGTCGACGATCGTGCCGGCTTTGGCCGTCGTTCCTCCCATATCGAAGGAAAGCAGCCGCGTGCCGGCACGCGATGCGAGGGCCGCGGCGGCAACCGCGCCGCTCGCCGGGCCGCTTTCGATGAGCGCTGCAGGACGCGCCAAGATGTGACTTCGCCTCGGCCATGCCGCCGTCGCTTCGCATCACGTAGAGCGGCACGCAAACGCCATATTGCGCGAGCTCCTCGATCAGCTGCGAGAGGTACCGTTCGACTAGCGGCGCGAGCGCCGCATTGACGACCGTCGTCGAAAAGCGTTCGTACTCCCGGTACTGCGGATCGATCTCCGAAGAAACGGCAACGCGCGCGTCGGGAACCCGCTCGCGTACGGCTTGCGCGACACGCTGCTCGTGCGCGTCGTTGGCGTACGCGTGAAGGAGACAGATCGCTACCGCCTCCGCTTTGCGATCGTGCAGCGCGTCGCAGGCGCGGGCGAGCGAGGCGTCGTCGAGTGGTACGACCACATCGCCGTTATGGTCGAGGCGTTCGGTGACCGTCAGGCGGTCATCCTTGGCCACTAGAGGCCGCGGGCGTTCCACGAAGAGATTGTAGACTTCGCTGCGATTCTGACGCCCGATTTCGATCACGTCGCGAAAGCCTTCGGTCGTGACCAGCACCACGCGCGCGACTTCGAGACCGACCTGCCCTAGCAGCGCGTTGGTGGCGATCGTCGTCGAGTGAGCGAGAAACTCGATCGCCGGGCGATCCGGGTAGCGCTCGAGCAGTGACCGCAACGCGTTCATCGCTCCGCGCTGCGGTTCGTGGGGCGTTGTCGGCACCTTGACCGTGATGGATCGTCCGCTCCACGACTCGACCGCGACGAGATCGGTGAACGTGCCGCCGATGTCGATGCCGACGCGCAAGCTTGCGATGGGGCGAAAACCTACAAGGTTAGCTTGTAGATCGCGTTGCCGGGATTGCAGTTGGTGCCTTGCACCATGCGAACGCGGAACTCCAGCGTCGTCGAGTTTTGACCGGCGTCGAGCGAACGATTCCAGACGTAACCGAACTGATAGGTCTGCCCGGGTTTCAGTGGCGGGATGCCGCGATCGTTGAGTCGCTCCTGCGAAGCGCCTTCGTAGATGTCGACGAACTGCAGCGTGTTGGCAGCCTGTCCCTGAGCGCCGAGATTCGTGACCGTTCCTTGGATGTTGTACTGATTCACGTGTCCGCTGGGCACGACGCTTTTAACGACCGCCGAAGTGACCGCCGGGTTCGCGCCCGCGCAGGTGCTCGCCGGAGCGGCCAGCGGCAGCTGGGCTAGGAGAAGCAGACCGGTGATAGCGATACGGATGATCACTGAGATGGTACCCCCTTTCAAAGGCTTATGCCCGAAACAATCCCTCCCCAGATTACCCCTCGGGCGGGCGGAGTAACGCACATCGTTCGCGCAGCGCCGCTAATTCGCGCGACTGGCGCTCGGCGACCCGCTGCCACCGCGCGGCATCGCGCTCGGCGCGCAGCGTCTCGAGGTGATCGTAAGCGGTTCCCGCGGCCTTGGCGAGGCCTTCGAGCGAGGTCGCTTCGTCGGGGTCGATATCCTCTCCGCCGGTGTGCGCGCCGTAGAGCACGACTGCCTCGAGTCGGGCCAACGCGAAGACCGGCACCGCCAGAACCGCGTCGTCTTCGTGCAGGCGAACGGGCCGGCGCACGCCGGTGAGCTGCAGCGCGACCGCGGAGCGCAGCACCTTGCCGTTGCGCTGAAACTCGCCCGAGGCTACGCGTTGGTACAGCGCGGCCGAAGCCAGGCCGTACGCCTGCATGGGCTCGCGCACGAGTGCGTCTTCCACTGCAGCGGTACTCTCGGCGGCGCCGAGTCCGCCGGCAATGCGGACGAGATGGCGTTCGGCGAGATGGCGCCGCCTAAAAAGCGTGCCCTCTACGAAGCGCTCGACGTTGCCGTAAAGTGCGTCGAGTGAGAACGCGACGCCGATTGCGGCGAGCGCGACTAAAAAAATTGCGATCCCGCTATGCTCGAGGATGCGTCCGGCGATCCATTCGATCAGTGCGAAAAAAGCAAAGATCGTGGCGCTGACGATGGTGTAGACGAGCGTGCGGCTCACCACGAACGAGAAGTCGAATACGCGCTGCCGCACGACACCGTAGGCGATCGCAAACGGCGCGCATGCATAAAGCAGCATTGCGGTCCAAATCAACCAATCCGACGTTGCGAGCGAATAGGTCGTTTCCCAGTACCGCGCCCATGAGGCAGCCGAGCTGAAAAGCGTTAAGAGTATTCCGGCGATCACCCACTGCAGTCGTTGCCGCTGCCATGCCGGAGCTCCGAGATAGGTCGCCGCCAGCGTCGCGCCGGCGACGGCGAAGAGCGCGAGCGCGCCCCACGTCGATCCTAGCGACATCCAATGCGACGGCGCCGCGCCATAAAAGAGCGATGTCGCATCCCAGGCGAGATTTGGAACGGCAAAGATTGCGCCGACCGGTATCGCCAGACGGTCGAGCCACGTGCGCCAGCCGGTCGGCCAAGTCGTCGGGAAAACGCGCCGCGAAAACGACGAGTCCGATCGGTCCGGCGATGTCGAGAATATCGGTTGCCAACTGCGTATACGGGAATATCCACTCAGGAAAGCGGTAGAGCGTGACGTTCGTGGCCGAGCAGAGGTAGAGGAAGAGCCCCCACGTCATGCGGCTCGGCCGGCGCAGCAGAATGGCAAGCGCGACGATGATATACGCAAAACCGGTTAGCCGCAAAAACGAGGTTAACAGAGAGAACTGCGCGCGTCCGGACGAGGCCGATGGAAGGGCTACCGCGTGCAGCGTAACGACGCGCGTCTCCGCGCCGCGCTCGAGCGTGAACCTAACGCTTTCGCCGATGCGCGCCGGTTGGTACTCGAGTCCGACGATACGATCGTGCAGGGTCGACTTGGTAAAGTCGAGTTGGTCGCCGGGCAGAATCCCGGCACGCCCGGCCGGCGTTTCGCGGTCGACGGCTTTGACTCGGTGGCCGTCGGTGTAAACCAGGTGATAGCCGAACGTCGTCGGCGGCGCAAAGAGCTGGACCGTTGCCGCGACGTTCAATGCAAGCGCCATCGCGGCGGCAAGGAGAGCCGCCACGCGTTCGCCGGGGCGAAGGTGCCGCCGCCGTTCGAGCATCGTTGCTGCGGATTCTTCCGCCGCCGCGTGCGCACCCTGTGCAGGCGCCCGAACGCCTTGGGAAAAGGACACCTTATGCCATCGTCGCCGTACGAGATTTTTCGCGCGCTGCACGAACGCGCGTCCGCTTTCATCCTGCCCAACGCGTGGGACGGGGGCTCGGCGGCGTTGCTGCGCCGCGCCGGTTTCGAAGCCTTGGGCAGCACTTCGCTGGGTCTTGCCCTTTCGCTCGGGCGGCAAGACGGATGCCACGCCGTCTCGCGGGAAGAGGCGATCGCCCATGCGGCGTTGCTCGCGCAAGTCTCGGGTCTCCCCGTCAACGGCGATCTGGAAGATGGCTTCGGGCTCGCGCCGGAGGATTGCGCGCTGACCGTGCGCGCCTCGATCGCAGCGGGCCTCGCGGGTCTTGGCATCGAGGATACGACGGCCGATCCGCAGCGGCCGATTCACGATTTCGACGCGGCCGTGGACCGCGTGCGCGCCGCGGCACGCGAAGCGCACGGACGCATCGTGCTGACCGGGCGCACCGACAACTACCTTCACGGCCGTACCGATCTCGACGATACCATCCGCCGGCTTGCGGCATTTGCCGAAGCCGGAGCCGACGTTCTTTACGCGCCGTGCTTACCCGACATGGACTCGATCGTCGCCGTCGTGCGCGCCGTGGCTCCTAAGCCGGTCAACGTCCTCATCGGTCCGGAAGACGGTGACGTCATGCTGGCGCAGCTCTCCGCTGCCGGAGTGAAGCGCGTCAGCATCGGTGGTGCGCTCTACCGGCGCGCGATGACCGCGCTGGCGCAAACTGCAGAAGCCCTTTCGCGCGGTGAGCTCGCAGCCGCGCGCGGCGCAATACCCGGCGACGAGATCGCATCGCTGATGCCTCAATGACGTCACTCTGGTTGCGGGTTCGCGGCTACTTCGCCGGCCTGGGCCCGGGACTCATCAGCGGAGCGGCGGACGACGATCCGTCAGGTATTTCGACCTACTCGGTCGCCGGTGCGGCGACGGGATACTCCACGCTGTGGCTGGCGTTGATCTCGACGCCGATGATGTCCGTCATTCAAGGGATGTGTGCGCGCATCGCAATGGTCAACGGCGAAGGCCTTGCCGCGATCATACGCAAGGCGCTACCGCCATGGCTCGCCTACGGGCTCGCCGGTCTCGTCGTTATTGCCAATACGTTCAACGTCGGAGCCGACATCGGCGGAATGGCGGCCGCAGCGGGGCTGGTCGTACCGATTCCCGTCGACGCGCTGGTCTTTCTCTTCGGTATCGGGTTGATCGCGGTGCAGACGTGGCTTTCGTATCCGACGATCGAGCGAATCTTCAAGTGGCTGACGCTGTCGCTCTTCGCGTATGTGGTGACCGCCTTTGTGGTGCGGCCGCCGTGGGGCGACATACTGCTCCACCTCGCGGTACCGCACATCCATTTGGATGCCGTGTGGCTGGCGACGGTGGTTGGCGTGCTGGGCACGACGATTACCCCTTATCTCTTCTTTTGGCAATCGGCCCTGATGATCGAGGAAGAGAAGCAGGCTGGAAAGACGACGCTTCGCAAGCGCCGCGGAACCAATGCGAAAGACGTGGCGGCGATGCATGCCGACGTTAACTCCGGCATGATCTTCTCGAACCTGGTCGCATTCTTTATCATCGTGACTACGGCGGCAACGCTGGGTGCGCACGGCAAGCACGACATCCAAACCGCCCAACAGGCCGCCGAAGCACTGCGTCCCTTGGCCGGGCGATTCGCTTCCCTGCTCTTCACGCTCGGCATGGTGGGCACCGGAATATTGGCGGTACCCGTGTTGGCGACGTCGTCGGCGTACGTTACCGCGGAGACCTTCGGTTTCCGCGAAGGTCTGAGCGAGTCGCCGCGGCGCGCGCCACTGTTTTACGGGATTATCGCCGCCGGAATCCTCATCGGAATCGCGATGAACTTACTGCAGGTCGACGCCATCAAGGCGCTCTTCTGGTCGGCGGTGCTCAACGGCGTTGCCGCGGTTCCGCTCATTGCAGTGATCGTCTGGCTGGCGTCGAGCCGCAAGATGATGGGCGAATGGATTAGTTCGCCCATCGCCCGCGCTTGGGGATGGGGCACCTTCGCGCTTATGGGCAGCGCGGCGGTCGGGATGTTCTACTTTATGATACGGCCGGGGTAGATTCGCTAGAAGGCGCCGGCGGGGGAGCCCGTATTGCCGCCGCAGGCTGCGAGCGTGACGAGGGCCGCCGATGCGGGGTCTGACGTCTAGCCGGAGAGGAACCATCGCCTGCATCGTCAGAGACAGCAAACGTGCAGCATCTCTTCACTGGGTCCGGTTCGCTGCGCGAGCCTTCCGAACGAATCTCCTTCTGGATGACGGCACTCTTGTCGCTTCCGGCCGCGCTGCTCATTGGTTACGTTTTGCACGAGTCGATCGGCGCCTCGCAGGTGGCCCTTTTTATCGTGCTCGCGATGGTCTACGTAACCCTCGCGCGTGGGCGCTTGCTCGGCTCGAGCGTGCGAGTACACGAGCGTCAGTATCCGCGCGTCTTTACCATCGTCAAGGCTGCTTGTGCGGCGCTCGAAATACCGATGCCGCTGATTTTCGTCCGCGAGGACAACTACGTACCGGTGGTTGCGCTGGGCTTCGGCGAGCCCTACGCGCTGGTGCTTTCGAGTCACTGGATCGAGCTCTTTGCCGACGACGAGCTTTCCTTCATGATCGGCCGCGAGCTCGGGCATATCGCTGCCGGTCACACGCGCTTTCATTCTCTTCTCAGTGTCAACGGAAACGAGAACCCGATCGTCGCGCTGATCTTCGGCGCGTGGCTGCGGCGTTGCGCGCTGACCTGCGACAAGGTGGGTTTGTTGTGCTGCGGTTCGCTCGACGCGGCGATTCGCGCGATGGGCATCGCGGCGTTTCACGAGTTCGGCCGGCGCGTCGATTACGAAGCCTTCGCCGAGCAGGACGCGGAGATTCAGGCCGATTCGGTGCTGCGCTGGGGATCGTGGCTCAGCAGCGAGCCTTACGCGACGCAGCGCATCGCCTCGCTGCGCCGTTTTATTGCCACCGGCATCTACGCCAACGCCGAGGAATGGTTCTTGCGAGAACGCAGCGAGGAGCCGCCGGCGCTGGCGGCACCGGGTGCCTTCCGCGTGACGCGTAACGACTGCGCGGGTTGGTGGCGGCGTTTCGCCGCCTTCAGTATCGACGGCGTCCTCATAACGGCGATCATCACCTCGTTTGGCGGCAGCGTGGTGACGTCGTCGACCCACGGCGCGGCCGTCAGGGTCGGCGGACAGAACGTCCCGCTCAACATCGATGCGCTGGGGACCTACATCGCCAGCGCCATCACCCATCTAGGCGTCTTTTTCTGGCTGCCGATTTACCTCGCGGTGTTGGTAATCCTCGCCGGGCAGACGTTCGGCATGATGATTGCGGGCTTGCGCGTGGTAACCATCGACTACGGCAAACCCAGCATCCTGCGTACCATCGCGCGATACTTCATTGTGTTCACGCTGTGGCCGGTAATCATGCTGCTGAGCCTGGTCTGGCGCCGCGAACTCTTGCACGACCGGTGGACGAAGACGCGCGTCGTGATGGTCGAGCGCGTCGTCGCCCGCATTACCGGTACGGCGTAACTCTTTCGGCTGCGAGGTTATTGTCTGATGTGCGGACGATTCACGCTGACCAAGCCCGAGGCGCTGCGTAGCGCGTTTCCGCGATTTCGCTGGCCGGAGTTCAGCGAAACCAAACTGCCGCGCTATAACGTCGCGCCTGCGCACCGAGTTTTAGGCGTGCGCAACGACGGCCGCGATACGGTCGAACCGATGGTTTGGGGGATCCGCGGACGCATCAACGTGCGCGCCGAGTCGCTGGCCTCGTGGCGTCGACCGATTCGCCGGCGCTGCATCGAGTTCGCAGACGGTTTTTACGAGTGGCGCGACCGCCGGCCCTATTACTACACGCTGCGCTCGGGCGAGCCGTTTGCCTTCGCCGGTCTTTGGGATCCACTCGACGGCGACGCTTGCTGTGACATCGTGACGTGCGAGCCCAACGTGTTGGTCGCTCCGGTGCACGATCGCATGCCGGTCATACTCGCACCGGAGAACGTCGATTTATGGCTCGATCCCGAACCGTTGCCGCCGGAAGTTGCAGGCACGATCTTGCGTCCGTTCGATGCCGAGAAAATGGTCGTGCGCGAAGTGTCAGCGCGCGTCAATAACGCTAACTACGATGGCGCCGACGTACTCGCCGACCCGGAACTGCGGCTGTTGTGACGGATCAGAATGATGCCGGTTGCCACCAGCCAAATCGCCGCCGGTAACGCGCCAAAAAATCCAGGGCCCGTCTGACCCGGCGCCATGAATCCGTCTTGGAAGAAGATCGAGCACGTTGCAATGGCGGCGCCCGCCGCCGCGAGATAACCTAAGCTCGATAGCCACGACGGCGCCGATTCGTGACGGCGCATGCTGTGCGCCGCGGCTAACAGAAAGACGGAAACCGGTGCGTATCCCAGGCCGCCCTGCATGAAGACGAACGTATCGTAAATGCCGGCCAGAGCGTTGTCTTTGAAGGTATCCGGTGAGGCGTAGATCGCGGCCGTCGAGAGGGCCGCGGCAAAAATTGCGCAGGCCATCATCACGACTCCGGCGATCAAGGCAAACGTCGGAAGCCCCTCTTGGCGTCCCTCCCGCGCGTGACTCAGGTAGCTGCGAAGGCCGACCAAAAACCAGAGGAAGAACGCCATCGCCGGAAAGGTCAGCCAGGCGCCCACGAGCAGCGCGGAGCGGTGCGAATCGAGCGCTAAGGCGACGTCCGAGGCTCTGATGTGCGTCGACGGCATGCCCCCGTTGAGCAGCGTCGCCAGAATCAGAACGCCGACGTAGCAGAGGACGGACCATCCCGCCGAGCGTTCCGCGTGCACGTTTTCCATAAGTCCTCTCTACGTCACACGCGCTCGAAAGCGATTCCTTCCAAAATGCTTGGCGGAGCGCTAAAGGCCGTAGTATTTGAACGCCGGCCACATCGCCGCCAGCGGCACGCGGGGCTGCGTGCAGAGATAGATCGGCAGCGGACCCTCGAGCATCCAGCGGTAGTCGTTACGATAGACCGCAATCTGACGGACGCTTCCGAACCAGTGGAGCAGCAGATAGTAGTCCGTGGCGCCGACGGCCAGCATCGACTTCCCGCTGTACCCGCGGGTACCCCAGAGATAGTAAGAATTATTCGGGCTGATGACCGCCGGCAGGCCGTAGCGAGGTCCGTAGTAGTTAAGGGCCCCGGCGTACGCGTAGCGATCGGCGAAGACGGCCGTGATCGCGCGCTGTCGCGGAGGCAGCGCCCAATAGGCGCCGGCAACCATCTGCGTCATCGTCTTCCAGCCCAACTGATCGGCGAACATCGGATTGATGAGATGGCTCTTGCCGTCCGGAGGCGCGGGACGGCTCAGACCGATGGCGCGCTCGTAGGCCATGTACGCGGGCAACGGCAACACCGGAATCGAGAGCGGAAACATCGGCAGCCCGGCAATGGCGACGGCTGCGAGTATCGCCGGACTCAGCCAGCGCGGCCGCGTGCGCAGCGCTCCTTCGATGGCAACAGCGCCGGCAGCGAATAACGCCGGGTAGAGGCCTTGAATGTAGTAGCCGCGTCCGATCGTCAGGATCAGCATCCCCAAGAGTATTAGATAAGCGACGGCCAAGAAGCGGTAGGCGCGCTCGCGCCAGAGCCAGATCAGCCCCCAAACCCAAAACAAAGCATAGAGCGGGTTTTGATAGGCGAACTGCAAGCCGAACATATAGAGCGCATTGACCCAGCGATTGGGAGATTCGTCGGCCATGCCGTTGCGCAACGCGTGCCGGTTGAGTTGATCGTTGTGCAGCACTTCGAGCATCGGGAATCCGTGATTGATTTGCCACAACGCGTTGGGCAGCACGAGGACGAGCGTCAGTGCGATGCCAAGGAGCAGCCACCAGGAGCGTAACAGCCGCGCTTGTCCGGTAACGAGCAGCCCGATGGCCAGCGCGACCGCGCACGCCGCAATCGAGTACTTGGCGTAGAGCGCGAGCGTAACGACCAGTGCGATCGGCACGTAGTAGCGGAGGTCCTTCGTTTTGACCAGCCGGATGGTGAGGTAGATCAGTACCGTCCAGGAGGCAGGTGAAAGAAACTCGGTCGAGAGTCCGTAAGCGATGCCGATCAACCCGGGAGCGAAGAAGATCGTCAGAGCGGTGAGCGTTTGCGCGAACGCGCCGCCCCGCAGCTCCTTGGCGATCGCGCAGCCGGCCAGCAGCGTTACGCCGCTGAGCAGCCCGGGGAAGAAGCGAAGGCCCCAAACCGGGTAACCCAGTGGGGCCGTTAGCCACGTTACGATTGCGACCAGCGGCGGCTGATCGACGTAGCCCCACGCTAAATGTTTGGCGCAGTCGATAAAGTACAGCTCGTCGCGGTAATAACCGAAGCGATGGGCGAGAGCGAGGTGCAGGATGACCGTCGCAAGCGCGAAGATGTACGCGCTTGGGTAGAGTCTCATGCCGTACGGGGAGTGTTGTGCGATCCCGCGAGCAGCAGCTGACTGACGCAGAGGCCGACGATGCCCGCTTCGGCGATCGATCCAAAGACGAAGCTTGCGTCCCACCACGTGCCGCCGAAGAGCGGCACGGCGAAGGCAAAATATGCCGCGAAGTACGCCGCCGGAACGACGAAGCTGAGAAGCCGGAAGGCATTGGGACGGAGCGCCGACGGCCGCAGCTTGGCAACCAGCAGATCGCCGAGCAACCCGGCCGCGAGGGAGGCGAGAACGACCAGAACGAGTTCGAGCAAATCGGTGGAGAGCTCGGCGCCGATCCAAAGTTTCACGCCGACGCACAAGATCGCGACGGCGCCGAAGTGCAGCCGCTTATTCAGCGCAAGATACAACACGACGGCGGCGAGCAGCAAACTCTGCCAGATGACGATTGCGATCTCGAGCGCTTGCCGATAGTAGAGGAACACCGAAAGCGTAAACTGCTCGTTCTGATGGGTGATCTGCGACAGCGGATGATCGCGCATTAGCGCTTCGGGGTAGAAGCCGTATTGCGTAACGAACTGAATGATCTCGAAGGCCAGCCCGAGCGAGATCAGCATTGGCAGTTGCGCGAACAAGTTCGGCTCGTCGCGGCGCAGCAGCCCGCTGCGCACCGGCCCGGTAATCAAGAAGAAGAGTCCGGTGAGCAGAAAGAGATGCGGCGGGCTCAAAAGCAGATCGAGTTGATGCTCGAACCCGAAGACCGCGTGCCACACGAAATCCAGGGCGCCGCCCATCAGCAATCCTGCAACGCCGAAGGCACTTTGCACGTATCCGGGCGGAAGCGCTTTCCAGAACGAACCCGTGCGCCGATAGTTCGGGGCGGCCTCGATCGCGAGCACGACCGCGGCGAAGACCGCGCCGCTGTACATCGTCATGTGCCACGGATTGAGGAACGACTCGACCGCGAGAAATAGGTGTTGATGCGCGTCGATGAAGAGTCCCGTAACGATCCATAAGCCGGCAAGCGTGATAAGCCAATCGAGGCGGGTGGGCGTACCGGCCGGTTCGACGAGGTCGAATCGAGGAGCGGGAGGCTCCGCTGCTTCCCGAGCGGAAAGCAAATCCATCAACTTCATCTATCGGCAGTCATCCTTCGACTCGGCTCGAATCCCTTTTCGCTACGCCTTATTAGTATTGCTCGCGGCGTCGTGCGGTGCGCTCCTGTCCGCATGTTCGTCGCGGCCGGTAGCCGTTCCGTCGAATCTCATCGTTTCGGAGCATCAGCCGCAAACGATGCCCACCGCGCCCGTCGAGCTTCCGAACGCGCCGCCGCGGATCGTCGCGATGTGGTTCTCGACGCTCACCATCGAGCCGGGGACGTGGTTCGACGGCACGATCGTCGCCAGTTCCAACGTCGCGTCGGTCGAGGTTCGCACCGCGGCATTTTCAATAAACAGCACGCACGTCGGCCCAGGTATCTATCGCTTTCACACCCACGTGCTGGAGCTTCCGCCGCTTTCCCGCCGGCATTGGTACGAGCTCTACATCATCGCTCGCAACACGCCCGGCGACCGCCAAGTTGAGGAGGCCCCGCTGCGCGTCGAGTAGCGGCTGCGCGTTAACGCGATCGCCCGGAGCCAAGAGAACCGCTGGCCGGGCCGGGCGTTCGGGCTAGACCCATGATTTGGCCTTTGGTATCCTTTGGTATAAGGTAGTGTAAAGAATCGTGAGCGTCCTACTCGCCGTATTACTCGCTATTCCCGTGGTACTGATGTACCACCGGGTCGACGTGTCGTCGCCGGCCGACCACATCTCGCGGGCTCTGACCGTCTCACCGTCGCAGTTCGAGGGCGAGCTCCGCTATCTCCACGCCCAGGGTCTGCGCACCATCGGGATAGACGAGTTCGAGCGCGACGTTGCCGAAGGCCGCAGGCCCGAACGTGCCGTCCTCATCACCTTTGACGACGGCTACGGCGACCAGTTCCGCTATGCGTTCCCGATTCTGCAGCGGTTCGGCGACCGTGCAATCTTCTTCGTCAATACCGGGAACGTCGGCAAGTCACACCACCTGTCGTGGCGAGAGATCGACATCATGCACCGGGCAGGCATGTCAATCGAATGCCACGGCGTCGATCACGTCGATCTCGCCCTGCTAGACGCGGCCGCCCAGCAGTATCAAATCGATGACTGCATCCGTTCGCTGCAAGGCCATCTGCACGATGCGGTGCAGGCGTATGCCTATCCCAGCGGTGCCTTCGACGCGCAAACGATCACGATCGAAGAGCGGGCCGGCCTGCTCTTCGGTTTCACTACCGATCCCTCGTTTCGGACGCAACGCGATTCGCCGTACGAGTTGACGCGGTTGCGCGTTACCAGCGGCATAAGCGATGCAGGATTTGCCGCGCTTATTTCATCGTACCTGGCCCACCCGGAGGCCCTCCCGTCGCGCTCGCTTGGCCCCTTTGAGGGCGCTCCGAGGGGCAAAAGCGACCCCAAATAAAAACGGCAGAGATGCCACGCCGTTCGGTTCCCCCAGACTCTGCTGCCTCGTTACGACGCGGCACCTCGTACCGTTGGTCCATCGTAAAAAGGGGGCATGAAGAAAGCCTGAAGGCCCCGGCCGCCGCGACCCGGCGGCTGCCTGCAAGAGGAATCCCCTCACTGGAGAACCCCCAGGCATGAATAGGCAATTTTCGTCATGGGGCTGCGCCGCGGCGCTCTCAGTCCTGGTCGCGCTCACCGCGTCGGTCGCGTTTACGACGGCGACCGCGCGAGCGACGGGAACGATCACGATCGTGCAGGCCGACGGCCAAACCAACGTCTACGACGACGTTGAGATCAAGGTGATCCATAACGCGCTCTACATGACTTCGGCAGACGGGAAAGGCACGCTGGTGATTAATCGCGCAGCGTGTAATCAACAGGAGAAGATTCTCGTCTGCTACGTTACGAGTGCGACGCTCGTGCAGGCGGGCGAGTCCAGTCCGCTCGATTTTCAACGCGGTACGCTCTACGTCAACTCGACCGACGACCCGCAAACCATGGTACTGTCGACCTCGAAGATCGCGCCTCATAGCGTGCTTCTTTCGATTACCACCAAGAAGGGTACGTACGTCAATCTGTCCGGGCGTATCGACAAGGTGGTGAAGTAATGAAGTACTTTTGTGTAGTCATAGCGATTCTGCTGGCGTTGCAGCCGGCGATAGCTTCGGCCGGACGCGGCGGTGGCGGGGGTGGCGGCGGCCGCGGTGGTGGTGGCGGCGGCGGCGGTGCGTCGCGTTCTTCCGGCGGTTCGCGTTCTTCCGGCGCGTCACGTTCTTCCGGCGGGTCGCGGTCTTCCGGCGCGTCACGTTCCTCCGGCGCATCGCGTTCCTCCGGCGCATCGCGTTCTTCCGGCGCGTCGCGTTCTTCCGGCGCGTCGCGTTCTTCCGGCGGGTCACGTTCTTCCGCCGGCAAGTCTTCGGGCTCAGGATTCAATCTCGCCAAAGATAAGTCGGGGCCGTCGAAACCGGCCGGCGGCGGCGGTAGTCGAGGAAACGCCAACCGCGGCAACGGTGGGAACGCCAACCGCGGCAACAGCGTAGCCAACAACGGCCGCGGTAACGGCAATAACGGCAACCGCGGCAACGGCAACAACAACCGCGCCAACGACAACCGCGGCAACAACAACAAAGGCAACAACAACCGCGGCAACGACAACAGAGGCAACAACAACCGCGGCAACGGCAACAAAAATAACGGCAACAAGAACAACGGCAACAAGAACAACGGCAACAAGAACAACGGCAACAAAAATAACGGCAACAAAAATAACGGCAACAAGAACAACGGCAACAAGAACAACGGCAACAAGAACAACGGCAAAAACAACGGCAACAAGAATAACGGCAACAACAACGGCAACAAGAACACGAACGTCAATAAGAACGTCAATAACAACGTCAACGTCAATCGGACAGCCATCAACAATCCGGTCTATGGCGGAGGCGGGGCCTACGGTTGGAATGGCGGAAACGCATGGTATCCCGCATCAGGCTACTATGGCGGAGGCTTCTGGGGCGCGATGGCAATCGGCGTTACGTCGGCGGCCGTATACGGGTCAATCGTAGGGTCGAACGGCACTACCTACAACTCATATCACGTCGAGCCGAACACGCCGGGCTCCACATTTCTATCCAACTACGGGCTCGTTCAGGTCGAGTGCGGAGGCTCGGGCGAAGTAGTCGTCTACGGTCCGGAAAACAGCGTCATCTGCGCGAACCCCAACAACACGGTTGGAGCGGGCAACTACCAGCTGGATACTACGACGCTCTCGCTCACGCCGATGTGAGGTCGCGCTCGGCCGCCGCGTTCGTCGCCGCGCTGTCGGCACTAACTGCGTGTTCGAGCGGGGTAATCGACGGCGTCGCGCCCTCGCCGGCTCAACCGGCAGCGCGCGACGCCGTTTCCGTTCGCAGCGTCTCCGCGGCCTACGATTTCCTGCGTCTGATGATGGACAAGTACGCCAAGGGCTCGACGAGACGCCTCGTTCAAAGCTTCGACGGGGGTCCTCTGGAGAGGTTCACCGACGCGGTAACCTACGACGACGCGCTCTTTGTCGATGCCATGCTTACTTCGGGAACCCGGGGCGATGTTGCGCGAGCCAAGGTCATCGGCAACGCGTTTCTATACGTGCAAGCCAACGATCCGGCCGGCGACGGACGTTTGCGGGCATCTTACGCACCTAAGCCGCTCCGAGCGCCGCGCGACGTCGTCATTAGAGATCGCAGCACCGACGCCGGTAACATGGCTTGGGTCGGCCTGGCATTTGTTCGGCTGTATGCCGTGACCTCCGACCGTTCGTATCTCGACGGCGCGGTCGCCGTCGCGCAATGGCTTCAGACGAACACGTACGATGCTCGAGGTAGCGGCGGCTACACCGGCGGGTATACGGCAAAAGAAGAGAAGATCGAGTGGAAGTCGACCGAGCACAACATTGACCTCTACGCCTTCTTTGCGATGCTGGCGACGGAGTCGGGCGACGGCCAATGGAGTGAAAGCGCCGCGTGGGCGAAGCAGTTCGTGGCGTCGATGTGGGATGCGCGCGAGGGCCGTTTCTATGTCGGCACCGGCAACGACGGCATTACGCCCAACCGGTCGTTCAAGCCCGAAGACGTCAACTCGTGGAGCTACCTGGCGTTTGAGAATCCGGCGTGGGCGGCCGCGCCGAGCTGGGACGTCGAGCATCTCAAGGTTAACCGGGGCGGCTTTGCGGGCGTAAGCTTCTGCAGAGGGGACCGCTCCGGAGTTTGGTTCGAAGGAACGGCACATCTCGCGGACGCGCTCGAGCGGCGGGGCGCGTCCGGCGACGCATCGCGGGCGCAGGCGTATCTCGGCGACATCGAGTACGCGCAGGCTAATGGACCAAACGGCGACGGCCGCGGCATTATCGCGGCATCGAAAGCCTTGAGCGATTGCGACGGCTCGAAGTACTATCCTTCGCTGCACGTCGGTGCTACGGCATGGTACGTCCTCGCAGCAGCCGGCACCAACCCATTCGTCCTGCTAGAGCGGCCGCGACGGCAATAAAATGAACGACGCGATATTCGAAGCGCGGCGTGACGGGTATGAAATCAGCACCGATCCGGCGCGCCTCGATCTCGATCGAGTCGAAGCGCTTATACGCACGAGCTACTGGGCGGCGGACCGCACGCGCGTAAGCACGGAAGCCTCCTTGCGCAACTCCCGCTGTTTTGGTCTCTACGATGCGTCGAACGGACGACAGATCGGACTGACGCGCGTCGTAACGGACTATGCGACCTTCGCTTGGGTCTGCGACGTCATCGTCGACGAGGAATATCGGGGTAACGGTCTCGGCATTTGGATGATGGAGACGGTGCTGGCCGATCCACAGCTCCGCGACGTGCGGCGCTGGACCTTGGCGACGCGTAACGCGCACCGACTCTACGCCCGCTTTGGTTTCATGCCGTTGGCCAAACCCGGGAACTGGATGGAGATTCGCTCTCGCCCCTGACGGGCGCCCTTGCACAATGCCATACAGGTGGCACGCGACCCCTCTATCCTGGCGCCATGCACGGGGAACGTTACTGTGTGATCGACGTCGAGACCACCGGCTTCAATCCGGTGTCCGACCGTGTCGTCGAGATTGGTTGCGCTGAAGTTGAGGGCGATCACATCGTCGCGCGCTGGAGTACGCTGGTAAACCCCGGCCGCGCGATTCCGGCCGAGGCGACCGCGATTCACGGCATCACCGACGCGATGGTCGCCCGCGCGCCGAGCCTCAAGCCGGCGCTCAAGTACGCGCGCCGCCTCTGCCGCGGCCGCATCGTCGCCGCGCACAGCGCGCGATTCGATCTATCTTTCGTCGGTCCGTGGGTAGCGCCCGAGGCACTCTGCACGATGCGCCTGGCGCGTACCCTCTTCCCCGAAGCGCCGAACCATAAGAACCAAACGCTCCGGCACTTTCTAGAAATCGACGATCGAGCCGGTGAATCGTTCTCGGTTCATCGAGCGCTGGGCGACGCGCTGGTAACGGCGCATATCCTCATCGCCTGTCGCAGCCGGTTCGCGGCTACGCGCGGCGGGAAATCCTGGAAGAAGTTCGTCAAGGAACACGCCCTGGTGGTGCGCTGCCGCCAAGGCTAATCGAGAGGCGGAGGCCGAATCGCGATGACCCACCGGCCGAGGTAGTTCCCCCAGCGCCGGCTCCCCGAGCGCCATATAAAGATACTTCCCTCAATGTTTTCGCCATCGGGAACGATCTGGCGACCAGCTTAGCGCCGGCTTGCGTGTCGGCCTTTTAGCGCCGCGCTTCGATTTAATCGAACGAGGCCTTCTCACAGGCGGATAAATGCATTGTCGTATTGCATAATCGCCGTGTGAGCTTGCGGGGCGTTGCGTTGGTAGTTCTCATTCCATTCGTACTTGCGGCCTGCGGCGGATCGGATCTCCCTGCCGCACCGGGGACGCAGCGCCTTGCAGCCGCTAACGGCCAGCACCTCACGCTGCTTTCCAGCGGTTCGAGCCCGATCTCTCATGTCGTCATCGTCATTCAAGAGAATCGCAGCTTCGACGATCTTTTCGCCACATTTCCGGGCGCCGATGGAACCACTGTCGGGCGCTCGAAAAACGGCAGTGGCTATCAATACATCCCTTTGAAGAAGTCGCCTCTCAAACTGCGCTGCGATCTGCGCCATTCTTATAACCGCTATCTGAGCGATTACGACGGCGGCAAGATGGACGGTTTTAACTCCGAGGGCGGCAGTGGACACTGTCCGGGCAAGGCGACGGCGCCGTACCAATACGTCAATCCCACCCAAATAAAGCCGTATTGGCAAATCGCTCAGACTTACGTTCTGGCCGATCAGACGTTCCAAACGCAAGGCAGCGGCAGCTTCACCGCGCACCAGGATCTCATCGCCGGCGCGACCCTCATCGATAAGGCCCAGACGAAGAGCATCGTCGAAAATCCGGATTCTACCCCGTGGGGATGCGACGCGCCGAAGGGAACGGTCACTTCCCTGCTGCAATATGTTTCAGGCGAGCTCGTCTTCAAGTACCATAAGGGACCGTTTCCGTGTTTCACGTATGAGACGATGCGCGATCTGCTCGACGCGCAAAAGGTTTCGTGGAAGTACTACTCGCCGCCGCTCTTCGGCGACGAAGGCGGCCTCTGGAACGCCTTCGACGCGATCTCGGCGGTGCGTTACGGCCCCGAGTGGGGCGTCAACGTAACCGATTCCAATAAGCAGTTCTTTACCGACATCTCGAACAATGCGCTGCCCGCCGTTTCGTGGATCATTCCCGACCGCAAGAACTCCGATCATCCCGGCCAAGGCTCCGACACCGGACCGTCGTGGGTAGCGAGCATCGTCAACGCCGTCGGGCAGAGCTCGTATTGGCCGTCGACGGCGATCGTCGTCGTCTGGGACGACTGGGGCGGTTTTTACGATCACGTGCCGCCGCCGTTCCAAGACGACTGGGGCGGACTGGGTTTTCGCGTGCCGATGATCGTCGTGTCGGCCTACGATAAACAGGGGCAATCGAGTCAAGGCGGCTATATCTCGCACACGCAGTACGAATTCGGTAGCATCCTAAAGTTCGTCGAGGATAACTTCGGCCTGGGCAGGTTGGGCACGACCGACGTGCGCGCCAACAGTATCGCCGACTGCTTCGCCTTCCGGCAGAAGCCCCGGGCGTTCAGGGTAATCCCGGCCCAATACTCCCGGCAGTATTTTCAAAGGCAGCGGCCGTCGTACGAGCCCGTAGACGACGAGTAGACCCGGCGTTAACGCGTTAACAATGCGCGACGTTG
Source organism: Vulcanimicrobiota bacterium (assembly GCA_963730125.1). Taxonomy (GTDB): domain Bacteria; phylum Vulcanimicrobiota; class Vulcanimicrobiia; order Vulcanimicrobiales; family Vulcanimicrobiaceae; genus Cybelea. The sequence continues at coordinate 6,003 of CAVSQP010000005.1, read as the reverse complement.
AGTTAGAATCGCCCCGCCGCGGCACCGGTCTTCTTGCCCCATAGCCCGGCATAGCGTGATGATGGGACACACCTAGCCCTGGATTCTTCCACGGGCGTTCTTATCTCATGTCTAAGGGATTTTTGTTACCGCGACCATGGAGAGCTTCATGAAAGTCACGTTCCATTTCAAGACATTCTTCTTTGCTTCGGGTGCATTTGCGCTCGGGCTTTCCATCCTAGTCTTATCGGCGTGCAATGGGCCCTCGGGGTCGTCGTCGGGCGCCGTGCCGGTGGCCTCCCAGCAGACGCACGCACTCGCGACGTCCTCACCGATTCCTTTCAAGTTTCGAACGGTTGACGATCCGAACTCGAACCAGAACGAAGTAACGGGAATCAATGGGCGCGGCAGAATCGTCGGGACCTTCGGGGGCGGCTCGGCGAGCAATATTTCCGAGAGCTACAGTTCGCAGCCGGGGTACACGAAGTTTCGCGGGATGAACTATCCGGGAGCCGAGGGAACTGTCGCGACGAGTCTCGGCAGAAACGGGCTTTTCGCCGGCTACGTCATCAATCCCAACCGGCTCAACGGTATCTGGGCCTTCATCAGGTCCAACGGGATCTGGACGCTGCTCGAAGATAGCAAAGAAGGCCACGGCGATAATGCGGTCACCGAGATTTTGGGAATCAACGACTCCGGGTACGCGGTCGGCTACTACACGAACAGCTCGGGCGTAGAGATTCCCTTTAAGTTCAACATCGTCACCGAGGACTTCAGCAATCTCAACCCACCCGGCGCGAACGGCGCCGAGGCGACCGGCATCAGCGCGAAGGGGAACCTCTGCGGCACCGAGGTGCTCAATAACGGAAGCAGCGAGGGATTCTATCTGCAGAACAGCACGTACTATACGTTGAATTATCCAGGTGCAGCCAACACTTGGGCTTGGGCCATCAACTTTGACAACCAGATCGCGGGTCAGTACCAAGACGCTAGCGGCAGTTTGCACGGCTTCATCCTGACGCATCCGACGGCGGGCTCGGGGAGCCGCATCTGGCAGTCGGTCGACATATCCCACGCCGTTTCCACCAAGCTTACCGGCATTAACAGCAGCCAATGGATATCCGGTTCGTATGTCGACACGGCCGGCAACACGCACGGGTTCGTTGGGATACCTAAATCCTAACGAGGCCGGCACCGGTCGATAGCGGCGGCGGCCCCCGCGCTGGGGCGATAGGCCGCCCTTTCGTTTTTGTAATGCGGTTTTTGAGGGGATCTTGACCCTGCCCTGATTGGTCTGGGCGGCCTCTGCGATAAGATCGCTTCATGTTGGCCGTTGCTTTGCTTGCCGGTCATCTCCACGCCGCCGCATGTACCGTCGGTAAGGCGAAGCTCGGAGCGACCTGCGGCACCTATACCGTCTACGAGGATCGTACCGCCCGATCGGGACGCGTCATCGCGCTCAAGTTTATCGTCATCAAGGCCGAACATCCGTCGGGACGCGCCCTCGCCTTTAATCCCGGGGGGCCGGGCGCATCCTCGACGGTCACGGCCGGCGCCATCGCCGACGGCCTCTTTTTCCGCTATTTCCAAACGCTGCACGATCGGTACGATATCTTGCTGGTAGATAATCGCGGAACCGGCGAATCGGCGCCGCTGCCTTGCGACTTCGCACCTGCCGGCAGGCCCCAACTCTACTTCCGCCAGCTGTGGCCCGATTCGCTGGTGCGACGGTGCCGCGCCGAACTGGCGACGCGCGCCAACCTGAGTCTGTACACCACCTCAATGGCTGCCGACGACTTAGACGATTTGCGCGCGGCGCTCGGCTACCCCAGGCTTGTGCTCAACGGCGGATCGTACGGAACGACGTTCTTCCTAGATTACGCGCGGCGCCATCCGTCCAGCGTCGAGAGCCTGGTGCTCATCGGCGTCGCGCCTCCGCACTTCATCATCATCCCGCTGCAGGACGCGCAAGGCGCGCAGCTTTCGATAGACCGGCTGATCGCCGAATGCAAGTCGGAGGCGGACTGCAATCGGAACTTTCCGTCCCTTGGGACTCATTTCGAAGCGCTCGCCCGGCGCTTCGAACTGGGAGACATCAGCGTGCCGCTGCGCGACACGACGACAAAACGCATTACCGTCGTGCACCTGTCGAAGGAAGTCTTTACCGACCGGCTGCGCCAACTGCTCTACTATCCAGAGAACGCAAAGTACGCGCCGTTCATTATCGATCGGGCCTATCGCGGCAACTACGCGCCGCTGGCCACGATGGTCGACGTCGTCAGCCGCGGCTTCACAACGCTGCTGGCCGAAGGGCTCAACCTTTCGGTGACCTGCGCGGAGGACGGCCCATTCATTACCGAGGCCGAAGTCTTGCGCACAAGCGCGCACTCGTTCGAGGGAGAACTTCGCGTCCGCGCGCAGCAGCGAGCCTGCCGCATCTGGAATGTGAATCCCGTACCGGCTGCCTTTGCCGAGCCGGTGCGCAGCGACGCGCCGATCTTGATGATTTCCGGAAGCGACGATCCGACGAGTCCGGCGAAGTTCGCTCGAGAAGCGCTGCCGTATCTACCCAACGCGCGTATCTTGTTGATTCGCAACGGTTCGCACGGCACCGAGACGGAGTGCAGCGACCGGCTCGTTTCGGAGTTCGTGAGCGCGGGCAGCGCGAAAGAGCTCGACGTGGAGAGTTGTGCCGGCACCTATCACCGTCCACCGTTTGCGACGTCCATGGCGGGATTCGGCGACTAGGGCCACCGGGGCGGCTAGTGACGGCGTTAATGCGTTAACGAAAAATCAACGTTTAGTTAGAGTCGCGCCCGGGCGGGCCTAGCGTATTGAAAGAGCGCCCATGCGGTGCGATGATGGAGCCCTAGTTACGAAGGAGACATCCTGTGCGGCCTCTATTTCGCAAGGCGACCTCAATTGGGAGGTCGCCACTCTACGCATCGGCCGCGATCGCGCTTGGCTTATCAAGCCTAGCCTTAGCGGCGTGCGCCTCATCTGCACCCAATGGTTTGTCCCACCAGTTCGAGCCGTCGATGCGGCCGGCAAGCGCGACGCCGACGCCGATTCCGTTTAAATTCGTCGTCGTGGACGACCCAAACTCACAGACCAATCAAGTAACGGGCATCAACCAGCGCGAGAAGATCGTCGGCGTCTGGGGAGGCGGGTCGGGGAGCTCGATTTGGCAGAGCTATAGCGCGACGCCACCGTGGACCAACCGTCATGAAATGGACGACCCCGACGCTCAAGGAACGTTTGCCACGAGCGTAACGAGCAACAAGATTATCGCGGGCTTCGTGCTAGATCCCAAGAAGCACGACGGAATCTACGCCTTCGTTCGAACAAATTCGGTGTGGACGGTGATGCACGATCCTAACCAAGGCAAGGGTAATTACGCCATGACGGAGATCTGGGGCATCAACGACTCCGACAATGCCGTGGGATTCTACGAAAACGCGGGCGGCACGATGATTCCATTCGAGCTCAACGTGCCTGGCGCAAGGTTCACCGATCTCCAGCCGCCCAACGTAATCGGAGACGCGGCGGCGACGGGGATTACCGGTAGGGGCGACATTACGGGATGGGAGACGACCTCGGCCGGCGTCAAGGGTTTCTTCGTTCGGGCCGGCACGTACTATCCGTTCTACTATACGGGCGGCACTGCGACGTACGCGCTAAGCATCAACTGGTCCGATTGGGTCGTTGGTTACTACTTGGACGCAAGCGGAATGCGGCACGGCTTTCTCTTGATCGGTCCGTCGAGGGGCGGCGGCCAGCAAGTCTGGCAGACGATCGATGCGCCCGGCGCCACCGGCGGAACGGTCGTCACCGGGATCAACAACCACGACGACATTTGCGGCTACTATGTCGACGCGAGCGGAGTCCAGCACGGCTTCGTCGCGGAACCGAGTAGTTAACGATGCGCACATTTATCACGGCGCTAATCGCTGTCGGATTTTTCTCAGGCTGCAGCGGAGGCGATGCGCTTTCGCCGCTCGGCAAGGCTCCGTTTAAGCCTCAGGCAAGGATGATGAGCCCGATTTCTTTCAAATATCAGACCGTCGACAATCCGGCTTCGAGCGTAAATCAGGTCAACGGTATCAATCGGTCAGGCGACATCGTCGGCACGACTGGGAGTGGGAGTAAGAGCGATCCCTACGTGAGCTATATCTCGCAGCCGCCGTACGACACGTTTCAGGACGAGAGTTACAAGAACGCGCAGGGCACGGTGGCGATGAATATCAACAGTGCGGCCAGCCAAACCGTCATCGGAGGCTGGGTCATCAATCCGCCGTCGTTGCCCGGCATCTGGGCGTTCGTCCAAATCAATGGCCTGTGGACGATCTTCCGCAACCTCAAAGGCGGTAGGGGACCCAATACCGCGACCGAAATGCTCGGCCTCAACGACGAGGGGTTCGGCGTCGGCTTTTTCAAAAACACGAGCGGCAATAACGTGCCGGTCGTCATCAACATTCCAACTGAAAAATTCACCGGGCTCAAACCTCCGGGATATTTGAATGCCGAGGCGACGGGCATCAATGATGTGGGCGATATCGCCGGCTGGGAGACCACTTCCAGCGCCACGATCGGCTTTTTCGAACGGATCGGCACGTACTACACGTTCGCCTACACGAAGGCGACGGCGACCTATGCACTGGGCATCAACTCGTCCGATCAGATCGTGGGATACTACACGGACTCGGGCGGCACGAAGCACGGTTTCATCCTGACGAGCCCCAAGTCGGGACCGAAGTGGCAGACGATCGACGAGCCTAACGCCGCGCATGGTACGGTTGTTACGGGCATCAACGATGACGACGCGATCTGCGGCTATTACATCGATGCAAGCAGCGTCCAGCACGGTTTCGTGGCGACGTCGAATCGTTAACGAAAAGCGACGCCCGCAGTTATCACGCCTCGCCGGCTGCGAGATCGTAGGCTTCGCGCAGGTAGGGCAAGATTGCTCGCAGATCTCGCTGCGTCTCCACGAATGCGACGTGTGAGACACGTTTACCGGACGGTCCGGCCTTAACGAAATGCGGATCGTTCAATTGGCGTGAGAGGTGAACGACCACGCGGAGCGCGTCGCGCGTCACCGTTAGATCGGCGAAGATGCGGGTCGTTCGAAAGAGCGCGTACCGGTTGCGCGTGACTACCTCTACCTCGCCAAAGGCGCGAACTGTGCGCTCGAGTTTATGGTAAAGCTCGGCCAGCGACTTCGGCCGGTCTTTGAGGCAACGTCTCCGCGCCGCCGACGCCGCAGGCGTGGCTTTGATTGATCTGACGGAAGATACGCCCGCACTTGGGGCATGCCCAGCTCATGCGCTCGCTGGATCGCGGCGTAGCCTAAGAAGTGCCGCAAGCCGCGCAACGGCCCTCGAACGTTACGCGTTCGCTTTCGATCTCGAAACCGTGCTGCGTAACCAGCGCCCTGATGGTACGAGTCGGGATCGCGTAAGGAACGTCTTCGATCCCGCCGCACTCGCTGCAGCGAAAGTGAGCGTGCCGGGACCCGGCCGGTTCGTACGTCGCGGCGTCAACGCCCGGCAAGTGAAGCTCGGAAACCATTCCGAGATCGCGCAAGCGCTCGAGCCCGCGATAAACGGTTGAGAAGCCGATGCCGGGCCGCCGCTTGAGTGCCTTCGCATAGATCTCCGACGACGTGAGATGCCGGCCGACCCCGCTCGCTTCCACGATGTCGTAGATGAGTCGATAATTTTTCGGCAACGCCGGTTGCTTGGGCGAGACCATATTAACCTGTCTTATCCCTATTGACGCCGCTCATGAGCAGGGATATTCTCCATGTGAGAGTGAAAATCACTTTCACACACCTTTTTCGGTATTTGAGCCCCGCGCCTCCGCTCGTAGCGCCGCGCGCCCGACCGGCTGCTTAGCCGTCGGCGCCAATCGTGGCCGTTGCGGCGAAGCGCCTGCATTTTCACCGGATCGGAGAAGTAGCACGAATGGAAAACACGATCGTAGAACTGTCGGACGCCGACCAGGGCTGTCCCGTAAAACACG
>CAVSQP010000004.1:0-12775 GCA_963730125.1 Vulcanimicrobiota bacterium | reverse complement strand
ATGCGGTGCGATGATGGAGACCTAGCTACGAAGGAGACATCCTGTGCGGCCTCTATTTCGCAAGGCGACCTCACTTAGAAGGTCGCCACTCTACGTATCAGCCGCGATTGCGCTTGGCTTATCAAGTCTAGCCTTAGCGGCGTGCGCCTCATATACGCCCAATGGTTTGTCGCAGCAGTTCGATCCGTCGATGCGGCCGGCAACGCGGCGACGCCGTCGCCGATTCCGTACAAATTCGTCATCGTGGACGACCCAAAGTCACAGATCAATCAAGTAACGGGCATCAACCAGCGCGAGAAGATCGTCGGCGTCTGGGGTGGCGGGTCGGGAAGCCCAATTTGGCAGAGCTACAGCGCGCCGCCACCGTGGACCAAACGTCATGCCATCGACGATCCCGACGCTCAAGGGACGTTTGCCACGAGCGTAACGAGCAACAAGATTATCGCGGGCTTCGTGCTAGACCCCAAGAAGCATGACGGAATCTTCGCCTTCGTTCGAACCAATTCGCAGTGGACGGTGATGCACGATCCTAACCAAGGCAAGGGTAATTACGCCATGACGGAGATCTGGGGCATCAACGACTCCGAGCATTGCCGTGGGATTCTACGAAAACGCGGGCGGCACGATGATTCCATTCGAGCTCAACGTGCCTGGCGCAAGCTTCACCGATCTCCAGCCGCCCAACGTAATCGGAGACGCTGCGGCAACGGGGATTAACGGTATGGGCGACATGACGGGATGGGAGACGACCTCGGCCGGCGTCAAGGGTTTCTTCGTTCGGGCCGGCACGTACTATCCGTTCTACTATACGGGCGGCACTGCGACGTACGCGCTAAGCATCAACTGGTCCGATTGGGTCGTTGGTTACTACTTGGATGCAAGCGGAATGCGGCACGGATTTCTCTTGATCGGTCCGTCGAGGGGCGGCGGCCAGCAAGTCTGGCAGACGATCGACGCGCCCGACGCCACCGGCGGAACGGTCGTCACCGGGATCAACAACCACCACGACATTTGCGGCTACTACGTCGACGCGAGCGGAGTCCAGCACGGCTTCGTCGCGGAACCGGCTAAGTAACGATGCGGACATTTATCACGGCGCTAATCGCTGTCGGATTTTTCTCAGGCTGCAGCGGAGGCGATTCGTTTTCGCCGCTCGGCAAAGTTCCGTTTCAGCCTCAGGCAAAGATGTTGAGCTCGATTTCTTTCAAGTATCAGACCGTCGACAATCCGGCTTCGAGCGTAAATCAGGTCAACGGTATCAATCGGTCAAGCGACATCGTCGGCACGACTGGGAGTGGGAGTAAGAGCGATCCGTACGTGAGCTACATCTCGCAGCCGCCGTACGACACGTTTCAAGACGAGACGTACAAGAACGCGCAGGGCACGGTGGCGATGAATATCAACAGTGCGGCCAGCCAAACCGTCGTCGGAGGCTGGGTCATCAATCCGCCGTCGTTGCCCGGCATCTGGGCGTTCGTCCAAATCAATGGCCTGTGGACGATCTTCCGCAACCTCAAAGGCGGTAGGGGACCCAACACCGCGACCGAAATGCTCGGCCTCAACGACGAGGGGTTCGGCGTCGGCTTTTTCAAGAACACGAACGGCAATAACGTGCCGGTCGTCATCAACATTCCAACTGAAAAATTCACCGGGCTCAAACCTCCGGGATATTTGAATGCCGAGGCGACGGGCATCAATGATGTGGGCGACATCGCCGGCTGGGAGACCACTTCCAGCGCCACGATCGGCTTTTTCGAACGGATCGGCACGTACTACACGTTCGCCTACACGAAGGCGACGGCGACGTATGCACTGGGCATCAACTCGTCCGATCAGATCGTGGGATACTACACGGACTCGGGCGGCACGAAGCACGGTTTCATCCTGACGAGCCCCAAGTCGGGACCGAAGTGGCAGACGATCGACGAGCCTAACGCCGCGCATGGTACGGTTGTTACGGGCATCAACGATGACGACGCGATCTGCGGCTATTACATCGATGCAAGCAGCGTCCAGCACGGTTTCGTGGCGACGTCGAATCGTTAACGAAAAGCGACGACGCCAGCGATCACGCCTCGCCGGCTGCGAGATCGTAGGCTTCGCGCAGGTAGGGCAAGATTGCTCGCAGATCTCGCTGCGTCGCCACGAATGCGACGTGTGAGACGCGTTTACCGGACGGCCCGGCCTTAACGAAGCGGGGATCGGTCACTTGGCGCGAGAGGTGAACGACCACGCGCAGCGCGTCGCGCGTCACCGTTAGATCGGCGAAGATGCGGGTCGTTCGAAAGAGCGCGTACCGGTCGCGCGTGACTACCTCCACCTCGCCAAAGCCGCGAACTGTGCTCTCGAGTTTGCGGTAAAGGTCGGCCAGCGATTTCGGCCGGTCTTTGAGCAACGTCTCTGCGCCGCCGACGCCGCATGCGTGGCGTTGATTGATCTGACGGAAGATACGCCCGCACTTCGGGCATGCCCAGCTCATGTGCTCGCTGGATCGCGGCGTAACCTAAGAAGTGCCGCAAGCCGCGCAGCGGCCTTCGAACGTTACGCGTTCGCTTTCGATCTCGAAACCGTGCTGCGTGGCCAGCGCCCTGATGGTACGTGTCGGGATCGCGTAAGGAACGTCTTCGATCCCGCCGCACTCGCTGCAGCGAAAGTGAGCGTGCCGGGACCCGGCCGGTTCGTACGTCGCGGCGTCAACGCCCGGCAAGTGAAGCTCGGAAACCAACCCGAGATCGCGCAAGCGCTCGAGCCCGCGATAAACGGTTGAGAAGCCGATGCCGGGCCGCCGCTTGAGTGCCTTCGCATAGATCTCCGAGGACGTGAGATGCCGGCCGACCCCGCTCGCTTCCACGATGTCGTAGATGAGTCGATAATTTTTCGGCAACGCCGGTTGCTTGGGCGAGACCATATTAACCTGTCTTATCCCTATTGACGCCGCTCATGAGCAGGGATATTCTCCATGTGAGAGTGAAAATCACTTTCACACACCTTTCGGTATTGAGACCCGCGCCTCCGCTCGTAGCGCCGCGCGCCCGACCGGCTGCTTGGCCGTCCGGCGCCAATCGTGGCCGTTGCGGCGAAGCGCCTGCATTTTCACCGGATCGGAGAAGTAGCACGAATGGAAAACACGATCGTAGAACTGTCGGACGCCGACCAGGGCTGTCCCGTAAAACACGTACCCCTGCGGCCGAGAATCAACATCGATTGGTTCCCCGAATTGCTGAACCTGTCGGTGCTTCACCGGCCGTCGGCACTCTCCGACCCGATGGGCGCCGACTTCAACTACGCCCGCGAGTTCAACAGCCTCGACCTCAAGGCGGTCAAGGCCGACATTGTCACGTTGATGACCACCTCGCAGGATTGGTGGCCGCCCGACTACGGTCACTACGGGCCGCTCTTTATCCGCATGGCCTGGCACAGCGCGGGAACCTACCGTATCGGTGACGGCCGCGGCGGCGCGGGCTCGGGCGAGCAGCGCTTCGCGCCGCTCAATAGCTGGCCCGACAATGCCAACCTCGACAAAGCGCGTCTACTGCTGTGGCCGATCAAGCAGAAGTACGGCCGCAAGATCTCGTGGGCCGATCTCATGATCCTGGCCGGAAACTGCGCGTTGGAATCGATGGGATTCAAGACGTTCGGGTTTGCCGGCGGACGCGTCGACGCGTGGGAGCCCGACGAAAACATTTACTGGGGTCCGGAAGACACGTGGCTCGAGGACAAGCGTTACACCGGTGAACACGATCTCGAAAAACCGCTCGCGGCCGTACAGATGGGTTTGATTTACGTGAATCCTGAAGGCCCGAACGGCGAACCCGACCCGCTTGCGGCGGCCGTCGATATTCGCGAGACGTTCGGGCGAATGGCGATGAACGATGAAGAGACCGTCGCGCTCATCGCCGGTGGCCACACCTTCGGCAAAGCGCACGGCGCTGCCGATCCGGCGCAGTACGTCGGCTTTGCTCCGGCCGGCGCCGGCATCGACGAGCAGAACCTCGGCTGGCGCAACTCATTCGGCAGCGGGAGCGGTGACGACACGATCACCAGCGGACTCGAGGGCGCCTGGACTTCAACGCCGACGCGCTGGAACGGCGAGTACTTCTACAATCTCTTCAACTACGAGTGGGAGCTGACCAAGAGCCCCGCCGGCGGTTGGCAGTGGACGCCGAAAGACGGCGCCGCCGCAAACACCGTTCCCGGCGCACACGATTCGTCGAAGAAGCACGCGCCGATGATGTTTACGACGGATCTTGCGTTGAAGGTCGATCCGCTCTACGGTCCGATCTCAAAGCGCTTCCACGATAACCCGCAAGAGTTTGCCGACGCCTTTGCTAAGGCGTGGTACAAGCTCACGCATCGGGATATGGGTCCCGTTTCTCGCTACCTCGGCCCCGAAGTGCCGGCCGAACCGCAGATCTGGCAAGACCCGTTGCCGGCGGTCGACCATCCGTTGATCGACGCGCAGGACGTTGCGACGCTCAAGAGCCGCATTCTCGATTCAGGGCTCACGGTATCGCAGTTGGTTACGACTGCGTGGGCCTCGGCGTCGACGTTCCGCGGCACCGACATGCGCGGCGGCGCCAACGGCGCGCGCATTCGCCTTGCGCCGCAAAAGGACTGGGCAGTGAATCAGCCCGCGGAGCTGGCGAAAATACTGCCAGCTCTCGAGAAAGTCCAAGCGGACTTCAACGCATCGCTTTCGGGCGGCAAGAAGGTTTCGTTAGCCGACGTCATCGTGCTCGGCGGGTGCGCGGCGATCGAGCAGGCTGCGAAGAGCGCGGGCCAGGACGTGAAGGTGAGCTTCGCGCCGGGCCGCACCGACGCATCGCAAGAAAATACCGACGTGCACTCCTTCGCAGTGCTGGAGCCGGCCTCGGACGGCTTCCGCAACTACCTCGGCAGCGGACGCTCGCGTTCGCCGGAGCAGCAGCTGCTCGATCGCGCGCAGTTGTTAACCCTGACGGCTCCGGAAATGACGGCGCTCGTCGGCGGACTGCGGGTCCTTGGTGCGAACGTCGGAGGCTCGAAGCACGGCGTCTTCACGAAGCGGCCGGGCACGCTGACCAACGACTTCTTCGTAAACCTGATCGACATGACGACGAAGTGGCAGCCGGCGGGAACCGACTATACGTATGAAGGTCGCGACCGGCGCACCGGCGAGGTCACGTTGACCGGCACGAACTTCGACCTGATCTTCGGCTCGAACTCGCAGCTCCGTGCGATCGCCGAGGTCTACGCCATCGAGGGCGATCACTTCGTGCGCGACTTTGTAGCGGCGTGGGAGAAGGTGATGAACCTCGATCGCTTCGACCTTGCCGTCACCGCCTAACCACGGCGGCTACTGGAAGAGGTATGGCGGCGTGCCGAATCGGCGCGCCGCCTTTACTTTGCGGCCCGTCGGCAGCCAGGCGGTCGTCCGTTGACCGAAGCGAGGGCATTCTTGCACACTCCTAGGCACCCCCGGTTCGTTCCTGATTCCGTATACGAAGGAGAATGACGTTGTTGTACGGATCATCGCTCACTCGCCGCACTTTCATTTCGACGTCCGCAGCTCTCGGCACCGCCGCCATGCTTAGCACGCCCCTCGTCGCCGCTGCTGAGGGCGACGCGGTCAACGCCTTTACGGTCAACACTCCCGAAGCCGACCTTGCCGAACTACGTCGCAGGATCGTAGCGACGCGATGGCCCGACCGCGAGACGGTGGCCGATTCATCGCAAGGCGTGCAGCTCTCTACGATGCAGGACCTCGCCAACTATTGGGGCACGCGGTACGACTGGCGGAGGTGCGAGGCAAAGCTGAACGCGCTCCCGCAGTTCATGACCGAGATCGACGGGCTGAACATTCACTGCATTCACGTTCGTTCCAAACACGAGAATGCGTTGCCCCTCATCGTCACGCACGGTTGGCCCGGTTCGATCGTCGAGCAGCTGAAGATCATCGATCCGCTGACCAATCCAACGGCACACGGGGGAAATGCATCCGATGCTTTTCACGTGGTGATTCCTTCGATACCGGGTTACGGCTTTTCGGGCCGGCCAACGACGACCGGCTGGGGGCCTGCTCGGATCGCACGGGCCTGGGTCGTGCTGATGAAGCGTCTCGGGTATTCGCAGTTCCTGGCGCAAGGCGGCGACGTGGGCGCGGTAATCACGGAATCGATGGCCGAGCAGGCGCCGCCGGAGCTGCTGGCGATGCACACCAACTTTCCTGGTACGATACCGCCCGACATCGTCAAGGCGCTTTCGTGCGGCGACCCGCCGCCGGCCACCCTTTCGCCCGACGAAAAAGCCGCGTACGTGCAAGTGCAGGACTTCAGAACGAAGCACTTTGCGTACTCGGCGGAGATGGCAACGCGGCCGCAAACGCTTTATGGATTTGCAGATTCACCGGTCGCCCTTGCAGCTTGGCTTATCGACCATGGCGATGGCTGGGGCCAACCCGCGCCGCCCATCCTTTCGGCGATATTGGGGCAGACAGTTGACGGGCATCCTTCGGGCGCCGTCACGCGAGACGACGTGCTCGACAATATCACGCTCTACTGGTTGACGAACACCGGCGTTTCCGCCGCGCGCTTCTACTGGGAAAACGCCCGCGGCGGCCTACCGCCGCTCAATGCCGTGAACGTCTCGATCCCGGCCGCCGTCAGCATCTTTCCGGGTGAAATCTATACGGCTCCGCGGAGTTGGACGGAACGAGCCTTTCACAAACTGATCTATTACAACCGTGTCGACCAGGGCGGCCACTTCGCGGCCTGGGAACAGCCGGAGCTCTTTGCGCAAGAGGTTCGTGCCGGCTTCAGATCGCTGCGAAAGTAGCCTCCTCGCTGGATCGGCGGCATTTCGTTAGCGCGGCAACCATCAGCCTCACTGCGGCGCAGATGGGACTGGTGGGCTGTTCGCGATCCACTTCAACCAAAACCGCTTCCGAAAGGAATGGAGAAATGACCCAAGTGCAAGAACCGGTGGCGAGCGGAGCGACGGCGATCCGCCCGTTTAAGATGCCGCACGTTTCGGACGAGGAGCTCGCCGAGCTGCGCCGGCGCATCAAAGCAACGCGATGGCCCACGCGCGAACTCGTTTCGGACGACTCGCAAGGCGTGCAGTTGGCGACTACCCAAGCGCTCGCGACCTATTGGGCCAACGATTACGATTGGCGCAAGTGCGAAGCAAAGCTCAACGCGATACCGCAGTTCGTGACCGAGATCGACGGGCAGGATATCCATTTCATGCACGTCCGCTCCAAGCACGAAAACGCGCTCCCGCTGATCGTCACGCACGGGTGGCCGGGCTCGATCATCGAGCAGACTAAGATCATCGGCCCACTCACCAATCCTACGGCGCACGGGGCGAGCGCGTCGGACGCGTTTCATCTCGTGATTCCGTCGATGCCGGGCTACGGATATTCTCCCGAGCCGACGACCCTCGGTTGGGATCCCGTGCGAATGGCAAAAGCGTGGGTCGTGCTGATGGAGCGGCTCGGATATCCGAAGTTTGCAGCGCAAGGCGGCGATTGGGGAGCCATCCTCACGCAAGAGCTTGCGCTGCTGGCGCCGACGCAAGTGCTAGGCATTCACAGCAACATGGCTGGTACCGCGCCGGCCGATATCTTGGCGGCGGCCAAGTTGGGACATGCGGCGCCGGCGGGCCTTTCCGGCGACGAACTGCGCGCATTCGAACAGCTCAAGGACTTCTACGTGCATCATCTCGGATATGCGGTCGAGATGAGCAACCGCCCACAGACGCTCTATGCATTGATGGATTCGCCGGTCGGTCTCGCAGCCTGGATTCTCGATCACGACAAAGACAGCTACGAAGTGATCGCACCGGCCTTTGCCGGAAACCCAGGCGGCCTCTCGCGCGACGACGTGCTCGATAATATCACGCTGTACTGGTTGACCGGCACGGCGATCTCGTCGGCGCGCCTATACTGGGAGAATAAGCTCGACTTTTTCGACGTCAAGGGAGTCACCGTTCCGACGGGCGTCAGCGCCTTTGCGCGCGAGATCTATACCGCGCCGCGGAGCTGGTCGGAGAAAGCATATCCAAAGCTCGTCTACTACAAGAAGCACGACGTCGGTTGCCACTTCGCAGCTTGGGAGCAGCCGCAACTCTTCTGCGAAGACGTACGCGCGACGTTCCGATCGGTGCGCACCGCCTAATACCGAAAAAACGTAAGGGCCCGATTAACCGGGCCCTTAACATTGGTGCGCTTTACGCGTACTCGTCGTGGCGCTTCCACCAAAGGCCAGGTTCGTTTTCGTTGCGACCGAGCGGTGCGCGATCGAGCCACTGGTACATGCCCCAAAGTCCGTCTAGGCCGCGAGCATACGCCGAGTAGGTGTGATAGACGGCGCCATCCTTTAGCACGAAGGCGCTGACGCCGGGCGTTTCACGGCGATACGTCGGCCAGTCCGTACCACAGCCCGCGGCGATCTCTTTCGCCCAGCCGTCGTCGAGCGTCAGCGTCCGGCGCGTATCTTCGGGGGCGAAGTTGTACTCGATCGTGCCGGATTGCTGCTGCTCTTCCGTGCAGCCGGCTTGGAAATCGAGGTTGAAGTCGCTGCCGAACGACGATGCCCACGGAAACGTCCAGCCCATGCGCTTTTTGTAGTCTTGCAGTTTTTCGACCGGCGCGCGCGAGACCGCGCAAAGCGTGACGTCGTGATGAGCGAGGTGGATGGCGAAACCGTTGAATCCATCGGCGATCGCCGAGCAGGACGGGCAGCCCGCCGTAAAGTCGGGCCCAAACATAAAGTGGTAGACGAGCAGCTGCGAGTTGCCGCGGAAAAGATCGCTAAGCGATGCCGGCCCTTCGTCGGTGTCGAAGCGATACGCCTTATCGATGCGTACCCAGGGCAACTCTTGCCGGCGGCGCGCCAGCTCGTCGCTACGCCGCGTCAGCTCCTTCTCGTCTTTGAGAAGCTGCAGCCGCGCTTTCAGCCATTCGTCGTGCGTTCCGATTGTGTGTTGAAGCATAGCGTTAGTGGACATCGTTCAATCTCCTCAGAGTTTGGAATGTGCAGACTGCACGAGCGGCGCGTATTCGGCCTTCAACCGTTCGAATAGCTCGTCGATCGGTTGCGGATCGCGGCCGTCGATGCACGCGGACAGACGTTCGAGGAACGTATGCCAACCTGCACCGTGAGCAAGAATTTCGTTCTCCGGAAGCCGCAAATGCGTGAGCGTAAGTCGCACGTCGCTTCCGTCTTCGGCAAGTTCCCACCGGACGAGCGCGTCGGCAACGGGCCCGCAAGATGCTTCTTCTTCGTTCCAGGTGTATTCAAGAAGGGTGGGCGGCTGATAGGCCGTGATGCGTCCGGTCGCGCCTATTTCGAAGCGCACTTCGCCCCCGACGCGATCGGTTACGATCCCGTCGGAAAACCACTGCGCCAAAAGCTTGGGGTCCGTTAGATAGGCCCAAACGCGTTCGATCGGACCGGGAAGCCGGCGAACAAAAATCAGCGTGCTGCGGTCGGTGATGGTGGCTAGCTCGGTCATCATTCCTCGTTTTTGTCGTGAAGTGCGCGCTCGAGCGCGTCAAGGCGAGTGTTCCAGAAGGTGCGGTAACGCGAAAGCCACTCGTCGATCTGCGCTAATCCTCGACCATCGATTGAGTACATGCGGCGTTGGGCGTCGCGCCGTACCCGCACCAAGCCGGCGTCCCGTAACGTTCGCAGATGCTGCGAGACCGCCGGTTGGGTTAGCGTAAATCGCCGCGCGAGCTCGCCTGCGGAACGTTCGCCGTCGGCGAGCAACTCGACGATGTGGCGCCGCGTTGGGTCGGAAAGAGCCGCAAAGGCTTCCATGCTGGACATTATATAAAGATATGCTTATATTCGTCAAGTCTTAATTACAGGTGCGAAGCGTCAATCCGCCGCGCTGGCTAGGTAGCTTGCTCGCGTCATTCCGGCGCCAAGCCAACACACAATGCAACGTTCGCCCGCCTCGCTGCAATTTTTGCGATCCATGGAGCTGTCGACTCGTAGGGGCGATGTTGCTTGGGTCAAAACTCAAAGCAACGCTGAAAGTGAGAGGTCCAAAGCAATGGCCAAGGAGTGGATACAAGTCAAAACTGGGAGGATTGGGCCACTCGCCGGCACCGTCCAATATCTCCTTCGCGTTCACGGCTACAGCGTCACCGTTGACGATGAAGTCGGGCCGGAAACGACCGCGGCGATCAAGGCGTTTCAAACTGACCGCGGCCTGACCTCCGATGGAATCGTGGGCAACCTGACGTGGCCGGCCCTCATCGTCGAGGTTTCCCAAGGCGACCAGGGTGATGCCGTTCGTGCCGCTCAGGACCAGTTGAGATACAGGGACCTGCCCGAATGTAAAAATCTGGCTGTTGACGGCGATTTCGGCCCTTTGACTAACGCCGCGGTTCGCGCCCTTCAAACGTACGTACGCGACAATCAATCCGTATGGGTCGACGAACCCGTTGTGGTCGACGGCATCGTTGGCGTAAACACATGGTACGCCATCGTCCTCGACCTAGGGCCGCTTCCGGAGTAGGCAGAGGCACCCGTCGCGACCCCTGGAAGTCTACGCGTCCGAGGAGGGACTATGCTATGACCCAAACTCAGCCTGCTCCCCAGACGTCCGCAAAAACCTACACTTTGCAAGGCACGCTGCTCGAAGCGTGCTCGTGCCGGACGCTCTGCCGCTGCTGGATCGGCGAAGATCCCGACGGCGGTGCCTGCGACTCGTTCCTTGCCTACAATATTGAAAAGGGCGAGATCAACGGAGTCGACGTAAGCGGACTGACCTACGTGGAAGTCGTCAAGATTCCCGGAAACGTTCTGACGCCGCAGACCTGGAAACGCGTAAGCTACGTGGATGCCGGTGCAACCGACGAACAACGGACTGCAATTCTCGACGCGTGGCACGGCCGCTTGGGCGGACCGCTCGCGGACCTCAACAACTTAGTCGGTGAAGACGTCGCGATCGAGACGATGCCGATCGAGCACAACCTCAAGGGCGGCGAAGGAACGATTGTCGTCGGCGACAAGATTCGCGCGACCATGGCGCCATATCGCAGCGCGTATGGGGCAATCACGACGCTGCGCGACAGCATCTTTAGCACCATACCCGGCGCCCCTGCGTATATTGCGAAGGCCTCCGAGCACGTCGTCAACATACCCGAACACGGAATGGTTTGGACCTTTAAGGATCGCAACGCGATTCAGGGCGACTTCCTGCTAGAGGTTTAATGCACGTGGCAGTGACCGCTGCGAACCGGCTCGTGCGTTTCAACACGATCGGCATCCTCGGCTGCGCGATCGCCGTCGCATGGGCGGTTTGCGTGTGGGCCGAGCTGAGCGGCTATGCCGCGTCGCTGCACCACGACGCGCTCTATCAAAACGGGCGGCCGTACTGGCTCTCCGCCCTTGTCGTAGTGGCTGCATGGCAGTTCATGACCGCGGCAATGATGCTGCCGTCTTCGCTCGGCTTGATCCGCCTCTATGCGGCGACCGCTGGTCGTGCGCCGGATTTCCCGGCCGCGCTGGTCTTGTTCTTAGGCGGCTATTTCGCCATTTGGACGGCGTTTGCGCTGGCGGCATTTACCGGCGACATGCAGGTACACCGCATCGTCGCTGCGTGGCCCTGGCTCGCGGCGCACGCGACCCTGATACCGGCGGCCACACTCGGTCTGGCGGCCATCTATCAGTTCACTCCGCTGAAAGATGCCTGCCTGAAAGCGTGCCGGCATCCGGGCATGTATCTGATGCGCCACTATCGGCGCGGCGCAGTCAACGGGTTACGGCTCGGCTTCGGTCACGCGCTCTACTGCCTTGGCTGTTGCTGGGCGCTCATGCTCGTGATGTTTGCGGCAGGTGTCGCGCATTTGGCTTGGATGGGCGTGCTCGCCGCGATTATGTTCGTAGAAAAAGCGACGCCGTCAGGGAGTCGAATCGTCGCACCGGTCGGCGCGGCACTCGGTGCACTCGCCGTCATCGCCCTGGTGGCTCCCGGCGCCATTCCGGGTCTGTGAGAGAAAACCCGTTCCGATGACGATGCACGTTGGAGTCGTGGGGACGGGAAAAATGGGAACCGCAATCGCGCT
The DNA here is from genome assembly GCA_963730125.1 of Vulcanimicrobiota bacterium. GTDB lineage: Bacteria > Vulcanimicrobiota > Vulcanimicrobiia > Vulcanimicrobiales > Vulcanimicrobiaceae > Cybelea. The sequence continues at coordinate 714 of CAVSQP010000004.1, read as the reverse complement.
CAATCTGCTCGATCGCGGCTATAACGTTTCCGCTTGGAATATCGATCGCGAGATGATGGATCCGGTGGTCGCCGCGGGCGCTACGCCATTCGATGGCATCGAAGCGCTGGTAGCCGGCGTGGACGCCGTGATCGCGATGCTCTGGGACGACGACGTGGCGCGCGAGATTTCGCTCGGCCGGCTTATGCCGGCCGCACGCGCAGGCCAGCTCGTTATCGAGACGACGACGCTTTCGCCGCAGATGTACGAGTCGCTCGCGGAGGCGGCGCAACGGCGAGGCGTAGACTTTCTCGCCTGTCCGGTCTTCGGCAGCATCGACGGCGCACGCACCGGGACGCTCACGCTCCTTCCGGGAGGCAGCGTTCAAGCGTTCGACAAAGGACGGGAGCTCTTAAGCGCGATGGGTTCTACCGTTACGTTCACCGGTTCGCCGGGAGCGAGCGGGCATCTCAAGCTTGCCTTCAACTCGATGTTGGCGGTGATGGCCGATTCGATTGGAGAACTGCTTGGCATCACCGGAAAGGCCGGCGTCGATCGGGCTCTCACCATTGACGCGCTTATGCAAGTGCTCGGGCGTGTCGCCACAAAGCGTCAACAACTGATCGAGCGCGACACGCAGCCGCGCTTTTCGGCGAACGCGCTACTCAAGGACCTTCGATTGGCGCGCGCGGCCTGGGAAAACTTAGGTGCGAATGCACCGCTGATGGATCGCGC
>CAVSQP010000003.1:0-10897 GCA_963730125.1 Vulcanimicrobiota bacterium | reverse complement strand
TGCGAGACCGCCGGTTGGGTCAGCGTAAATCGCCGCGCGAGCTCGCCTGCGGAACGTTCGCCGTCGGCGAGCAACTCGACGATGTGGCGCCGCGTTGGGTCGGAAAGAGCCGCAAAGGCTTCCATGCGGGACATTATATAAGGATATGCTTATATTCGTCAAGTCTTAATTACAGGTGCAAAGCGTCAATCTGCCGCTCTGGCTAGGTAGCTTGCTCGCGTCATCCCGGCGCCAAGCCAACACACAATGCAACGTTCGCCCGCCTCACTGCAATTTTTGCGATCCGTGGAGCTGTCGACTCGTAGGGGCGATGTTGCTTGGGTCAAAACTCAAAGCAACGCTGAAAGTGAAAGGTCCAAAGCAATGGCCAAGGAGTGGATACAAGTCAAAACTGGGAGGATTGGGCCACTCGCCGGCACCGTCCAATATCTCCTTCGCGTTCACGGCTACAGCGTCACCGTTGACGATGAAGTCGGGCCGGAAACGACCGCGGCGATCAAGGCGTTTCAAACTGACCGCGGCCTGACCTCCGATGGAATCGTGGGCAACCTGACGTGGCCGGCCCTCATCGTCGAGGTTTCCCAAGGCGACCAGGGTGATGCCGTTCGTGCGGCTCAGGACCAGTTGAGATACAGGGACCTGCCCGAATGTAAAAATCTGGCTGTTGACGGCGATTTCGGCCCTTTGACTAGCGCCGCAGTTCGGGCCCTTCAAACGTACGTACGCGACAATCAATCCGTATGGGTCGACGAACCCGTCGTGGTCGACGGCATCGTTGGCGTAAACACATGGTACGCCATCGTCCTCGACCTAGGGCCGCTCCCGGAGTAGGCAGAGGCACCCGTCGCGACCCCTGGAAGTCTACGCGTCCGAGGAGGGACTAGCTATGACCCAAACTCAGCCTGCGCCCCAGACGTCCGCAAAAACCTACACTTTGCAAGGCACGCTGCTCGAAGCGTGCTCGTGCCGGACGCTCTGCCGCTGCTGGATCGGCGAAGATCCCGACGGCGGTGCCTGCGACTCGTTCCTTGCCTACAATATTGAAAAGGGCGAGATCAACGGAGTCGACGTAAGCGGACTGACCTACGTGGAAGTCGTCAAGATTCCCGGAAACGTTCTGACGCCGCAGACCTGGAAACGCGTAAGCTACGTGGATGCCGGTGCAACCGACGAACAACGGACTGCAATTCTCGACGCGTGGCACGGCCGCTTGGGCGGACCGCTCGCGGACCTCAATAACTTAGTCGGTGAAGACATCGCGATCGAGACGATGCCGATCGAGCACAACCTCAAGGGCGGCGAAGGAACGATTGTCGTCGGCGACAAGATTCGCGCGACCATGGCGCCATATCGCAGCGCGTATGGGGCAATCACGACGCTGCGCGACAGCATCTTTAGCACGATACCCGGCGCCCCTGCGTATATTGCGAAGGCGTCCGAGCACGTCGTCAACATACCCGAACACGGAATGGTTTGGACCTTTAAGGATCGCAACGCGATTCAGGGCGACTTCCTGCTAGAGCTTTAATGCACGTGGCAGTGACCGCTGCGAACCGGCTCGTGCGTTTCAACACGATCGGCATCCTCGGCTGCGCGATCGCCGTCGCATGGGCGGTTTGCGTGTGGGCCGAGCTGAGCGGCAATGCCGCGTCGCTGCACCACGACGCGCTCTATCAAAACGGGCGGCCGTACTGGCTCTCCGCCCTTGTCGTAGTGGCTGCATGGCAGTTCATGACCGCGGCAATGATGCTGCCGTCTTCGCTCGGCTTGATCCGCCTCTATGCGGCGACCGCTGGTCGTGCGCCGGATTTCCCGGCCGCGCTGGTCTTGTTCTTAGGCGGCTATTTCGCCATTTGGACGGCGTTTGCGCTGGCGGCATTTACCGGCGACATGCAGGTACACCGCATCGTCGCTGCGTGGCCCTGGCTCGCGGCGCACGCGACCCTGATACCGGCGGCCACACTCGGTCTGGCGGCCATCTATCAGTTCACTCCGCTGAAAGATGCCTGCCTGAAAGCGTGCCGGCATCCGGGCATGTATCTGATGCGCCACTATCGGCGCGGCGCAGTCAACGGGTTACGGCTCGGCTTCGGTCACGCGCTCTACTGCCTTGGCTGTTGCTGGGCGCTCATGCTCGTGATGTTTGCGGCAGGTGTCGCGCATTTGGCTTGGATGGGCGTGCTCGCCGCGATTATGTTCGTAGAAAAAGCGACGCCGTCAGGAAGTCGAATCGTCGCACCGGTCGGCGCGGCACTCGGCGCACTCGCCGTCATCGCCCTGGTAGCTCCCGGCGCCATTCCGGGCCTGTGAGAGAAAACCCGTTCCGATGACGATGCACGTTGGAGTCGTGGGGACGGGAAAAATGGGAACCGCAATCGCGCTGAATCTGCTCGACCGCGGCTATAACGTTTCCGCTTGGAATATCGATCGCGAGATGATGGATCCGGTGGTCGCCGCGGGCGCGACGCCATTCGATGGCATCGAAGCGCTGGTGGCCGGCGTGGACGCCGTGATCGCGATGCTCTGGGACGACGACGTGGCACGCGAGATTTCGCTCGGCCGGCTTATGCCGGCCGCACGCGCAGGCCAGCTCGTTATCGAGACGACGACGCTTTCGCCGCAGATGTACGAGTCGCTCGCGGAGGCGGCGCAACGGCGAGGCGTAGACTTTCTCGCCTGTCCGGTCTTCGGCAGCGTCGACGGCGCGCGCACCGGAACGCTAACGCTGCTTCCGGGAGGCAGCGCTCAAGCGTTCGAAAAAGGACGGGAGCTCTTGAGCGCGATGGGTTCTACCGTTACGTTCACCGGTTCGCCGGGGGCGAGCGGGCATCTCAAGCTTGCCTTCAACTCGATGTTGGCGGTGATGGCCGATTCGATTGGAGAACTGCTTGGCATCACCGGAAAGGCCGGTGTCGATCGGGCTCTCACCATTGACGCGCTTATGCAAGTGCTCGGGCGTGTCGCCACAAAGCGTCAACAACTGATCGAGCGCGACACGCAGCCGCGCTTTTCGGCGAACGCGCTACTCAAGGACCTTCGATTGGCGCGCGCGGCCTGGGAAAACTTAGGTGCGAATGCACCGCTGATGGATCGCGCGTTCGCAGAGTTCGAGGATGCGGTTGAGAGGGCGGGCATCGGTAACGAAGACTACATCGCCGTCGGCCTGGCGCTGGAGGCAGCATCGTTTAAGCCGTTTGGCTGGTGACCGCCTCGCCGCCGGTGCGACGTTTTTCTCGTCTGCGCCGGCGGCAAAGCAGTCGGTTTTGTTTTACTCGTCGCCAGTCCGGAAGACGAGGGCATCGACGGGGCCGTAGAGGACTCCGGCACCAATCGAGAACCTGATCTGCGGGCTTCCTGCCAACTGGGCGTATTCGACGCGCTGATTAGAGATGTCGGCCTGCCACATCGCCTTATCAGCCTTGTTCCACGAGCCCGAGACGGGGTCCGCGAAGCCGGTCATGCTTGAAATCGGACCGCCGGCCATGTTGGCGGTGTCGAAGATATGGACGCTTCCGTCGAACTGACTGGCGCTTTGGTCGTTGATCGAGAGCAAGCCCTTTCCGAAGGCTCGAATACCACCGGGGAAAGCGATTCCGAGGCTGCCGAACTGCGTGATGGTTCCGGTCGACGGCACGTACTCGGCGACACCGGTTACGATGTTATTGTCGAGGTAGTCGTACCAGACGTTGCCGACGGCATCGCAAGCGACGAAGAACGAGAAGTAGATGTTGCTATCGGGGATCGAGCCGGTCGGCGTCGTCGAGCCCGGAGCAAAAATCTGGATGCTGCCATTTTGGTAGCCGTAGTTGGCGTAAGTGTTCGACACGTACACTGTGCCGTCCGGACAAACGGCCACGGAGGCCGGCGCCTGTTGGTTTCCTTCGTTGAGGATCTTCGAGGCCGTGTAGGAGCCGGGAGTATAGACGTTAACCGAAGATGTGCCTTGGCTCGTCACGTACAGATTCTCGTGACGGTCCGTGTCCATGCCTTGCGGCCCGACCACGTCGCTGATCGTCGCCGTGACCGTGCCACCGTTTTTCGGCTCGAACTCCTGAACGACGTTCCCTAAGTAGTCGGAAACGAAGAGCCGGTGACCCCACCGCGTGCGCTTCTTGTTGGGCACTACTACGTGCGGCACTTTGATGTCGGTGGCGCGGAGCGTGGCGAGCTTCGCTGCGCTAAGAGCAAAGGCGCCCAGGAATCGTTTGGATCCTAGGGCGGAGATTGACTGGTGGGTGACTGACTGCGCACTTGACTGAGCGGCGGTCGTCGGCGAGAGTTGCGATGCGCCGGAGCAACCTGCAAGCAACGCAACAGCGGCCACGGCGATTAAACCGCGGCGGCATTGAGACACTAACAATTCAATAACCTTTCTGAGAGCCGTATGGCTATAGTCGCCGTTCGAAGAGATGTGTAGGAATCGGCAAGACTTGGCACGAGTATCTTGCCGAAATGACGGGGAAGGAGCCATGACCACTTTGGGCTAGGGTCTAGCGCAGCAACCCCAGGTGGCGCGCACGCGCCACGGCTTCGATGCTGCCGGAGGCGCCGAGCTTGCGGGTAGCTCCCTTGATTTGGTTGCGAACCGTATGGATGCTGCGCCCATGCTTTTGCGCGATTGCCTTGGCCGCTCGGCCCCCGGCCAACTCGACCAAGACGCGTATTTCAGCCTCAGTGAGCAACTCGGATGAATCGTCACGTCGCAGCGAAGCAAGCGCCGCGGCGACAGCGTCGGCCAATCCCTCTTGCCGCGCGGAGCGCAATCGCTGGAGTGCCTTTGATGCCGATTCGCTCCCGAGCGCAGACCCTAGCGCTGCGAGATCGCGCGCGAACGACGCCAGCGCGCGAGTCTGACTGGTGGGCGCATTATGCGGCAAACGGCGGATAGCAGCTTCCGCGTGGCCGAGCACGATCTGCGCGATCGCGGCAAAGCAATCGGCCAGCACGTTGCCGATGGCATTTTCCCGGGCCGCCGGCGCGGCAATTCTGCCGCAAGCACGGAGGCGGAGCGTAGCGTTTTTTTCGTCGCCTCCGAAAGCCGCGAACATTGCAAGCGCCGCGTTCCAGAGTCGCCGCTCAGAAGGATCGACGACGCGATCGTCAAGCGTTACCAAAATCCGATAGCCTTCCGCAAACTCGCCGTTCCAGCTCAAACGCGTTGCCAAGGCGACGCAACAATCGAACTCGTCGCGGAAACCCGAATGCAGCGGCATCTCCGATTCGATAGCCAGCGCGCGCGCCTTGCGGCCGCGTTCGACCTCGAGGACGTATTGTGCGCTCAGGGCGTACAGATGATGGCGCCGGTCTCCGGTGCGCCCCGCGGCCCACTCCATCTGTTGTGCATGCGATAAGGCCGCGGCGTGATCGTCGCGGGCGGCCGCCGTACCGTATAGAATGCTTTGAGCACATATGAAATGAAACCACGCGCCCAGCCGATGTGCGAGGCGCGCCGCCTCGGCCGCATCACGTTCCGCATCGGCGATTTTGCCCGCCTGATATTCGACGTACGACATTCGCTGCAGCGAACGAGCTAGCAGCGCCTCATCGTCAAGCTCGGTCGCAACGTCTACTACACGTCGCGCTTCGAGGCACGCATCGTCAAGACGGCCCGCTAACGCCAGGGTCATCGCGTAGATTCCGCGCGCATCTAGACGCTCGATCTCTGTGCCTGCCTCGAGGGCCGGAAGTATTGCCTCGAGAGCCTCAGTCTTGCCCTGGTTGAGATAATGAAGGGCGCGATGACGGCAGATACGAGCGTGAACTTCAGGTGTCGCCGCGATTTGATTCGCCCTTTCGTATAAAACATTGGCCCGCGCAAGGGCACCGGCTTGCGCTTCGAGTTCCGCGCGTAAGCATACGACGATCGGGTCGTCGCGGCGCACGGATTGCGGCAGAGCGTGGACCGCCTCTTCCACTCCATCCCGGCAGCCGGCGTCCAGCAAGGCCAAGCCTTCCGCATGTAGGTCGGCAAGCACTGAGTCAGGCGCATAACGGCGCTTTAGATCGAAGGCGTGCCCAACGAGGCCTGACGCTCGCAGGGCGCCGGCGGCGCGGAGCCCGCGAGTTCGCCGCTGCGATGCCGGAATCTGCGCGACTACGAAATGCGCGAAGACCGGATGCAGCAAAACCCGAGTCCCTTTTTCGTAGAAGGGAATGGCCGAGCCGTCGAGCCAGCGCAGGTCGGCCGATGCGTCCTCACGGCCGAGAATGGTGAGCATCTTTTCGTCAAAGGCGCCGAGCAATGCCAGATCGCAGAGAAGGTCGCGCCGATCTTTTTCGATGCGGTCGAGTATTTCGGTTGCGAAGTACGCGGACAAGAGCTGCTTCGTGGTTGCGGCGGCCCGCGAGAGATCCAACGGCGAGCGCTGGAGGGCGGCTAGAGCAAACTTCACCGCGACGGGCCATCCGCCGGTTGTCTCCGTCAGAAAGTTCATAGCCGCGTCATCGACGCGTAGGCCGAGGGTTTTCGAGGCGCGGCGAATCTCGTGGAGCGATAACGACAAATCGCTTTGCCCAATGGGCGCGCCGGCTTCACCCTTGGCGATCCAGGCTGCGAGGGGTAGCCCAACCGAGTGACGGGAAACGAGGACCCAACGGGTTGCGGGAAACCGCTCGACCAGCGCGGCGACCTTGCCCGGGCCATCGGCAGGCAAGACGTGTAAATCGTCGACGACAATAAGCCGATCTCCCAATGACGCCGCCGCACGTAGTTCGTCGTATTCCAGCGTTGGCGCGTCGAACCACAGATGCGCTACAGCGGCCACGGCGCTTCGCACCGCCGTCGTTTTTCCCCATCCGGCAGGGGCCTGTACGACCGCGACGCGGTGTTCTAACGCGGCCCTTGCTGCATCAACACCGGTTCGTGCCTGTGCTGACGCTCTCACTCAATACTTGCGCTGCTGCCGAGTTTTCGAACGGCACGCAATGCCGCGCGCCCAAAGACGTTGGCGTACGTTGGAAACGACAGTGGAATGCGTGCCACGGCATCCACGGTCATTTTGGCGGTCATCGCGATTGCGGCCATTTGGGCCACTTCGACGGCCCGCTCACCAACGATATGACAGCCTAGGAGTTGGCGCGTGCTGCGGTCGATAACCAGCTTGCAGAATCCGCGGGTGCGTCCGTCGATGAGCGGTCGCGTCGTCTCGGCATATGACGCGTGCGATACCATTGTGTCGTGTTGTCCACGGGCTTGCTCCTCGGTCAATCCTACCTTCGCGTACTCGGGATCGGTGAAGCTGCCGATCGGTTCAACGCCGGCCGGCACCGTCAGACGCTCTGCCCCTGCAGCATTGTTTCCGGCGATGAACCCGTCGCGAACGGCAGGTGGAACGAGCATCGACCGGCCTAGGACGTCGCCCGCCGCATAGATGTGTGTCGCGCTCGTGCGAAGCGAATCGTCGACCTCGATGAAACCGCGCGCACTGAGTTTGACACCCGCCTGCTGTAAGTTCAGCGCATCGGTATCGGCTCTCCAGCCAACAGCGCAGACACTCAACTCGGCTTCAACGGGCGGATCTTGGCCGCCGGCCAGGGTTACGCTGACGCCTCCGGTCGCAGGGTCGATTCGTTCGATCGCGCCAAAGCCTTGATAGATCGTCATCCCGTCTTCGCGAAATGCCGCAGCAACGGCATCGGAAATCTCGGCATCCTCGCTCGCGATGATTCGCGGGCCGGCCTGACAAATCGTCACCGACGAACCGAGCGCGTTAAAGATTGACGCGACCTGAGCGCCGGTCGCGCCTGCACCGATGACGATCATGGATTTTGGAACGGCGGTCAACGAGAAGGCATCGGCCGGGGTAACAGTCAGTTCCGCACCGGGAACGTCGAGCGAACGGCTGACGCCGCCGCAACAGATGACGAATCGCTCGCCGCGTAACGCCGGCGCCGACGTACCGCGGATGGTTCTAGCATCGGCAAATTCCACCGTTCCGGCATCTTCGAAGAGCTCGACGCCGGCGTTTTTGATCTGTTCGAGCAGTGTAGAATCATTGCGCGCCTCGCTGACGACCTCTCGCGCGCGTTCCACCAGTCGCGCGTAGTCGAGCGACGGCCGTTCAACTACAATGCCGTACTGCGCCAATTGGCGTGCTTCGCGCGCCAGGCGCGCTGCATGCGCCAACACGCGAACGGGGATCGGCCCTTCGTTTGCGGCCATCCCGCCGAAGGCGCCGCGCGTGATCAACGCGGTCTTGGCGCCGAGATCGCCGGCGCGCAAGGCTGCCGCGGTGCCCGCCGGTCCCGCCCCGATCACGACGACGTCGAATTCGCGCGCCGCCATCACCGCGCCGGAGCCTCGCTGTAACCCATCAGATAACTGAAGCCGATCGTGAACGAGCGGCTGTAGGCTGTTCCTGCGGCGTGCGGGACGTCTAGTACGGGATTCACGTAATCGACCGGCGAGTTGTTGCCGCCGTAGGTTCCCTGGATTTGAAAATTCCGTGCGATCAGCTGCGCGGTATTCAGCGTTAGGAAAAGCGTGTTGGACGAAAAACCGTACTGCGCGACTACTGCCAGCAGTGTCCCGCCCGGCGAGCGCCAGAAGGTTACGGCCTGCGGCGCAAAGCTCCAAGTCCGCGGCCCACCAGCCTGGGCTGCCGGCGCGTTCGTGACCGGGAACGAGAGGTTCTCACCGATCGACCGCTGCTTGTTCAAGGCGATATTGAGCAGCGGATTGATTTCGTAAGAGGGACCGGCTGCTGTTAGCGCAGGGGAGCCGGTCGGGGCCTGGTACGTCGCCAGCACGCCGCCCAACACGCCTCCCTTCGGATTCGAAAAAACGAGCTGCTTGTAGCGGAACTCCATATCGTCCGTTCCGGCGACGGTTCCGTTCTGCGTACTGCTGATTTGCGAGAACGACGGCAGCACGATCGTGATCTGCGACGTAGGTGACACACCCACATGCAGCAACGCGCCGGGATATCCGAAAGCATGACTGGAGATCGTGAACGTCGTCGTTTTTCCGCCGGCGGTGTGCGAGAGAACCTCGGGAACGTTGGTGCCCGAGTACGTCATCTGCACCGCCGCCTGACCGGCGACGAAGACGCACGGCGACGCGGATAAGTATTTCTTCAGAAGTTCCTGAGAGCCGCCGCAGGGATCGGAACGCACCGGGGGCTGCGAAGCGACCGGGGCGGGCGTTGGTGCGGGCAACATTTTCCGATTATAGCACTACCCTAGGTGAGGCCACGCACAGACACGAAGCTGTACCGCCCCACAATGATAAGAAACAACGTTCACAACAATAAGGAGAACCGATGGCGACGCAAGACGGCGATTGGAGTAAGCCACAGGCGATGGCGATTCCGGAGGGCGGATACTTCGAATATAAAGAAGGAATCTCCGGCCCGGTCTTCCCTAGGACCCCGGCGTGCTACGGGTTCACGATCATCGCAAAGCTAAAGCCGGGCCGCGAGGCCGCGATGCGTTCGTACGCCGATACCGTTGAAAAAGCGTTAAAAGCCGATCCCAATTATTTGGCACCGCTCAAGCTCCACTATCTCAAGTGGGTGCTCTTCGATATCAACAACGAAAAGTATTTCATGTACCAGGGCATCTTCGACACTGACTTCGACAAGTACACCGACGACGCGGTCGCGCTCTTTACCCAGGCCGGTCTGAGCACCGCTTTTGAGAACCTGGAAGGCTTCCCTGAAGACTGGAAGACCAACGTGCCCGCGTTCGCCAAGTTCGTGCGCGACCACCATCGGCCGAGCTTCATGGAGTACGGCGAATATCCGTTCGTCTCCGCCGATGAGATCAAGAAAGCCCTGCGTGTGAAGCAATCGATGAGCAGCATGCTTGACCAAATGCAATGAGTACGACCGGCCGAACCTACAACCAGCTTCACATCCCGCGAAAGTACTCTAAAGCGAACCGGCGGTTCAGCGTCTATTGGACGTGGAGCTATCCCTGGGAGTCGAATCGCGACGTCAGAGAGCTCGATAATCGCTTTTCGACGATGACGGAAGTGCGTCGCGTGGCATGGCCGGCCTACGAAACGGAAGCATATTCCCAACAGATGTTCCTTCAGGGCATCGAGGGAACGCTGGAGCTCTTTCATCTGTCGCTTCTGAGCTTTCAACGCGCCGTCGGCGAAGTAACGGACCGGCCCGTGGCCGTCTACCAGCGTGTGGATCAGGCTGGACAGAAACAGCCCATCGACGAACGGATTCTCGCAGATACCGATACGCTGATGATCTTCGGCCTCGACCATCTGGTCACGGAGCAAGAAGCTGCGCCCGAGGAGATCGAGGCTATCCGCGCCTTTCTCGCTCGCGAGGGAACGTGCCTAATCCTTGGACCGCACCACGACGTCGGCGCATCCGACGACCTAAAGCAGCGCAACATGGAATACTTTCACCATGGCGATCCTTTGGTGCCGCGCCAGCAGCGATTCGGCAAATATACCCGGTCGCTAATGAGCGGGCTCGGCGTACCCGTCCATAACCGCTGGGGATTACGGCCGGCAACGCATCCCGGCACGACCAAAACGCTCCCGCTTTCGACCAACGGCGATCTGGATCGTCGCGGCTGGCTCGACGGTGTGAGCACGTTCGTCTTTCACATGCATTTGCCGCACTATGCCGTGACCAGCGACGATCCGAATGCGATTCACGTGCTGGCGCGGCAGTCGATCGACACGTCCAAGCCGCATCCGTTTACCGACGCGGGGAACCGCGAGTTCAACATGTTCCTGTGGATGCCGCCGGCCGGCGATCGCGCCGGCGATATTCTGCTCGCCGATTCAACCATCTTTACGACGCTCTTCGGCGGCGATGAAAGCCTGGAACGATTCTGGAGAAACCTTGCGACAAAATGACTAAGGGGTCGATGCTGGACTTAGCCGACATTCAAAGCGGCGTGCTCCGGCCGCGTCCCGTTCCGTTTGCCG
>CAVSQP010000002.1:0-11852 GCA_963730125.1 Vulcanimicrobiota bacterium | reverse complement strand
TGGCGACGCAAGACGGCGATTGGAGCAAGCCACAGGCGATGGCGATTCCGGAGGGCGGATACTTCGAATATAAAGAAGGCATCTCCGGCCCAGTCTTCCCCAGGACCCCAGCGTGCTACGGGTTCACGATCATCGCAAAGCTAAAGCCGGGCCGCGAGGCCGCGATGCGTTCGTATGCCGATACCGTTGAAAAAGCGTTAAAAGCCGATCCCAATTATTTGGCACCGCTCAAGCTGCACTATCTCAAGTGGGTGCTCTTCGATATCAACAACGAAAAGTATTTCATGTATCAGGGCATCTTCGACACCGACTTCGACAAGTACACCGACGACGCGGTAGCGCTCTTTACCCAGGCCGGTCTGAGCACCGCTTTTGAGAACCTGGAAGGCTTCCCTGAAGACTGGAAGACCAACGTGCCCGCGTTCGCCAAGTTCGTGCGCGACCATCATCGGCCGAGTTTCATGGAGTACGGCGAATATCCGTTCGTCTCCGCCGACGAGATCAAGAAAGCCCTGCACGTGAAGCAATCGTTGAGCAACATGCTTGACCAAATGCAATGAGTACGACCGGCCGAACCTACAACCAGCTTCACATCCCGCGAAAGTACTCTAAAGCGAACCGGCGGTTCAGCGTCTATTGGACGTGGAGCTATCCCTGGGAATCGAATCGCGACGTCAGAGAGCTCGATAATCGCTTTTCGACGATGACCGAAGTGCGTCGCGTGGCATGGCCCGCCTACGAGACGGAAGCATACTCGCAACAGATGTTCCTTCAGGGCATCGAGGGAACGCTGGAGCTGTTTCATCTGTCGCTTCTGAGCTTTCAACGAGCCGTCGGCGAAGTAACGGACCGGCCCGTGGCCGTCTACCAGCGCGTGGATCAGGCTGGACAGAAACTGCCCATCGACGAACGGATTCTCGCCGACACCGATACGCTGATGGTCTTTGGGCTCGACCATCTAGTCACCGAACAGGAAGCTGCACCCGAGGAAATCGAGGCCATTCGCGCCTTTCTCGCTCGCGAGGGAACGTGCCTAATCCTCGGACCGCACCACGACGTCGGCGCATCCGACGACCTAAAGCAGCGCAACATGGAATACTTTCACCATGGCGATCCTTTGGTGCCACGCCAGCAGCGATTCGGCAAATATACCCGGTCGCTAATGAGCGGGCTCGGCGTACCCGTCCATAACCGCTGGGGATTGCGGCCGGCAACGCATCCCGGCACGACCAAAACGCTCCCGCTTTCGACCAACGGCGATCTGGATCGTCGCGGCTGGCTCGACGGTGTGAGCACGTTTGTCTTTCACATGCATCTACCGCACTATGCCGTGACCACCGACGATCCGAACGCGATCCACGTGCTGGCGCGGCAATCGATCGACACGTCCAAGCCGCATCCGTTTACCGACGAGGGGAACCGCGAGTTCAACATGTTCCTCTGGATGCCGCCGGCCGGCGACCGCGCCGGCGATATTCTGCTCGCCGATTCGACCATCTTTACGACGCTCTTCGGCGGCGATGAAAGCCTGGAGCGATTCTGGAAAAACCTCGCGACAAAATGAGCTAAGGCGTCGATGCTGGACTTAGCCGACATTCAAAGCGGCGTGCTCCGGCCGCGTCCCGTTCCGTTTGCCGCGACATACATCATCTTGCGCATCGACGATCGTGCCGCCGGGCGCGAACTCATGCGCCGCCTGAGCAACGTCGTGGCGTCGGCGGCCCATCCGGAAAGTCCGGCGCGCGATACGTGGGTCAGCGCCGCACTTACCTTTCAAGGACTTCGCGCGCTCGGCGTTCCGGCGGCTTCCCTCGAAACGTTCCCCGCAGCGTTTGCGCAAGGCATGGCAGCGCGCGCGGGCGTCCTGGGCGACGAAGGCGAGAGCAGCCCGGAACATTGGGAAAAGCCGCTAGGGACGCCCGACGTTCACGTCGTGATCACGGCAGTCTCCAACGAAGAAACGCGGCTTAAGACGGCGCTCGAACGTGCGCAAGGCGCACTGCAACAATTACCTGGTGTTGAAGCGATATGGCGTCAAGATTGCCACGTGCTCAAGGACGAAAAAGAGCCATTTGGATTCAAAGACGGCATCAGCCATCCGGCAATTGAGGGCAGCGGCACTCCGGGAACCAACCCCCAAGAAGTACCGCTTAAGGCCGGCGAGTTCGTGCTCGGCTATGCGGACGAGATGAGCGACGCGCCGACCATCCCGCAGCCCGAGATTCTGGGCCGAAACGGCAGCTACGTCGTCTTTCGAAAACTCCATCAGCGGGTGGCGGCATTTCGTCAGTACCTACGCGCCAATGCCGCCGATGCCGCCGACGAAGAGTTGGTTGCGGCGAAGATGATGGGGCGTTGGCGCAGCGGCGCACCGCTGGCCTTATCGCCCGACGCCGACCATCCGGAGATTGGCGCCGACCCGGCGCGCAACAACAACTTCCTATTTAAAGCCGACGACGCGATCGGCTACAACACACCACTCGGCTCGCATATACGCCGCATGAACCCGCGCGATGCGGATATCGCGGGCGTCATGCGGATCCATCGTATGATTCGGCGCGGAAGCGGCTACGGTCCGGCGCTTCCCGAGGGCATTCTTGAGGACGACGGCGCCGATCGAGGCTTGATGTTCGCCTTCGTCGGCGCGAACCTCGCACGGCAGTTTGAATTCGTTCAAGCGGAGTGGATGAACGACGGCGCGTTTTTTGGCGACGGCAAGGAACGCGATCCGGTTTCCGGCGCCGCCGACGGAGAGGGATCGTATAACATACCTCGCCGGCCCATCCGGCGGCAACTGAAGGGCCTGCCGCAGTTCGTTATCACGCGAGGAGGCGAGTACTGCTTTCTTCCGAGCCTGAGTGCATTGCGGTGGCTCGCGGATCTTCACGAATAGGGTCTCTGACGGCGCAGTAAGCTGGAATAGCCTCCGCGACGCGGTCGTATACTCGCTCGGGGCTCGACAATAGCCCAATCAAATAAGGAGATCTCAATGTTGGTGCAGCTATTGAGCAAGGGTGCAGATATCGCCATGCTGAGCTTCGTGATCTCGAGCATGCTAGCGTTGGGCGCGAGTCTCACGATTGCGCAGATCATCGAACCGCTGCGCAACGTCCGGCTTGTCCTGTTAGCATTGCTCGGCAATTTTGTGGCGATGCCGGCACTGGCGCTGGTTCTCGCAAAGCTGCTTCGGCTGGACGAGCAGTTTGGAATCGGCCTGTTGGTGCTCGGGTGCACGGCAGGCGCGCCGTTTCTGCCAAAGCTCGCAGAGCGTGCGAAGGGCGACATTGCATTTGCCGTCGGCGTGATGGTGCTGCTGATGGTGGTCACGGTCGGCTATTTGCCAGTCGTCCTACCCCTATTGCTCCACGGCGTGACTGTCGATCCCCGAAAAATCGCACTCTCTTTGGTCTTGCTCATGCTGCTTCCACTCGCTGTAGGGCTTGTCGTTAAGGCGCGTCGTGAAGGCCTTGCAGCGCGGGTGAAGCCTGTGCTCGACGTCATCTCGAATATTAGCCTGTTGCTGCTGCTGTTGCTAATCACAGCAGCAAACATCAACAAGGTTGTGCAAGTCTTCGGGTCGCGAGCGATCCTCGCCGGGCTCCTATTTATCGCGCTGGGCTTTGCGATCGGTTGGTTGCTCGGTGGGCCCGGCGGCGACACGAAACGGGTCGTAGCGCTCGGTACCGCACAGCGCAATATCGCAGCCGCACTCATTGTCGCGACCGAGAGTTTTAGCGACCCAAAAGTGGTCGTCATGGTGACCGTGATTGCAATCATCTCCTTGATCACGCTCATGCCGCTGTCCGGCGCGTTGGTTGATCGACGTTCAATGCGTTCGAATTAGGCGTTGTCCAGCCGTGCCGGTTTGGGACCGCGCGCAATGCCGCACGCCCGAAGACGTTGGCGTACGTTGGAAAAGAGAGCGGAATACGCACCACCGCATCGACGGTTACTTCCGCGGTCATGGCAATGGCTGCCATTTGGGCAACTTCGACAACCCGCTCTCCAACGATGTGACAGCCTAGGAGCCGGCGCGTGCTGCGATCGATAACGAGCTTGCGGAACCCGCTAGTGCGCCCGTCGATAATCCGGGTCGTTTCGGCGTAGGTCCCGCCCGACGCGATCGCGAGTTGCGGCAGGCCCTCGAAGGCCTCCAGCAAAGCATCATTCCTCCAATCCGCTTCGATAAAGGCTAAGAGGTGCGCCATGAGCGAGAGTGGTTAATCAAAGCGACGTTCGACTGCTGCTTGTGCGAGTGGCTTCGGCGTGCCGAGAACAACCAACCGATGTCGCGGCGCGGCTAAATCGTTCGGTCATGCGCCCCCTAAAGGCGCTCGCTGCACGGTTTCCGGATGTGGATGCGTCGGCAACGGGTCTGCCCGCAGCCGATGCGCCTCCTGACGGCAACGTGCAGGTCGACCTTTGGGATCTCGCGCAGCGCGCCACGATATTGTGTTCGGGATCTGCGCCGGTCGAACTTGTGGAAGCGACGGCGACGCTTCAAGATCTGGGCTGCCGCCTTGCCGGCTCCGACACGGCGGCCGAACAGCGGCGGACGTGGTTACGAGAGCATAGTCAAGGCATGGGTCGCGGAATTCGCCTTTCGCCAAACGGACCTCTACTTGTTACCAATGTCGATCGCTTGACCAGTTGGCTCGGAGAGGTATTGCCGGCAAATCCGGTCATGGCACTATGCCGATGTGGAGGCTCCTCATCGAAGCCATACTGTGATGGATCCCATTCGACGATCGGATTTACGGATGGGAAGGACGCGGCTCGCGTGCCCGATCGACGTGACACGTACGCGGGAGAGCAGGTAACGATTTTCGATAACCGCGGTCTTTGTCAGCACTCGGGCTTCTGCTCCGACCGTTTGCCGGCGGTTTTTCGCGTCAAACAAGAGCCTTTCGTTGCTCCCAGCGGTGGTCGCATGGACGAAATTATTCGTGCCGTACGCGACTGTCCGTCCGGCGCCCTCGGCTACGCGATCGACGGCATCGACCAGCGCGACTCGACCGACTGGCACGACACGCGCGAGTCGGGCATCGAGGTAAGCAAGGATGGGCCATACCGCGTGGTAGGGCGTATCCCCCTTATGGAAGCCGATGGATCGGCGGTAGCTCGGAACGAAGGCGCCTCCCTCGAGCATTGTGCGTTATGCCGATGCGGTCATTCGCAGAACAAGCCGTTTTGCTCGGGAATGCACTGGTACATCGAGTTCAAAGACCCGGTTGCGACATCCGATGGAATCCCCACCGTGTTTGAATGGGCGGGCGGCTTGCCGGCGCTCACGAGAATGACGCGTATCTTCTACGAGAAATACGTGCCGAACGACGACCTGCTCGCCCCACTGTTTGCCGAATATGGCTCCCGATCATCCCGAACGCGTCGCGAAATGGTTGGCAGAGGTTTTCTGCGGCCCTAACTATTACAGCGAAGAATATGGCGGTTATTCTCGGATGCTATCGCAGCACGTTGGTAAATCGCTAACCGAGGAGATGCGTCAGCGTTGGGTGAGCCTCTTGCAGCAATCGGCCCACGACGCCGGTTTGCCTAACGATCCGGAGTTCGCCTCGGTGTTCCAAGCGTACATCCAGTGGGGCTCGCGCCTCGCGGTTGAGAATTCGCAGACGCAGTCTCACCCACCGCCGCATATGCCGATGCCGCACTGGGGGTGGGAAACAAGTGCGGGGCCACCAGGCGCACGAGCGTCCGCGCTTGCTCCGCAAGAGAAGGCGGAGCCCGAAGTCGCGTTGCCCGACGCCGATGTACCGCTGCATTTTGAAACACATATTAAGGGGCTGTTTCGTAGCCGCGACCGCCAATCGATGCTATTCAGGTTTGATCTTTGGAAATACGACGACGTTGCCAAGCACGCGCAGGCGATTCTGGACCAGGTTAAGAGCGGAGCGATGCCGTGCGATGGAGCATGGTCGAAGGAGCGCATAGATGTATTCGCGCGCTGGGTAACGCAGGGCGCGGCCGAGTGACCGGACGCTATTAAAGTACAATGACCCGACTTAGACTGGGCTCGGTGGCCGTCGGCGCATTATTCGCGACGAGCGTCATTTGGTCGCAGTACGCACGCGGCGGGCAAGCGCCGTTCTCCGCCGGCGCGCCCGACGTACCGGTGAGCCATCGCGACCGTGTATACGCTGCAGAACAATTCTCGAACACGGTTTCCGTTATCGACCCCGCCGATAATAGGTTGCTCGGCGTCATCCGCCTTGGCGATACCATTCCGGCCAACTTGAGTCCGCTGTATCGTGGCCAGCTCATCGTCCACGGCATGGGCTTCTCCCCAGATCGGCGGACGCTCGCGGTCGTTTCGATCGGTTCGAACGCCGTCGTCTTTATCGATACCGCAACCAACACCGTCAAACACGTGACGTACGTCGGGCGCGCGCCGCACGAAGCATTCTTTACGCCCGACGGATCGGAAGTGTGGGTGACGGTGCGCGGGGAGAACTTCGTCGCGGTCCTCGACGGCCGGACGTTCCGAATGAAAACGCGGATCGTCGTTCCAAACGGTCCCGGCATGCAGATTTTTTCACCCGACGGAAAGTACGGCTACGTCTGTTCGTCCTTTACACCCGAGACGGTCGTCGTGAGCGTCGCCGAAGACCGGATCGTCGGCCGCGTTGCGCAGGCCAGTTCGTTCTGCCCGAACATCGCCGCGACTCCGGACGGAAAGCAGGTGTGGTTTACGTTAAAGGACGTCGGCAAGACGCAGGTATTCGATGCGCGGCCGCCGTTTAGGCTGCTGAAGACGCTCGACACCGGCCCGATCACGAACCATGTCAATTTCGCACACAACGCCAACGGGACGTTTGCGTATATTACGGTCGGAGGCCTCAATCAAGTCCAAGTCTTCCGCACCGACGATTTTGCTAAGATCGCGACGATTGAAGTCGGTGCGCTCCCGCACGGCATTTGGCCTTCAGGTGATGGAACGCGCGTTTACGTCGGCTTGGAAAACGCGTGCCAGATGACGGCAATCGACACGCTGACGAATACCGTCACTGCCCACGTACCGATCGGTCAGGCGCCACAAGCCGTCGCTTACGTTCCCGACGCGGTTTCATCGGGCGACGGAACGCGGGGACTCCAGGCTCTCGGATCGGCGGGTGCCAACGATCTGCTCTCATTGGTGCCGGTGGGAGTGCCGAGCGGCGCTAAAGCACCGACCAGCCTCGCGCTCTTCGATCAGGGAACGGTTCAAGTTCTTCAAGCCGCGGTCACGGGGCTTGAGCCGAGCGCGCCGTATGTGCTGGGTCTTTCGCATCGGAGCGATGGGGGCGGCGCTGTAGAAGCGCTGGCAGCGTTCAAAACTAATCCCGCCGGAGCGGCAATCGTCGACGCCGTTGGGTCGATCCGCCAATTGGTACGTGCCGCGGACGAGCAACAGCGCCGCTATTTGGTTATTACGTCAGGAACCGCCGCGCAACTCGGCCCGCCCGTACAGGTCCAGGCGCCGTAATCGTCCGACCTAATGATCTACAAACTTGGAGACTTCGCCTAACGTAGGCTCGAGCTTGAGATCCTCGTGGGCATATTTGCGATCTTCGTGCCCTCCGGGAACCTTCACTCGCACGAGGATCTCGTGCGGGTGAACCTCTCTTACCGTGCCCTCTTCCGCGCTGCCATCTATGCGTACCCGATCGCCAACCTTCAGCATTTCCGTTCCTTCCCTAGTAAAAATCACTCTGGAGGATGGTGGCCCCCGAACCCCATTTCTCCTCCCAGTTGCCGAGCGAAACTCCGACTACTTGGTCGCTCAGGCTTCTGAAGCAATGCCGTCGAGTTCGGCAAGTGCATCATCCGGCAGGCTCAGCGCGGCAGCGGTCACGTTCTCATGCAAGTGCTCGACCGACGACGTCCCGGGGATGAGCAGAATGTTGGGCGAGCGCTGCAGCAGCCACGCAAGCGCAACACCCATTGCGGTTGTGCCTAGGCGCGCCGCCACCGAGTGCAGCGTCTTGGACTGCAGCGGCGCGAAGCCTCCGAGAGGAAAGTACGGGACATAAGCGATCCCTTGCGCCGCCAGCGCATCTATTAAGTCTTCGTCGTTTCGATGGGCGATGTTGTAGAAGTTCTGCACGCAGACGATCGGGGCGATCGATTGGGCTTCGGCAATCTGCTGCGCGGAGACCGTGCTGACGCCCAGATGCCGGATCAAGCCTTCCTGCTGCAACTGCGTAAGTGTACCGAACGATTCGGCGATCGAGCCAGGCTCCGCGGCAGAGAATCCCCCGACGCGGAGGTTCACCACGTCCAGTGAGTCGAGGCCGAGATTTTTGAGGTTGTCGTAGACGGCTTCTCGCAGCTCTTTGGGAGACAACGCCGGCGGCCAACCGCCTTGTGCATCTCGTCGCGCGCCGACTTTGGTGACGATGCGCAGATCGCCCGGATATGGGTGCAGCGCCTCTTTGATAATTTCATTCGTGTAGTGCGGGCCATAATAGTCGCTCGTATCGATATGAGTGATGCCAAGATCGATCGCCGCGCGTAAGACCGCCACGGCAGCGCTGCGGTCGCGGGGTGGGCCGAAGACGCGCGGGCCGGCCAGCTGCATCGCGCCGTATCCGATGCGGGTAACCGTTAGGTCCTCGGCCATAGTGAACGTTCCGCCGGGAAGTGTCGTCATGTTACGCAATTGCCGCCCGTTCGAAGTAATGCCCTTGCTCGAGATCTGCAAGAAGCCCCGTATGAGTAGGATGCCATCCCAGACGCTGCTGCGTTAGCGCGCTCGACGCCGGGATATCCAATCAGAGGGAAGAACGATCGAACCCTCCTGCAGACTATGAGGGACTCGCTAACCGAGCTCAAACTCGTGAGCGCGGGGAAATGAGGCCGAATTGGCCTAACCTGCTCGAGAACTCATAAAGGAGGATCGGCAGCATGAACGGCAGCGATCTCGTTCCCGAGCCCGGCCGCAGCGATCACGTCCGCGGCTCCCTCGACGCGCCGGTCGTGATCACCGAGTTCGGGGATTTCGAATGTCCGTACTGCGGCGAAGCTTATGGCGTGCTGGAGACTCTTCGGAACACATACGGGCCTAAGCTGACGGTGGTATTTCGCCACTTTCCGCTTCGGATGCATCCGCACGCCATGGCCGCCGCCGAGGCAGCTGAGGCTGCGGGCAGCGCCGGCAAGTTCTGGGAGATGTACGACGAGCTGTATCGTAATCAGGCGCGCCTGACCATCCCGGACCTCCAGGGCTATGCAAAAGCGATCGGCGTGCCGGAAGACGACGTCACGACGGCGATTCAGAACGGCACGTATGGCGCGCGCATCGCCCGCGACCAGCGGTCGGGCGAAGAGAGCGGCGTCGAAGGCACACCCTGGTTCTTCATCAACGGCTTAACCTATGAGGGCGAGGTAACCGCCGCCGCGCTCGGTGCAGCGATCGACCGGGCCCTCGCGTAACCGCCGTCACGGTTCGAGCACCAAACGCCTAGCAGGGGAAGTGTGTTCATGAACGCGTTTGAAATCTTTCAGGGGAAACGCTTTGGTCTCGGCGGCGTGCCATTCGGGAACGAGTTCGCCTACGTCACCGATGAGGTCGCATACGCGACAATCGAAGCCGCATGGAACGCCGGAGTTCGCTATTACGACACGTCGCCATGGTACGGTCTGGGGCTCGCAGAGAGGCGTCTGGGCACGTTTTTGCACAAACAAACGCGCGGCGAGTACGTCCTATCTTCGAAGGTCGGTAAGTTGCTTACGGCGTCGCGCGACAACAACGCGAAAGAGTATTTTCCGTTCACTCCTTCGCCGAACAATCTCCGCTACGATTACAGTGCCGACGGCGTCAAGCGCTCGATCGAAGACAGTTTGCAGCGGTTAGGAGTCGACGCCCTCGACGTCGTCTTCGTTCACGATCTCTCGCCGGATAATCCATGGCTGCCGGGGCCGTGGGAAGAGCAATTTGAGATCGCGCGCAACGGTGCATTCCCGGCCCTAAGTAGGATGCGCGACGAAGGCGTGATCAAGGCCTGGGGGCTCGGCGTCAACTCACCCGAACCGATTCTAAAGCTGATGGATGTCGCCGACGCCAACGTCTGCCTCCTGGCGCGTCAATACTCGTTGATCGATCATGAGAACGCGTTGCACCAGGTCTTTCCAAAGGCTCGCGAGCGCGGAATGAGGTTTGTCGTGGGCTCGTCGCTCAACGCCGGCTTCATCAGCGGCAGCCCGCGCTTCAATTATGGCAAGGAGAGTTATAAGATTCCGATTGAAGCCCTCGAGAAGCGCGAGCGGCTGCGCGCCGTTGCGGCGCGGCACGGTGTGGACCTTCGCACGGCCGCACTGCAGTTTTCGGTTGCGCCGGACGTCGCGGTCGCGCTAGTCGTCGGTTGCTCGAATTTACATCAGGTACTCGCCAACGTCACGTCGCTCGAGACAGGAATTCCGGGTGCGTTCTGGTCGGATCTGCGATCCGAAAACTTGATCGAAAACGACGCCGCCTTACCGGGCTAGGTCGGGCTCAGTTCCTCAATCGAGTCGACGCGGTCCGGATAGAAGGCCAGGTAACCCTTAATTTCGGCCACCGCGTCATACGGCATCTCGTACGTCCACACCGCGTTCTTGCCGCGGTCACCACCGATCGCGATGCTGTAATAGGCGGCGTCGCCCTTGTAGGGGCAGTAGCTTTGGTTGTCGCTTCGCTCCAGCAGCGCCATATCAACGTCATCGCGTGGGATATACTGGACGAGCGGATAGTTGCTTTCGCGCAGGATCAAGGCGCGCGTCGTGTCGGCGACGATGCGACCGGCGACGGTGACCCGAACGCGCGAACCGTTGCGCTCGATCGTTATGGGATGCCGCGAGTTCGGCAGTTTGGCGGTTTTCATGACGCGGTAATTCCTCCGTTCACCGTATAATCCGTCCGGTGACGAGTGCGGTTTCGTCCCGGCGCAGGAGGCCGCAAAATCTGGGCTATCGCAACCTCCCGGCCCGGCTCGTGCATCATGTGTGTTGCCCGATAAGGATGAATGATTATGGCGAAGATTTTGTTACAAACGACTATTCCGTACGCGGAGGACGACTGGAACGTTTCCCGCTTTTCGCTTTTGCGCGAAGCGCTTGTCGCTGAGGGCCATACGGTCGTTGCGCGAAACGAAGAGTTGGATGCAAACGGAAACGATCATTTCGTCTTGCGGCTGCCTGACTCAGACTTCGACCAGGTTTGGTTGATGGCGGTCGATACTGGCGACGGCTTAACTCAAGCGGAAAGCGATGCGATCGTCGAGTTCCGCAAACGGGGCAGAGGCGTTTTAACCGCGCGCACCACCAGGACCTTGGGCTCTGTCTCTCTCATCTGGGATCGCTCGGTCGATTCAATCACTTTCACACGTACAATCTCGAGCCCGGCCGCACCGAGAACGACGACCAGGATAATACCAAATATCTCCTATCCGAACTACCACTCCGGAGCGAACGGCAACTATCAGAAGATCTCGGCGGTGGCCCCCGTGCATCCGCTCCTAAAGAGTGCGAAAGCAGGCGGGGGCGTGATAGAGTATTTTCCTGCTCATCCGCACGAGGGGGCGGTAGGAGTGCCCGAAGGCACGACGTTTGCCCGCGTCATTGCGACGGGCACGAGCACGGTGACCGGCCGCCGCTTCAATCTCGCTGTTGCGGTCGAAGGTGAACCGTTCGATGGCGGAGTCATGGGCCGCGCTGTGGCGGTTTCGACTTTCCATCATTTAGCCGATCTCAACTGGGATACCGACCGTGGCGCGCCGAGTTTTGTCACCGACAAGCCAGGCGACGAGATTAAACAAGATCCCGCTCGGTTCGAAATCTTTAAAGATTACGTTCGCAACATCGCCCTTTGGTTAGGCGTG
>CAVSQP010000001.1:0-58651 GCA_963730125.1 Vulcanimicrobiota bacterium | reverse complement strand
GTAGAAGATCACCGCCAGCGGGATGTCGCAGGTGAACATCGCCGTTTCCGCCGCGACCGAAATTCGCCACTGTAAGAGTGAGGCGGAGATGTGGCTCACCGTAGCGGCCGCGTCGCCGGGTACGACCAGCTTCGACTGCAGCCCCATCGAGAAGGCGGCAAAAATAAAGATGAGGAGATATAGCAGTCCAGCGACTCGGGCGTAAGTCTGCGGCGACGCTTCGATCGCGCTATCGGTCATCCGTTGGGCTCCCCCTTCATTACCTAGATTACATGGGTCGGGGAGCGTTAGTTTCGGGTCACCCTTCGACAAGCTCAGGGTGACACGGCCAGCCCGTCCTTCGACTGCGGTCGCTTCGCTCACTTCGCTCAGGATGACAGGGGGTTGCCATCGAACAGGCTCATGGTGAACGAGAAAACTTTTCGGCTCGATCTGACCGTCGCGGTTGCCGCGCTGTTGATTAGCGGCGTGGCCGCCGGCGCCTCGGCCTATCAGACCTACGTGATCCGCAAACAGTTCAGTGCGACCGTGTGGCCGTATCTGACCTATATCACGTCGAGCTCAGCCGATAAGTTCTTTGAGCTCGACATCAGCAACCCGGGGATCGGACCGGCGCTGATCTTCAACGCGGTCGTGACGCGCGATGGAAAGTCGATCGAGCGGCCCGAAGGCCCGACCATCACGCCGGCGCTCGGTGAAGCGATTCGCACGGAACGCGACGCTACCGAGGCCGAGGAGAACCGCTTGCACCTGCACGGCGTTGCGAATATGACGGCGACCAGCATCGTTGCCGGCGACGTCATTCCAGCGGGTTCGAAACTCGAACTGCTTCGCGTCGAAGGAAAGCTTCTCGCAAATCGCGTGATTGCCGACATACGCCACATCGACCTTACGGTATGCTACTGCTCGCTCTTGGGTGACTGCTGGACCAAACGCCTCTGGGACGACGCCGTGCGGCCCAAACCCGTCCGCAGCTGCCCGAACGCTTAAGGAGATCACTTGTGAACCGGAAGATTCTCGTTGCCGCCTTTCCGGCAGCTCTCTTGCTCGCGGGGTGCGCGCTTTCAAACGGCAATGCCGTGCCGCAAGCATCGCACGCTTCCCTTTCGAGGACGGCGCTGCTCCCCGATAAACGTGGAAAGATCACGATCTTCGACGACACGTTCGGCGACCCGGTAACAGCCGGTATTACCGCTGGTCCAGACGGAGCGCTCTGGTTTGCCGACCCCGGCAACGACGTCATCGGACGGATCACGACCGATGGAGACTACACTCTGCAACAAACGGTGGGCACCGAAGTCTCCGGCGGCATTACGGTTGGGCCCGACAAGAATCTTTGGTTCACCCTTCAACTATCGAGCGGCGGCATCGGTCGCATGACCACGAGCGGCTCCGTGAAGCTCTTTAGCGATCCCGGCGGTTCGTATCCGGAAGGCATCACGACCGGTCCCGACGGCGCACTCTGGTTTACCGAAATCAACGGCACGGTCGGCCGGATTACGACGAAGGGGAAAGTCAAACACTTTACCGTGGCGTCGAGCAATGCCCAGTTGCAAGGCATCGTTACGGGTCCGGACGGCGCGCTCTGGATCACGCAGTTCGCCATCGGCAGCCACATTTCGGATAAAGTCATCCGCCTAACGACGGACGGCCAAAGCAAGACATTTACCGTTGGTTCCGGTCCACAAACGATCTGTGTCGGGCCGGACAACGCGCTTTGGTTTACCGAAGAGGATGGAAACGCGATCGGCCGTCTGACGACTGGTGGAAGGTTCAAAGAATACAAGACCGGTTATAAGTACTTCGAACCATATGGTATCGCTACCGGCCCCGACGGCGCCCTCTGGTTTACCGACTTCAACGGCACGGTTTCAATCGGCCGCATCACGACCAAAGGAAAGATGAAGTTTTATCCGAGCGACGCCGGCGGCCTCGAGATTACGCCGGGCCCCGACGGCGCGATGTGGTTCACGACGTCTCTGCCTCGCGTCGGCGTCGGGCGCATTACAACGCACTAGTCGAAGGCTTAAGGAGGTTACTCGTGAACCGGAAGTTTTTGGTTGCCGCCTTTCCGGCAGCTCTATTGTTGGCGGGGTGCGCGTTGTCAAACGGCAATGCCGTGCCGCAAGCATCGCACACCGCGCTTTCGAGGACGGCACTGCTACCCGATAAACGCGGAAAGATCACGATTTTCGACGATCCATTCGGCGACCCAACGCCCTTCGGAATCACTGCCGGCCCGGACGGCGCGATTTGGTTCACCGATCCGGGCAACGACGTGATCGGTCGCATCACTACCGACGGCAACTATACGCTGCAGCAGTCCGCCGGCGTGGAGCTTTCCAGCGGCATAACCGTCGGTCCGGATAACAATCTCTGGTTTACGGTCGCGCAGGACAATGCTATGATCGGGCGCATTACGCCCGCCGGCTCCGTCACGCTATTTAAAGATCCGGGCGGGTCGTTTCCGCTGGGAATCACGACCGGCCCCGATGGCGCCCTCTGGTTCGGCGAGTCCAACGGCACGGTCGGGCGCATGACCACTAAGGGCAAGGTCAAGCACTTCACGCTCGGCGGAACGTACACCGAATATGAGGGTATCGTGACCGGTCCCGACAAGAACCTGTGGGTAACCGAATTCGCCAACGGCACCCGCACGTCCACGCGCGTTATTCGCTTGTCGCCCGGCGGGAAGAGTAAGGCATTTAAGGTTGCCCCCGGCCCCGATTTAATCTGCGTTGGGCCGGACAATGCGCTCTGGTTTACCGAGGGCAACGCCATCGGTCGCTTGACGACGAGCGGAAAGTATAAGGAGTTTCCGATCGAGGTCAAGTACGCTCAGGCCGGCGGGATCGCAACCGGCCCCGACGGCGCGATATGGTTTACCGACTTTGCCGAGCGTTTCGGGATCGGGCGCATGACGACCAAGGGCAAGATGCAGTTCTTCAAGCCGCCGGCGAGCGAGTTAGGCGAATACGCCGAGATTACCGCGGGTCCCGACGGCGCGATGTGGTTCACGTCGTACCTCGCGCCCGAAGCCGTCGGCCGGATAACCGTGCACTAGCCGAAACGGCGGCGATCGTCGGCATCGACGATGTCGACGATGAACTCCAGCTCGGGATGCTCCTGCATCGTCTCAGCGTACTCGCTGCGGAAGTAGGCCTCGTCTTCGGCGTGTTTCGGCTTGATTCGGCGAAGCGTCGCGTTGATGGCCGGATATTGCGATGCGTCGGTGCGTTCGCGCAGCCACGCGGCGACGTCGTCCTCCGTCGGGGCGAGCCTAACGGATTCCAGCAGATCCGCCTCCGAAATCCCCAGGCGCTCCAGCAAGTATCCTGAGATTCCCTTAATCTTGCCGTTAATGAAGTAGATTCCCGGATCGCCGCCGGGCAGCTGCGCGCGCAGCTTGTCGATCGTGCGCGGCATCAGCATCAGGCCGTCGAGCTCTGCGTAGCAGCTGCGCGGGGGCTTATTTCGTAGGTTGAGCGGTTCCATAAATAAATTTTCTCGACGACGCAATCCAAGTGACCTGCTGCGCCGTTTGGCTGAAAACGGACAAAGATAAGGAGCACTAAGGTACGTGCGTCGAGCGGCGACTATAACGCTGTGGGCGGTGTGCTTGTCCTCGCTGGGAATCGGCAACGCCACCGCCCACCCCCTCGGGAACTTTACGATCAATCATCTCGCGCAAATCCACGCGAGCGCGACGCAACTCCGCCTGCATTACGTGCTCGACATTGCGGAGATTCCAACCTTTCAAATCATGCACGGTTCGGCATCGTGGAACGCCGCAACGATGCGCGATTGGGCCGATGCCGAAGGTAGACTCGTTGCCGGCGGACTCTCGCTGCAGAGCAATCGGGCCGCGCTGCCGCTGCAGCTCGAACGCGTCTCCGCGCGAACGCGAAACGGCGCCGGAGGTTTGCCGATCCTCTACTGGACCGGCGACTACATTGCATCGCTGCCCCGCAATGCCTCGTCGATCTCACTGAAAGATACCGTCTACGCCGACCGTCGCATCGGTTGGAAGGACGTCGTTCTTCCCGGCCGCACCGATCCCACCAACGGCCTTCGTTCTTACCCGAGCGCGCTCGTCGGCTCGCCGCGCCACAACGATGCCGCAACGTTCGACGTCGTCAGCGGACGCGTCGTCAACGCGCGCGTCTTTGCCGACGACCAGTCTGATGGCGGCGGGAGCGCGTCGATCGTCCGCGCGTCGCTCCTGTCCGATCTCGTCGCGCGTGAAGGGCAGACGCCGCTGTGGGTGCTGCTGACGATTCTCGCCGCCTTTGGTCTCGGCGCGCTGCACGGGCTCGAGCCCGGCCACGGCAAAGCGCTGCTCGCCTTCACGCTGGTCGGCGCGCGCGCCACCTTCAAGCAGGCGCTGATTCTTGCCGCCGCTCTCACTTTCGCCCACACGATCGCCGTCCTGATACTCGGCGTGATCCTTACCTTTGCATCCGGCTTCGCAACGGAACGGCTCTTTGCGTGGATCACGCTGATCTCGGGCGTCGCCGTCGCGTTTATCGGCGCGCGCAGCCTGACCGCCGCCGTCGCACGAGCCACGCACGAACGCGAGCACTCGCGAGCTCACGCCTCCGGTCTCGAGCACGCGCACGACCACCACCACGAGCACGGCCATTCGCACGCGATCCCCGGAGCGGCGCCGCTGCGCTTTCGCAGCGCGGTCGTCGCGGCGATGAGCGGCGGCATCGCGCCCTGCCCGGCAGCGATCGTCGTACTGTTGACCGCGCTGCACTTGCATCGCGCCGGCTACGGTTTGCTGCTGATCGTCGTCTTCAGCCTCGGGTTGGCCGCGGTATTGAGCGGGCTCGGGCTGGCCGTCGTTCACGGCGCCGCATGGCTCGGACGCCATTCGCTCTTTGCCGGCGTCGCTCGCGTGGCGCCCTTCGTCACCGCCGCCGTGATCTCGATTATCGGCGCGACCGTGCTCGCTCAGGGACTGGTCGCGCAAGGTCTGCGCATCTCCGAGTTCGTCGCGATTGCCGCGGTTCTGCTCGTCATTATCGTCGTTGCCGCATTCCCAGCGCTTCACTCAACGCGGTTCGCGCACCGCACACTCGCCATCAAGGAGACTACATGAAAACGCTACGCTCCGTCGGAATGATGGCGGCGGTCTTCGTGCTCGCGTTCTCGGTTTCGCTCTTCTCGTTTAGAGCGGCGCGGGGATCCGACCATCAAGACTCACCGACCGTCGTCAAGAATCCGCTTGCGGATATCACCGACGTCTACGCCTTCCCTAATCCGCACGACGCATCGCGCGTCGTACTGGCGATGGACGTTCGTCCGCTCATTCCAACCGGGATGACCGGCGGCATCGCCCTCGATCCCAATCTGCTCTATCAGTTCAAGATCGCCACTAAGGGCGTGCCTTCGAACTCGTTCCAGGAAGATACGGTCCTGCAGTTCACCGCCGATTCGGCCGGAACGAATCAGCAGATATCGCTCTACGGGCCGGCGGCGCCCAACGAAGTCGGAACGACGAACACCCTGATCGGTAAGACCGGTACGTTCCCGTTCGGCTCCATAACCAAGCTCAAGGGCGGCATCAAGGTCTTTGTCGGACCGCGGCGCGATCCGTTCTACTTCGATCTCGCCCAGTTCTTCAAGATCGTTCCGGATCGCAACTACATGAACCATCCGCACACGCCGCCGGCAACCGCGACGTCGTTCCGCTTCGCCTCGAAGGGTCAAGAGATCATTCTCAACGGCGTCGACTACGGCAGCGCCGGTTCGAACGGCTGCGTCATCAAGAAGCCGCACGACTATCTCGCACCCTACGACGTCATCTCGATCGTCATCGAGATGCCCAAGAAAATGCTCGCACCGGCGAGCGGATCGCCGGGAGTCATCGCACTCTGGGCCACGACCGCTGCGTCAACCGGCCGGTTCCAATAGGAGACTCTGAACATGAAACTACGTTACACGATCGGTCTCATCGGGCTCGCGCTGGCCGGCGCCGTCATCGGCGGCTGCAGCGCGAACGGTTCGATGGCCAACAGCAATCCGGCGGGGCCGCAGCTGCCCTTCGCGAGCGCGGCCAAACAGGTCGCCTACAAACAGATCGAGCTGCTCTCGCGGCCGGCCGTCAAGGAAGCCTTCGAGATGTTCGAAGACCATAACAAAACCAATCGTTCGGAGCCGTACAACGATCCGGTCTTGCAGGGCGAGATCGAGTCGTTTGCGGCGATGTTCCGCGACCAGACGACTTCGCAGACGCTGCAAGCCGTACTCTACCCCAACGTCATGAAGGTCGATCTCTCGCAGGACACCACCACCGCCTCCTATCTCGGATACGAGACGGGCGGTGCGACCGGCAGCAAGTTCGGCGGGCGTGCCCTCAACGACGACATCATCGACATCTCGCTCGGCGCGATCTTCGGCAATACGCTGTCGGCGCTGGGCCTGATCCCCGACGATCATAAGGAAGCCCCTTGCCTCACTACGGACAACGTCGCCTACGACAAGTCGAACACAAAGACGTTCCCGTACATCCAGGCTCCGCTCTGATCGTGAGAGCACCTGGAGCGATTGCCGCCCTCGCGGCGGCAATCGCCATCGGGGCGGCGTGGCTGGTATCCGTCGCGCACGGCGCGGCGGCGAGCGCGACGCCCGTTCCCGTTTCGACCGACTACCGGCAACGTAACGCCGCCGTCGCCTTTTACGAAGCGCAGGTTCGCATCGATCCCGACGATCAGATTACGCGGCGAGTCCTTGCCGGCGAGTATCTGCAGCGATTTCGCGAGAACGGTGACTTCAACGACGTCACGCGCGCCATCGAGATGGCTCGACGGTCGTTGCGGCTCCAGCCGTATCGCAACGTTGGGGCGCTCAACGTGCTCGCCTCCGGCGACCTCGCGCTGCATCGCTTTAATTCGGCGCTGGCCGAGGAGCGGGCTGCCGCCGCGGCAGCGCCCTTCGACGACGGCGCTCGCGCGCAAATTGCTTCGATTCTGATGGAGCTGGGGCGCTACGAGCAGGCCGGCCGAATACTGGCCGTCGCCTCGCGACCACGATCCCAATCCCACATGGATGTCGATCCGGGCGCGCTACGACGAGCTGACCGGCAATCTCGCCGGCGCGCGCGTGCAGATGGCGCAGGCAACGGCGTTGATCGATGCCTCGGTGACCGTGCCGGCCTACACCCGGTCGTGGTATCACCTACGCGACGCGCAGCTCGCCTTCGAAGCGGGTGACGCCGACGCGGCTGCCTCGCAGTTCGCGCAATCGCTGCGCGACTATCCCGCCAACGCCATGGCGCTGCTCTTTCAAGCAAAGTTTTATCGCGCGCGCGGCGATTGGACGCACGCGCTCGAATCGGCCAAGCACAGCGCCGATCTTTATCCGCTGCCGCAGACGCTCGGCTACGAGGCCGACGCGCAACGCGCCCTGGGCGATACGGCCGCGGCCCAAGGCACCGATGAGCTGATTCGCGCCGAGCAGCGACTCTTCAACGTGCAGGGCGTCAACGACCGCTTGCTGGCGATGTACTACGCCGAGCACCGCGAGCATCTCGACGATGCGTTGCGCGCGGCTCGGTCCGATCTCGCCAAGCGCGGCGACGAAATCTATGCCGACGACACGATGGCGTGGGTGCTGGCGGCGCTGGAGCGCTGGCAGCAGGCTCGCCGCTATGCGGTTCGCGCGACGCGATACGAGACGCAAGATCCCGAGCTGCAGTATCACGCCGCCGTCATCGCGGCGCACACCGGCCACGCGGCCGAAGCACGCTACCGCCTGCGCGCGATCCTGTCGAATGGCGACGAGTTTCATCCGTTCTATGGCGCCGACGCCCGCCGCATGCTCGCGGCGCTGGGCGGGTAACGATGCGCGCGCGTGCATTTGCCCTCGTCGGTTTTCTGATCGGCCTTAACGCGGCGGCGTGGGCACTGGCGCTCGGCACGTTTTGGTCGCACCCGGTGCTGCTCGGAACGGCGTTGCTCGCCTTCACGTTCGGTTTACGTCACGCCGTCGATGCCGATCACATCTGCGCCATCGACAACGTCACCCGCAAGCTCGTGCAGGAACGGCGGCGCCCGATCGGCGTCGGGTTCTTCTTTTCGCTGGGGCACTCGACGGTGGTCGTCGCGCTATCGCTGGCGATCGCGCTCTCGGCGACGGTCGTCAAAGATCACTTGCCGTCGCTGCAGCGCCTCGGTGCGCTCGTCGGCTCGTCGGTCTCGGCGTTCTTTCTCTTGCTCGTCGCGGCGATCAACCTGGTGGTGCTGATCGAAATTTTCTCCGCATTCAGCCGCGCTCGGCGCGGAGAAGCGCCGGCCGACGAGGCGCTCGACGCGATGTTCGACCGGCGTGGTCTGCTGGGAAGAATCTTCCGCCCGCTGCTGCGCGTCGTCGACCGCAGTTGGAAGATGTATCCGGTCGGCGTGCTCTTCGGTCTCGGATTCGACACCGCGACCGAGGTCGCGCTGCTCGGCATCGCGGCGGTCGAGGCGGGCAAAGGACTCCCAGTCTTCGCCATCTTGATCTTTCCGTTGCTCTTTACCGCCGGCATGGCGCTGGTCGACACCGCCGACGGGATCTTGATGGTCGGTGCGTACGGCTGGGCCTTCATCAAACCGATGCGCAAGCTTTACTACAATCTGGTGATCACGCTGGTATCGGTGTTGGTCGCACTGATCGTCGGCTGTATCGAAGCAACCAGCGTAATCGCCAGCCAGCTGCAGCTCAGCGGAGCGTTTTGGGATGCCGTCAAGGCCGTCAACGATAACTTCGGGACGCTGGGTTTCGTGATCGTCGGCCTCTTTATCGCCAGCTGGCTCGTCTCGATGGGGGTCTACCGCTTGCTCCGCTTGGACGCCGGCACTTAGACGAAGTAAAATTGTCCGGTCCCGGGCCGCTCGAACGTCTATGGGGCATCAACACGCTCACAGGAGACAGAAAATGGCGGATTATCTCTTCCTTTATCGCGGCGGCCAGCGGGGCAGCAGCCCCGAAGAGAGCGGGCAGATCATGCAGAAATGGATGAACTGGTTTAAGGATCTCGGCGCCAATCTCAAGGACGGCGGCCAGCCGCTCGAGGACGAAGGCAAGGTCGTGGCCAGCAAGGGCGGCCCGGTTACCGATGGCCCGTACGCCGAAGCCAAGGATCTCGTCGGCGGTTACACGCTGATCGAGGCCGGATCGCTCGATCGCGCTGCCGAACTCGCGCGCGGCTGTCCGATTCTCGAGCGCGGCGGACGCGTCGAAGTTCGTCCGATCATGAAAATGGATATGTAAAAACGTGGAGCCGAGCGACCATCTCTTCCGTCACGAAGCGGGACGCATGGTCGCGGCGCTCACGCGGGTCTTCGGATTACACAATCTAGAGCTGGCAGAAGACGTCGTACAAGACGCCTTCTGCCGCGCTTTGGAAGTCTGGAAACTGCGCGGCCTTCCCGAGAATCCTTCGGCCTGGCTGATGAAGACCGCGCGCAATCGCGCGCTCGACGTTCTGCGGCGAGAGCGCACGGCGCGAACCTTCGCGCCGGAGTACGGACGTCTGCTCGAAACGGAGTGGACGCTGGCCAACGCGGTGCAAGAGGTCTTCGATTCCACCGACGTGCGCGACGATCAGTTGCGCATGATGTTCTCGTGCTGTCACAGCGAGCTTCCCGAGACCGCGCAGGTGATGCTCGTGCTCTCGCTGGTCGGCGGCTTCGGCGTACGCGAGACGGCCGCGGCCTTCGTCAGCTCGCACGCCGCCGTCGAGAAGCGCCTCACGCGCGCCAAGAAGACGCTCAAGGAATCCGGCCTGCTCTTCGACATCGCCGACGCGGCCGATTTCGCGCAACGTCTTCCGGCGGTGCAGCGCGCGCTCTATCTTATCTTTAGCGAGGGCTATCACGGTGCGTCGGCGCGCGCGGTCGTGCGCGCCGATCTCTGCAACGAAGCGATTCGCTTGACGCTGCTGCTGGCAAAACATCCGCTGGCCGCGCGCCCTTCGACGCATGCATTGCTGGCGTTGATGTATCTCGACGCGGCGCGTCTTCCGGCGCGGCTCGATCCAGCCGGCAATCTCACGACCCTCTTCGCCCAAGATCGCTCGCGCTGGGACCGCGCGATGATCGTCGAGGGCGTCAGGTGGCTGGAGCGCTCGGCAACCGGTTCGCAGATGAGCCGCTATCACGTCGAAGCGGCAATCGCGGCGGTGCACGCGCGGGCGCAGACCATCGGCGAAACCGACTGGGGCGAGATCGTCACGCATTACGATCGCCTCATGGCGATCGCGCCTTCGCCGATCGTCGCGCTCAACCGAGCCATTGCCATCGCGCAGCGCGACGGACCGGTCCGCGGACTCGAAGCGATCGAGGCCATCGCCAGACGCGACGTACTCGAAGGGTATCCGTTCTACCACGCGGCTCGCGGGGAGCTCGAGCTGCGTCGCGGCAACGACGCGAAGGCGTGCGAGCACTTCCAGGCAGCGATCGTGGCGGCGCGCAATGCCGAGGAGCGGCGCTTCTACGAGAGCCGGGTGGCCGCGTGCGGGGCGCGCACGGCGGAAGCCGTGCCGCTGCGACGAACTGCGGGAGGATGACCGATGCTATTTCGCAGCGGGCGCGAATCGCCGACATCATTCGCGACAGTGGCAAGATGGGCGGCGATGCCACAGGCGCGTCGCAGGACCAGCTCGCCGCCTTTGCCGCCGCCATTAGCGGCGCGCCGGCCGGCACCGTTCTTGCTTCGGAAGCGATCGCCAACGAGTTGGCGCAACGCTTTCCAAAACTTGCCAGTAAGGCGTCGGTCGAGCGCGACATCGATGGCGGGTACGAAACGGCCGGGCGAGCGCTAATTCTCGCACTTCAAGCCTGCGGCTATACGCTCAGCGCCGCTTTCGACACCAGCAGCGGAGCCATGCTAGAAACGAAGAAGCCGATGTCTTTACTAGCGGGGCCGTTCGTGGTCGTGATTACCATCACCGACGGTGGAGCGCAGACGCACCTGGCCGGAACGGCACAGCACACCGGCGTGGACTGGGGGCAGAACGCCAAGCTGCTCAACGCGCTGTTCGATAAAACGAACGAATATCTGACGCTTTTCCGCAGCTAGCCGTTCTTCGCGAAGACCGCCTCGTGCTCCGAGAGAATGCGCGCCTGCGTTGCCATGTCGGGCTCGGTCGACCAGTTCCCGCGATCGAAGGTTCCACCCAGAACGATGCCGTCGTTGCGCGGGAACATGTAGATGGTTCCGCTGAGATAGCAGTAGTCGACTTCGGGCTGCGGTTCTAAGATCGAGAGCTGCCCCCGCACCGGCTCGAGCTGCGTATCGCCGAAGAGCGCGCGCGAGCCCAGGCCCGTGCAGTTAAAAATCACCGGTTCGTGCAGCGAAGCGACGTCGGCGGTCGAGTTGAAGGTGCGCACCACGATGCGGCCGCCGCGCAGCAAGAAGTCGCGCTCGACCGCCGGAAGAAAAGTATTGGGCTCGATCAGCATCGTGGCAAAACGCTGGATGCTCTTGAAGCCGACGAACGGCACGCTCGCCGGGTCGATGGTTTCGACGCCGGCGTAGAGGTCGGCAATGCCGACCGATTGGGCGTAATGCAGCTCGCCGACGGGCGCCGCCGGGTCCTGCTTGAGAACGTAGTTGTCGATCCAGCGGACGCCGTACGTATCGCCGACCATCAACTGAAAGGTGCGGTTGGCAATGCGCGACGCCTTGCGGAAGGCGTCGAGAAAAGCCGGCGTGGCTTGCGGCAGCGCAAAGACCGTCGTCGGAGTCCACTGCGCGCCGGCGATATTCGAGGTCGTCTTCGGCGGCAGCGCCGACGAGTAAATCGTCACCGTCCAGCCGCGGTCTTGCAGAGTTCGCGCGGTCGCGAGTCCGACGACACCGCAGCCCAGCACCGCGGCGCGCGATGGCGAGCGATCGGCGATCAGATCCGCGGCCAGCGCGGCGCAGCCCCACGACAGGCTGAAGCCTCCGCCGCCGTGTCCGTAATCGTGCACCAGCACCTTCGATCCAAACGGCTGTGCGCGAAGCACAAATCCGCTCGCTCGATAGGGACGCAGCCCGACGACGGTGCGGATAACGCGTCCGGGATCGACGTTCACCGGCACGATGCGCGCGCCGGATCCGCCGGCCGCCGCTCGGGCCGGGCGGCGTTGTGCCAAAAGCGCGGAGACTCCCAATGACGAGCCGATGAACGCGCGACGCGAGAAATGCATGACCGCGAAACGTTGGGCCAGGAGCGCGTCGCTTCCTACTCAAACTCGCGCGTGTGGACGTTCTCAACCTCCCTAAAGCGGAGCTGCACCTTCATATAGAAGGCACCTTCGAGCCGGAGCTGATCTTCGCGATGGCCGAGCGTAACGGCATTCGCCTGAACTATCCCAACGTCGAGGCACTGCGCGAAGCCTATAACTTTACCGACTTACAATCGTTTCTCGACGTCTACTACGCGGGGATGGCGGCACTGCGCGTCGAGCAGGATTTCTACGAACTCACCACCGCGTATCTGGAGCGCGCCAAGGCGCAGGGGGTGCGGCACGCCGAGATATTCTTCGATCCGCAGGCGCATACCGACCGCGGCGTCGCGTTCGCGACCGTCGTCGAGGGCATCGCTAACGCGCTTGCCGACGGCGAAAAGAGTCTCGGCGTCACCAGCCGCCTCATCATGTGCTTCCTACGCAACCTGTCGGCGGAATCGGCGATGGCAACGTTCGAGAGTGCGCTGCCGCACCTCGAGCATATCGTTGCGGTCGGGCTCGATTCGGGCGAGGTCGGAAATCCGCCGTCGAAGTTTGCGGCCGTCTTCGATCGGGCGCGCGCCAACGGTCTGCTCACCGTCGCGCACGCCGGCGAGGAAGGGCCGCCCGAGTATATTTGGGAGGCGCTCGACCTGCTCAAAGTTTCGCGCGTCGACCACGGGGTGCGATGCTTGGAAGACGAAACGCTGGTCGCGCGTCTGGTGCGCGAGCGGATGCCGCTGACCGTCTGCCCGTTCTCCAACGTGCGCCTGCGCGTCGTTCCGACCCTCGCCGCGCACCCGCTCAAACGAATGATGGAGGCCGGCCTCACCTGCACCTGCAACTCCGACGATCCCGCCTACTTCGGCGGCTACGTCGGACAGAATCTGCGCGATACGGCGGCGGCGCTGAACATGAGCGACGAGCAAGTCGTCGAGCTGGCTAAGAACTCTTTCGAGGCGTCCTTCATCGACGATGCGGCGAAGCGCCGTTATGCCGCTGAGGTGGACGCCTTTATCGCAGGGTCGTAGCTACTGGCGTTGCGACGTGCCCGAGGCCATCGGGATCCACGTCGTGCCGGCGTCGTTGGAATACTCGGTGCGCCAGCGGTAGAGGGTCGGGCTTTCAAAGACGTTGACCGTTCGAATGGTGACGTCTTTCCCGGCGCTGTCCTTCACCGTAACGGGATAGGTAATGGTGTCGCCCTCGATCGTGATAGTCAGCGGTGCAACATTGGAGGGCCTCACGTTGAAGAAGCGATAGATTTTTGCGTCGGGGTCGTAGGTATAGAGCGCGATATCTTCGTTGGTGCTGCCGCCCATCGTAACGCTCTGCTGGCAAATCAGGAAGGTATGGCCGTTCGACCAAACGCAAGTCGTCGTCGCGTCGGCCGGTCCGGCTTTACCGTACGGGCTGTCGACGAAGGTCCCGTGGCTCTTCCACGTACCGGCGAGGCGGTCGAGCGAATCGATCGGACCGGCGGCCGAAACTTTTGCCGCCGAAGCCGCAGCGGCAACGAGCGTCAAGCATAACGTAGTAACGAGTGCGCGCATCTAAACCCCCACCTGTTCGGGAATCAGTAGCCGTAGTTTCTTCTCGGTCTCCGAGCCCGGAGCCGCTGTGAGCACGACCATTCGCATGTCGCCATCGCCGGGAAGCTCGAGGGTCGTGTGATCGAGGATTAGCTCGCCGAGCTCGGGATGAGCGTAGCGTTTGAGGCCTTCGGCCGATCCCAAGACGTCGTGCTCGGCCCAGAGCTTTCGAAACTCCGGCGAGTTGGCGCGCAGATCTTCGATGAGCTCGGTGAAGGCCGAATCGTTCGCATACTTGGCGGCGACGGCGCGGAACTGCGCGACGCAGCGGCGCCGCGTGCACTCCGGATCACCCAAGCGGCACTGCAGCGCGGTGTCGCGGAAGAGGCGCCACACCAAGTTGCGCGCCGGCCCGGTTGCACTCGAGAAGTCGTTGAGTCCGTCGGCGCTGCGATTCCAGGCCAGCACGTCCCAGCGACGTCCGCGAATGTAGGCCGGACAGGGATCGAGTGCGTTAAGCACGCGCAACATCAGGTCGCTGGGGCGCTCTTCTTGCGGCGGCGTGATGGTCAGGGGCAGGCCGGCCAGGAGATAGAGATGGCGGCGTTCGTCCGAGGTCAGCCGCAGCGCTCGCGAGATCGCAGCCAGCACGTCGGCCGAGACGTTGATCGGCAAGCCTTGCTCGAGGCGGGTATACCAGGTGGTGCCGATATTGGCCAGCAGCGCCACCTCTTCTCGACGGAGGCCCGGCGTGCGGCGTCTTGCACCGTCGGCCAATCCCACGTCGGAGGGGGCGATCTTAGCCCGGCGCGTTCTAAGGAAGTCGCTGAGCTCGTGACGCCTCTGGTCGCTGCCGTTCATTTCGCGATTTACCTCAAGGTGCCCGTTCTAGTGATAGGATAAGCTAGGCTCTAGTAGTAGTATCCCACATCCGCTAACCTAGACGCAAGCGACGTTCTCGCCTTATCCCTAAGAACAACGGAGCATATCGTGTCGGTTGCCGAGCGGGCCGCCCGCGTCGTCGGCGTCATTCCCGCCCGCCCCAAATCTACCGGTCCCGCCGCGCCCGGCGCCTGCGCCGCAGCGCGCCCCAGCGGCGGATTCGCTGCTGGTCGAGTATGGGACGCGCCGCATTCTGGTGGTCGCCGGCGTCATGCTCGCCGCACTGCTGCAGACCGTCGACCTCACCATCGTCAACGTCGCGTTGCCGACGATTCAGGGTAACCTCGGCGCCACCGTCGACGAGGCGACGTGGGTGCTCACCGCTTACGTCGTGGCCAACGTCGTCGTCATCCCGCTCACGCCATGGCTGCAGCTGCGCTTCGGGCGGAAGAATTATTTCCTGGTGTCGATCGCCGGCTTCACCGCCGCATCGATTCTTTGCGGCATGGCCAGCTCGCTCGGCGCGCTCATTCTCTTTCGCGTCGTGCAAGGCGCCTTCGGCGGCGGATTGCTCGCAACGGCGCAAGTCATTCTGCGCGACACCTTTCCCAGCAAGCAGATCGGACTGAGCCAGTCGATTTTCGCGCTCGGCACGATTTTAGGTCCGTCGGTCGGACCGACGATCGGCGGCGTTCTCGTCGACAATCTCTCTTGGCCGTGGATCTTCGACGTCAACCTCGTTCCCGGAATCGTAGCTTTCGTGATCCTGCTGCGCTATCTGCGCGACGACACGCGTCCGCAGCGCGCCGGCGTGGACGTCACCGGAATCGCCCTGCTCGTCGTCGCCATCAGCTGCATGCAATACGTGCTCGATCAAGGACAGCACGACGATTGGTTCTCCAATCAGACGATCGTGCTGTGCACCTTCCTTTCGCTTGCGGCAACGGCCGCGTTCGTGTGGTGGGAGCTGCGCGTCGCTCAGCCGATCGTCGACCTGCGAATTTTGAGCCGGCCGGCCGTGGCCGCCGCGCTGGCGATCGCCGGTGCCTACGCGGCGATCATTTTTCCCAGCCTTCTGCTCTTGCCGCAGTTTACGGTCACCACGCTGGGCTTTACCAGCACGCTGGCCGGCTTGCTGATTGGCGCGCGCGCGTTGCCGGTTCTGCTGCTGACGATTCCGGTTGGCCGGCTGACCAGCATCGCTCGTTTGGATCTGCGCTGGTTGATCGGCGGCGGTCTGGCCGTCGCGGGGTTTGGGTCGCTGTGGCTGGCGCGCGGCGTGACCACGCAAAGCGATGTCCTCACTTTCGTGATACCGCTCTTGGTGATCGGAGCCGGCGCCGCATTCGTTTACTCGCCGCTGCTCGTGGCGACGATGCGCGCCGTGGCCCCGCAGGAAGCCGCTAAGGCCTCCTCGTTCATCGTCTTATTCTTCCAGTTGGGCGGCTCGATCTCGTCGGCGGCGGTCGTCGCCTTCCTCGATCGCCGATTGCAGTTCCATCAAACGATTTTGGCCGCGCAAGAGAACCTCTCGCGCTTGCCGGTTGCGCAGTTTCTGCAGCAGCATGGAAGTCTCGCGCAGCTGGCGGCGAGCGTCGCCGAACAATCGGCAGCGCTCGCTTATGCCGATGTCTTCGTTGTCACGGGCGTGCTCGCGCTCATCATTGCGCCCGGCGCGCTGCTGCTCGCGCGCCGGCGCACGTAATCCCGATTCGCCGTTTACGGCGAGAGCGCTAACCCCGCCGGCGAACCAATGTTGACGACGTCGCGCGGAATCGCTTTGGGATAGGTCAACTGCAGCCACTCGTGATCGTTAGCGGTCGCGACGTAGAAGAGCTTGCCCGAGCTCGGGAAGGCCAGTCCGGTAACCACGTCCATCAGGCCGCCCATGTTGATCTTTTTCTTCGGCTCGGTCGCGCCCGGCGGGAAAATGGCCAGATACTTGGGCGGGTTGTGATCGAGCCGCTCGTACGGCACCACCAGATTGCCCGAGTGATCGAAGGCTAGCGCGTAGGCCGGGAACGCATACGTGGGCAAATCCAGATTGAGGTTCGCACCGTTGGTCGAGCCCTCGGTCGGATACTTATAGATCTGCACTTCCGAATGAAGAGAGCGAGAACCAGGAAACGTAGAGCGCGTTGGACGAGTCGAGTGCCACCGCGAACGCGTATTCGTTGGCGAGTTGGATCGTCGCGCTCGGCGTCATGCTTCCCGAGGGATACTCGGTGACGCTTCCCTCATAACTCGCGCCTCCAGTTTCGTTGGCGACGTAGACGGTTCCGTCGCTGCCGACGGCCACGTCGAACGGCGTGCTGATCCCCTGCGAATAGGTCGCGCTCGGTGTGGTTTGACCGGGCGCATAAACGGTCACGGTGTTGTTGCCGGTGTTGGCGACGTACAGGTTGCCGCTCGAGTCTACGGCCAGCCCCGCCGGCGTTGCAATTCCGTCCGTGATCGTGGCGATCGGTTTCTGGGCTTGACCCTTCGCGGAGTACACGTAGACCGCACCCGAGCTGCTGGCATCGCTCGACACATAAACGAGCTGCTTTGCGTGGGCGAATACCCGATGGTGCGCGGTCATCGGCAGCGGATTGAGGCCCGATTGCAGCCCTCCGCCGGTCCCGCCGCTACAAGCTGCGAGCGCCAGGAGCAACGCGGCCGCCGCGGCGCGCCGTGCGAGATCGTTCATCGTGTGCCTCCTTGCAGCAGCGGATTGGGTGCGGTGGCGATGCCCAGCGTCGTCGTTGTATTCTGCGTGGGCCCGATGGATTCGAATGCGTTCTTGCCCTTCGGTTTAAAGGCATAGCCCTGCACGCACGGCGCAAACACGCAGTTTACCGGCACGTACAGGTTCTTGTCCGGGCCGATCTGGATCATCGTCGGTGCGACCGTAAACGGCATCGAGTCGATTATGCGGAACGCGTTGTGCTTGCCCGGCTTATATTCGAGCACGTAGTCCGAGCCGCTCGCATTGTTCGCAACGTAAAGGTCGCCCTTAACGTCGAGCGCGACGCCGTTGCCGCCGTTGCCGGTGACCAGGCCGTGCAGCTTCAACGCTTTGGGATTTGTCGAGCCGGCTTTCAGCTTGAAGACGTCAACTCCGTCGGTTTGATCGTTCCAGTTGACGACGTAGAGATTTCCCGGCGCGTCGGAGACGAGTCCGGCAAGGCTATTGAAGCTCGACGACGTGATCGCTTTGGTCGGCGACGTCGAACCCGACGGATAGACGAAAACGGACGGCGTTTCGAGGCAGTACGCACCGCAGTTGGAAACGTAGACCGTTCCCTGTCCGTCGACGGCGATGCCGACCGGATAGAAGATATTGCTTTGCCAGACCGTGTTGAGGATCGTCGGCGCTCCGGTGTACGGGGGCGCGTATTTCAACACATAGTCGTCGCCGGCGCTGGCACCGTTGTTGACGACGAAAAGATTGCCGGACGCGTCGACGACCATGCCTTGCTGGGAAGCTTGCAAGCCGGTGATCTGCGCGACCGGAGTGCTCGGATCGTCGAGCGGGTAGATGCTGATCGTGCCGTCTTCGTTGGGAACGAAGAGCAGCTGCGACGGGAGAGTCGCTGCGCGCCCGTGGCTCTGATGAACCGCCGGAAGGGCGCTTGTGTTGCCGAACGGGCCGGCGTTCGACACCGGCGATCCCGAGCACGCGGCTAGGATTACCGGAAAGAAAAGCGCGAGCCAAGAGCAGTTTCTTCGCATGGCCT
Source organism: Vulcanimicrobiota bacterium (assembly GCA_963730125.1). GTDB lineage: Bacteria > Vulcanimicrobiota > Vulcanimicrobiia > Vulcanimicrobiales > Vulcanimicrobiaceae > Cybelea. The sequence goes on along the minus strand of CAVSQP010000001.1, from coordinate 40,315 downwards.
ATTCTGCGCCCAACATGGCTAGCGCTCTATAGGTAATTGCCTACAGATTCTGAAGACCGCAAGGATGACGCAGAGCGCGCTGCTTGAGTCGCCGTACTGTGTCGGCCGCGACGCCGAACTCGACCGCGTGCTCGGTTTGACGCACGACGCTGCCTTGGGAACCGGCTCGGCGCTCATTTGGCTGGGCGAGGCAGGCGTCGGCAAGACGCGCTTGTTGCGCGAGTGCGGCGCGACCAAAGCCGCGGCGACGGTCTTCACTATTCGCTGCGGTGCGTCGGCACGTTTTGGACCCGACGCCGTCGCGCAACTCGCCGGCGCGCTGCGAATCGCGGGACGCGCGAACGATCGGCGCCGCGCCGCAGCCGCGCTCGCCGCCCTCGCCGCACGATCGACTCGCCGCCCCGTCGTCGTGCTCGTCGACGACGTGCACTTGGCGGACTCCGGCGAACGCGCGCTACTCGACGCGCTCGTCGCGATGACGCAGCACCATCGCCTGGTCGTCATCGGTTGCGCCGACGGTTTCGGACAGTTCCGCGACGATCTTTGGCAGCGCAGCGGTGCGGCGCTGCGCCGTCTGTCGCCGCTTGACGATGCCGCGATGGAACTCTTGATTCGCAGCCTCGTCGGCGCGCGCGCCATTCCGGCGGGAGATATGCGCGAACTGCTTGCGACGGCGCAGGGCAATCCGCGTTACGGAATCGAGTTGGCCGGCGCCGCGCTGCAAGCCGATTCGGAGGGTTCGCTGGTTCCGCAAAGCGCCCGATCCGCGGTCGTCTTCGCTCGGTCGCGCCTGTCGAAGAACGACTTCGAGGTCGTTTCGGCGTGCAGCGCGGTGGGCGACGCGTTCTGCGGCGATTGGCTGGCGGAGGTCGCGCGTCAGCCGCGGGCCAAAGTGGCCGATGCTCTGCAGAACGCCTGCGATATCGGCCTTCTCGAAGAGGAATCGGGGGCTGCGGATTGGTTCGCCTTCCGGCAAATCGCGGTACGCAAGGCATTGTATGCTTCGATAGTCTCGCTCAAGCGGCGCATTCTGCACGAGCGCGTCGTCGAGCGACTGACGGGCGATCGCAGCGGCGATCCACGCACCGAAGTGCTATTGGCGCGGCACGCCGAGATCATCGGCGACGACGAGCGCGCGGCCGAGGCCTTCGCCGCGGCTGCGGACCGAATGTACGACGCCGCGGCCTTCGCCAAGGCGGGCGAGCTTTACGTTCGCGCCGCGGCGCATTGCCCCGCGGGCGAGGAACGATGGATCGCGCATCAGCGCCGCGCGATTCGCTGCTACCGCAATCTCGCCGACTGGCGCAACGTCGAGGGCATCGTTCGTTCCTTAGTCGAGCGCCTCGACGGCGAACGCGATGCGGCGATTCTCTCCGACGAGCTCGAGAATCTCTTCTTCGCGCAGCTCAACGACGGCAATCTCGAAGCGGCCGAGGCCACGGCGCAGCAGATCGCGGCGCTCGGCCTGCCCGAAAGTCAAGACCGCGGCCGAATCGCGATGCTGATTATTGCCTACGGTCTCTGCTATTCGGGACGGCTTGCCGAAGCGGCGCGGCTCTTTGCGAGCGTCGATCCCGCGTCGCTAGGTGAGGGCGAAGTGCGGTTGCGCTATTGCATGGCGAAAGCCGAAATCGGCGCGCTCGTCACGCCGATAGAGCAGACGCTGACGCTCGTCGACGAAGCGGCCCGGATCGCGAGCGGACTCGGTATTCGCGGAACCGTGCTGGCATATGGCGTGGGCGTCGAGATCGCGTGCCGCTACGGCGATCTCGCTGCGGCGCGAACCTACGCCGATCGTGCCGAACGTTATGCGGCGCGCAGCGCCGGCGAAATCAACGACGTGCATCGGCACGTAATGAAGGATCGCACCCGCATCTCGGCGCTCGAGGGGGACCTCCCCACGCTGCGTGAAGTAATGCGGGCCAATTTGCGCTGGCGCCCGTCGGGGCGCCACAACGAAGCCTTCGACGCCGGAAACGCCGTCAGCACGGGCATGCGGGTCGGCGATCTCGCGCTGGTCGACGCATTCTTCGATTTTCAGCTGCTGCTCGATGCGATGGCGCAGCGCGACGCCGAATCCTGCGGCGTGTTGCTTCCCGGATTCGCGGAAGTGATGCAAGTCCGCGGCATGACCAAAGATTTGCGCACCGTGCTCGAGCGCTGCATCAATCAGCGCTTCATCGACCCGTACACCTCGATACAGCTCTGCGCCGCGCGTTTTGCCTCGGAGGAAATAGCCGTAACGGCGGTCGCCCAAGCCGAAGAGTACTTCGACGGCGCGCTGGCACCGGCAGCGGCCGGTCACGTAGCGCTTTGCCGGGCGACGCTGTTGCGCCGCCAGGGCCGCCACGTTGCAGCCGCACAATCCGCTTCGGCGGCGGCGGCCTGTTTTCGCGAACTCGGTTGGCGGCTTTACGAGGCGACGGCGCTGGAGCTTGCCGGCAACGGGCGAGCCGCGAGTCGCATCTATCAAGCCTGCGGTGCCGTCTCCGACGTTGCGCGGCTCGCCGCCGGCGAAACGCGAAAACTCAAGTACGCACCGTTCGGTGCGCGTTTAACTCCGCGCGAGCGTGAGGTGGCGCGACTTGCTGCCGCCGGACGATCGAATCGCGAAATCGCTCGCGCGCTCGAGGTCAGCGTGCGTACCGTCGACCACCACGTCGAAGCGGTATTCAGCAAGCTTGGCGTGCGCGCGCGCTGGGAGTTAACCGCTGAGATGCTCGAGCCGGCCTCGGCACGCCGCGGCGCGATCGAGTAACAGCACGCGATCGCGCGCATTGCCGGCGAGCTTTGCGGCCCGCTCGAATTCGATTCGTGCATCTTCGAAGCGGCCGAGTTTAAAGAGCAGATCGGCACGAACGGCCGGCAGCAAATGGTAGGCGTGCAGCGACGGTTCGTCGCGAAGCGCGTCGACGATTTCCAAAGCTTCCTGCGGTCCGAATGCCATTCCGACCGCGACCGCGCGATTGAGCTCGACGACCGGCGTGGGCATGACCCGTGCGAGCGCGTCGTAGAGTTCGGCGATACGTCGCCAGTCGGTTTGCTCGGCGCTCGCCGCTTTGGCGTGACACGCGGCGATCGCGGCCTGCAGCGCGTACGGTTCGGGCGCCGTAGCGAGTTCCTCGGCACGGGCGAGTGCTGCGAGGCCACGGCCGATCAGCAGACGATTCCATTTGGCGCGGTCTTGATCGAGAAGAAGGATCGGTTCGCCGCTCGGTCCGACGCGCGCTCGCATCCGCGACGCTTGAAGCTCCATCAGTGCGGTCAGGCCGTGCACTTCGGGCTCGTTGGGAGTGAGGCGCGCAAGCATCCGGCCCAATCGTAACGCGTCTTCGACCAGCTCCGGGCGTAGAAGATCGTCACCCGCCGTTGCGGCGTAGCCCTCGTTGAAGATCAGATAGATCGCTTCCAGCACCGATGCCAAACGCGCGCGGCGATCCGCAGGCGCCGGCACCTCAAAGGGAATCTTTGCCTGCGCGAGCGTGCGTTTCGCGCGAACGATGCGCTGCGCAATCGTCGCTTCGGCAACGAGAAAGGCGCGCCCGATCTCGGCCGTCGTCAGGCCTCCGACGAGCTTGAGGGTCAGCGCTACGCGGGCTTCCTGTGAGAGCACGGGATGGCAGGCTACGAACATCAATCGCAGCATATCGTCGTCGATCTCGTCGTGTGCCGCCGCGAACTCGTCCGGCGGAGGCGTTGCGCTCTCGTCGTAAGCGAGCTCGGTGGTTTTGCGCGCGAGCATCTCGCTCCGGCGAATCTCGTCGATCGCCTTTCGTTTCGCAACGGTCGTCAGCCACGCGCCGGGATTACGCGGAATGCCCTCGTCGGGCCACTGCGAGATGGCCAGAACGAAGGCATCCTGTGCGATTTCTTCGGCACGCCCCACGTCGCGCAAGAGGCGCGAGAGCGCGGCGATCAGTTTTGGCGATTCGATGCGCCAAATCGCCGCGATCGTTGCATCGAGCTCGCCGGCCGGCATTAGGGCGTGGGCGAGACCTCGTGCACGTAGCACGTCGCGTCACCGCCGAGCACGTCGAGAAAGCGGTTCGTCCAGGCCAGGGCCGCGTCGCGATTCTTGACCTCGAAGAGTGCGAAGCCGCCGACGACTTCCTTCGATTCTGCGAACGGTCCGTCGGTGACGGTCGAACGGCCGTTCTTCCGCGCGATCGAGAACTCGTCCATGCTGCCGTCCCGTCCTCCGGTGTCGAGCAACGCGCCTTCGGCCCGCATCTCGGCGATGAGCTTGCCCATCCGTTCGATCGTCTCCGGACTGGCGTGGGGGTGCTTCGCGGGATCGATGGTAACGATCGAGATGAACTTCATTTTGCACCCTCCCGAAGACGAGCCTCACGCTCGCGCAACTCGGGCGTCAAGTTCTCGCCGAAATCGTCGGCTTCGAAGATTTGACGGATTTCGATGACCTGGCCGCCGTCGAACGGAGCGTGCATGAACCGTTCGACGACCTCTGCCTTCGACTTGGCCTGCACGATCCAGAAGCCGGCAACCAGCTCCTTCGTTTCGGCAAACGGTCCGTCGATGACCGTCGTTCGCCCGCCGTCGAAGCGAAGCCGCGCGCCTTTGGAACTTGCGTGCAGGCCTTCGCCCGCCAGCATGATGCCGTCTTTGGCCAGCTGCTCGTTGAACTCGCCCATCTCTTCGAGCATCTCGCGCGTGGGCAGAACCCCCGCTTCCGAATCCTTGTTGGCCTTGACCAGAACTGCGAATCTCATGTGTGTAACCTCTCCTTATTGTTTGGTGTTCTGCCCATATGTCGAACGAGGAGACCAAATTTCGACACTCTAAACTCACGGCCGCTCGTTCGCGGCCGCTCCGCTACTCTACTTCGTCAGTAGTGACCGCTATGATGCGGCGTGGTGGGTGCAGTCACGCGCCGCAGGCTGATGCCGTGCGGGCGATATCTTACCTCGTCGCTCGGCGGAAAGTAATTGCGGCCTGTTTCGAAGGCAACCGGAACGCCGAGCGTTTCGTGCAGCCGTTCGACTGCGACGGCGACGGCGTCCTTACCGTCCCAGTCCGACTCTTTATCGAACGAAAAAGGATCCGCGCCCGGTTGAGCGGGCGCGGATGCGAGGATTGACTACTGGCCCAGGCGCAGCTGCAGCGTCTGCTGCATCGTCTGCCCGGTCGCCGGATCTTTGGCCGTTACGCGAACGGTGACCGACTGCTGGCCCATGAGCGCGCTCAGGGAGACCTTAATCCGGAAGTTTCCCTGGCCGCCGGCCGTCGTCGATCCTTTGAACTGCCCGGTGGAGTTCGGCGTCGCCCCTGCGGTCACGGTGATCTCGCCGTTCGGTACGGTGTTCCCGGCGACGACGAAGCTCAGGCCGACCGGCGCGTTCTCCGGCGGCTGCGTGACGTTCAGCTTCATGTTCGAGCGGCGAATCGCAAACGACCACGAGTGATCGAAGCTGGAGCCGCCGGCGTCGCGGCCGCTGACACGTACGGTGTGCGAGCCGAAGTCGTACGGCGCCGGCGGTTTATAGGAGAATGCGGTCGCCGAAATTCCGCAGCGATAGGTGACGTCGTTACCGTCCAGCCGGACGCGGACCGATCCGGGTGCGACGCGACGGCTGAAGTCGGCCGAGATCACGATGAAGCGGTCCGTCGTATTTGAGTCGGGAGCCGGCTGACGGTTGCGCAGATACCCCGCGCTCGGAGGGTTGGGCGGCGGATATGGGGGCGGCGGACGCGGCGGCCGGGGCGGACCCGGCGGCGGCCCCTGACCGCCTGCGCCGACGATCGCGACGACCCGCGTCGAGTTGTCGTAACCGACTTGGGCTCCGAGCGACTGCGCGACGAAGCGCAGGGGGACGTACGTCGTCGCGCCGACGATAAAGGGCGCGACGTCGAGCGTTTGGGCCTGTCCGTTAACCGTGGCCTGCGTCGAGCCGATCGTTAGCGAAACCGTGGTGCTGCCTTTAGTGGCGTTGATCGTGCCCTGCGAGTAGACCACGGCAGCGCCGAGCTTCTCGAAGATGCCGCGCAACGGAACGAAGACGCGGCCCGCCTTTTCGATCGGGCCGGGGTTGAGATACATGGCCTGACCGTTGACGGTAACCGAAACGGCCTGCGCTGCGACGGGCGCCGGCCCAGAGAGCAGAACGCTCGCGGTCAGCGCGACCGTGAAGACGTAACGTGCTGGTAACATGTCGGGTCGCTTCGCGCAAGCTACCCAAGCAGCCTCGTTTTCGCGTTTTGGTGCCGCCGCGCGGTGCGTCGGAAGGGCTATTCCTCTGTACTCCTTGCCGAGCGTGTTACATATGCGATTTTGCGAAGTATCCCGCACGATAGATCGACGCATCTCACTAATGCAATCTTCACCAAAGTCGTCGATGCAATGCGTTGTGAATAGCCTATTTTATTGGCAATTCTTGGCCGTTTCTGCCAAATAGCAGTCATTCAATGGTACGTTCGTACCATCGAAAAGAGTAGCAAAGATATTTCGTTGCAGGTAAGCAGGGGCATAGGCAAGCCGGGAGAAACGACGGTGCCCGTGAGCTCGTTTATACATAGTAAAACGGGCATTCCCCCGTTGGCCTTATAAAGCGATACGGGGATACTAATTTTACGGTCAACGCGTGACGAGAGGGAAATATGGTTACCACCTTGCGTAGCGTCGCAGCCTTTACACCGGAGCCTACCGCGAGAACGACGGCGCAGATTCGCGTCTACGTCGTGCAGCAGCAGACCCTCATGGCCAAAGCGCTCGGCAACGTTCTGCAGCAGGACCCCGCCATTACGGTTGTCGGCGATGCAGGCAGCGTCAACGCGAACCAGCTGGCCAAAACAAATGCAAGCCTGATTCTGCTCGACTCCGACTCGAGTTTTGAGGCGCTCTCCAACGCAATCGGCAGCTGTCGCATCGCCTGCCCCCGCGCCCGGATCGGCGTTCTCTCCGAGCACCTCAGCTCGGAAGTCATGCAACGCGCCTTCTCCGCCGGCGCCGACGGTTACATCGTTAAAGACATTACTCCCGAGGAGCTGATCGGCGCGGTCAAGGCGATGGGCGCCGGGAACCTTTACGTAGATCCTCGCCTAGTCGGTTTGATCTTGCGCAAGCATGCCAAGATCGGGCGTCGCGATCCCAACGAACTCTCGCCGCGCGAAGCCGACATCGTGCGGCTGATCGCAGCGGGTCTGTCGAATCGCGAGATCAGCATTCGCCTCGGCCTCTCCGACAAAACGGTTAAAAATCACATTTCGCATATTTTTGCAAAACTCAACGTTACCGCGCGAACCCAAGTCGTTATTTACGCCATTCGCAGCGGGATAGCCTAACCGCAACCCAGCGGGAGCCCGAGCGCGCCCCGGCACTGAGGGTCGCGCTCCCTGGAAGGGCCGTTTCAAAGCGTGCTAGTACTAGCTAGGCGCGAGGGAGAACGGCCATGGACACTACCCTAAACAACGATCGGCTGCTCGCAATGAGCCAGCAGCAGCTCGACGACCTCTTTAAATCGAGTCCGCCGGGTCCGATTCCAAACGGTGAGGCCAAAGGCACGGCCATAATCGCCCCCGGCACGACCTACAGCGCCGACATCGCGCACGCGATCAACGTCTTCGCCTGGCTGGGCAAATCGTTCGATGCCGCCCACGGCGTCTTGGTCAATCGAATTACGCCGTTCGGGCTGAACGCAATCGTCGCAGACGTGTACGTCGCGCCGAGCTGGCTCGACGGAAAAGACTGCATCGTCCTCGATTATTCCAAGACGTCGACCCTGGCCCACTGGATACGCGACGAAATTCGTGAAATCGCTCCGAATTATTATCTCGGCGTCGTCTACTGGGCCAAGAAGCGGTTGATCAACTTCAGCTTGGACTTTTCGGCCTCGTCGTGACGCCGCAATCGGCATTCTTCGTGATGATGCCGATACGCCCGGAAGCCCACGACGAACTGGCCGCGCTCCTCGAGGGGATGAACGCCGAGCCCGGACATGCCGATCCGCAGAACTCCTTGGTCCCCTTTGGCGCCTTCGAGCGGCTGCATTTCGCGCGGGTTTGCATTCTGCGCGATAACACCCTCGGCGACGTAGCCGCGTATGGAATCGCGCCTACCTCTTATCCCGACTATTTGGCGCTGCTCGGCGACGTGGATGGGAGCGCCGATTCCTTCCTGCGGGAGCTGGCGGATCGCGCCGGCGCCGGGCTGGCAAAGCTCTTCTCGCATTGCGAAGGCTTCGGGCCGGGCGACGACGTTCTGGCCTTCATGCGGCAACACGGCGTCGGTGCGGCAGCCGCTTACGTGAACTGGCGAGGGCGAACCATGCTGCAGGTTCGCGAAGAAGCCGCGATCCGCGAGGCGGTGGAAGCTTTCCTAGATCGGGATGCCGCGACCGCATCGGCCACGCCGCTCGAGTTGCATGCCATGCTGCGCCATTTCCTCAGCGACGAGATCGCCGCCGGCCGCCTGACCATGACTCCCGAGGCGCCGACCCAGTGGGGCTGGCTCTTCGCCAACGCCTTATCGGCCATCGTGCCGATTCTGCTTCTGATACTCGTTGGCGCCGCTGGCGATCGCCGGCGGGGCGATACTGCTGCTGCTCGTGCGCCGGCAGGAGGTGCGCGACCCGGAGATTTGTCCACGCGTGGATCTCGCCTACCGCGAACGGATTGCGTTTACCGAAGACCGCGACGTTACCAACCCCTTCAGCGCGGTCGGAACGCTGAAACCCGGACCGGTGCGCCGCGTCATGAGCATCGTCGGTCTATGGATTCTTAGTTATGCGGTGCAGCATATCTACGGGGCCGGCCGCCTGGCGCGCGTGCGAACGATCCACTTTGCCCGCTGGGTTTGGATCGATCGGAAGCGCCGCCTCGTTTTCATGAGCAACTACGACGGCAGCCTCGAGAGCTATATGGACGACTTCATCAACAAAGCCGGATTCGGGCTCAACTTCGTCTTCAGCAACGGCATCGGCTACCCCAAAACGAGCTGGCTCTTGAGCGACGGCTGCAAGGACGAGCAAAAGTTCAAGAACTTTCTCCATCGCCATCAGTTCTATACGAACGTTTGGTATAACGCACATCCCGGTCTCACCGCCGTCGATCTCGAGCGCAACGCGCGCATCCGGGCCGGGCTCGAAGCGATCTCGTTGAGCCCGGAAGATGCCGGCGCATGGGCGGCGCTGCTATGAACGCGACCGATGCCGGCTCGACGGTCGAGTACGACGACGTGCAAGGCATCGTGCGCTTCGGCTACAAGCATCTGACCGAAGCTCGCTATCTGTTGCTGCGGATCGCCGATGCGCAAGCCGCCCGGGACTGGCTCGGCGCCGCACCGGTCGCCACCTCGGCGACCGCTACGACTCTTCCCGAGACCGCGCTGCACGTCGCCTTTACGGCCGCAGGCCTGCGCGCGCTGGGCGTTGGCGAAGAAGTCGTCGGCGCATTCTCCGCTGAGTTTGTCTCCGGCATTGCCGGTCACGAGAGCCGATCGCGGCGGCTCGGAGATATCGGTGCCAACGCGCCTGCGCACTGGGAATGGGGCGTGGGCGGCGCCGAGCCTCACGTTCTCCTTGCGCTCTTCGCGGCGCCGGGAAAGGTCGACGCGTTTGCATCCTCGCTGCGCAGCGAGCCGTGGAACGCGGCGTTTGCGGAGATCGCTTGTCTCGATACGTCGGATCTCGGTGGAGTCGAGCCGTTCGGCTTTACCGACGGCATCAGTCAGCCCGCCATCGATTGGGCGTGCGTGAGAACGTTGCGCGGCAACAAGCCGGGCTATGGGAACTTGGTCGCGATCGGAGAGTTTCTGCTCGGCTATCCAAACGAGTACGATCGTTATACGGAACGTCCGCTGCTGGATCCGGGCGGCGCCGCCGACCTGCTCCCGCCGGCAGCAGAAGATTCGAGCCGGCGCGACGTCGGCCGCAACGGCACGTATCTCGTGCTTCGCGATCTGCGCCAGGACGTTCGAGGATTTTGGTCGTTTGCGCAATCCGACGAACTCGCGAGCGCTTTCGTCGGACGGCGGCGCAACGGCGATCCCCTCGTGCCGCCGGCGGCAGCTCCGATCGAGGGCATTATAAAAACGGCGCCCGGCACGCCCGAGAACAACTTTACGTACGACGGCGATCCGCAGGGAGTCTTATGTCCGTTCGGCGCTCACATCCGCCGCACGAATCCGCGCACCGGCGATTTTCCCACCGTGCCCTCCGGACCGATCGCTACCGCCGCCGAGATGCTGGGGTTGGGTAGAAGCGTCTTTCACGACGACTTGACGTCCTCGGTTCGCTTTCACCGCGTCTTACGACGCGGCCGGGAATACGGCTCGGGCTTATCGCCGCAAGAGGCTCGAGCGCCGGCACCTTCGGGTGAACCGCCTCGCGGCTTGCGCTTCGTTTGTCTGAATGCGAATATTGCGCGGCAGTTCGAGTTCTTGCAGAACGCGTGGATCTCGAGCGATTCGTTCAATGGGTTGATCGGCGAGAGCGATCCGCTGCTCGGCGACCGCGAGCCCGCCCCGGGAGGCCGCGCGACCGACGCATTCGTTGCCAATCGCAAAGATGCAGCGCGCCGCCGCATCGCCGGGCTGCCTCGTTTCGTCACGGTAACCGGCGGAGCGTACTTCTTTTTACCGGGCTTACGAGCCCTACGCTATATTTTGCGTGTCGGCACGGAAGGAGCCAAATGAACAGAACGATCGTACCGTCGAGCATCGCTGCTCTGATCCTGCTGCTCGCGGGCTGCTGGGGGAGTTCGGGCACGACACCGGACGAAGCCAAGAGCGTCGGGCGCAACGCCGCATCGTTCACGGCTGCCGACGAGGATTATTTCCACGACATGGACGGCGGCATCGCGTTGACGCCTGACGAGATCAAGGGTCGCGACACGTGGCTCGTTTGGACGGGCGGAAACGATCGCCTGTGGGATCACCTCAGCAACGTTAGTTTCGGGAATCTCGATCTGCTCAAAGCGCTCTCGTCGTATCCGTCGCTGGCGACGACCCGCGATAACCGCTGGGAGACGATGGGACTCATCAACGAGCCGTGTTTCAAGAAGGCGACCGGTCCCAATCGCGACCGCTTCGGCCTCTGGCTCGACGTGCGCGTCCAATCGCCGCAGTGTCCGGCCGATCCGTTCGAAAATACAACCAAGTATCCCGGCGTTGCGTTCGGAGCGCGTGGCAAAACCGTTCCGCTCGGTTCGTACTTTGGCTTTGCCAGCGGCGTCGTCGGACTTCGGCTCTTTCCCAATCCGAACTTCGACGAGAAAGCGGCACAAGCGTGGAATCCCCAACGCTATTACAGCGATCCGTCGTACTACCAGAACAAAGACCTCGTCAAGCCGTATCGCGTCGGAATGTCGTGCGGGTTCTGCCACGTCGGCCCCAGCGCGGTCAATCCGCCCGCGGATCCCAACAATCCGGCTTGGTCGAACCTGAGCTCGACGACCGGCGCGCAATACATGTGGATCGACCGGATCTTCGCCTGGCGCCGCCGGCCGAGCGACTTCATCTCGCAGCTCTTCCAAACGTGGCGGCCGGGAACGCTCGACACGTCGCTGGTCTCGACCGACAACATCAATAATCCGCGTACGATGAACGCCCTCTACGCCGTGTTGCCGCGCCTCGGCGACGCGACGCGGTTTGGGCGAGAGACGCTCGCCGGCGGAGGGCTCGACAACCGTCAGTTCAACGACTTCGTGCAGTCGGGTCCCCTGACGACGTTTTTTGAGGCGCCGGCAACCGTCCTGACGCCTCACGTTCTCAAAGACGGCGCCGATTCGGTCGGCGTTTTGGGCGCCCTCAATCGCGTCTACGTCAATATCGGCACCGACAGCGAAGAGTGGCTGCAGCACTTCAACCCGGTCGTGGGCGGCAAGCCGATCACGCCGCTGACCATCAAAGACTCCCGGGAAAACTCGAGTTATTACGCGGCGACGGAGAACCAGACGCTGAACGAGGCGCTCTTCCTTATCCACGCCAGTCAGAATCTGGATCACCTCAGCGACGCGCCGGGCGGCAAGAAATACCTCACCGCCGACGGCGCCGTGCTCACGCGCGGCAAGGTCGTCTTTGCCGAGAACTGCGCGCGCTGCCACTCCAGCAAGCTCCCGCAGCCCGCGCCGGGCCTCGACCCAAACGGCTGCGCCGGGCCGCAGTATTTGGACTGCTTCAAGCGCTACTTTACGTGGACCAGGACGCCGGAGTTCAAGAGCAAGATGCGGGCCATCGTCCTCGATCCAAACTTCCTGGAGAACAACTACTTATCGGCCGACTTCCGCGTCCCGGTGACGTATCTGCATACCAACGCGTGCAGTCCGTTGGCGACCAATGCAATCGCCGGCAACATCTGGGATAACTACTCGTCGCAATCCTATAAGGACTTGCCCTCGGTCGGAAGCATCACGTGGTACGATCCCTACACCGGCCAGCCGCACCAGTACGAAATGCCGGCCGGCGGGCGTGGCTACACACGCGTGCCTTCGTTAATCGCGTTGTGGTCGACCGCGCCCTATCTACTCAATAATAGCGTCGGTCCGTTCGATCAGAACCCGTCGGTCGACGCGCGCATGCGCGTCTTCGAAGCCTCGATTCGCCAGATGCTTTGGCCGCAGCTGCGGGTTCACGACTCGCTGCTCGGAACCAAAGTTCCGGGGCTCATCGACCGCACCACCCAGCCCTCGTATCTCACGATCGCCAAGGGCTATCTCCCCGATCTCGTTCAGAAGAATATCGGTGCCGTTCAAAAGATCGTTCCCAAGGCATTCTCGAGCGGCTCGGATTCCGAGTTGTCGATCGGACCGATCCCCACCGGGACGCCGGTCGGTTTGCTCTCCAACATTCGCCTGCTCTCTGAGGACTTGCGCGGCAATCAACTGACGGAATACGAACGCAATAAGGCTAAGCTCGTCGCCGGAATCATCGTCGATTTGCTTCGCTTGCCGGCCAACGCGTCGGATCAGCAAGCCCGCACGGTCTTTTCAAACATCTATCCGGCCTTACTGGCGCTGAGCAAGTGCCCCGACTACGTCGTCAACCGCGGGCACTACTTCGGCACCGGATATCGCGAGCCCGCAGAGATGGGACCGCCGAGGCCGGGTTTGAGCGATCGAGATAAGTACGCCCTCATCGAGTTCTTGAAGACGTTTTGAGCATCGACGCCGGGACCCGACTCGCCTTCAAGCGCTTCGTCCACGGCGTATTCATCGCCGCGCTCCATTTCGAGCGGCGTTTCGACCCGTTCTTCCGGCCCGCGTGGGATGCGCTTTTCAGAGAGCCCAGCGCGGCGATACTGCAGTGGTTGATCGACTTGCAGCGCCGCGACGACGGTCTCGGACTCGCACAGGAGAAACCGCTGCCCGGAGAAGCGGAATATTTGGACTCGATAATCATTGACATGGGCACGTACATGCGCACGCATTGGACGCCGGGGAACTATCAGCGCGCCGGCAACACGAAGACGCACGGCATCGTCAGAGCCGAGTTCGTGGTAAACGGCGACCTGCCGGAACGGCTCAAGAAAGGCATTTTCGCCGAACCGCGCACGTATAAAGCGTACGTCCGGTTTTCCGGCCCTGGGCCGGACTGGCCGGCCGACGTCGACGACGTCGGTTTTATGAGCTGCACGGTAAAGCTGATGGGCGTTGCCGGTCCGAAGATTTTCGACGACGAGCGCTACACTCAGGATTTCTTGTCGGTCACCACGCCGACGTTCGTAACGCCCGACGTTAGCTGCAACGCCCAGCTTCAGCGCGAGCTGCGCGACAGCACCGAGTTTTTCTATTTCTGCAACCTGACGCGGCCGCATCTGCTCGACGCGCTGATGCAGGGCCTGTGGAACAAGACGCAGAGCAGCCCGCTCGAAGCGCAGTACTGGAGCTGCACGCCCTATCTGCTGGGCGAAGGGCAGGCGATGCAGTATTCGATACGCTCGACGCTGCGATCGCGCTCGCGGATCCCGCGCCTTCCATTACGTCCGCCCGACAATTATTTGCGCGACGCGATGGTCCAAACGCTGGCAAAGCAAGCCGTGGATCTCGATTTTCTCATTCAGGTACAGACCGATGCGCACCGCATGCCGATCGAGAATGCAGCCGTTCGATGGCCGAGCAAGCTTTCGCCGTACGTCAAGGCGGCCACCATTCATATCCCGATGCAGCGGTTCGACTCGCCGGAGCAGCTTGCGTTCGCCAACGTGCTGCGCTACTCGCCGTGGCATTGCATCCCCGAACATCGTCCGCTCGGAAACCAAAATCGCGTGCGCTGGCGGATGTATACCGAGCTTGCCAACCTGCGGCAACACATGAACGACGTTAGCCACTACGAACCGACCGGCGACGAAATCTTCAACTAGCGTAGTGTCGCAAACGAACGTGGAGTACGATTACGTCGTCGTCGGCTCGGGCGCCGGCGGCGGCACCGTCGCCGCGCGTCTCGCCGAGCGAGGCGCGAGCGTCATCGTCCTCGAGGCCGGCGGCGATCCCCGCGAACTCGCCGGAAGCGACCCGGGCCGGCCCGATGCGGACTGCCTGCCGTGCGATTACGACGTGCCGGCCTTCCACGTACTCGCCTGTGAAAACGACGCGATCAAGTGGGATTTCTTCGTGAAGCACTACGCGGACGACGAAGGACGCGTGCTCTATCCGCGAGCCGGGACGCTGGGCGGTTGCACCGCGCACAATGCGATGATCTTCGTCTACCCGCACGACGAGGATTGGCAAGAGATCGCCGACCTTACCGGCGACGCGTCGTGGCGCCCCGACCGAATGCGGCGATATTTTCAGCGCCTGGAACGATGCTCGTACCGGCCGGTGCAGTGGCTCCTCAGTCGCTTCGGCATCAACCCGTCGCGCCACGGTTTCGACGGTTGGCTTCGCAGCGAGCTGCCGCGGCTATCGCCCCAGACCGCGCTCGAAGTTTTCGGTCCGCTCTTTGCCGAGATCGTGCGCGAGTACGAGCTGGAGCCGAACAAGCTGGCGAAGCTGCGCTGGTTTTCGCAAGCGGGGTTTGATGCAAACGATTGGCGTCTGGTCGGGCAAAACTCGACCGGCCTGCGTTCGGTTCCGCTGACGACTGCGCGGCACCGCCGCGTCGGAACGCGCGAGCGATTGCTCGACGTCGCGCGCCGCACGCGTGGAAGGCTGACGATTGCACTCAACGCGCTGGCGACGAAGGTTCTCTTCGACGATCGCAATCGGGCCATCGGCGTCGAGTATCTCGACGGGCGCGGTCTCTATCGAGCCGGGAAGATCGGCTCGGAAGCCGGCTCGCTCCGGCAAGTGACTGCGCGCCATGAAGTGATCTTGGCCGGCGGCGCGTTCAACACGCCGCAGCTGCTGATGCTCTCCGGTATCGGGCCGCCCGGTCATTTGCGCGAAATGGGGATCGGCATACGAGCAGAACTTCCCGGCGTCGGCAGCAACCTGCAAGATCGCTATGAGATCGGCGTCGTCAACCGGCTCTGTGAACCCTGGCCGTTCTTTCGCGGCGCGACGTTCTCACCAGGCGATCCGCAATACCGGGAGTGGGACGGGCGGGAGCCCTCGGGCGTATACACGACCAACGGCGCGGCACTCTCGCTGGCGCGGCGATCCTCCGTCGCGCAAGGCCCTCCCGATCTCTTTTGCATGCTGCTTCTGGCCGACTTTCACGGCTATCATTCAGGCTTTTCGCGCACGGTCGTCCGGCATTTGGACTACTTGACGTGGGTCGTCCTCAAGGCGCACACGCGTAATCGCGCCGGCACGGTGCGGTTGCGTTCGCCCGATCCTCGCGACACGCCGGATATTGACTTCAACTACTTCGCGCAAGGCGGCGATGCCGACTTGCAAGCGCTGGTCGAAGGCGTCCGCTTTGTTCGAGCTCTCGGAAAGCCGCTCGTCGACGCGGGCCTTATCGCCGAAGAGCTGCCGGGACCGCAGATCGACGGAGATGACGCACTGCGAGAGTTTATCCGGCGTAGCGCTTGGGGACACCACGCGTCGTGTACGTGTCCGATCGGTAGTGCCGAGCAGGGCGGCGTACTCTCGAGCGATTTCAACGTCCACGGCGTCGAGCGGTTGCGCGTCGTAGACGCCTCCGCCTTCCCGAAGATTCCGGGATTCTTTATTGCGAGCGCCACTTACATGATTGCTGAAAAAGCGGCCGACGCAATTCTTGCCGCGCGCCGCAAAGGAGGTTGACGATGCCTTCCGTCGTTCTCGTTCACGGCTATAGCGAAACCTCGCTCGCAGCCTATCAGAACTATCCCGAACTTCTAAGCGGTGCCGGTTTCGATACGATCGTCCTTTCGGCGTTCGATTCGCTCGACGATTTCGTCACCATCGACGATTTGGCGGTCAGCCTGGAAATGCGCGTCGCCGATTTGGAGGCGACCGGATTCGACGTGCACGCCGCGGCCTTCGTCTGTCATTCGACCGGTGCGCTGGTGGTGCGCCGCTGGATACTCAATCGCCGCGCTGCGGCGCCGTCGCCCGATCGCGCCGTTCTTCCGGCGCGTCTCGTGACGATGGCCGGCGCGAATCACGGATCGAGCTTGGCCGAAATCGGGAAGACGCCGCTGGGCTATCTGCAGAAACTGCTCTTCAAACACGTGCTTTCCGTCGGCAAAGGCGTCCTCACCGACCTTCAATACGGCAGCGACTTCCTGTGGCGCCTGAACGACGAATGGATGTCGGCTTGGAACGATCCGGTGCATCCGCTCTCGGCGCAGGTCCTCGCCTTCAGCATGGGCGGCGACTTCATCGGCAACGACAAGGCGATGGAGATTTTTTGGGCGACCTCCGAGCGGGGAAGCGACAATACGGTACGGATTAGCGGCGCTAACTTGAACTACACGATTCTGGAAGCCAATCCCGATTGCAGCCCGCCGCTGATAACGCCGCGCACGTTGAGCCGCGCGGTGCCGCATCTCATTCTGCCGGGATACTCGCATTTCGGCAGCGATACCGGAATACTGCACGCCGCGACGCCGGCGGATGCCGCGTTTACCGCGCTGATGACGGCCCTACATACCGCCGATGCCGGCTACGATGCGCTCGCCCAGCAGTGGCACGACGCCAACGTGACGTGGGCCGCCGGCAAGCCCGACGACACCAATTCGACGATCGTCTTTGCTCTGCACGACCAGGCGGGGCACCCGATCGGCGACTGCATGATCGCCTTTTGGGATGAAGCCGACATGCCCGGCGGCGATCCGCGCAGCCTATCGCTGCCGCTCGATCGCCCGGCCGACGCCGACCTCGCTCCACCTGCGGCGGAAACGGACGCCGAGGCCGCCGCGCGCCGTGCGATCGTCGCCGCTTCGCTCAGTTCTTCCGATACGATCTTGGACCACTCACCGATCCACAACAACGTGGCGATCGGCTCGTACTCGTTCTACGTCAGCTATCCGAAGTGGGTCGGCGACGGGACTCGCCATCACGCGATCTACATCGAAGCCGTGAGCGACAGCCAGTACATCGAGTATAAGCCGACGATCTACCGGCCGTCAGTCGACATCAACCGTCTGATTCAGCCCAACCAGTTCACGTACGTGCGGGTGACCCTCAATCGCAATCCCGACAACGAGTACGCGCTGTATACGTGGTCGCCGGATCTCGACGCTGCAGCGCGTGCGGCGGCGAACTGGCGGCCGTTCCCCTCGCTGCCGGGCCGCGTTCCGCCTAAGCCGGACTAAACGGCAAATAGACGCAGTAGCGCTTTTGGTGTCCGGGTGGTATCGGCACCAAGGATTGCTGCGGGACCGGAATCGCGCTGCAGAAGTTGGGGTTCGCGGTGGCGTCAAACGGATATCCGGCCACGTCGCCGGCGACGCGAATATCGATGCCCGCCGCGACGACCCCGCCTTGCGGCCGGACCCCAGGCCAATGCGGATCGGGTCCGATAAAGACACGCATATCGCGCGCCGCTCGGACGACTTGGCCGTCGCGAGGGATGCAGCTGGTGTTCAGACGCGACGTCCCGGCCAAGAACGCGTTGGCGTTGGAATTGTCGGTTTCACCGGCAAAGACCCAGAGCTGTCCCTGTCCGTGAACGCTGTTGTGTTGCTGATATACCGGACAGGTCGCCGGCGAAGCCGCCAGCGCAACGTCGCCGCGGACGCGCTCGGCCAACTGCAAGAATCGATGCCGGTGATGTGACGCCGACGCCAGCAACGGTTCGACGCTCACGACGCGCGCCTCGGCGAACGCGAGATAGGCATCGGCTTCGCCGATCCGGTGCTCGGGGAGGCGCCCGAGCTTGAGGATCGTCATCTTGGAACCGTCGGGCAAAAAGCCCGCGATGCCGCCGATGCTCGTTCGCGATGCGTTGTCGTCCGGTGCGGGCGGGAACAGGTGGAGCATGACGCCGTCGGCCGTCGCTTCCGATGCGGTCGTCACCGTATCTCCCACGTTAGCCGCCGGCTCGTGGATGTACTTAATCGTATAGCGCCCCTTGGAATCCAACTCACCGAGATAGGCCCACCCCACGACTTGCGCTTTCGTTCCCTGCGCGACGACGTGCCGGATTGCTTCCAGCCGTTGGGTCGAGCCGTCGCGCTGCGCCTTCAACGTCAAAAACGTATTCCAGTCGAGCGTCGCGACGGTAAAGACGTGAGCGTCGCACGGAGTGAGCTTCGCTGCTTCGTAGTCGGAATAAGCGGCCAGCGGCATCGCCTCGGAGAGAATTGGATCCATCTCGTTGTAAAAGAGGTCGACCACTTGACATTTCCAGTCGGTCGCGCGACCGAACCACGCCTGGCCCGCTCGACGGTAAGCCTCGGCGGCGGTCGTTCGCACCACCAAAACCGATGGTTGCGGTGATTTCAATCCCGTCTCGAGCTGCTGCATGCCGTCGTCGAAACTTGCCTTCGGACGATTGACGACGTCGATGATTTGCGTCGTCGTCGCTGGAAGGAATTGCAGCACGCCGGCAATCGCACCGAGGATGGCGACGGTAGCGGCAACTGCGACCGGGAGCTTCTGATCTGCCATGCGCTGTTTCTCCCGAATAGCCCTAAGGCTAACGGGTATTGGTCGGCAAGTGTACGGTCCCCTGGCTAGGGCTTGGGTGAGGCGCTGGGCGAGGCGAAGATCGAAGGCGGCACCGTCGCGTTGAGCTGGTAGTTGGAAAACGTTAGCGTGCCGTCGACGCTGTAACCTGGGAATCGGGCGTCAATAGTCGCCTTCCACGGCAAATGGAAGTTGCCGACCTGATGGTAGTGCTGCGCGAAGAGCAGATTGCCGTTGTTGGTATAAAACCAATGCGCGGTTTTCAGCAGCGCCGTCCGGTCGGTAATCGTAATGGTGATGCTCTTAACGCGCCCGCCGGATTTCTTCGGAACCAGCGAGTAAGTCGAAATGTGTCCGTCGTCGGTCTCCGGCGTAATTGCGTAGTCCAGCATCGCCTGCTCGTAGCTCGGCGTCGTCTGCGCCAGCTCTTTAAACTGGCTCAGGGGGCCCGGCACGTTTTGAAATTCGATCTTGCGCGTGGGCCGCAGATAGTACACCGTGCCGTTGAAGGTCTTGTGGATCGGGATGATCGCGTGGAGCAGGGCGGAGAGCTGCGCCGATGCGGTGTACGAGTTGAGCGTGGGATTCGGATTAGACGCACGCGCGAACAGATCCATCGACGCGGTTTTCGTCGCTGCCGGCGGTGCCGTTGCCGCGGCCGTGCTCGCGACGAGCGCTGCGGCCACGATCGCGTCGCGAACCATCGGTCGAATCGTCGAGCTTTTCATCGCAGCGTGATTCTCGACGCCGGGGGTATTTTCCGGTGCGGCGCGAACGGGCGGGCATGAAGGCTCGGCAGCCCGTCGTCGTGACTGCTCTGCTTGCCGCAATTGTACTCAGCGCGCCGCTTCACACCGCGGCGCAATCGACGACGGCAGCGCCGCACGTCGTGATGGCGCAGCTCCCCGACCTCAAAGAGATCGATCGTTTCGCGGCGCTCCCGGCCGCGATTCGCGACGGACGATTCACCGTCGACGGTGCTTCCGCGCAGGGGTGGCAGATGGCCGAACCCGGGGGAAAATTTAGCGCGACCGACGTTCCCGTTCCCGGTGCGCCCGGACGCCGTTTGATCTTTGCCGCCTGTGATGCCAAGCTGTGCCTCATCCACTACGAGCGCGGCGGCATCGCCCACTTTTACGAGATCCTCGCGCTCTCGCTCGGCTCGAGTGGGTGGGTGGCCGTATGGAACGTACGGGGATCCAAGCCGATCGCGAGCCTAAGCGCGCTACGGGCGCTGCTGCAGCACGGATCGCTCGGTGAGGGCTGGAGTTCGCAATGGGTCAAAGGAGATTTTTGACGCGAAGAGTTTTTGCTTGCCGCGCTCTCGCTATTGCTCGCCGGCTGCAGCGCAACGAGCTGTTGCTCGCCGCTGCAGTGCGACCGCCTCCGTGCCGCCCGCGGCGAACGCGCTCGCTCCGGCCTCGATCGCCGTCTTACCGGCGAGGACGCATCGGAGCTATCACACGCGCTTTCCGCTGACCGAGAACCCGATTTCCGAGGGCGGGAAGTGGCTCAACGGCGGGGTCGACGGCGTCGATTGGACCAACGTGCAAACGACAAAGCATATGGCTTTCGGCACCATGCCCGGCGACGCGTACTATCCGTATAACTATGCCGACTCGACGGCAGTGCTCGCCGGCAGCTGGGGCCGCATGCAAAGCGTTCGCGCAACGCTGTCGGTTCCTAATCCGTCGAATCAATACGGTGTCTTTGAAGAGGTCGAGCTGCGGGTGCGCACCACCATCGCCGCGCACGATATCACGGGATACGAGATCAACTGCAGCGTCAACACTCGCGATCCGTACGCGCAGGTCGTCCGGTGGAACGGACCGCTGGCGAGCTTCACCGAGCTCGACGGCGTCGGTATTGGCTGCGCCGACGGCGACGTTTTGAAAGCGACCGTCTCCGGCAAGAATGTCGCAACGATAACGGTCTACAAGAACGGCGCGCAGATACTCTCGGTCACCGATCGCAGCGCGCCGTTTACAACCGGAAATCCCGGCATCGGTTTCTTCCTGCAAGGCGCCACGGGTTTGAACGCCGACTACGGTTTTCGCGACTTTCGCGCGAGCGCGTCGGGCGGCTGACGGGCCTAGACCAGTCTCATATACGTGATCTGTGCGACGGCAGCCAACGCTCCGTCCTCACGCCACAGATTAGCAACTACCGGGACCAGCGTTCGTCCGGCTTTGATCGCCTGCGCGAAGAGTTTGACGTCGCTGCGCGCCGGAGCTAAGAAACGGATGCTCATGTCGGTAGTTGTGATGACGGCTCTCTGCGCCCCACAGCGTCAACGCGACGATCGCCGCAGCCGAATCGGCTGCGGTCATGAGCAGTCCGCCGTGAAACGAATCGAAGATTCCGTCGAACTCTTTGTTGCGCGCGACCGTGCATTCGAACGATCCGACGCCGAGCCGCTCGCCGGAGAAGCCGAGACTGGTGAAGATCGGTATCGAACGCATGCGCGCTCGTATTCCCGCTTCGGTCGCCGGATCGAGCGGCTGCAGTTCGCCGGAGTACGGCGCCAGCAGCAGTCCGGACGGCTGCGCCTTATCGTGGCCCATAGAACGAGCATTGATGACCGTCGGGATCGCGGAAGTTTACGCCCCAGCTATCGCCGCTGACGACGCGAGGCTCGTTGACGAAATCGATGCGATCTTTCAGCGACTCGTAGGTCGCGCTCACGCTCTCCACGCCGAACACGCACTCGTGCGTTGCCGGCCCCGGACCTGCCGGTTCGAGAACGCCGGTGATGGCCAGCGTCGTCGCGCCGGTATCGAAGAAGACGAAGTTCTCCACGCGTCCGGTAACGGTTAACCCGAGCACGTCGCGATAAAATGCGACCGCGCGTTCTACGTCTCCCGAGCCTAGCATCGTCAGTGCGAGTTTTGAAGTTCCCATCCCCGTACTTTTGAGCAAGATTGAGATGGTCCCCGCCGGACGGCGACGAACGCGTCGCGGAAATTCACGTTCGTCACGAAATCGTATGCGTGTTTCGAATTCAAATCGTTAGGGCGTAGCGAACCGGGACCCGCGCTTCCGCCGTCGAATCCAGGGCAGCACCGCAGTAAGGTTTGCTTCTGACGATTTTGGAGGCGCCAATGTTTCCAGCCAATTTTGACTACCGGCCGGCTCGCTCCGTCGACGAGGCCCTCGAGGCGCTCGCTCAGTACGGAGATGACGCACGCGTGCTGGCGGGCGGCCAAAGCTTGATTCCGGCGATGCGCTTTCGTCTCGCCCGCCCCAGCGTTCTCGTAGACATCAATCCCATCGCGGGCCTTAGTTACCTTCAAGAAACCGGGGGTTCGCTGCGCGTTGGAGCGACGACCCGCGACTTCGCGCTGGAGACCGCCGCGATAATCGGCGAGCGCTATCATCTAATTTCCGAGACGTCTGCGGTCGTTGCCGATCCGGTCGTGCGCCAGATGGGGACCGTGGTCGGAAGCCTCTGCCACAACGACCCGGCCGGCGACTGGCCGGTGACCGCGCTGGCATCGCGTGCCGAGGTCGTGGTGCGTGGCAAGTCGGGCGAGCGAATCGTTACCATCGACGATTTTTTGGTCGACTCGTATACCACGGCGGTCGGCGGCGGCGAGATGGCCGTCGAGGTGCGCTTTCCGACGCCGTCGGCGCACACGTCCGGCTCGTACCAGAAGATCGAGCGTAAGGTTGGCGATTTTGCCACCGCTTCGGCGGCGGTGCAAATCACGCTGGCTGCCGACGGAACGATCGCCGATGCCGGGATCGCGATAGGCGCGCTAGGCCCCAAAGCCCTTCGCGTCGCGGCGGCGGAGAGCGCGCTGCGCGGCGCCAAGCCGAGTAAGGCGCTCGTCGAGCAAGCGATGCGCGAGGCGGAGAAGCTGGCCGATCCCGTGCCCGACAACCGCGGATCGGTCGAATATAAGAAGGCCATGGCCGGCGTTTTGACCGGCCGGGCGATCATCGCGCGCACTGCGCCGGCTCGGCGTGGGAGAGTTGCAATGAAGATCGGCGTCACCGTCAACGGAACAAAATACGAGCGCGACGTCGAGCCGCGCATGCTCCTGGCGTACTTTTTGCGCGAGGAGCTCGGCCTGACCGGCACGCACGTCGGCTGCGATACCTCGAGCTGCGGCTGCTGCGTGGTCGCGCTCGACGGCGATCGCGCCGTAAAGTCGTGCACGATGTTCGCCGTGCAAGCCGACGGCCACGAAATTACGACGGTCGAAGGTCTCGAACAGGGCGGCAAGCTGCACCCGCTGCAGCAGGCCTTTTGGGATCAGCACGGTCTGCAGTGCGGCTACTGCACGCCAGGCATGCTGATGACCGCGTACGTGATGCTCAAGCACAAGCCCGATCCCAACGAGGCCGAGATTCGCGCGGCAATCTCCGGGAATCTCTGCCGCTGCACCGGTTACCAAAACATTGTCAAGGCGGTCGAGCAGGCCGCCGGCGAGCTCGCCGGCGAACCCGCCGCCGTCGCCGCGGGGAGCTGAGTGATGAGCGCAACGATCGAAGACGGCAAGCAGCGTCACGCCATCGGCGTCGCGATGAAGCGCAAGGAGGATCCGCGATTCATTCGCGGACGCGGGCGCTATCTCGACGACATCAAGCTGCCCGGCATGCTGTACATGGCGCTAGTGCACAGTCCGTATCCGCACGCGCGCATCAAGAGCATCGACAAGAGTCAAGCACTTGCGGTTCCCGGCGTCAAAGCGGTGATCACCGGCGAAGATCTCGACGCCGCCAAGCTCGAATGGCTGCCCACCTTCCACGGCTACGACAAACAGATGGTGCTCGCGTTCGGCAAGGCGCTCTACCAGCATCAGGAAGTCGCCGGCGTCATTGCCGAGTCGCGCGAGATTGCCGCCGATGCAATCGAACTGGTCGATGTCGAATACGAACCGCTCGATCCGGTCGTCGATCCGTATCGAGCCAAGGAAGATAAGATCATTCTGCGCGACGACCGCGAGAATAAGACCAACCACATCTACCATTGGGAGGTCGGCGACAAGGCTAAGGCCGAGAGCGCACTCGATTCGTCGGCGGTTCGCATCAAGGAGCGCATCCTCTCGCCGCGCTGTCATCCCGCGCCCCTCGAGCCCTGCGGGATCGTGGCCGACATGAACAAGGCCACGGGCCGGCTTACCCTCTACATGACCTCGCAGGCGCCGCACGTGCACCGCACCGCCTTTTCGCTCGTCACCGGAATTCCCGAGGACAAGATTCACGTCATTTCGCCCGACGTGGGCGGCGGCTTCGGCAACAAGGTTCCGGTCTATCCGGGCTATGTCGTCGCCACCGTTGCCTCGGTGATTCTGGGCGTTCCCATTAAATGGGTGGAGACGCGCACCGAAAACCTGACGACCACCGGATTCGCACGCGACTATCACATGGACGTTGAAATCGGCGCCGACAAAGACGGCCGCGTTACCGCGCTCAAAGTCTCGACGGTTGCCGATCACGGCGCGTTCGACGCCGCCGCCGATCCGCGCAAGTATCCCGCCGGAATGTTCGGGATCGTCACCGGTTCGTACGACTTTCCGGCGGCCTTCGCCGAGGTCGACGCATACTTTACGAACAAGCCGCCGGGCGGCATCGCATATCGCTGCTCGTTCCGCGTCACCGAAGCCTCGTTTGCGATCGAACGCGGCATGGAGATCCTAGCGCGCAAGCTGGAGATGGATCCGGCCGAGCTGCGGCAGCGCAACTTCGTGAAGAAAGAGCAGTTCCCGTATCCGTCGCCGCTCGGCTTCACCTACGACAGCGGCGATTACGCGATGACGATGCGCAAAGCCCTCGATGCGATCGGTTACGACGACCTGCGAAAGGAGCAGGCCGAAAAGCGCGCTCGCGGCGAGCTGATGGGGATCGGCATCTCGACCTTTACCGAGACCGTCGGCGCCGGCCCCGGCAAGCAGTTCGACATCTTGGGCATCAAGATGTTCGATAGCGCGGAGATTCGCATTCACCCGACCGGCTCGGGCATCGTTCGCACCGGAACTCGCCATCAGGGCCAGGGTCACGAGACGACTTGGGCGCAGATCGTCGGTGAAGAGCTCGGCCTCGATCCGCAAGAGCTGCTCGTCGAAGAAGGCGACACCGATACGGCGCCTTACGGACTGGGCACCTATGCGAGCCGCAGCACGCCGGTCGCCGGCGGTGCGTTGGCGCTGGCTGCGCGGCGCATTCGCGAGAAAGCGCGCAAGATTGCCGCGCATCTTTTGGAAGCGCCGGAAGACGACGTCGAATGGAAAGACTATAAGTTCGGTGTCAAGGGTGTGCCCGGCAAGAGCGTGACGATGAAAGAAGTTGCCTTTGCCGCGTACACCAATCCGCCGCCCGAGACCGAGCCGGGATTGGAAGCGACGTACTATTACGATCCGCCGAATCTCACGTTCCCGTACGGAACGTACATCGCCGTCGTCGACGTCGATCGCGACACCGGCGCGGTGAAAGTGCGCCGATTTCTCGCCATCGACGATTGCGGCGTCGTCATCAATCCGATGATCGTGGAGGGGCAGATCCACGGCGGCCTCACCGAAGGCTTCGCTATCGCTTTCATGCAGGAGATCAAGTATGACGAAAGCGGCAACAATCTCAACACCGATTTTACCGAGTACCTGATTCCGACCGCGCTGGAAACGCCGCACTGGGAGACCGGCAACACCGTCACGCCTAGCCCGCATCATCCGATCGGCGCCAAAGGCGTCGGCGAGAGTCCCAACGTCGGCTCGCCGCAGGCCTTCGTCAACGCCGTGATGGATGCGCTGGCGCCGCTCGGCGTAACGCACATCGACATCCCGCTGACGCGCGAAAAAATCTGGCGCGCCATCCGTGACGGCAGCGTGTCATCCTGAGCTTGTCGAAGGACGAACGATGGACCTACAGTGGAGCGGTCAGGAGCGGATCACGGCAGATAAGGCCACGGTGTGGAGCTTTATCAACGATCCCGCCAAGGTCGCTTCGTGTCTGCCCGACGTTCAGGCGACAAACGTTATCGACGCGCATAACTTCGAAGCGACGGTTGGGGTCGCGCTCGGGCCGGTGCGTGGAAAGCTGAAGTTCAAGGTCGCGCTGCAGCCGGCTGCCGATGGGAACCATCTCGACATGAAGATCAACGGCGGCGGCTTGGGCAGCGTGGTGGATTTGGTTGCCGGCGCGGATTTATCGGCCGACGGCGACTCGGTTACCGTTTTGAATTGGAAGGGAACGGCGTCGCTGCGGGGACCGATCGCCACGGCCGGTGGCCGCGTCGTCGACGCTCAGGCGCGTAAAGTGATCGAGACGACCTTCGAGAACGTTCGCAAGCGCCTTAGCACCGGTTGAAAGCATGAACGCGGGCGAGTTCTTCGAACGCGCCGCACGGCTCGAGCGTGCGCGCACGCCCTACGCGATCGCTACGGTCGTCGAGCGTCGCGCGCCGGTCAGCGCGCATCTCGGAGACCGTGCGCTGGTCTTCTCCGACGGACGGATACAAGGTTTTGTCGGCGGCGCGTGCACGCGCGACATCGTGCGTCGCCACGCGCTCGAAGCCATTGCGCGCGGAAGTCCCCGGCTGGTGCAGATTCGCCCCGGCGCCAATCCCGATCCCGAACCTGCCGCTTTCGGCGAAGCCATCGTGGTGCCCATGGGGTGCGCCTCCGAAGGTGCCGTTGACGTCTACATCGAGCCGCACTTGCCGGCGCGAACGTTGCTGGTCGCCGGCCTTACCCCCGTTGCTGAAGCGCTCGCGCGTTTGACCGCGGCGCTCGACGGCTACCGCGTCGTCCGCGTCGTCGCCGCCGCCGAACGCGGTGAGCTGCGCGACGGTGAGGCAGCACACGCGATCGTTCTCGACGAGTTGCCGAGTTTTCTCGATGCCCTCGATCCGATCGAGCGCTCCGCGCTCGTCTGCGTCGTCGCGTCGCAAGGCCACTACGACGAAGCGGCACTGGAAGCACTGCTCGCGGTCGCGCCGGCCTATACCGGATTGCTGGCCAGCCGCAGGCGCGCCGCCGGCGTTTTCGGAGCGCTGGAACAGCGTGCGCGTCGCGCCCGAGCGCATCGCGAAGGTGCGCAATCCGGCCGGTCTTGACATCGGAGCGCGCCGTCCAACCGATGTTGCGATCTCCATTCTTGCCGAAATCGTTGCGACGCTTGAAGCGCAGCCGCCGGGAGAAGAAGTCGAGGCGCCGTCGCAGCTCGCCGTCGACGCGGTCTGCGGCATGGATGTCGATCCGGCCGGCGCACAGCATCGCACCGAGTTTGAAGGAACCGCCTATTACTTTTGCTGCTCCGGCTGTCACGCGGCTTTCGCGGCCGAACCGGCGCGCTACGTCCGGCCCGTGCACGCATGAACGCGCAACGGCTGCGCGAGGCGTTCGCACAAAGCGGATACATCGCCGACGACGATTTTGCCACCGCGTTGGAGTTGATGCTGGCCTTGGAGAAGCCGTTGCTGGTCGAAGGACCCGCCGGCGTCGGTAAGACCGAGAGCGCCAAGGTGCTGGCCGAGGTATTGCAGACCAAGCTCATCCGCTTGCAGTGCTACGAAGGCCTAGATGCCGCCAGCGCGCTCTACGAGTGGAACTATCCTCGGCAGTTGCTGCACATTCGCTTGACCGAAGGCGGCGAGCTCTCCCTCGAACAGCGCGAAGCGCAAATCTTCGGCCGGGAGTTCTTGCTTTCGCGCCCGCTGCTCGAAGCGATCTCGCAAGAGCGCGCACCGGTCCTGTTGATTGACGAAATCGACCGAGCCGACGAAGCCTTCGAAGCCTTTCTGCTCGAGCTGTTGGGCGAGTTCCAAGTGACTATTCCCGAGATCGGAACGCTGCGCGCGGCCCACCGCCCCGTGGTCGTGGTCACGTCGAATCGCACCCGCGATCTCTCCGACGCGCTGCGCCGGCGTTGTCTTTACTGGTGGATCGGTTATCCGTCCGTCGAGCGCGAGATTGCCGTCTTGCGGGCGCGCGTTGCGGGTATCGACGAGCGCCTTGCCGAGCAGATCGCGCGCTTCATGGAGTTCTTGCGCGAGCAGCCGTTCGCGCGCGTGCCCGGCACGGCCGAGAGTCTCGATTGGGCGCTGGCACTCGTGCGGCTCCATCGCAACGCGCTCGACGAACGCACGCTGGAGGCGACGGCCGGCTGCATTCTCAAAGTACAGGAAGACTGGGAGCTGCTGCGCTCGATGCGAACGCAGTATGCGCCGCTGCTAACGCATGCTTGAGTGCGGCGCAACCCTGACGGCGAAGGTCGTGGAGTTCTGCGCGCTCTTACGGCGCGAACACGCATTCAACCTCGGCCCCGGTGAGGCGATCGATGCGCTGCGGGCGCTGGAGATCGCCGGCGTTGCCGATCGGCGGCGCGTCGCCGCCGCGCTGCAAAGCGTCTGCTGCAGTCGCCCCGAAGAGCTCGATCCCTTCGCTCGCGCTTTCGCATCGTTCTTCACGAGCAAATCGCTGGGCGTCGCGCAACAGCGTCACGCTCGGCGCGAGCGTCCGGAGTCACGCGACGCACCCGCCGAGAAACGCCCCGTTCGCATAGAGCGGCGCCCAGAGGGCGAGAGCCTCGCGCAAGCGTGGCAAGCGATGCTCGCGCGCTACAGTCCGGCAAGCGGTGCCACCGAAGCGCCCGCGATCCCCGTAGAGGGACGCGACGCGGCGCGGCGTGCGGCCGATCGCATCGTCACGCGATTACGGTTAGGCCGGTCGCTGCGCTGGAAGCCGCGGCGTCGCGGCGAGCGGTTCGATCTGCGCCGGACGCTGCGCGCGTGTCTGCGAACCGGCGGGGATCTCATCGAGATGCACGCGCTCGGACATCCCCTGCGCAATCCGCGCTTCGTATTGCTGCTCGACGGCAGCCGCTCGATGAGCGAACATGCCCCAAAGATGCTGCAGTTCGCGCAAGCGCTGTGCACGCGGAGCCGGCGTGCCGACGTCTTTCTATTCAGCACGGAGCTGCTCGACGTTACGCGCCGTTTGCGCGGGGTGGCTCGCACCCGGTCGCAGCGTCTCGAGCATCTCGGGGAGGCGTGGGGCGGCGGCACGCGCATCGGAGCGAGCTTAACGGAGTTCGTGCGTTGCCACGGCGGAAAACTCAACGACCAAACGTTCGTGATCGTCGTAAGCGACGGTCTCGATGCCGGCGAGATCGCCCAGCTGCAACGCGCGATGCGCGCCATCGGCCGCCGCAGCGCCGCGATCGGCTGGGTGAATCCCGACTCGGCGTCGGCAGGATACGCACCGTCGGCGCGGGCCATGGCTGCCGCGCTGCCATACGTGACGACGTTCACCTCACTGGAGCGAATCGAGGCGTTAGAGCGGCTGGGACGGCGCGTGAGGATCGCCGCAAGTGCGTGACGTTTTCGCAATAGCGGCCGACTGGCTTGGCGAGCAACGCAGCTTCGCCTTGGCGACGCTGGTCGCGCTGCGCGAAGCGGCGACGGCTCCGATCGGAACGACAATTGCCGTCGATGCGGGCGGCCGCATCTTCGGCAACATCGGCGCCGGCTGTTATGAAGCAGAGATCGTCGAGGCGTGCCTCATGACCGCCGCCGACGGCAAGACGAGGCGCCTCGACATCAATCTCACCAGCGACGACGCGCTGCTCGGTGGAACGGCCTGCGGTGCGGTTATGCAGTTGGTCGTCTGGCGGCCGGAGCGCGACTTTGCCGGCGAAGCAGCTGCCATCGCGGCGGGCGAGCGCGAAGCCGCAGTGCGTTTTGCATACGAGGACGAGAGCGGCGCAGGCGTTGCCTTCGAGCATCGTTTCGCGCCGAAGGACCGTTTGATTCTCGTCGGCGCTACGACGCTCGCTGCCGAACTGGCGAAGCTCGGACGTCGCCTCGACTATAACGTCGTCGTCGTCGATCCGCGT
Source organism: Vulcanimicrobiota bacterium (assembly GCA_963730125.1). GTDB lineage: Bacteria > Vulcanimicrobiota > Vulcanimicrobiia > Vulcanimicrobiales > Vulcanimicrobiaceae > Cybelea. The sequence goes on along the minus strand of CAVSQP010000001.1, from coordinate 10,528 downwards.
CCCGCCTTCGCAACCAGAGAGCGCATCCCCGACGCGCACGAAATAGTAACGAAGTGGCCGGAAGAGTATCTGCCGGCCGTGCTCTCGGAGCGCACGCCGATCGTGGTGCTTTCTCACGATCCGAAGTTCGATCTGCCCGGGTTGCGCTGCGCGTTGCGCTCTGCGGCTCCATACGTCGGGCTGCTAGGAAGCCGCCGCTCGCAAGCGGCGCGTCGCGCGTCGCTGCGCGAAGAGGGGTTTGACGACGCGGCACTCGCGCGCATTCACGGGCCGGCCGGGCTGGACATCGGCGGCGTGACGGTGGCCGAAACCGCGCTCTCGATTCTCGCCGAGATCGTCGCCACTCGCCGCGGGGGAGAAGGGTCGCCACTTAGCTCGAGCGAGGGTGCGATTCACCGCCGCCTCGAGGGCGTTACCTAGCGCAACCTTCGGCGGTTTGGGTGCCTTTCTGCGGGCATGCAAATCACCGAAAAACTCGACCGGCATCCCGCGCCGGCTTCTCGTCCGCACCCGCTCGCTTATCTGAACGGCCTTCTGTGGGTGGGCTCGTGGGACACGCATCGCATCTACGCGATCGATCCGCAGTCGTGGAGCGTGCGACAGGAAATCGAAGCTCCTGGACGACCCTATGGTCTAACCGTAGTCGGAAACGAAATGCGCGCCGTCATCGCGCACGGTGAAGAAGAGGATCGCTTTCTCTACCGGTTGACGCCCGATGGCGGCTTCGATCTCAGCAGCAAGACTGCGTGTCCCGATTTCACCGGTTCGCATCTTGCAGCTTCGGGAACGACGCTCTATCTCGGGCAGATGGGCTTTCACCGCATACTCGTCCTTCAGCCCGACATGACGATCGAGCGCGAGATCGCGTTGCCGACGCGCTGCGCCGGTTTCGGCTTCGGTCCCGACGGACGGTTTTACATGATCTCGGCCGACGAGGAGTTCGAAGACCTCAAGTTCGGCACGCTCGACGTTTCGCAGAGCGCCCCGCCGTTCGAAACAATTGGCGCGATGCCCGAAGAGGCGCGCTCGCTGGTGTACGACGGCTCGCGCTGGTGGACGTCGTTGCGCGACGCCAACGAGATCGCATCGTTCAGCCCCTAATAACGGCTACAGTAGCCGAACGCAATGTGGCAATCGGTCGCAAAGGCCATTGGCGCCCTGACGGCGGGCGACGATGCAGCGCGTCAATACGACATTGCGGCCGAGCGCATTCAGAGCGCGCTGCTCAACGTCACCGTTCCGAAAGTGCAGGGGCTCGACGTGGGTATCCACGCCGAGCCGGCGCGTTTGGTCGGTGGCGATTATATTGACGTTTTCTCCCGCGGCGATCATCTGCTCTTCGGCCTGGGAGATGCGTCGGGCAAATCGCTTGGCGCGGCCATCAACGCGCTGATGCTGCGCTATTTGCTGCGAGGCTTGATTCAAGTACTCGGACACGGCGAGCTGGCTGCGATCGCGCGGCACGCCAACGACGTGGTTCTCGAAGATCTCGACGAGACGGATTATTTCATCACCCTGCTGCTGGGCACGATTGACGCCGGATCGGGCAGGTTCGAAGTCGTTAACGCCGGCCACGAGCCGCCGCTCGTTCTCCGCCGCTCGGCCAACGACGTAGAAATCATGGGCCGGCACGGTATCGTGCTGGGCGTCGAGCCGGGCGCTCGCTACACGATTCAGGAAACGACGCTCGAGGCCGGCGATCGCGTAGTTCTATATACCGACGGCTTGACCGAGGCCTCGAACGAAAGGGGCGAGCTCTTTACCGTCGAGCGTTTGCGCGAACGACTCGTACAGCACCGTTATCTCGGAGCGCAGGAGTTAGCCGACGCCCTCTTTGAGGACGTCAAGGCCTATTCCGACGATAACATGCGCGACGACGCTACAATTCTTGTCGTCCGGAGAGTCTGACGATCGTTTAGATCCGGCGCAATTAAGGTAAAGTCGTTTCATGAGTTCAAAAGATGCACTCGAAAAGGGTCTCGACGCGATCAAGGACGCCGCGAAGAACGTTAAGGATGCGCTAACCGAAGCCGGACATCGCTCGGCGGCGGAGGGCGAGCAAATGAAGCGCGACGTTGCCGGCGACGAGATGACCGTCTCGGAGAAGGCCGGTTCGATGGCCAATCAGGCGAAGGAAAGCGTGCTCGCCGACGTCGATCGCGCCAAGCGAACCGTTCGGGAAAACACCTAGACCAACGCAACCTCCGCTCCATTCAGACGCCTTCTTGCGGGCATGCCCGCAAGAGGCAAGGCTTTGCCGTGGATCTCGCTGTTGGTCGTCTATCTCGTTTGGGGATCGACGTATTTAGGTATCCGCGTCGCCGTCGCGAGCATTCCGCCCTATCTCATGACGGGATGCCGCTACGTTATTGCCGGCGGCCTGCTTTTCGCTCTGCAATGGCTCTTCACTAAAGAAAAGCCCGCAATGCCGACGCGCGAACAGCTGACGCGCATCGCGATCACTGCGGTGCTGCTGCTGGTCATCGGCAACGGCCTTCTCTGTGTGGTCGAAACGCGCCAGGAGTCGGGCACCTCCGCGCTGCTTATTGCCAGCACTCCGATCTGGATGGTGCTGCTCGACTCGTTGCGCGCCCGTCGAATGCCGGGTGCCGTCGCCATCGCCGGCATGATCGTTGGCACGGCCGGCATCGTCGCGCTCGTCGGCAAGAGCGGCTCGCACGCCGACGCATTGCTTTCGGCGCTCTTGCTGTTGGCTTCGCTTTCGTGGGCGGTCGGGTCGATCTACGCCGCCGATGGCAAGCATCATCCGTTCACAGCCGCGTTGGAGATGACGATGGGCGGATTCTTCTCACTGGTCGTCGGTCTGTTGCTGGGCGAAGGCGCCCACTTCAGCTTCGCGACCGTAACGGCGCAATCGCTCTGGGGTATGCTCTGGCTCATCACCGCCGGCGCGATGCTCGGCTATAGCGCATACGCCTACGCGGTGCGCACCCTTCCCACGCTCACCGTGGCGACCTATGCGTACGTCAATCCGATCGTCGCGGTGATTCTCGGCGTGCTCATCCTGAGGGAGCCGGTCACGTGGCACATCGTCGCCGGCGGCGCGGCGATCGTCGCGTCGGTGGTGCTCATCCTTCTGGGCAGCCGCAAGACCGCCGAAGAAGCGGTAGCCGGCTCTTAACCGTATACTCTCTCCGATGGATGCCGACGTCGTCGTCATTGGTGCCGGTGCTGCCGGCCTAGCCGCCGCGCGCCGCCTCGCGCGATCGGGAAGGCGCGTCGTGCTGCTCGAAGCGCGCGATCGCACCGGGGGCCGCGCGTTCTCGCGTCCGATCGAAGGTTCACCGGTGCGCGCCGAGCTCGGCGCCGAGTTCATTCACGGGCCGGCGCCCGAAACGATGACCCTGCTGCGGGAGACCGCGAGCGCCGCGATCGACATCGGCGGAGAGTCGTGGAGCCGCCAAGGTAGTGAACTCTCGCGCGACGACAACGATTTTCTCGAGTCGGCGGCGCTCTTCGATCGCGCGCGCTTGCTGGCCCAGGACGAAAGCGTCGATTCCTATCTAAAGCGTTTCGAAACAAACGAAACCATGCGCCGCGCCGCCGACGCCGCGCGAGGCTTCGTGGAAGGTTTCGAAGCCGCCGATCCATCGATTGCGAGCGTCGTTTCGATCGCACAAGAATGGGCCACCGGCGTCGACTCTACCGCGGCGCGACCGCTCTTCGGATACGAGCCCATCGTCGCGCGGCTCCAAAGCGATTGCGCCGCCGCCGGCGTCGAAATCGCGCTGCGCACCGTCGTGCGCGCGATTGCGTGGCGCCCCGGCTTCGTTCGCGTCGAGGCGCTGCGTTCCGACGGCACGGCGCGCACCGTGGAAGCCGCAGCCGCCGTCGTAACGCTGCCGGTCGGCGTCTTACGCCACGAAGGCGACGAGACGTCTATTAAATTCGAGCCTGAGCTTCCGCAAGAAAAACTTACCGCGTTGCATCATATCGAGATGGGGCACGCCGTCAAAGTCGTGCTCTGGTTTCGCACTCCGTTTTGGGAGACGATCGAGGGCGGCCGCTATCGTGACGCCGCATTCTTTCGCAGCGAGCGTGGCTTCCCGGCATTCTGGACCCAGTTACCGCTGCGCAGCCGGCTGATCGTCGCGTGGGCCGGCGGACCAAAGGCGCTCGCGCTGCAAGGATCGAGCGAAGCGAAGTTGATCGAACGCGCCCGCGACCAGTTCGGCGAGATGCTGGGCGCAACTGCCGCTGCCCGCGACGAACTCGAAGGCGGCGCGATGCACGATTGGAGCGCCGATCCGCTTTCGCGCGGCGCGTACAGTTACGTCTCCGTCGGCGGCGGCGAGGCTCGGGCGATACTCGGAGCGCCGATCGAGCAGACCCTCTTCTTTGCCGGTGAGGCGACCTCAACCGACGGCCAAGGCGGCACGGTCAACGGCGCGATCGAAACCGGCGAACGAGCCGCCGCGGACATAAGGTACCGGGCCCCGGCACGTTGAAACGTTGCGGCCCCGAACTGGACAAGGAGAAGGCTCATGGCCCGCAAGTTTATCGACTGCCGTCAGCATCCCAGTGAGACCAACTGCTCGATCGCAATTTCGGCCGACAACAACGACGAGTTGGTCGAGGCCGCCGCGCAGCACGCCGTTTCGGTGCACAAGCACGCGGATAACGAAGAACTGCGCAGCTGGCTGCGCTCGGCCGTCAAAGAAGGCGCTCCGGCCTAACCAACGATCGGTCAAACGGTGGTAACAGCAGCGCCGCTCGATCAAGCGCGGCTTCTCACCATGACGCCCGCGCAACTCGAAGCTCTTTATCGCTCGAGCCCGCCGGGCGTCATTCCGGACGGCCCGGCTCGCGGCGCGGCGATCGTCTCTCCCGGGGTTTCGTATAGCAAAGACATCGCCGAGCTCGTTCACATCTTCGCCTGGCAGGGCAAGACCTTTGACGCCGCGCGCGGCCGTCTCGTCAACCGCATTACGCCTCTGGGCGTCGACGCCGTCCCAGCCGAGGTCTATCTCGGCCCAAGCCGCATCGACGGGAAAGCCTGTATCGTCCTCGACTACTCGCGGACGTCGAGCCTGGCTCGCTGGATACGCAACGAGATCCGCATGGTCGCGCCGAACCTGTATCTCGGCTACGCCTTCGTCGGTCCGGTGCGCGCCGTAGCCTTCAGCCTCGATTTCGAACTCTCACTAATCCAACCACGGTCGTCGTTTAATGGAACAGACGCAAGCTCGGTACGCAAGGTCTAGTCGTCTCGGAGCTCGGGCTCGGCTGCATGGGCATGACCTTTGCCTACGGTCCGGCCGATGAAAACGAAGCCATCGCCACTATTCATCGCGCGCTGGCGCTGGGCGTGAACTTTTTCGATACCGCCGAAGTTTACGGGCCGCATACCAACGAGCGGCTGGTCGGACGCGCGCTGCGCGGCCGGCGCGACGAGGCGGTGATAGCAACCAAGTTCGGCTTCGCCGTCGGCGACGCTACGCGCCGCGTCAACGGCACGCCGGAAAATGCGAAGCGCGTTGCCGATGAGTCGCTAGAGCGGCTCGGCATCGACGTGATCGATCTCTATTACCTGCATCGCCGCGATCCGTCGGTGCCGATTGAGGAGACGGTCGGCGCGATGAAGGAGCTGGTCGAGGAGGGTAAAGTGCGCTACCTTGGACTCTCGGAAGTATCGGTCGAGACGTTGCGGCGCGCGCATGCGGTCCACCCGATCAGCGCGCTGCAAAGCGAGTATTCGCTCTGGGAACGGCGCGTCGAAAAGCAAGTGCTTCCCGCGGTCCGCGAGCTGGGAATTGGTTTCGTTCCCTACAGCCCGCTGGGGCGCGGATTTCTCACCGGCGCGCTCGACGTTCGCGAGCTGACCGAGAACGATTTCCGCCGCTCCAATCCGCGCTTCTCACACGAGAACGCCCGCGCGAACGAACGGATCGTCGAGGTCGTGCGCGAGGTTGCCGGCGAGCTGGCTGCGACGCCGGCGCAGGTTGCGCTGGCGTGGGTCGCCTCTCGCGGCGACGACGTCGTGCCGATCCCCGGAACCAAGCGCGTCCGCTACTTAGAGGAGAACGTCGCAGCGCTCGATCTGCATTTCACGCCCGAGCAACTCGAACGCCTCGACGGTCTCGCATCGCGGACGGCCGGAGCGCGCTATCGTCCCGAGATGTTGGAGCTAGTCGAAGAGTAGCAGCCGCCTAGGGAGCGTTTGCGGCGACGGCGCCGGTCGCCGCGCAGCTCGTGCGCGGCTTTCCGAAAATTACCGCAAGACCGCAAGCCGAAGTGAACATGCGCCGGTTATCGTGCGGCACGCCGCGCACGAACGCATAGTCTTGATTCGTTCCGCCGGGATGCCGGCCGCCGATATAGGCGATGTAATATTCGACCCCTCAGCACAACGCTCGCCGCCATCCCGAATGCCAGCCACGCCATCACGGTTCGTGGCGCGACATAGAAGCTGCCCACCCAGCCCCAGAGGATTCGGCACGGGATGGCGATGGCGATGACCGTGGAGAATAGCGCCCCGGCAGCCACCAGGTTATAGCCAAGCGCGGTGAGGTAAGTGACAAAGTAGGCGATAAACACCGCTTGAAGACCGTTGAATGCAAAGCAGGCGAAGGAAAGTGCGCGCAGTTCTCCCACTGCCAGCACGCCCGTGATCGTGGTCCGAAAATCCGACAGGTGGATCGCGTGCATCGGCAGTGCATCGGTATCAAGCCGTCCATGCAGTGGTTGCAGCAGCAGGGCAAAGCACCAGCAGGCTGCGGCGCTGATCAGCATCGTGCCGCGCCACCCCATGGATTGAGCCAGAGCCGGACCGAGCCAGCCGCCGAGCAAAATGCCCGCCGGAATGGCAGATGTGCGTGACCGAGAATGCGAACGGCGTACCGCCTGATAGACCATCGGCCAAGCAACTGTGAACTGGCGGGCGTAGCGACAGCGGCGATGCTGTTGCCGACCAGCGCTGACAGCACGAAGCCCGCCGCGCCTCCGATGATCGCGACCATCCCGCCACCGGTCGAGAGCAATGCGACCTGACTCATGCGGATAGCGCCGTGGCGGATAATGAACCCGCCAGATCCGAGTTGCCCGATGAGCGCGGCGATGGCTGTCAGTCCGAAATATACCCCAACCCAGGACGGATCAGCGTGCAGTTCGAGAATGATCAGCGGAGCGAGCACGGCAGGCAGCACTCTGCCGACCGAGCCGCAGGTCTGCTGCAGAACATCACCCCGACGGCGATCAGCATACGGGTCAAATGGCGAAATTCCTTTCGATGGACCCGTTCCAACCCAAGGGGCGCGCGGCGTCAATGTTTGCAGCAGGTGTTGTCGAGTGTAAGCGCAACCTTGGGATCCGAGGCGGAGCAAGCAAATCACCTCACCCGCGGATCGCAATCTCCGCGGATCGTGACTACTGTCGTCATACCCGCTCTGTCGCCATCCCCGCTCTGTCCGCCATCCGCGCTCTATCGTCATCCCCGCGAACGCGGGGATCTCAGGCGGCGACCGGGTCGCAGCGTTCGCGGGGATGACGACGAGGCCATAGGAAAAGGGGCGCGGATGACAACGATGGTACCGAACGTCATCCTCAACCTACGCACTCACGTCGCCTCGGGCCCTAAGTCCGCCCTCCTATTTCACCTTCACGTAGCGATACGGAAAGAAGTTGTCGGCAAGCTGCGCAAGATCGACCTTGTCCTTCGCGGCCCAGACAATTACCTGCTGGTGCAGCGGCATCACCGGCAGATCCTGCTGCAGGCATTTCCGCGCCGCGTCGTCGATCATCGCATTGCGCTTTACCTGATCGCTCTCGACGGCGATCTTGTTGATCAGGTCGTCCATTCCCGGGTTGGAATAGCCGCTGACGTTCAACTCGCCCCGGCCGCCGGCCCGCGTACCGAGCAGCCAGTATCCGTGCCAGTTGTACGCCATACGTCGCGGGGAGTCCGACCTAGCATATAGAAGTCGGTGTCGTATCTCGGCGCGAGGATCTTGGCGAAGTCCTTCGCCTTGGTCTGTGCTATCAGATCGATCTTCATGCCGATCCGCGCCAGCATCGAGGTGATCGCCGTGCAGTCTGCTCGTCCATCACGTAGCGGTCGTTCGGACAGTCGAAGGCGACGCGAAATCCGTCGGGATACCCGGCATCGGCCAGCAGTTGCTTCGCCTTGGCCGGATCCGGCTTAGGCCGGCACGTTCAGCGCCGCGTCGTAGCCGTTCACCCCTGAGTCCCGCATGAGCCAGGTCGGATGCCCCAGCCCGAGCATCACCTTCTGCACGATGGTCGGTTCGTCGATCGCCAGGGCAAACGCCTGGCGCACGCGTTGGTCCTTGAACGGGTTCTTGCCCTTTGACATCGGAACTCGCCAGTTCGTCGCGCCAGATATCGAAGCCCAGATAAATTGTGCGCAGCTCGGGGTTCTGGATCAGATGAAGTCCGGACGCGCCCGCGATGCGCTTCATGTCCTGCGGCGGAACGCTATAGATCATGTCCATCTCGCCAGAAAGCAAAGCGGCGACGCGGGTCGAGGCATTGCCGATGACATCGAACTCGACGCGATCGAGATTGTGCTCCGGCTTGTCCCACCAGCCGGAACTCTTCTCCACCACGGTCGCATGGTCCGGCTCGCGCGAGACCAGTTTGAAGGGGCCTGTGCCGTAGCGTAGTGCACTGCATAGTTGTCTTCGGTGCCGCCGATGATGACGGGCTCGGTTGCGTGATGCTCCTCGCACCATGCCTTCGACATGATCAGGAAGTTCGTCTCACCATCGACATCGGCGCGCGCATCGCCGACGACTTTGCCATGATGCGATGCAGAGGAGAACACCACATCATCCGCGGTGAACGCCGAACCGTCCTGCCATTTCACGTTCGGGCGCAGTTCGAAGCGCCAGACGGTGGGACTGGTCTGCGACCATTTCACTGCCAGTGCCGGCTCCACGGCCAGATTGCGATCGCGCCGCACCAGCGGTTCATAGATGTTCGCGAGAAACGAGAGCTGCACCGTCTCCTGCCTCGTGGCAGGGTCCATCGCGCCAACGTCGCCATCGTTGCCCCAACGGAAATTGGCAGCCATGGCGGGCTGGGCGGCGATGGCGGGCGCCAGCAGCAGCCCGAGCAGTGTCAGGCGCAGTGATCGCATTTCCGGGTCCTTCCGAAAGGTGCCGTCAGGGTATGAACAGGCGCGGGGTTCCATACTATCGTCCCGGGTGGCTGACCAGGGAGCGCGGCCAATGAGCGGTATTGGGATCGATCGAACGACGGACATAATCGGCCTGGTCGATGTGCAGCCGACGTTCATGCCGGGCGGCGAACTCGCCGTGGCGGATGGCGACGCGGTGGTATCGGTGATCAATCGGCTGCTGACGCACTTCGACCATGCGTTCGCCACGCGGGACTGGCACCCGCCCGGACACAGCTCCTTCGCCAGCGCCCATTCGGGATACAAGCCCTACGACACGATCGCCATGCCGTCCGGTCAGCAGGTGCTATGGCCGGACCACGCCCTGCAAGGATCCCCCAACGCGACCGTGGCCGGAAACTGGACCTGACCAAGGTGGAGGTAATCATCCGCAAGGGTTTTCATCCGGCTATCGACAGCTACTCGACCTTCTTCGAGAACGACCGGTGCACCGCGACCGGACTGGATAAGGGTGGCTGCGCCAGCGTGGGTTCCGGCGTGTGTTTCTGACGGGCCTGGCGACGGATTTCTGTGTCGCCTGGTCGGCCGAGGATGCCGTGCGCCTCGGCTATGACGTTGTGGTGATCGAAGACGCGTGCCGCGGCATCGGCATTCCGCTGGCAAGCGACCGCACATCCATGAACGAAGCGCGTGAGCGACTGACCCGGCTTGGCGCGCGCCTGGTAACCAGCGGCGAACTTTCCGCGTGACGGCGTGGCTGGTCACCGGCGGCGCAGGGTTCATCGGCTCCCACCTGTGCGAGGCTCTGCTGTCAAGCGGCGATACGGTCCGTGCGCTGGACGATCTTTCCATCGGCAGGCGTGAGAACCTGCCGGCGGGCGTTCAACTGATCGAAGGTGACGTGGCGGACCCGGGCGCGGTGAGCAACGCGGTGGAAGGTGTCGCCGGGTGCTTCCATCTTGCCGCCATCGCCTCGGTCGAACGCGCCGTCGTCGACTGGCTCGGCGCACATTCGTGCGAACCTCACCGCAACTATCACGCTGTTCGACGCAATCCGCCGCCTGCCGACGCGAATACCGGTGGTCTATGCGTCATCGGCCGCGGTATACGGCGATGCCGCGACGGTCCCGATCGCCGAAAGTTCCCCATGTGCTCCGCTTTCGGCCTATGGCGCCGACAAATATGGATGCGAACTGCATGCGCGTGTTGCCAGCTACGTGCACGGCATTCCCACCGTCGGACTGCGCCTTTTCAACGTCTATGGACCGCGACAGGATCCGCGCTCGCCTTATTCCGGTGTTATCTCGACCTTCTGCGATCGTATCCGGCGCGGTACACCGATCGATATTTTCGGCGACGGCGAGCAGACGAGGGATTTCGTCTTCGTATCGGACGTGGTCGCGGCGATGC